>SECP01000021.1 GCA_004193285.1 Myxococcales bacterium | reverse complement strand
GCCTCCCGCGCCGCCCGCGCCTCCCGCGCCTCCTGGTGCGGTCCCCGCGGCGCCCGTGCTCGCACCCGCCGAGCCACCGCTGCCCCCACCCCCACCACCCGTGGCCGGGTTGCTGCCGCCATTGGGGGCGGCTCCGCCCCCTCCGACGTTCCCTGTACCGCCTGCTCCGCCCGCTCCCCCGCTCATCCCGCCCGGCGATTCGTCCGGCGAGCCACACGCAGTCGCGGCGATGGCCCCGAGCCCACCGAGGACGTGCCTTCGGCTCAAGCTCGCAAGCGGGGTGCTCGGCAATGTTTCACGTTTCCTCGACATGTTCCTGGCTCCTTCGATTCGCAATCGGCATGCGTCGCCCGGCTGAGCGCCGCTTCATGGCGGCCCCGCTGCGCCGTCCGCGATCCATTGTCGAAGGGTCGCGAGCTCCTCCGCGCTGAGCGTGGGCCCGGCCATGCTCGGCGGCATGACGCCCGGAATGCACTGGGCGCTGGAGGAGGGCTGACAGCCAGCAGTCTCGGCCTTGCCCGCCGCCTTGAGGTAAAGCCAGCTCTGGTCGGGCTCACCGGGCACGACGAGCTGGAACTGCCCTCCGTCGCGTGACGGCTGATTGACGAGCCCCGCGACGATGTCCTTGGAGCTGACGTGACCACCCAATCGGAGCTTCGCGTTCGCGCCGGTCTCCGCGTGGCAGCCGCTGCACAGGTTCTTTTGGCTCTCGAACAGAGGGCGCACCTGCTCGTGAAAAAAGCCCGACTCGACCGGCAATGGCTCGTTCGGGTCCACGACCTCTTCCGGGTCGAGATCTTGCTGAATGATGGCAATCTCGGTGTGCATCTCCTGGCACTGCGCCACGAGATCCTTCTTCAGCTGCTCGTCGTCCGGCTTCAGCCCTTTGGCGACCCGGTACTTCTCCCACACGTTGTCGATCCAGCCGTGCAGCTTCCAGAACATGTAGTTGTCGATGTTCGAGTCGGTGTTGTTCACGCCGTGCGTGGTATTACCGGGCCGCGCCCACTTCGCGTGCAGCACGAAGTGGAGGCCCACCCACGGCATGTTGGCCGCGCCCATCAGCTTTTGGCCGACGTTGCACTGCAGCCAAAACCCGAGCTCCCCTTCGTCTTTGAAGCGCGCCAGGTTCTCGGGCTTGTCGATCTCGTCGCCGAGCTTGCCCGCCGCGACCACGTCGGCATCCCAGTTCTTCCAGGCGGAGCGCCACTGCGGGGGTACGTCCTCCGCGGCACTGGGGAATTTGCTGAAGCCGGTGAACTGCTCGCTGTGCTTGGGCCACAGCTGCTTCAGCGCTTGAATCATGTGACGGTGAAAGACCAGGAACTGGTAACCGTCCCCCGGCGAAACGCAGTTCTGGTCTGCTGGAACGAGCTGAGTGAAGCGGCAGATGTTCACCTTGCTCAGGCCCCCTCCGCCGGGCAGGTTGCAAGCGCGGATCGCGTGCCATTCGACGTGCGAGGCCTGCCAGCTGTTCTCGGTCATCCACTTGAGGACCTCCGGTTGCACGGTCGTGTCGACCAAGCTCGGGTCGTCTTTACCGGGCGGGTAGAACTCAGCGGGCCCGTCCTTCATGTCGGGGCTGTCATCACTCGGATGGGGCGAATAGCCGTTCACGCAGTGCGCGACGTGCCCGGAGGTGACCGGCAGTGGCGGGGCGCCGCCGCTTGCGCTGACGCCAGCGCTCGACCCAGCTGCCGAGCTGCCAGCGCTCCCCGAGCCGCCGCCCGACGTGGCATTTCCGCCCAGCGGCACCGCAGCGCCGCCGCCTGCTGGGGCTCCACCTAAGGGCGCACCCGCGGCGCCGCTGGGCGCGCCGCCGTTCGGCCCGGGCGCGCCGCCCGACTCGCTGCAACCGCTGGCCCACGCCGCCACGAGCAGCAGGGAGCTAAAGCTGAAGCTGCGCCGGAGCGGTTCGAAAAAAGCTCGTGGAAAGTCGGTGGCTGACATGCGCTCTCCGCCGCCGACGCGCGCGCCCGGTGGCGTCAGAGCGGTGTTCTGACGCCGCGAGCCTCGCTTACGGCAGAGAGCTACGTGTACTCAGCGGCTTCGCCGTTGACCAACCGAGGATTTTAGCATCCGCCCTCTTCAACTTTGCTTGCGTACGGTAGAGGCGGTCGCCGCGCGCGTCGCCGTGGGCGAGATGACGTTCGCGGTCGCTCTAGGCCGCTCTTCTAGCTGAACGTTGGGCGGTGAAGTGCTCACGAAGCTTCAGCAGCGTGAGCAAGAGAAGCGAGAGTGCCGCGAGCAGCGAGCCGAGCCATTCTGTGGAGCGAACGCGGAGGACGGTCCCGATCGCGATGGGGAGCAAGGTCAAGCCCAGCTGCCCGGCCGCACCCTGAAAGCCGATCAGATTGAGGGCGTGCCCCTCGCCGACGCTGCGCGGTGTGTCGTGCATCAACATCGGAAATACCGGCGCCAAGCTCAGGCCGGTGACGAGCAAGCCTAGCGCAGTGAGCGCTCCCGCGAGCGACCCCCAATCGACGAGCGCGCTCGAAAGCGCGACCGTGGCGGTGCCGACGAGGGCGCCTAGCGTGGACGCTTGGACGATGCGCCCGGAGCTCACACGCGTGGAGACGGCTCCGATCAAGAAGCGACCGACGGTGAGCGACGCCCAGTAGAGAGTGGTCATCAGGCCCGCAGCCTGGGTCGTCCAGCCGCGCCCATCGTGCAGCACGCTGGCGATCCAGAGGCCAGCGGCGCTCTCCAAACCGCAATAGACGAAGAATGCGGCCATGCTGGCCCAGGCCACGGGCAAGCGGAAGGTGGCGGAGAACGGCGGGTGTGAGGCTTGCGGCTCGCCTACGCGCGGCGTAGCGCCGGGGAGCGCGCCCCGGCCGAATACGAACGCGCCTCCGAGCGCGAGCTGCACCAGCGCGATCACCAGGTACGCGTGGCGCCACGTTCCCCCCAGCGAGACGGCGGACGACAGCAGCAGCGTGCCCAGCGACACACCCACGCCCCAAAAGCCGTGGAGCCAGCTCATGTGGCGAGAGGAGAGCTTCGCCGATGCGAAATGATTGAGGCCCGCGTCGATGGCGCCGTTGCCAAGCCCGAGGAAGAACCCCAACGCGGAAAGCACGGCGAAGGACCCTGCGAGCGCGTAGCCGAGGATCACCAGAGCGGTGAGGAACGTGGTGAGCACCAGCACGCGGCCGACCCCGAGCCGGCGTAGCGCGGCCCCGCTCGAGAAGTTCGACAGCGCCGAGCCACACGTGCCGAGCGCAAGCATCGGCCAGTTGTCGTTCAAGGCGACCGAGAGCTCCGCGCGCATCTGCGGCCACGCCGCGCCCAGGATGCCGTCCGGCAGGCCCATGCTCACGAACGCCGCGTAGATCAGCAGGAGCACGGCCAGCCGCGGAGGTGGCTTCGTCATCGCCAGGCCCGCTCGCCACGCTTCATCGCCCTCGGACCCTAGCCGAAAAGCTTGGCGATCGCGGCGCCTCGGCGTTCCCTACCCCGCCCGGATTCGCTTATGCTCGGCGACGTGCTCTCAGCTCGCGCCCTGCACCGAGCCACCCAAGCTGCCATGAACGCGAGCTTCGACTTGGAGTGGCTGGCTCGCGCGCCCTTCCGAGAGCTGCATCCCCGGCTGCGCTCGGCGCTGGAGCAGCTGGACCGCTGGCCAGCGCCGGAGAGCTACGACGAGCTGGTTCGGCTCGTCCCGCAAGGTCCCGGGGTGGAGCTTCCTCGCTTCGTCACGCAGAGCCGCGATCAATTGACGCGGGTGGGCGGGTACGAGCAGCACGTCGCCAGGCTGCGCTCGGTTCCGACGCGGCCGAGCAACTGGCACGACTTCTTCAACATGGTCGTGTGGGCGCATTTCCCAAAGCTGCGCTGGGCCCTCAACGCCCTGCACGTGGACCCGGACGTGGGCCCCAAGGATCCACGCAACGGCCGCGCGCCTGCCCAGAACCTCGCCGCGACTTTCGACGAGTCCGGTTTGCTGGTCGTGAGCACGAGCGAAGAGCTCCTGGCGGACCTCCGGGAGCTGCGCTTCAAGCGCTTCTTCTGGGAGCGGCGAGCCGAGCTCGGCAAAACCACCCGCTTTTGGCACGTGGGGCACGGCACGTTGGAGTCCTTGCTGGCAGCGCACCCTGGGCTCGCGGCCAAGGCGCTCTTGCTGCACGTTCCCGCGCTCCCGACCGCGCCGGAGGGCTGGGACACGCTGCGTTTCCAGCTCGATGAACGCGCCGCCGACCAGGTGTCTCAGTGGCGCACCACCCGGGCCGTGCTGGACCCGGTGCCGGTTCTCGGCATTCCGGGCTACTGCGACAACGAAGCCGCCGAGTTCTACGACGACGCTCAGCACTTTCGATTCGAGCGCCGCTCACGGCGCCCGGGCGCGCCCACGACTTGAGGGTGCAACCGGCGAGCTAGCTCGGTGGCTTCGAGCTGCTGCTCGCTGCGCCGTCAGGGATGCTTGGCCTTCCAGGCCTGGTATTCGGTCAATACCGCCGACGGCCAGTTGCCATACCAAGAGTAGCCCACGCGCCGCTCGTTATCGATTTCCGCCAGTGAGTAGCGGCGCATGTAAAACGGGTTCGACTCGCATTCGGGCACCTCGCAGCGGCTCGAGAAGATGGGCTTGTCGGTGCCGAGCTCGTAGAACCTCGCCCACAGCGGCGGCGCGGCCGGATCCTGAACGACGACTCGATCCTCGCCGGTGGGCTGCGTCGCGTCCGTCGTCGAGGTGACGCGGATGCCGGTGAGCTTCACGGCTTGAAACCAAGCGACCGCACCTTCGACCGCGGCTTGAATTTCCGGCGTAGTTGGCTCGATCGTCATCAAGAACCGCACGATTTGAGCCCCTTCCGAGCCGCTCACGGAGGGCAGCTCGTAGGTTCGCGCCTGGGCCGGAGCGAGCGTCACCTCGTCGTGCTGGGCGCACCAGCCACGCTTGCCGTCTTCCATTTCGATCTGGCAAGCCAAGATGCATTCGACGCCGCGCGCGACGGCCGCGGAAGCAGCGCCGCGCAGCGCCGCGTCCGCGAAGCCGTACGGGGCGTCCCCGCGCGCGATGGCGCGCAGCACCGTGAGCACGTGAATCATCGCATCGTCGTTGAAGGTGATGTGTTTGTGGTAACCGGTCGGGTTCGGATACACCTGCGGCCACCCGCCGTTTTCGTATTGAGCAGCGAGCAGGAACTCGATGCCGCCGAGCATCGCGTCGCCGTACTGGGGGCAGCGCGTCGCCGCGTAAACGCGAGCCAGGAGCTCGATTTGCGTCGTGGTCCCGCGATTGTCGATCGTGCTTTCGGCTTTGGGCGCCGTGCGCGTCGTCATGTCCACGTTCTTCGGCCAGCCGTGGTCGGCGTTCTGGTAGTAGATCACGCTGTCAGCGAGGGCGCGCGCCTCCGCGCTCGCATAAAAGGCGTCCGATTGCTTGTTGACGGCGGCCCATGCCACCGTGATGGAGGCGCTGCCCGGCGTGCTGCATTCCGCCGGCACGCCTCCGCTTCCGCCAAGTCCGCTCCCCGCGACGCCCCCTCCGCCCGTCGCGACCCCGGCGGTGCCGGCGGGGTTTACGCCCGCGGTACCGTCGCCACCGCCGCCAGCGCCGCCACCGCCCGTGCTCGCGGGACTGCCGGAAGCCCCTCCGCTACCGGAGCCGCCCGCCGGAGGCGCGCCGGCCGTCGAAGCTGGGCTGGACCCAGCGGCGGCATCGGCCGGCGGTGACGAGCTGGAGCCGCAAGCTAGCGAACCGGCGGCAAACAGCAGGCTGCTGGCGAGCCCGAACGTCCTCGAGGTAAAGCGCATGTCCTTAATGCACGCCGGCCCGTCGTCGATCACCGGAGGCGCCCCCGCGCGGACCTGCTGCTTCGTTTAGCGGCTTTCTTTGGTCGCCACTTCGTAGCAGGGCGCGTCCGCTTCGCCCCGCACGGCTCCAGCTCAACCGTGCCCGTCTCCCCCCGCCTCCCCACCGCGCACGCGCGTCGCTGCCGCCGAGGCGACTCTTGGAAACCAACCCGCACCGGCGTTCGTGCCGGCGCGGGACCACTGTCGTTGGCCCCCCACGCCCGACCGAGGTCCCACCGGTTGCCGGCGGCTTGTCACCCGCTGCCGGTCGTCCTAGATGCGGTCATGTTCGGACTCATTGGAAAAATCGTCGCGTTGCCGGGACAACGGGACGCCCTGGTGTCGATTCTGCTGGAGGGCTCCGCAAAAATGCCGGGGTGCCGGTCGTACGTGGTCGCCCGGGATCCGAAAGCTCCAGACGCCATTTGGGTGACGGAAGTGTGGGACTCGCAGGAGAGCCACCGTGCCTCGCTGGCGCTACCGTCCGTGCAAGCCGCGATCGCGCAGGGCAAGCCCCTGATCCAGGAGTTCGCCGAATACCACGCGACGGAGCCGGTGGGCGGAGTTGGCCTCTTCGCGGTGGACTGAGCCGCTAGTCCGCGGCAGGCCGAGTCGAACCCGAGCGGCTCAGTTCACGGCCCCGCCGGCCTTGGTGACGGGCGCGCCCCAGCCGCTGTAAGCGGCGTCGAAGCGCTCGGCCAGCTCCGTGAGCTCCATCGTGATCTCGTGCACGGTCTCGAGCCGCACGTCGTGCACCTTGCTGCACTCCAGCCCCTCACCATTGTCACTGACATCGAAGCCTAGCTCCTGGAGCGCAGTCAGCAGCTCCGGCGGCGCGACCTGCTCGTACTCGATGAAGTGGTCTACCGGCCGCGCAAGCGCCGCCTCGTCCCCTTGGCGACGGAGCTGGTCGCAGACGCGTCGGTCCATGATCCACTGCAGGCGCTCTTCGTCTGGGAGCAAGAAGTCGTTGAGGTACTCGGCGTCTGGGTCCGCCTGCAGCTGCACATCCACCGGGGCGCCCGCCGCCTCCGCCAGCCACGTGGACCAAGGAAGGTCCTTGGGGCCGTAGACCGAGAGCTGCCAAATACCTTGGTAGCGTAGGCGCCCGACCGGCTGCGCGCCCGCTTGCTCCGCGCGATCGAAGATGGCGTCCTCGATCGGCGTGAGCCGGTCCATCTCCTCGCGGGTGCCGAGCCCTTGCGGCCCCGGCTCCGCCATTCGGATGAACGCGTGGTGCACGTGATCGTTTTCGGCGGAAGGGTCTTCGTAGCGGTAGCGCAGGTTGATGAGGATGCTGGCCGGCTCTCCGTCCACCCGACACGGGTAGAAGTCCCACTCGTTCTCGATGGCCACGTCGTCGGTCATGCTGCTGCCACCATGCGCGGCAACTCGGGCCGGTGCAAGCGGACCGGGCCGGTCAAGCTTTGGACGCGGCGGCTCGGCCTTCGAGCGGCGCGGGCCGCTCCGCGCGAGTCTGTCCCGGATCGCGGCGAAGCGGCCCGGTGATCAGGCGGGCGCCACGATCGTAGGAGACGAACGACCAGAGCCATTGGAACAGCACCAATGCGCGATTGCGGAAGCCGACCAAGAACATCAGGTGCAGCAGCAGCCACGCGAGCCACGCAGGCGCGCCCGAAAGCCGGAGCCTTCCAAAATCCGCGACCGCCGCGGAGCGCCCGATCGTCGCGAGCGCGCCCTTGTCTCGATAGCGGAACGCTCGCAGCTTCTCGCCCCGTAGGGCGCGCAGGAGATTCTGGGCGGTGTGCCGCCCTTCTTGCATCGCCGCGGGGGCCACTCCGGGCACCGGCTTGCCGTTTTGCATCAGGCAAGCGCCGTCCCCGATCGCGAACACGTTGGGATGGCCCAGCACCGTCAAATCATCCTGGACGAGGATGCGCCCCGCGCGATCCAACGGCACCTGGAGCGCGCGACCGAAGCCCGCGCCCGTCACCCCCGCGGCCCAGAGCACGGTGCGGGTGGCGATGCGCTCATCGCCGACGTCCACCCCCTCCGCGTCGATCTCGGTGACGCGCTGACCGGTCCGCACCTCGACCCCGATCCTTTCTAGTTGTTCCCGCGCTTTGACCGAGAGCTCGGGCGCATAAGGCGGCAGCACGCGGTCCGACCCCTCCAGCAAGATGACCCGAGCTTGAGCGGGGTTGATGCGCCGGAAATCACGCGCCAACGCGTGACGAGCAATCTCGCAAAGCGCACCCGAGAGCTCTACCCCCGTCGGCCCCGCGCCCACGACCACGAAGGTGAGGTACGCGTCGCGTGCTTCCGCGTCGGGCTCGCGCTCCGCCAGCTCGAAAGCTTCCAGGACGCGGCGCCGAATCTCCAGCGCGTCCCCGATGCTCTTGAGGCCCGGGGCGACCGGAATCCAGTCGTCGCGGCCGAAATAGGAGTGCCGCGCGCCGGTGGCGACGACGAGGAAGTCGTAGGGGAGCGAGCCCTCGTCCAGCAAGAGTAACTGCTCTTCGAACCGGACCCCACGCGCCTCGCCGAGCAGGACCTCCACGTTGCGTTGGCGGCGCAAGATCCGCCGAATCGGCACCGCGATGTCACTCGGATTCAGGGCCGCGGTCGCCACTTGGTAGAGCAGCGGTTGAAACAAATGGTGGTTGCGCCGATCGACGAGCGTCAGCTTCACCGGCGCGTTGGCGAGCGCCCGCGCGACGTTGAGACCCGCGAAACCGCCGCCGACGATCACGACGCGAGGGACAAAAGCCGTCATGTGAGCACCCACCGCTCAGGCTCGCCGAGCAACGGTTGCCGACCGATATCCCCGCCGTTTCGCGATGCGCCTCCCGGGCCCGAGAGCGCACTCTCGCCGTGAAGAGCGACTCAGACGACGACGAGTACCTTCACGTCGGGCTGAACCTTCAGGGTGCCGAGCATCGCCTTGAACGGAGCGATGCCGAAGTCCGGCTGATGGAGAGCGAGCTCCAGCCCCTGCCGACCGTGGAGCAAGCGCGTCTGCGCGTGGATGACCCTGGTGACGCCGTGGAGCGTGAGGCTGCCGGTCAGGTCGTGGCCGCCGTCCGCGCGGAGCACCACGCTCGAGGACGTGAACCGGGCTTCGGGGTACCGGCTCGCGTGCAGCACCTCATCCCGAATCTGCGCGGCGATCTTGTCTTTGTCGGCGGCGGAGAGCGCGCCCGGAAGGGGCGAGCCGTCCTTCATCGGGGCGTCCACGCGCAGCGATGACGTGTCGAAGCGAGCGGTGATGCCGGCGTCTTCCACGTCGATGCGAAACCGGCCCACGACGAGGCGTAGGTCGTGCGCTACCGGCGACAGCAGCCCCTCTTTGAACGTGAGCACGAAGCACTCCGCGCAGCTCTCGTCGTAGCTAGGCATCTTCGGTCCGAGCGCGCCGCTCTAGCCAGCGCTCTGCGTAGTGCTCTCGATCTACCGGCCACGCCCGGTACCCCGAGCTCGAGGAGGGCGCGGCGAGCAGGTTATGAACCGCGGTCGCGACGTCCTCCAGCCCCCACACGTCGTCGCAGAGCTCGGGCGCGCGCTGGCGCAGAGCCTCCCCCACTTTGGAGATGACCACGCCGGAGAGCGGCGGAAGCAAACAGCCGAAGGTGACGAGCACGTGCTGCAAGCGAGACAGCACCGCTTGGGCCCCGACTTGGTGCGCGGAGACCAGCGCCGCAGCGGGCTTGCCCAGCCACAGCGAGCCCGCCTCCGTCGGCGTGAGCGCCTCGAACAGCTGCTGCAGCAAGCTGGAGAAGCCGCCCCAGTACGTGCCGGTGACGAAGACGAGCCGCTCCGCGCGCTCGAGCGCGCGGGTCACCGCGTCGAGCGGAACGTCGCCGAGCACGACCAGCTCGTGCTCGACCTCCTGCTCTCGCAAGATCCCCGCGCAATGCTCGCTGATGATCTGCGAATTGCCGCGGCTGCCGCCGAGACCGGCGTTCAAGATCAGTACCGTCAAGAGCGCCGACCCCGGGCCCGTGCCTCCGGGTCTTGCCAGCCCGGCTCCTCCTGGGGCTCTTGCTCTTCCAGCACTCGCCACCTCCGCTCTTCTCCCTCGAAGTCGTAGACGACGTGCCCCTCGGGGTCGACGTCCACCGTGACCGCGGTCGCCTTTTCGCGCGCGAGCTGGGTGAGGAGCGCGTCCACCTCCGGCTCGGGCAATTGCAAGGAGCTGGCAACTTGAGCCGCGCTGATCGGCCCCTTGCGGTGCTTTATCACCGACCGCACCGCGTCCAGCGCCACCTGCTGCTGCCGCGCCGTGCCGCTCTTGGTCAACCGACTGCCGCCGAGTAGCAGCAGGATACCGAACAGCAGGGACGCCGCTGCCGTCGGCACCGCGAAGGCCCAGCCGACCGCAACCGGCAAGAACGCGGAGAGCAAGAAGAACAACCCGACCGCGAGCGACAGGCCGAGCACCAGCACCGCGATGCCGGCCAACGACGCCGCGGCGCCGCCGAGCTTGGAAGGACGACCCGCGAGCGCGACGCTCGGCGCGGCGAGCAGGAAGCGCGGCGCTCCGCAGGCCGCACACCGCGACTCGAGTCCGCGCAGTACGATCGGCGCATGTTGGCCACATTTCGGACAAGGTGATGCTAGCGGCGAGCCGGTCACGGTGCGCTTAGCCTATCGCCTCCGAGCCCTCGCGTCGCGACGACCTTGCGCGGCGAATTGGCGCGGTGACCGAACAGCGACCTTTCTTGCCCCTGTGATAGCTTGCGGTTATGAGCTGGTCGCCACCCCCCTTCAGCCTTCGTCAGCTGCAGTACGCGCTCGCGCTCGCGCAAGATCTCAGCTTTCGCAAAGCGGCGGAGCGTTGTCACGTCTCGCAGCCCGCGCTCAGTAGCCAGCTCGCCGAGTTGGAGCAAGCGCTCGGCGCTCGCCTCTTCGAGCGAGACAAGAAGCGCGTCCTCCTGACGAGCGCCGGGCGAGAGCTCCTCGCGCGGGCTTCACGCGTGTTGCTGGAGGCAGACGCGCTCTCCGAGTCCGCTCGGCGTTCGGCCGACCCGCTCGCGGGGGCGCTGCGGCTCGGCGTCATCCCGACCGTTTCACCGTACCTGCTGCCGCCCCTCACCCCGCGCATCAGGCAAAAGCTGCCCAAGCTGTCCATCGCGTGGCGCGAGGAAAAGACGGAGACGGTCGCGGCCCTGCTCGAGCAAGGCGAGCTGGACGGCGGGATCGTGGCGCTCGAGTCCGAGCTTGGCGACGTGGAGCGCGAGACCATCGCCAAAGACGAGTTCGTTTTGGTCACTCCTCCCAAGCACCCGCTCTCGCGCCATGGCGCCGCTGCCGCCATCGAGCTGCGCGACCAAAGCGTGCTGCTGCTGGACGACGGGCACTGCTTCCGTGAGCAAGCCTTGGCTTTTTGCTCGAAAGCCAAGGCCCACGAGCTGGAGTTCCGGGCGACGAGCCTCTCCACCCTGGTTCAGATGGTCGCGGGCGGCGCGGGCGTGACCCTGCTGCCCAGTCTGGCGGTGCCGACGGAGACGCAGCGGGCCAAGCTGGCGGTGCGGCGCTTCGTGAGCCCGCCCGCGCGCACCCTGGCCCTGGTGTTCAGGCCGAGTTGCCCCGTCAAGCCGGCGCTGCAGCAGATCGCCGCGTTGGCAAAGGAGAGCTACGCCGAGGCGGCGCTCTAGCGCGGGAGGAATTTCTGAATTTCACGCTGGGCGGGGGCGGCCACCTGTACCGAAGCTCCGCCGAGAGCTAGAACCCGCGAGCCCGTGAGCTCGACCTTGGACTTGGACCTAGACCGCGCGGTGACCGCGCTCCGCCAGGGGCGGCTCGTCGCCTTCCCGACCGAGACGGTCTACGGCCTCGGCGCGGACGCCGAGAGCGACAGCGCGGTGGCGCGCATCTTCGAGGTCAAAGGGCGTCCCCGGAACCATCCGCTGATCGTGCACATCGCGAGCGCCGAGGAGCTGCCCCACTGGGCCGCGGAGGTGCCGGAGGCCGCTCACCGGCTGGCGGCCGAGTGCTGGCCGGGTCCGCTAACCCTGCTGCTCCGCAAGTCCCCTCGCGTTCCCGCCGCGACCACCGGCAGCTTGGCGACGGTGGGGCTCCGGGTGCCGGCGCACCCCGTGGCCCTCGAGCTACTGCGCCGCTTCGGTGGGGGCGTGGCCGCGCCTTCCGCCAACCGCTTTGGTCGGGTGAGCCCCACCACGGCCGCGCACGTGCGGGCGGACCTGGGTGACGATGTGGACGTGCTGTTGGACGGCGGCCCCTGCGACGTGGGCGTGGAGTCGACGATCGTGGATCTCACCGGCGAGCGGCCAGTGCTGCTGCGGCCCGGCGGCGTGACCGCGGAGCGCATCGAATCACTCTTGGGGATGACTGTCGGCCGGCACGCCCCCGCGGGAGTGCGCGCGCCGGGCATGCTCGAGTCACACTACGCGCCGCGAGCTCGAGTCGAGCTCGCGGCGCCTCCGCTGCTGCAAGCACGGGCCGCGGAGCTCATGGCGGCCGGGGAGCGCGTCGCGGTGCTGGTCGCTCCGGGCGAGGTTTGGAGCCGTCCGTCCGGTTCGGCCGGTACGCCGCTCGTGCTGGAGCTCGGCGCGAGCGATGAGGACGCCGCGAAGCGCCTCTACTCCGTGCTGCGGCAAGCGGATGTGGAGGGGGTGGACGTCGTGCTCGCGGGCACGCCGGAAGCGCGCGGGTTGGGCGAGGCGCTGGCCGATCGGCTCGTGAAGGCTGCCGGGCCGAGGTAATCCACATTGCCTCAGCGCTCGCTGCGGGCAGCTCGCTGCGGCGGGGTGGGGCTTGCGGCACCTGGGTCATTGAGGACCCGGCTTTGCCCCCTGGCGGAGCGGCCGACTGACGGGCGAATTTCGAGCGTCAGCTCGGCAAGCTGTCGTGACATTAGAGCCATTTTATAGGGGTCGGGTGACGAGGCCTTGCGCCGTTCCACAAGACCTTGTACCCAAAGATTAAACCTACATTGGCATACCCATACCTGTCCCGGTCGGTCCGCCAATCCTTCCTCGCCTGAGCTTCCCTCCCGTGCAACCGCTGTCGCAAGGCCTCCTCATCGCAGAGCGCTACCGTCTCGAGCGCAAGCTTGGCGCCGGCGGCATGGGGTCGGTGTGGCTCGCGAGCGACCTGTCTCTGGACAGCACCTGCGCCATCAAGCTCGTGGATCCGGACAAGGTGGGCAACGAGGAGGTGCGGGTTCGGTTCCAGCGAGAGGCGCGCGCTGCCGCGCAGATTCGCTCCGCCAACGTGGTCGACGTGTTCGACCACGGCTTGTGGCAAGGCGTGCCGTTCATCGTGATGGAGTACCTGCAGGGCGAGGACCTCGGCGCCCGACTCGATCGCGTGGGTCGCTTGGACCTACGGCAGACCTACGACATCGTGGCGCAGGTCGCGCGCGCGCTCGTGCGCGCTCACGCGATGGGCATCGTGCATCGCGACTTGAAGCCGGAGAACATCTTCCTCGTGCCGGGCGACGACCACGAGGTCGCCAAGGTGCTGGACTTCGGTATCGCCAAGCTGGACCAGTACTCGCTGCGCGACAAAACGACCAAGACCGGGTCGTTCATGGGTACGCCGTACTACATGAGCCCCGAGCAGGCGCGCGGTAAGAACATCGACTGGCGCTCGGACCTGTGGGCGCTCGGCATCATCGTCTTTCAGTGCCTGACCGGGAAGCCGCCCTTCGAGAGCGAAGCCCTCGGCGACTTGATGGGCATGATCTTGTACGACCCGATCCCCCGAATCACGGATCGGGACAGCAGCTTGCCCCCGGAAGTCGAGCAGTTTTGGGAGCGCGCGATCAACCGCGATCGCGAGCTCCGCTTCCAGTCCGCCAAGGAGCTCGCGGACGCGCTGGCCGAGACGGCCATGCTGGAGCGGCGTGAGGTGCCGACGCTGCCCCCGCGCACCTCGCTCGCGAGCATGGCGGACTCGGATCAGTCGAGCGTGCCGCCCACCGCTCACGCTCTGGGGCGCAGCCCCTTCGACAGCGCGAGCGCGCCCTCCCTGAGCGACGCGAGCGAAAATGATTTCGAAACCGGGGCTCCCGTTTCGCGCACCCGCGGCTCCGTGCTGCCCACATTGGGTGAGCTCTCGCCGCTTCAGCGCAAGCTCGCCATCCTCACCGGAATCGCCGCTATCGGGCTGATTGGTTTCGGCGTCGCGATGGTGATCGGCGGGGGCACGGAGCTAGGCCCACATGCAGCTGGAGACAGCGCTGATGCCCCGGTCAGCGAACCGGCCGCTCCGCCGACGCCCGCTGTGGCGCCGCGCCTCGCAGAAGCGCCCCCCTCCCCCCTCCCGGCCATCTCTAGCAGCGCGGATCGCCTCGACCGCGAGCTGGACGAAGAGCAGAAGAAGAAGGATAAAAAGAAGAGACTGGGTCCGGCTGCGCCCGCGGCGCCCGCCGGCAACCCAGACTACGGCATCTGAACCCTCGGGACCGAACATGAAGCTCTTCGCGCATTGCATGGGGCTGCTCTGTGCACTGTCGTTGGCCTGGCCGGCTTGGGCCGAGCCAAACGAAGCGGATCGCGCCACTGCCCGCGCGCTAGCGCTCGAAGGCCACAACGCGCTCACGAAGAAGGACTACGCCGCCGCCGCGGATCGCTTCGGCCGCGCGGACGCGCTCGTTCATGCGCCGACGCTCGTGGTGGACTGGGCCCGCGCGCTCCAAGGCATGGGCCGCTTCGTGGAGGCGCACGAGAAGTACGAGCTCGTTCTGCGCGAAGGGGTGGACGCCAACGCTCCTCGGTCTTGGGTTCGCGCCGTCGAAGACGCAAAGAAGGAGCTGGACGCGCTCAAGCCGCGCTTGGGCTGGGTCACGGTCGTTCTCGTCGAGCCGAGCGAGGCCACCGTGAAGATCGACGGCGTGGCCATCCCGCCCGCCGCCATCGGCGTGAAGCGCGCGGCGGATCCAGGCTTTCCAGAGGTGATGGTGAGCGCGGATGGCTACGAGCCGTTCACGCAGACCGTGACGGTGGGGCCCGGCGAAGAAAAATCGATTGAGGTGTCGCTCCGCAAGCTACCGGAGGCGCCTCGGGCGCAGCCGGTGGAAGCGGCCGCGCCCATCACTCGGGAGGGCGTGAATACCCGCAGAGTGCTCACCTACGTGGCGCTCGGCGTGGGCGGCGCGGGCCTGGTCGCAGGCGGTATCACGGGGTCGCTGTTCCTGAGCAAGCGCTCGGACTTGAACCAGGAGTGCGGGTCGGATCGAACCTGTGACCCGGCCCTGCAAAATACGGTCGACTCCTACCGCCTGTTCGGCACGGTCTCGGGAGTCAGCCTCGCGGTGGGTGTGGCCGGCCTCGGCACCGGCCTCGCGCTGCTGTTCACCGAAACGAAGCCCAGCCAAAGGGCCAGTGCCGGGCTTTCGGTGCGGCCGCTCCTCGGCATCGGCGTCGTGGGCGCGGAGGGCTCTTTCCAATGAAGCTCAGCCTTTCTCCTCTCCTGCGCGGCTTGTCCATCGTCGCCCTCGTGGGCGGCCCGCTGCTCGTCGCCGGTTGTCAGTGGGTGTTCGGCGACTTCAAGGTGGAGGACTCCGCTGGAGCCGGCGGCTCGGTCAGCCAGCTTTGCCCGCAAGGGGCCTTCCGCTGTGACGGCCCGGCACTGCAGCAGTGCAACGACGTGGGGTCAGCGTGGGCGACCCAGCAAACGTGCGAGAGCGCCGCGCACTGCGACCCGAGCGGCAGCTGCATGGACGCCCCGTGCACGGGTGGCAGTTACCAGTGCACCGGGGCCGGGCTCGCGCGCTGCAAGGAGGACGGAAGCGGCTGGGAAGCCCCCGTCGCGTGCGCTACCCCCGGGCTCTGCAACGCGGCCGCCGGCGTGTGTGACTCGCCGACTTGCGACACCGCCGAGTTTCATTGCGACGATCGAGTGCTGGGCGTCTGCAACGCCAACCGCAATGGCTACGATCCCGTCTCTACGTGCATCTCGGCCGCTCATTGCAGCGCCACCAACAAGCGCTGCAACGACGCGCCGTGCACCGCAGACGAGTTCGCGTGCAATGGAGCGGACCTACAGCAGTGCCTGCCGAGCCAGACCGGCTGGGCCGTGAAGGAACGGTGTCTGAGCGCCCCGCTGTGCAACGCGGAAGCCCGAAAGTGCGATCCGGTCTCGTGCCAGCCGGGCGCCCATCAGTGCGACGGCGAGATCCTTCAGGTGTGCAACTCCGCTCAGAACGGGTGGGTCGACGAAGCCACCTGTGACACGGCGGGCCTGTGCGACGCGGCGGTGGGAGCGTGCAACTCGGCCGTTTGCGAGCGCGACAAGGATTTCGAATGCGGCGACGACGGGACGCTGAATCAGTGCAAGCGAGACCGCACCGGCTACGAGCTGAAGGAGAAGTGCACGTCGCCCGCCCTCTGCGACGCCGAGAACGGCCGCTGCAAGACCGCGCCCTGCGCGGTCGGTGACTATCAGTGCAGTGGCGTGGTCTTGCAGACGTGCAACCCGACCCAGACCGGCTGGGATCTGGACTCCACCTGCGCGACCGCCGCCCTTTGCAGCAAGGACGACGAAAAGTGCTACCCGCCGCAGTGCGCGGTCGGCGAAGCCAACTGCGCGGGGAAAACTCTGTTCGTGTGCAACGCGGGCCGCACCGGGTTCGTACAGACCACGTGCCCGGTGATTTGCGACGCGCTGAACGCGCAGTGCGACGTGTGCGCGCCGGGAGCGAAGAGCTGCGACGGTAAGCTCCTGAAGCAATGCAACTCCACCGGGCAGGCGGCGCCGCTCCTGCTGGATTGCGGGACCAAAGGCTGCACGCCGAACGGGGCCGCCAGCTACTGCAACGAGTGCGCGGTCGGCGACTTCCGCTGCACCGGCGAGGTGCTGGAGAAGTGCAGCGCGGGGCTGTTCGTCACGGATACGGACTGCAGCCTGGACGGCTCGACCTGCAGCGCCGCGGACAAGGCGTGCATCCCGCCCGCCGTCGGCGGCGCCCCCAACTGACACCTCACTCCGGCGCTTGCGGCGACCAGCGCAGGCGCGGCTTCCGAGCCGCCCGCGCCTCGTCCAAGCGGCCCAGCCGCGTCAGGTGGGGCGCGGTCTTGAGCAGCTCCGGGTTCTCCCGCGCCTCTCCCAAGATGGTGACCAGCGAGTCACAGAAGGCATCGATGGTCTGCTTCGTCTCGGTCTCGGTCGGCTCGATCATGAGCGCGCCGCGCACCACGAGCGGAAAGTACACCGTCGGCGGGTGGTAGCCGTAGTCGATGAGCCGCTTCGCGATATCCAGCGTCTTCACCGTCGTCTCCGCCTCGATGGCGCGATCGGTAAAGACGGCTTCGTGCAGCATCGGCGTGTCGAAGGCTAGCGGCAGGTGATCGCGAAGGCGCGCCGCGACGTAGTTCGCGTTCAGGACGGCCATGTCGCTCACCTCGCGCAGGCCGTCTGCGCCGAGCTCGCGGATGTACGTGTAGGCACGCACCATCATCCCGAAGTTGCCGAAGAAGGAGCGCACCGCGCCGACGCTGTCCGGCCGATCGTACTCCACGACGTAAGCGTTCCCCTGCTTGAGGACGACGGGCAGGGGCTGGAACGGCTCCAAGATTTTGCGGAACGCGACCGGGCCGGAGCCGGGGCCGCCGCCGCCGTGGGGCGTGGTGAAGGTCTTGTGCAGGTTGTACTGCATGACGTCCACTCCCACGTCACCGGGGCGCGCGCGGCCGAGCACCGCGTTCATGTTCGCGCCGTCCCCGTACACCAGGCCGCCGCGATCGTGAATCAGCTGGCAGAGCTTCGGCATCGCGCTCTCGTAGAGCCCGAGCGTGTTCGGGTTGGTCATCATCAGACCCGCGACCTCGCCGCCGGCGGCCTCGATGGCCCGTACGAGCGTCTCCGGCTCCACCACGCCTCGCGAGCCGGACGCGAACGGCACCGCGTCGAAGCCGTTGAGCGCGCAGCTCGCAGGGTTCGTGCCGTGCGCGCTATCCGGAATGAACACCTTGCGCGGAGAGCGGCCGTGCTTCTGAAAGTAGGCGCGCATCATCATCAAGCCCGTGAGCTCGCCCTGCGCGCCCGCGGCTGGCTGCAAGCTCACGCCGTCCAAGCCGACGATCTCCGCCAAGATGGCGGCGAGGCGCACCATCAGCTCGAGCGCGCCTTGAGCGAGGTGGTCCGGGGTGTACGGGTGGAGATTGGCGAAACCGTCCAGCCGCGCCGCCCACTCGTTCACCTTCGGGTTGTGCTTCATGGTGCACGAGCCGAGCGGGTAGAACTGGGTGTCGATGCTGAAGTTCCACTGACTCAGCCGCACGAAGTGGCGGATCGCCTCCGGCTCGCTCACCTCGGGCAGGCCCGCGGGCACCCGGCGCGCCAACGCGCCGAGCTCGCTCTGGAGGTCCACCTCCGGCACGTCCAGCTTGGCGATGGACGCGCCGGTTCGACCTGGCGTGCCGCGCTCGAAGATCGGCGGCTCTTTGAACTGCAGTCCCTTGGCGGCTTCGGAGATGCGCTTCGCGGTCATCAGCCCGCGATGCATGACACGTTCCGGGTTAGGAAAAAAGCCTCAGCTCACGGCGCCGCGGGGTCGCCATCGGACTTGGTGCTGTCACCGGAATCCTTCGGCTTCTCTTCCGAGTCGTCCCAGCCGCCGACGTTGGTGCGGCCCTCGATCTCGTCCGGCTTCACCGACTCGGGCTTCGGCTCCATGCGGATCTGCTTGACCGCCTCCCAGGGCGCGCCAGCGTCGCTCTCGCCGAGGCCCCACTCGCCCACGATCTTGTGCGGCTCCCCCGGAGTGGGGATGGTGTACCTGAAGTAGCCGTGGCCCTTCTTGGTCGCGTCCGCGCCGATGGCGCCGATTTTGCGCTCGGTCCACTGGAAGCGAAGCAGGTCGCCATCGACCTCGCCGCTCATCTCTCCCCAAGCGTCGCCGGCGGTGGTGCGCCAGGCGCCGTTGGCGCTCTTGTTGTCCGACACGAGGTGGAGGTAGCCGAACGTCGTGCTGTAGTAGACGCCGTTCCACTCGCCGCCCTCTGGCAGCGCGCCTGGCTTGACGTTGGCGTGCTTCACCTCGCTGTTGCCGCCGCAGCCGACCAGCGAACTTGCGATCGCGAGCACGACGGAAAAGGAAACAGAGCTCAGAAACGGACGGCGACCGAACATGGCCGCGGACTCTATCCGGGCCTAGGGCCAGATTGGAAGAGGCTACCGAAGCTCGGCCCCGAGCCGCTTGCCGATTTCTGCCGCCTCGGCCGAGTCTGCCGGGAAAGCAGTGGTGGTTTCCACGCTGCGCGGCCGCGAGCCGTCCGGCTCGGCCAAGAAGGCGCGTAACCGCAGCCGGTCCCCTTCGCGCAAGGCGAACGCGGCCACGGGCGTCGTGCAATTGCCGTTGATCGCCAGCATTACCCCGCGCTCGGCCGACACGAGAATTTTCGTGTCGGAGTGAGAGAGCGGCGCCAGCAAATCACCGACCTCTTCGTCGTCCGCGCGCTGCTCGATGCCGAGAGCACCCTGAGCGACTGCGGGCAGCATGACCTCCGGCGCCAGGCTCTCGGTCGCGCGCGCGCCGAGACCGAGCCGGTTGAGGCCCGCCTGCGCGAGCACCACTGCGTCCACCTCGCCGGTTTCGCACTTGCGAAGGCGAGTATCCACGTTGCCGCGGATGGCCACGATCTCGAGATCCGGGCGGTGAGCGAGCAGCTGCACGCGACGGCGCAGCGAGCCGGTACCGATGCGGCTACCCGGGGGCAGCTCCGCGAGCGGCTTGCCGGAGCGAGTCACCAGCGCGTCGCGCGGGTCCTCGCGTTCGGGGATGCACTCGATGCTGAGCGACGGGAGGAGGTGTGGCGGTACGTCCTTGAGCGAGTGGATGGCGAGGTCCGCGCGGCCGTCCAAGAGTGCTTCTTCGATCTCTTTTACGAACAGGCCCTTGCCGCCAATCTCGGCCAGCGCGCGGTCTTGCACGACGTCGCCGGTCGTGGTCACGAGCAGCTCTTCGAACGTGACGTGAGGGTGGCGCGCGGCGAGCCGAGCGATGAAAGCGCGTGATTGAGCGAGCGCCAGCGCGCTCTTGCGGGTGGCCACGACGACGCGAGCTTTGCTCACGGCGCCTCCGACAGGCTGCGCCGCTTGACCATCGAATCTTCGTCGGCGCCTTCGCTCGGGAGCGGCTCTTCGTCCAGCTGCATCTCGGCATCATCTGCCAGGGAGCTGCTCTGTGAAAGGTCGAAAAGCTCCCCCACCGCCGCCACCAACTGTTCCAGCGACAGGGCGTCCGGGCTGCGAACCGACGCGGCTTGGCGGAGCCTGAGCGTCGGCCCGTGAAGCACGCGGTTGATCGAAGCCTCCACCATCTTCACGAGCGCGTTGCGGTCCTCTTCGCTCAGGTGCTTGAGCCGGCCGCGCACGCTGCGGGAAAGCTCCATGTCGAGCGCAGCCCGCAGGCGCGCGCGCAGTGCCACGATGGTCGGCGTCGCCTGCTCGGCGTCCGCCCAACGATCGTAGCCCTTGGCCTCGCTCACCACGATCGCCTCGGCGCGCTCGGCTTCGCGCGAGCGAGCGGTGAGCGACTCCTTCACCTGCGACTGCAGGTCGTCCACGTTGTAGAGGTACACGCCGTCCAGCTTCTCGATGCGCGGGTCGATGTCGCGCGGTACCGCGAGGTCGATCAGAAACTGGCTCTGACCGCGGCGCTTCTTGCGCGCAGCCGCGACCGCTTCGTAGTCCACCACGTAGCCCTTGGCGCTCGTGCTGCTGATCACCACGTCCGCCTCTGCGAGGGTGGCGCCCAGCTCGGACCAGGGGCGGCCCTCGCCGTCCACCGCCTTGGCTACCTCTTGGGCGCGCTCGAGGTTGCGGCCCACGACCACGACCTTGGCCCCGCCGCCTCGCAGCTGCTTGGCCGCGGTCTCCGCCATCTCCCCCGAGCCGATCAGGGCCACCACGTGCCGAGAAAAATCCCCGAAGATCTGCCGAGCCAGGTCCACCGCCACGCTGGGTACGCTGACCTGCCCGAGGCCGATGCTCGTCTCGGTTCGGACCCGCTTCGCCACCCGGATGGCGCGCGGGATGGTGCGGTTCAAGATCGGCCCGAGCGTGCGCTCGGCGCGCGCCAGGTCGTACGCCTGCTTGAGCTGCCCCAAAATTTGTGGCTCCCCGACCACCAAAGAGTCCAGCGAGGCGGCCACCCGAAACAGGTGACGCACGGCCGAGCCGCCGGAGTGCCGGTACAGGTGATCGCGGATTTGCGGAGCGCGCTCGCAGAGCGCCGCCGAGCAGCTGTCCACGACCCGCGAGAGATCCGCGTCCACGGTGCGGCCGGCGGCGATGAGCTCCACGCGGTTGCAGGTGGACACGATCAGCGCCTCACCCACCATCGGCGTCGCACATAGCTCGCGGAGCAAGGGAGCGACGACCTCGGCCGGCAAGGCGACCGCCTCGCGTATGCCGATGGGAGCGGTATGGTGCGAGAGGCCGACGACGACGATCACGCAGCCCCTCCGCGCACCGCGTAGACAATCAGGACGACCAAGACGCACGCCACGCCGGCGAGGGTGCCGTACGCCGCGCGCCGCCCTCGCAGACCGATGATTTGGCGCAAGAGCAGCACCGCGGCCAGCAGCCCCCAAGTGGCGTAGCCGAGCACAGTGCGGAGGACGGCGACGCTGCCCGCCTCGTCCACTTGCTGGGTGAACACGGCGCCCGTCACCACCCCGAAGGTTAGCAAGGGGAAGCCGGCCAGGAGCAGGCGATGGGCGGCGCGATCCAGCGCCTCCAAAGGCGGCAAACGCGAGGAGGTCGGCGACAAGCCCGCCTTCTTTTGTCGCAGGCGGCGCTCCAAAACGACGTAGAGAGCGGAGGAGCCGCCCGCGACCAAGAACACGCCCAGCCCGATCAAGTTGGCCGCGATGTGGAACGCCAGCAGCCCACGCGGGACGTCTGCCTCGGCCCGCGGCGCGGAGACGAACTGCGCGCCGATGAGGAACGTGAGCGCCAGCGGCGCGACGATCGCGCCGAGGGCGTGAATTCGGAAGCGCTTGCGGAGCGCGAGGTAGGTGACCACCGCGCCGAGCGCGCTCAGGCTCAGCCCGAAGTGCAAGGACTCCACCGGGCACACCCGGCTGAGCAGGCTGGCCACGACCACGTGAGCGGCGTGAAACACCGCCCCCAGCGTGAGCAGCCGCGGCCCGAGCACGCCGGGCACGTTGACCGCGCCGCCTCGGAGGAGCTCCAAAAAGAACATGGTCGCGGCGGCCGAGTAGGCCACCACTCCCAAACCAAATGCGGCGGTCGCGAGCTCGGGCATATTTTTAAAGGTTCCGCGCCAGGAAGACCGCGAGCAGCTCTTCGTCGCTGCCCTGCGCGGGGACGGAAGCGCGAGAGACACGCAGCTCCATCCGCTCCGCGCGGTGCTGCTCCAGCGTGCCCACCGGCGTTGCCATCCAGCCGGCGACGACCCGGTAGGCGTTTTCCCCGAGCACCATGGAATCTCCCAGCAGCTCCGCGCCGAGCTCGGTGAGAAACGGCACCGTCTTCACCTTACCGACGAGCTCGTCCGGATCGCTGTGGGTCGCCTCCTCCGAGATCACGCGCACCGCCTCCACGAGCCGGTAACGGCGACGCTCGGTGGGGATGGTGAGCTCGGAGCCGGCGATCTCGACTTTGCCGTCGAGGAGCCAGTCATCGAGCGCCTCCTGAGGAAAGAAGACGCGGTTTTTGCCCATGGCGACCGTACTTTAGCCGCTTTGTACGCTCCCGGCGAACCCCGCGCCAGCCCAGGCACCGCGCCGGCTCATTTACCGGGGAGCGATACCGCGACGTCGCCAGGCTCGAGCTCGCGCCGGGTCTCGATCACGATCGCGACCGAGCTGTACTTCTCGGTGCGAAGCACCCGCAGCTCCGCCACCACCTCGCTCGGAAACTGCTTGTCTTCCCCGTCCGTCGGCGTGCGTTCGGCGTCGGAGGGCTTGGCCGACTCCATCTTCATCCGGTACTTGAGCATGTTGTTGCCTACGTTCAGGCTGCTTCGCCAGGCGTCTCCTTGGCGGAGCACGAACAGTCGCGTGCCCGGCTCCAGGCCGTCCTCGCTCCCGCGGTCCATGAACGTGAGCTGGTGCTGGCCCATGATGTTGTGGGGGTAGATGCCGCTCAGCACGCGCGCCTGCACGGTGCGCGCGGCCGGCTTCGGCGGGACCACATCGAACTGCCGACCTACGGGGCCGACCTTGAAGCCGCGCTCGATCACGTCCAAGGACTCGGTGACCTCGCCCCGCGCGACGCGGGTCTTCGAATTGTATTGGTCGATCTTGATCGTGCCTTTGACGGCGACGATCTCACCCGGCGGCTTGCGCGCGCCCTTGACCTCCTCCGGCTTGCGCACCGGAGTAAAGATGGTGAGCGTCTGCCCGGGCTGCAGCTCCACCCCGGGGCGCATCATCATGTACACGTGGTTGCCGTCCGAGAGCAGCATCTGGTCTTCCACCGCGCCGACGAGCTCTCCCCACACGTCGCGCTTAGGGTCACCGAGGAAGCCTTGGTCGCGGAGGAACACGGTCGTCGGTTGCAGGCCGCCCTTGCCGCTCCTCGCGCCGGTTCCGGGCCCGCTCAGCGCGGCTAGCGCTTGCCCGCCCCGCCCACCGGGGTCGTTCGGGTCCCGCAGGCGCACCTGGTCACCCGGGTAAATCCAGTGCGGGTTCACGATCTGCGGGTTGTAGCTCCACACCTTGGGCCACCCCCAAGGGTTAGAGTAGTACGAGTCGCACAGGTCCCAGAGGGTATCCCCCTTGCGTACGACGTGGATGGGCGGCACCTCCAGCGGCTTTTGCTGACCGATGATCGCGGCCGAGCCTTTGCCGCCGAACACCACGCCGCCCCCGCCCCGGCTGGGCGCGAGGTCGAAGCCGTCCGTCTCGTTGCCGGTTCGGCTTTGGGAGCTGGAGGGCAGCCCCTTGTTCAAGTCGCCGATCGATGGCCCGAACACGACTCCGCCCGGAGTCGACGGCACCTGTTGAATCACCACCGTGGGGGCCGCTGCCGGCGCGCCGGTCGCAGCCGGCCCTTCCCCCGGATTGGCGGCGGGGCTCGCGCTCGGCCCCGCTTGCGCGAGGGCCTGCCCGGTGAGCGCCAGGCAAGCCAAGATCGAGGTTCCGAGAGAAAGGCGGCGCAGCATCAGCTTTCGCCCTTGTCTCCCTTGTCGCCCTTGCCACTGCTGCCGCGCAGCTTGATGACGGGCCGCGGCGAAGGATCGTCGGCCGCGTCGCCCGGCGCTTGCGTACCAACCTGGGGGGACGGCATGCCTGCGGTGTCTTCCGGCACGACCTTCACCACCTTGAGTGAAGGCCGCTCGGCCGCGGCGGCGCTGGCGGGCCCGGCCGGCTTGGCGACGGTCTCGGTCTTGGCCTGGCGCGCCTCGACCGCGTCCAGCCGCTCCACCAGCCGGTCGTTCTGGCTCTGCACCTTGGTGATCTCGTCCTGCATGGCGGAGAGGCGTTTGTCCACGCCTTCCAGTCCGCTGCTGCAGCCGCCGAGCAGCGCGGCCACCCAGCAGCCCAAGGCCAAAGACGTCGGCTTGAGGTTCATCGCCCTCCGATCGTAAAGTTTGGCTCGCCCTTCGGCCAAACTTCGGGGGACCGGCTCCGCGCCGAGCCGGCGTGCTCGTGACCGAATCCTGATGAGTTTCTGACACTTACATGAGCTCACCGGAGTTGCGTACCGGGGGCTCGGAAACTGGACGAGGAGGCTCGATGTGCGTAGCCTTGCGGGACCTTGGGGCTCCGTCGCCAACGCCAGAAGCACCTCCGCCCGAAGCCGCGTCTCGATTTACGCAAGACGCTCTTCGTGCTGCCCAACCTCATCACGCTGTGCGGCGTGTTTTGCGGGTTCAACGCCATTCGCCTCGTGTCCAAGGACATGCCCACGGCGGACGACGTGTACCGGGCGGCGCTTCTGCTCATCTTCGCGATGTTTTTCGACCTCATGGACGGCCGCGTCGCGCGGCTGACGCGCACCCAGAGCGCCTTCGGCCTCCAGCTGGACTCCTTGGCGGACATCGTCTCCTTCGGGGTGGCGCCCTCGCTGCTCGTCTACAAGTGGGCCCTGTTTCGCGCGCCGGTGGCTGGCATCTTCGCGGCGTTCCTGTTCGTGGCCGCGGCCGCGGTGCGCCTGGCGCGCTTCAACGTGCTGAGCTCCAGCTCTACCGGCGCGCCGACCAAGCCGGGCAAGTACATCATCGGCCTGCCCACGCCGCCCTCCACCGGCATCTTGGTCGCGCTCATCATCGCGAGCCACGGCTCCGGCGGGGTGCTGGGGACCGAGCCGTACATGGTGCTGCTCTTCGCGGTGACCATCGGCCTGAGCTTCTTGATGGTGTCCAACGTTCGGTTCCGCTCCTTCAAGGAGCTGAAGCTCAACACCGGCACGGTGCTGTTCGTGCTCTTCACGATCGCCTCCAGCGCCTTCGTGTGGTCGCGTTTTCGGCCTCAGTTCGTGCTCATCTACCTGCTCAGCGTCTACATCGTGATCGGCATCGTGGAGTCCATGCGGGCGCTGCTCGTGAAGCTGACGACCCCCGCGCGCGACTCCGTTCCCCCGGTGGCCTGAGCTCTCCACGGCTTCCGCTTCACCTCCGGAGTCGCCGCTGCCCGCGGGGCGACTTTTGTTGGGAGGCCTGTCTCCCCGCCCAGCTGGGCGGGGTCGCCACGAGCGAGACCGGGCCTACCCTGCTCCCGCCCTGTCCCCGATGCGCGCCAACTCGGGCGAGAAATGCTGGGCGCCGCTCAGGCGGGTGCTGACGGAGGCGGAGCGTGATAGGCAGGGGCGGTCGTGGCGCTTCTCGAAGTTTCCGGTGTGACGTTTGGCTATACGGGCGAGCCGCTGTTCAGCGACGTCGCCTTCAAATTGGAGGCCGGAGAGCGCGGCGGCTTGGTGGCGCCGAACGGCGCCGGCAAGAGCACTCTCCTGCGCGTTTTGGCGGGTGACTTGGAGGCGGACAAGGGGTTCGTGGTGCCCAAGAAGGGCGCCAAGGTGGGCTATTACCGGCAGAGCCACGAGGTCAAGTCGCAGGGCAGCGTGATGGACGTGCTGCTGTCCGGGTTCGGGGAGCTCGTAGCGCTCCGGCATGCCTTGGCGGAGGCTCAGGTAGCGGCCGCTTCGGGCACGGAGGCTTCGCTCTCGCGCTTGAGCGAGCTGGACGAGCAGTACCACCGCGCCGGTGCGGACGCGCTCGAGCGCCGCGTGGAGACGATCGCGGAGAAGCTCGGCTTCCGCATGCGTGATCTGGATCGGGACGTGACGACGCTCTCCGGCGGGGAGCGGGGGCGGCTGTCGCTCGGCGTGGTGCTAGCGGGCGAGCCCGAGGTCTTGATGCTGGACGAGCCGACGAATCACCTGGATTTGGAGACGATTCGCTGGCTGGAGCAGCACCTGTGCGCCTGGCGCGGCGCGGTGCTGGTCGTCTCGCACGATCGCGCGTTCTTGGACGCGGTTTGCCCGATCACGATGGAGCTCGGTCGCAGCACCTTCCGCGTCTACCCCCTGCCCTATTCGCGTTACCACGAGGAGCGCGCGGACGACTTGGAACGCGAGCGGCGCTTGGCCGAAGAGCAGGCTTCGTTCATCGAGAAGACCGAGGACTTCATCCGCCGCAACATGGCGGGCCAAAAGACGAAGCAAGCGCAGTCGCGCCAGAAGATGCTCGACAAGCTCGAGCGCGTGAAGGGGCCGGAGGACGTGTGGGCGCGCGCGGAGCGGGTGCGCTTTCGTTTCGCGGAGGCGCCGCGCAGCGGAGACATCGTGCTGGAGGCGAAAGGCCTCGGTGCGGCGCGCGGCGGCCGGCAGCTCTTCTCCGGCGTGGATCTGCTGGTGCGTCGCGGCGACCGCATCGGAATCGTTGGACCGAACGGCGGCGGTAAGACGACGCTGATGAAGCTGCTCGCCGAACGCGGCGCGCCGGAGGACGTGGGGACGGTGCGGCGCGGCACGAACCTGCGCGAAGGCTACTTCGACCAGCAGCTCGGCTCGCTCGACAAATCGCGGACGGGCGTGGAAGAGATCCGTAGCGTGCGCGGGGACCTGAACGTGGACGGCGCGCGGCAGTACCTCGCGCGCTTCCGTTTTTACGGCGAAGACCCGCTCCGCAAAGTGGGCAGCCTGTCCGGCGGCGAGGCGACCCGGCTCGCGCTCGCCAAGCTGTTGCTGGAACCCCGCAACCTGCTGTTCCTGGACGAGCCGACCAACCACCTGGACATCCCCGCCGCTGAAATCCTGGAAGAGGCGCTGGTGGGCTTCGAGGGCACCGTGATTCTGGTGTCGCACGATCGCCGCTTTTTGGAGACCGTCACCACCCGCACCCTCGCGTTCACGCCCGAGGGGGTGGACGCCTTCGAGGGCGGGTTCAAGGATTACGGCGATGCACTGGAGCGAAAACGCCAAGCCGACGCCGCCGCCAAGCCTCGGCCCGGGGCGAAGCCATCCGCGCCGCCACCCAAGGCCGCGGTCAAGGCCCCGCCGCCCCCTGCCGCCGGGAAGGCCGCGGGCAGTGAGCGCGACGCGCGCAAGGTCGCGTCCCGTGACGTCGAGAAGAAGCGCAAGCGAGTCGCGGACCTGGAGAAGCAAATCGCCGACTTGGAGGCGACGCTGGAGAGCTTCCGCGCCGACCTCAAGAGCACGGAGGGCGGCCAGTGGGAGCGACTTCACGACCTCGCGGTCAAAGATCGTGAATACAGTGAGCTGTTGGAGCGAGCCATGAAAGAGTGGGTGACCTTGTCGGAGGAGCTGGCAAAAGCGGGCGACACGGCGAGCGGAGCACCAAAGTGAGCGTAGGTCGCTCCCTCGTGGTCTCGCTCGCGCTGCTCGTCAGCGTCGCCGCCTGTAAAAAGCCGACCACGGACGGCAAGGCGGACGACACGACGCAGCCCAAGTCCGCGGAGCTGCCTCCCCTGGAGGTGAAGGCAGACACGCCGAACTTGCTGCTCACCTGGGTGGACGACAAGGGGGACTTCCACGTCACCCAAAAACCGGCAGACGTGCCGACGGAAGGGCGGGCGGTCGTGCGAGTCGTGGTCACCACGCGCGAGGAAGGAACGGGCTCGCTCGTCTACGTCACGAACCTGGACGAAACCAACGCCACCGGCGCCTACCGGCTCAAGACGATGCCGCGCGCGCAGTGGGAGGAGCTCGGCGCCAGCAAGCGCAAAGCCCGGATGGAGGCGCTCGCGCCCAGCGCCTTACCCAGCAGCCTACCCGCGCCCGGCGGCGCGGACCCCCGGAGCCCAGCCGGAGCCGCGGCCGGCAAAGCGCCCGCCACTGGCGTCGTCGCCATCATCTACGGCGCGGATTGGTGCAAGCCCTGCCACGACGCCGAGCGCTACCTCAAGCAGCGCGGCGCGACCGTCATCAAGAAGGACATCGACCAGAACGAGGTCGCGGCCGACGAGATGCGTCGCAAGCTCGAGAAAGCGGGCCGCGGCGGCGCCAGCATCCCCGTCATCGACATCATGGGCCAGCTCCAGGTTGGCTTCAGCCCCGCCGCGCTCGAGCAAGCGCTGGAACGAGCGCGGAGCGCGAAGGGCTTGTGAGCGAGCGGTCCGGTTCAGTAGCCGAAGACCTCGACCTCGAACAAGCTGGCCCAGGTGCTCTGCTGCAGACCGCCGGTCACCGTGACGCGGACGTAGCGCCCCTGCGTGCTGGCCGGAAGCGCGTGGTCTTGCGAAGCGATGGCGGTGCTCGACGCCGTCTTGTCGACCGCCATCGTCCATTGGCTGCCGTCCGCTGACGTTTCGATCTTGAACAGGTACGCGAAGTCTTTTTCCCAAAGCAGGTGCACTTTGGTCAGCGTGCGACTCTGGCCCAAGTCCACGCGCCAGTAGTGATTGGCAGCGCTGTTGGCGGCGCACCAGCGCGTGGTGTCGTCGCCGTCGTTGGCCTTGCTGGCGACGTTGTTCTTGGCCGTCTCCTCACTGTCGGACGTGGCGGGCTTGTCTTGCGACAGCAGTACCGGTGAGCCGCCCCCCGTACCGGCCGCGCCGCTCGAGCCCGCCGTGCCACCCGCGCCAGCCCCCGCGCTGCCACCTTGGCCACCTGCGCCCGCCGTGCCACCTGCGCCCGCCGTTCCGCCCTTGCCGCCCATGCCGCCGCTCGGCGCTTGCCCGCCTCCGCCCGCTGCTCCACCACTGGCCCCGCCTGCGCCGGCACCGCCAGTCGCACCGCCGCCGGAGCCCCCCGCGATGCCGCCCGAGCCTCCATTCTGCTGACCCCCCGGCGCGCTGCCGCTCGACGAGCCGCTCGCGCCGGGTGTGCCGGCCATGCCTGGCTTTCCGCCGACCGCGCTCTCACCACCTGCGCCACCGAGCGCAGCGGCGCCAGCGCCCGCAGCGTCCGGAAGGTCGTTCTCGGAGGTCGCGCAGCGAGTATTGCCGATGACGAGCAGCGCCAGCGCGGCCACGTTGAGAGGTAACGATGCCGACAGCTTTGCGTGAGTGCTCAAGCATACGAAGATGCACGCTCATTGGCAGATCGTCAAAGCGTGCGCTTAGCTGCGACAACGTAGGCACACGTGCGCGCGCTTGAAATCCGCGGCTAGATTGTCGGTGGCTTGGCGCCGCTCACAGAGGGGTGACCGCGGTGACATCCACCATCCACCACTGGCCGGCGTGGTTGCGGCTCAGGTTCATGCCGGGCTGCTTGAAGCCGGCGGGAAACGCACCGCGAGGCGGGGGCGGCTCGGCCGCGCTCAGATCGACGGTGCGGGCCTTGGCCGCGCACGGCGGGGCGCCGGTCGCGCCGCAATTTTTCATGAGGCGGCAGTTGTTGTCGAAGCGCCGCAAGCGAACGAAGCCGCCAGCTTCCACCTCGATGGTTTTCTCGTAGTCGATGAGCAGAGTCCAGTGTCCCTCGTTGGGGCTGGCGTTGAGGTAGTGCCGGGCCGTCTCCACCCCCGCCGCGTCGTGAACGAGCAGCTCGTAAGTGTCGTACGAGTTGATGGGGGCGGCCGCGCCCGCGGGAGCGGTGGCCCAAGAGGTCGGCACGCCCCCATTGCGATCGGGCGCGCCGGGCGCCGCTTCACGGACCGCGGTATTGCCGTAATTTTTTGGCTCCATGATGCCGTAGAAGTGGAGCGTGAGGCGGAAGCGCGCGCCGGGCGGACCCGAGATGGGATGGTCGAGCACCATCTCGCTCTTGCCTTCGGAGCACTGATGCACGACGCCGTCCACCGCGTAGCCGAGCGCATCGCAGTCATCGACGGATGAGTTGGCGTTGGCGCAAGGGAACTGCATGAGCCGCCCATCGAGAGCGCCGACCACTTGCCCGATGGTGCAGGTATCTCCTCCGCCGTGCCCATGCCCCGGCTTCTTTCGCTCGCTTCCCGCGTCCGTGCCGCGGAGCTCGCTGCTCCCCTCCCCGCTCGCCGGCTCCGCGCGCGGTTCCTCCGCGTCACTGCAAGCGTTGAGGCCGCACATCGCCAGACCCAACAGCCACCCGTACCCTCGATGAGAGATCTTCATTGCGCTTCTCCAAGTCACCGCCCCTGAGCGGCACTAGCTATGGGGCGCGACTCGCGACTTCTCTCAAAAAAAAGCGAGCCACTGGTGTGGCGCACTGCCGACGAAGCTCAGAGAGGGGCGACCGCGGTGACGTCCACCATCCACCACTGGCCAGCGTGGCTGGCGCTTTGGTTCAAGTCGGGCTGCTCGAAGCCGGCCGGAAAAGCACCTTCAGGCGCGGGTGGCTGGGCAGCGCTCAGCTCCACCGTGCGGGCTTTGGACTCGCACGGCGCCATGCCGGTCGCGCCGCAGTTTTTCATGAGGCGGCAGTTGTTGTCGAAGCGCCTCAAGCGCACGAAGCCGCCAGCTTCCACCTCGATGGTCTTCTCGTAGTCGATGAGCAGGGTCCAGTGTCCTTCGTTGGGGCTGGCATTGAGGTAGTGCCGAGCCGTCTCCACCCCGGCCGCGTCATGCACGCGGAGCTCGTATGAGTCGTACGAGTTGATGGGCGCGCCCGCGCCCGCGGGAGCGGTGGCCCAAGAAGTTGGCACGCCGCCGTCGCGATCGGGCGCGCCCGGAGCTGCTTCACGGACCGCGGCATCGCCGTAATTCTTGGGCTCCATGATGCCGTAGAAGTGGAGAGTGAGGCGGAAGCGCGTACCGGCCGCCCCGGCGATGGGATGATCGAGCACCATCTCGCTCTTACCTTCCGAGCACGGGTGAACGACGCCATCGACCGCGTAGCCGAGCGCATCGCAGTCGTCCACGGGCGAGTTCGCGTTGGCACACGCAAACTGCATGAGCCGCCCATCGAGTGCGCCCGCCACTTCCTCGATGGTTCCATCCGCGCCTGACGAGCCTTCCGCGTTGGCGGAGCGGCCGGCGGTGCCCGCTCCATTACCGCTCGCTTTCCCGCCCGCCGCCATGGGCTCGGAGCCGCCGCCCGAGCTTGGGAGTGAGCCGGAGCTCCCGGTCGCGCCGGCGTATGCCGCGTCCTCGGCGCCGATCAGCGCGTCGTCGACGCCGCACGCGGTTCCGAGCGCGGTCGCGAGCACCGCGGGCCACCGTTTGCGAAGAAAGGCCGACAAAAGCTGCGCGAACGAAGGGGTGGAGATCATGAGCAGACGCGTCCTACGGGGTGAGGGGAAGCGGCGCGCGTTTCTATCAAAAAAAAGTACGGAGCACGGCTGAGGTCGCGCCAATGGCGCTTAAAGTGCGCCCCATGCTTCCGCTCGGAGTCCGCTTCGCCACGTTCACGAGCGCTCTGGCGCTTGCGTCGTTGGCAGCGTTCTCGGCGAAAGCGATGCCCGTCCGGGGCGGTGAGCTCCGGGTGCAACGCAGTGAGGTCGCGACGGATTGTCCAGACGAGCAAGCGCTGTCCGCCTGGCTCGCGGCCATCGAAGGGTCGGCGCCTCCTGCCGCCGGTAGTCCGTTGAAGGTCGAGGTAGAGCTCGATCGCGACGACGCCGGCTACGTCGCTCGCATCCGGTCCAGTGGCGGAAAGTCCGGTGAGCGCGAGCTGCGAGATTCGGGGGACGACTGCACGCCCCTCGCCTACGCGACCAGCGTGGCCCTCGCGATCTTGTTCGACTCTTCGCCGGAACGCGCGGAGGATCAGCGTCGAGAGCCGGCTGCGTTTGCTACCGCTCCCGCGCGTGCCTCGCGCGACGACTCGGCAGCACGCGTGTATCGCGCGGTCACTCCCGCTCCTGATGCAGCGCGCGGAGCCTCGTGGCCCACGGCCTCGCTCGAGGTGAGCGCTGGCGTTGGCGCGGGCATGCTCGGCTACACGATCACGGCCCAGGCCGCGGTCTCGCTGCGGCTTCGGGCGAGTCGTCGCTGGTTCCTCCGCGCAGGAGCGCTTTGGCTGCCGGGGCGTGAGCTGCCCCACGGTCCAGGCGTCGGTACCGTGCAGCTGGTGGCGGGCCGGGCGGACGTCACGGCGACGGTGTCCGAAGTGCCGCGCGGACGACTGGGCTTGAGCGCAGGTCTAGGCGTGGGCTCGCTGTCTGGAGCCGGCCTCGGCTACGATCACGACTACGCGGTGAGCGCGCTGTGGTTGGCGCCCGCCGTCGGCGCGGTGGGCAACTGGGGCCTCAGTCCCGGCGGCGCGCTCTCGCTATCCATCACACTGCTGGTCCCCCATCGCACGCAACGCTTCAGCGTCGCGAGCGTGCGAGGGATAGCCTTCGAGAGCGCGCCGGCAGCAGCGCTGCTCGAGCTGGGGGCCGAGCTGTTCCTGCTCTGATGCAGGTACCGAGCTCCGCCGAGAGTCCGCTTTGAACTTCGACGCCCTGTACGACGAACACTTCGACTTCGTCTGGAGAAGCCTCCGGCGCCTGGGCGTCGCACCTTCCGATTTACAAGACGTCGCGCAGGAGGTTTTCATGGTCGTACATCGGCGCCTCCCGTACTTCGAAGGTCGCTCGAAGCTGACGACATGGCTCTTTTCGATCTGCCTCCACGCGGCTCGTGATCGACGACGACGGGCCCACGTTCTTCACGAGCTCGCCGACGGTAACTTGGACGAACGTTTTACGGACCAGCACGCGGACGCCTGCGCACTGCTGGAGCGCCGGGACGACCTGGAGCTCTTCGAGACCGCGCTCGCCTCGATGGACCTGGATCAACGCGCGGTGTTCACGCTATTCGAGCTCGAGGGCGTCCGTGGACCGGAGCTCGCGGAGGCGCTCGAGATCCCTCTCGGTACTGCGTATTCTCGGCTGCGCTTGGCGCGTGAGGCCTTTCGTCGCGCAGTGGCGCGTGGTCTCGTCTTCCGTGAAGGCCGCGTGCGCCTGGGGAGGGTACGATGAACGAGCCTCTCCGCTGGCTCGAGGCTGCGCGCGCGCTTTCGCCCGCGGAGCGGCGCGTGCTCACCGCCGACCAAACCGCGCCCGTGCCCGCGAGCGCCAAAGCCGCGGTCAAGCAGGCCTTGGTCGCGCAACTGGCAGCGAGCGCAGCCGCGGCTTCATCGCTGAAGGCCCCAGTCACGAGCGCCGTCGTCCCCGCCGCGCGAGCGAGCCTGCTCAAGTCGACGCTCGCGGGCTTCGCGCTCGGCGTGGCCGCTTCCGGCGGGGTCTCGGCATTGCTACCGGCGCCAGGAGGCAGCACCGCGCCCCGCGCAACCGAGCTACCGCGCGCGCCATCGCCTGCTGCGTCGAGCCCAGTCGCTTCACCAGTGCCGAGTCGCGCCGAGCCGCCGCTGCAGCCCCCCTCCAGCTCGCATCCTGGGCAGGCAGTATCATCTCGCTCGGCAAGTTCCGCCATCAGCGCTGCGGCGGCCTCGGCGTCGGCCCCCGCGCTGCCGTCGCCTCGCTCCGTGCCGACCGAAGGCCCGCCGCTGCAGGCGACCATCGACGAGAGCAGCCGCCTCGCGCGGGCTCGCGCGCTGCTGCGGAACGACGCCGCGGCCGCCGCACTGGAAGTTCTGGAAGGCATGCGGCGAGATCACCCGCGCGGCGCGTTGATCCAGGAGCGCGAGATCCTCACCATCGAAAGCCTCGCGTCGGTCGGGGAGCGGGCGGCGGCGGCGGCGGCCGCGCGTGATTTCCTCGCTCGCTTTCCGAGCAGCCCTCACACTGCCGCGGCTCGCCGGGCGCTGCCGAACGAGTCGCCACCCTAGCGCTACTCGAAGACGACAGTCTTGTTCGCGTAAACGAGGATGCGGTCGTCCAAGTGCGAGCGCACCGCGCGCGCCAGCACGACCTTCTCCAGGTCACGGCCCTTCCGAACCAAATCCTCTACCGCGTCTCGATGGGTAGCTCGCACCACGTCTTGCTCGATGATGGGACCTTCGTCCAAGACGGCGGTGGCGTAGTGCGCGGTAGCGCCAATCAGCTTCACCCCCCGGGTGTACGCCTGATGGTACGGCTTGCCGCCCACGAACGCGGGCAAGAACGAGTGGTGGATGTTGATGATGCGCTGGGGGAACGCCTCACAAAAGCTCTCACTGACGACCTGCATGTAGCGGGCAAGCACGACCAGGTCCACCTCCAGCTCCCCGAGTAGCTCGCGCTCCTTCTGCTCTTGCGCCAGCTTGGTCTCGCCCGTCTTCGGGAAGACATGGAAGGGCACGCCGAACTGGCCGGCGACGCTGGCGAGATCGGGATGATTGCTGATGACCGCGACGATGTCCCCAGACAGCTCGCCAGCGCGGTGGCGGAGCAGCAGGTCGTACAAGCAGTGGTCGTATTTGGATACGAAGAGCGCGACCCGCTTCCGCCTGGCCTGGTAGAGCAGCCGGTACTCCATGTGGAAGCGCTCCCCGAGCTCCGCGATGGAGCGCTCCAAGGCGACCTTGTCGGTCATCAGGTCTGCGAGGTCGAAGCGCAGGCGCTGGAAGAACAAGCCCGCTTCGGCGTCCGTGTGCTGATCGGAATCCAGGATGTTCGCCCCGTGGCCATAGAGCACCTGGGCGAGCGCAGCGACGATGCCTCGGCGGTCCGGGCAGGAGACGAGCAGCGTGGCAAGGCTCTTGGCCGACGCGTTCATGCGCGTCTTTATACTCAGTCCGGCCGAGCCACGAAAGCGCCCGCGGAAAGTCCGACGAAGATCGCGAAGGCGGCGGCGTGCAGCGCCCTCTCGCCCCGGACGTTCGCTTCGCGCAGCACGAGGCCGAGCTTGACCCCGCGCAGGCACAGGTCGAACGCGTAGGCTTCTTCGGACGAGAACGAAAGCAGGTGGCGCAGGTCGGCGCAGCCGGCCGAAGGACACAGCGCCGTCTTGGAAAGCCCGCCCAGGAGCGGCAAGAGCTCGGCGGTCTCGTACGTGCGCCGGAGCGCGTCGAGCAGCGTGCTCGTGCCCGCGTCCACCGCGAGGCACGTTTCACCGGAGACGGCGCCTTCCACGAAGAAGAGGTCGCCGCTCGTGGCACCGCACAATGCGGCCAAGCGCTGCACCCGTTGCTCCGCGAGGCACCGGGCCAGGGCGTTTTCGGTGAGCAACCCCGCCCGCACCAGGCTCTCTCCCAGTGGGCAGCCCGAGCGGTAGCCGCTCTCCAGCACCCGGTCCAGATCTTGGGCGGTCACGAGGCCGCGGCGCAGCAATTGTGCGCCGAGCAACTCGCTCGGCTCGGTGGAGGCGCTGGCCCGAGGCGTGCCGGCCTCGAAGTAGATGCGGCGCTGCTCCGCGCCGCTGCGATGCACCAACAGGCCGGTGCGGCGCTGCGTCGCCAGGCGCAAAAGATGCGCAGGCAAGCTGGCGCGCTCGAGGGGGTGCCGCTCGGTCGCCAAAATCGTGATCGGCTCGAAGAAGCGGTACAGCGGGCGAGCCGCCAACCGAGTCAGCTCGAAGGCGCGCGAGAGCTTGAGGAAGGGAGCGTCGTCGCGAGCCAGGTCGGAGTCCAAACCAGCACGCGCGGTCGCGAGCATCGCGAGCACGCTGCCAAGCGACAGCGGACCGACGATTTCGCCGCCGGGGCGACGCAAGCGGTAGCGCAGGCCGGGCGGGCTGCTCGGCATCGCGACCCGCGGCGGAGCCATGGGCGCGACCTCGAGCGCCAGCGCCGGCGCGGCGATGGCCACCGGCTTCAGCGCGTCGTCGTCCACGAGCGTCGCTTGCTCGAGCCGGGGCAGAGGCTCGAGCAAGGCCGCGGCATCGCCGTGACTCGGCGTGAGCCGCACGTTGCTCTCCAGCCGCACGACGCCCAGATCCGCCAACCAGAGCGAGAATTCATGAGCCGAGCAGCGCGCGCCGTAGGCGCTGGCGAGCCGGTCGAGCTCCGCGACCACGTTCCTGGCGCTGGTGGGGCGATTGCGCGGCGACCGCGCGAGGAGCTTCTGCACCAGCGCGACCACGGGCGCGGGGGCGTGTTCGGTGAGGCCGCTCAAGTGCTCCCAAGCGCGCGCTTGCATGCCATCCAGCAGCTCTGCGGCCGTTGTTCCGGGTACGAGCGGAGCCCCTTGCAGCATCTCCGCCAGCACGACGCCCAGGGAGAACAAGTCGCTGCGCGGCTCCGCTTCGCGGCCCTGGGCCTGCTCGGGCGAGAGGTAGCCCAGCTTGTCTCGCAGCTGCGCCATCTCCCGCAGCTCGGACCCAAAGGAGCGCCGTAGCCCGAAATCCGTGAGCTTTACCTCGCCTGCTCGCCCGAGCAAGACATGACGCGGCGACACGTCCCGGTGCACCACGCCTTGGGGTGCGCCCGGCGGCTCACCGTGCTCGTGAGCGTGCTGCAACCCGGCCGCGACTTCCCGCGCCACGTAGAGCGCGGGCCCGAGCTCCACCCGGCGCCGCCGCGCGATCACCGCGCGGAGCACGTCCGACAAGGGTACGCCGTCCACGTACTCCATGACCAGGTAGAGCTCGCCGTCCGCCTCGCCGAAGTCCAGCACGCTGACTAGGTTGCGATGCGTGAGCTCCGCATGGACGCGCGCGGTTGCGCAGAACGCGCGAGCGAGGGCCGCGTCTTGCGCGAGCTGCGGCAAGACGCGTTTGAGAGCCACGCGCTTGGTGAACCCGCCCGGCCCGGCGCGCCGCGCTTCGTAGACCTCGGAGAGGCTGCCGCAGCTGATACGGCGCACCAGCTCGTAGCTACCGAGCCGTACCAACGAACGTGACGAACGCGAGTGCACTAACCTTCGAACGTACCACGTCCTATCTATTTAGCGATGTAGTCGCGTGTCGCTCCTCACCCGCTCGCTCCTCACCCGCTCCGTATCCGCTACTCACCCCTGAGAGTAGCGACGGAGCGGATGACCACCCACACCGACTGCAGCACCTCAGCGAACCGTGAACAGCTCCTCTGGCTTGCCGGGCGGCGTCACCCACAGCTGGAGGTTGATCTCGAACCGCGGGCCCTGGAAGTACTCGAGCACCATCTGGTGGTCGCCCGCAGCGAGCTGCACCTTTCCGCTGACGGCCTTGGGCGGGTGCTGCTGGTCGTTATCGACGACGACCTTGCCGTCGATGACGAGCTTGGAGCCGTCGTCGCTGGAGAGCCGAAAGGCATATTCGCCGGCTTGCGCGACGCGAAACGCGCCCGCGTAGCGGATCGCGAACCACTCGAAGCGATCGGCAATGCCGGGAAAGCCCTGGTCCCACTGGCGCGGAGGGATATCCCACTCGCAGGCGTAAACGACGCTGACCGGCGCGAGCGGCGTGTAGTCCGTCGGAAGCGCGGGTGCGTTATCCGGGAGCGGAAACACCTGGCCCTCGAAGCAGCCGAGGACGGGCTTTTCGTAGCCGAACACGTTGTCCGGTGGCTCCTTCGGCGGGGTCACCGGCTTCTCGAGCTCTTCCGGCGTGGGCGTCACCGGCGCGGGCTTGGCCGGATTCGGATTTTTGGGGGGCGCCTTGGCAATGTCACCCGGCTTGGGCCGAGTGCGCGTCGGCTTTTCCGTCTTGGGCGTTTCGGGGTGGGTGACTGGTTTCGCTGGCGGCGTGGGCGGCACCGGCGCTCGCGGCGCTTCGCAAGTGCCGCGGCTAGCCCCACCGCTGCTGGTGCCGGAGGCGTTGGCCTTGCCGGAGGCGGTGAGCTTGCCGTCCTTCAGCTGCGCGCTGCCGGCGAGCTTGGCGGTGCCGACGAACCTGAACGGTGTGACCGCGCGGCACAGCGTGCCGCTCCGCCCTTGCCAGTGCAGCTCGCCATGAACGGAGCCTGATTCGTGGAAGCTAGCCGTCCACTTCTTCCCCTTGCCGCTCGTTCGTTTCGGCTTCGTCTTCTTGCGAGGCTCGCTCGCGCTGCTGGTACCGGTCCCCGAGCCCGAGGAGCGCGCCTGCATCTGAAAGGAGCAAGCCGTCGTGAGCATCACCGCCGCCAACAAAGAAGCCCGCTTCATGCCAGGCAGCTTAGGGCGCGGTCCAGGGCGCGCGGAAGGAGATTCGTCCGCGCCTCTGCGGCAGCACAGCGCGAGCAGCAGCAGGCTCACTCTGGCGACGCCAGCAGGCCCACGACCATCAGCGCCCAGACCAGAGCGCCCACCAGCAACACCACGACGCCGCCCCCGCCCAGCCTGGAGTTGCCGAGGCCCTGTGGATCACCGACAGACTGATTGACGACTCGCTGCGCCGTGAGCAGCGGGAACACGCTGAACAGCGGCAATGCCAGCGCCACGACCGCGAGGCCTATGCTCCCGCCGCCCAGGCCGCTCAGCTTGTCCAACACGCGCGCGGTGACGTTGATGACGATGAAGATCGCCGCGTTCGCGGTCGGGTTCCACGTGTGGGCTCGACCCACGCTCCGCGTGTCCCAATCCAACTGCTTGAACAACGCCGACACGTAGAACACGGAGAAAATCGCGCGCGCCCAGGGCCAAATCCGCGGAGAGGCCACTAGCTTCTGGTGCTGCCAGTGCTTGTAGAACCAGTACACGCTGTAGAGCCCCAACGTGGCCGTGAACAGCAGCGCGAGCTTCGTGGGGGACACCACGTAGTCCGTCTCTTCTCGCCCCGCCGCCTGGCCTCGCTCGTCATCCAGATCGGCGACTGGAGCCCGGTACGCGTCCGCCAACCCATCCATCTCGCCCGCCATGCGTCCCACGATACAGGCCTATCCCGGCCGAGGATAGCTCCGCGCGCTCCTCGCCGGGGGCGACCTCAAGACACCTTGCGTCGCGCGCGGTCGTTGAGCAGGGCGCGCCACGCTTCTATGCGGTTTATTGCGTGCTCCGGCCAATTGAAGCGAGAAAGGCGCGCCAAGAGGTGCGGTGTGTGGTCACCGGCGCGAATGCGCGGACCGAACACGTCCGCCGCCGCCTCGATGTACTCGAAGGCTCGCTCCGGACGGCCACGGGAGTGCTCGTACCAGGCGCACGTGAGCAGGTAGTGCTGCTTCGCCTCCGCCTCCTCCACCACGATCCGCGAACACTCTTCGATGAGCGCGCGCGCACGCTCCGGTTGGTGGCGAGTGAGCGCCAGCTGGCAAAACAGGAGCTTGGACTCCATGACGCCCCACGGGTCGCCCATTTTGATGAAGGACTTGTGAGCGCGGTCGGTGTGCAGCTCGGCCATGTCCAGGTCGTCCGTGTCGATGCCGATCATGGCGAGCAGGCGATCGCAGGCGGCTTGCCCGCGCGGCGTGCGCAGGACGTCGAACGTCTGTAAGGCTTCGAACGCTCCCACCTCCGCGGTGTGAAAGTTCATCAGGCGGTGCTCGACGTGCGCGATGGAAACGTCCGCCTGCGCGGTGCCGAGGCGGTAGCCGGCGCGCTCGAACTCGTTGCGCGCTTCCTGCGCCAAACGCCGCGAGCGGTCCGTCGTCCCCTCCGAGTGCTCGATCCAGCTGAGCAGGAGCAAGCACTGGCCGCGCCCGACCGGCTGGTCCAGCGCCGCGAAGTTGCGCTCGCCGCTCTGAATCGTGAGCCGGGCGCTCTCGTAGTCACCCAGCTGGAACTCGATTTCGCCCGCCACCGCTTCGCACAGCGCTTGGCCGAGGACGTGGCTCTGTTCTTCGAAGGTGCGGAGCGCACGGCGCACCAGCTCCAGGCCCTCCGCCGAGCTGCCTTGCTCGCTGAGCAAATGGCCCTGCAGCCGCAAGCAGTGAGCGACGTTCTCTTCGTCGCCCGCGTCCTCGAAGCGAGTGCGAGCCAGCTCCGCGAGCGTGCTGGCTTCTGCCAGACGCCCGACGTGTCGCATGGCCTCCGCTTGCCAGCGGTTCTTGAGCGCCAGCATGCGCCCGGTGAGCTTGCCTTTCAGCAGGTCCAGGTCCGAGAGCGTGGATAGCGGCTCGCGCGCGCCGTTCCACCCGCGCTGCAGGAAGTCGAACAGGAGCAGAGCGGCCGGATCGTGATCGCCGGCGTGGATCAGGTTCACGACGCGCTGGCGCACGATGCGCCGCGTGTTGGCCTGCGGATGGGTGAGCAGCGCGGCAGCGGCGGCGCGGTAGAAGCGCTCTTTGTCCGGTCGTACCGAGAGCTGGGTCGAAAGGTGCTCTTGCAGCAGCTCGTGCGGCCACGAGTAGCGGCCCGAAGAGCGGGGGATCAGAACTTCTGCGTTCTGCAGGGCGACGATGGCCGGCTCGGGCGCCATACCCAAGGAAGCGATCAGCTCGCGCAGCACGTTTCGCCGGATTTCACCGCCGAGGGTAGCGGCCGCGACCGCTGCGGTTCGGTACTGCTCCGGCACCGAGTTGACGCGGCTGTCCCACAGCTCCGCCGTCGTTTGCGGCCGGGTGGCAAGCACCTCCGGCGGTACGCGGTAGGTGCCGTTCAGGAACTCCATGTTCCCGCCGAGCGCCCAGGCATGCAGCTGCTGCAGCGCGAAGAGCGGGTTGCCGCGGCTGCGGCGCGCCGCTTCCTCCACCGCCGCGTCGTCCAGCGGCAAGGAGGCGCGCAGCATCTCTTTCGTCGTCTCCGGCTGGAGAGGCTGCACCTCGATGACGGTGCCGTCCATCACGTCCCTCAGCTGGCGCAGGCGCTCCGCGGCCGGGGTCCCGAGCGCGACGTCTTCGTGACGGGCGGTAGCCACCATCACGATTTTGACGTCGGTCTCTTCGTTGTGAATGCGAATGAAGCCTTCGAACGTGGCCGGACCGCCGTTGTGCAAGTCGTCCAGCCAGAAGAGCAGCGGGCGGCCGGCGGAAATTTTACGCAGCGTGTAGCGGATGACCATCCGCCGCGTCTCCAGCGTATCCAGCGTGAAACGGATGCCAGAGGGGCCGATGGGCTGGTCACTGGAAGAGCCTCCGACCGGCTTCATCCACTCGGCGGCGCCGGCCACCCAGGCGCGGCCGTTTTTGTCGTCGCGCCGCACGCGCCAGCGCTCCAGGAGCGAGCGTTCGATCGTGTCGCGATCCGTGCGCTCGAAGTTGTAATAGTGGGCGGCGGCCCCGAGCATGCCGTCCACCGAGCTTCGTAGCTTTCGGTAACGGGCGCGGAGCGGCACCATCGTGCCCTGCTCGTGCATCGTCTCGCACAGCCACTCCGCCAGGCGGCTCTTGCCGCAGCCGGCGGGGCCGACCAAAATCACGAGCCGGTGAGGCGCGCCCACGCCGTTGACCATCTCGTCGCAGATCGCTTGCAGCTTGCGCCGCTCTTCGTCCCGCCCGACGAGGGGGCTCGGGCGGATGCTGAGCAAGCCGGGCGCGTGCTCGGGGGCGGGGGCGAGGTCCGGGTTCGGGCCGCGCGTGCCGGTGCGGCGCGTCGGCGCGGCGGCTTGCACGTCCGAAGCCCGCGCCAGAGACGGAAAGTCCCAAACCTTGGGGAGCGTGGGCGGCTTCAGCTTGGCCCACTCGCGCCGCGCGTTCTGCGCGAACTCGTAGCGGTCCCACGGCTTTTTCGCGAGCAACTGGGTCACGAACGGGATCGCGTCCTCGGGAGCGTCGATCGCGAGCTTCAGCTTCGGCACGCGGTCGAAGGCGTGCACGCGGAGCAGCTCCTTGGATTCACCCGTGAACGGCGCGTGCCCAGCGAGCAGGCGGTAGAGGATGCATCCGAGCGAATACAAATCCGTGGCACCGGTGACGTGGTGCATCTCGTGCTGGATCTGCTCGGGCGCCATGTAGCCCGGGGTGCCCGCACCGGCGTGAGGCGCAAACTCCATCGCCTTGCTGCCGTCCAGGCGCTCGTCGTGCGCGTCCTGACGCAGCCAGGCCAAACCGAAGTCCAGCACGTGGACGCGCGGGTCCTCGCCGTCGATGCGCTCGACGAGGACGTTCGAGGGCTTGAGATCACCGTGCACGATGCCGCGCGCGTGCGCGTGCGCCAGCGCCGATAAGATTTGATCGACGACGATCCAAATCAGCGGAAACTTGATGCGCGCGTGCGCCAGCTCGTGGAGCGAAGCCCCGGAGACGAGCTCCATCGCCAAGTAGGGGGAGCCGTCGCGCAACTGCCCGAAATCTTGCGCCTTGACGATGTTGGGGTGGTCCAGGGCCGCGAGCGCGCGCGCCTCTTTGTAGAACCACATCACGTAGTCGTGGGCGAGGTTGCCGGGCGGCGGAATGACGCGCTTCACCGCCAACTGCTCGCCGTTCGCCTGATCGCGACAGCGGTAAACGATACCCATGCCGCCCTCACCGAGGACGCTCAGCACCTCGTAGCGGTTGGCGATGACGTGACCCGGCAAGACCGGCGTCGCGGTGGCGGCGCGCGTCGGGTCCTCGGAGAACACGGCCGCCGCCGAGGGGATGCTGGGCGGCGCGCTCTCTGCCTCTTGTGGCTCGCGCGGGGCGTCCGCCATGATTTCTTCGTCGGCCACTGCTTGGGGATCCGTCTTCGGTGCTGGCTTGTCGCGTTGAGAATCGGTCGCGTTCGGCTTCGGGGGATTGGCGGTCAGGTTGCCCGCAGCCCCTCCGTGCTCGTCGCGCAAGTCAGCCCCCGTGCGACGGTCCGACGCCCCAGAAGCTTTCTCTGGCTCCCGCGGGTTCTTCGCTCGGCTTGGCCCTGCCATCGCACGGGACCGAGTTTAGCCACCTGCCACCCCACGTCGAGAGCCGCTGGGTCAGGCAACGACCGCGGCACGCCAATACGCCGGCGGGCCAGTTCGTCTGCTGGCAGCGGATCTTGAAATTCTCAATAGTAACCTTGAGTTATCTTCATGTGGCGCACTTCCATAACGGGCGGTAGTCTCCGCGACCCCCATGGCCTCCTCCCAGCTCGTAGATCCTTCCCTCGCCGAACGTGACCCCGAGATCGCCCGACTCATCAAAGAGGAGGCGGTTCGCGAGACCGTCAAGCTGCGCCTGATTCCGAGCGAGAACTACGCGTCGCGTGCCGTGCTCGAAGCGACCGGCTCGATTTTGACGAACAAGTACTCGGAAGGTTACGCGGGCAAGCGCTACTACGAGGGCCAGCAGATCATCGACCAGGTGGAGGAGCTCGCGGTCTCGCGCCTCAAAGCTCTCTTCGGCGCGGAGCACGTCAACGTGCAGCCGTACAGCGGCAGCCCCGCAAACCTCGCCGTGTACCTCGCCTTCTGCAACGCCGGCGACACCATCATGGGCCTCGGGCTTCCCAGCGGCGGGCACCTCACCCACGGCTCGCACGTCAGCATCACCGGCCGCTACTTCAAGGCGGTCGGCTACAACGTGAGCGAAAGGGACCAGCGCATCGATTTCGACGAGGTGCGCGCGCTCGCCAAGGAGCATCGCCCCAAGATCTTGTGGGCCGGCACCACCGCCTACCCGCGCACGCTGGATTTCGCGAAGTTCCGGGAAATCGCGGATGAGGTCGGAGCCAAGCTGTGCGCCGACATCGCGCATATCTCGGGCCTCGTCGCGGGCGGGGCGCACCCCTCGCCCATCGGCATCGCAGACGTGGTGACGAGCACGACGCACAAGACCTTGCGCGGCCCCCGCGGAGGCATCGTCATGTGCAAAGCCGAGCACGCCAAGGACATCGACCGCGCCGTGTTCCCGGGCCTCCAGGGCGGTCCGCACAACCACACCACCGCCGGCATCGCGGTCGCGGCCAAAGAAGCGAGCACCCCCGAGTTCAAGCAGTACGCGCATAGCGTCGTCTCGAACGCGAAGATCCTGGCGGAGTCATTGCTGGGCAAAGGCTTCTCGCTCGTCACCGGCGGCACCGACAATCACCTCATCTTGCTGGACCTCCGCAGCAAGAACGTCACCGGCAAGATCGCGGCCAAGGCCCTGGATCGCGCCGGGATCGTCGGCAATTACAACAGCATCCCGTTCGACCCACGCAAGCCGTTCGACCCGTCCGGCTTCCGCATCGGCACCCCCTCCATCACCTCGCGCGGCATGGGCAAAGACGAGATGGTGCGCCTCGCGGGCTGGATGGATCAGGTCGTGAGCAACGTCGGCGACGACAAGCTCATCGACAAGGTCGCCGCCGAGGTCGCCGAGATGTGCAAGTCCTTCCCGGCCCCCGGCATCCCCGTCTGAGCTCCGCGCATCCTGAGGGGCTGCCAACTCGCAGCCCCTTCGCAGAAGCTCATGGGTCGCGCCCGGTACTCTCCCGCGGCCCCCAGGGCACCCCATCGAGCCGCTCCGTAACCGAACGGCTCGTTGCTTTTGTAGCGGCCGGAAATCGGATTTTGCCAACCGCATGGAGAGCAAGAGCGAGAGTTGACGGCTCGCGCTTCCGCCGTTCGCTGAGACCGCTCGCGGTCGCCAACTCCTGCCGTCGAATGGCGACCCGCGCCAACTTCTGCTGCGCTCCGCCGCTTCTGCCCGCTCGTGAATTCTCGCTCTCGGGGAGCGAGCTCTCGGTACACTGCGGCAGATTGCTGCGCGGGGAGCAATCTGCCGCATGGAACGGCCGAGGAGGGCAGCGAAAGGGCTGCCCGACGCGGAAGCGCGCTGGTAAGGGTGCGGGCGAGATGCACCCGCTACGCCGATTGTTTCAGCACGCTCGCCAGTATCGGTCGCAGGTGCTGTTGGCCAGCGTGTTTTCGGTGCTCAACAAGCTGTTCGACGTCTTGCCGGAGGTGCTAATCGGCGTCGCGGTGGACGTGGTGGTGAGCCGCAAGGACTCGTTCTTGGCGCGGCTGGGCGTCGTGGAGCCACACCAGCAGCTGCTGCTGCTCGCGCTCGTCACCGTGTTCGTCTGGGTGTTCGAGTCCACGTTCGAGTACATGTACTCGGTGCGCTGGAGAAATCTGGCGCAGAACATTCAGCACGACCTGCGCATGGAGAGCTACGCGCACGTCCAGCGGCTGGAGCTATCCTGGTTCGAGCGCACCCGCACCGGCACGCTCATGAGCGTGCTCAACGACGACATCAATCAGATGGAGCGGTTCCTGAACGGCGGAGCCAACGACTTGATCCAGGTCTTGACCGGCACGGTGCTGGTCGGCGCCGTCTTCTTCGCCCTGACCGCGAAAATCGCGTTTTTGGCGCTGCTTCCCATCCCGCTCATCATCTATGGAGCGTTCTGGTTCCAGTCGCGGCTGGCCTCTCGCTACGCGCTGGTCCGCGAGGCGGCGGGGGTGCTGAACGCGCGCTTGAACAACAACCTGCTCGGCATCGCGACCATCAAGGCTTACGCGGCCGAAGAGTACGAGGTCGAGCGAATTCGTGAGACCTCCGACGGGTACCGCAGCGCCAACACGTTCGCGATTCGCTTCTCGGCCGCGATCACACCCGTGATCCGAATGGCGATTCTCGCAGGCTTCACCGTCACGCTGCTCTACGGAGGCTTCCTCGCACTGCGCGGCGAGGTCGGCGTCGGTAGCTATTCAGTGCTGGTATTTTTGACCCAGCGGCTCCTCTGGCCGATGACTCGCTTGGCGGACATGTCCGACCTGTACCAGCGCTCGATGGCGTCGGTCGAGCGCGTCATGAACCTGGTGGAGACACCAATCCGGATTGCTTACGCCGGCAAGAGCTTGAGCGCCGCGAAGGTGCGTGGCGGCATTCGCTTCGACCACGTGGACTTCGCCTACGGGGAGACGGCGACGCTGCGGGATATTTCGCTGTCCATCGAGCCCGGGCGGAGCGTTGCGTTCGTCGGCAGCACCGGAGGCGGCAAGAGCACGCTCGTCAAGCTGCTGCTGCGCTTCTACGAGCCCAGTCGAGGCCAAATCACTTTGGACGACCAGCCCATCTCCGAGCTGGACCTCCAAGATTTGCGGCGCTGCATTGGCTACGTGGCGCAAGACAGCTTCTTGGCGGACGCGACCGCTGCGCAGAACATCAGCTACGGCCTCGCCGACGTACCACGCGAGCAGGTCGTGGCCGCGGCGGTCGCGGCAGAAGCGCACGACTTCATCATGGCGCTGCCGAACGGCTACGACACGGAGGTCGGCGAGCGCGGTCAAAAGCTCAGCGGCGGCCAGCGGCAGCGCATCGCGCTCGCGCGCGCCATCGTCCGTAACCCGCGCATCTTGGTCTTGGACGAAGCCACGAGCGCCGTGGACAACGAAACCGAAGCCGCGATCCAGCGCTCGCTGGCACGGCTGGTGGTAGGGCGAACGAGCCTGATCATCGCGCACCGCCTCTCCACCGTGCGTCAAGCCGACTGCATCCACGTGCTGGACGCCGGGCGCATCGTGGAGTCAGGGACGCACGAAGAGCTCCTCGCCCGCGGCGGGATTTACGCGAGCTTGTGGAGGCTTCAGACCGGGGACCCGCGCGGCCTCGTCGAAGTGGGCTGAAGCGCCCTCTCGCGGCAGCTCGCGATCGTCACCCCATCGACCCGAAAACGGAATCATCGTGGACGCGGCGCGAAGGCCGAGCAGCGGCCGAGAGGCCAGGTCGCGACTCATCGAACGCGGCAACGCATTCGCAAGTAATTTCCAGTAGTTAGGTGGGCAGCGACCAAACCTGCGGCTCAGCGCGCTTGGGTCTCCCTGGAAAGAGTCGCCTGAGTTGCACATCGTGCGCACGAGGGCAGTCGTCAGCGAACCCGCGCACGGCGGAACCGGGCCCCGGCGCCGGGGGGCGCAGGCTGTCCGCTGAGCGGCACCGAGTAACTCGCGCCCACCGCGGCGTTCGTGAGGTAGAACCCGGCCATGAGCGACGAGACGTCAGCGCGCCTGCTCGAGCGAGCGGAACGACTGCTGCCCGGAGGTGTCAATTCGCCCGTGCGCGCGTTCCGCGCCGTCGGCGGAGCACCCATCTTCATCCGCGGAGCCAAGGGCTCCAAGCTATTCGCCGCCGACGGCCGCGAATACCTGGACTACGTCGGGAGCTGGGGCCCCGCCATCCTGGGGCACGCCCACCCGGACGTGGTGAAGGCGGTCCAAGAGCGCGCCGAGCACGGGCTCGGCTTCGGCGCACCCACCGAGCTCGAGGTGCAGTTCGCGGAAGCAATCATCGCTCGGTACCCGAGCGTGGAGATGCTGCGCTGCGTGTCCAGCGGTACGGAAGCCACGATGAGCGCCCTTCGCGCGGCACGCGGCTTCACGGGGCGCGACGTGATCGTCAAGTTCGACGGCTGCTACCACGGCCACTCGGACGGCTTGCTCGTGAAAGCCGGCAGTGGGCTCGCCACCTTCGGCAATCCGGATTCGGCGGGCGTCCCCGCGGGCGTAGTCGCCAGCACCGCGAGCTTGCCGTTCAACGACGAGAGCGCCCTGGGCGAGCTCTTTGCGCGGGAAGGCAGCCGGATCGCGGCCGTCATCGTGGAGCCGGTGGTCGGGAACATGGGCTTGGTGCCGCCGCAGCCCGGCTTTCTGGAGCGCATTCTGGAGCTGTGCCGGGACCACGGTGCGGTCTCCATTTTCGACGAGGTGATGACCGGCTCACGGCTTTCTGCGGGCGGGGCCCAGGGGCTCTTCGGAATGAACCCCGACATGACCTGCCTGGGCAAGGTCGTGGGCGGGGGGATGCCGCTCGCCGTCTACGGCGGTAAGCGCGCCATCATGGAGTGCATTGCGCCCCTCGGCGCGGTTTACCAAGCGGGCACCCTGAGCGGTAGCCCGCTCGCGATCGCAGCCGGCTTGGCGACCCTCGAGCGGCTGGATGCGGGCGTGTACGAGCACCTGGAGGCCATGTCCAGCCGGCTCCAAGTCGGGCTGGAGCGAGCGCTGCGCGACGCCAACGTGAGCGGGGTCGTGCAGCGCGTGGGCTCGATGCTGACGCTGTTCTTCCACCGCGGCCCCGTTCGCAGCTGGACCGACGCGGCGCAGTCGGACCGCGAGCTTTTTGGGCGTTTTCACCGCGCGCTCGCGCAGCGCGGCGTCTACTTCCCCCCCTCGCAGTTCGAGGCCGCGTTCGTCTCTGCGGCCCACTCGGAAGAAGACATCGACCGCACCGTAGAAGCCGCGCGCGCAGCGCTGGAGGCCTGACCGGTGGCCACGGAGCTCCCGAGCGCTCCTCCGAGCGCGCTGTTTCTGCACTGCCCGAGCTGCGCCGCCCCCCGCGGGGCGGAGGTGGACGCGACGCGCTTCACCTGCGACGCGTGCGGCTTCGTCTACTACTACAACGTCGCGGTTTCCTCGTCGGGCGTGGTCATCGGCCCCGATGGGCACGTGCTGTTCATTCGCCGCGCTCGGGAGCCCGGCAAGGACAAGCTCGCACTGCCCGGCGGCTTCTTGGACCGCGCGGAGACCGCCGAGCACGCCGCCGTGCGTGAGGTCCGAGAGGAGGCGGGGGTGACGCTCGGAAGTGTGAAGTTTCTGGCCAGTTTCCCCAACCTGTACGCGTACCGTGGCGTGGAATACCCCGTCATCGACTTGTTCTTCTGCGCGCGCGTGACGAGCCGCGAGGCCATGGCGCTGGACGAGGTGACGGAGGTGGTGTGGGCCGCACCGGACGCCCTATCGGACGAGGACCTGGCCTTCCCTTCCCATGCGCGCGCGCTCCGCGAGCTTCTGAGGCTCGGCCCGCCGCTGGACTGAGCGTTCCGGCGGGCTTCTGCTACACTCGCCGCGTCATGCGCATCGAGTGTCCCATCTGCAAGCGGGTCATCGTCGACGCCCCCGACGACCACGGCCCGCGCCCCTTTTGCTCCACGCCCTGCAAAATGATCGATCTCGGCAACTGGCTGAGTGAGGCGTACCGCATCCCCGTCTCGTCACGTGAAGACGGCACCGAAGACAGCGACGACCACACGCTCTCCTGAAACCATGCAAAGTAACGACTCCGTCCTGCGCGCCATCACTGACGACGGCGCTTTCCGTGTGATCGTCGCGCGCACCACCGACACGGTGCAGAGCGTGCTCTCGGCCCAAAGCGCCCAAGGGGAAACGGGCCGCCACCTCGGCGACCTGGTCACTGGCTCCGTGCTGTTCCGGGAGACCATGGCCCCCAATCTACGGGTGCAAGGCATCCTCAAGGGGCTCGGCGGCAGCGGCAGCTTGGTGGCGGACTCGCACCCGTCTGGCAAGACGCGCGGCCTCGTTCAGCTCTCGAGCGGCTCCACACAAGTGTCCGTAGGCCCCGGAGCGATCATGCAAATGATGCGCACGCTGCCGGACGGCAAGATCAACCAAGGCTTCGTCGAAGTGCCCGCGGGCGAGGGCAGCATCTCCCGCGCGCTCATGGAATACATGCAGACCTCGGAGCAGGTCGTATCCATGTTGGCCCTGGGCACGGTGCTCGAGCAGGACCGCGTGACCGCGGCGGGCGGTTACCTGGTCCAGCTCCTGCCGGAGGTGGGCCGTGGCCCGCTCATGGTCATGACCGAGCGGCTGAAGGACTTCGAGAATATCGACGCCCAGCTGAAGGACGCCAATTTTTCGCCGGAAGCTTTGCTCGAAGAGCTGCTCTACGGGATGGCCTACACCCGGTTGGAGGAGAGCTCCGTCGGCTTCGAATGCTGGTGCAACGAGCTACGGGTCGTGTCCGCGATCGCCACATTGCCCAAGCAGGACATCGAGCACCTGCTGTCCAGCGGGGAAGTGCTGGAGATCGCGTGCGAGTACTGCAAGCGCGAGTTTCGCATTCCCCCTGCGCGGCTGCAGGGTCTGCTGAACCAGTCCTAGGCTTCGCGCTGCCGCTCGTCAGGGGCTCGCGACTCGCGCTCGAGAGGGCCCTACCGTGGCTACTGGCCGCTTGCTAACCTGAGCACCATGCGCATCGCTCTCGGCGCCGACGATCAGGCGCACGTGGTGGACGTCATCATCGAAACGCTGACGAGCGGCGGGCACGACGTGACCCGCTACGGCAAGGCCGCCGGCGAAGCGGAAGAGTGGGGGCGAACTGCTCGCCGAGTGGCGGAGGCCGTCGCCGCAGGCCGTGCGGACTGGGGCGTGGTCTGCTGCTGGACAGGAACCGGCGTCAGCATCGCCGCCAACAAGGTCTCGGGGGTGCGCGCGGCGCTTTGTGCGGACGCGGAGACGGCGCGCGGCGCCCGCAAATGGAACGACGCCAACGTGCTGGCCTTGAGCCTGCGCTCGACGAGCGAGCAGGTCGCCAAAGAGATCCTCGCCGCTTGGGAGAGCGAATCGTACGGAGGGACAGAGGCGGAAAGCTTGGGCGTGCTCGCGGATCTCGACGGCCAGCGGCCCGGGACGTAAGCTGCGGCTCGCTGCGCGGCTGGGCCGTGCCCGAGCGGATGCAGAGCACAACCCCATGAGCGGAACGGTTTCGCTGCCGACCGGGCTGCCCGATCACTTACGACCCGGGCTGATGATCGCCGGCAAATACCGGCTGGAGGAGGAGATCGGGCGCGGCGCCATGGGCGTCGTTTACCGCGCGGTGCACTTCTCGCTGGGGCAGCGCGTCGCGATCAAGCTCATCAGCAGTGAGCACTCGCAGTCTGCGGAGGCGCGGGCGCGCTTCAGCGTGGAGGCCAAGGCAGCCGCCAAGCTGCGGTCGCGCCATGTCGTGCAAGTCATCGACGACGGGGAGACGCCCGAGGGCAATCCTTACATCGTGCTCGAGTACCTGGAGGGCGAGACCCTCGAGCAGCGCTTGGAGCGCGAGCACGACGTCCCGCTCGCGGACGCGGTGCGTATCGTGACTCACGTGGGCCGGGCGCTCGCTCGCGCGCACGCGGAAGGCATCGTGCACCGCGACCTGAAGCCGGCGAACATTTTCCTCGTTCAGAGTGAAGACGAAGACGCCGGCTGGGTCGCCAAGGTGCTGGACTTCGGCATTGCCAAGATCGAGCACGGGGAGAAGGGCACCACGCAAGCTGGTACCGTGCTCGGCACCCCGCTGTTCATGAGCCCCGAGCAGGTGCGCGGAGCGAGCAGCGTAGACCACCGCGCGGACTTGTACTCGCTCGGCATGTGCCTGTTTCACATGCTCACCGGCGACTACGCTCATTACTCTCCGAATTACAGCGAGATCCTCGTCAGCATCTGCACGCTGCCGCTACCGCGGCTGCGCGCGAAGGCGCCTTGGTTGCCGGAAGCGGTGGAGCATTGGTTTCAGCGCGCTTGCGCCAGGGAGCCGCTCGAGCGCTTCCAAAGCGCGGACGAGATGACCGAAGCGCTGCAGGCGGCGTGCGGCGCGTCGCCGCCGTCCAAACATCAGTCGGTGCCGGAAGGCCGCATCGCCCCGGAGACCCTCGTTGGCTTTGCGGCGCCGCCCGCCGTCGCCAATTTGCAGGCCGAGGGCTCCCCGCTCGGTCTCGCCCGCACCCAGGCCTTGAGCTCCGAGGGCGTTCCCGCGCCCGGCGCGATCACGGCTCCGATCGCCATCGCCATCCATTCGGAGCCGCGAGCCCGCGCCATCACCGGCGAGGAGTGGACGCCGCCGCCGCGCCGCAAGCTGGCTGCCTGGGTCGCGGGAGCGGTGATCGGCCTCACCGCGCTCGCGCTGCTCGGAATCGTGCTGCGTTTCGTGGGCGCGCAGGAGCCAGCGCTAGAGCCCGGTTCCGCCGCTGCGCCGCCGAGCGCGAGCCCAAGCCGCGAGCCCGCGTCTCGCGCGCTGGCTTCCGCGCCGTGGCCTGCACCCGCGCCGACTCCCGAGCCCGTTTCCAGTGTCGCTGCTGAAGGAGCTACCAGCTCCGCGGCACCGCTGCGTGCGGCGGAAGCTCCAAAGAAGAGGGCAAAAGGCGGGGTGACTGCCCCTGCGCCGATCGCACCGGCCTCCAAAGCTGTCGGCTCCGATCTCGGTTTCTGAGCGAAAGCCAACCCAGCTGATGTAAAAAGGCAGCCGGGTGCTTATGACGACTTGCTCCATTGCTCGGCGCGCCGACGCCAAAACGCGTTTCACGGCGTTGCTCCTCGCAACGACCCTCACCTCCACCTTGATCGCTCCCGCCGCGTTCGCTCAAGAACAGCCGCAGGCAGAGAACGTGGCCGCGGCGCGCTCGCTCGGCCTACAGGGCATCAAGCTGGCGGACGCGGGCGACTGCAAAGGGGCGATCGAAAAGCTGTCCCGCGCGGAGTCGCTCTACCACGCGCCCTCCATCCTCGGCCGCCTCGGGGAATGCCAGGTAAACGTCGGCCAAATCGTGGTCGGCACCGAGAACCTGAACCGCGTGGTGCGCGAAGAGCTCGCGCCCAACGCTCCCAAAGCCTTTCGTGACGCGCAAACCCGCGCCAAGGGCGTGCTCAACACCGCGCTGCCGAAGATCGCTCACTTGACCGTCAAGGTGGACCCGCCGGACGCGAAGCCGAGCGTCACGGTTGCTGGCTCACCGATCCCAGCCGCGCTCCTCGGAGCGGAGCGCCCCACGGACCCGGGCACCCACGAGGTCATCGTCACCGCGCCCGGCTACCTCCAACAGAAGTCGAGCGTGACGCTCACGGAGGGCGCAAGCCAAGAGCTCACCCTCAAGCTCCAAAAGGATCCGAGCGCCCTGGCGGAAACGCCGCCTCCCGCGCCGGCGCCCGTCGTCGTCGCGCCCCCGCCGGCTCCTCCGAGCGATACCTCGCCCAAGAAGAACAACACCCTCGCTTACGTCGCGCTCGGGGTCGGCGGCGCCGGCCTCATCGTCGGCGGCGTCACCGGCTTCCTCGCCCTCGGCAAAAAGAGCGATCTGGAAGGCTGCGAAGGCAAGCGGTGCCCCTCCGATCAGGAGAGCACGCTGGACAGCGCGAAGAGCCTCGCCACCGTCTCCACGGTGGGATTCGCGGTCGGCTTCGTCGGCGTCGGCGCCGGCATCGTGCTCCTGCTCACCGGCAACAGCAGCAACAGCGCCAGCACGGCCGCGCCCAAGGTCGCCCACCAAGGCCTGAAGGTGCACCCCTGGTTCGGCGGCAACTCCGCCGGCCTCAACGGGACGTTCTGAGGGGTGGCCATGCGCAAGTTGAACCTCGCGTTCGTCTCTCTGATCACGATCGCCGGCTGCTCTCAAGTACTAGGCCTCGGCGACTACGACATCGACCCCGCCCTGGACGGTAAAGGCGGTTCGAGCATCGGCGCCGGTGGGACTCAGGGCGACGCTGGCGCAGATTCAACGCCCAGCAGCGGAGCACCGCAGGTACCGGCGGGGGGCGAGCCTAACCTGCCAGTAGGCGGGCAGGGCGGGCAGGGCGGGCAGGGCGGAGAATCTACAGGTCAAGCTGGCATGGGCGGCGCTCCTCCTCTCGAGGTCGTGCCGTGCGACTCCATCGACTGCTGCAAGGACAAAGGCGGTACGCCTGTTGGCGTGGAGCTTTTGACGGACGGAAGCTTCGAATTGGGCCCCGCAAGCGAGGGATTGAGCCCCTGGTTCGAGGAGTCCACGAACGCGCTAGACGTCGTCACGAACGATCCGGATTTAGGGTTCGAGCCAAAGTCCGGGAGCTACTATTCCTATCTGTCGGGTCTGCAAGGGGAACGAAGCTCGATCTATTCGGAAGACGTCGTCGTCCCGGAAGACGCAGGGTGGATCACGCTCAGCGGCTATCGGTTGTTTCAGGTCGATGTGCAGGACGAGGTCAACGAAGACTTCGCGCTGATCGCGTTCTACGATCCGGAAGAGAAAGATCCTGTCGAGCTTCCCTTCTGGTGGGGCAACCCGGTGGAGCATCCGGACGGTTGGGGAGACACGCCGATCTGGAAGAAGTTCGAGGCAACCTGGGATGCGGCGCCACACCAGGGCATGAAGCGGTACCTCGGACTCCGCGGCGAGTCCGACTCTTACCCGTTGGAGCCCGCGGAGATCCCCGAAGAGGACGATACGACCTATGCCTCGAGCTACTTATTCGACGACGTGTCGCTCAAAATTTTCACCTGCGTGAAGTAGCGAGGTCCGTAGCGCCGAACCGGCGATCGGCGAGCGGGAGCCACTCAATGGCTCCGCTCGCTTACTTCGGCTCTTCCAGGTCCTCGGCGAGGTAGCTGAGGATCACTTCGTCGAGCGACTGCTCGCTGATGGCGCCGTCCCCGAAGATGGAGCGTGCGCTCGGGGGCGGGGCGGCGGCGTGGCGGGTTTGGGGGCGGCCGAGCGCGCCGGCGCCCTCAGCGGGAGCGGCGGCAGCGCCGGCGGCGGCGGGAGCGGGGCGTTGCGGGATGGGCGGGCGCGATTTGCGGGGCGCGGGGTTGCTCTTGCGCGGCGGGCGGGCGCTCGGCGGTGGGCCGGGCGTGCGCGAGGGCTTGGGCGGATTCTGGTCGAGCGACGCGACGTCCAGCTCGAAGCCCTCGCCGACGGGCGGCGTCACCGAGGGGGTGGGCTTGCGCAAATTGGGGTTCGAGATGGGGCGGCGCCCACGGGGGTCCTCCGTGTCGCGCAGCGACTTCATGCTCTCGATGATCGCGTCCGGCGCTGGCTGGGTGAGCTGCAGCGAAGGTGCCACCGGAATCGGGAGGTTCGAGGGCTCTGCGGGAACGACGGACGCCACGACCACCCGTGCGCTCTCCAAAACGCCCGAGCTGGTCGGGTCCGTCGCGGCTTCCGGCGCCCTCGGTTTGGCGGCGTCGAGCGGGCCGCACACGGTTTCCAGCAGCGGGTCCATGTCCCCGGCGCGGAGCGCGGCGAACATGGCCTTGTGCTGCTCTTTCATCATCCCGCGGACGACCGCGGCCATGTCTGGCTTCTCGAGGTGCTCGGTGTAATCCGTACGCGTGGTCTTGACGATGCGACCGCCGTCCGCGAACAGGTGCGTCACGATCCGCGGAAACTTCACGCCCGAGTCTTCCGTTTGGATGTGGAAGATCCGACCGCGATGGCGGACGTTGTTGTTGAAGCCGAGTAGCGGCGGTGCTGCTTTGGACACGCTGCGCCCGTGCAAATCCGAGGGGGTTACGAACTAGCGAGGCTACCACGATGGGCCCGTCATCGCTCCCTTCACCTTTGCGTCATACGTTGCGGGAGCTGCGGCCGAGGGACGCGCTGTGGGCGCTTTAATTCAGTGCTTTCAGCGCAGTTCACCCGGGCGCGGGCTCGTCCGGGGCTCGCCTACACTAGCGTCATATATATGTAGCCAGGGCGCTTACACCGACGGGAGCGGCTCGAGCCCCGACCGCGCCGTACAGCCCGAACGTACTCGGTGGCAGGCGCACCCCGCGTGCGTTCAGCGCGCGCCCTCATCCATGCGGCGCATGCCTTCGAGCAAAAGCGCCTCGGGAGAATCCATGATCACTTGCTGCGGAGCGGTGAAGTTCGGGTCCATGGCAAAGTCCCCCTCCGTGAGCTTGAGCATCGCGTAAAACGCTTCTTCACCCCGCAAAGTCGCCCACATCGCGTTGTAGATGGCGCCGGCGACGAAGTGAATCTCGCCCGAGCTCGTGCCGGACCGGATCTTGAGGGAGCCGCTCTTTCGGCCGTGCCACAAGACCTGCACCATATCCGGCAGGCCCATCTCCACGAGCGAGCCGGAAACGCCTCGGGCTCCGCCCGCCTGCCGGGCCTCCCGCTCGATGATTTGCTTCAGCTTGGCGACCAGCAGATCCGCGGAGACGGGCTTCGACAAGAAATCCGCGGCCCCGAGGTCGAAGGCCTTCTGCGCGTCGTTGCGGCTGGAGCGGCCGGTGACGACGACCCACGGTAGCTTTTGCCCATAGGGCCGCTTGCGCACCTCCGCGAGGAGCGCAAGTCCGTCGCCGTTCGGAAGGTCGAGCTCGGAGATCACCAGCTCCATCTCGCCCTTTTCCAAGATCTTCAGGGCGTCCTCGATGCTGTGCGCTTGCGCTACTTCGAAGCCTTGCTCGAGCAGCCGCAGCTCCAGCACCGTCGTCTCTTCCGGATCAGGGTCGATGATGAGCGCGCGGTGGCGGTTCGCGAGCAGGCGCGCCTTCACGTCCTCCCCGGTGACGGTGTGCTTGAACAGATCCACCAGGTTGGGGTCGAACACCGTGCCGCGGTAGCGGGCCAGCACCTCGCACGCCTGCACGGGGCGGAGCGTCTTGCGGAAAGGGTTGCGCGGGTTCTGCGTGAGGTCCGCGTACGTGTCCGCGATGGCGAGGATGCGACCCCCGAGCGGGATCTCTTTGGCGGAGGCGCCGTCCGGAAATCCTTTTCCGTCGTAACGCTCGTACATGTGCTCGATGGTTTGGGTCACCTCGAACGGCAGCTGCACGGCCTCGAGCAAGCGGCTCGGGCTCTTGTACTGCTTCTCCGCCTGCGCCTTGTGACCCTCGTACTCGGCGACGTTGAGCGCGGTCAGGTGGTACGCGCCCATCTTGCCCAAATCATGCAGGTACGCGCCGCAAACGTAGGCGCCTTTGGTGGACTCCGGGAGCCCGATGCGCTCCGCTACCTTCTTCGTGAGCCGCGCGACCTGCGCCGAGTGGCCGCGGAGGTCGGGCCGTGCGTTCTCGATGAGGGTGATGAGGACGTTGAGCGCCTCTTGAAACGACTCGTCGTTGACGCCTCCGCCACTCGCGCTCGAGCCGCTTTTGCGGGCTTTGAAGTCGCGGTCGCTCAGCACCCGCTCGCCCTGCGTGGCCTCCTTCGCCATCGCGAGCACCATGCTCTCGTCACTGACGAGGTTGCGCTCGAAGACGTTGAGCATGGTCGAGAACTGCGCGTGAGCGTCGCGGTCGAGGATCGCGAACGCGTGGATGTCCCCGTTGTAGGCTTTGCTGATCGCCGCCTTTACGGCGCGCGGACGACCAACGAACGCGCGGACCTCTTTCACGCCGGAAGCGAGCTGCACGTCGTGCAGCGCAGGCGCGTTGTCCGGATCCGGCGTGACCACGCTCAGAGTCGCGGTCTGCGCGTCGTACAAGACCGGGAACACCGTGTCGCGCTCGGCCAGCTTCTTGGGCACCTTGTCGAGGGTGACGCGGTCGATGTCTGCCTTGGCGAGCTTCTCCGTGGAGACGAAGCGAGTCTTGTGCAGCGCCGCCAAGTACTTGAGCAGCGCGGGCTCCTCGAGCGCCTTCAGCTCCAGGATGACTTCCTCCACTCGCTCTCCAGAGCGAGCCACCAAGTTCAGGCAGGCCTCTTGTGCTTCCGCAGTGATGAGCCCGTCGGCGAACAGCCGTTCGAGGAGTCGCGTGTTGCCCGGATTCATGGAGTGGTCAGCAGCAGCATGGACAGCCTCTCAGTATAGCGGCCCCCTCCCGCCCGTGTTCACCCTTCCCCACTCCCCTCGGGGTGGACCGGCACTTCTAGCTCGCCCGCCTACGGGCGGGATTTGGGGTTCGAGACTCGGGTCACCGCACGGAGCCTGCTATGAATCCGCCGGCGCGCGCTCGACCCCAGAAACCGTTAGTTTCGCCAAAAGAAGCGGTAAAAGCGCCAAGCCGACTCGAAGGAGCCGGGGAAGCGGCCAGCTGGCCGCTGGTGATTCCGGGCGGCGCCGAAGAGGGTGAACGAGGCCTGGCCTACCCCTCTATCAACAGGGGGCCTGCACATGGACTTGACGGGCCGGTCTCTGGAAGCTAGTTAAGCCGCCCTTTTCCCGGATCGGGCCGTGATTTTTCTCACGCCTTTCCGGCCAGCAAGAGACGACAAGGATCTGAAGACGATGGCGACGTATCAAGCGAAACCGGCAGAGGCTGCGGCGACCCGTAAGTGGTACGTGCTCGACGCTACGGACATCCCGCTCGGCCGCCTGGCGACGCGCGTCGCTAGCGTGCTGCGCGGCAAGCACAAGCCGACGTACACCCCGCACGTGGACACGGGCGACTTCGTGATCATCGTCAACGCCGACAAGGTGAAGCTCACCGGCGTGAAGTCGGACGACAAGATGTACTACTCGCACAGCGGCTACCCGGGCGCGATCAAGCGCGAGTCGTACCGCGAGGTCCTCGCCAAGGACGCCGGTTTCCCGATCGAGAAGGCCGTGAAGGGCATGCTGCCGAAGAACGTGCTCGGTCGTGAGATGCTGCAAAAGCTCAAGGTTTACGGGAGCGACAAGCACCCGCACGCGGCGCAAAAGCCGGAAGCCCTTTCGCTCTGATCACTTGAAAGAAGCCTGAAGACATGTCCGAAGTTTCGACGTACGCCACTGGTAAGCGCAAGACCGCGGTCGCTCGCGTTTGGATCAGCCCGGGCACGGGCAAGATGATCGTGAACGGCACCGACGCCGATCACTACTTCGAGCGCGAGACCTCGCGCATGATCGCGCGCCAGTCGCTCGAGGCCATCGAGGTGCTGGACAAGTACGACGTGAAGGCGACCGTCGCCGGCGGCGGCCACAGCGCGCAAGCCGAGGCCATGCGTCACGGCATCGCTCGCGCTCTCCTCGCGGAGACTCCGGAGCGTCGCTTGGCGCTCAAGCGCGCCGGGTTCCTCACTCGCGACGACCGCAAGAAGGAACGCAAGAAGTACGGCCAGGCGGGCGCCCGTAAGCGCTTCCAGTACTCCAAGCGCTAAGGATGTAGTTACTGTGCCCGATATCCTCCGCGTCGGAATTTTGGGCGCCGGAGGATACACCGGCGCAGAGCTCGTGCGCCTGCTGCACGGGCACCCGAAGCTTTCCATCGTCATGGTGGGCGCACGGGAGAAGGCCGGCAAACGACTGAGCGAGGTCCTCCCAGGCACGCTCGGCGTTGCCGGCCTTTCTGATTTGGTTCTGGAGGGCTTCGATCCGGAGCAAGCGCCGGAGCTGGCGAAGCGCATCGACGTCGCGTTCCTGTGCTTGCCGCACGCGGCCAGCGCGCGCGCCGGCAAGGCCCTGTACGAAGCCGGCGTCCGAGTCGTCGACTTGTCCGCGGATTTTCGGCTCAAAGACGCGGCCACGTACCAGAAGTGGTACGGCGAGCACCCCGCGACCGAGCTGCTGCCGAAGTCGGTTTATGGCCAGCCAGAGCTGCACCGCGCCGAGCTCTCGGGCGCGAAGCTGATCGCGGCGCCCGGCTGCCACGTCACGACTTCCCTCCTGCCGCTCGCGCCGCTCTTGAAGAGCAAGCTCGTCGAGCCGTCCCCCATCATCATCGATTCCAAGACGGGGGTCAGCGGAGGCGGGCGCTCGCCAGCGCCGGCATTCCACTTCCCGGAGGCCAGCGAGGGCATTCGCCCCTACAAGGCCGGCAGTACCCACCGCCACGTGCCGGAGATCGAGCAGGAGCTGTCGCTGGTCGCCGGTCAGCCCATCACGGTAGCGTTCACGCCGGTGCTGGTGCCGATGTCCCGCGGGATTTTGGTCACCGCGTACGTGAAGCCGAAAGCGGGCGTTACTGCAGACGCGTGCCGCGCCGCGGCCAGCGAGCTCTACCAGCAAGGTCTGGTGACCGTGCTCCCTGCCGGCGTGCTTCCGGACACGCTCTGGGTGCGCGGCTCCGCGCGCGCCCACGTCGCCTACGTGCAGGACGACCACGCCGGGCTGCTCTTGGCCATGTGCGCGATAGACAACCTGGCGCGCGGGGCCTCCGCTCAAGCGGTGCAGGCCTTCAACGTCGCCCAAGGTTGGCCGGACGCGCTCGGCTTGCCCGAAGTGCCGCTGTTCCCGTAGCCCCGTGAAGCGTCGCCCGCGCGCCACCTCCCCAGGGGTTCGAGCCGGGCCCTGTCGAGCTCGCTCTTTCGGCGCGAAAGTGCCCTCATTTAATCGCTGACACACCGCTGTCAGTCACTCCGGGCTCCCGTCCTTGCGCCAGGAGCGAGGCAGGCTAACGCTTGTCAGATCCATGAGCCTCGGTTTCAAGCTGCGCAGCGAGTTCACGCCGAAGGGGGACCAGCCGGCCGCCATCGAAAGCTTGGTCAAGAGCTACGAAGCGGGGGCGCAGTACCAGACGCTCCTCGGTATTACCGGCAGCGGTAAGACCTTCACGATCGCCAATCTGATCCAGCGTATTCAGAAGCCGACGCTGATCATGGCGCCGAACAAGACGCTCGCGGCGCAGCTGTACGCGGAGATGCGAGACCTGTTTCCGGAGAACGCGGTGGCGTTCTTCGTGAGCTACTACGACTACTACCAGCCAGAAGCGTACATCCCGACGACGGACACGTTCATCGAGAAGGACGCGATCATCAACGACCAGATCGACCGGATGCGGCACACCGCGACCATGTCTTTGCTGTCGCGGCCGGACGTCATCATTATCGCTAGCGTGAGCTGCATCTACGGTATCGGCTCGGCCGAAACGTACTCGGGGCTGCTCATCAACATCGTCAAGGGCGAGGAGCTCCGACGCGACAACCTGCTGCGCATGCTCGTGGACATTCAGTACGAGCGTAACGACACGGACTTTCACCGCGGCACCTTCCGAGTGCGCGGCGACGTGGTCGAGATTTTCCCCGTGTACGAAGAGGCGCTCGCGATCCGCGTGGAGTTCTTCGGCGACGAGGTGGACGGCATCCACGAGGTGGATCCGCTGCGCGGCAAGGTTTTACGCTCCCTCGATCGCTACGCCATCTTCCCCGGCTCCCACTACGTCACGCCGCGCCAGCAGCTGGACCGCGCCATCACCGGCATCCGCGAAGAGCTCAAAGAGCGCCTCGCATATTACGACCGTGAGGGTCGCTTCCTCGAGAAGCAGCGCATTCAGCAGCGCACGATGTACGACCTGGAGATGCTCGAGCAGATGGGCTTCGTTCAGGGCATCGAGAACTACTCGCGGCACCTTTCGCAGCGCAAGCCGGGCGACCCGCCCCCCACCCTGATCGACTACTTTCCTCAAGACTTCTTGCTCGTGATGGACGAGTCCCACCAGACCGTCCCGCAAGTCTCGGCGATGTACCGGGGCGACCGCTCGCGCAAGGAAACGCTGGTGGAGTACGGCTTCCGCCTGCCGAGCGCGATGGACAACCGGCCGCTCAAGTTCGAAGAGTTCGAGCAGCACATGCGGCGCACCATTTTCGTCTCGGCGACGCCGGGGGAATACGAGCTGCAAAAGTCCGAGGGCGTCATCGTCGAGCAGGTGATCCGCCCGACGGGCCTCCTCGACCCGGAGATCTTCGTGAGGCCGGTCGGAGGTCAGGTAGACGACCTGCTCGCGGAGATCCGCGAGCGCGTGAAGAAGGATGAGCGCGTGCTGGTGACGACGCTCACGAAGCGCATGGCCGAGGAGCTCACGGACTACTACACGGAGCTCGGCGTCCGCGTCCGCTACCTGCATTCGGACATCGATACGCTGGAGCGCGTGGAAATCTTGCGCGACCTGCGCGCCGGTGAGTTCGACGTGCTGGTCGGCATCAACCTGCTGCGCGAGGGCTTGGATCTGCCCGAGGTGAGCTTGGTCGCGATTCTGGACGCGGATAAGGAGGGCTTTTTGCGCAGCCCCCGCTCCTTGATTCAGACGATTGGGCGCGCCGCGCGCAACGCGAACGGTCAGGTTTACATGTACGCAGATCGCGTCACGGACGCGATGAAGGTAGCGATCGGCGAGACCGAGCGACGCCGCCAGCTTCAGCAAGAGTACAACGAGAAGCACGGTATTACCCCCGCCACCGTGCGACGGGCGATCATGGAGATGAGCCCCTCCGGCGGTCAGAACGACTACTACGCGGTACCGAAGGGGCACGCGCAAAAGTCCGGCTCGGAGGGCCGCAAGCGGGCGGACGTGCGCAAAGGCCCCGCCAGCGCCGACTCCCCGCCGCAAGACATCGCCGAGCGGCTACTGGAGCTCCGCCAGGAGATGTTCGCGGCCGCGGAGAACCTGCAGTTCGAGACCGCGGCGCGGCTCCGCGACGAGATCAAGCGGCTGCAGGCGATGAACGGAGGCGAGCCCACCGTGTCGCCAAGCCAGCCGCCCGAGTCCGAGCGCCGGCCGCGCAAAGCGAAGGCAAAGGCGAGCGGCGGTGGCCGTCGTTCGCGCTAGAGCGAGCAGCTGCGAGCGCGTCTACCGGCACACCGCGTTGATGTCCGCGACCAGCGGCGCCTCGCTGCGCGAGAGGTCGTCGAACTCCACGCGGCGCTTGCGCGCGCTCTCTGCGTCGCCGCGCTCCATCGCCGCCGCTACGTCCCGCAGGGCCGCCGCGGCCTCACGCGCAAGCTTTTGATACCGCCGAGCGCGTGGCGAAAGCTCGGCCGACTCCAGGTTCAAGGCGTCGATGCGGCGCCCCAGGTCTTCGTAGCGTTCGGCGAGCGCCCGCGAATCCAGCGGCCCGGAGCTGGCCGGTGACGAGACGGAGCCAGCCGGCTTGGCCCCCTGCCCCTGCCAAGTCTTGATCGCGGACACGAAGACGCCGCACTCACGCGCGGTGCGAAACTTCGCGCAGCCGGCGAGCGAAACCGCGCCCAGGGCCATCGCGAGGGCCGCGCCCGCGTGATGCTTCAGACCGGCCCTCCGCGCTTGGCCAGCTCGTCCACCACCGCGCGCACGTCTTGGGCGCGATCCCGCGGCATGATGAGCACCGCGTCGTCCGTCTCCACGATGCACAGGTCGCTCACGCCGAGCAACGCGACCGTGCGCTTCGTCTTGTTGCCGCGCAAATCCTCGATGAGGTTGCGTTGCGCGTCGATGAACACCGAGTCCGCTGGCCCGACGTTGCCTCCCTGGTCCGCCTTGCCGAGCTCCCAGACCGTGTGCCAGCTACCCAGGTCGCTCCAGCCGAACGAGCCGGGCACCACCGCCAACGAGCCGAGCTTTTCCATGATGCCGTGGTCGATGCTGATCGACGGCATCTGCGCGAAGGCGCGCGCGGTCGCTTCACGCTCCGCCTCGGGCCCGCGGCCCCTCGCCTCGGCGATGAGCTGCAAGCCTGCGTGCACGGCAGGCAGGTGCTCCTCGACCGCGCGCAGCATGTCCTTCGCGCGGAAGAAGAACATGCCGCTGTTCCAAAAGTGCTTCCCACCCGCGACGTAGCGCTCGGCGGTGGGCAGGTCCGGCTTCTCTACGAAGCGACTGACGGCGAGGACACCCGGCGCGTGCTCGCGCTCGGCCTCGATGTAGCCGTAACCGGTCTCCGCGCGGGTGGGCTTGATGCCCACGGTGGTGATGGTGCCGCGCGCCGCCGTGTCCAGCGCCAGCGAGAGGATGCGACGAAACTCCGGCTCGTCCTCGATGTGATGGTCACTGGGCAGCACCATGACGACCGCCTCCGGATCGCGCGCGGCGATGACCTGCGCGCCCCACGCGATGCATGGTGCGGTGTTCTTGGCGACCGGCTCCGCGATGAAGTTCGCCTCGGCCAAGCTCGGCAGCGCCTCGCGCGTGACCTCCACGAGCGCCTCGCCCGTCGCCACGATCATGTTCGGGCTCGGGCACAGCTCGGCCACGCGGCGCAGGGTGTGACCAATCAGCGGCAAGCTCGGGTCCGGCCCCATGCCCAGCACTTGCTTGGGGCGACTCTTGCGCGAAGCAGGCCAAAAGCGGGTGCCGCTGCCGCCAGCGAGCACGAGAGTAAAGACGTGGCTCATGGAATTTGCGCGAGCATATCCCGCCCGCGCGGCGACGCCAACCGCCGCGGGCCTCCGTTACTTCAGGGCGTCGGTCACGATGCGGGTGAGCTCCGACTCGTTCGTGAAACCGGTCGAGACCGCGCGCACCGTGCCGTCTTTGCCGAGGACGACCAGCGTGGGGAGGCTGCGGACATGGTACAGCTCCGACGCGACGTCCTGGTCGTCGAAGACGCTGGGATAGCCTAGCTCGCCCCGCTGCAGGAAGCGCTCGATGCTCGCGCGGTCATCGCTCGTACCGACACCGAGCACGCGCAGCCGCGGCCCAAAGGCTTTCGCCACGCGCTCCAGCACCGGCGTCTGCGCGCGGCACGGGGCGCACCAGCTCGCCCAAAAATCCAGCACCACCGCGGTGCCCTGCAGGTCGGACAAGCGCTGTGACTTACCCGCCTCCGCCGGCGTGGCGTAGGGCAGCACGAAGTCCGGCGCTGTCTGGCCGACGAGGGGCGAGCTCTCCGCTTTCTTCACGCCCAAGTAGGGCAGCACGAACAAGCCCATGAACAGGCTGAATGCGAGGACGAGCGCCGCGACGAGGTACCCGGTCTTCACTTCGTCCAGCTGCGACTTCTTTTTGGGGGTGCTCATACCGTAGGCCTGCTGGCGTGCTCGGCGCGCAAAGGTAGCTCGCGGGCGGCGGCGGTTCCGCGCGCGGGTAGGGTCAGGCGCAAGCGCGCGCCGCCCAGCCGCCCCGCGTCCGCGGTCGCGCTTCCGCCGTGCTCGATGGCGATCTTCTTCACGATCGCCAAACCGAGCCCGGTGCCGGTGTGCTTGGTGGTGACATAAGGGTCGAAGACCAACTCGCGCAGCGCGGGGGGGATGCCGGGACCGTTGTCATCCACGTCCACCACGAAGAAGTCGCCCTGCCTCGTCAGCGACACCTCGATTCGCGGCTCCTCTACCTTGGCATCCGCGAGAGCGTCCGCCGCATTTTGGATCAGGTTGAGGAGCACGCGTCGGAGCATCTGCCGATCGATCGCAACCTCCGCCGGGCCGCTAGGAAAACGCCACGAGAAATGAGGGCGCTGCGCGCTCAGGCGGATCACGGAGCGCTCGCCCTCGTGCTGCCCCTCGGGCGTCTCCACTTGCCGGCGCTGTTCGCCGAGGAACTCCACCAAGTCCGCGTCTTGCAGATGCGCCTGAGGCAAGCGGGCGAAGTCCGAAAACTCCGAGACCAGGCGGCGAAGAGTACCGACTTCGTCCTCCACGATTTCGAGCGTCGTATCGAGCAGATCCCGGAAGCGTTCGTCCGAGCCTTGATACCGGCGATGGATCTCCTGCACCCCGAGCTGAATGGGGGTGAGCGGATTTTTGATCTCGTGAGCGAGGCGCCGAGCCATCTCCTGCCAGGCGCTCACCCGCTGCAGGTACTCGATGCGGGAGCGGCTCGCCTCGACCTCGCCGAGCATGCGGTTGAAGGCGCGCGCCAACGCCGTGATTTCATCGTTGCCGGCCTCGCTGACCCGGATCGCCAGGTTACCGGCGCCGACTCGCTCGGTGGCGCTGGCCAGCTCTCCGAGCCGCACCGCGACGCCGCGGGCGAGGAACGTCCCCACCGCGATCGCGAGGGCGATGGTGATGCCGAGCAGCACCGTGAATGCCCACAAGTAGCCTTGCAGGTCGGCTTGGCTCCGTTTGTCCATCGTTTTGTAGCTGTCGATGAACTCGCTCATCTCCGCGAGCTCGTCGAACCGCGCGCGATCCGCGGCGAAGACGAGGGAGAGCTGCGCGCCATCGTCGTCCTCTTCGGAGAGCGACTTCTCTACCTGGAGTTGGTTCTCCCGCGCGGGATCCAAAGGGCGGCCGCGGTCCGCGCTCGCCAGCAGCTTGCCACCCGGGAGCACGACTCGCAGCGCGACGAGGCTCGGGTGCGCGGCGAGCTGAGCCTCGAGCTCCGTTTGAGCCGCCGCGGCGTCCGAAGCGGCGGCCGCGCGTCTCAAGCGCGGCGACAAGGCGATGACGCTCGCTTCCTCTCGCATGCGCGCCTTGAGGGTGCGCGCGAGCTCTTGATACAGCCCGAGGGACCTATCCAGGTGAGTGCCGATCTCGGGGATGAAGTAGCGCGCCGCGGTTTCGCGGACCGCCTTGTCGCCCATCCAAATCGCGACGAGCACGGGGATGAGCGCGGTGATGACGATGGCGAGCGCGAGCCGCGCTTGAATGCGGCCCGACGGCTTCATGGTTGCACCCGAAACCAATGCGAAAGCACGCGCCAGGGATCGAAGCCGAGGTAGCGCCGCACGTCCCCCTCCACGAGGGCGTACGCACGCTCGATGCGCGCTCCGAGACCGAAGGCGCTCGGCGCCGCCATGCCGCCGAAGATGCCGAGCCGACTCACGAGACCTTTCGCGAGTGACAGCGCTGCGCGGCCGGCGTCCACACCGAGTGGCACCGCTAGGCCGACCGTCACCGGCGTGAGCACGATGTCGCGCCCGGCCACCGCGCTTGCCCAGGCTCCGGGCGCCGGGTCCATCGCTAGCTGCCGAAACGTGGAGAGCTCCCCGTAGCAGCCCACCGCGAGCGGCCCTAGCCGGGACTCCACCGCCGCGCCCAAGTAGCGGTAGTCACGCGAAAAGTCCCCGGATAGAAGCCCCATGTCGCGACGCACTCGGTCCGGCCCCATCACCGCGTCGAACGCGGCTCCGCGGCGCCTCAAGCACAGCGCCGTGTACAGCTGGCCCTCGTCGAAGGCGCCGATCACGACCGACTTGCCATCTGGACAAAGCAGGTCCAGCGCGCTCGCGAAGGCGCGCTCCGTCGGGATCGGCCACTGAGCGAACGGCGTTGGCCAAAGCTCCACCTCGCCTTCGCGCTCGAGCTCGCGCATGGCGTCCACGAAGGCCTCTACTTGCGCGTGGAACGACTGCCCACGGGCGAGGCGCTGCGCGAAGCGGTCCCCGAATTGCTCGAGCGCGACGCGCGACAGCACGACCGCGAATGAGCCATCGTGCGCGCTCGCCAAGGCCTCGGCCCGCACTGGCCCCTCGGCGGGCGGGGGCAAACGGCCACGTAGCGTCGAGGTCACTTTGACGATGCGCTGGCCTTCGCGCACCGCAATGATACCGCCGCCGGCGCGCCCTCCCGGCGCCTTCGTGGGCGGAGGTTGTCGGAAGAGGTCCGGCAGGCGGAACCAATCCTGCGCGTCGAAATCGAAGACCTGGCAGTCGGGTGTGAACATGAGGAAGGAGGCGGGCAGCGCGGGACGCCGGAGTATAGTGGACCCATGCTTCCCGACCACGCCGCCGATCCGCTGACCCGGGACCTCCTGGCCTTCATCGAGGCTGCACCGACCCCTTACCACGCGGTTACGGAAGTGGCGGCGCGCCTCCTTTTGCGGGGTTTTCGACGTGTTTCGGAGCGCGACGCGTGGCAGCTCGGGCCGGGTGATCGGGGCTTCGTGGTCCGGGGCGGCGGGTCGATCGCAGCCTTTCGCATGGGCCGGAGAGCGCCCGCCGACGCCGGATTCGTGATCATCGGCGCCCACACGGACTCGCCCAACCTTCGCCTCAAACCGCACGCAGAGCTGAGCGCGCACGGCTACGAGCAGCTTTCGGTCGAGGTTTACGGGGGCGTGCTGCTCTCCACTTGGTTGGACCGCGATTTGGGGTTGGCCGGTCGCGTCGTCCTGGAGGACGGTACGTCTCATCTGGTTCGATTGCCGGGCGCCTTCTGCCGCGTTCCGAACCTGGCCATTCATCTAGAACGAGACGTGAACACGGCCGGATTGAAGCTCAACGCGCAGACGCACCTGCTGCCGGTGGCCGGGTTCGAGCTCCCCGCCGCTGGCCTCCAGCTGCGCGAGCGCCTCGCCGCATTCGTCGGCGAAGGCATCGACCCGAAAGTGATCCGAGGGACCGATTTGTGCCTCTTCGATACGCAGCCGCCCGCGCTCGGCGGCGCGCGGGCCGAGCTCATCTTTTCGGCGCGGCTGGATAACCTCACCTCCTGTCATGCGGCGCTCTCGGCGCTGCTGGCCGCCGGCGACGCGGACGCGACGCGCGTCGTCGTCCTCTACGACCACGAAGAGGTCGGTAGCGAGAGCGCCATCGGCGCCGGCTCGCAATTCCTGGAATCCGTCCTGTCACGTCTTTCCGCCTGCTACCCGCAGACGAGCGACGGCTTCGCGCGAGCCATGGCCGGCTCGCTCCTGGTTTCGGCGGACATGGCCCACGCGCTGCATCCCAACTACCCGGACAAGCACGACAAGCAACATCGGCCTCTGCTCGGCAAAGGTCCGGTCCTCAAGATCAACGTCAACCAGCGCTACGCGACGGACGGTCCTACCGCAGCGCGCTTCCGTGCCGCGTGCGCGCGCGTGGGGGTGGAGCCGCAGCATTTCGTGGCTCGCAACGACATGGGCTGCGGCAGCACCATCGGGCCAATCGCCGCCGCTGGGCTCGGCCTACGCACGGTAGACGTGGGCGGGCCGATGCTGAGCATGCACAGCTGCCGGGAGATGGCGGCGAGCGCCGACGTGCCGGTGATGATCCGGGTTCTCACTTCCCTCTTCGATCATTTCGAGCCGCTGGACCCTGCCGCCTGATCAGCGAGGGGGCGCGGCGAAGCGGCTTCGGCTGAACGGAAACGGCTCCGGCTCTCCCGCCCTGGCCTCCGCGTAGTCGAGCGAAGACAAATCGATTCCGCGCGCTTCGAGGCCTCGATAGTCGTCGTAGCGAACGCTGAGCACGGTGATCGGACGATTGGGGGTTCGACGCTCGAACGCCACTTCCACCACGCGGCTCGACTGGCTCTCCCCGTACTCCGTGCCGATGTTGCTGGCCCCCGCTCCTTTGCGCTTCTGCGGCGCGGCGTCTCGGTAAGCCTCGCTCGCCTCCGCCGGTGCCGGTGCCGGGGCGCGGCGAGGGACGGGGGCCCCCGCGCCGGAGCTCGGAGCGCTCTCTTCGCGCTCGAACGTCTCCCGCGGCCGCATCTTCCACACCGGACGCGGCGCGCGCAGCTTTTCGGGGAACACTGCGACGCCGATCACGCCCACGTTCTGAGGTGTGCCGCGTCGCGCCGAATAGCTGCTTGCATGCCCGGTGAAGCGAAACGCCGCGACCTCGTCCAAACTGCGCCGAAATCCCTCCACCAGCACGGAGCTCCAGGGCTCGATGAGGTAGCCGCGCTGAGCCACGTAGTCTCCCACCTCGCCGCTGACCGCGTCGCGCCCGTCGATGGTGACGACGGCCTCCACGCGCTCGCTCGTAGGGTTGTAGACGCGAACGTTGTAGCGCTCGCCTGGCTCGCCGAGCACGTAGCTGCTGCCGCCGTGCCGAAACGTCGGCAAGACCGAGCCGTCGAGCGCCTCCAGACCGACCCGGTACGCGGGCACCGGCGGAGGCGAGCTCCGGCGCCGCCACGGCGTCTCCGCGTTGCAGACCGATGCAGCTCCGAGCACCGCGAGGAGCGCGAAGCCGGAGAGCAGGGCGAGCCGTCGATTCGAGAGCGGGAGCGAGGTCATGGTCTCTTGCTACGCACCGCCCCCCCGGGCGATCTCCCGAAAAGTTGGCGGCCGCGGCTGGACCGGTTATTTGGCCGGGAGGAGAGCGATGACAGCGTGTCACCTGTGTGGGCAAGCCTGCGTTGACCCGACCCCGGTTTGCGGTGGTTGTGAGCGGACGTACGGTCCCAAGGTGGCGAGGTTGCTCGCCCGCGCCGAGCGCGATCCCGGCTTTGCTCAGGCGTGCCTGGCGAACTTTCCGGGGCCCCTCCGGGCTCGATTCGCTGCGCTGCTCGGCCAGCGCTGCCTGGTGCCTGGCGCGGATTCCGGACTACGGCCTGGTCTCCGTCCCGCGCGGCCCCGCGCGGACGTGAACTGGCTGCGCGCCGCGAACTGAGCGGCGGTCAATCCTTGAGCAACGCGAACACGCAGAGCACCACGAAACCGAGCCCGATGCAGGCCGCGGCGAGCACGGCGCGGGCCTTGCGGACCGGGGCGATGGCGTGGGCCGCGTCGTCCACCCCTGCCTCCGCCAGGTGCTCCTCGATGCGCGCGTCTGCTTCGCGCACCCGGCGTACGAACAGCACCAACGTAGCGAGCAGCGCCACGGCCGCGTAGGCGGCGGTGACCCAGCGGATGCGCTGCGCGCGTCGCTCTTCCCGCGTACGAGCGGCAGGAGCACCGTCCAGCAGGAGGAGCTCTCTCGCGTCGAACGTCTGCGGGTCCGGCTCTGCGAAACCGACTGCCGGCCAGCCCACGGCCGAAGGGCTCGCGAGGTCTGGCTGACTGGACGCAACGACCCACAGCGGCGCTGCAACCAGCCCCGGAGGCCAGGGTAGCTCGCCCACGAGGCGCCCGTCCGGCGAGGTCGTGAGCTCGGCGCGAGCGCCGCCATAGCGCTGATTCTCGTCGAAGAAACCGAGGTGGGCGGTGGTCGCGGCGCCGCTGCTCTCGAGCCGCAATCGGTCCCCTTGCTTCAGCGCTCGGATCGCGCCCTGAACGACCTCGATTCGCGACGCGAGGGTCCCCACGGCTCCCTCCGCAGACACCGACAGCGCGACGCGCACCACCGGTTCGCTCGGACGGAGCCGCAGCCTTGCGAGCCCACGCGCGTCCGTAACGACGTGGGCTTCGGCCGGCTCCGCGCCTTCCAGCTTGGCCGTGACCGGCGCCGCAGCCACCGGCGCATCGCCGCGGCGCGCGCGAATGACCAGCTCGTCCTCCAGCGCTCCTTGCGCGGTGATGAGCACGCCGTGAGCTGGCGCGACCGCGAGCTCGATGTCGCCCGTAGAGCGCCCTCGCTGGAAGCCGCCGCGCCGGGTAGCGCCTCGACGAAACGCAGCGCCGCTACCGAGCACGAGACCTCGCGCGAGTGCGGGGAGGTCGTGCCCCACCGGCTCGACCCACAACTCCAGCGCAGAGTTGCGAGCGCGTGGCAGCCGCAGGCTGACCTCGGCGCTGCCGCTAGAGTCCGACCGCCCCCGCGCGCTCGCGACGGGCTGGCCGCCATCCAGCGCGGTGACGACGAAGGGTACGGACGCGGCGGGCACTTCGACCACGCGGTCACGATCGCCCAGCTCAACACGCAGACTGAGGTTGGTTATTCCCTCGGTGGGGCCGGAATACACCCGCGCGCTGCGATACGGCCGAACACCGCCGGAAACCACGCCCAGGAGCACCACCGCTACGGCCGAAACGGGGGTCAGAAACAGCAAGAATCGGCCCCGAGCGCGCGCCATCGCGGTGACAGAGTCTCACGTTTGGGGCCGCGCCGCCCAGCCTCGAGACGGTTTGCCAGCTCGGGCCCGGTTGATTTAGGCTGCGCCGCCGCAAATGGTCGAGACCAAGAAAAAGAAGAAGGCGAAGCGCGAGCGCAAAGAGCGCCGTTTCAGTCCGGAGCAGACTTACGCGTCCGGTGCCGTCGTGGGCGTCGGTATGCTCGGCGCGCTCGCAGCTGGCGCTGGAGTTTGGGGGCAGTGGATCAGCGAGGTCCCCCACTCCTACGCGCCGTTCCTGTTCGGCGGCGGAGCGATCGCGCTCGGCGCTTCCCTCTGGTTCGGGGACGCCGGCGCGGTGCCGGTGCGAGTCGGCGACGCTGGCATCGCGCTCGAACGCGGCACGGAGCTCACGCGCCTCGCGTGGTGCGACTTGGAGCGGGTCGAGGTGAGCGGCAAGCAGCTGCTCGCGAAGGGCAAGGGCGCCACGTTCAGCATTCCCATCGCGGCCCACCCCAAAGCGGTCGCCTGGATCCTGGCCGAGGGCACGCGACGCGTGCCGGACGTCATGAACGTCAAACGCACCGAGCTCGCGGCCCTACCGGAGCCGAAGGATCTGGACGGAGAGCTCGTGCCGCTCGAGGGAGTTCAGGTTGCAGGCAAGCACTGCGCGGCGACCAACAAGCCGATCGCCTTCGAGCGCGACGCCCGCATCTGCCCCAACTGCGCTCAGGTGTACCTGAAGGACGCGGTGCCGAAGAAGTGCGTCACGTGCGAGAAAGACCTCGGCTCGAGCGCCATCGAGCTCTGACCCGCGCGCAATCAGTCCGCGCGCACGACCGACACTTCGACCACCGGCCGGGTGCCGGACAAGTCCTCGACTTTGCGACGCACGGTGCGGCGCACGTGCTCGGGTAGCTCCAGGCCGCGGCCCTCTCGGAACTGCTCCACTGCGCGCGCCGCCTCCAGCGCGAGGCTGCGCTGCGCAGGCTCCTCGCCGTCCACGTTCGGGATCCCTCGCGTCGCCACGACCGGGGGACCGAGGAGCTTGCGACCGTCCAGCGCGAGGGCGACGGTGACGATGCCCATGCGACCGAGCTCCTGGCGGCGATGCAGGTTTTCTTGAGAAAGCACCTCCCCGCCGATCGCCACCGCGACGCGCCCGCTGCGCACTGCGTCCACCTGAACCGCGCGCTCGCCATCGAACCCGACCGCGGCGCCGTTCTCCACTACGATCGTTTCCTTCACACCGACCGAGCGCGCTAGCTCCGCGTGACGCAAAAGGTGGTGCAGCGTGCCGTGGACGGGCATGAAGCAACGCGGACGCGTGAGCTCCAACATTCGCCGCTGCTCGGAGCGCCCTGCATGACCGCTCGTATGCACCCCCGGCTCGTTGATGCGCGTGTGCACCGTGAGCCCACGCCGGTAGAGCGCGTTCATCATGGCGATCACGGGGCGGTCATTGCCAGGGATCACCCGGCTCGACAGAATGACGGTGTCCCCAGGCACGAGCTCCAGTAGCGGATGCACGCCGTCCGCGAGGCGGCGCATGGCGGAAAGCCGCTCGGCTTGGGTGCCGCCAGCCAAAATCAACACGCGCTTGCGGTCCATCTCCCGCAGCTCGTCTGCGGAGACGAGGAGATCGCTCAGCCAGCTGAGTCGGCCGATCTCCCGCGCGATCGTCGACTGCGCGTCCAAGCTACGGCCCAGCAGGCAAAGTTTGCGACCGGTGCGCCGCGCGATTTCACCCAGCAGCATGAGCCGCTGAATGTTGCTGGCAAAGAGGGCGACCACGACGCGCGCCGGCGCGGCCTCGATCAGACGCTCCAGCACGCTCCCGACACTGCGCTCCGAGCCCGCGCGCTCCGGTACGTCGATGTTCGTGCTGTCGCTCAGCAAGATGCCGATGCCCTCGTCGCCGAGCTCGCGGATGCGCGCTTCGTCCGTCGGCTCGCCGTCAGGCGGATCTGGATCGAAGTTGAAGTCCCCGCTGTGGAAGACGATGCCGGCGGAAGTTCGGATTGCCAGCGCGCTCGCTTCCACGATGGAGTGCGCTACGCGCACCGGCTCCACCTCGAAGGGACCCACTGCGTAGCGGTTGCCGGGCGTCGCGGTTCGAAAATCCAGCTCGTTAGGACCGAAGCCGTGCTCCAGCAAGCGCTTCCGGGCCATGCCCAGGGCGTGGGGAGGCCCCCACACCGGCGTCTCCAGCTCGCTCAGCAAGTAAGGGAGCGCGCCGATGTGATCTTCGTGCCCGTGAGTCAGGAACACGCCGTCCAGCCGGTCCCGGTTGCGGATCACGTAGTCGAAGTCCGGGTGGATCACGTCCACCCCCAAATCATCCTCCGGGAAGGCGGCGCCGCAATCGACGATCATGAGGCGCCCGTGGTCCTCCACCACCAGGCAGTTCATACCGATCTCCCCGAGGCCGCCGAGGGGAATGAGTCGCACTGAATTGTCGTGGCTGGTGGTCAAAGCAGAACGCAGCTCGGAAGACAGAACCAGATTTTCGGTTTTAGCACCTCTTTGCAGACAGCGGGCGCTGGTGTTACGGCTTACCGGTGGCAGCCAAAAGCGTTTCCCCCGAAGAAGCAGCCGCGCTCCTCGCGGAAGGCTATGTTTACGTGGACGTGCGCAGCGAACCGGAGTTCGAAGCCGGGCACGTGCCTGGCGCGCTCAACGTCCCTCTCCTGAACCAGGGCCCGACCGGCCTGGTCGCAAACCCGGAATTCTTGTCCGTCATGCAGCAGGCCTTCGGCAGCGCGGAAAAGTTGGTCGTCGGCTGCAAGGCTGGCGGCCGCTCGAAAAAGGCCGTGGACCAGCTGAGCGCGGCCGGCTTCAGCGAGCTCAGCGATATGAGCGCGGGCTGGGACGGCGCGCGGGACGCGTTCGGGCAGGTCGTACCCGGCTGGAGCAAGCGCGGCCTCCCGGTCGAACACGGCAAGCCCCCCGGCCAAGCCTATGCGGACGTGAAGCAGCGGCAGCCTCGCTCAGGGTGAGGCAGAAACGCTCGGGGCCGGCGCGGCTGGCGCCCGCGCGTAGTCCGCAGCGGCCCGCTCTATCACCGAGAAATCGCGGGCCGCACGCTCGGCTTCGGCGTCCAAGATCGGCGTGAACTGGGTCATGCCCCAGATGCCGTTGTCGCGGCGACGAAACGGGTAGCGGGTGCCGTGAGCGGTCTCCACCGTAGCGCGGTCGCCCGACACCTCCACCTTCTTGATCCCGGACATGTCGCGGCGCAGCCGGGTGATCCAGCCGTGGCGCTTGGCGTAGAGCGCGAAGACGTCCGCCCCGTCGGGCGCGTTCGCTTCGGCGGCGTACTGGGCCGCCAGACGGCTCCGCTCCGGCTCCGGGTAGGAGGCCAGCACCCGCTCGCGAGCTTGCTTTCGAAAATCTCGAATGGTGTAGGCGGCATGCTGCGCTCGAGTCTCCGTGTACGCGAAGAAGTCCTCGGGGCGCCCGCGGTTGACCGCGATGACGACCCGGAGGTACGCGCCCTCGGGCGTGCGGTCGCTCGGAAACGACAAGTATGCGTAGACGATTCGCGCCGAAATAGCGGCCAGGATTGCCGCGAGCGCGATCAGGACCAGCCGGCGAATGGGCCATTTCACGGCGGGGGCTGACGAGGCGGCGTCGTTCACGGCCGCTGCCCGCGTAGCATGAATTGCCCGGGGCTTGTGCGCCGACACCGGATTTTCTGCGCGGCGCTCCCCAAAGTGGGCTTCAAAACGCGGCGTTTCGATGTTACTCGGGCGTCCAGTGCTTCAGCAGCAGCGCGTCGCCGTCGTCGTCCCCGCGTACTGCGAAGAGCGGCTGCTCGGGCAAACTCTGTCGACCATGCCCGCGTTCGTCGACGCCATCTACGTGGTGGACGACGGCAGCCCGGACGACACGAGCCACGTCGCCAAGCGCATCCAGGACTCACGGCTGCGGGTGATCCGCCACGAGACCAACCGCGGCGTCGGCGCTGCGATCGTCACCGGCTACCGCGCCGCATTTGCCGAGCACGCGGACGTGGTCGCGGTGATGGCCGGCGACGCGCAGATGTGCCCGAACGACTTGCCGGCCGTGCTCGAGCCGGTGCTCGCGGGTCGCGCCGATTACGTGAAGGGCAATCGCTTTCGCTCGCCGGAGCGTCGGCGGATGCCCTGGCCGCGCCGGTTGGCGGGCAAGGTGCTGTCCGTGGCCACCCGCTTGGCGAGCGGCTTGTCCGTCGACGATTGCCAGTGCGGCTTTACGGGGCTCGGCCGGCGTGGAGCCGCCTTGCTTCCGCTCGAGGAGCTGTGGCCCGGTTTCGGCTACCCGAACGACCTGCTGCTGCTGGCGGCTCAGCACGGCTTGCGCGTCACGGACGTGACCGTGCGTCCTATCTACGCCGACGAGCGAAGCGGCGTGCGCCCGTGGCATGCGCTGCTGATCCTCAAGCTGCTGGTCAGGCGCGCGCTCCGAACGCCGCGCCCGGTGGCTTCCGGGTGGGGACGCCAGGCGCCGCGCCCCTGCGAACCCGGCTCGTCCGTTTAGCGAACGCGCGGCACGAGCGCGCCGGGCGCTCGGTAGAGCTCTTGCGGGATCTCCGCGCTCGGATCGAGCTTGCAGCTGAGGGCGTGGTACTCGAGGCGCGCCTCTTGCCCCTGCACGTTCGCGCGGAAGAGGTAAGCGTGGGACAAGTCCGTCATCGGAAGGAGCACGCGAGTGGCCGGCGCGGTGCCGCCGTCCACCGCGATGGGCTCGCCGTCGAAGCTGGACACGCAGGGGGACACCGGCGTGCCGTGCAGCACCGCGTACTGGGTGAGGAACGCTTGCGGTGCGTCGCTGCCGTCGCTCACGATCACGGGGTGGCGAGTGCCGGGATAGGGAGCGGCGACGACGCGCGGCGTGCTGGCCTCCGTGGCGGCGGAGCAACGCTCGACCTTTTCCGGCAGTGAAAGCTGCGTCGGCACGTCGATCGGAGGATTCAGGACCGCGCCGCGCGCTCGAAACGTGAACAGCTTCGCCTCCGCGTGGGCCGAAGCGCTGTCGAACGTTTCGATGACCTGGCCGGCCCGAGCGCCCGCGTACGCGATGTTCGAGCTTTGAGTGAGCCCGAACCGTGCCGGATCCAGGGCGCCGTTGGCGAACGCCTCCAGCTCCTGGGTGGCCCCCTGGAAGCGCGCCCGCACGACCCCGCTCCCGCGGCCTACCAAGAGCAGCGGAACGTGCTCTCCGTCCACGTGCGCCATCTCCGAGTGAGTCCCGCGCACGCCCACGGTCGGCCACGTCACCGCGGGCAGCGTTTCGGTCCTTTGCGAATCGAAGAACAGCGTCGGCTGGTTGTCGCCAGCGGCCTTGTGCAGCCGCAAGTAGAGGCCGCCCTCGGCGATGCTCAGCAGGGCCGGGTCCGCCTCTTGAAAGCCGCGCGCGCCTCGGGCGAAGTCGCCCGGTGCGTAGGCGCCGCCGTCGCCCACGTTCACCCGCCGCGCGCGCCCCTCGAAGAGGTTCACCCAGCCGACCTCCACCGACGTGAGGTGCGTGCTGCCCGAGCCGTCCGGCACCAGGTAGCGCAGCGCAGCGACGCCCTCGACCTGATCCGAAACCGCGAGCGCGTAAGCTTTGCCGCGATCGCTCGGCGCGAGGAGCAGCTCGCGCTCCACGCGCTTACCCCCGCCCGGCGCGACCCAAGCCCAAGCAGATGCACGCGCGCCGTCACTGCCGGAAGCGAACCACGCCGCGCGCCCGATGGACGCCTGAAAGGCGGTCGGGAACTCCGTGGCGCCCTCCAGCGCTTGCCACGGCGAGGCGTCGAGGGTGCAGCTGATCGGCGTTTTGAGGCGCGGCACCGAGTAATCTACGGCCGACGCACCGAGCGCGGGCTGCGCCCAAGAGTCGTCCTCGGCTGGACCACCCCAGCCCAGCCGCGAGATATCCGAGCCGATCGCGCAACCGCCGGGCGTGCACGCCACCTGCGCTTCGCACGTCGCGTCGTCGCTGCACAGCTCGATGGGCAGCCGACCCAAGCTCTGGAAGCTCGCCCCGCCGTCCAGCGACTCCCAGGCTTCGTTGGAGCTCGGGGAGATCGCGAGGGCGCGACTCCCGGCCACCGCGAGGAGCGCGCGCGGCTCCGGAGGACGAGCTACCGAGAGGACTCGGCCGGCTTCGTCGAGCACCAACCACACGCGCGAACGGTATCGCGACACGGCGAGGCCGACGCTGCCGTCCTCGGCGGGCACCAACGCGTCGACACGAACTCCTGACGCGCTGCTCTCCCAGCGCTCGTCGCCGTCCGAGCCGTCACCGGTCGGCAAGCTCAGCTCCTGCGCCTCGAAGGCGCGCCCGCCGTCCCGCGATACGAAGACGGCGAGCACGCCGCCCTTGGTGCGGCGCCCGACCGCATAAGCCACTTTACCGTCTTGCGAGAAGGCGAGCGCTAGCGCTGTGTCCGCGAGCGAGGGCGTCGCGGTAGCGCGAAATTCCCCCACGCCCTTGGGGCTCGCCTTGCTCCGAGCAGCGCTGGCGCTGCCGCTCGGCTCTCCCTTCGCTCGGCGCACGATCCCTTGCGGAGCGCAGCCGGCCCCGGCGCTGTAGCTCGGACAGACTCCCGCCAAGAGTAGCGCGCCGCCCGAGCCCAGGGCCATGCGAAAGCTGGATAGGCTGCCGTCCAGGGGGGCGGATTCGGCGCGAAAATGCCGCCCGCCGTCTTGGCTCGTCCACAGCTCGATGGGCTGCGTCACCGCGTCCGCGCCGGCGCGGAAGCAAGCGACGGTGAGCGCTCGCTCGGACGCGGCGAGGCGCACGGCCCGGCATGGCGAAAGCTCCGCCACCGAGCGAGTGACCAGCGCGCCGCCGAGCCGACCGCTGATCAGCTGCCAGCCGCCCGCCTTGTCCCGCAGGCCAAGCTCGAAGTAGTTGCCGCCGCTCACGGCCGCGCGGCCCTCGTTGAGCGCGGTCGCGTCCGGACCGCGCGGAGATTTGAAATCGGGCGGCGCGCTCGGCGCCCCTTCCTTCACGCGCTCCAGTGGCTCCGACTCGCCCTCGCGGTACCGAAAGGTGCCCAGCGCGGACACCACGCCGTAGCCACCATCCGCCAGCCGTTCGACCCCGAATGCTCCGACGCTTCGCGCGGGGACCGGAACGAAGGTCTGGCCGCCATCTCGCGTCTCGAACAACGACTCGGGCACGGCCAGCGCTAAACCGCGACCGCCCGCGCCGAGCAGTACGCTTACGAATTTAGGCCCGTTCGGCCCCGCCGGCTTCCAGGTCGCCCCGCCGTCCTCGCTGCGGAGGAGCCCGCGGTCACGGCGGATTCCGACGATGGAGGTGCCCGAGCTGCTCACGCTGGCCAGCGGCTCGAGCGGCGCGCTGGAGCGAAAAAATGGCGCGATGGGCCCGCGCGATTCGTAGCTCACGCCGCTCGCACCGACGAAGATGTAGCCGCCCGGGACGGTAAGGATGCCCACCAGCTCCTCCGGCGCGAGCATGGACGCCGCTTCACTCCCCTGCTTGGAGACGAGCCAGCGCTCACCGCGACGCCCAGCCAGGACGCGCTCGCCACCGGCTAGCTGCAGCTCTGCATTCACCCGCGCGGGCTGCGGCGGGTGGTAGCGCCATACCGCAGGCGTGATGAACGCAGGCAGCGCCGAGGCCTCCGAAACGAGCGAAGGGCGCGGCCTTTCGGCGAGGCGCCCTTCGTTCGCTCGGCAGGCTCCGAGCGTGACCAACACGAGCAGCGCCGCACCAGCGTCTGACGACAGCTTGCAGCGGCGCCGCGTCACGTCAGCCGTTCACGAGCTCGAGCAGCTTGGCCTTGGTGGTCAGACCGACGTGCTGCGCCGCGCGCTGCCCGTTTTTGAAGATCATGATCGTGGGCACGCCGCGCACGCCGAATTTGCCGGCCGTGATGGGCGAGTCGTCCACGTCCAACTTGCCGACCTTCACCTTGCCGTCGAGATCGCCGGCGATTTGGTCGATGATGGGAGCGAGCGCCTTACAAGGACCGCACCAGGTGGCGGTGAAGTCTACCAGCACCGGCACACTGGAATTGACGACCTCTTGGTCGAAGTTGAGGTCGTTGAACACTTGAACTTTTTCGGATGCCATGGTTGCTCCCTTGGGGAACTGAGAACGGCAAGCAACATAATGCCGGTTTGGACTCGCGCAAAGGCGAGGACCAAGTTTCTTGAGTAAGACCCCAGAATGAAGCGCGATCCCGAGCTCTTGGTCCCGGCGCACCACGTGTGGACCGCCGACCCGTGGCCGGCGGGCTGGACGCCCGCGAGGGTTATCGAGACGCTCGAGCCCCTCACGCTCGAAGAGCGCCGCAGCCGGCTCTGGCAGGTCATCCGCTCCCGAATTGGCAGCGTCACGGTACTCATGGACGCGCCCCACGACCCCCACAACGCTGCGGCGGTGCTTCGGTCTTGCGACGGCCTGGGGGTTCCGCGCGTCCACCTGGTCCCTCGTGAGGAAGATTTCGCGGTTGGCCGAACGGTCGCCAAGGGCGCGGAGCGCTGGATCGAAGTCGTTCCGCATCAGTCGCCCGAGCTGGCGCTCGCGGCGCTCCACGCGCAGGGCTTCACGACCGTGGCGACCCACCCGGAGGGCAACCTCGACCCCACGGACCTCGCCCGTCTGCCGCGCGTGGCGCTCATCCTCGGAAACGAGCACGACGGCCTGCGGGACGCCTTGCACGAAGGCGCTCAGGAATCCGTCCGCATCCCCATGCGCGGCTTCGTGGAGAGCTTCAACGTGAGCGTCGCGGCGGCGGTGTTGCTGTACGCCGCCACCCAGGGCCGCCAAGGCGACCTGCCGGAGGAGGAGCAGCTCCGGTTTTATGCGCGGGCGTTGATGCGGAGCGTCCCGCGGTCGCTTGAAGTGCTAGCGGCAACGCGCGGGAGCGACTAGCGTCCGTCGCCGAACGTATGGCGCGCCCTAGCACCGAAATGAGCGTACTCGGTCCCTCCACCCGGGTCACCGGCCGGGTTAGCGGCGAGGGTGCGCTGCGCATCGAAGGCTCGGTGCGCGGAGACGTCCAACTCACGGGCGCCGCCGAGGTCGCCGAGGGCGGCAGCGTGGAGGGCAACGTCTCCGCGGCATCGCTGGACATAGCGGGCACCCTGCTGGGGGATGTCGCGTCGCGCGGTCCGGTCGCGATCCGCAGCGGCGCGGTGGTGCGAGGGGAGCTGCGCGGCAGCGAGATCTCCATCGAGCCAGGCTCACGCGTCTCCGTTCGCCTGGATACGAGCTTCGATTTGGATCTGGGTCCAGCCGCCAAGCGCCGCTGAGCCCGAAAGTAAGAGAACGAGCAGAGCATGGCAGGCACGGTCATCGGAGAAGGCCTCAGCATCGAGGGCGACGTCAGCAGCGACGAAGAGGTGGTCGTGCAGGGCAACCTGCGTGGCAAGCTCACGTCGTCGGACGCTGTCTCGATCGGCCCGGGCAGCGTGGTTCAGGCGGACGTCGCCGGGCAAAGCGTCAGCATCGCGGGGCAAGTAACGGGTGACGTTACGGCGCCGGAGCGAGTCGACATCCAAGCCGGCGGTCGGCTCGTGGGAGACGTGAAGGCGGCCCGCTTCACCATCGCCGACGGCGCGTCCTTCAAGGGTGCCGTGGACATGGAGGTGTAAGATGAGCCAAGGCTCGGTCATCGGCGCCGGCACTACGGTGCGCGGCAGCGTCGAAGGTGAAGGCTCGCTGGAGATCTTGGGTCACGTCGAAGGTGACGTCACCATGAGCGGAGACATCGCGGTCGGCGACGGCGCGTCGGTGCTCGGAAATGTCACCGGCGCCCGCGTCAGTGTCCGCGGCGCCATCAAGGGTGACCTGCGTGGCACGGAAGCGGTCCTTCTCGAGCGCGGCGCGCGGGTAGTCGGGGATTTGACGGCGCCACGCATCGGCGTCGGGGCCGGCGCCTTGATCCGCGGCAATGTGCGCACGGAAGGGGAGCCGGCGGTCAGCGGCGCCAAGCGGCCGATCGCTAGCGCGTTCAAGCCCGCGCCCTTCGCCCCGAAGCCCGTCGCCAAAGCGGAGCCGAAGCTTCCCCCGCCGGCTCCTCCGCCTGCCCCTCGTGAGGAAGAGGTCGAGGAAGACGACGAAGACGAAGACGAGGTGGAGGCGGACCTCGAGCTAGAGGCGCCGCCGCCCGTGCGCCCGCGGGAGCCGGAGAGGCGCCCGCCGCCTCCTGTCCTCCCGTCGCTCGGCAAAGGCGCCAAAGCAAAGAGGAAGAAAGGGCGAGACGAGTGACGGACCCGGTCAAGCGCGCCCGCCTCATCGAGCTGCTGACCGAGCGGAGCTTCGAGCGGCGCAAAGTCGTCCTCGCCTCGGGCCGCGAGAGCGATTTCTTCATCGACTGCAAACAGACGATGCTCACGGCCGAGGGTCACGCCCTCGTGGGTGAGCTCATGTTCGGGCTACTCTCCCAGCTGCCGGAGTGCGACGCGGTCGGCGGTGTAGAGCTCGGCGGGTGCCCCCTAGCGAGCGCGGTTTCGCTCGTCAGCTTCCAGCGCGGCCGTCCCCTGAACGCGCTTTACGTCCGCAAGGCGAAGAAAGACCACGGAACGACCAAGCTCGTGGAGGGTGACAAGTCACTCAAGCCGGGGCTCAGAGTCGCGCTCTTGGAGGACGTGGTGACCACGGGCGGCTCCAGCTTGAAAGCGGTGGAGTCGCTGAAAGCAGCGGGCGCCGAGGTCGTCGGCATCATTGCGCTCGTGGACCGCCAAGAAGGCGGCGCCGAGACCATCCGCGCCGCGGGCCTACCTTTGGTCACAGTCGCGACCAAAGCCGATTTCATCAGCTGACATCGGCGGCACTCTCCGGCTAGCGTGAGGGGCTTCATGGCGCTCCGAGTTTCGCTCCGTGGGGTTCGCTCGGCGGCAGCGCTCGCGTGCGGCCTCGGGTGCCTGCTCACGGCTCTCTCGGTGCGCGCCGCGGAAGCGCCGGCCAGCGAGCGCCAGCTCACGCCCGAAGAGATCGACGCCTGGCTCGATTCGCGCGCAATGCCGAAGTCGGGCGCCGAGCGGAGCACGGAGGCGGAGGACGCCGCCGCCCCTCCCCCGCCGCCGCGAAAAAAGGGCTTCGTCCTCGAGTCCAGCATTGGGGTCATGGGCCAGCTCGGCCACTTGAAGAACATCACCCCCACCGCTCCCTGGTTCGGGCTGCGTTTTGGCTACGAGCCACTCCGGTGGCTGATGGTCTTCGCAGAGACGGACCTGTTCGTCGCGAGCACCAGCTATGCAAAGCAGCCGCCGCCCCCCCGCTCTTTCGTTTTTTGGAGCGCGGGCGCCGGTGTTCGGCTCACCTTCAAGCCGGCCGAGCGCATTGGCGTGTATCTCCAGGGCAGCCTCGGCGTCGGCAGAGCGACCGAAGACGTGCTGGAGCTGTACGGCTACCAGCACGCCGAGGAGCTCGGCCTCTACGAGGGCGCCGAGCTCGGTGTGGAGTGGTACCAGGTGAATCCCCACCTCGCCCTCGCCCTCCACGGCGGGGTCCGGGACTACCCGCGGACGCTCAAGCGCGACCGGGACGACCAGCCGCCCTTCACGTGGCTTTCCGGCTTGGGCCTGCGCTACACGTTCTAAGCCTCGAAATCCTTGGCCTTTCCGACCGGCGCGCAACGGCCTTGCGCTCTCGGAAAGAGCAAGTAAGAACAGGGCGTTACGCCTTGAAGAGGGTTGTTTAGACCTTGGACAGCGATCTGGCTGAGTCGATTTCAGCGCTACGAAACGCCTTCGAGCTTCGCAAATTGCCCGTCCAGTGGGGCAAAGCGGCTCCTCCCGTGGTGGAGGAGCTGCGCTCGAAGCTGCGAATCGTGCGGCGCTTTCGGGAATTTCTCCTCGCGTGTAACCCCGTGGACCTTGAGACGGCCACCCCCGCGGAGCGCGTGCGGCTCATCCCCGCCGAGCGCCTCCTGGAGGAGCAGCGCGGCTTCGCGCTGCAAGAGGACGGGCAGCCGCGGGCTCCGGGGCAGACTGGGCCCCACGGGTGGCGCAGCAGCTGGGTGATCATCGGTCACAGCACCCTGCTCGGCGATCCCTACTTTTTGGACACCGCGACCGCGGACGCCGAGGGCGATTGTCACGTCTACACCGCGATGAACGGGACAGAGACGTGGCGCCCGCGGCTCTGCGCGTCTAGCTTCGCGATGTTCCTCCGCATTTTGGCGGTCGGCATGGAAGTGGCCAAGCACTTCCCCGACCGTGGCCTGGACGTGGACGACGAGCAGGTATTCCGTGAAGCTCTCGGCCCCAAGATTCGCGAGTACGATCCGGCCGCCTTGAAGGCCGGGCATTGGACATGACCATCACCTACCGATCCGTGGACGCGAAGAGCCCTGACTTTTCACAGGCTCTCTCGCGCCTCGAGCGCCGCGGAGAGAGCGATCTCGAGCGCGTCGAACCCGTCGTCAAAGACATTTTGGCGGAGGTGCGCCGAGGCGGAGACACGGCCGTGCTCGGTTACGTGGAAAAGCACGAAAAGCGACGGCCGGCGCAGCTCCTGGTACGCGACTACGGCGGCGCCGCTGCTCTCGCCGCCCTGTCACCAGCGGTGCGCACCGCGCTGGAGCTGTCGGCCGAGCGAGTGCGCCGCTACCACGAGGTACAAAAGCGCCACCTGCAAGGCTTCGTCTACGAAGAGAACGGCGTCACGCTCGAGAGCCGAGTTTCCGCGGTGGACAAGGCGGGGGTCTATGCACCCGGCGGCAAAGCCAACTACCCATCCAGCGTGCTGATGACCGCCATCCCTGCGCGCGTCGCCGGGGTTCGCGAGGTGATCCTCGCCTGTCCGCAGGTCAGCGTGGAGGTGCGCGCGGCCGCGCACCTGGCCGGCGTGACCGCCATTTTGGATGCCGGCGGCGCGCAAGCCATCGCCGCCCTCGCGTACGGCACGGAGAGCGTGCCGCGAGTCGACAAGATTGTCGGCCCCGGAAACCTCTACGTGACCGCAGCCAAGCGATTGGTGTTCGGCGAGGTAGACATCGACAGCCTGGCTGGCCCGAGCGAAATCCTGGTCATTGCGGACGACGACGCGAACCCTCGCTGGGTTGCGGCGGATTTGATCTCGCAAGCCGAGCACGACGAAGCGGCCTACGCCCTCCTCCTCTGCCGGAGCGAGGGATTCGTCGAGCGCGTTCGCGCGGAGCTGGACCGCCAGCTCGCGGATCTGCCCCGGCGTAACATCGCGGAAGCATCCTTGAACGCCAACGGCCTCGCTCTCGTCGTACACGACCGAGCGGAGCTCGGCCGCGTTGGGACTCTTTTGGCGGCGGAGCACGTCGCCGTGCACACGGCCGAGCCCGCGGAGGTCGCGCAGCGTGTGCTGCGTGCGGGGGCCATTTTCGTGGGGCCGATGACCCCAGAGGCGACCGGCGACTACGTCGCGGGTCCCTCGCACGTGCTGCCGACCGGAGGCGCGGTGCGCTACGGCTCCCCTCTCGGCGTCTATCACTTCGTGTCGCGCACCTCGCTGATCAGCTACGAGGCTTCGGCGCTGCGCGACCAAGCGACCTCCATCGCTGCCTTCGCACGCGCGGAAGGTTTGGACGGTCACGCTCGCGCGGTAGAAGTTCGGTTGGAGCGTTAGCGCGGCTCGCGCACAATTCAGCTTGCCCGAGGCCAAAAGGTAACGGTTCTAGCCTAAACTTCGGGCTAAGCTGCTCTCGGCGCGATCAGCCTGGTTGGCTAGGCGGACGCCCAGGAGCCTTTGATGAACCGAAGTGTCCGCTACTGCGTGGCGTTTGCGTTGCTTGCGTTCTCGAGCGGTTGCGCGAGTGAACGCGCTCCGATCAACCGCGTTCAGCCGGAGGCTCTGGAGAAGAGCTTCTTCGTCGGCGCTTCGCTGACGGACGATCAGGACGACCCCCAGTTTTACTACCGCCCGACGGTGGCGGACGTGGACTACGGAGCTTCTCAAAGTGGCCTCTTCACTGCCAGCTACGCGCAGACCACGGCGCGGGTTCGCTGGGAGATCACGGAGGACAAGCTGCTCGCCCGGCTGGCTTACGAGCGCATCGAGGGCTCCACTGGCAACGGCATCGAAGAGACGAACACCGGCCAGATCGCGGCCGCCTTCCGCATCGAGAAGCACTTCGACGTGCGAAGAGACTACAACCCTCAAACCGGTGAGGAGCTGAACGTCGTCGTCGAAAACTCGACCGACCGCCCCTGGTACGAGCGCGAGTTCATGCGCGTGGACTGGTCGCAGAACCTGATCAGCTCCGCCTACGATTTGGACACGCTGGCGGCGCTCAAAATCTTCGCCGACGAGCCGCTCGTGTACGAGCCCGTCGCCTACTCGGTGAAAGATCCGAGCGACCCCGACGCGCCCGTCTTCGAGGCGAGCAGCGGCTATTTCGACATCACCAACAAGGTCTACGTCACGCCGCAGGTCCTGAACACGCCGTTCGGCACCTTCCCCGCGTGCTTCTTCTCGCCGGACGTGCTCGGGGGCGGCGCGCCGATCGCGGACTGCAACCCGGTAGAGGTCAAGATTCGCCTCTCGTTCCGCCGCGTGGAGGACACTGACTACCAGCCGGTGGATTGGGACGGCACGCGCATGGACATGTTCGGCATGTTCACGACCGCGGAGCGGCGCGGGTTCGAGCGTAAATACGGCATCGTAGACGACAAGTGGTACCGCTTCGCGTCGCGCCACAACATTTGGCAGCAGTCGCACGCACGGGACGCAGGAGGCGAGCTCGTGCGCTGCAACACGGAGGAGACGACGCCGCCCGGCGCCGATCCGGATCGTGACGGCTCGCCCGTGACCGGCACCGCCGACGAGTGCGACGCGGTGGGCGGAGGTTCTCGCTGCGACAAGTTCGCTCACGCCTGCACGCTGCCGTACAAGGATCGCGCGGTAAAAACGCGAGCCTTCTACTACGGTCAGGACAGCGACCCCACCCTGTGGAGCAGCGTTCGGGACGCGGTGTCTCAGTGGGACGTCGCGCTGCGACACGCCGTTCTCACCGCTCGTTACACGGAGTGCTTGCGGGTTGCACAGCAGGGCGCGCAGCAAAGCGACGAGGAAATCGCCGGCTGCAAGGAGCAGTTTCCGACGAGCGAGGCCCGCGCTGACATCGTCGAGCACGAGCCGGTTCCGGTGTTCGTGTTTTGCCACAACCCGGTCGTGGACGACGACCCGGCCGAGTGCGGTGCGCGCGGGCTCGTCGCGCGCGTGGGGGACCTTCGTTACAACATGACGAACGTCATCCAGAACCCGCAAGTGCCTTCTCCTTGGGGCATCTTGGCGGATGCGATCGATCCGATGACGGGTGAGGTCGTCGCCGCGAGCGTCAATATCTGGAACGCGGTGACGGACTACCGCTCTCAGCTGACCATCGACCAGATGCGCTGGTACCTCGGCGAGATCTCGAACGAGGACGTCTCGAGCGGCCGCTACTTGAACGACTACTTGACGGCCAGCACACGCGCGCCAGCGCAGCGGCGGCTGGTGAGCGCGCCGCTGTTGGACGACGCGCAGGTCGGGCGGCGCCTGGCCGCGGTGGACCGCAAGCTGCAAACGGGGCCGACGCAGAAGGCGCTGCCGAACCTGAAGCAGCGCGACATGATCGACTGGGCGTCGCAGCAAGCCCGCGCCAAGTTCGGGGACGCCGTGCTCGGCTCCGGCAACGCGGGCGCGCGCGCTCGGCTGCTCACCACGCGGGATAGCGCGGTGGAGACCGAGCTCACCACGAACTCGTTCTTGCGCCTCGCCGGGCTGAATCCATCGACGCCGCCGTCCTCTTCCACGTTGGACCTCGCCTCGCCGCTGCGCGGCAACGCGGTCGCGTTCAAAGCGGAGCTGGACCGGCTGCGCGAGAATCAAATGGGCCAAGACGGCCAGTGCATGCTGAGCGCCCCCGAGCCCATCAGCGTGGACGACTGGGCCAAGATCATGGCCGAGAAGTTCCCCCTGCCGGAGAACCCCAGCAGCTCGGAGCTGATGGACCGCAACCAAAAGTGGCACGACTACCTACGTCGCCACCTCACGTACGGCGTCATCTTGCACGAGCTTGGTCACTCGATGGGGCTGCGGCACGTGTTCACGAGCTCGTACGACGCTCTCAACTTCCACCCGCAGTACTGGCAGCTCCGCACTCAAGACGGTAGCGAGACCGCGTATTGTTCGGAGGCTACGGCGGATGGCGACACGTGCGTCGGCCCCCGCTGGCGCGACCCCGTGACGCCGAAGGAGCGCGACGGGCTCATCTGGATGTGGGAGCACACCTCGGTCATGGACTACCCGGGGGACCTCACCCAAGAAGCGGTCGGCCTCGGCGCTTATGACCGCGCCGCGATCCGCTTCGGCTACGCCGACGTGACGGACGTAGTGGACGACGAGTCCGTTCGCTGCGCGCCCTCCGCCAACGGCACCGGCCGCTCCTGCACCAACAACGGGCGGACGATCAGCGAGCTCATCGACACGAGCTTCGGCGGCATCGGTGGCCCTTGGTACCGCGACAACGCCAGCTTCTTCCACTACTCCCAGCTAGGGCAAAAGCTCGGGCTCTTGCGCGAATGCCGCGCCGCCGACATGTCTCCTCCCGCGGACTGGGACGAGGCCCAGAACGGCAAGTACAGCCCGGTCTTCGACGGGCAGATCGTCAACGGTACGGAGTGCGACGGGCTGCCGACGGACTACGTGGCGTACTCCGAGCTCCAGCTGGACGCTCCCGGCTTTCAGCCTGCGTTCGGCGCCTTCGGCGGCGACCCACGGAAGTTCGACTCGCGCGGTCGTGTGCGCCGACCCTACATGTTCGGCTCGGACGAGTACGCGGACATCGGCAACCTCGCGGTGCTCCGCGACGACAACGGCGCCGACGCCTACGAGATCGCAAACTTCATGATCAACAGCTACGAGGACTCCCACCTGTGGGACAGCTACCGGCGCAACCGGTCCTCGTTCAGCCTCAAGCAGGCGTTCATGCGCGGGTACACGCGCTACAACGCGAAGCTCAAGGAGATCAGCAAGGGCTTCGGTCTCTTCAGCGAGCTGTTCAGCGCGACCGACCAGCTCGACCTGTACACCAGCGGTACGGAGGAGGCGGACGGCCTGCTCCGCCCGAGCGCGATCGCCACCTCCATGGTGTTCGATCACTTCACGCGCATCTTGACCCGGCCAACCAGCGGCGGGCACTTCCTGGACGCCGCCTACGACCCGCGCAACGCCGCGGCGCCGGGCAGCTTTCCCGTCTTCCGCTCGGACGACCAGCAGCTGCAGATGAACGCGGGGCCCACCACCGGTGGGGTGCGCTTGACGGTCCCGGACGGCTCGCAGGGCATCGGTACGGATCTGGTGTTCGGTGGCCGCCCCCTCTTCAACCAGCTGGACAGCAGCAAGGGCTACTACGCCACGCAATACGACCAGTGGGTCGGCTCCTACTACGACAAGACCCTCGTCGCGGACATGCTGACGGACTGCGAAGACCGTTTCATCAGCCAGAGCCGCGACGACTTCTCGGACGGCCGGTACCGAAACATCAGCTTCGCGACCATCTTCCCGGACGGCGTGCGCCGCCTTCTGGCAGCCGCGCTCACGGAGGATCAGACCGCGCTCGGCTGGCGAGTCGAGGCGAAGAAAGGCCGGCCCGTGCTCGGTTCGGACCAGGCGCCGACCTTGGGCATGGGCTTCCGCTCCTTTTGGCCGAAAGACGGCCCTGAGGTCTGCTGGCGCCGGTCCGGCTCCGTGCTCTGCAAGGAGTACCCGAGCGAAGCGGAGGTGGACGTTGGCGGCCCGAGCGATTCGATCGCGGTGGACCCGGAAATCGGCTTCGAGGTGCAGAAATTCCTCGTTTACTCCGCGCTCGTCAACCTTCCCGAGAGCTACAAGGCGGACTGGATCGACCTGATGCGCATCTTCCGGGTCGGTACGGACGCCGCCCCGCTATTCCCGCCCGAGCAGCAGGCCACGTGGGTTGACCCCCTCAGCGGTCAAAGCTACGTCGCTCACCGTTACGGAACGGAAACCATCGACGGGCAAGCTGTCGACCGTGGAATCGGCGCGCGCATGCTGGACTGGATGAACGTCCTTACCCAGGAGGCCTACGAGACAGAGGGAACAGACCCGACCACGGGTGCGTTCGCCTACGTCCGAGGCTCCGATGGGCAGCCGGTCGTGAAGTCGCAACGATTCGTAAATCGCGTGAAGGGCTACCAGGGGCTCCTGGACTTCATGCAAGAGGTGTCGGGCCTTTTTGGCTTCTACGCACCGAACTGGCGAGGAGTTTACTAAGTGTCACAAGGGAATACGTCCAAGTCTTGGCTCAGGAAGGCGAGCGTGCTCGTGCTCGCGGTCAGCGTGTGCGGCGGCAGCGTCGCCTGTAGCAAGAAAAAGCAGGAAGACGGCAAAGCCGAGGCCGAGAAGACCAAGGCCGAGAGCGAGAAGAAGGCGCCCACTGGCGATCGCTACAAAGACGGCCAGCGGCTCGCGGCCGCGGTGAAGGATTGGCAGAAGCGCTGGGCGGACACCGCGGATCTCCCGCCATGTGACCCCTTGCTCAAGGACGCCGCAGAGCTGGAGCTCTGCAAGACGGCCGCTGCTTCGCTCGTGGCCATGAAGGCCGCGGTGGCCAAGCCGGAACCCGAGGGGACTCAAATTCACCTCGCGGCCGAGCTCGCGTACGCCACGGAGGCTGCCTCCGAAAAGCTCCGCAACGCTTCCATGGCGAAGCTGCAAGAGGAGCGCAAGGCCACCGCCGCGCCAGGCTCCAGCGGCAAGCCACTCCCTGCCCCGGGCGCTAGCGCCAAGGCTCGCGCCGCTGCTTCCAGCAAGCTGGGCGACAAGCTGAAGGACGTGCAGGCGGCTCCTGCGGATCCAGGTATGCAGGTGATGCAAGCCTACTCGCGCGCGAACCGCGCCTCGCTGCGCTACCTCAGCCAGTTCCTGCAGTTCGGCCCGCTGCCGACGCGCCAGGCGGCCTTCAACGAGCTAGAGGCGCTGAGCAAGCGCAAAGAAGCGTGGCCCGCGGTGGGTCGCACGCTGCGCGAAGCGGCCATGGCCGAGAACGACACGGACCTGCAGGGGAAGCTCAAGGCGCTCGCGCCGAAGATGTCTCGGCGCGACCGCGGCGTGATGCCGGCGAGCCCCGGCATGATGCCGAAGTTTCCGCCGGGCTCGACTCCCCCGTCGATGCCGCAAGGGCTGCCGCCGGGTCACCCGGCGATGCCGCACGATCAAGGCGCGGACGCTCCCCCTCGCGGCGAAGAGTGAGCGCTCCGCGGGCACGCCGCTCCCGCTAGGCGGGGCGGAGGTACCCGCGCTGTAGCAAGGACTGAAGCGCCTGGGCCGACTCCAAGTCGGCGCCAGGCGCGGCGTCCAAAAACGAGTCTAGGTTTTCGGCGTTGAGCGCCGCTTCCAGCGTGTCGAGCTCTTCGTCCGAAAGCTCGCGCAGGTGATGAGCGAGCGGGAGCTTGAGCGCCATGCGCCCCGGGAGCTTGGCCCGCAGCTGCCCCAGCTCGTCGTGCTGACGAAAGCCCTCCATGAGCACCTCTTGCGCGCTCACGTCGACGGCGCCTTCGAACTCGCGGGTGTCCGGCGGATCCAGCGCGAAGGAGCCGAGGGTCCAGCTCAGCATGCGGTACACCGCTTTGAGCGGCGGCACGTTGGACATGCCGACGAACTCCGCGAAGCGGATGCGACCTTCGTTCAGATAAATTCGACCTTCACGCCCGCCGGTGCGCAGCACGAGCACGCCGGCCTTGCGCGAGGTGCCGAACAACTGGAGCAGATCCGGCAGCGGGATCTCTTCCAAGTTGCCGGACATGCGCGGCGCCTCTTCGGTTGGTCGCGTGCCCGGCTGCTGTTGTCGCGCCGTGACGCGCCCGACCGCCATCGCTTTCAAGTTGGCGCGCGCCTCTGCGTCTTGCGGCGCGGCGACGACCTTCAAGATGTTCGTGCCGATCAGCACGCGGTCGCCTTCGCGCAGGGTGCCTTGCTGCACCTTCTCGCCGTTGACGAACGTGCCGTTGGTAGAGCCGAGATCTTCGATGCTGATGTTGCCGTCGGCGAGAGCGATGCGCGCGTGCTTGCGCGACACCATCTCTTCCACGAGCACCATGTCGAGCTCGCTCGAGCGACCGATGACGATCTCTTGGCCCTCGGCGAGCGGGTACTCGCCACCTTGGTATTTGCCCGAGATGAAGCGAAGCGCGAACCGGGGCTCGTTCTTTTCGCTAGGGCCGGGCTGCGCGTGTCGGGGAACCATGGAGGGTGAAGCTTCCAAGCCTTGGCCGTACAGACGGCGCGGGTTCAAAAACTTTAGGACTTTGAGCCAGATACGGTCAAATCGTTCTCACTGCGACCGCTTCTTCTGCGGCCTTCAGGCTAGGAATGGCGGCTTCCGGAGCGGCGGGAGTCGGGCCGGCCCGATGCTCGACCTCTCCGGAGGCACCGGCCCGAAGCCCGTGCGGCTCGCCGCTTGGCAGGAGGACGGTGAAAGTCGCCCCGTCTCCTAAATGCGACGCCACCTCGATACGGCCCCCCATCTCTTCGACCATACGCTGGCTGATGGCGAGCCCGAGCCCGGTGCCCCGATCCTTGGTAGTGAAGAAGGGGACGAACAGGTTCTTCAGCACCTGGGGTGCGATACCAGGTCCCCCATCCCGCACCGACACCTCCACCCAGTCCCCGGACGGCGCGGAGGTGAGCGCGGTGGCCGGCTCGGCGTGGATGGCGGTGCGCACCCGCACCGTGCCGCGCCCTCCCATGGCCTGAACCGCGTTCTTGACGAGGTTGATGAGCACCTGGCGGAGCTGCTCGGCGTCGGCGCGCACGAACGGCAGCCGCTCCGAAAGGTCCGTGAGGATCTCGCAGTCCTCTGCGCGATCCGAGGCGAGCACGGTGACGGTGCGCCGTACGACGGCGTTGAGATCCACCGCGCCGAGCTCGCCCTTGGAGGGGCGTGCGTAGTCCAGCACGGAGCCGACGACTCGATCCAGGCGCTCCACTTCCTCCAAGATGATGCCGACGAACTCTTGCTCCACCGCGCCGAGCTGGGCGTGGTCACCGGGGTCACTCAGGAGCTGAGCCGCGCCTTTGATGGCGCCGAGAGGGTTCTTCACCTCGTGGGCCAGACCAGCTGCCATCTGCCCGAGCGCGGCCAGACGGTCGCGCTCCTGCATGCGCCGGTACTGACGAGAGTTGTCGATGACGACCCCGACCTGCACCGCCAGGGACTCCAGCAAGACGCCCTCGTCCGACGAAAAAGCGTCCCGCACTCGGTCGTCCACCACGAGTAGCAGACCGAGCAGGTCACGCTTTTCGCCCCAGATGCCGAGGCACACCCCGGTGCGGAAGGGCCCCAGCAGCTGGGCGGAGCTGAGCAGGCGCTCGTCCACCTCGGCTTCGCGGGTGCGGCCGGAGCGGCGGTGCTCGAGCGCTTGGTGCGCCACGTCCTCCAGCAAGATGGCTCCGCCTTGGTTCAGCCGCTCTGCGAGGGGGTGCGCGGCCGCGAGCTCGATGCGCGCGGGCGCGACGGGCCCGAACCCGGCGCCCACGATGAAGTCCGAGCCCAAGGGATCGCGCAGGTAGATGGCGGCGCCGGTGGCGCGCCGGGACTCTTCTAGCGCGGAGATCACGATTTGCTGCATCTCCGACACCTGCAAGGTGTGAAGCAGCACCCCCCGCGCCTTCGCGACCGCGCGCTCCAGGTCCACGCGCTCACGGAAGAAGACCTTGTGGGTGTAGTCCTCGGCCTTGGAGCGCAGCGGCTCGAACAAGAGCAGGATCACGATCGCGGCCAAGATCGCGCCGAGGTAGCTGTTGTCGAACCCGCCCAGCAGCACGACGAAGACGTAGAAGATGCCGCCCATCGCGAACGCCAGCGCGGTCGACACGAGCAGCTGACCGAGGATGTCGTACAAATCCACGAGCCGTTCGCGCGTGAGCGACTCGGACAGCACGAACAAGAAGACGATGGACAGCACCGCGCTCACCGGCGGCAGCGGCGCACCGATGAACCACAAGAAGTCCGCCAGGCTGAAGGCGGTCGCCAGCGCGCCGATGAGCACCAAAAAGCGGACGCGGCGCTGCACGGCGCGCGAGCCGCTCCGCTCGCCGCGGCGCGCGAGCCGGTAGAGCCCGGCCGCGATCAGGCCGAACACGTAGAGGAAGACCAAGCCGCGCACCAAGAGGTGCGTGTGCTCCATGAGCACGAGCACCAGCATGGGCACGACCAAGATGCCGGCCGCGCGCAAAAGCATGGACCGGCGGTTGGGCTCAGGGACGATGGCCTCGAACAGGTGGAGCGCGAACTGCGGCAGGAACACCGCGAGCACCGCCGTCCACCGCGCCCAAAGGTCGCTGCGGCCGCTGTGGTACAGCCACTGCGCCAGGTACCAGAGGCCCATGTCGAACGCGAGCGCGGCGAAGAAGAGCCGCGGCCGATTGGGGCGCCCGCGGAGCAGGATCGACACCGCGATGGCGAGCCCCAGCACACCGCAGAAGAGCGAGGTTCGCGTACGAAGATCCACAGCCCGGCTAGCTTAGCCCGGATAGTTCTGCCAGTCTCGAAGGCCGTGGCCACACGCCTTGGTCAGGTTGGCGGTCTCACGGGAGCCGTGGAGATAACGCACGATGGCCAGGCGCTGCCAGCGCGCCTCGGGGAGCCGCTCGCGCTGTCACTCATCGCCGCCGATAGGCTGCTGCTCTCGCGCAGTCCGAAATTGCATCGGCCACGCGGGCCCTACTGCTTGAGGGGCGCCTGCGAAGGGTGCCTGGTACGGGTGAACGGGTTGCCCAACCAACCGGCTTGCCGCGTCATCGTGGAAGGAGGCGAGCGGGTCGAGACCCAAAACGTGCTCGGGACCCGCGAGACCGATCTGCTTTCGGCCGCGGATTTCTTGTTTCCCCAGGGCATCGACCACCACCGGCTGATGGCAGGCGTGCGAGGCCTCAGCCCGCTCGTCGGCAGCTTTGCAAGGCGGGTGGCCGGGCTCGGCAAGCTTGCCGATCACGCGCCCCCGGCGCTACCTGCCGAGCGGGTCGAGGTCCCGGTCCTGATCGTCGGTGGCGGCAGGGCGGGCCTGGGAGCGGCGGCCGCGCTCGGCCCGCACGCCACCTTGGTGGACGACGGCTTCTCGCTCGGCGGCGCCTTGACCGCGCTGGACCCGCGTCGGGGCGAAGAGCTCGCGCGACGCGCCCTGTCCGCGGGCGCTACGTGCCTGCCGCGCTCCACGGTCGTGGCCCTGAGCCGGGAGCCCGAGGGCCAGCGCGGGGAGCTCACGGCGCTGGTCGTCACCCCCGAGCGCACGCTCGTGGCGCGCTGTCGTGCCATCGTGCTCGCCACCGGTCGGCACGACGCGGCTCCCGCGTTCGCCAACAACGACCTGCCCGGCGTCCTCTCCGCGCGCGCGGCGCTGTTCGCATGGCAGAACGACGTGCTGCTCGGGAGTCGAATCGCGCTCGTCGGCGCCGGTCGTTTCGCAGAAGCGCTGGTCGCGCAAATGTCCGGCGCGGTGGAGCTCGTCCAGCTGGACCCGTCGAGCGTCGTGCGCGCTCTGGGCCGCGACCGCATCAGCGCCGTCGAAGCGCGGGTCGAGGGTAAAACCCGGCGCATCAAGGTGGACGCGCTCGCGTTCGACGGCCCAGGGGCGCCCAGCTTCGAGCTCGCCGTACAATGCGGCGCGGAGGTTCGTTTCGAGCCGGAGGCTGGCTATTCCCCAGTCGCGGGCGCAGACGGCTCGGTTTCGGAAGGGGTGTTCGTCGCCAGCGGCGAAACCACGTGGGAGGCCATCCGCCGAAGGCTCGCCGGCTGACCCGGCGGCGCTTGACGGAGCGCCCGACATTCAAGTCTGATGCGCCGCATGTGGCGTCAGGTTGGGTGGGCATTAGGGGTTTTCTTCGTGATGGGCGCATGGGGCACGGCCAGCGCTCAAACTGCGCCCCCCGCGCCGATCGCGCCCCCGACCGCAGGTGCCTCCGGCAGCGTCGCGCAGCCTCCGCCGACCGCGCCGCCAGTGGCTGCGAGCGAATGCTTCCCCCACTGCCGCACTAGCTACACCTGCTACCAAGCGCAGTGCATCTCCCTGTGCAATCCGCCTTGCGCCGAGGGGCAGAGCTGCACCTCCGTCGGCGAGTGTGTGCCGGCCGCGGCCGCGCCGCCCATCGTTTCTTCGCCGCCTCCGCCGCCTCCGCCCGTCGCGCCGCTACCGGCGTCGCCTGCATTGCCACGCGCTGCGGTACCCGCTTGGAGCAGCGAACCGAGCGCACTGCGGGACGCGGGGACGTTCGTGCTCGTCGGGCACCTCGGCGTGGAGTTGTTCGGCGCAGGCCACCGGGAAGACGAGCTCTGCGATACCGGGGACTGCCAATCCGCCTCGAGCGTCGAATTCAGCGACAAGTCGCCAGTCGTGCTTGGGGTAGATGGGCTGTTTCACGCCACGCGCGGTCTGCGCCTGGGCCTCGGGTACTGGCTCGTGCCGTACTCGGCTATGGGGGCCGAGCCGAACCGAGGGACGACTTTTCACATTGGCAGCGAGCACGCGCTGAACGCAATCATCGAAGGGCTCGCGCCGCTGCGGCCAAACCTGGCGCTCGCGCTCCGCGTACACGCCGGCCCGCGCCTCTTGATCACCGGCGGCGATTTGGCCCAGAGCTTGGACTCGTTCCTCTCCGCGTGCAGTCGAATGCCGGTGGATCACTGCGAGGCGGACAAGGGTCCTTTCTTCGGCGGGCAGGCCGGGACGGCGGTGGGCCTGCTATTCGGCAGTCGCGTCCGCGCTCGTCTGGACTTGGCGGTCGAACGCTACTTCGTGCAAGCGGGCGAGCGGCGGCTTTCGGACGGCCCGCTCACGTTTTCCAGCACCGTCACGAACTTCGGCACGCGTTTCTGGGCGCTGGCCGGCATCGAGCTCTGAGGGGCGCCTCAGCGTTCGACCAACGTGCCGAACATGCTGAGCCCGCCCGCGATGAACACGACATCGAAGACGCCCATGAGCTTCAAGTAGTCCAAAAGCTCGGAGAGCGGCACGCCGTTGAACAACTCGCGGGTGACCGCGACCGCGGCCAAGAGCATCGGTGCGAGCAGCGGAAAGAGCACCACCGCGAGCAGCAAATCGCGCGCGCCGGTGCGCACCGTCATGGCCCCGAACAGAGTGCCCGACGCGGCCACTCCTGGCGTCGCCACGAGCGCGACGAGCGAGAGCGGCCCGAGCATCGCGGCGTCGATGGAAGACAGCAGCAGCGAGAGGGGCAGCACGACGACGAGGACCGCGAGCAAGAAGGTCCACACGCTCAGCGCCTTGCCGGCAAAGATGGCGCTACGCGAGAGCGGCGACACGAGGAGCCCGTCGAGCGCCGCTTCGTCGCGCTCGCGCTGCCAAGACTTACCGAGCGACAGCACGGCCGCGAACGACAGCGAGATCCAGATCGTGCCGGAAGCCACGCTGCGCGCGCTCACGGGGCCGCCGAAGTACGAGAGCGACGCGAGCACCACCACCAGAAGCGCGAAGAAGCCGCTCGTCACCGTCACTTCGCCCGTCGCTGCCTCGATCGCCAAATCTTTTCGGTAGACGACGAGCACCTGGCGGAGCCAGCCGGGCAGCGGCGCCCGCTCGGTGTGGGACGGGCGCGTCGCTACTTGCAGCATCTACCCCCGAGCTTTTAGCCGATCGCGGCCCGGGCTTCAAAAATGCACGGCCTCGGCTATGGTGCGCCGCCATGGCTACCCTCGAGATCGAACACACCTTCAACTGCTCCGAGGCCACGTTCTGGGACCGGATTTTCCTCGACCCCGAGTACAACGAGCGCCTGTTCAAGACGGAGCTCAAATTCCCGGTCTGGCGCGAGGTATCGCGTGAGGAGCGCGGGGGCGCGCTGCACCGCGTCGTCCAGGTCGTGCCGTACGTCGGGGAGCTCCCCGCCACGCTCAAGGCCGTGGTCGGCGAGGGGATTGGCTACGAGGAGCGCGGCGTCTTGGACAAGACCGCCAAGAGCTACAAGGTGACGGTCGTCCCCAACAAGCTCGCGGACAAGCTGAGCGTGAAGGTGGATATCTGGACGGTGGCCGACGGCGACAACCGCTGCAAGCGCAAGGTGCGGGCGGACGTCGGCGTGAAGATCTTCGGCGTCGGCGGCGCCATCGAGAAGCGCATGCTCGCAGACCTGGAGCGTAGCTACCAAAAGAGCGCCGACTTCACGAACCGCTACCTCGCCGAAAAAGGGCTTTGAGCGGACGCGACGACGCCGGCCCTAAAGAGAGCCGGCGTCTGCAGCGGCGCTGAGCACCCGGGCGCGCGCTGGCGCACCCGAGCGGCGAGCGCTCACTTCTTCTTCTTGTTCTTGGCGGCCGCCTTCTTGGCGGGCGCTTTCTTCGCGACGACAGCCTTCGGCTCCGCCTTCTTGACGGGCGCCTTCTTGGCGGACTTCGGCTCGGCCTTCTTGGCCGCCTTCTTGCCGGCGCGCTCGACCGAAGCGTGCAGGTCCAGCAGCTGCGGCACCGCGAAGTTCTTGATGCGCGCGCCGTAGCCCGCGTCCTTCGTGCGCTTGCTCAGCTCCAAAATGGAGCTGATGAGCTTGTCGCGCGAGCCGAAGCGCTTCTGCGCGTCCGTCAGCGCGTCGTGCAGCTTGACCAGCTTCTGGTTGGAGACCTTGGCCAGGCCCTTCTCACTATTCACGCGGTCGAGCCACAGGTCGGCGGTGGCGAGCTTTTGCACGGCCTCCACGAGCTTCTCCTTGCTCGAAAAACGCTCTTTCACGACCGCGACGGGGGACTTCTTCATGACTGCTCCGGAGACGGCGCCTGAACACGGGGCCGATAAGGGGCCGCGTTTTTAGCAGTAGGTTTTTCGCTCCGCAAGCTCCGCGGTCAGGAATGCAGCGCCGCTTGTCGTATTTGGGGGTGAGGACGCGCAAATGTCGATCGCGCGGGCTCCACGTGGTAGCGGCAGGCCCCCATGACGGCTCGCAAGCCGCGGCTTCGGTTCGCACCCTCCCCCAGCGGTTACCTTCACATCGGCGGCGTTCGCACGGCGCTGTTCAACTGGCTTTGGGCCCGCAAAACGGGCGGCAAATTCATTCTCCGCGTCGAAGACACGGACCAAGAGCGCAGCAGCCTGGACAGCGTTCGCGCGATCTTGGACTCGCTCAAGTGGCTGGGCATCGATTGGGACGAGGGCCCAGAGGTGGGCGGCGACTTCGGCTCGTACTTCCAAAGCGAGCGAAAGGAGCTCTACCGCTCCGTGACGGATCGGCTGATCAGCGAGGGCAAGGCGTATCGCTGCTACTGCACCAAAGAGGAGCTGGACGCGCAGCGTGAGGCTCTCAAGGCTCGCAATCCCAAGGCCGCGTTCGTTTATCCGGGCACTTGCCGGCACCGCAAGGACCAGCCCGACCTTCCCTACGTCATCCGCTTCATGTCCCCGAGCGAGGGCAGCACGGACTTCACGGACAGGGTGTTCGGGCACATCAGCACGCCCAACAAGTCCCAGCAGGACTTCGTGCTCGTACGTACGGACGGCTACCCGCTCTACAACCTAGCCGCGACGGTAGACGACCACGAGATGCAGATGAGCTTCGTGGCCCGAGGCCGCGACCACATCGGCAACACGCCGCAGCAAATCCTGCTCTACCGCGCGCTCGGTTGGGAGCCTCCAGAGTTTGCTCATCTGCCGATGATGCTCAACTCCAAGGGAGAAAAGCTCTCCAAGCGCCACGCCGCCGTCTCCACCCAAGACTACAAGGACAAGGGCTACACGCCGGCGGCGGTGCTCAATTACCTCGTGCGCTTCGGCTGGTCCTTCGGGGACAAGGAGATCTTCAGCCGCGAAGAGCTCGTGCAGCTGTTCGACTGGGAGCGCGTGAACAAGAGCGACGGCAAGTTCGACGAGAAGAAGTTCGCCGACGTCGCCTTCGAGCACTTGAAGCAACCGGCGCTCACCTCGCTGGAGCAGTACGCGGAGTGGACCAAGCCGTTCCTCGCCGCGCGCGGCATCGCCCAGGTGGACGACGCGCTCCTTCTCCAGGCGATCCCCGGGATTCGCGAGCGCGCCCGCACGTTGGTGGACGCGGCAAACGATCTGGATTTTTACTTTCGCGAGCCCCCCGAGGCGGACGAGAAGGCCGTCAGCAAGTTCCTGACCGCCGAGAGCAAGCCTCGTCTGGCCGCCATCACCACGCTGTTCGAGGGCCAGAGTGACTGGCAACCCGCAGCGCTCGAGGCCGCGTTCAAGGCCTGGGTGGAGTCCCAAGGGCTGCAGCTGAAAGACGTAGCGCAGCCGCTGCGCGTTGCGCTCACGGGTCGCAGCGCCAGCCCGCCCCTGTTCGACGTGCTGGTCGTGCTCGGCCGCGAGCTCTCCCTCACGCGGCTCCGGCGCGCTAGCGGCGGCGTATGATTTCGGGGCTAGCGGGGCTCATGGCGCCCGATTTGCCGCTGCCGCTGACGCGTCTGAAGGACGTCTCCTGGTTTACGGCGCTCCTCGAGCATCCGCCGATCAAGGCGCTGATCCCCATCCCGATCCTCATCGCGCTGTGGCCGTTCGTGAAGAAGTTCTTCGCGGCCACCTGGCGCGAGCTGGACGAAGAAGCCCGGCAGGCTCGGCTGACCCTGCCCGCGGAGGAGCTCGATTACCGACGGCCCGTCGCCTGCTTCTCCATCGTTGCGGTGGTGCTCACACTGCAAGAGTACTACGGCGGTCGCGGCATCTTCGACACCCAGTTTCGCCCGTGGCTGAACGAGCTCCAAGCCGGAGGCTGGGCGTTCATCAAGATGGAGAAGTACGACGAGCTCTACAGCTACGGCTGGTGGGTGTTCGCGCGCGTCTTCGGCTATGTCGCGGTGCCCCTCGTCACGTGGAAGCTCCTGTTCCCCAAGGACAGCTTGCTGGACATGGGCCTGCGCACCAAGGGCTTCTTCAGCCACCTTTGGATCTACGGCCTCTGCCTCGCGGTCGTGGTCCCGGCGATGCTCATCGTCTCCTCGCAGCCGGACTTTGGGACCTACTACCCCTTCTACAAGCTCAGCTCGCGCAGCTGGTTCGACTTCCTGAGCTGGGAAGCCATGTACTTTCTGCAGTTCTTCGCCCTCGAGCTGTTCTTTCGCGGCTGGTTCGTGGGCGCCCTGCGTCGCCACTTCGGCGCCGGCGCCATCTTCGCCATGGCCGTGCCCTACTGCATGATTCACTACGGAAAGCCCTACCTGGAAGCGAATGGGGCGATCGTGGCGGGCGTGGTGCTCGGCTCGCTGGCGATGCGGACGCGCAGCATCTACGCCGGCTTCCTCGTTCACATCACGGTGGCGTTTTCCATGGACTTTCTGTCGCTCTGGCGCCGCGCCGCCCTTCCCCATCAGTTCTGGGGCTGAGGCGCGAGCGCTCGAAGCGGCAGCAAAGCCCGAGGCGCTTGCGTCGCTAGCCAGTCAGCGCTGAGCCGCAGCGGTCACGCGAAAGCCACACCCAAGGCGACCCGAACCGCGCCGCACATTTTCCGCGCGTCAGCGGAAGCGATTACCAGTATATTCCCCGACCGAAAAACCAGATGTCGAACGCGACCTTTTCGCCGGTTCCTCCTGACGCCCTGCCCGACCCAAGGCGCACCAGTACGCTCGATCAGAACACCAGCGCGGAGTGGACCGCCGAGCGTGGTGCAGCGCGCTACCAGATTCAGGGCTGGGGCGCTCCGTACTTCCACGTCAACGCGCGCGGGCACGTGGAGGTTTCGCCCAATCCGGATCGCCCGGATCGCGTCATCAACTTGTTCGAGCTCGCGGGGGACCTGAAGGCGCGCGGTCTGGAGCTACCGTTGCTCCTGCGCTTTTCGGACATCGTCGGCGATCGCATCAAGCGCATCAACGAGGCCTTCATCAAGGCCATCGCCGAGTACGAGTACCCAGGCGCCTACCGCGGCGTGTACCCGGTGAAGGTGAACCAGCAGCGCCACCTCGTGGAGGAGATCGTGGAGGCCGGTCGCCCGTGGAGCTTCGGGCTCGAAGCGGGCTCGAAGCCGGAGCTGCTCATCGCGCTCGCCGCGATGCAGGACGTGGGCGGCCTCATCATCTGCAACGGCTACAAGGACTCGAAGTACATCGAGACCGCGCTCGTCGCGCAGAAGTTCGACAAAACCGTCATCATCGTGCTGGAGCGCCTGGAGGAGATCGACCTCGTGTTCCGGGCCTCGGAGAAGCTCGGCATCCGCCCGATCTTGGGCGTGCGCGCCAAGCTCACCACCAAGGGCGTCGGTCGTTGGAAGGACTCGGCGGGCGAGCGCGCCAAGTTCGGTCTCACGACCTCGGAGATGATCGAGGTGGTGGACCGCCTGACCGAGCGCAACATGCTGGACTCGCTCCAGCTCCTGCACTTCCACATCGGCAGCCAGATCTCGAGCATCATCCCCATCAAGAACGCCATGCAAGAGGCGTCCAACATCTACGTCGAGCTGGCGAAGATGGGCTGCAAGATGGGTTATCTGGACGTGGGCGGCGGCCTCGCCATCGACTACGACGGCAGCAAGACGGACTTCCACGCCTCCAAGAACTACCAACTGGAGGAGTACGCGGCCGACGTCGTCTCGCACATCCAGGCGGCGTGCGTGAAGTCGGACATACCGGTGCCCACGCTCGTCAGCGAGAGCGGCCGCGCCGTCGCGGCGCACCACTCCGTGCTCGTGTTCGAGGTCGTCGGCGAAAACCAGGTCCGCTTCCCCCAGCCGGCGGAGCCGAAGGCAGACGCCAATCGCCTACTGCGTGAGCTCTACGACACGTACTGCGGCATTCAGCCCAAGAACGTGCAGGAGAGCTACCACGACGCAAGCCAGGCCAAGGAGGAAGCGCAAAGCCTCTTCAAGTACGGCTACCTCTCCCTGCGCGAGCGCTCGCAGGTGGAGAGGATGTTCTGGAACTGCTGCGAGAAGATCCACCACACCCTCCGCCGCATCAAGTTCATCCCGGAAGAGCTGCAGCACCTCGACCGCGATCTGTCCGCCATCTACTACTGCAACTTCTCCGTGTTCCAGTCGGCGCCGGACATCTGGGCCATCGACCAGCTGTTCCCGATCATGCCGATTCATCGGTTGGACGAAGAGCCCACCGTCTCCGCCACGCTCGCAGATCTCACGTGCGACAGCGACGGGCTCATCGATCACTTCATCGACGTAGAAGACGTGAAGGGCACGCTGGACCTCCACCAGCTCAAGGACACCGAGTCCTACTACCTGGGTATGTTCCTGAACGGCGCCTACCAGGAGATTCTGGGCGACCTTCATAACCTCTTCGGCGACACGCACGCCGTGCACATCGGGTTGACCGACGACGGCTATCAAATCCGTCACGTCATCAAGGGCGACAGCATCGCGGAGGTGCTGCGCTACGTGGAGTACGTACCGGAGAGCATGGTGGACGCGGTGCGTCGCCAGGCCGAGCGAGCCGTCAGCGCAGGGCGCCTGACCAACGAGCAAATGCGCACCCTCCTCCACCACTACGAGGAATCCTTGCGCAGCTACACCTACCTCACCGCCGAGTAGCTCTCGCACAAACCCGAGCTTTCCGGCTCTTTCATAAGTCACGCGCCCGGCAGGAATGAAACCTGGCCGGGCGTCGTTTCTTGGACGCGGCGAGACACTCCTCGGTACGATCTGCCCCACACCAATCCTCATGGGCCAGTCCTCCCGACCCTCATCATCATCCCGTTACTCCCACCTGGTCCTCGCGTCCGTGGGGGGTCTCGCCGCGCTCATCTCACCCGCCTCCAGCCGCGCCGACATCTACCAATCGGTGGGCCCGGACGGCGTGGTCAGCTTCACGAACGCCAAGACCGCGGGCGCGAAGCTCTACCAGAAGACGCCCGCCAAAGCCGCCGTCTTCATGCCGGCGGACACATCGCCGGAGCGCTACACCCGCTACGACTCGTTCATCCGGGAAGCAGCGGCGCTCTACCAAATTCCGGAAGCGCTGGTGCGCGCGGTCATCCGCGTGGAGAGCGACTTCGACCCGCGCGCCGTGTCGCCCGCCAACGCGCGCGGCCTCATGCAGATGATCCCGGAAACGGCCGAGCGCATGCTGGTGACGGACGTCTTCGATCCCCGTCAAAACATCTTTGGCGGAGTCCGCTACTTGCGGGTGCTCGCCAACACCTTCAACGGGGATCTTTCGCTCACCGTCGCGGCGTACAACGCCGGTGAGGGCGCGGTCATGCGCCACGGTGGCATCCCGCCGTACCCGGAGACTCAAGACTACGTGGTCAAGGTCGTCGGCTACTACCGCCAGTACCGCACCGCGCCGCCCAGCCACTGAGGACCAAGCCTCCGCAGCGCCCGCGTGATACCGTCTGAGCGATGACTGCGCGAGGGATGGGGTACGTGCTGGCGCTTGGGGCATTGGTTTCGTCCGCGTGCGGCGCGAGCACGGAGGACACCGGCAAGCCGAGCGACGCGCAGGCGTTTCCGGCAGCGTTCGCGAAACGTGTTTGCGCCTCCGTCGCTCGCTGCTGCGCGCACCAATCGTACGACGTGGATCTCGCACAATGCGAGAAAGGGCTGGAAGCTGACCTCGCGCGAGAGCTCGCGGAGTATGACGGCCTGAGGGTCAGCTTCGATCCGGCCGCCGCGGAGGCGTGCATCGCCGACTACGCTAACGCCGCCTGCCTGGAGGGGCCCACCGAGGGCTATAACGTCAAACGCAATTGCAACCTGATGTTCAGGGGGCTGGTCGAGCCGGGCGGAGATTGCCGAAAGACGGACGAATGCCGCGTCGAGGGCGGGCGAAGCGCTCAGTGTGCGGACGACGTGTGCGCGCTCGGAAGCGAGCCTCCGGCGGGCGCGGAAGAAGGTGCGGCGTGCGGCGGCACCTGCAAAAACGAAAGGTCTGACCGCAGCGCTTGCGTATCGGCCTCGGCGTTATTCGAGGACCCCGCCCCCGACCCCTCCCTGCCACCGTGCTTCACCAGTGATGGGCTGCATTGCTCCGGGAGCGCAGGAGCGCGGACCTGCCAGCCGCTCGTGGCCGAAGGCGGATCTTGTGCGGGCAGCAGCCAAGGTTGCAAACCCGGAACTTTCTGCGACCCGGAGACGCGGGTATGCGAGGCCCAGACCGACTCAGGGCAGTGCGACTCCGAGCGCGACGCCTGTGCGAGTAGCTCCGTCTGCGATCTGGAGGCGGGGCGGTGCGTCGTGGTGGGCAGCTCCAACGGGGAGGGTTGCGATGAAAATGGAGATTGTCGCAGTGGCTACTGCAATCCCTCCTCCGTGTGTCAGGAGCCACTCGACGCGAGCTCCTGCTCGAGCGTCGAGCTCAATTAGCGCCAAGTATGGCTTCGCCCTTAGAACGAACCGCCCGGGCGCGGGTTGGTGATTCGCAGCTGTCCGCCGCTCTCGATGCAAGTCAAGTCGCTGCGGAGGTCGGTGTTGAAGCGACCCGCGACGACGTGCTGGGCGGCCGCGCACCAAGGGGAAGCCGCGGTTGAGCTAGTCGCCGTGTACTTGCCCGCGGAGTTGGCGAGCGAGACTGACTGCAGCCCCGACGACTCTCGGCACAGTAAGTCGTCGCGTTTGTCCCCGTTGAAGTCGCCTACGTAAAGCTTGGCGCTCGCGCTCTTGCAGAAGTCGATCGTTTGCCCAAAGCTCGAGCTCGAGTAGCGGCCGGAGCTATTGGCCAGCATCCAGGAAACGTAGCCGGAGGCGTCCTGACAGATCAGATCCTTACGGCGGTCGAGGTTCACGTCACCTTGCAGGAGGCGCGCGCCAGCCTGCTTGCACCAGTTGATGCTTGCCGACCAGCTCCCGGCCGGGAATTGCCCGCTGCTCGAAGCGAATGCGCCCGAGGTGTAGCCCGTGCTGTCGCGACACAATAGGTCGTCTCGACCGTCCGCGTTCAAATCCCCGACGAGCAGCGTGGCGCCGCTCTGCTTGCACCAGTTGAGCGTTGCCGACCAACTGACGCCCGCAAACTGCCCGGATGCGTTGGCGAGCGCGACCGCCGTGTAACCGGTGGCATCGCGGCAGAGCAAGTCGTCGCGCAGGTCGCCGTTGAAGTCGCCCCCGTAGAGCTTTGCCCCCGCCTGGTTGCAGAACCCGAGGGTCGAAGCCCAGCCGGTGGCCGCAAATTGCCCGGAGGCGTTGGCGTACGCGATGGTCACCGCGTTTCCGGCTCGGCAGAGCAAGTCATCCTTGCCGTCTGCGTCGTAGTCGCCGCTGAGGAGCTGGCTCCCCGCCTGCGTGCAAAACCCGAGGTTATACGAGTAGCTCGAGCCCGCCGCGATATCCCGCAGCAGCGGCGAGGCCGCCAAAATCGCGGAGATCCGCGCGCCGTGGTTGTACTCCGGCGTGGTGTGCCCGGTCGTGTGAATGGCGATGAGCTTGCCCGCCGCATCAAGCACGCCAGAGCCGGAGCTACGGGCGAGCGTGTCCACGTCGTACGCGACCGTGTTGGTGGTGAATGGCGCTTGCAGGTGTCCGGCGTCCACCTGCTTGGGGCGGCTGGCGGGGTGGCCGATGATGGCCGCAACTTCACCGACGCTGGCGGGGTTTTCGCGCAAGTCGGCCCAGCCGAAGGCTGCGCCGGGGTCCCCGCCGAGGCGCAAGACCGCGTACTCCAGGTCGTTGTAGTTGTCGACGTGCTCCAGCACCTCCGTGACCGCGAAGCTTTGAACGGGCTGCAAGTCCGAGTCTTCGCCCGCCACGTACTCGTGGTTGAAATACACGCCCCAATCCTCCGGCACGTAGCCGTAAGACTGAAAGCAGTGCGCGGCCGTGATGAACAAGTTGGTGCCAATCAACGTGCCGGTGCAGGTCGCGATGTTCTCGTCCGAGGCGTGGCTGATCGCCGCCACTGGCCGCTTGTTGGCAGCGACGTAGCTCATCGAAACGCCTCGCGAGCCGTCGTACGCGTTCACGTACTGCAAGTCGTCGTCCCCGACGATGACGGGCTGCGTGACGGTTCCGAAGGGCGCATCACCGCTTTCACTGCTCGCTCCACAACCAACGCTGGCGGCGCCGAGCGTGAGCAATACCAGCGCGGACCCCGACTCTACGATACGGATCATTGTTTCTCTCTCCTCACGGCGCGCGCACGTGTGGCGCGCTCCTAGGTTTCCCAAGAGCCATGACCCGCACTGCTCGTTTAGACGGCGCTCCCCGAAAGCGCAAGCCCTCGCGTGACGCGAACGCGGAGACTCGGTCACGGTCACGCGCGGCGACGCGTGAGCGATGATTTTCCGAAACTGGCTCCGAAGCTTCGAGGGTGCTGCTGACTCTAAGGCGAGGACATCGCCTCGCTCCAGCGGAGGCTGCGCGCGCAGGGAGGTAGCGTTAACAGGTCGGCGGGCGAGCGCCGGAGCTACCTTCGAGCAGTCTTCGCAGGTAGCTCTCCCGCTCCGCGCGATAGTCGGCGACGCGGTCTCGTTCCGCTTCGGCGAGCGCACGCTTCAGCGCGCCTTCATCGAGGTCCGCGCAGTAGGCGGGAGCTCCCGTCTGCTGCCGCCAGCTCTCGCTCGAGCTACCAGCCGCTACGGGATCGAAGCCGAGCTCGTCCACGAGACGAAGCACGCACTCCACCGCCTCCGGCGAATCTCCGGCGACGGGTAGCGCAATCCGCCCCCTCGTCCCGCGCGGCGCCGACTTGGCGAGCAGGCTTTCGGCGAGGATGCTGTTGAACGCTTTGATGACCGGGAATCCGAGCTGCTGCGAAACCCACTCGCTATCGAGGGCTCCGCGTTCGATTGCCTCGATGCGACCGTCGCGGAGCTGCGGGTGGTAGTTGCCGACGTCGATCACGATCGTGCTCGCCGTCGCACCGGCGAACAGCCCTGGAGGTAGCGCCGCCACCGCCTTGGTCGGGATCGCGAGAAACACGATCTGGCTCGCGGCTACGGCCTCTATGGTCGACGCCGCCTCCGCGCCGAGCTCGGCCGCCAACGCGCGCAGACTTTCCGCCGGCCGCGAGCTCGCGATGCGCACCTGGTGTCCTCGCTCCACCAGTCGCCGCACGAACACGCGCCCCATCGCACCCGGGCCGATCACCCCAAAGCTCGTGTCTCGCCGGCTCATCGCGTCACTCATGCTCTACCCCTACGGGCAGCCGCCTCGAGCTCGTGAGTAACAGCTTCGTCGCGAATCCGCGCTCTGCTTCTCGGCTAGGGGCGGCGGCTTCGGCGGCGGAGGAGTCCCCCCGTTAGCGCGCTAGCGATGCCCCACAGAGCGAGTGACCGGGTCGGCGCTCGGCGTCCAGCAGCGCGACAGCTGCACCCCTCGCCCTCCGCCGGGACATACGCTGCATTCGAACCGCCCGCTGCTGGCGGCCCGCTCTGGGCTCCACCGGTCGCCGGGGGCCCACCTGCGTTGCTACTGGCGGTGCCGCCCGTTGCGCCCCCACCAGCGCCGGTGCCGGCGCCGCCAGTGGTAGCGCCGCCAGTTCCTGCCTGCCCGCTAGAGGAGCCACCAACGGCCTCGGTGCCACCCGTCGAGCTGAGGCCGCCGTTGCCGCCAACCGTGCCCCCGGCGCCGCCGTTGCCTCCCGTACCTCCGGTGCTCGACGCACCGCCAGCTCCGCCACCGCCACCGCCACCGCTACCAGCCGTACCGACACCGAAGTCGCCATCGAAAGCCGCGCCGTCGAAGGGCACGACGATGATCTTGGTGCCGTGATTGCTGCCGGGGAGGACCTGGTTGTCCTTGTCCACGTCGGCGACGGCCCACGTGATGTGCGTGGGGTGCCCGTCTTGCAGCACCACGCCCGGCCGCTCCATCTTGTACCACTGCGTGCAGGTGGTGGTCCCCTCGTAACAGAATATCTTCTGGTACTCCCGGGGGGACCAGGCATAGCCGTTGTCCTTCCAGTTCGTGATGCCGTCCGTGGAGTACACGTGCCAGCCGACGCGATCGCCGGAGCCCGAATAAATGACGTGGTACACGCCGCCGCTCCTCCAAATGTGCGGATCCTCCTGCCACGTGTAGGCAGGATTGGGCACGCCCGGTATGGAGGATCGCTTCGGATAGATGCTGTCGGTACCGGCCTGGGTATACGAGCACGTCGGCTTCTGCTTCACGTACGTGCCGCACAGGCTGTCGGAGATGGCGATCGTCCCGTTGCGCTCCACGATTTGATACTTGCCGTCGTGGCGCGGGAAGAGGCTCACGTTGGACGCACCGACTTGGCTCGTCGGTTGGCAGCTCGTCCACGGGCCATCCAAAGAGCTCGATTTGTAGATCGTGAAAGGGACGGTTTCGCTGACGACGACCGCGTAGCTGCCGTCCGGCAACTCGACCGCGGAGACGTTGTGTCCCTTGTGCGAGCCGTTGTTGTCGTACACGAAGCCTTGCCGCTGGTAGGGGCCGAGCACGTTCGTTTGACTGACCGCGTGGTACGCGTCGGAGTTGAACCAGCCGGTCCCGAAGTTCGTGTTCCCCGAGAATGTGCTCATGAACAGATGATATTTGCCGTCTTTGGCCCGGATGATCTGCCCGTCCCAGTAATAGTAGTCGGGGTGGACGCCGGCGCCCTTGGCGCTCTCGATGCCGTTCGAAAGGTCACGAGGCAGCACACCCGCCACTCCCCAAGTGGCTGAGCTGAGCGGTGCGACGACGGGCGTCGGCTTGACGTAGTCCATGAACGGCTTGGCGCTCGCGGTCTCCGTCAAGCTAGCACCGGCGGCCAACGCGGCGACGCCGAGTCGTGCGCAGAGGGCTGTTCGAGATCCGCGAAAACCGAGTTGGCTTGGGTGGCAACGCACGACGCAAAGGATGCTCGCAAGCTTCGCTTCAGACCACATTCGTTTGGTCGTTTCGTCGTCTTTGGAACACGCCCAGCGTCGCGGCGCGATCAGCGCGAAAAAGATGATCAGGTACGGCGACTTGCATGCACCGGAGCGAGTCGCGCTCCCTCACTGCAGAACGGAACGCGGCCGCGCCATCGACCGAACCGTCGCGCCGGCAGACCACGGGAAGGTTTGTGGCGTCCACGGACAGGGCCTGAGCCGACCTGCTCCCCGCCATGAAGCGTCACCGTCCCCGCGTATCCCTTCTCGCCCCGTCTTTCATTGGGCCGATCACCGGCTGCGGTTGGGGACTCGGCAACTGCAGGCGGCTGCGAGCCGGGGTAGACGGCGGGCAGTAGCGGCGGAAGCGTCGACGGCGGCGGCGGCAGCAGCAGCAGTGGCTGCGTACATGGACGTGCCCGCCGCCAAGTTCAGCGACCGCATGTTGCCCATGCGACGAATTGACTATTGTAGCGCGTAGGTACTCACAGCATCGCTGATAGGCAATGAAGGTGTACCTTTCATCTACCTACCGCGACCTGCGCGAACACCGGTTGGCCGTGGACCGAGCATTGCGGCGCATGGGACACGACGTGATAGGGATGGAGCAATACGTGGCGGAGGGCGCTAAACCGCTCGAGCGCTGCTTGGCCGACGTGCGAACGGCGGACGCCTACTTGTTGATGTTGGCCTGGCGCTACGGCTCCCCTGCGGACGCGCAGCAGCGCTCGATCACGGAGCTGGAGTTTCTCGAGGCCAAGTCGGCGGGCAAGCCTGTCCTGGCATTTTTGCTGGACCCCGAGGCACCATGGCCGCCCGCGCACGTGGATGCGATGGCCGCCAACAGCGCCGCAGCCGCGAGCATCAGCCGCTTCCGCGGCGAAGTTGGCAGCAACTATCTCGCCGGCATCTTCGTGACCCCCGAAGATTTGGCGAGTCAGGTATCGGCGGCGGTCGCCCGCCAAAGTCTTGGCCAGAGCATGGTCGAGCGGGTGCTTGCCCAAGACTCAGTTAACGCAACGGATATGGTTTCGTTCGGGAGCGGTCAGGAAATCAACCCCAGCTCGATGTCGGAGATCGCCAACATGGTCAGCCGCGCTGGCAATTCCCGCGCGATGGTGATCGACCTAGGCGAAGGCGACGACTGGTGGTCGACGCGACTCTATCTACTGGCCACACTCCTCCGCGATCTCACGAATATTCGTCAGATTCTGTTTCGCAGCCGACAAAAGTTCGGCGGCATGGCGAGCCCCGCGGCGGTGCTGGACGGTATGGGCGACGCCTTTCCCGAGCTCGGGGACTTCCGGCGCAAGCTAGCCAACGCAGCGCCTTTCGGCGCACCATCCCGGGACACAGGGCGTGAGCTACAACGCCAAACTGACATCTGGAAGGACCTGTTCGGCGGAGCAAATCCAGAGCTTCGAGAAGACATGATCAAGGTCGGAGTTCGGTCAGAGCTCTTGCAGAAATGGCTGGGTGAGCGGCTCGTCGATCGTTGCATCCGCGTCGATGAAAGTGGCCCCACGATGGTGCAAGTGCAACAAATCGTGGACTCATTGCTCCCAGACTTGCCCCTTGAACGCCAGGTGACGAGCACGGCTGGTACTCATTTGGAGCTCCAAGTCATCTGCCGCGACTCCTTTGCGCTGGAGCTAGCTCGCGAATGGGTGCGCAGCAGTCTGCCGCGCGTGCCGGCGAGATAAAGCCGCAGCGCCAAGGCACCCGTGAGCCACTCCTCTGGCTGGCCTCGGCAATGCCGCAGACCCTTGAGCGCGGCAGTCAACTTGGTGCGAGAATGATCGCGTGATGAAAGTCACGAAGTCACGCGGCTGGCTCGTCGTCCTCCTTTTCATCGGCTGTGCCAACGGCGCGCCGCCATCATCGTCGGGCGCGGATGCTTCGCGGCATGGCTCGGTGGCGGAAGGCGCACCTTGGCCGGGGTGGAGCCGGATGGAAGATGAGGAGGCGGAGTCGCTGCTCACCAGCTGCGCGGGGCGCCATCCAGGCTACTGGGCACTGCAGAAGGACGAAAAGGGCCGCGTGAACCCCCATGCGGCGATGCCGCGCCGCACGCGACGCTGGGACGCGCTGCCCGTCACTCCCCTTCCGCCAGAGATCGCGGAGCCTGCGCTATCGGGAGCGGAGCGGCGGGTGGTGGAAGGGGCCAAGGCGTGGCTCGTGGCGCTGGATGTGGGCGAGTTTGGCGAGGGGCTCTATTCCGTCGACAAAGAGTCGCGGCAAGCCGTCCGGCTCGATCTGCAATTGCCGGAGCCGGTGCGCTGGATCGAGCGGCTGGACTTCGGGATCCTCGCGGTGGCGGGGCTCTGTCACGGCGAAGGCTGCGCGCGCGCGACCCGCGTGTACCGAGTCGACCCCACGCCGACAGGCTGGACCCTAGCTCCACTCGCGGAGCTGCGCGGCTGCCCCGTCGCGATCGCGGCGTCGAGCGGTGACCCCGAGGCGCTCCTACTCACCTGCACCGCCGCGCACAGTATTCGGAGCTCGGGGCTAGCCACTGCCGCCAGCTGGCAAGGCGACTTCACGCCCATTCACTCTCCCGACGCCGCCCAGCGCGACGCGAGCGGCGCGCTCTACGTGAGCTTCGGACCGCTCGTGGCCCACTTCCCGCGCGGCACGGCGCCCGAGTGGTTTGGCCCGAGCGGACCGACGGCTTGTGGGCCTGAGTGAGCCTGGAGCTGCGCGCGCCGACGTCGCCCAATCGCGCGGTGCGAGACGCGATCCCGCAAACGAAAAACCGGCTAGTCTCTTCGGACTAACCGGCTTTTTCTCTCCATATTTCTGGAGCGGGAGAAGGGATTTGAACCCTCGACGTCCACCTTGGCAAGGTGGCACTCTACCGCTGAGTTACTCCCGCGGAAGGCGCGCTTCTTACGAGTTTCGTGGAGGGTCTGTCAAGGAGCTCAGCGGGCCTTCGATTTCTTTTCTGGTTTGGCCGACCGCTCGGTGGCGGGGGGGACCGGATACAGGGCCAGGGCGCCGGCCAGCTCCTTGCGGACGCGCTCGATGAGCTCCGGGGGCTCGACGACTTTGGCGCGCGCTCCCCATTCGAGGATCCAGCTCGTGACCTGAGTGAGGTTGCCGACCGTCATCGTGAGCCGGACGCCGCCGCCGGCGATCGTGGCGAGCCTTTGGCTGGAGTGCACGCGGCGCGCGCGGATGTACTCGGCGGCGTGGGCGTCGAACTCGATGACGACCTTTTGCTGGTTGGGGTCCCGCCAGATGCCGAACTCCCCCTGAAAGTACTGGTCGATGTGGAAGTCGGGCGGCAGCTCGAAGCGCTCGTTGAAGAGGCATTCGGTGTCGCGCATCCGATCCAGCACGAAGGTGCGGATTTCTTGGCGGCCGGTGTGGAAGCCGACGCAGTAGATGGAATCGCGGTGGAGCACGAGGGCGTACGGATGGATCGTGATGCGCTCTTCGTCCGCACGCGTCGCGCTTTTGTAGAGCAAGGAGAGCGGGCGTAAATCCGAGACGGCCTGGAAGAGGTCGTCCAGCTCTTCCGTTCGCTCGGCGTAGTTTTTTGGCGCATGCGGCAAATAGAGGAAGCGCTCCTCGAGCCGTACGTCCGCGAGGCCGGCGTTGGGGCCGCGACCGGGTCGCTGAGCCAGCGCGAGGAGCTTCATCACCGCGTGATCGATCTCGTCGAACAGCGCGGACCCGCGCATGGGCTCGAACAGCCGCCGCGCGGCGAGCAGCGCGTAGGTCTGCGTGCGGCGCAGCTCCACCTTGCGCGGCGTCTCGTTGGACCGAAGTCGCCACATGAGCGCGGCGCCGCCCTTGGTGGGCACGGACTCGAGCTCGGAGTCTCGCTCGATCTCTTTCATGTAGCGGCGCATGGACCGCACCGTCACGCCGAGCGCGCCGGCCATGTCGTAGAGCGTGAGCCCGCGCGGGTGGCGCTCGAGCAGCTCGCGCAGCTTGTCGAGCCGGCGATGCTGAGTGAATTTGCCTTTGGGACGGCCGCGCGGCTTGTCCATTTTCGAGCTGTGAATCTAGCCCCGCTCGGGCGAGGATTGGCAAGCCTTGCCCGCCGCGCACCGCTCGAGCCCCGTCGAATTCCTACGCCGCAAGCGTGATGGCCTGGAGCACACACCCTCCGAGGTGGGGGAATTCGTCCGCGCCTTCGTGGCCGGAGAGGTGACCGACTACCAGGCCAGCGCGTGGCTGATGGCCGCATTCTTGAACGGTCTGTCGCGCCGGGAGACGCTCGCGCTCACGAACGCGATGCTGCACTCGGGCCGCGTCCTCACGTTGCCGAGCGTGAAGGGAGCGCGGGTGGACAAGCACTCCACCGGCGGCGTAGGAGACAAGATCAGCCTGTGCTTGGCGCCGCTCGTGGCCGCTTGCGGGGTTTCGGTGCCGATGATCTCCGGGCGCGGGCTGGGGCACACCGGCGGCACCCTGGACAAGCTGGAGGCGATCCCGGGCTTTCGGGTCGACTTGGACGCGAAACGATTCGAACGCATCGTGCGAGAGGTCGGGACGTGCTTGATCGGGCAAACCGCGGAGCTGGCTCCCGCCGACCGGCGCCTCTACGCCCTGCGGGACGTCACGGCGACCGTCGAGTGCATCCCGCTGATCGTGGCCAGCATCTTGTCGAAGAAGCTGGCGGAAGGGATCGACGGTTTGGTGCTGGACGTGAAGTGCGGCGGCGGCGCCTTCATGAAAGACCGGAGGAGCGCGCGCGCGCTCGCGAAAGAGCTGGTTTCAGTGGGAAAGCGGGCCGGAAAGCGCGTTTCCGCTCTCATCACGGACATGTCCGCGCCTATCGGTCTGACCATCGGCAATGCGCTCGAGACGCGCGAGGCGATTGAAGTGCTGCACGACCGCGGCCCCGCGGACACGCGCGAGCTGACCCTGGAGCTCGGCGCAGAGATGCTGGTCGTGGGCAAGCGCTGTAGGACGCGCGAGCAGGCGTTGCCGTTGCTGGAGCGCGCGCTGGCGGACGGCTCGGCGCTGGACGTCTTTCGCAGGTTGGTGAAGCTCCAAGGCGGGGACCCACGCGTCGTGGACGACCCAGCGCGGCTGCCGCGCGCCAAGGTGCGCCACGTGCTCCGCGCTGCCCGCGGGGGCTATGTTGCGGGCGTGGACGCACTTGCCCTCGGCCTGCTCGCGATCGAGCTCGGGGCGGGCAGAACCCGTGCGGATGAGCCAATCGACCCCGCCGCAGGCCTCGAGCTCGTGGCGCCGGTAGGCACGAAGGTTTCGGCGTCGGAGCCGCTAGTCGTGATCCACGCTGCGTCGCTGGCTCTCGCAAAGCGCGTAGAAACGCGGGTTCGAGACGCCTTCGCGCTCCGTAGCCGCCCGCCTCGCCGGCGGCCGCGCGTGCTCGAGCGACTGCGCTGAGCACGCGTTCGTCTTCTTCACGGCGTGGTCAGTGGACGCGGTGACCGGGCTTGGCGCCGCTGTCGGGAGAGAGGACGTACACCTCTTTGCCGCCCGCACCGGCGGCCACGACCATCCCCTCGGACACGCCGAACTTCATCTTTCGGGGTGCCAGGTTGGCGACGACGACCACGAGCCGCCCAATCAGCTGCTCGGGCGCGTAGGCCGCCTTGATGCCGGCGAAGATCGTGCGCGTGGTGTCTCCCCCGAGGGAGACGGTGAGCTTGAGCAGCTTGTTCGCTTCCGGGATGTGCTCGGCGTTGATGACGCGCGCGACGCGCAGATCCACCTTCGTGAAGTCGTCGATGCTGCACTCGGCCGCGAGCGGCTCCGCGGCGAGGGCGGCGCCGTCGTCGGCGAGGGCGGGAGTGGCGGCGCCTTCGGTAACGGGCGCGGCGGGCGGGGCTTCGGGCTTGCTTTCTTCGATCATGGCTTCGAGCTTCTTCGGGTCCACACGCTGCATCAAATGCGAAAATTCGCCCAGCTTGACCGACAAGAGCGGGGTCTTGGCTTCTTCCCAGCTCTGGAGCGGCGCTCCGAGCAGGGCCCGGCTCTGCTCCGCGAGCTGGGGCAGCACCGGCGTCAGGTAAACGACGATTTGCCGGTACAGGTTGAGGATGATGGTGCACACGTCACGCAGCTCGCCCAGCTTTTCCGGCTGCTTCTTGAGCGCCCAGGGCTGCTTCTGGTCCACGAGCTCGTTGGCGCGATCCGCGAGCGCCATGATGGTGCGCATCGCCCGCGCGAAGTCGCAGCTCTCGTACGCGTCCGCGATCTCGTCACCGGCGGCTGCGGCCGACGCGAACAAGCCGCCGTCGTCCGGGTAGCTGGGCGACAGCTCGGTGACGAAGCGCGCGGTACGGCTGGCGAGGTTGACGACCTTGCCCACCAAATCCGAGTTCACCTTCGCTACCAGCTCCTCCAGGTTGAGGTCCAAATCCTCTACCCGCGAGCCGAGCTTCGCCATGTAGTAGTAGCGGAGGTACGAAGGGTCCAGGTGCTTGAGGTAAGTGGACGCGAGCACGAAGGTGCCGCGGGACTTGCTCATCTTCTCGCCGTTGACGGTGAGCATGCCGTGCACCTGCACGCGCTTGGGCAGCGGGAAGCCAGAGGCCTTGAGCATGGCCGGCCAAAACAGCGTGTGGAAGTACACGATGTCTTTGCCGATGAAGTGATGAATTTCCACCGCTTCGTTCTGCCAGAGGTCCTCGAAGCGCTCGGCGTTGCCGGGTTTCTCGCACCACTCTGCGGTCGAGCCCATGTAACCGATGGGCGCGTCGAACCACACGTACCAGTAGTGACCGGGCGCGTCCGGGATCTCGAAGCCGAAGTACGGCGCCGGCCGCGAGACGTCCCAGTCACGCAGCTCTTCCGCCAAGAAGTGCCCCTTGAGATAGTTGGCGATCTCCGGCTGCAACCGCCCCGGCTCTTGCGTCCACTCCGTGAGGAAGGGACGCAGCTTCTCGATCTCGACGAACAGGTGCGGTGAGCTCCTGACCTCCGGCTTGCTGCCGCTGAGTGTGCTCACCGGGTCGATCAAGTCCTGCGCGGAGTAGGTGCTGCTGCACTTCTCGCACGAGTCCCCGTACTGGTCGGGGGTGCCGCACTTGGGGCACGTGCCCTTCACGAAGCGGTCCGCCAAGAAGACCTTCGCCTCCGCGTCGTACAGCTGGGTGACCTCACGCTCCTTGATCAAGCCGGCGCCGCGTAGCGACGCCCAGATGCGCTCGCACAGCTTGCGGCTGTGGTCCGAGTTGGTCGACCCGTAGTGGTCGAAGCGGATCTGAAAGCCCGCGAAATCTCGCTGGTGCGCCTCGCTCATGGCCGCGACCAGCTCGGCCTCGCTGCGGCCCTCTTGCCGCGCCCGCATCATAATGGCGGTGCCGTGGGTGTCGTCGGCGCAGATGTACGTGGCCCGATTGCCGCGCAGGTTTTGAAACCTGACCCAGACGTCCGTCTGCAAGTATTCGACCAAGTGGCCCAGGTGGATGTGGCCATTGGCGTAGGGAAGCGCGCTGGTAACGAGCAGGCGGCGGGTCGAACCGGTCATTGCGGGGGGCGCAGCATAGCCGGAGCCGCGACGACGTGCGAGCCACGCTTGTCATCCATTGGCGCTGGAAGTACATCGCCCGGCCATGAGTCTCCTCGACGGCAAGGTCGCGATCGTCACCGGCGCGGGTGGCGGCATCGGTCGCGCCACGGCTCTCGCGCTCGCTCGTGAGGGCGCCCGCGTACTCGTGAACGACCACGGCGGCGCTCGCGATGGCACTGGCGAGGGCAAAGAAGCCGCCGACGCGGTCGTCGCGGAGATTCGCGCCGCCGGCGGCGAGGCCGCGGCTAGCTACGAGAGCGTCAGCGACGAGGCCTCCGCGGAGCGTATCGTCCAAAGCGCGACGGAAGCGTTCGGTCGGCTCGACGTGCTCATCAACAACGCCGGCATCTTGCGCGACAAGACACTGCTCAAGCTCACGCTCGCGGATTGGCAAGCCGTGCTGGACGTTCACCTGACCGGCACCTTCCTGTGCCTGCGCGCCGCGGCCGCCAAGCTCAAGGATCAAGGCCAGGGCGGCTCGATCGTGAACACCACCAGCGTCTCGGGCTTGGTCGGCAACTTCGGCCAGTCCAACTACTCCGCGGCCAAGGCCGGCATCTACGGGCTCACCCGTACCGCCTCCATCGAGCTGCAGCGCTTCGGGATCCGCGTCAACGCGGTCGCACCGCTCGCCAAAACGCGCCTCACGGAGGACCTGCCGCTGTTCGAAAAGATTGGGGACTCACTGTCGCCCGAGCACGTCGCGCCGGTGCACGTGTTCCTCGCGAGCGAGCTCAGCCGCGAGGTCACAGGCGTCACGCTGTCGGTCGCGGGAGCGCGCATCAGCCAGTTCAAGCTGGTGGAGAGCGCTGGTCGTCACAAAGACGAGGATCCCGGAGTTTGGACGCCCGCGGAGATTGCCGAACAATTCGCGGGTATTACGAAAGCGTGAGGCGAGACGGTCGAGGCGTTCTGTGCGTTGCTGCTACCCGTGGCGGGTGATAGCTTTGTGATCCCAAGCCGGCCGTTCGCCCGGCGAGTCGTGCCACCCACCTACCATGCGCCGTGAAGCGAGCATCCCGCTTTTCCTCTGGGCCGCCTCCGCGGTGCTGACGCACCTCATGTGGGGTGGCGGCGCAGACCAAGCGGCGCGTCTCATCGAAGAGCGGCTGGACGTGGGGCGCTTCGCCGCGGGGATCCGTAGCCACGTGAAGGGCTCCATCGCGCCGCCGGTGGAGATCACGCTCGACGACGGCACGCCGGACGAAGAAGAGCTGAAGCCGGAAGAAAAACAGCCGGACGACGCTGCCGCGGAAGACGCGAAGGACGAAGTCGAAGAGGCGCCGGAAGAGATCGAACAGCAGAAGAAGCCGCCCAAGAAGGCGGACGTGAAGCCGGAAGAGGAGAAGAAGAAGCCCGAACCGGAAGAGAAGAAAGAAGAGAAGAAGGACGAGAAGAAGCCGGAGGAGACGATGCCCGCGCAGCCCGCAGAGCCGGCCAAGCCCACGCCGCCGTTGGTGATGCCCAACAAGATCGCGGTCAAGCAGCACGTCGAGGACGAGAAGCAGAAGGACAATCCGGACGCCGCTTACATCTCGGACAAGGCGAACCGCGTGGAGCAAGAGACGCGCGCGCAGATCACCTCGACGGATCAGAACGAGAAGCAGCCGACGCCCGGCAACGCCCCGAACGGCCCGAAAGAAGACCCCGGGAACGCGGAAGAGACGCGCGTGCGGCAGGACATGGACGTGCCCGGCGTGAAGGATCTCGCCCCGGGCGGCTCCCACGCCGCGGAGGCAGAGCGAGCGACCGCCGCCACTCCCGCGCCAAAGCAGGGTCAGGCCGCGGGCGCCGCGCCGGGGGCGCCGGGCTCGCAAGTCGAGAAAGCGCCGACCAAGGCCACCGTAGAGTCCCAAGACCGGAACCAGGTCGCAAAGTCCGCGACCCACGAGCATGCCGGCTCTCCCGAGACGGTCGCGAGCAACGACGGCTCGTTCACCGTACCCAAGGCGCAAGCAGCGACGCCCGAGCAGCGCGCGCAGAAGGCCAAGAAGCGTCTCCCCCCGCGGCGACCGCGCTCGCTTCTGGAGTCGCTCGGTTTGGGCGCCGCGGGTCGCACCAATAACGGCGTAGCGCTGAACCTCACCCCCACGATGGCGACAGAAGCGGTGGGCGCGGACGAGATGTCTCGTCTGCGCCGGGCGGATGGCGAGCGGCGTCGCAGCGCGCACCGCGGCAGCTGGGCGACGCCGGGCCTAGAGCGCTACCGCAGCGCGATCGAAAACTACGTACCGAGCGTGAAGCCCGGCAATCAGACCGCCCTCAACACGGCCGCGGTGCCGTTCGCGGCGTACCTGAACCAGATTCACAGCCGCATCCACCCCATCTTCGCCGACACCTTTCTGGACTCGCTGGAGCGCCTGCCCTCTTCGCACCCCATGAACGACCGCAACCTGGTCACCGCACTGGAGATCGTGGTCGACCGCGAGGAGGGGCGGCTCGTACGGCGCGGCGTCACGCGCACCAGCGGCATCACCGCGTTCGACATCAGCGCCATCGCCGCCGTGGATCGAGCCGCTCCGTTCGGTACCCCTCCGTCGGAGATCGTCTCGCCGGACGGCAACGTGTACCTGCACTGGGAGTTCCGGCGGGACGACATGGCGTGCTCGACCCTGTACGCGCACCCCTTCATCCTGAACGTGCAGCCCAAGCCGGCGCCCATGCCGAGCACGCCGCCGCTCCCGCCGTTCCGGGGGCCGGACGAAGCCGCCCCTCCGGCGGGTGAGCGCCATGGCCAGGCTGACCCGCCTCCCGCGGCCCCCTCGGCTCCGCCAGGCTGATCCGCACGCCGCGGGCTCGCGCCAGGTCGCGGTTTGGTGGTAGCAAAGCCTTGGTGACCGACAGGCCGATCGACAACGGCGTTCCGCTGCGAGTGGTCGTCGCGCTCGGCCTCTCGGCGAGCTTGCTGGCCCGGTGCATCGCGCCCGCCTTGCCCGGCCTGATGGTGGGCATGGAGCGCACCATTCTGTGGACGGGCCGAGTGACCGCGCTGCTCACCATGCTCGCCGCCACCGGCTTGGTCGCCGGCCTGGCGCGACTGGCGACGCTGCTCGTCGCTGCGCCGCGCGCGCCGCTGCTCGCACGGGTGGTCGTCGTCCCGGCGGTAGCGCTTGGCTGCATGCTGCTGCTCTTCGCGAGCTTCCGACCGCTGGAGCCGCTGCTGGCGCTCGCGCTGGGCATCACCTCCGCGATCGTCGGTGGCTTGTCGGCGCGGCACAGCCTGGCCGATCGCGGCAAGCGCGCCGGCGCGCTCGTGCTCGGCCTAATTTCGATGGCGGGCTTGGTGCACGTGCTCTCGCGCAAGCTCACCCAAGACGCGTCGGACGCGCTGGACATCTTCGCGTTCCGAACCGCCCAATGGATCGAGACCCTCGGGGTGGGGCTGGACTTGGTCGCGCTGGCTCTCGCGCTCGTGTGGCTGCGCCTGCGCACCAAGCACGGGCGCATCGTCGTCCCGGTGCTGCTCGGCGTAGCGGCGCTCGTCGTCGTCTCCTCCTTGCGAGCATCCGCGCCCGGCGCAAGCACCCTCTCCCTGCTGCTCGGTCGCGGGCTCGAGCGGCTCTCACGGGAGCAAAGCTCGATTCTGCCGCTCGCCTTCTCGCACTTGCTGAACACGGGCGCGCTGCTCGCTGCGGCCGCCGCGCTGGTGAGCGGCGGTGAGCTGGGTTTGATCTTGGCAGCGTGCCTTGCCGCGCGAGGCGCGCTGGATATTCCGATCCCTGCGCTGATGCTCGAGCTCGCCGCTCTGTACCTGCCGTTCGTCAGGGCCGCCTCGCGCGCCGTCCCTCCCCCCACGAGCACGGAACCGGTCGTCGCCGACACCGCCCCACCTTCACCTCCTGCATGAATGTCTGGTTGTAGGCGTCGAATCTCCTTGCGGTTTCCGCGGATTGTACCGGACATATGTTCAGGAGAGCGGAAAGCTGATAGCTTTTCGCGCGTCGACCGAAGTAGCGCGTGATGACCCTCCCCGCCCCGACCCGAGCCCTGATTGTCGAAGACGACCCGGTCGTCGGCCGCTCAATCGCTCGTCGGCTCCTGCGTGAGGGTTACACCGTGAGCCTGGCTCAAAGCTGCCGAGCCGCGCGCGCCTCCGGGCGCGGCTTTCAAGTAGCGGTGCTGGATTTGGACCTGCCCGACGGCAACGGGGCGGATCTCGCGGACGAGCTGCTCCGGCTCGGCGCCGTCCACCACCTCGTCTTCTACACCGGCTCGCTTGACGCAGCAGAGCGCCAGCGCGCCCAGCGCTTCGGCGCGGTGATAGACAAGGCGCGCGAGGTGGAGGAAGTGGTCGCCGCCCTCGAGCCGTTTCCGACCGCTCCGCCGATCAGTCATATGGCCCCCGCGCCGCGCCCGCGCTCCAGCGGTTCCGGTGCCCGCCTCAACCGGGTGCGGCCGGAAGACGAAGCGGTCGGCGAAAGCATCGCGTCCAAGAGCTCGCGGCGCTGAGCCGAGCCTCTAGAGCAGGCCGGCTTCTTCCAAGAAGCGCCGCTCCACTGCCGCGTAGTCCACGCTCACGTCGAGCCGCGCGAGCACGGAGTAAAAGCCGAACTGGAGCCGATTCATGAAGAGCATGCCGGTGGGCAGCTGCACGAAGCTTTTGTCCTTCGCGAAGAGCTGATCCTTCACCGTCTTGATCTCACTGACGAGCGAGCTCGCAAACTGCGGAGTGATATGGAACGGCGAGCCGAAGACCGGCTCGAAGCAGCGACGCGAGTAGGCAGTGGCAGCGGCTTCGTAGCTTCCGCCCTTGGACTCCAGGATGACCGCGGCCGCCCGTCGAAAGGCGACGTCGTCACGGCGCAACGCGGCGCGGTGAAGATCGCGCGCCTCCTCCAACCGGTGCCCTCGGATCGGCTGAATGCAGCCGAAATCCAGGAAAGTAACGGTTCCATCCGCCTGGAACAGGTAGTTGCCAGGGTGAGGGTCGGCGTTGAACATCCCTCCCACCAAGTTGCCCTTGAAGACGAAGCGCCACAGCGTTTGCGCGTAGCGCGCGCGCAGCTCCGGCGCGGCCAGAGCCGCTTCTTCTAGCGTCGCCCCGGTGACGAGCTCCATGGTGAGCACGCGACGGGCCGAGCGCTCCCGAACCACGCGGGGGATGGCGATGGTCGGATCGGAGGCGTGCAGCTGCCGGAACTGCTCCTGGCGCTCCGCCTCGAGCCGGTAGTCCAGCTCCTCGCGAAAGCGGGTCTTCACTTCCTCGAGCACGGCGCCGGAGTTCAAGGCGCGCGGGCCTAGTGCGCCAATGAAGCCCTCCAACAAACCCACGTTGGACAGATCGCTCTCGATGGCGTCGTCGATGCCCGGGTGCTGCACCTTGACCGCGACGACCTCCCCATTCGGCAACACCGCGCGGTGTACCTGGCCGATGGAGGCGCTGGCGAACGGCGCCTCGTCGAAGCTCTCGAAGAGCTTATCGAGCGGAGCCCCGAGCTCGGACTCGATGAGCGCTCGCACGGCCTCCGGGGCGGAGCGCGGGGCGGCCGTACGCAGCGCGCCGAGCGCCTTTTCGTACACCGCACGGTGAGTTTCGGGCACGAAACCGTCCACGTAGCTGGCCGTCTGTCCGAGCTTCGCGGCGAGACCTCGCAGGTTGCCGAGCACTTCCGCGGTGCGCTCCGCGACTTTTTCCGACCCCTTGCGCGCGAGCATGTCGACGGAGGCGCGCGCGCCGACGCCCGCCAACTTGACGAAGCGCCCCAAACGACCAGTGGGAACGCCGCTGTCTTTACTCATTCCGGCTCAGACACGGCTCGCGACGAACGCGGCAAACACCACGACCAAGTACGGCATCGAGGCGAGGAACAAGCGACGCGCCCAGCGGTGCGGCTCCATCCGGCCTCGGCCATGCAGGGCCACGCCCAAGAATGCGAGGGAAGAAAGGAGCGCGACCAAGCCGTAGCCGACGCCGGCCATGCCGAGCGCCCAGGGCGCCAGCGCCACGACTCCGAGCAGCGCGCTGTACCCGATGATGGCGCGCTCCGTAGCTTGCGCGCCGTTCACGTTCGGCATCACCTTCAACCCGGCTCGTTCGTACTCGGGCGCTCGGAAGGTGGCGATCGCCAAGAAGTGCGGCAACTGCCAGACGAACAAGATGGCGAACAGCGCGAAGGCTTCGCGCGAAAGCGAGCCGGTAACGCTGGCCCAGCCGATGAGCGGCGGAATCGCGCCGGGCACCGCGCCCACGTGCAAAGACCAGGGAGTGACGCGCTTGAGCGGCGTGTAGGCGAGCACGTACGAGGACATCGCTACCCAGCCGAGGAGCGCCGCCAGCGAGCTCACGAACATGGCCAACAGCGTGAGCCCGACCACTGCGAGCATCGAGCCGAAGCCGAGCACCAGCTCCGGAGTGAGGCGCCCCGTGGGGAGCGGGCGCTTGCGAGTGCGCGACATGAAGGCGTCCGAGTCGCGCTCCATCCACATGTTGAAAGCGTTGGCAGCCCCGACGACGCAGGCGGTTGCGAACATCGACAAAGCCAGGTCGTACCCGACGATGGGCCGCGAGGCGGCCAGAGCGCCGGACACCATCGTCACCATCACGAGGGTGGTGATGCTCGGCTTGGTCAGCTCGAGCAGGGCCGAGAGCTGAGCGCGCGATGCAAACGGTGCGAGCCGAGTGGAGGAAGCCTCCGCCTCCGTGAGCGTGCCGGTATCGGGCGGAGTCATGACTCGTCTCCGGTGGACGCGCTCGACTCGCCCTTGGCGGGCAGCAGCTTGGGCTCTTTGCTCTCGGACGATTGATTCATGGCCGGCGGAGGAGCTTTCGGGACGGCGCTTGGGGCCTCCTCCTCGTCGAGCGCTCGCTTCACGTGGCGAGCCGCTTGCCCCAGGCCCTTGCCCGCGGCGCCGATACGGCTACCGCCGAAGAGCAAGAACAGCAGCAGGGCTAGAAGGAGGAGAGACACAAAACGTAGGGACGGGCCCAGCTGCTACCACCAGCCCGTAGGCCCAGCAATCCGAATCACAAATCCCTGAAAGAGTTGAAGATTTGGGGCGCCCGCGGCACCAGGACCCCGGCGACTACCGCAACGACGAGCGCCCCCGCCAGCGCCGCGCCCAGGTACGCGACGGGCGCGGCGCGATCCTGGTCGAGCGAGACGAAGATCGCGGAGGTGACCGCGCCCGGCAAAGCGAACAAGCCCCGCGCCAAGCCGCCGAGCACGAGCGCCAGGCGGCGATCCGCGGGAGCCGGCGTGGGCACCGGCGGCTTTCGCAGAAGGAGCACGCCCGCGACCCAGAGCGCACCGCCGAGCGCGAGCAGGATAGCCAGCCGCCCCGGCGCCGAGAACCGCGGCGAGCGCGACCACGGCGCTAGCCCGGCCACGCGCGCGGTGCCGGCCCGGAGCTTCACGTCGAGCGAACGCGCGGCGTGGAGCTCCAGGGCCCCGATCTCTACGCTCCGCAAATCATCCGAGAAGGCGAGCTCTTTCATCGCGATCTGAACGGACGGCACTCCCGGCATCGGCCCCTCGATACGCTGCGGCGCCGCGCACCGTACGCTGAGCCCCAGAAGCGGCACGGGCACGACCGCGCCCGCGGTGCAGCTACTGCGAGCGCTAGCCAGGAGCTCGTTGGCGAAAGCCCCGGGGTGCTCGGTCCCGCGCGGGATGGTCTCCGCCACCAAGAGCACCCCGCCGAGCAGCAGCAGCACCGGCAAGGCCGCGCGGGCACGGGAACGCACGTCCGAGAGCGGCGGCCCCAGGGTGCTTCGGAGCTGGGTGTACGTCAGCGCCACCAGCCCGCCGGCCTCCAAAGCCAGCCCCGCGACTGGAAGCAGAAACGGCACGAGGAGGCCCGGGCTCCCAGCAGCGCCTGGAAACTGATGGCGGAGGCGCAGCACGCCCAAGATCGCCACACCTAGCGCGCACAGCGGCAGGCAGAGAAAAAAACTGCCGAGCTGCCGCCGCTGCGCCTTCATACCGGGTTTGTAGCGAAATACCCGCGCTTGCTCCAGAAACGAGCCACGCCTATGCTCGGGCTCGCTTCGTAGCTCGAGCGGCCGATGAACCTTCGGCCGACGGGTGCAACGGAGTTACTTGGAGATTGGGACCATGAAGACGCGCACGCTGACCTCGCTTCTCGCCCTCGCCGCGGCGACGCTGACTCCACTCGCCGCGCACGCTACGGGCGAAGCCGAGGTGTCGTCTACCGGCAAGGGTATCGTCGGTGGCGCGCTCATGGGCGCGGAGCTCGTCATGGTGAGCGAGGCCGCCTTCGGAGTTCGGCCCGCTTGGGCGTACGTCGTCGGTGGCGTGGCGGGCGGCGCCGCGGGCGGCGTGGGCGGCTACTTCGTGGACCAGCAAGATAGCCCACGCGCCTCGATGCTCATGCTCGCCGGCGGGCTCGTCTTTGCCATCCCTACCGTCGTGGCCGTGCTCTCGGCGACAGCGTACGAGCCGCCCCAGTCTTACCTGCAAGATCAACCGCCGGTGGATGAGCCCGTAGCGGAGCCGCCCGCGCCGACGGACGCCGCGCCTCCTCCCGCCGTCGCGCCGCCCCCTTCTGAGTCTCCGGTCGTCGCGCCTCCTCCGGCTGACGCTCCGGCCGCGGCCCCGCCGCCTACGACGCGCCGTCACTTGCGCTCGGAGCGGCGCTTGTCGTTGCAGCTCCCACCTCCGGCGCTCTTCGGGGTCAAAGATTCGCGCCTGGCCCTCGGCATTCCGAACGTCGAGCTGCTAAAGGCTTACACCCGCACCGAGCGGCTGGTGTTCGGCGCGCCCGACGCGACGGAAGTGCGCATCCCGGTGCTCAGCGTCGCATTCTGACAAGCGCGCTTCGTTCGCAGAGGCTGGTAGTAATCCGAAGGCCTTCTGGCTAAGCTTGGCGGTCAGGCTTCTTCACCACCCCAGGTTTGGAACGGACACATGGCACAACCAGCGCCCCCAAGGGCTGGGACTTCACGTAAGCGGGCGGATGACCCCGCGCTTGGCAAGGTCATTGCCGGCCGCTATCGGCTGGAGGCGCGCATCGGCGAGGGCGGCATGGGCATCGTATACCGCGCCCGCCACGTGCTCATCGACCGCGTCGTAGCCGTCAAGCTCATTCGGCCGGATTTGCGCGGGGAAACCCACCTCCGCGCGTGGATGTTGCGCGAAGCGCGCGCCGCCAACCGAGTCGACCACGCGCACATCATCGACATCCACGACATCGGGGAGACAGACGACAGCGAGCTGTACCTGGTCATGGAGTACCTGGTCGGCACGCCGCTCTCCTCGGAGCTCGCGCGCGGCCCTCTGCCGCTCTCCCGCGCGGTAGACATCCTGGAGCAGATGGGCGCCGCGCTGTCTCGCGCTCACGACTTGGGCGTCGTGCATCGCGATCTCAAGAGCGACAACATCCTGCTCACCGCGCGCGGCGGCCGTAAGGACTTCGTGAAGATCCTGGACTTCGGTCTGGCCGCGCTCGCGCACGACCCGCGCCTCGCGCCCAAGGGCGCCGTGTTCGGGACGCCCGAGTACATGTCGCCGGAGCAAGCGCGCGGCGAGCAAGCCGGTCCGCAGTCGGATCTCTACGCGCTCGGCGTGCTCTTCTTCGAAATGCTCACCGGGCAGCTGCCGTTTCGCGCAGGCGATCGGGAGACGCTGCTGGAGATGCAGCGCACCGCGCCCGCTCCCCGCCCAACCAGCGTCAAGAAGGACTGTCACCCGGTCGCCGAGCGCATCGTGCTCCGCCTCCTGGAGAAAGATCCGCGCAAGCGCTACCGCGACGGCCATCACCTGCTGGAAGAGCTCAAGCAGCTGCAGCGCTCGCTGCCCAGCACGTCGTGGGACAAAGAAGGCGGCACCAACGCGGGCGGGGAATCAACTCCCGTCGCCGCGCCCCCGCCTCCACCCCCTCCTAAGACTCTACCGGTTGCAGAGTGGGCAACTCGCGCCGGCTTGTTCTCGCGCATGGTCGCGCGCGCCTACCCTTCCGCCAACGCGCCGGGAGAGATCTCCCAGTCCATGGCTGCAGTGTGGGACGTCGCGGCCAAGGCCAACGGCTTGGAGGGCGAGGTCGCTAGTCACACCCGCAAGCTAGAAGCGCTGGAGCGCCGCGGTCGCGCGCTGCGCGCCGAAATCGGTCGCAAGGTGGAGGAGCTAGCTCACGAGGAGTCCCGCTCCTTGCGCGAAGCCGCCGCCTACGGCGAAGAGGAAGAGTCCGCGCGCCGCGAGCTCTCGCGCGCGCAACAAATCGCAGAGGAGAAGGTCGGCGTCGCTGACCGCGCGGATCGCGCCGGTCAGGGAACGCGAGCCATCTTCGAGGCGGCGGGCGCCGCCGCGGCGATGGTCGAGGCCCAGCGCCAGTGGCTAAAGACGCGCGAAACTCGGCGCATGGCTCGCGAAGCCAGCGCCGCGGACCTGCGCCGTCAAATCGAGGAGCTGCGCGGGCAGCTCGCTCGCTACGCCGAAGCGCTGGAAGAGGACCTCGCCTCCGGCCGCGAAAAGGTAGCGGCGCGCGCTCGCGAAGGCCTCAAATTCGAAAAGGTCTTCCTGGACGCGTCGACGGTGCTCATCGCCCACCTCAAAGGTCGGCCCGAGTGCCGCGATCTCATGAACGAGATCATGGCGCCCCCGCCCGCGGAGGGCGAGGGACCGAACACCACCACGCCCGGCCGCGTCGAAGCGGTGTGAGCGACGAAGCACCTAGCGCCGGGGCCACACCCCCTCTCTCCATCGTGGTCCCCGGCGCTGTCCGCTTACAAAACGGGCAGACGGAGCGCTTCCCCTTTCAGCGCGGCAAGCTCCCCGAGGAAGGCTTCGTGCTGCGCTACGGCGGCGAGCTCTACGCTTTCGCCAACTCCTGCCCCCACTGGAGCGTCGATCTGGACTACGGCATGGGCGATTTTTACGACGTCTCCCTCGACCGCATCGTCTGCAAAAATCACGGCGCGCTCTTCCACCCGCAGACCGGCTTCTGCGAATGGGGACCCTGCTCTGGTCACTCGCTCGAGCGCTTCGGCATCGCCGTCCAAGGCGAAGACGCCATCGTTACCATCCCCTGAAGCTCGGGGCTGCCGCGCCGCAGCCC
>SECP01000097.1 GCA_004193285.1 Myxococcales bacterium | reverse complement strand
CGCTCGGCCTGCTGAGTGTGAACAGCTCCGTGCGGCTGCAAGAGTGCGTCGTCGAGTCAGCGGTCGGCGGGGCGGGCGGTCGAGGCGGCCCCGGAGGTTTACCCGGTGCGGGCGGGCTTGGTGGTTTGGGAGATGATGGAAGCTCAGTCACGGCTCCGCCGGGTGGCGACGGCGGTCTGGGCGGAAACGGTGGGCGCGGCGGCTCGGGCTCGGGCGGCACCGGGGGACCTTCTTATGCGCTCGTCTTTTCAGGGATGAAGCCGCTTTTCGGAGCCGATACGCAGCTCGTGCCCGGCAGGGGTGGTGTCGGCGGCCTGGGCGGTCGAGTGGATGCGAACGCGCCGCGCGCGACGAGCGGCGCGGATGGGGATGCGGCGGCGGTGTTCGAGCTCGAGCCCGAGCTGGACTAGCGGCGGGGGCGTTCAGCGTGGGAAGCGCCAGGCTTCGTAGGCGGCCCACTGCGGTTCGGCTTGGGGGAACACCGGGATGCCGAGCTGCTCGAGGTAGTAGAGCGGGTAGGCGCGGGAGAAGACGAAGATGGGGAGGAAGAAGACGGTGCCCACGTAGGGGATCGCGGCCAGGCAGCAGGTCAGGCACGTGAGGATCGATACGACCATCGCGATGCCGAGTCCGAGCACGAAGCGAAGTAGGTAGAAGATGAAGAGGCCGCCGACGTTGCCGGCCAGGACCTCGCTGCGACACGCCGCCCAAGCTTCTTTCACGCGCACGTTTCGCAGCACCATGAGCGGCACCACGAAGTCGTCCAGCAGCGCGGAGATGATGGCGGCGGGGATACCGATGAGCAGCGCCGCCAAGCCGAAAGTCGCGTAGGCGGCCCAGGCGCGTGGGCCCCAAAATTCGCCGGCCAAAAATGCGGGGAACGCGACGGCCAAGCCCGCGGCGGTGCTGGCCAGGAACAGTAGCCAGCCGGTCAGGCCCAGCGCGGCGCGGAACTTGAACAAGCTGAAGCCCAGCTCCGCCGCGCGCGCCCACTGCCCGGACACGTCCACCCGATCCCACACGACGGACTCCACGAACATGAGCTTGGCGCGGCTCGAGAACCACAGCACGAGCAGCCACACGCTTGCCATGAGCAGCAGCGCTCCGATGCCAAGCGACACGTACAGCGCCACGTCGTCGTGGAAGGTGCGGAGCGCGTCGTCGACGCCTTGCCGGAAGTCCCCCATGCCTCCACCGGAGGACGACGAGGACGAGCCTCCGGATGGCAGGCTGGGGAAGTTGACGGAGCTGCCACCGCTCTCACCGCACTGCGCGAGGAACACCGTGAAGCCGAGCGCGAACCACTTCTCGATCTTGACGGGGAAGAGCAGCTGCTTGCTGCGCTCTACGGCCTTGCTGAGGGCGTCTGCGGGAGAACCGGCCATCTTCTAGCGCATGGTACCGAGCGGGGGGCTCTTCAGGCCAGGCTTCTTGCGCGCTCGCCCAAACCTTGGATGACCGAGTGCAGGCTGCGAAGCCGCACCAGCTTCTCGGCCCCGAAACGCGCCTGAATTCCCTCTGCCAGCGCGGAGACTCGCGCCGTGCCGCCCGTGCAGCAGACAAGATCGATACCCTGCGCGCCCAGACCGCTTTGGGCGAGCGTGGCGTCGAGCGACCCCAAGATCTTGTCCACCTGTGGGGCCGAAAAGCTCTGGAATTCCTGGCGCGCGATCGGCTCCGCGATGTCGATGCCAGGATAGTCGAAGACGAACTGCGTCGAATCTTGGTCCGACAGCGCGCGTTTGCTTTGCTCGATGACTTCGAAAATCTGAAAGCCGAGCGAGTCCTCCACGAGGCAGAGTAGCTGGTCGATGTGCTGCTTGTCGTCTTTGCCCAAAGAGCCGCTCTTGATGTCGCGAAGGAAGGTCATGATGTCGCGCTGCGCGAGCAAGCAAGTCTCAGCCGGCGAGCAGAGCGACTCCATCAACGGCTTGGGCATGCTGAGCACGTTGGAGCCGAAGGGCACCTTGTACTTCACGTCCGCACCGAAATGGCGGCTCACCTTGTGCCGCATGATCGAGCCGTCGAACGCGTCCCCCGCGACGGACACGCCGCCGACCGCGAGCACCTCCACCTGGCTTTCACCGGGCGTGAGCCGCGCCACCGTGTAATCCGACGTGCCGCCGCCGAAATCTGCCACCAAAACCACCTTTGGCTCGGTCAAGCGGCTGCGGAAATCGTAAGCGGCCGCGATCGGCTCCGGGCAGAAGTGCACCTCCTCGAAGCCGGCAAAGCCTGCTGCTTCCGCCAGCCGTTCCTCCGCGAGCGTGTCGTTCTCGTCGCTGTCGGAGAAGCGCGCGGGGCGACCGAAGAGCGCGCGCTTCACGTCCGCTCCGTAGTGCTCGTTCGCGCGCCGCCGCATCTCGCGCAGGAACACGCCGATGAGCTCTTCCAGCGCGACGTTCTTGCTACCGATACGAGTCTCCTCGAAGCTGGGCATGGGCAAGAAGCGCTTGAGCGAGCGCAAGAAGCGGCCGCGCATGCCCTCTGCCACATAGCGCTCCAGCGCCTCCGCGCCGAAGTACCAATCGCGCGTCTCCGAATAGAACAAGATGCTGCGAAACACGGACGGGTCCGCCGCGTGCGGGTCGAGCGCGAGTGGCTCGTCCACCTGGCGTGCGCTCACGCCGCAGAGCAGCGAGTTACTGGTGCCGAAATCGATCGCGTACAGCGAGGGTTTGTCTTCGAGCATGGCGGGCGGAAAGTGCGCCCCCCGCCGCGTCTTTACAATCTGTGAAGACTCTGGCACCCTCGGTTCAGGGTATCTGGATGGGCGCAAATCGTGCGGGGCCTCGTGGTGTGAGCCTGTCGCACCTCCTGCGCAAGGCTTTTTTTACGTCCGCAAGGGGTGAGCGGTAACCGCTCCCGCGCGTCCTCGTACTACCGCCATGAGCCGCACCGTCAACGGCTACTACTGTCGCAATTGCGCGGATGTAGAGCTCGCGAAAAAGGGCATGGATCCCGCCAAGCCCGGCCGCGAGTATTCCGGGGGTGAAGTCTACGTTCCGCCCACGCCCGAATCGAAGCTCGGCGTGAACGCCCCGGATGAAGCCGGCGGCGCCCTCGGCACGCGCCTGAATCTTCACGCTTGAGCGAGCCGCGCCCGCGCCGCGGAGCGCTAGGCCCCACGCCGCTCCACCCTCGCGGTCGAGCAGGCCGCGCGCGGCTTCGTTTTCACGCTCGAGCGCGCCGCGCCTACGCCTGCGCAACACGAGGCGCACGCGGTCTCGTTTTCACGTTCGAAGCACGCCGCGCCCGCGCCGGCGCAACACGAAGCGCACGCGGCTTCGTCTTCACGCTCGAGCGCGCCGCGCCCTCGCCGGCACAATGCTAGGCGCACGGGGCCTCGTTTTCACGCTCGAAGCACGCCGCGCCTACGCCGGCGCAACACGAAGCGCACGCGGCTTCGTTTTCACGCTCGAAGCACGCCGCGCCCTCGCCGGCGCAACACGAAGCGCACGCGGCTTCGTCTTCACGCTCGAGCGCGCCGCGCCCTCGCCGGCACAATACTAGGCGCGCGCGGCCTCATTTCACGCGCTCGAGCGCGCCGCGATGGAGCGGTAGGCCGCACGCGGCTCAATCTTCACGCTGGAGCTCTCCCCGTCGCGCCGCGGAGCGCGAGAGCGCGCGCGGCTTGACCTTCATCTTCGAGCCCGCGGCGCCGCGATGATCGAGGAGGGCACGATGTACGGATCGGTACATTCACCGCGAGCGGCGTTGGAGTCGCGAAATCATTGAGTAAATGAAGTGCGGTTCCTTACGTCGGCGCGAGGTGACAGAGAGTGCCTCCCGGCGACGCCGCGCCGGCGCGGGACGCGGCCCATCGTTACGCTCGAGCAAGGCACGTTGACGCGGCGTAGCGTCGGGACACGAGCCCCGTAAAACGAAACTAGCTTGGTAGCCCCTCCCGGACTCGAACCGGGACGACCTTGCGGTCCGAAGATTTTAAGTCTCCTGCGTATGCCGATTCCGCCAAGGGGCCTTGGTGGATGCACGCCATAGCATTGACGAGCGGTGGAGGGGAACCGCCAGGTGAGCCCAGGCGGGCCGAGACTTTACGAGGGCCGGCATACGCGGACGGCGCAGCGGACCCGCTGGCGGGCGCGGCCGGCGGTGATCTGGCTTCCGAGCGGGCTCAGGGGGTGAGGACGAGTCGGCTAGGCGACGCGATGCCGTCGCTGCCGAGCGAGACGGCGAAGGTCTTCTTCGTGCCTTCGTGCTCGACGGTGATGGTCACGGTTTCGCCGGGGCGCCCTCGGAGGGTCGCGCTGCCGTTGACGACCGGGATGGGACCTTGCGGGGTCGACACGGTCGCAGCGGGGGGAATGACCGCCACGGTGGCGCTCACGGTTGCGGCAGCGGGAGCCGTGATGGGAGCCGCGCCGGAGCCGCGCGTGAAGTAGTAGGCGGAGCCGCCGGCGATCGCCGCCGAGAGCACGGCCACCGCGAGCATGGCGCCTTTGCCGGAGCCGCCGGCGTTGTTGCGGTCCACGCGTCGCTCGTGCGCGCTGCTGCCGACGGTGGAGGTGACCTCGAGCTCCTTTGCCATCTGCGTACGGGGAGCGGGGGGGAGCGACGTGGCCGCCGGCGCTTGGCGCAAGTCCGCGCGCTCGGCCGTGGTGCGCTTGCGGGCGTTGGTGGCGGCGACGATGCGCGCGGGTTCCAAGAGCTCGTCACCGCCCGAAAACGGCCGGAGCGCGTCCGCCATGTCCTCCAGCGTGGCCCAGCGCTGGTTGGGGTCGCGCTGGAGCGCCTTGTGGACGACGAGCGCGAGCGGCGCTTCGATCCACGGCGCGCGAGCCTGCACGCTCGGCGGATCCTCGGTCATGATGGCGGTGATGACGTCGAAGACGGCGTCGATGTGGCTGTAGGGCGCGGCTCCGCACAGCATTTGGTAGAGCGTGGCGCCCAGGCTCCACACGTCCGTCCGCTCGTCCACGTGCTTGCTGCTCTTCAGCTGCTCGGGCGAAACGTAGTCGGGCGTACCGAGCTGGCTGCCGGTGGCGGTGAGCTCGCTCTGGCCGCCCATCTGCTTGGCGATGCCAAAGTCGCACACGCGCACGACGATCTCGCCCTCTTCCTCGTCGAGGATGAGGTTTCCTGGCTTGACGTCACGGTGGATGATGCCGATGCGATGAGCAGCGGTCAGACCACGGGCCGCTTGCAGCGTGACGCGCACGGCGGTTTCCGGCTCGAGCGCGCCGAGCTCTTCGATGACACGGTCCAAGTCGCGCCCGTTGAGGAGCGGCATGACCAGGAACAGCAGACCGGTGACGCGGTCCGCGCCGGAGTCTAGCGTGCGCACCACGTGGGGGTGCTTGAGGCCCCGCACCAGCTCGCTCTCGCGGAGGAAGCGCTGTGTGGTCTGCGGGCCCATCACCTCCGCGCTCAGAGTTTTGACCGCGACCTCCGCCCCCTTCGCGGACGTGGCGCGGTACACGGCGCCCATCGCCCCTTGGCCGATCAGCGCTTCGAGCCGGTAGCCCTCGCCGAGCGTCTTACCCACGAGCGCCTGGGCTCTCTCTTCTGCGGAATCGCTCATCGGAGGAACTTGGGCACGAGTAAGCCGCCATACTAACGAGCAACGCCGGTCCCAGACCAGCGCCGTTTGCGTGGCTCTGGAATTTGGCTTAAGAGCGACGCCTCCCTAGCCCTCGAGCTTTTCGAGATGGATCTCGCCGTGATCAAGAGCAAACGCGTCGTCAGCGAAACTACCAAGCCTCGAGTCCTGGTCGTCGCGGGGTCGGACTCGGGCGGCGGAGCGGGCATTCAAGCCGACATCAAGGCCATCACCATGCTCGGCGGATTCGCGACGACCGCCATCACCGCGCTCACGGCGCAAAACACGCTCGGGGTGCAGGACGTCCTGACGATTGATCCGGCGTTCGTAGCCGCCCAAATGAAATCGGTCCTTTCGGACATCGGAGCGGACGCGATCAAGACCGGGATGTTGGGCTCGGCGCGCGTCGTGGAGATGGTCGCGCGCGTGTGCGAGAGCTTGGCCGCCGGTATCCCGCTCATCGTGGACCCGGTGATGGTGGCCAAGGGCGGCGCCACCCTGCTGGACCAGAGCGCTATCGACATGATGGTGCTGCGGCTGTTTCCGTTCGCGTCGCTCGTGACGCCGAACGTGCCCGAAGCAGAGAAGCTCACTGGGCTGAAGATCCTTAGCGTTGATGACCTTGGCCGTGCCGCAGACGCGCTGCTCGCGCTGGGCCCGAGCGCGGTGCTCATGAAGGGTGGCCACTTGGAGGGCGATACGGTCGTGGACCTGCTGCGCACCGCGGATGGCGCGGAGCACCGCTTCGAAGGGCCGCGCATCGCCACCCGCTCCACCCACGGCACCGGCTGCACGCTGGCCTCCGCCATCGCGGCGGGGGTCGCGGAGGGGCTCACTCTTCAGGGTGCGGTGGCGCGCGCGCGCAAGTACGTATTCGCCGCGATCGAGCACGCGCCGGGGCTGGGCAGCGGGCATGGGCCGCTCGAGTTTGCACACCCGCTCTGGCCGGGCGGAGCCGGCCCCGAGAGCGCTGCCCGCTGACGTGCGTGGCTGGCCGGGGCGGGGTATGTTCAGCCGCATGCTGAGGCAAGGCGAGGTGGCTCTGGGTCGCGCGGCGCTGCCCGCGTTGCTGCTCGGCCTTTGCGCCCTGCCGTTCGTCTCCGCCTGCACCACGAACCACGACGCGCTCGCTCGTCAACCGCCGAGCGGCGGCGCGGGTGGGGCTGGCGGCAGTGGTGGGTTCGCCACCGCGGGGCTCGGCAACACCGGTAACGCCTCGCAAGGCGGGCGGGTGAATCCAGATGACGAGCCGCCCGGTGAGGACGTGCTGACGATCGTCAACGGGGTGGTGGATGCGAGCAGCGTGCAGCTCTGCTTCGCGCGGCTGGACGAAGACGGCAACGCGGAGCTCGTCGGCTCGCCCCTGCCAGAGCTGCCCTACGCCGGCAGCGCGGTGCTCACGGAGCTGCCGCGGTTGTCTTTTTCGGACGACGTGCTCCAGCCCTGGGTGCTGGCGGGGGACCTCTCCCAAATCGAGGATTTGGGCTGCGCGGAGGCCGTCGACGCGGCGCTCCAGGCCGAGGCCGCCGTGACTCCGGAGCCGGATGGCGGCCTCGGCCTGGAGCGCCGCGTCGACGGCCTCCGCGC
>SECP01000020.1 GCA_004193285.1 Myxococcales bacterium | reverse complement strand
GCCACCATGGGGGGCGGAGCAGGGGGCGGAGGCGGAGGAGCTTCAGCGGCCACGGGGGCCGGTGCGGCTGGCGGCGGAACCGCGGGTGCGTCCTGCGCTTGCGCCAGCTCCGAAGCAAAGATCCCCGAAAGGACGACAGCGCCGCCCAGGATGTGGCTATGGATTTTCGTCATTTTCACCGCTCGTGCATTTGTTGGAGCGCGTCACCGAGTGTTTCGGCAGTTGGTCACGCGCAAGGTCTATGGGGTGCGCGGACCTTCACTCGCGGCTCGTTAATGCAACGTGTTACTAACGTTTCGAATCACAACATCGATATTGCCTCGGTGTTACATCGTCAGATCGCCAGTTTACTCGGCAAATAAGAGAGCTTTCCAAAGGCGTGGCGTCTCGCGACTCCCTGTTTGTTTCGACGTCCTTCCGAAATGAACCCGAAACGCGCGACTCCCTATACCCGTCGAGCAATGACGACCATCCGGGGTTCCCGCCGTTCACTCCTCTTAATGTCGGGCGCTCTTTCGCTCTCGGCGCTCGGTTGCAACAAGTCCTCGCCGGACTCTGCGCCAGCCGGAGCTTCGTCCGCGGCGGCCGCCGCACCGGAGGCGGCGAAGGGTGGTCCGCTGACCGTCGGCTTCATCTACGTCGGTCCGAAGGACGACTACGGGTACAACCAGGCGCACGCCGAGGGCGCCAAGAGCCTCGCGGCCATGGGCGTGAAGATCCGCGAAGAAGAGAAGGTGCCCGAGACGGTGGACGTCCAAAAGACGATGGAGAGCATGATCAACCTGGACGGCGCCAAGCTGCTGTTCCCCACCTCCTTCGGCTACTTCGACCCCCACATCCTCAAGATGGCGGAAAAGTACCCGGACGTCGTGTTCTTCCACTGCGGCGGCCTGTACACGGAGGGCAAGCACCCGAAGAACGTCGGTAGCTACTTCGGCTACATCGACGAAGCGCAGTACGTCTCGGGCGTCGTCGCGGGCCTCACGAGCAAGACGAACAAGCTGGGCTTCGTCGCCGCCAAGCCCATCCCGCAGGTGCTGCGCAACATCAATGCTTTCACGCTCGGCGCGTTGTCGGTAAATCCCAAGATCACCACCAGCGTCATCTTCACCGGTGACTGGTCGCTCCCCGTCAAAGAGGCGGAGGCGACCAACAGCTTGGTGGACCAGGGAGCGGACGTGGTCACCTGCCACGTGGACTCGCCCAAGGTCATCATGGAGACCGCGGAGAAGCGCGGCATCTACGCGACCGGCTACCATGCCAACCAAGCGGCGCTCGCGCCCAAGGGCTACCTCACGGGCGCGGAGTGGAATTGGGCCGCGGTCTACAAGGACTACGTAGAGAAGGTGAAGGCGGGCCAGCCCTTCTCGCACCTGGTGCGCGGCGGCTTCAAAGAGGGCTTCATCAAGATGTCGCCGTACGGCGCCGCGGTATCGGCCGAGGCCAAGGCCAAGGCGGACGAAGCGAAGGCTGCCCTCACCGCCGGCACGCTCACCATCTTCAAGGGCCCCTTGAAGGACAACGCCGGCAAAGAGATCATCGCCGCCGGCACCCAGCGAGGCCAGACGGACATCGAGCTCGAGAAGATGGGCTACCTCGTCGCGGGCGTTAAGGGCTCCATCAACTAAGTCGAGGAGCATGAGCGCCAGCGCCACCGTGCCCTCCGCCGTCAGCGATCCCGAGGAGGAGGGCGCCGGCACTCGCGCTCTCCTCGCGCGCATCGGCGCCTACCTGGACAGCTTGGTCGTGCCCAGCGCGGCCGTGCTCGTCTCGGTCGCGCTGTTCGGCTTGTTCGTGAGCCTCGCCGGAGCAAACCCGATCGAGGTCTACGAGACCATGTACCGCGGCGCTTTCGGAACGTGGTTCTCGTTCCAGAATAGCTTGCAGCGCGCGGCGCCGCTCATGCTCACTGGCCTGTGCACGGCGCTGCCCGCCCGTTTGGGCCTGACCGTCATCGGCGGTGAAGGCGCTCTCTACGTGGGCGGCGTCGCCGCCGGCGCGGCGGGTAGCTATTTCACCGGGTCCAGCCCCTACGTGGTGCTCACGATCATGGCCGTCACCAGCATGGCCTTTGGCGGGCTGTGGATCGGCGGCGCCGGCGCACTACGCGCAAAGCGTGGCGTCAACGAGACGATCAGCAGCTTGCTGCTCTCTTACATCGGTATCGCGGTCTGTAACCACCTCATCGAGGGGCCGCTGCGCGATCCGCAGAGCTTGAACAAGCCTTCCACCCTGCACATCGGCGAGCAGAACATGCTGGGCCCGGTGCCGGGCTTGGACGTGCACTATGGGCTCGTCTACGGCATCGTCGCTTGCCTGGTGTGCTGGCTCTTGATGGATCATTCGACGTTCGGCTTCGCGGCGCGCATCGTCGGTGGCAACCCGCGCGCGGCTCGCCTCAGCGGCCTCGCGGTGCCCCGCTTGCTCATCACCGTGTGCGCCATCGCGGGCGCGGCCGCGGGCTTGGCCGGCATGATCGAAGTCGCCGCCGTCCACGGCAAAGCGAACGCATCGCTTGCCGCCGGCTACGGCTACACCGGCATCTTGGTCGCGTTCCTGGCGCGCCATAGCCCCCTCGGCATCATCCCCGTCTCACTCATCCTCGGCGGCATCAGCGCCAGCGGCGGCTTGCTCCAGCGCACCTTCGGCTTGCCGGACGCGACCGTGAGCGTGCTCCAGGGCGTGCTCTTCGTCGTGGTCCTCGCCAGCGAGACTTATCGCGGCAAATTCAGCTGGTTTTCTCGCTTACTCACCCCCGTTCGCAAAGGAGCCATGGCATGACGGACGCCGCCACTCTGGGAGCTTGGGGCGTGCCGCTCGCGGTCATCGGCGGCGCGCTGCGCGTCAGCGCTCCCTTCCTCTTCGTCAGCCTCGGCGAGTGCCTCACGGAAAAGTCAGGTCGCGTGAACCTGGGGCTGGAAGGCACGCTCGTGCTCGGGGCGATGGGCGGCTACGGCGTTTCCTACCTGAGCGGCTCGCCGTGGCTAGGGGTCGCCGCGGCAGGGGCGCTCGGCGCCCTTTTCGGTGCGCTGCACGGCTTTCTCTGTGGCCGCCCCCGCGTCAACGATATCGCCGTCGGCATCGCCCTCATGCTGCTCGGTATCGGCTTGTCTTTCTTCCTGGGCAAGCCGCTCATTCAACCCACCGCGCCGCGCCTGCCGTCGTTCTCGCTCGGTTTTTGGAGCAACGTGCCGCAGATTCGCTCCAACCTGCAGGTCAATTTCCTGCTCTTGCTGGGCATGGTGCTCGCTCCCTCCCTGCGCTGGGCGCTCAAGAATACGCGCTGGGGCTTGATCGTGCGCACCGTCGGTGAGAGCGCGGAGGCCGCGCGAGCCATGGGCTACGACGTGAATCGCGTGCGGCTCTTGGCGACCATGGCCGGCGGTGTGCTGGCCGGCATCGGCGGCTCGTTCTTGTCCCTCTTCTACCCGGGTAGCTGGAACGAAGGCCTCTCTAGCGGGCAGGGCTTGATGGCGGTTGCCCTCGTCATCTTTGCGCGTTGGGACCCGGTCCGCTGCTTGTACGCCTCGCTGCTCTTCGGCGGCGCCAGCGCGCTCGGCCCAGCCCTGCAATCGGTCGGCATCACCTCCGGCTACTACTTGTTCAACGCCGCGCCCTACGCGCTCACGCTGATCATCATGGTGCTCTCCAGCTCGGCCACCAAGCAATCGGCGGACTTGCCGATGGAGCTCACGGTCGCGCGCTAACCACTTCGCACCGGCTCGCTAGGAGAATCGGAAATCATGAGCAAATACGTCGCCGCACAGCCGTACGCCTGGCCCTTCGATGGGGACCTGAGGCCCGAGAACACGGCCCTCATCATCATCGACATGCAGACCGACTTCTGCGGGAAGGGCGGCTACATCGACGGCCTGGGCTACGACCTGACGAACGCGCGCGCCACCATCGAGCCCATCCAGAGCGTTCTGAGCCGCTTCCGCAAGGGCAGCTACCACGTCATTCACACCCGCGAGGGGCATCGCCCCGACCTTTCGGATTTGCCGGCCAACAAGCGCTGGCGCTCGCGCGTGCTGCAGAACGGCGGCGCCGGTCAGCCCGGCATCGGCGACGCCGGCCCCTGCGGTCGGGTGCTCGTGCGCGGCGAGCCCGGCTGGGAGATCATCCCCGAGCTGGCGCCGCTGCCAGGTGAGCCGATCATCGACAAGCCCGGTAAGGGCTCTTTTTGCGCGACCGATCTGGACATGATCCTGCGGCAGCGCGGCATCCGGAACATCGTGCTCACTGGCCTCACGACGGACGTTTGCGTGCACACCACCATGCGCGAAGCGAACGACCGCGGCTACGAGTGCATGATCCTGGGGGACTGCTGCGCCGCGACCGATCCGGAGAACCACACCGCCGCGCTGAAGATGGTCACGATGCAGAACGGCGTGTTCGGCGCGGTCAGCACTTCCGGCGCGCTGCTCGAGGCGCTGCCATGAGCGCGGCGCCGGCGCCCCGCCTGCAGATCGACCCGTTCAATCCACAAATCGATCTCAGCGGCATTGCGCCCGCGCGCCGCACGCGCCACGCCGGTGCGCCGCCGCTGCTCTCGGCCCAGAACATGACGAAGCGCTTCGGCCCGCTCGTCGCGCTCTCCGATGTCTCGGTCACGCTACGGCCGGGCACCTTTCATGCGCTGCTCGGCGAGAACGGCGCCGGCAAGAGCACGCTCGTGAAGTGCATCATGGGCTTTTACCGAGCGGATTCCGGTAAAGTCGTGGTGGGGGATTCGGACGTGGTCGTCAAGAACCCGCGCGAGGCTCAGCGCTACGGCATCGGCATGGTGTACCAGCACTTCACGCTGGTGGAGAACATGACGGTGGCCGAAAACCTCGTCATGGCTCGCGCCGAAATCCCGGCTTTCGTCGACTGGAAAAAGGAAGCCGACGAGATCGAGGCGTTCATGGCCGGCATGCCTTTTCGCATTCCGGCAAACAAGCTCGTGCGGCAACTAGCGGCCGGCGAAAAACAAAAGCTCGAGCTACTCAAGCAGCTCTACCTCGGCAGCAAAATCATCATTTTGGACGAGCCGACGAGCGTTCTCACGCCTCAAGAGGCGGACGACGTGCTCGGCCTCCTGCGCGAGATGACCCGGCGCGGCGAGATCAGCGTCGCCATCATCACCCACAAGTTCCGTGAGGTGATGTCGTTCGCGGACGAGGTCACGGTGCTGCGCCGCGGCGCGCTCGCCGGTTCCGGCTTCGTCAAGGATCACACGCCGGACTCGCTCGCCGAGCTCATGGTCGGCTCGGAGCCGCCCAGCGCATCACTCGAGCGGCAAGCCACCCCTCGCGAGCAGGTCGCGCTGGAGCTGAAGGACGTGTGCGCGGAGGACGACCTCGGTTTGCCGGTGCTATCGAACGTAAGCCTGCAGGTGCGGGCGGGGGAGATCCTCGGCATCGCCGGGGTCTCGGGCAACGGCCAAGACCAGCTGGTGGAGGTGCTGGCGGGGCAGAGGCGGCTCGGCTCCGGCAGCCTGCACGTCGGCGGCAAGGGCTACGCGCCGACTCGCACTCAGATCCGCGAGAGCAAGGTGCGGCTCTTGCCCGAAGCGCCCCTCAAGAACGCCTGCGTCGCGAACATGAGCGTGGCCGAAAACATTGGCTTTCGTTGCTTCGACGAGCCCGCCTTCACCCTCGGGCGCTGGGCCGTGCGGCGCGGGCCCTTACGCCGCAAGGCCGTCACGTCCATCCGAGAATACAAGATCAAGGCGCCCGGTCCGGAGGCTCCCATCGGCGGCTTATCGGGCGGCAACGTGCAGCGCGCGGTGCTCGCTCGCGAGCTGGAGGGGGACGTATCCGTGCTCATCGCGGCCAACCCCTGCTTCGGGTTGGACTTCGCGGCAGTGGCCGAAATCCGCACACGCATCGTGGCGGCTCGCAACCGCGGTACCGCGGTGCTGCTCGTGAGCGCGGACTTGGACGAGATCTTCGCGCTCTCCGACCGCATCGTGGTCATGAGTGAGGGCCGCGTCGTCTACGAAACTCCGGCCGAGACCGCAAACGTGGCCGAGATCGGTCGTCACATGGCTGGCGATCACGCGTGATTCCTCCACGCCTCTGGCCGCTGCTGCCGGCCGACATCGCGTCGCTGTCATTTCAGGAGCTTCGGCCCGGCGTGGACATCCACGTGCTCCACGAAGCCGCCGACGGCGCGCGCGCCGCCATCCTCCGTTACGAGCCCGGCGCGGTGGTGCCGGCGCACCGGCACGAAGGTTACGAGTACATCTACGTGCTGGAGGGCGAACAGAGCGACGAGCGCGGCCGCTACGGCCCCGGCACCTTCGTGGTCAACGAGCCCGGGCACACTCACCAGGTGTCGAGTGAAAAAGGCTGTGTGGTGCTGATCTTGTGGATGCGGCCGGTCGTGTTTCTGTGAGCCGGGTCTAACGATTGATCTAACGATTACCGTCAGATTCGTCTGGACCTTTCCAGATCAACGACACGAAGCAGTCGTGATTCGGAGACAGAGCCGAAACTCACGACTGGCGATGACACCAGTGCCGGAAACCACCGGCGACCTCCAGGTGTTCCAGGTACCTCCGCTTCGATTGGAGTTAGGTGATGAAAACTCGTATTGACCTCATGCTCGCAGGCCTTCTTGCGGCCGTTGGCTGCAAGGGCCCCGGCGAATCCGCCCCCGCAGCCTCCACCAGCGCCGCCCCGGCCGCCGCGTCGGTCGCCGCGGCTCCGGCCGCCGCCACGCCCAAGGCCTCGGACACGGGTCCGATCAAGGTCGGCATCTTGCACTCCCTGTCGGGCACCATGGCCATCAGCGAAACGTCGCTCAAAGACGTGGCGCTCATGACGATCGATCAGATCAACGCCGCCGGCGGCGTGAAGGGTCGCAAGCTCGAGCCGGTCGTCGTCGACCCCGCGTCCAACTGGCCGCTCTTCGCCGAAAAGGCGCGCGAGCTACTCCAGAAGGAGGGCGTCGCGGTGACCTTCGGCTGTTGGACGAGCGTTTCGCGCAAGAGCGTGCTCCCGGTGTTCGAGGAGCTCAACGGCCTTCTGTTCTACCCCGTCCAATACGAGGGTGAAGAGTCGTCTTACAACGTGTTTTACACCGGCGCGGCGCCGAACCAGCAAGCGATCCCGGCTGTCGAGTACCTCATGAGCAAGGAGGGCGGCGCCGCCAAGAAGTGGGTGCTCCTCGGCACGGACTACGTGTACCCGCGCACCACGAACAAGATCCTCCGCTACTTCTTGAAGCAGAAGGGCGTCGCAGAGTCGGACATCATGGAGCAGTACACGCCGTTTGGTCATTCGGACTACCAAACGATCGTGGCGGACGTGAAGAAGTTCGCCGCCGGTACGCCCACCGCGGTGGTGTCCACCATCAACGGTGACTCCAACGTGCCGTTCTACAAGGAGCTCGCCAACCAGGGGCTCAAAGCCAAGGACATCCCCGTCGTCGCCTTCTCGGTCGGCGAGGAAGAGCTCCGCGGCATCGACACCAAGCCGCTCGTCGGCCACCTCGCGGCGTGGAACTACTTCATGTCGATCGAGAACGCGGAGAACAAGAAGTTCATCGCGGATTGGAAGGCGTACGTCAAGGCCAAGAACCTGCCGGACGGCGACAAGCGCGTCACGAATGACCCGATGGAAGCCACCTACGTCGGCATCAAGATGTGGGCCCAGGCGGTCGAGCAAGCGGGCACGACGGACGTGAACGCCGTGCGCCAAGCCGTCGGCGGCCAGACCGTGAAGGCGCCCTCCGGCTTCACGCTCACCATGGACGGCAAGAACCACCACTTGCACAAGCCGGTGTACATCGCCGAGATCAAGGGCGACGGTCAGTTCCAGGTCGTGTGGAAGACGGATGGCCCGATCCGCGCCATGCCGTGGAGCCCCTTCGTGCCGGAGAGCGCGAAGAAGGTCGCGGACTGGAGCTTCCCCTGGGTGTGCGGCAACTGCACCGAAGCCAAGTTCAAGACGGACACCGCCACCGCTGGTCTCTGATTCGGAGCTAGTATGACCATTCGCTCGCTGATTTCGCTCTGCGTAGCGTGTCTTTGGGCCGTGCTCCCCAGCGCGGTCCTGGCCGAGCCATTGCACGACGCGGCTCGTGACCTCACGAGCCCCGACAAGGCCAAGGTCGAGGCGGCGGTGAGCATCATCGCCAAATCGTCGGATAAAGCCGGGCTCACCCTGCTGGAAGCCCTCGCGAAAGACTCGCTACGTATCGATTCGGCGGGCAAGCCCTTCGTCGCCGGTGAGAGCGCTGAGCTCTCACCGGTGTTCGAAGACTCGCCCAAACCCTCCGGCGCGCTCGCGTCGCCGCAGGTAGACAACCGGCTCCGCCGCCAGCTGGAGCCGGCGCTCGCGTCGCTCAAGCTCGGCTTTCCGGACGCCGAGGTGCGGCTCTCGGCCGCCAAAGATTTGGCCAAGAGTCGCAACGACGACCTGGCCCCCTTGATCCGCGAAGCCGCGGCCAAGGAGAAGAACACGGACGTGCTGCTGCAGATGCGGCTCGCGCTGGCGCAGATCGATCTGCGCGGCACGGACAAGCCGCTGAAGCTCGCCGCCATCGCCGCCATTACGGAAGCGAAGGACGCCTCTTTCAAGGCGGACCTGGAGCGTATGACGGCCAAGGGCGGGGAGACGGACGAAGAGCTGCGTCGCACTGCCGGGGCCGCGGTGGCCGCGATCGAGTCGCAACTTTTACTCGTGAGCTTCGTCGGTAACTTGTTTTATGGCCTGAGCCTCGGGAGCGTGCTGCTCCTGTGCGCGCTCGGCCTTGCCATCACCTTCGGCCTGCTGCGCGTCATCAACATGGCTCACGGTGAGCTGTTGATGATCGGCGCCTATTCGACCTTCGCGGTGCAGAAATTCTTCGCTGCGTACCTGCCCGGGCAGCAAGACTGGTACCTCATCGCGGCCGTCCCGGTGGCGTTCGTCGTCACCGCCGCGATCGGAATGGCGCTGGAGCGCACCGTCATTCGCTTCCTTTACGGGCGCCCCTTGGAGACGCTGCTGGCGACGTGGGGCATCTCGCTGATTCTGATCCAGACCGTGCGCCTGATCTTCGGCGCGCAAAACGTCGCGGTCGCGAACCCGAGCTACCTCGCCGGAGGCTTCGAGGTGCTGCCCGGCTTCGTGCTCACTTACAGCCGCCTTGCCGTGATCGTCTTCTCTTCTGCCGTCACCGCCTTCGTTTGGTACGTGCTGCAGAAGACGCCGCTCGGGCTGCACGTACGCGCGGTCACCCAAAATCGGACCATGGCTGCGGGTATGGGCATCGCCACGCGCCGGGTGGACGTTTGGACCTTTGGCATCGGCTCCGGCGTGGCTGGCTTGGGCGGCGTCGCGCTGTCACAGCTGGGCAACGTGGGGCCAGAGCTCGGCCAGCAGTACATCGTGGACTCCTTCATGGTCGTGGTGCTCGGGGGAGTCGGCAAGCTGGCGGGCACGCTCGCGGGCGCCTTCGGCCTTGGCCTGCTGAACAAGCTGCTCGAGCCCGCGGCCGGCGCGGTGCTCGGCAAGATCGTGATTTTGGGCTTCATCATCCTGTTCATTCAGCGTCGCCCGCAGGGCATCTTTGCTCTCAAGGGCCGCGCCGCGGAGGCCATGTGACCGTCCTCAAGGCCGAGCTGCTACGGCTGCTCCCGAAAAAAGGCTGGGTCGGCTTCGGAGTGGCGACGCTGCTCTGCTTCTTGATCCCCCTCATCAACTCGCTCACCCCGGTGGATGCCCCGCTGCACGTGCCAGACTACCTGGTCGCGCTGTTCGGGAAGTTTCTGTGCTTCGCCATCGTAGCGGTCGCGATGGACCTTTTGTGGGGCTACACGGGCGTGCTGAGCCTCGGGCACGGCGTGTTCTTCGCGATCGGCGGGTACTGCATGGGCATGTACCTAATGCTGGGCATCGGGGACGCCGGCGTGTACCGCAGCAAGCTGCCGGACTTCATGGTGTTCTTGGACTGGAAAGAGCTGCCGTGGTTTTGGAAGCCGTTCGACAACTTCGGCTTTGCGCTCTTGGCGGTGCTGTTGGTCCCTGGCCTCTTGGCTTACGTCTTCGGCTTCCTTGCCTTTCGTTCACGCATCCGCGGCGTGTATTTCAGCATCATCACCCAGGCGTTCACCTACGCGCTCATGCTGCTGTTCTTCCGCAACGAGACGGGCTTGGGCGGCAACAACGGCCTCACCAACTTCAAGACGCTCTACGGCTACGCGCTGGCGGATTCGGGCACCAAGCTCGGGCTCTACACGCTGAGCGCTTTGGGCCTCCTGCTGGTGTTCCTGCTGTGCCGCTTCATCGTCGTCTCCAAGGCGGGGCGGGTGCTGTGCGCGGTGAGGGACGAAGAGAGCCGCAGCCGCTTTGCCGGCTACAATCCCACCAGCTACAAGCTGTTCGTCTACGTGCTCTCGGCGGTGATTTGTGGCTTCGCGGGCGCCCTCTACGTGCCGCAAGTGGGCATCATCAACCCGAGCGAGTTTCAGCCGAGCAATTCGATCGAGATGGCGATCTGGGTCGCGGTCGGCGGGCGAGGTAGCTTGCTCGGCGGCGTGCTCGGCGCGTTCGTCGTCAACGGCGCGAAGAGCTGGTTCACGGTCGCGCTGCCGGAAGCGTGGCTGTACATCTTGGGCGTGCTGTTCATCGCGGTCACGTTGTTCTTCCCGGGTGGTCTCTCGAGCTTGCTCCTACGCAAGAAGGCGGCTGTATGAGCAGCGCGACGGATACGATGGAAGCAGACGTCCCGCCGGAGTCCGGCAAAATCGAGGTCGAGCCCAAGCCGACGACCTCCACGCCGGTTCCCAAGGGCAAGCGCCTCAGCCTGCTGCCCAAGCAACGTCAAGTCGAGCAAGGCCGGGTGGACGCGCTCACCCGCGGCCGCAAAGCGCTCTTGTGCGTGGACAACGTCAGCGTCGCGTTCGACGGCTTCAAGGCCATCACGGACCTCACGCTGATCCTGGACGAGGGCGAGCTGCGGTGCATCATCGGCCCGAACGGCGCCGGCAAGACCACGCTGCAGGACATCATCACCGGCAAGACGAAGCCGGACGCTGGCTCGGTCTTTTTGGTCGGCGACAACACGGACCTCACCGCGCTGAGCGAGTACGAGATCGCGGAGCGCGGCATTTGCCGCAAGTTTCAGCGGCCGACGGTGTTCCAGGGCCACACCGTCTTCGAGAATTTGGAGCTCGCGCTGCCGGGCAAAAAGGGCGTCTTTTCGAGCTTGTTCTCGCGCCTCTCCAAAGCTCAGCACGAGCGCATCGACGAAGTGCTGGAGACGATCGGCCTGAAGGAGCAGAAGCATTCCCCCGCCGGGCTCCTGTCCCACGGTCAGAAGCAGTGGCTCGAGATTGGCTTCTTGCTGGCGCAGGAGCCGCGCGTCCTACTGGTAGACGAGCCCGTCGCGGGCATGACCCATCAGGAGACGGAAAAGACGGCGGAGCTCCTGAGTAGCCTGGCCGGCAAGCGCACCGTCGTGGTGGTGGAGCACGACATGGAGTTCGTGCGCAGCATCGCCAGAACCGTCACCGTGCTCCACGAAGGCAAAATCTTGGCTGAGGGCAGCATGGACGCCGTGCAGGCCAACCCCAAAGTGGTGGAAGTGTACCTCGGAGGGTCGCACTAAATGCTGGAAGTCAGCGGTCTCAACCAATTCTACGGCGAGAGCCACACCCTGTGGGACATGGATCTCAAGGTGCCGGAGGGGTCCTGCGTTTGCCTCATGGGTAGAAACGGCGTCGGCAAGACGACGCTGCTCAAGAGCATCATGGGCGCGCTGCCGGTACGCTCCGGTAAGATCACCTTCATGGGCTCGGACATCGCCCCCACCCGCGCGGAGATGCGCGCGCGCAAGGGGATTGGCTGGGTGCCTCAGGGCCGCGAGGTGTTCAGCATGATGACGGTGCAAGAAAACTTGCGCACCGGCCTCGCGGCTCGCGCCGACAAGAAGAAGGAGATTCCGGAGCGCATCTTCGAGCTCTTTCCGGTCCTGAAGAGCATGCTGCAGCGGCGCGGTGGGGACCTTTCGGGCGGTCAGCAGCAGCAGCTGGCGATGGGCCGCGCGCTGGCGCTGGACCCGAAGCTCCTCATTTTGGACGAGCCGACGGAGGGCATTCAGCCCAACATCGTGTCGATGATCGGGGACGTGCTGATCAGCCTCAAAGAGAAGGGGCTCACGCAGCTGCTCGTGGAGCAAAAGCTACCGTTCGCCCGCCGCGTCGGGGACTACTTCTGCATCATGGACCGCGGCCGCGCGGTAGCGACCGGCAAGATGTCGGAGCTGAGCGACGAGATCGTGAACAAGCACCTCAAGGTGTAGCCGCTCAGCCGGGCTCTTCGCCCGTCTTCTTCTCGTCGGCTACTTCGCCCGCTTCTACCGGTCGCACCGCCTTGAAGCGGGTTCCGGAGATGGCGCGCGGCTGGGTGAAGAGCGGGCGCTGAATCGGCGTCGGGCGGCGCATGCCAATCGTGGGGTTGGCGAGCTCGACCGGGGCAGCGCGCTGACGACGCTCCCGGAAAGCCTGCCAGCTGAGCCAACCTACCAGCAGGGCCGGCAGCAGCGCGCTCACCGAGCCAATCGAGCGTGTCAACAGGGCGCTCAGGGTCGCGGCGCTCAAGAACGAGCCCAGCGCGACCCCCGCGGTTCGGAGGCGCGCGCGGCTGACGCTCCGCTCCACGTCTCCCATCATTCCCGGCTTCTTTCCTAGCGAAAAGAGATGGTCGACCAGCTCGATGACGAGCTGGGTCAAGTTGCCGGTCATGAACGTGGTCGGCGCGGAGCCGTGCAAGGACTCTCGCATGAGCGCGTTTTGAAAGCCCATCGCCGCGACCGCGGCGCACGCGCCGAGGCGTCCGAGCAGCGGGCGCGAAGCGGCGGGCGTTAGGTGGAGCGCGACTCCGCTCGCGGCGAACAGGAGCAAGCCACCGGCAATCAGCAGCAGCAGCACCGGGGTCGGCGTGCGGCCGGCGCGGCGCTCGATGCGCGCGAGCGTCGCGGCTAGCGCGACCGCCAGCACGAATGAAGGCAGCATCCACAGATGCGAGACCGTGCTGGGCGCTCCGCCCGACATCACGACCGCTTCCATGACCAGCTCCCCGGTGATGTGGGCGGGGAAGATCGTCGCCAGCGAGAGGATACCCGCGGCGTCCACGAAGCCGGCGACGCCGCTGAGCACGGCTGCGCGCAGCTTGTCGCGCGCGCCCAGCGACAACCCCGTCGACTCGTGTCGAACGAGACGACGCTGCGGCGGCGGCACGCTCAGCCGCGGCGGACGGGTGCTTGGGCTCCCTGGCACGCCTTATTGAACGGTCAGCGCGGGGCAGACTTGCGTAGTATCTACTGCAAAGATTCTCAGCGGGAGACGCGCGCGAGAAACATTCGGACCGCGAGCTGCGGCCCAAGAAACGCGCTGAGCTCCCGGACAGAATTGCGCTCAGAAGCCCGGATCGAGCTCGTCTTCACCGCTACGCGCGCGTTTGCCGCTCGAGGGAGCTGCCACTGGCGCGTGCGGGCGCGGCGCTTTTCCTACTTTGTAAGCAGGGCGCGCACCGCTGGCCACCGATGGATTCGGTTGAGCGCTGGTCGTGCCGTCGAGATCGATCACCTTGCCGGTCGCGACCGCGGTCGCGGTGGTCGCGGTGGCGGTGGCCGCGAGCGGGGTGCCGGCCGCGAGCGGCGCGGCGGCAGCCGCCCCTGGCGCGGCGCCGCTGTTGGCGTTGACGAACAGAAATGCTCCCGCGGCGGCGGCGATGCCGAGGCCGAGCAGGACCATCAGCTTCTTGCCACCGTTCGAGCGCAGCTGCGGCGCGTCTTCGTCCGCGTCCAGCAAGCGGTCCACGGTGGCAGGCGTGGTCGTGCGCGGACCCGCACCGAACGAAGCGGAAGCGGCGGTGATCCGGGTCAGGGACGTGAGGGTGGGAGCGCCGCTGAGCGACGGCGGGTAGGCGCTCGCGAGCTCCAGCTCCGAGGAGATGATGCCGGCGTTTCTGAGCACGTGCCAGCAGCGCTCCGCCGAGATGCGCGCGCGGCGCGGACCGAGCGGATAGAGCGCCATCGTGAGCTCGGCGACGTTCTGGTAGCGCTGCTCGGGATTCTTGTGGAGGCAGCGCAACAAGATTTGCTCGAGCTCCGGCGGCGCGTCCGGCCGCAGCGTGAGTAGCGGCACCGGATCGCGCTCCAAAATGGCCGCGCTGAGCTCCAGCAAGGAAGGCTCGTCGAACGCGGTCACGCCGGTGAGCAGCTCGAAGAGCACGCAGCCGATGGACCAAATGTCCGAGCGCGCGTCGACCTGGTCGCTGCGTCGAATCTGCTCCGGGGACATGTACACGGGGGAGCCGAGCGCCATCTGCGTCCGCACCAGGTCCCGCTTGCCGCGCGGCAGCGCGATCTTGGAGATGCCGAAGTCCAGCACCTTCACGAAATGCATGCCTTGCGCCTGCTGGGTTAGAAACAGGTTCTCCGGCTTGATGTCGCGATGAATGATGCCGTGAGCGTGCGCGGCGGCGAGCGCTTCGCAAGCCTGCATGACGTACTCCACCGCGACCTGGACCGGCAGCGGCCCCTCTTGGTGCAGGTAGTCGGCCAAGTCCTTGCCGGCCAGGTGCTCCATCACGATGTAGGGCGTGCCGTCCTCCAGCGTGCCGACGTCGAAGACGTTCGCGACGTGCTCGCTGCGGATCTTGGCCGCCGCGCGCGCTTCGCGCGAGAAGCGCTCCACCAGCTCTGCGTGCGCGAGCGCCTCGGGGCGCAAAAACTTGAGCGCGACCATCTCGCCGAGCTCGGTGTGACGAGCGGAGATGACGTAGCCCATCCCACCACTACCGAGCAGGCCCGTCACCTCGTACTTACCAGCCACGACATCCCCGACCGCGAACGGTACCTGCAGGGGTTCCTGCGAGAGCGCTTGCAAGCCGCTGGCCGGGAACGTTTCGCGCGGTTGGGACTGCGTCAACCTAATGGCCTCGCCCAAGGAACGGCTGCTCGGCGCGCGCATTAAGGCACCGGTCGCGACTCCGATGAACGGAGTCTTCCTCACTTGACGCACGACTCGTAGGTGCCGGAGGGTAGCTGCGACATGATGTCGAGAATCAGGCCCGAGCTCTGAAAGGCGGGTTTCACGGCGGTTCCGCCGATGCACCACATTTCCAAGACGCCGCCCTTCACCGCGCCGTTCTCGTCCCAATCGAGCACGCCGAAGCTGCCGACGGCGGTGATGCCCGCCGAGGCGCCGAGCTTCTGAAACGCAGGCAGCAGGTTCGTGCCCAGGGTCGTGAATTTGGCCGAGCCGCTGGCGAGCTTGCGCAGGCCCGCGGCGATCGACTTGCCGGTCACGGGCTGGTCGCGCGTCGCCGCCATCGCAAGGCCGATCGCGTAGGCGGCGTCGTGAGCGGGCCCCATGCCGGAGATGGTCGAGCTGCTGCCCGGGTAGCGCACCTCGTAGTCGATCTTGAACCCGTTGTACGCTTCCGAGGGGGTATCTTTGCCGCTAGGACCCGACGTGATGCCGGTGCCGCGCACGCGCGCCCGAAGGTCATCGTTGTTGGTGGCGGCCATGATGAGCTCGGGCACCTTCGTCGAGTCGATGAGGATGTAGTGCGGCCTCAGCGGCGCGGTCCACGCTTTTTCCAGCGGCACCATGAACTTGCTGACCGCTTCCGCGGTGCCGGCGAGGACGATGATGTCCGGCGCGAAGTCGACGTACTTCTCGACGAGCGCGTCTTGGTTCATCGCCGCGCCCTCGTACGGGTCGATCTCGACGTGATTGCCGAGGTTGACGGCGTCGGTCAGGCCTTTGCCGTTCAGTACCAGCTCATTGAGGGAGGTGCGCGTCCCGATGCCCAGCGCGTCGTTGCGAAACACGATGCCGAGCTTCACCGCGCTCAGCTCACGAGCTTCTTTGAGCTCGGTTTCCATCACCCCGAGCTGGCTTATCATGAGCGGTGCGCGCTGCACGTCCGCGGGCACCATCAGCCACGTGAGGTCCTTGTCGTTCAGCGAGATGATGCTGGACGCGACCGCGGTGGGGGTAATGACGACGGTGCCGCCGGGTACGGTCACCTTCGTCGAAACGTCCAGCGTGTCCTGGCTGGTGTTGGGACCGACGATGGCCGGGACGTGCAGCTCTTTCACCAAGTGCTCAGCGGCGCGGACCAAGTTGGTGGACTCGTCGCAGTGCACCATCACGAGCGGGCGCGGCTCGTCCTCGTTCGAGGGCACGCCGCCGACCGCGTTGATTTGCTCGATGGCGAGCGCGGCCGCTTGCTGGCGCGGCACGTTGGTCGCGGCTTGAGTGCCCTTGATCGAAAACAGCGAGCCCAGCAAGATGGCGCGGTCATTCAGGTAGTCGCCGGTGAACGAGCTGCAGTCTTCGCTCAGCAGCTTTTGACAGCGCCCCTCCGGCTTGATGCACACGGACGCGGCCAGGGCGCTGGCATCACCGCCCGCGCCCATGACCTCTGCGGCCGCCTTGTCGGTGCAATCCTGGTTGGAGCTGCATTCGCCGACGTGGGGCGGCTCGCCTTCTCCGCCCGCGCCCCCGGGGGGGATGCTGGTCGTGCCGCCGATGTCTGGGTTGCCGCCACTCGGAGCGTCACCGGTGCTGGAAGTGCCCCCGCCTGACGTCTCGGTACCGCCTTTGGAGCCGTCAGTGACGGCAAGATCGTCGAGACCAACCAAACTATTGCAGGCCGCCACCGTTAGCGTGAAAAGCCCGGCCAGCACGGCACCGTTGTTGAGCGTCAGTGTTCGCATCTTCTTCCCTCGGGCAGCGGCTGTTGCGCTGTCGCCGAGTGCAACGGCTTAATCTCAGACCGGGATAAGCCGCTTAGGTCAGCATGACGGGACAGCCTCGCCCCACGGGCGCGATTCTGGGACTTTTTTGCACCGCTCTCATTTCCAGTCCCGCCTGGGCCGGGGACGACGCATCAGCCGCCGAGACCGCGGCCGCGCGCTCCCTCGCCGTCGATGGCCTGAAGCTCGCCCAGGCCAATAACTGCGCCGAGGCAGTGCCAAAGCTCGAGCGCGCCGAGAAGCTCTACCACTCCACCTTCGTCGCGATTCGCTTGGGCGAGTGCTACGTCAGCGTCGGCAAGTTGGTGGAGGGGACGGAGCTGCTGCGGCGCTCGATCCGCGAGCCGCAGTCCACCGAGCCCACGCCCGCGCTCGCCAAGGCTCTGGAGCGAGCACAAAAGATCGTAGATTCCACGAAGCCGCGCATCGCCGGGCTCACCGTGAAGGTGGCGACCGTGCAAGACATGGTGGTCAAGATTGACGGCGCAGTGGTTCCGAGCGCGCTCGTGGACACCGAGGTGCCGACCGATCCGGGAGAGCACAACGTGGAGGTGACGGCGCCTGGCTTCTTGAGGTCAGCGACGCGTCTGAGCATTGGCGAAGGGGAAAAGAAGAACGTATCGCTCACGCTCACGCGCGATCCGAACGCGGCCGCTGCCAGCACCACGCCGGTGGCAGCGGCGGCCAAGGAGCCCACCGCGTCGGCCCCTGCGCCCGTTGCTTCCCCGCAAGCGGTGACCACTCCTCCGAGCGTGGAGCGTTCACCGAATCGGACCGGCGCGTACGTGGCCTGGGGCGTCGGCGCGGCGGCGCTCGCCGCGGGCGGAGTGCTCGGTGTCATGACCATGCAGAAGCACAGCGACCTGGAAGGTGATTGCACCGATGGTGCCTGCCCACCCGAGCGGCAGAGCGATCTCGACTCCGCGAAGCGGCTCGGAAATTTCTCGACCATCGCGTTCGGAGTCGGCGCAGCCGGCGCCGTGCTAGGCACGGTGCTGTTTTTCACGGCCGGCCCGAGCCGCGAGGAGCGGGCGGCAGGCGCGAAGGAGCGACGCTTCGTCGGCCTTTCACGGCCGCGCGTCGCCATCGGCCCGACGCAGCTCCAGCTCGGCGCGGACTTCTGAGGCTCAGCCGAGCGCGCGCTGGAGCTTCTGCGAGTCCGAAACCCAACCGAAGATGCCGCCTTGCGCCTTGATCATGCGCAGACCCATCTCGTGGAACTCGGGGAAGTACGAGGCGCAGCAGTCCCCGGGCACGATGCACTTGTAGCCGCGATCATTCGCCTCCCGCACCGTGGTGTGGACGCAAACCTCGGTCGTCACGCCGCAGACGATGAGCGTCTCGATGCCGCGGTGCTGAAGGATGGAGCCCAGGTCCGTCGCGTAGAACGCGCCCTTGCCGGGCTTGTCGATCACCGGCTCGCCCGGTAGCGGGTAGAGCTCGGGGATCAGATCGTGGCCGGGCTCGCCGCGGACCAGGATGCGGCCCATCGGGCCGGGCGACCCGATCCGCATCGAAGGCGCGCCGCGCTCTACCTTTGCCTTGGGCGCGTCCGACAGATCCGGGCGATGGCCTTCACGCGTGTGGATGACCAAGATGCCGGTGCGGCGCGCGAGATCCAGCAGGGCCTTGCAGGGCCCCACCGCTTTCTTGAGCAGCGACACGTCGTTCCCGAGCGTCTCCCCGAAGCCGCCCGGCTCCAGAAAGTCTCGCTGCATGTCGATCATGATCACGGCGGTCTTCTGAGGATCCAGCGCGATCGGCTCGGGCTCGGCATCGACGGTCACTTCGCTTCCCATATTCAGCATGCTGCGGGGCGCGTAGTTTCGCGTCGTTTTCTGAGAGATTACGGCTTGCGCTGCTTCTTCAGCTTGCCGCCCTCGAACTCGTCGTCCACATCCGGATCGCCAGCAGCCTTTTTGACGCTGTCTTGTGCGTCTTCGTCGTCGTTTTCGTCTTCGTCGTCGTCAGCGTCCGCGCCGTGCGCTCGGGGTGCGTTCTTTTCGGCAGCGGTCTCGTCGTCGCTTTCGTCTTCGTCGAGGTCTTCGTCCTCGTCCTCTTCGTCCTGCTCGTCCAGACGCGGATCACCGGGCTCGATCCAGCCGACGGGCTCCTGGCGTTTGAAGGAGCGGTAGAGGCCGTACACCCCGAGGATTAGCCCCGGGAAGCTCAGGTACTGGCCCATGGAGATCGCGGAATCCATCGGCAAGGCTTCGATCTCCTTGTAGCGCTCCGTGAAGAGGCGCCCGCCGAAGTAGAGCACGAAGAACCACGAGATCATGGCGCCGCGGGGACGCTTCTCCTTGCCCATCAGGCGGTCCGCGACGAGCAGGCCGATGAACACCGCCACGCCCAGCGTAATCTCGAAGATCTGGCTGGGATAACGCAGCTTGATGGCGGCGATCTCTTCGGCCGTGAACGCCGCGCGCTCCATTCCGCCCTGAATGTCCGCGCGGGGGAATTTGAAGCCCCAGCTCTGGTCCGGCACGACTCGCCCGATGATCTCGGAGTTGAGCAAATTGCCGATGCGCACGACGGTAGCGCCGAGGGTCGCCGAGAACGCGAACCGGTCCGACCCTTCCAAGAACGGCACGCCGCGCTTCTTCGTGAACAGGTACATCGCGATGATGAGACCGATGACCGCGCCGTGGCTCGCGAGCCCGCCCGTCCAGATCTTGAAGACCCAGATCGGATCCTGAATCGCGTGATCCAGGTCGTAAAAGAGCACGTGCCCGAGGCGGGCGCCGACGAGCACACCGAGCACGCCGTAAACGATGAAGTCGCTCGCGACCTCCGGGCTGCCGCCGCCGCGCTTCACTTGCCAGTTCAGCAGCGCGTGCCCGCCGAGGAAGACCACCACGAACAGCAGGCTGTAGTAGCGGAGCTGCAGTGAGTCGCCCATGAGCGCGTAGATGAGCCCTGCCATGAGCAGGAACATGATTCCGGTCGTGGTCTGGTCCGTGATCTTGCGCTTGAGCCCGAGCAGCAACGACAGCACACCGAAGCCGGCGACGAGCGCCGCGACCGGCCCCTTCGGCAAGGTCGCCAGCACGGGAGAGACGGTCCAAACTACCTGAGGAAGAGCTGCGAGGAGCATCGGGGCGGCGGCAGCTTAGACGCATTTTTCGCGCTGGCGACCGCTAAATGCGCGGAGCCCGACCCGCTATTTGCGGGGTTTTCGCGGCAAAAGCTCGGCGAGGCCGTGATCCTCTAGCTCTTTTTCGACCAGCGCGGCCCAGCCCCGGTTCGCCTTCGGGCTCGCCGGGCTGGGGTGCAGGATGGTCGCGATGCGGCCGGAGAAGCCGGGCAGAGCCGCTTTGGCGCGGCCGGTCGCGAACGCGCCGACGCCGATCACGTGCTCGGGCTGCAGCTCCTCGACGATGCGGACGAGCGCGGCGTCGCACGCGGCGAACAGCGCGAGCTGCTCGGCCTTCGGCAGCTTGTCGGGCGTGCGATTGGCGCCGCTCTCTTCCATGAAGACGAGCGGGCAGTAGTTCACCACGAAGAAGTTCTGAAAAAACGTTTCGGGCGAGCCGAAGCGGTCCCGCGCGAAACCCCACAGGCGCTGGCCGCTCACCTCGCCGCGAGCGCACTGAAAGCCCTCGATGGGGCGCTTGGCGTGCTGGAGCGCGGGCTTACCGACCTTGCCGGTCACGCCCAAGAAGTCGCGCACCAAGCTGACGTCCCCGAACGGCACTCCGGTCTGCGCCATGCCGAACGGACCGGGATTCATTCCGAGGAGCAACGCTCGCTTCTTCCCTCCGCCCCACTGAGTGAGGTAGCGCTCGTGCGGCTCACGCGCGTAAACCAGCGGGTTATAAACGTACGAGACCGGAGCGGAAAATTGGAGGCCGTCGACTTGCTTGGCGAGCTCTCGACTGATCCGAACGAGCGACACGCCGCGAACTAGAGGGCCGTTTGCCCCGCGAATCAACGAGCTTTGAGGGCGAGCCTCAGCAGGCCGAACAAAAGCGCCACCCCGCCCGCGGCCGCGAGCACCACCCCGGCGCCCGGGTCCCCGCCGCGCGCGAACGCGCCGCCGAGCAAGAAGCCGCTCGGCATGAGCAGCAAGGCCGCGAGCAGCGCGCGCCCGGCCAGCGCGTCCGCGAGGGCAGGGAAGGCGCGCTCCGCGAGCGCGTAGACGACATTCAGCAGGCCGAGGAGCGCCCCGTGGGCGTGCGCGAGCCTCCACAAAAGCCGCCGCGTTTCATGCTCCACGTCCAGGTAGAGGCCCAGCTTGAAACCGTGCAGCGCCTCCAGCAGCAGGCCCAGGGTCGTGAAGCCGCACAGCGACCACAGGCCCGCGCGCAGATTGGGGGGCAGCCTCTCCTGCGCGCTCATTCGGCGATCGTCACCGGGCGTTGGTCGCGCGCGGCAAGCAGCCGCGCGACGACATCCGGCGAAAGCGGGGCGCCCTGCGCCTCCCCGATCGTCTTGCGTGAGCGCTGGGCGATGAAGCGCACCGCGGCGTACGGGTCACGGGCCAGCTCCGTGAGCAGCTGCGCGCGCAAGGCCGTTGCCGGCCGCGAGCTCTCGCTTCGCCCGAGCGCGGCCGCGGTGACCGCGCGCACCGCGGCGTCGCCGGTCAGCGCGAAAACCGCTCCCGCGGGCGCGTCCGTCGTCAGCGCGCGGTCCAGCACGAAGCGGGGCTTGGCGCCGAACCAAGCCGCGCTGGACGACGCAGCCCAGGCCTCGCTCTCGTCCAGGTGGCACAGGTTGCAAGCGTTCGGGCGATCGCTCGTCCGCTCGTCGAACGCGGGCGAATCCACGCGGTGAGAGCGGATGGCGCCGAGCAGCGCGTAGCTGGTGTGCGGCATGTGGCAGTTGTAACAGAGGCTGCCCGGTGAGCCTGGCGCATGATGCGTGTGCGCGGAAGGATTGTCGCGCTGCGCCTCGTGGCAGCTGGTGCACGCGGCGTTGCCGAGCTTTTCTGGGTCGAGCTGATCGTTCGGCTCGCCCCGGTGCATCGAGTGGCACGAGAGGCACGAGAGCTTGCGGTCGCCGTGACCTCGCTCGAAGCAGGGGGAGCGCACGAGCCCATTGTGCTCCCGCCCGCCGATGCGCACCGTGCCGTCCCGGTAAAACAGGCTGCTCAGGTCCGCGCCCAGCTCCGGTGCACCCGGCTCGGCCAGCGCCTCCGGGCTGAGGAGTAGCTGCGCCTCGCTCAAGTCCTGCCCTGGCCGATAGCTCTTGCTGAAGCCGTCTCGCCACCAGCCGGCCTCGTCCTTCGGGAAGAAGTACGAGTGACAGCGGCCGCACACCTCCGAGGCTCGCTCGCGCGAGAGCTTCTTCGGGTTCGTGGTGCTCGCGGAACCGGCCGCGTGAGCGCGGTAACGGCGGAGCGGATTCTGCATCTCGCTCACGTGCGCCGCGCTCGGGCCATGACACGCCTCACAGGCGATGCCGAGCTCCGCCGCCGAGGTGGTGAAGGCGTCAGTCGCCTCGTCGTGCTTCGGCGCGCCGGCCACGCTGTGGCATTGCACGCAGTTGGAATTCCAGCGCACCGCCTGCTCGGGCGCATCTGGCGGGTTCAGAAACGCATCTCGCCGCGGCAGGGGCTGCGCTTCGTCTATCGAGTAGACGACGGGCACGGACCGGAGCTCGCCCGGGCGCGCGCCGCCGACCCAAAAGGTCTGGTGGTGGTGCGAGCCAGTGAGGAGCACCACTTGCACGTCCCGCACCGGCGCCGAGCGAAATACCCGCTCGTAGTCGGCGCCGGAGACGGCGGAGGTCATCTCCGGATCCGGTAGCCGAGCCCACAGCTCGTGCCCGCACCCGTACAGCTCGACGGTCCTGCCCGTGGTTTCGACGCGGAGCCGCCCGCCGCGAAGAAGCGTGGGCGAAGCGACGTTCGTCAGCTGCGCCGCTTGGGTCATGCGGCGGTGAAAGCTTGCATGCCAACTCGAATATTCGGCTGGATGGCAGCTGCGGCAGGCACCGGAGGTGGCAAAGTCCGGGCCGCCTCCAGCGATCGGAGCAGGAGCCGGAAGAGCGGCGGAGCCGGCGAGCGCCGCTGCCGCCGCCACCGTCGTCAAACCCATCGCGGCGATCAGCAGTGCCGACGGACGCGACGCACCCAGGACCCGGACCGCGAGCGCCAGGACGAGCGCGACGAGCAACCACTCCAAGAGCACGGCGTAGCCTAGCGCGACCAGCTATTCGCTGCGCGAGCCGCTAGGCCCGTGGAGACGGATGAGCTTGGCGCCCGGCTCCGGGTCGATGGGAGGAAGGGCGAGCACGAGCCGCTCGATGGGCCCGACTGCGTGCAGCACTGCACCGAGCGCGACGAGCTCCGACATGGGCTCGCGAAAGAGCAGGGCCAAAACATAGAGACCCGCGAAGGGGCGGGCCAGCGCCTCTTCCCCCTCCAGATCGAGGCGCAGGGTGTGGCCCTGAGCTTGGCGTAGCTCGTCCCCTCGCTCTCGCAAGAGCCGGACTGCGTTTTTCAGCGGGGGGACCGCGGCGGTGTCCTCCTCTTCGGGCCACGAGTCGCCCCAGATCACCGGCGTCTCCAGGTCGAACACGAAGGCTCGCGCGGCGCCGGCGCGCGCCGAAAGGCCCGAGAGCTCTTCGTCCAGCCGCTGACGTGCGTAGTCCAAAACTTGTCGAGGACGTGCCGCGCCCGCGACCGCCGCGTCCACCGTCGTTCCGAAAGTAGCGCTGAGCGCGGCTAGCCGCTCATGGATCGCCGCCGGGTCCGGCGGGGGCTCGGCGAATGCGACCACGACGCTCGTCTCGTCTCCCAACGAGTGGAAGAAGCGCCCCTCACCATCCGCGGCCTTGCCGCCGAGCTGCAGGTACGCGTCGTCGGCGCCGAGCTCTCGCCGCAGCAGGGTTAGGAACGCGTGAAGGGCCAGGTCCGACATGGGCCAGTTACTATAGACCTTTGCCGAACGTCCCGGCCGAGCAATGTCGCAAGCTCGTGTGTTAAAGACGCCGCCGTGACCGAGCCCCACGCTGCTTTCGGGAATGTGCTTCGTCGTGGTTACCTTCGCGTCGTCCTCGTGGCGGCGCTGAGCGCGGCTGCTTGTGCGCCCACACGGGCGCCGAACGGGCCGGGCTCTCCGGCTTCGCCGAGCGATGTGCCGGCCGCGAGCTGGGCGGACCGCAGCTTGTCCGCCGAAAAGCGCGCGGACCTACTCGTCGCGTCGCTCACGCTCGAGGAGAAGCTCACGCTCGTCACGGGCTACTTCGGCGTGCAAAAAGAATGGAACGAGTACCAGCTCGCGGAGGCCAGACCCCAATCCGCGGGCGTCGTTCGAGGCGTACCGCGTGTGGGGTTCCCGCCGCAGTGGCAAACGGACGCAGGGAGTGGGGTTGCCACTCAAGGCGAGGCTCCGCCCGAGCTGGAGCGCACGCTCCTTCCTTCCGGCATCCTCATGGCTTCCACCTTCGACCCCGCGCTGGCCGAGCGCGCGGGCGCCATGATCGGCAGCGAGGCTCGCGCCAGCGGCTTCAACGTGATGCTCGCGGGCGGAGTCAACTTGCTGCGCGATCCGGGCAATGGTCGAAATTTCGAGTACGGCGGGGAGGACCCGCTGCTCGCAGGCACGATGGTCGGCGCTTTGGTGCGCGGCATCCAGTCGAACCGAATCGTGAGCACCGTCAAGCACTTCGCCCTCAACGATCAGGAGACCGGCCGCCGCGTCGTGGACGTGCAAATCGACGAGGCCGCTGCGCGCGCTTCGGACTTGCTCGCCTTTCAGCTCGTCATCGAGCAGGGCAAGCCCGCGTCCGTGATGTGCAGCTACAACCGGGTGAACGGCACCTACGCGTGTCAGAACGGGTGGCTCCTCAACCAGGTCTTGAAGGGCGACTGGGGCTTTCCGGGCTACGTGATGACCGACTGGGGTGCCCAGAACGATACGGTGAAAGACGCGATCGCGGGGCTGGATCAAGAGACCGGCGTGCGCGTGAAAGGCGAGTACCAGTGGCTGGATAAGCTGCAAGCCGCAATTCGGGCTGAGAAAGTGCCGCAAGCGCGGCTGGACGACATGGTGCGCCGCATCGCGCGCGCGCTCATCTCGGTCGGCGCGATCGACGACCCCGTGAAGCCCGGCCCCATCGACTTCGCGGCGCACTCGCTCGTGACTCAATCTGCCGCGGAGGCGGGCATCGTCCTCCTGAAGAACTCGGGCGTGCTGCCTCTCTCGCCCACCACCAAGCGCATCGCGGTAATCGGGGGGCATGCGGACGTGGGCGTGCTGACGGGCGGCGGCTCCGCGCAAGTTTACGCGCGGGGCGGCAACGCGGTGCGCGGGCTAGGGCCTGCTCATTGGCCCGGCCCCCAAGTTTACGCGCCGTCTTCGCCGCTAGCCGCCTTGCGCCAAGAGCTGCCGAGCTGCGAGCTCAGCTGGGCGGACGGCACCGATGTTCGTGCCGCCGCCGCTGCGGCCGGCGCGGCGGAGCTCGCGATCGTGTTCGTCACTCAGTGGACGGCCGAGGCCATGGACTTTTCGGTCACCTTGCCGGACGCGCAAGACGCGCTGGTGGCGGCGGTCGCTCGAGCCAATCCGCGGACGGTCGTGGTGCTCGAGACCGGGGGCCCCGTGCTCATGCCCTGGATCGACAGCGTCGCGGGCGTCGTCGAAGCTTGGTACCCGGGGAGCGTCGGCGGCACCGCCATCGCGCGGGTGCTGAGCGGTGCGGTGAATCCTTCGGGGCACTTGCCGGCCTCGTTTCCGCGCTCGGTCGAGCAGCTGCCGCGGCCACGCATCGTGGGGGCGGAGGTGCCCAAAGATCAGCCCTTCAGCGTGCGCTTGTCCGAGGGCGCGGCGGTGGGCTACCGCTGGTACGAAGCGCGCAAGCAGGCGCCGCTGTTCGCGTTCGGTCATGGCCTCAGCTACACCGAGTTCGCGCAGAGCGAGCTCGCAGCGCGGGTCGTCGCGGAGGAGCTGGAGGTTTCGTTTCGAGCCGCCAACCGCGGCGGGCGCGCCGGTAAGCACGTCGCGCTCGTCTTCGTTTCGCCGCGAGCCGGCGGCTGGGAAGCACCGCGCCGGCTCGGCGCTTTCACGAAGCTGGACTTGGCGCCGGGCGCAAGTCAGCTCGCGTCCCTGCGAGTGGATCCCCGGCTGCTCGCGACGTTCGACGTGGCCAAGCAAGCCTGGCACGTCGCGGGCGGCGACTACGCAGTCACCCTCGCCGCTTCGGCGGCCGACGCCGGCCAGAGCGTGACCGTCCAGCTGCCGGAGCGCTGGCTGCCCGCGGGCTCGGGGGCGGCCGCTCGCTCTCCGCGGTAAAACGCCAAATCCGCGTCGCGGATTTGACGGATGCGGCGATGGATGGCAGTAACGCTGCCATCGTGGCAGTATCACTGACAGACGCCCGCCAGGAGCTGGTCAGACAGCGCATCTTGCAAGGCGCCTGTGCGCTCTTGTCGCGCGGCGAGGGGTGGACATTCGCTGGCGTCGCCAAGGCCGCGGAAGTCCCGGAACGCACGATCTACCGCTACTTCGCGACCCGAGAGGACCTGCTGCACGGCATCTTCGAGCTCGCCAATCAGCGCACGGGCTTCCAGGGTGAGCTGCCGACGAGCGCGCAGGCGCTGACGGAGCTGGTGCGCCGCTGTTTTCCGGGGTTCGATGCGCTCGCGCCCGTCATCGAGGAGCTGCTGAGCGCGCCGGAGGGGCGCCAGGCTCGCTTGCGGCAGAAGGCAGCCAGGAGGCGCGCCTCGCTGGCCTTGGTCCGTACCGAGGCGCCGGAGCTGGGCCCGGCCGATGCCACGCGGGTTGCCGCGGTTCTGCAGCTCCTCGGTCAAGCCGCGACCTGGCAAGCGCTGCGCGACTACTGGGACATGGACGGCGCGGAGGCGGCGGAAGCATCGGCCTTGGCCATCGAGCTGCTCTTACTCGGAGCCCGCAGCCGCGCCAATGGCAAGCACGGCTCGAAGAAGCGCCGAGCCAAGGCGGCTCGAGCGAAGGAGGATGGGTGATGCGAATCAACGGTATCAATCACGTGGCGGTACTGACGTCGGACTTGGATCGTTTCGTAGCTTTCTACCGGGAGGTGTTCGACTTGCCGCTGATCTTCGAGGAAGAAGCGCCCGGCTTTCGACACGCCATCCTGCGTGCGGGGGAGACGTCGTGGCTGCATCCGGCCGAGGTAAAAGGAAACCCGCACGGGGCCGCTCTACCGGACATGTTCAAGCGCGGTCATTTGGACCACCTCGCGCTCACCGCGGCTTCGCCCGAGGCCTTCGCGCAGCTTCGCACTCAGCTGGTCGAGCGCGGAGCTAGCGATGGCAAGGTAGAGGACTTGGGCGCCTTCCACGCGCTGTGGTTCCGTGATCCCGACGGCATGCGCGGAGAAGTGTCGCTCATCGTGGACTCACGGCTGGGCCTCTTCCACGCGCCGGTGCCGCTCTTGCCCTAGGCGGTGCGGCGGTCTTCCAGGTATTCGCCGGGAGCGGGGCCCGCGATGAAGCGGTCCCAGAGCGCACCGACGCCGCCCACGAAAATCGAACGATCGTCGACCTCCGGCGCGCCCGGATCGAACGGCAGCACCATGGGGTCGATGACGTTCAGGATTTCCTTCTCGCTCTCCGTGGGGGAGGGGTGCTGGCGGAGCCGGTCTCGGCGAGCATTGGCTCGCTCGTCCAGCTCGGCGACGAGGCCCTCCGTCTGCTCCAGGTCTGCGACGCCGAGGTGCTCCGCGAGCAAGCTGCGCCGCGCGGCGCGGATCGAGCTCATCAGCTCTTCGTCCTCGCCCTGTACCTCGACCGCAATGTTCAGCTCCGTATCGATGCAGGTGCTGCGGTTGGTGAGGTTGGCCGACCCGACGCTCATGAAGCAGTCGTCCACGATGAGCAGCTTGGAGTGGATGTACGTGGCATGTCGGGGCTCCACGCCGGGCTCGGTCCGAGGCACCGTGAAGTAGATGCCGAGGTGATTGGGAGAGCCGGCGACGGCTTCGCGCAGCTCTTTGAGCACTTTGGCCTGCGCCAAGCCGACCGCGATCTCCTCTTTCACCGTCTCCGCGTGCTCGTTCAACACCAGCACGACGTCCAGCGGCTCGCGATCCGTGGCTTTGAGTCGCGCGGCGAGCGCGTCGCCCACCTCTTTGGACGAAAAATATTGAGTCTCTATGTAGATGAGCCTCCGTGCGGCCGCGATCGCGTCCAGCGTGAGGTCGGTGACTTCGCGGCACCTGGGCGCGCCCTCTGGCATTCCGAACGGGTCCACGCGGCTGAGCGCGACCCGGCGCGCCGCGAGCGGCGTGGCCGCGGCTGGCTCGTAGCCCGCCAAGGAACCGACCGGCTCTGCCAGCTCGAGCGGGGCGCCACCAGCGGCACGCCAGCGCGCCGCGAACAGCTCCGTGAGCTTCGCGCCGATTCCCGCGCTGGTGATGTAGGATTGAACGTCGTGAAACGGGCGGTGCGGCGCTCCACGGCTCACCCGGAGCGGGTTCGGGTCGTGGTGGAGCGGTCGTCCCAGCGGTGGTCGCACAAATCCAGACCACCCAGGAACGAGAGCTGCCCGTCGATCACGACGAACTTCTGGTGATGCGCTCCGCCCTCCACGTGATGAGCGTCGAACTGAAACTGGAGCCGCTCGCTCGTGAGCCAGCGGAAGCGCCACGCCTGCATCCATTCGCGCTCGAGCGCGAAGATGGCGTGAAAGTCCCAAGCCAGCACGTAGATCCGCAGCTCCGGATTTTTCTGACAGAGCGCATCCAGGTAGGCGAGGAGCGTGACCGGGAGAGGCGCACCCTCTGCTTCCTTGCCGCGCAGCAAGCAAGCATCCGTATCGAATTGCCAGCCCGCGAGGAGGATGTAGCGCGTCGCCCGCTGGCAGGCCTGGTAGAAGGCGCGGTAGTAGTCGTCTCCGTCGACGAGGATGCCCACGCGCGACGCCTCGGCTTCGCACCAGTAGTTTCGACCCGGGTCGAGGATGGGGTTGTGGCCACGTTGAGTCATGGCGAGGTCAGCAGGTCAACGATAATGGGGAGGTGGTCGGAGGCGGTGCGAGCGAGGGCGTCGTTCAAGACTCGGGCGCCTCGGACGGTCACCCCGCGGCTCACGAAGACGTGGTCGATGCGCCAAAACGGCAGCCGAGCCGGCCAAGTGGCGAGCCGCGTCGCGCTACAACGTTGAACGTCCGTCAAATCACGGCTTAGCTTACGGTACACCGGCGAAAACGGAGACGAGTTGAGATCCCCGCACACCACCAGCGCTTCTTCCGCCGCTGCGCGCACCAGCCACTCGGCGCCCAGCAGCGCCTCCACCTGGGCGCGCCGTTCGCGTAACTTGACGCTCAGGTGCGTGTTCATGAGCTGCAGCTGAAAATGCGGAGCCACTACCTTGAGCCACTGCACGGCCCGCGCTTCGTCCCGGCGCCTGGGCAGCATCCCTTCCGCGACGAGCTCGAGGTCGTACGGCGTCAGCACCGCGTTGCCGAAGTGCCCGCGCTTGCCGTCGCGCGTGAAGGTGAAATGCGAGCGCATGTTGAGCCGCTTCGCCAGCCAGTCCAGCGCGGAAGGCTCCGCGACGGGACCGCGACCGAAATCCACCTCTTGCAAGGCGACCACGTGGGCCTCGGCGGACTCGATCACTCGCGCAACGCGCTCGGGGTCGTACACGCTGTCGGTCCCGACGAAGGAGTGCACGTTGTAAGTCATCAGGCGCACCTGGCGCTCCAAGGCCATGCCCGAACCCACTGAAGCCGGTCGGGAGCTGGCGGGCGCCGCGGAGGGGGCGAGTGTCGGGGCCCTCGTGTGGAGGTTCGTGCTCGGGCTCGTCACGGTCTGCTCGGTCGTGGCGCTCGCAGGTTACTTCGCACGGCAGCCGGCGGAAGCGCTGGCGCGAGGGTTCGTGAGCCACTTTGGCGTGTGGGGCATGGCGCTCGGAACGCTGCTAGCGGACGGCTTTCACTTCCCGGTGCCGCCGCAGTTCTACATGCTCCTCGCGGTCGCCTCGAAGACGCCGCTGGCGCTCGCATTCCCGGCCATCGCGGCGGCTTCTTTACTGGCGGGCGCGCTCGGCTACCTGCTAGCTCGGTGGGCATCTCGAGCGGCTTGGCTCGCGAGCAAGGTCGGGCCGTACCGGCACTTGCTCGAGCAGTCGTTCGCGCGTCATGGCTACCGGACGGCGCTGTTTGCCAGCCTGCTGCCAATCCCTTATTCCGTGCTGTGCTACCTGGCCGGCCTGAACCGCATGCCGGCGCCGTTCTTGCTGCTGCTCGGCGCATGCCGCGTCCCGAAGCTGCTCGGCTTCTACGGTCTCGTGTATTACGGGTGGTCGTTATTCTGAGCACGTCGCGTAGAGCCGCAGCAACGACCGTGCCGAAATGGGGTAGCTACTCAGCCGTCAAATCGCGTCCATTGGCGGCGCCGGCGGGTGGCGCAATGTGCAAAAGCGCCGCAGCTGTCGCAGTTACGTCTGCGGGTCGCAGCTGGGCGATGACCGTGCCTGGTTTTCGAGCGCCCGCCGCTCGCACCAGCACCGGCACGGTGCGGTCGTACAAGTAGGGGCTACCGTGGTTGATACCGCGGCCGGCGAGCAGGTTCGGATCGAAGAAGCTGCCGGGCTCGCTCACGATGTACAAATCGCCGGCGTCGGGCGACAGCGACCGGCAAACCAGCGCCTGGAGCGTCTGCACTTCGGCCGGAGGGCAAGGTGCGGCGAGCGCCCGGCTCGAGAACACCTTCGCTATGCCGGGGTGATTCTCCAGCGCCTGGATGCACGCGCGCTCCAAGCGGGTGCGGCGCTCGGCAGGTAGCTGCGCAACCTCCGGCGAGAAGTACACGAACGGTTCGACGACCCCGCGCAGCCACCGGCCGGGACCCAGCGCGCTCCGCGCCGCCTCCTCCACGAGCGCCGAGAGCTCGGCGCGCTGCAGTCGCTCTCCCTTGCCGCACGGGCGCTCGAAGGGATCGACCGCTTTCCCTCCGCACCAGGGCCGCGCCCGCAGGTCTCCTGCCGTCTCCGGCAGGGGCGCGGTGCCATGATCTGCGGTCAGCAAGATCGAAAGCCGTTCGTGGAAGCGCAGGTCCAGCTCGTCGAAAAAGCGGCCGAGCTCGTTGTCCAGCTCGCGCAGGACCTCCCAGCTTTCCCAAGAATCCGGTCCGTGCGCGTGCCCCACGTAGTCGAACGCCGAAAGCGAGAGCATCAGGAGCAGGGGCGCGTCGTGCTCGCCATCGCTCGGTAACTCTGCGAGCGCGGCGCGAGCCAGCGACAGCACGGCCCGGTCTGCGCCGGGGTAGCCTCGAAAGGCCTTCCCTCGGTGCTTGGCCTGCGAAAGGTCGTAGGGAAAATGAACCGCGGGTCCAAAGTCACCCTCGCCCGCCTGAATGTCTGGGGTCGTCGCATGGGACTCCAGCCAGGCCTCGTCGAGGGCGCGCCACGTGCTGCCGAGCTCTCGCTTCAGCTGCGCTTGCTGGGGCGCAAACCAGCTCGGTAGCGAGTCCGCTAGCGCGCTGGAGGTGACGAAGCTCTCGCGGTCTGCGTCGAACCAAACCGCCAGCGTCGGGCTCTTGCCGCCGCCGGGGATGGACGCGCGATCCTTCAATGACAGCGCCACGATCTGCGCGTCCGGCCGCTGCGCGCGGAGGGCGTCCGCTAGCGTGTCGGCGCGGAGCACCGCGCACGACGAGCTCGCCCCTTCGAACCCATCGACGGCGACCACCTTCGTGCTCGGATCCGCGAACATCGAAGTCGGCTTCCCCGCGTCGTCCAGTCGCTCGTTCGCGAAGACGCCCGATTCCCGCGGCGGCAGACCCGTCAGCAGTGCCGCGTGCCCGGGCGCGGTGCTGGTCGTCGCGTGCTCGTAGCGCAGGGTGGGCCAGTAGGTCCCTTCGCGCAGCAGTCGTCGAAAGCCGCCGGACTCCGAGAAGCTGTCTCTGCGTTGTTCGAAGACCCAGCTCGCCAGCTGATCCACCACGATCAGCACCAGCACGGGGGAGGCCGCCTGTTTCGGTCCCGGGGCGCTCGCCAGGCGGGATGGCGATGCGGCCGCTTGCGGGGGCGCGGGCACGGTGTGCGAGACGGCGGGGCCCGCGCCGCACCCCGCGAGCAGGAGCAGGGCCCACATCGCTCGGTTCATGCGCGGAAGCATGGCAGCGCTCGGTGGCGGGACGGTGACGTTCGCGGCCGCGCCGCCATCAGCCCGGCTAACCGTTGCTCAGCGCTTCTTGAGCAGGCGTTCCCCGCTCGCCGTGATGAGGGCCTTCGCCGGCAAGTACACGTCCACGGCTCGCCCGAGCTCCAGCGTCGCCTCTTCCGCGAGCAGCCACGCGGTGCGGTGGTTCCACGTGCCGGGCCCGCCCTTCTCTGCCTTCTCGAGCGCGCGCGAGAGCTTGGCCCCGATCGCGGTGAGCTGGGTCAGTTGCTCGTCGTAGCCCTGGCCGAGGCTGCGAAACGTGACGTAGAAGGCGCGGCACAGCGCGATGAGGTCACGCAGCGCGTCGAGGGGGAGAGGACCATCGTGGGGCAAAGCATCCCGATGGAGTGGGCGTCCCCTCGCTGCGTCAAGGCGAGGGCGGACGAACAAGTTCCGTGCTCTCCAAGCTCGCGAGATCGGTCGTCAAACGAGCTTCGCCGACCGGCAAGCCGCGGCGCGCGCCCCGAAGGCCGCTCCTGCCGCCGCCCCGTGGGCTCTTGCAGTGCACGCAATAACGGGCGCCCATTTTGCGGTACGCGCAACACTGGCGTAAAGCTCGGACAATGGACCTGGACGCGCTTCGCCTGTTCCTGCACCTCAGCCGCAGCCTCCACTTCGGTCGCACCAGCAAGGAGTGTCACGTGAGCCCCTCCGCGCTCTCCCGCACCATCCAGCGCTTGGAGGAGCAAACCGGGGCGGCGCTCTTCGTGCGCGATCGCCGCTCCGTGGCTCTCACGGACGAGGGGCGCCTCCTTCAAGGCTTCGCGCAGGACACGCTCGCGCGTTTCGAGGCGCTCGAGCAGCGCCTCACCCGGGCCCAAGCTCGGCTGCAAGGCGCGATCTCCATCTTTGCTTCCGTGACCGCGTGTCAGAGCTTCTTGCCGCAGCTGCTGTCAAAGTTCCGCCGCGAGCACCCGGAGGTGCAAATCCGTTTGGAGACGGGGTACGCCATGAACGCGCTGGACATGCTCCGTGGCGGCTCGGTAGACGTAACGGTCGCCGCTCTACCCGACGACATTCCGCCCACCCTCGCCGCGCGCGTGGTCGTGAAAATCCCGCTGGTCTTCGTCGCGCCGGCCGAGACTTCCGCCGTGAGTGACCTGCTCTCGCGCGAGAGCATTCCGTGGCCGGAGGTGCCGATGGTGCTGCCGTCTTCCGGCTTGGCGAGGGACTACGCCGATCGCTGGTTCCGCAAGAAGCGCGTCGCGCCGCGCATCTACGGGGAGGTCGCGGGCAGCGAAGCGATCCTGTCGCTGGTGAGCCTCGGCTGCGGCGTGGGCATCGTGCCGCGGCTGGTCGCCGACCAGAGCCCGCTACGTAGCTCGCTCTCCGTGCTGGAGGTGGAGCCCAAGCTCCAGGTCTTTCGGGTGGGGGTGTGCACGGAGAAGAAGAAGCTCAAGTCACCGGTGGTGAAGGCCTTTTGGGAGTCCATTCACGCCGAGGCTTGACCGGCGCCGGGCCGCGCTTCGTGGTTAGGAGCGCAGCAGCCGCCGAGCTCCGTAGGCGCCGAGCCCGAGCACGGAGAGGAGGGCGGCGCCGCGCAGGAGCCGCATCGGGTTGCTCTCCAAGACGTCCACCCGATCCGCGAGCATGAGCATGACCCAGCGGCGCACGCGGTAGTCCGGCACGCGGTAGGCGGCGCGCCGGATCAACCCGCTGAGCGCGCGCGGCGGGTTCTCGACCGAGTACACGGGGGTGAGCGGCCGACCGTGCCCGATGACGGGCTGAGCTTCCGAGCGCTGCTGATCCGGCCGAATCCAGTGGGCGTTGCCGAGGGGCGCGGGAGGGTCCATCTCCTGCGGAACCCCGGGGCGGTCCACCGGGTTTTGGTCGGGGGCGGAGTGAGCCGTCGTCTGTGCTTCCGAGTGGTTCATGGCTTTTCTCACGCAGCTTGGGGGATGAGCACACACTTGATGCACTCGTCGCGCTTCTCGTCGAAAATGCGATACGCCTCCGCGCCGTTCTCCAGGGGAAAGCGATGCGAGATGATGGCTTTGGGGTTCAACCTCCCGGCGCGGATGTGCTCGAGGAGGTGCGGCAAGTAGCGCTTGACGTTGCACTGCGCGCCCCGAATCGTCAGGCCCTTGTTCATGGCCTCGCCCATCGGCACCATGTTCCAAGGCGGGCCGTAGACGCCGATCATGACCACGTTACCGCCGCGCCGCGCTGCCTGAATCGCCCAGGTGAGCGCGGTCGCGCTGCCCGCTTGCAGCTTCGCCTTGCCGAGCAGCGTTTGCCACTTGGACCCCAGGGCCTCACAGCCGACAGCGTCGATGCACGCGTCGGGTCCTCGGCCCTCGGTCATCTCCCGCAGGCGACCGATGACGTGCGCGTAACCTTCGCGCTCGTAGTTCAGCGTCTCGACGCCGGCCCAGCTCTTCGCGAAGTCCAGCCGGTAGTCCAAGCGGTCCACCGCGATCACGCGGCCCGCGCCCATGAGCCACGCCGACTGCATGGCCATCAGGCCAACCGGGCCCGCGCCGAACACGCACACGGTTTCGCCCTTCTTGATACCGGCCATCTCTGCGGCCTGGTAGCCCGTGGGCAGGATGTCGGAGAGGAAGAGCAAGTCCTCTTCCTCCATGTCTTCCGGAATTTTGAAGGGGCCGATGTCCGCGTAGGGAACGCGCACGAACTCGGCCTGGCCCCCTTCGTAACCGCCGGTGGTGTGCGAGTAGCCGAAGGCCCCGCCGCCCATGCTGCACGAACAATTGGAGTTGTCGCACACGCCAGTGAGGCCCCGCTGACAGTAGAAGCAGGTACCGCAGGCGATGTTGAACGGCACGACGACGCGGTCGCCCCGCTGAAGGGACGCGACACCGGGGCCCGCTTCTTCGACCACGCCCGCGAACTCGTGCCCGAACGTCGCACCGACGCGCGTGTCCGGCACCAGACCGTGGAACAGGTGCAGGTCCGAGCCGCAAATGGCGGTGCGGGTCACGCGCAGCACGATGTCGTCAGGATGCTCGATGCGCGGTAGCGCCTTCTCCACGACTTTCATCGAGCCCGGCCCGCGGTAAGTCACTGCTTTCATAGGCTGCCTCCGCGGGTGGCAACTGCACGGCACATGCCACCACGCGGTACGTGCGTTGCACCGTCTTCGTCATGGTCGACGCGCTTGGATGGGTGAGCTCCTTGATTCTGCTCGCAACCATAGTTCAGCAGATCGTGAAGCAGTGGCAGGAGGGCTCCGGCAAAGGCGTTTCTCGTTGGCTCTTCGTCGGGCAAACGGCGGCCTCGTGCGGATTCACGGTGTACAGCGCGCTTTTGCACAACTGGGTATTTACGATCACCAACGCCGCGCTGTTGGTCTCGGCGATCGTGGGCTGGGTCATCACCGCGCATTTCAAGCGCGCGCGCGCCTCGGCCCCGCCGACCAGTGCCTCGTCTCCCGCAGCCAACTACTGAGTCGCACGACGCGCCGCGCGAGGCGCTTTGGGCGGGCGCCTCGGGTCAGCGCTGGCCCCAGGCGGGCCAGATCGTGCGAGCTTGCTCGGTCACGCTGCTTTGAGACTTCGGTAGAGGGCGCGGGCGCTTTCCCTCCAGTATCCGCGTCAGGTTCAAGGCGTCGAACGGCGCGCGCACCTTCACGTCGTTGTCGAAGTAAACGAACACGTCGCGCGTCCGCTGCCAACCTCGAACCCGCTCCGCCCAGGCGCGTAGCTCGGCGCTGGAATAGCCGCTGACGTACAGCTCGCTCGCGCCGTGCAGCCGCCCGTAGGCGATGTCGCTCGTGGCGGCATCGATGACGGGGTAGAGCCCAGCGCTATCTGCGACGCAGCTGGCCACGCCGTACTCTCGCAAGATGTCGAGGTAGCGCGGATCTCGGAAGCTTTCGTGCCGGACCTCCAGCGCGTGGCGCACCGGGCCGATCTCTCCCTCGGCCTCCAGCTGGCTCCTGCCCGCGAGCCGCGCGTCGTGCTTGCGCGCGAGCTTTTCCACAGCTGTGGCTGTCTTGGGGAGAAGGTCGAAGAACGAGCGCAGCACGTCCGCCTCGAAGCGCAGCGTCGGCGGGAGCTGCCACAAGATGGGGCCAAGCTTGGGGCCCAAGCAAAGGAGGCCGGAGGCGAAGAAGTTGGCGAGCGCGGTCTCTGCGTTCTTCAGGCGCTTCATGTGCGTGATGAAGCGGCCCCCTTTGACCGCGAACACGAAATCCTCCGGCACCGCCGCGCGCCAAGCGCGGTAGCTCTGCGGGCGCATCAAGGAATAAAATGAGCCGTTCAGCTCGATGCTGGGGAAAGCGCGGCTCGCGAACGCCAGCTCGTCCGCTTGACGCAGCCCGGGCGGGTAGAAGACCCCGCGCCAAGGAGGGTACGTCCAGCCGGAGATACCCACGCGGATGCGCACGGCTCTAGAGCGCGTAGTGGGGAGCGACCGATGGCCTCGGGCGCTGCGGCTGGTAGGTGGAGATCCACTCGACGAGCAGGCGCGCCGCTTCCGGCTCCTGCAGGCCACGGTGCTCGGCGACGAACCTCTCGAAGTCCGTGGGCAGATCCGATCGCTGGTCGGGGTGGGGGAGGGAGGCGAGGCTGGACACGCCCATCCTCAAGCAAGAACCGTGCACTGCTCAACGCCGGCCGACTCGATTAGAACGAGCCGGCAACTTTCAAGCAGGCGCCAGTGCAAGGGCCGCCAGGCTGAATCGTTACCGAAACGTTCGTTTCCTCGTCCGAGTAGTGGAGCAACGTCGGCACCACGTAGCCGGTGCCGGAGCGCATCCCCAAGTCGGCGAGCACGTCCGTCGCGTAGTGGCGGTCCGAGACGGAGCGCGTGTGCCCGTCGTAGAAGGAGTCGGCGTCGACTTCACACGTCTCCGTGGCGTCCGCGGTGCGACGGCATTCGCTCGACTCGGGTCGACCTGGCGCAGCAATGCGCGTCGAGGCGAAGGAAGGGAGCTCCGCGTTGCTGAAAGATTCCAAGCTCACGAGCTCCAGGTTCAGCGCCGCCTTCCTGTCGCCGCGCGCCGCCCAAGCGGCGACCAGAGGATCGATGACCAGGGGGAGGAGCGGCGCCGTGTAGTAGGGCACGTCGCCCCAGGCTCGGATCTGCTTCCGCGCGCTCGGAGACTTCAGGCGGAACGTGCTTCGCACGTCTTCGTTGAACCAAATGCCGCCTTCCCAGCGCGCCGCGCGCGGAGGCTTCAGCATGAAGAGCACGCCCGTGCCCACCCCTGCCGCCACGGTGGCGACGCCCTCGGCGCGCGAAAAAGTCGCCCACTCTGGGCGCCACATCGACCGCGCGGGAGCGGCCGGGGACGAAGGCGCCTTGGACGTATCCGCGAGGCTGCTGCTAGGCCAGGTTGCCGCAAGGGCGAGGCTGCAGACGAACAGCAGGGCGGCGGGGCGAGTCATGGTTTCGCTGAGAGGAACAGCAACCGCCATGCCAGAGGGCCGGATTGATAAATCCTGGCTATTTCGTCGACGCCACCGCGATCGCGCGCACTTCTGCCTCGCTACCGGGCGCGGCGGCGTGGCGCAGCGCCATGAGGCGCGTCCTTGCCCGGGTGAGGCAACTTCGCAAGGCTTGGAAGTAAAACCCCGGTCCTGCGCTGAACCCTGCGGGGTGATAGCGTTCCGGCCGCGCATGAAGTGCCCGCACTGTGGACTGCTCAGCTGTGGCGGCGGCTGCAACACACCGCCGAGTCGACCCGGCGAGAGTCGAACGGAGCGAGAGCGGCGTCGCCGATTGGAGCGCGGTGACACCCTGCCGGACGTGGAAGACGACCCCGACGACCTCATGGATGTGGACGAAGGGGACGACGAGGTCACGCGCCGCTGAGCGCTAGCCGAGGGGCGGAGCCTCGCGCCCGAACACGTTTTGGAGCGCGCTTTGGGCGGCCCAATACCCGCACATGCCGTGCACTCCTCCGCCTGGCGGCGTCGAAGACGAACAGAGGAAGATCTTCGGGTTCGGCGTGGAGTACGGGTCGCGGCGCGCCACGGGCCGGGTGAACAGCTGGCTCAACAAAGCGGCCCCGCCATTGATGTCCCCGCCGACGTAGTTGGGGTTGTAGCGCTCGAGCGCCTCCGTATCGGTCGTGGAGCGCGCCAAAATCAAGCGACGAAACCCGGGGGCGAAGCGCTCCACTTGCTCCTCGATCAATCTCGATGCGTCCACGCGAGAGCCGAGCGGCACGTGGCAATATGCCCACGCGGTGTGGCAACCCGCCGGCGCGCGCGACGCATCGAAGAGGCTCGGCTGCACGAAGATCACGAACGGGCGCTCGGAGACACGACCCTCGCTGACGGCCGCCTCCGCGCTCGCCACGTCCGCAAGGTTTCCGGCAAGGTGGACCGTGGCCGCCTGCGCGCAGGTAGGGTCCAGCCAGGGCACCGGACCCGCCAGCGCCCAATCCATTTTGAATACTCCGGGCCCGTAGCGAAACCGCCGCAGCCGCTCGCGGTAGCTCGTCGGCAACAGCGGGCCGGCGATGTGCAGCAGCTGGCGAGGCGTGACGTCGAAAATGTAGGCGCTAGCCGGGGGCAGCTCGTCGAAAGCCTCCACGCCAGTGCCGAGCGCGAGCTCGCCACCTGCGGCCTCCAGCAGGCGCACGAGCGCGCTCGCGATCTCCCGAGAGCCGCCTCGCGCCACCGGCCACCCGGCGAGGTGACCCGCCAAGGCGAGCACGAGGCCGAAGGACGCGGTGGCCACCTGCTCCAGCGGTTGCATGGCGTGAGCTCCCATGCCCGCCAGCAGCGCGCGCGCCCTTTCACTCTGCAGATGCCGCCCTGCAAATCCGCTCAGCGACTCGAGGGCGAGGAGGCCGAAGCGCGCGAGCAGGATCGGGTCGCGAGGAAACCTCAGGGGGCCCAAGATCTCGCGCAGCAACTCCGGTCCCTTCTCGACGAACGGAGTCATGAGGTCTCGGTACGCCTGCTCGTCCGCGCCGAGTCCCCGGGCCGTGGCCGGTACGGACCGCTCGAGGGTGACCGCCGAGCCGTCAGGCAGCACGTGCGCGAGCGCCAGCGGTGGGTCGCACCAGGTCACGCCGTGCTTTTCGAGGTCCAGCGTCCGAAAAAACGGAGAGGCGACTCCGAGCGGATGGACGGTGGAGCAAACGTCGTGGAGGTAGCCAGGGAGCGTCAGCTCCTCCGTTCGGGTGCCGCCCCCCGGGGTTTCCTTGGCTTCGATCACGAGCGTGGAGAGCCCCGCTCGGGCCAGCAGCAGGGCCGCCGAAAGCCCGTTCGGACCCGAGCCGATGATGACCGCGTCGTACCGAGCTCGTCCGCCAAATCTGTTCGCCATATGGCTTACAGTCCGGCGACCGCGCGAACCCCGCGCGACGCGTAGTGACCGATCAGCCAGCCGACGAGCCCGGCGAACCCAATGCGGGGGCCGCGTTCGCCGTGTGCGGACGGCGGGTCCGCGGAAGGTTGCCACAGATTCCCGGCTGGGTTGAGCGCCTGGGGCGCCCCGAAGTGCCACCGCGACAGCGCGTCGTGAATGACGCGCTCCACCACCTCCGGAAACAGCGCATGGAGCGCGAGGCCCCAGGCGGCGACTCGGGGAACGTGGAGCTGACGGCGTGGCCGCTCTGCTAGGTCCACCAGCGCTCGCGCGACCTTTTCCGGCGACTGGGTGGGAGGCATCGCATGGGGCTGGCGCCCCATCAGGTTGGCTCCGACCTGAAAATGAGGTGTGTCGATGGCGTAGGGCAGCAGCGTGCACACGTGGATGCCGGGCTCATCTGCGAGCTCCGAGCGCAGCGCCTCGCTTAGCCCTTGAAGCGCGAACTTGCTGATGACGTAAGACGGTACGAAGGGCTGCCCGACTTTGCTCAAGATCGAGCCCACGTTGATGAGCACGCCGCGGCCTTGCCGTCGGAAGATCGGAACGATGGCGCGAGCGCCGTAGACTGCTCCCCAGAGGTTGGTCTCGATCACGCGCCGGTGATCCGCCAGCGGCGAGCCTTCCAAGGAGCCGAACGCCGTGACGCCAGCGTTGTTGACCCAAACTGCCACGGTGCCGTCCAGCTCGAGCGCGCGGCTCGCGAGGTGGGCGACCTGACCCTCGTCGGTCACGTCCGTCACGACCGGTATCGCTTCGCCGCCGACTTCTCGGCATTTGAGTGCGGTGTCCTCGAGTGTCTCGGCGCGTCGACCAGCGATGATGACCCTCGCTCCGACTCTCGCCAGCTCCACCGCGCTCGCGCGACCCAGGCCCGTAGAAGCACCCGTGACGACCACGACCTGACCTTCGAGTGACGAGCGCCGCTCCGACATGACTCGGCCTCTGCAAGAAGCGTATCGCAGTCGCAACGCGTTCAGAAATTTCGACCTAGGTGTACGAGGCATAGCTCTTGCTCCGCGCTGCGTCGCGTTGCTGCTCACGCGAATTGCTTCCTCGATTTCCCCACCGGACCGCGACGCGTTTTGGCGTGGACGGGGCGTTCGTGTCGGCGCAGCTCGGTCGCATTCACTCTTCACCTAGCGAGATTCATGGCCATCAAGAAAACGCCTCCGCCGAAGTCTGCTGCTCCCCGCTCCAAGGCTTCGGCCTCCGCCACGAGCGCTAAGTCCACGGTCAGCGCCCCTGCGCGGCGCGATCGTCGCCCGGACCCGGGGGACCTGCTCGATATGAAGATGGCGGGAACTCAGGAGCTCGTCGCGGCCATGCCGTTCAACCCGAACAAGGCGAGTGAGTACGGAAAGGCTGCGCTCAAACCGCCGCAAGGCGCGACCGCACAGCCGCCAGATCCCCGCGTGACGGGGAGCACGCTCTCCGAGGTGGAGCCATCCGCCAAGGTCGGCAGCGGCAAGCCGTCACTCGGTCACAACCCCGGAAACCTCTCGCTGGACCGCGTACGCGTGGATTCTTCCGGACGCACGCTCACGACGAACCTGGGCGTGCCGGTCGCGGACAATCAGAGCTCGCTCAAAGCGGGCGCACGCGGCCCCGCGCTCCTGGAAGACTTCATTTTGCGTGAAAAGATCACGCATTTCGACCACGAGCGCATCCCGGAGCGCATCGTCCACGCCCGCGGCTCGGCCGCGCACGGCTACTTCGAGTGCTACAAGCCGCTCACCAACCTCACCCGCGCGTCCCTCTTCGCGGAGGCTGGCAAGCGAACCCCCGTCTTCGTTCGCTTCTCCACCGTGCTTGGCGAGCGCGGCTCGGCGGATACGCCGCGGGACGTGCGCGGCTTCGCGGTCAAGTTCTACACGGACCAGGGTAACTGGGACTTGGTAGGCAACAACATCCCCGTCTTCTTCATTCAAGACGCGATGAAGTTTCCGGACCTCGTTCACGCGGCCAAGCCGGAGCCGCACTTTGGCATCCCGCAAGCGGCGTCTGCGCACGATACGTTTTGGGACTTCGTGTCGCTCATGCCCGAGTCCACCCACATGCTCATGTGGGCGATGTCCGACCGCGCGCTGCCGCGCAGCTACCGCATGATGCAGGGCTTTGGTGTTCACACGTTCCGACTCGTGAACGAGCAGGGCAAGTCGGTCTTCGTCAAGTTTCACTGGAAGCCCGTGCTCGGCACCCATTCGCTGGATTGGGACGAGTCGGTCAAGATCATGGGCGCGGACCCGGACTTTCACCGACGCGACTTGTGGGAGGCCATCGAGGCGGGCGCCTTTCCGGAGTGGGAGCTCGGCTTGCAGATCTTCACGGAGAAGCAGGCGGAGAGCTTCAGCTTCGACATCTTGGACTCCACCAAGCTCATCCCGGAGGAGCTGGTCCCCGTCACCCCGGTGGGCAAGATGGTGCTCAATCGCAACCCCGACAACTTCTTCGCCGAGACGGAGCAGGTTGCGTTCTGCACCGCGCACGTGGTCCCCGGTATCGATTTTTCGAACGACCCGCTGCTCGCGGGGCGCATCCACTCTTACGTAGACACGCAGATCTCGCGCCTCGGTGGTCCGAACTTCCACGAAATTCCGATCAACGCGCCGGTCGCACCCGCGCACAACAACCAGCGTGATGGCATGCACCGCCAAGCCATCAACCGGGGTCGCGTTTCTTACGAGCCCAACTCGCTGGCGGGCGGTTGCCCGTTTCAAGCGGGGTCGGCAGGCTTCACGTCCTTCCGCGAGCCCATTCAAGACGACAAGGTGCGGGCAAAACCCGAAAAGTTCGCTGACCACTACACTCAGGCCACGCTGTTTTTCAACAGCCAGAGCCCGGTCGAAAAGGCGCACATCCTGCGCGGCTTTCGGTTCGAGCTGACCAAGGTGCAGGTTCCCGCCATCCGGGAGCGCGTGGTGGCGAGCTTGGCGAACGTGGACGCGGGCCTGGCCAAGGCGCTAGCGAAGGAGCTGGGTATGGCGCTCCCCAAGCCGCTCCCCAAGGCGCTGAAGACGCCGGTGCGGCCGGAGGTCACGGTGTCGCCGGCGCTATCGCTCATGTCGCTCCCCGGCAACGGCAGCATCGCTACCCGCCGCGTCGCCATCTTCGTGGCGGACGGCGTGGACGGCGAGGCCGCCCGCACGCTGCACGAAGGCTTGGCCGCGGAAGGAGCGGTGCCGCGCTATGTGGGCATTCGGCTCGGTGCAGTGACCACCAACGACGGCGAGAGCTTGGAGGCCGAGGTCACGCTGGAGACGATGCCTTCCGTCCTGTTCGATGCGGTAGCGGTCGTCGGCGGAAAGGACGCCATCGTGCGGCTCGGCAACGTGGGCCACGCCCTCGAGTTCATCAAGGATCAGTACCGGCATGCCAAGCCGATCTTGGCCCTGGGCGAAGGAGCGGACTTGGTCGAGAACGCCGGCGCATCTGCCACCTTGCCGTCCGGTGAGCCTGACCCCGGCATGTTGGTGGCGAAGCACGGCAGCGCCGAGGAAGCCTTGCCTGCCTTCATCCAGGCCATCGCGAGGCACCGTCACCACGAACGAGAAATGGATCCGCCGGCGCTTTGAGCCAGCAACGAAATCGGGAAGAGCCCATGAACACCAAACAAGTCGAAGAGCTAGTGTTGCAGTCCCTCGAGCATGAGCTCGGGGGAGTGAAGGTCTACGGCAAAGCCGTGGAGTGCGCGGTGAACGCGGACCTCAAAAAAGAGTGGCAAGAGTACCTGGAGCAGACCCAGACTCACGTCCGGGCGCTGGAGTCCGTGTGCGCCGCGCTCGGGGTGGACGCGCAGCAGGAGACTCCTGGCCGCGGCGTGGTCCGCCATGTGGGCGGCGCATTGGTGCAGGCCATGGAGATGGCGCTCGCGGCAGGGGACCCCGCCGCGGCCGAGCTCGTCGCCTGTGAGTGCGTGGTGCTGGCCGAGACCAAGGATCACGCGGACTGGCAGCTGCTCGGCAAGTGCGCAGAAAATCTGGAGGGCCCCGGCGCCGAGCTCCTCAAGGAGGCTTACTCCACGATCGAGGACGAAGAGGACGAGCACCTCTATCACACCAAAGGGTGGTGTCGGGAGCTCTGGATCCAAAGCCTCGGCCTCCCCGCGGTGCTGCCGCCGCCGGAGGAGCAGATGCACGTCAAGACGGCGATTGGCGCGGCGAGGGCCGAGCAAGCAGGCGAAAAGCTGCGCCTGGCCAGCTCGCGGTAGCGACCGAGCTCCCGCTCTTGCAGCAGCGAGCTAGGGCCGCTGCTGCAAGAGCGGAGAAGGCGGAAGGAGAGCCACCTAGGCGGACTTGCGAACCTTGATGGGCTTGGTCTTGCTGGGCGCAGGTTTCAGCGCGCCGGCCAGCACCTGGCGAAGGTTGTCGTAGAGCGGCTGCCTGAAGTCCGCCTCCAGCTCCTTCTGGAACGCCGCCTCCATCTCACTGCCGAGTAGGTCCAGGCTGTCGTCTCCGAGCGCCTTCTTCGCTTTCGGGAAGAATTCGGCCTCTTCCTCCTCCACGTGGTGCTCGACCAGCTCCTTGAGCACCTTCACCTTGAACTCGAAGTCCGGCTTGCCCACCGCCTCCGTGCCCTGGTAGAGCGAAAACTCGATCACCCCGTGCTCGACGAGCGCTTCCCCGAGCAGGTCGTTCAAGCCCATGGCTTCTTCACACGCCGGGTAGAAGATCTTGCGCTCGATGGCGTCGTGCGCGGCCAGCTTGGAGGCGACCTCCAGGAAGAGCTGCCGCTTTTCGGTGTCGTTGTCCGACGCCTCGATGGCCTCGAACAGTTTCGCTACCTCGTCGTGCTGTTGCTTCAGAAGGTCGGTGGCTTTCATGCTCCGGAGCGCAGCAACTCGCATGCCACGCCGTCATGACGCGGCAGAACCGCTCGGCGAGGCGATTCCGCCCATCTCCAAGTTGGTACACGGGTTGCCTCGTTACGCGGGTGGAGGCTCAGTTTGGCGGATACAGAAGAGAGCAGAGTCGCGCTGTTGTTGGTGGATGTCATCAATGCTTTCGACTTTCCCGGCGCCGAGCCGCTCGTGCGAGCCGCGCACCACGCGGCGCCAAAGATCCTGACTTTGCGCGAGCGTGCTCACGCCGCGGGGGTGCCGGTCATCTACGTGAACGACAACTTCGGCCGCTGGCGCTCGGACTTTCGGCGCACCGTCGCCGCTTGCTCGGACCCCTCGTTCCCCGGGCACGCGGTGGCGCGGCTGCTGGCGCCGTTGGAGGCTGATTACTTCGTTTTGAAGCCGCGCCACTCGGGGTTTTATTGCACCGCGCTCGAGCTCCTGCTGGAGCAGCTCGGGGTGAAGCGGCTCGTGATCACGGGCTTCGCCGCGAATATCTGCGTCTTGCTCACTGCGGGCGACGCTCACATGCGCGGGTACGAGGTTTGGGTGCCGATGGACTGCACGGCGTCCAACTCGGAAGAGCTCACCGCGCAGGCGCTCGAACAGGTTCGGCTCATTGCAGGCGCAAGGACGGAGGAAGCGGCCAAAGTCGATTGGGCCTCCCTGCGCGCCTGAGGCGCATCGTCACGCGATGATATGGCCCTCCGCTTGCATTGCGCAACGCCGTTGCCCAGCACTTCACTCCCCAGTCCCCAATCGGTATGGCTCGTTCGCCACGGGGAGAGCGCCGGCAACGTGGCGCGCGACGCCGCCGAGCAGGGCGGCAAGCACACCATCGAAATCATCGGGCGTGACGTGGACGTGCCATTGTCGCCCTTGGGGGAGCGGCAGTCGAGCGCGCTGGGCCGCTGGATCGCGGCGCTCGCCCCAGAGCAAAAGCCTACCGTGCTGTTGACCTCGCCCTACACGCGCGCGCGGCAGACGGCCGAGCTACTGGTGGCGGAGAGCCGGCTCGATCGGCGGCAGCTGGCGTTCGTCGTGGATGAGCGACTGCGCGAGAAAGAGTTCGGCTCACTCAATCGGTTCACGAAGGCCGGGATCTTGGCGCGCTTCCCCGACGAGGCCACCCGGCGGCAAGAGGTCGGCAAGTTCTACTACCGGCCGCCGGGGGGCGAGAGCTGGTGCGATGTCATCTTGCGCCTACGTAGCGTGCTCGACCACATCGAGCTGCGCTACGCGGGCGAACGCGTGCTGGTCGTCGCTCATCAGGTCATCGTGCTCTGCTTTCGCTACCTCATCGAGGAGCTGGACGAAGAGCGCATCTTGGCCATCGACCGCGAGCGAGACGTCGCGAACTGCTCGCTCACACGCTTCGAGCACGGCGAGGATCACGCCGGCCGCGGCAAGCTGCTTTTGAAAGACTTCAACTTCGTGGCCCCGCTCGAAGAAGCGGGCGAACCGGTGACTCACCAGCCCGATCCCGCGGTCGTCAAATCATGAGCCCGAAGCGTCGCGCGGTCGCAAAAGTCATCGATGCCGCTCTGCTTCGCCGCTGGCCGCTGCCCAAGCTCCAGGGCCACGCCGACAAGGTGTCTCGAGGAGACGTGCTCGTCGTTGGCGGCTCACAGCAAATACCGGGAGCGGTGCTGCTGGCCGGACAAGCCGCGCTCCGAGCCGGAGCCGGCCGAGTTCAGGTCGCTACCGCGCGAGGAGCCGCGCCCGCACTGGCGATGGCCTTCCCGGAAGCGCGCGTGATCGGCCTCTCGCAAACGCGGCAGGGGGAGATCGGGCTCCGAGGTGCGCGCGAGCTGGCGGACGTGCTGGCGCGCGCCAAGGCCGTGCTCATCGGCCCCGGGATGCGCGAGCAGGCTGCGGCCGAACAGCTGCTGCGCGAAGCCTTGCGAGCCAAGCACGAGTTCACGGCGGTGCTGGACGCCGCGGCGCTCCGCATCTTCCGTGACCGCACGCCCTTGCGGTCAGGCTCGCTCGCTGGCGTCATCGCCACTCCTCACGCCGGCGAGATGGCCGACCTTTGGGGATGCGAGGCAGAGGCAGTGCACCAGGATCCGCTAGCGCTCGCTACGGAGGCAGCGCGCTCCCTCGGCATTACCCTCGTCTTGAAGGGGGTGGAGACCTTCATCGTCGAGCCGGATGGGACGGCGTTTCGAAACATTGCCGGCAACTCCGGTCTCGCGACGTCCGGCTCTGGAGACGTTCTCTCCGGCATCATCTCCGGGCTCGCGGCCCGGGGCGCCACCCCGGTGCAGGCCGCGGTTTGGGGCGTTTACCTCCACGCCAAGGCGGGAGATTCGCTCGCCCGGAGCCTGGGCCCGCTCGGCTACCTGGCGCGCGAGCTGCCCGCCTGCGTCCCCCCGATCTTGGCGCGCCTCAGCCGCGGCTAACGCGGCGATTTTCCCCCTCTGTACGGCTGTCTCCGCTTTGCTAACCTTCGCAGCCGTGTCCACGCCGATTCTTTTGAAGGGCAGCCTGTTCGACCTCGTGCCTATCGGAGCCCTCGACTTCGCGGGACCACTGCCTCAGCCGGGCGACGTGCTCGAGTGCGACGGGAAGAGCTACACCGTCACTGACCTCATCAAAGAGGACGGCAGCACCGCTTCGGCTACGGACGAAGGTCAAAACCTGATCGCGATCGTGGAGCCGCTCGCCGTCTCACAGCGCCGTGGCTCGGCCGCCAAGAGCTCGCCACGTTGAGCTGATGGCCGCAAAGAAGAAGGCCAAGGCGAAACGCGCCGCGCCGCGCAAAGCCGTCGTCAAAACCAAACCCCGAGCGAATACCAAGCGCAAGGCCAAGCTACCGCCCTTGAAGGTCGCGACCTTCAACATCAACGGAGTGCGTGGACGCTTGCCGCAGCTCCTCGAGTGGCTCGGCAAGGAGTCGCCGGACATCGTCTGTTTGCAGGAGCTGAAGGCCGACTCGTTTCCCAAAGCGGAGCTCGAGAGCGCGGGCTACGGCGCGATCTGGAACGGGCAGCGCTCGTGGAACGGTGTCGCCATTCTCGCGAAAGGCAGCCAACCGATCGAGGTGCGTCGACAGTTGCCCGGCACGCCGCCTGACGACACGCAGAGCCGCTACCTCGAGGCTGCGGTCCACGGCATCCTCGTCGCCGGCGTCTACCTGCCGAACGGCAACCCTCAGCCAGGGCCCAAATTCGATTATAAATTGGCCTGGTTCGAGCGGCTGATCGCGCACGCTCAGTCGCTTTACGACAGCGGGCACCCGGTGGCGCTCATCGGGGACTTCAACGTCGTGCCTACCGACTTCGACATCTACAATCCGCGCTCGTGGCTGAAGGACGCGCTACTTCAACCCGAGAGCCGCGAGTGCTTCCGGCGACTCGTCGGGCAAGGCTGGGTAGACGTGCTGCGCACGCGCTTCCCCGAACAGCAGATCTTCACCTTCTGGGACTACTTCCGCCAGCATTGGCAGCGCAACGCTGGTCTGCGCATCGACCACCTGCTGGTGAGCCCCCAGCTCGCGCCCCGCGTCCAGGACGCGGGGGTGGATACGTGGGTCCGCGGAGCTGCGCACGCGAGCGACCACGCGCCGGCTTGGATGTCGCTCGCGCGGCCCTGACCGTGTTCAGAATTGGCCGTACACGCGCAGCCCTTGAGCGGAGCCCATTTGCGGCGCCACGACCACGTCTTCGGTCCCGATGAGGTACCACGGTTTCTTCTCGGACTCGGGTAGGACGAGCCCGAGCAGCACGCTCAGCGCGCCCAGCCCTTGCACCGCGCCGTCTGCAATCAGCAGCGCCTTGTTGAACCCGTCGCTTCCGCACGGATTCACGTCACAGTCGCGATTCTTGAGGTCCAGCCAGGGACCTACGACCGGGTAGTAAAGCTTGTCGTCGGCCTTGCGATCGGACGCGGCCGCCACGATGGCGGAGGCACCGTAGGAGCCGACCAGCACCACCGCGCCCGTTATGAGCAGCGGCCGGTTCGGCCACGTTCGCTCGACGACGTCGCGCTGCGGCTCGCTGGCGAGCGCCATGCTGCTCTCCGGGCTGGTGTTCACCGGAGGCTGAGTCGCGGGGGCCACCTCGCCCGGGCCGGGCTGAGCGATCGAAGGGTCGGGCGCGGTGGCAGCTGGCGCGGCTTCAGGCTCCGTGGGGCTGGACTGCGCCCACACACTGGGTGCGGCGCTGGCGCTGACGACAAAGAGACCCAAAACCAAGCTAACTCGATGATGCAGCATATAAATGAGGCGCTCCTGAGAGCTCGGTTGCGAGCTCTTCGCGGAGGTACTCAGCAACTTGCAGGCCAGGGCCCGCGGTGAGCGCAATTGCCTACAAATCAGCTCGTTCGGGAGACTTCGTCAGTCCTCGTGCGAGGCAACCCCGGTGAGTTGGGATCAACCTGCGTGGACAGTCATGCGGCGTTTCCGGCGCCGGGCTTTGCGTCGCTCGTAAAAGGAGAGCAGCGGCGTGGCGGAGCTGCCGTGCACCAGAATGCTGAGGGTGATGACCGAGATGGTCAAACCGGCGAGCCGCGACTGGGGCTCGTTCGTCGCGCCGTGATTCAGGGCGTACGCCAGATAATACAAGCTGCCGATACCCCTGATCCCGAACCAACCGATCAGCACGCGCTGGAGGGAGGACGTCTTCGTCCCTGCCAGGAGCAGGTAGCTAGAGAGCGGGCGAATGACCAGGAATAGGAGGGGCGCAAGATAAAGCGCTCGGTAGTCCCAATAGCTGCCCACCGCGACGCCGACGAGCGTCACCAGCAAGACTTCCAAGATGCGCTCGACGGTGCCCCCAAAAGACATGGTCTCCGCGACCAATACTCCCGCCGCCACCGCCGGCGCTTCCAGCTCCTGAGCTTCCACGCGCGCCCCGACCAGGTGCTCGGCGGGCGGGTGCGTCACTCCCGGCCGAGCGTGCTGAGGGTGCGGAGTCGAGCTCACGGTACCTACTTCTGCGCGCCGCAGGCCAACCCCTGCCGCGAACACGGCCAAGAAGCTCCAGGCGTGAATCAGCTCGCCTGCGGTGTACGCCAGCGCGATGAGCGCCAGCGCCGCGAAGTCACTGGGGGCTTCGGTGTCGCGTTGGCGGCTGCGCTGGTGGATGGCCCAGCGCCCGAGCGTGAGCCCGAGCAGGTAGCCGACGGCGAGGCCCGCCCCCACTGCCCACACCAAATCCAACGCCGCCCACTGGAGCAGCCAGTGCGGCGAATGCTCGGTCTCCTGCCTTTGCCAGGCCAGCGCCAGCACGACGAAGGGAAAGGCGGTGCCGTCGTTCAACCCGGCTTCGCCCGAGAGCGCGTACTTCACGCGGTCGCGATCGGCGGCGTCGCTCACGGAGACGGTGCCAGCGAGCACCGGGTCGGTCGGCGCGAGCACCGCGCCGAGCAGCAGCGCCGTGGGCCAGTCCAGGCCGAGCAGCGAGCGTCCGACGAGCGTGATGCCTGCGATGCACGCGAGCATGATCGGCCCGGCCAAGCGATACACCGCCGCCCACGCCTCATGACGCGGTGGCAAGCGGAGCTTCAGCCCGCTGATGAACAGCGCGACGATCACCGCGACCTCCGTGAGTCGCTCGAACCAGTGACCACCTTGCCCGACACGAAACTCCATCCAGCCCAAGACGCGAGGCCCCAGCAGGACGCCCAGCCCCAGGTAGAGCGAAGAGCTCGAGATGGGCATGCGCTGCACGTAGGCCGAAGAGAGGCTGAGCAAGAGCAGCAACACACCCACGAGCGCTAGCCAGTGCGCAAAGCCGAGGCTCGTGGAAAGCTCCAAGACTGGCGCTAGTGCAAGGTGGATGCCGTCGCGGAACGCCGCACGTCGCGCGCGTAGCGAACGCGTGGGCGCGAAAACGCCCCGACCTGACGACGTGGCACCCATCCTGCTAGGTGATTGAACATGCCGTCATCCTCGCCCGCGCTGGAGCCACGGCTCCTCACCACACGTGGCACGGTGCTCATAGTGGAGGACGACGAAGACGCGCGTGAATCGGTCGCCGAGGTGCTGCGAGACGAAGGCTTCGAAGTGCTCACTGCTGGGGATGGGGTCGAGGCGCTGGAGCTCTTGCAGCGCGAGCCCGCTCCTACCGCGGTGGTACTGGACCTTTCACTGCCACGCATGGGCGGTCTGGAGCTGTTAGAGCGGGTCCGTGAGCGTGAAGCGCTCGCCCAGCTCCACGTTTGCGTGCTGTCCGGCCAGCCCGAGCTGCCTCGAGATGTGGAGCTGGCCGTCTCCAAGCCGCTTTTGGTGCACCGCCTGGTGCAAATCCAGAAGTGGCTGGATACGTGTTTCAACTAGTCGTCGTGTGCCAGGCGTGCTGAACGGGTTCGCCCAGCGTGGCATCTAGGCTCACCCATCGCGGTTCAGCCGACGAGCACGCCAGCGAGGAAGATCGCCTCATCGTCCGTTCCTGGGGCGACGCGCTCTGGCGCTTCGCACCGAGACCGCGTGCACACGCTCAGCTCGAACGAGCTTTGCCGCCGAGCGTCAACAGGGTACCCACTCAAGCGCGAAGCGCGACGCGGGTGGACGTCGCGCGCGTTGTCTCGGATTCGAACGAGCCTCGGTAGTCCTATCGGCGCGCGGCAATTTGCCCCCGGTTTTCGTGCATCCAAACCAGTGTTAGACCGCGGCTGTTCGGATGAAGAACGCAGACTTGAACGCAGAACGGCTGAGCCTCGCGCTCGCCGCTGCGCGTCTCGGTGACTGGCACTGGGACGCGCGAAGCGACGTGCTGACCCTGTCGGCGCGTGCGGCGGAGCTCTGCGGCTTGCCCGAGGGGCAGGCTTCGAGGTTCGCGCAGCTCCAAGAGCTGATTCACGAGGACGACCGAGAGCTCGTCGCGGCGGCGCTCGAAAGCGCCATCCGCGAGCGTGGTGATTACTCGGTGGAGCACCGGCTACGAGTGGGCAATCGTGAGCGCTGGGTAGCTTCCAGCGGTCGCCCGCAGGTGGACGCCGCAGGCGAGCTGGTCGGAGTCGTCGGTGTGCTGCAAGACGTGAGCGGGCCGCGGTTCCTGCTGGCCATGGACGACGCGCTGCGCTCGCTGGTGAGCTCGGAAGAGATCACGTATCGAGCGGCCTCGCTCCTCGGTCAGCACCTCAACGTGGACCGCTGCGCCTACGCCGCCGTCGAGGACGACGAAGACACGTTCGTCATCACCGGTAACTACGTCCGCGGGGTGACGAGCATCATCGGGCGCTATCGGTTTCGCCAGTTCGGTGCGGAGTGCTTGCGGCTGATGCACGCGGGCCAGCCGTACGTCGTCCGTGACAGCGAGAGCGACGCGCGCGTGGAGGCGAGCGACCGGGACGCGTACCGAATGACGGCCATTCGCGGCGTCATCTGCGTACCCATCCGCAAGCAGGGCAAGTTCGTCGCGGCGATGGCGGTCCACACCGCTGCGCCGCGGAAGTGGCAACCGCACGAGGTGGAGCTGCTCCAGCAGGTGGCGAGCCGCTGCGGCGAGTCCATCGAGCGCGCGCGGATGGAGCGCGAGCGCCAAGGGCTGCTGCAAGCGGCCGAGGCCGCCAACCTCGCCAAAGACGAGTTTTTGGCCATGCTGGGCCACGAGCTCCGAAACCCCCTCGCTCCGATCCAGACCGCTCTGCAGCTCATGCGTCTTCGCGGGGATTTGGTCTTTCAGCGGGAGCGCACCGTGATCGAGCGACAGGTCAAGCACCTGACGCGCTTGGTCGACGACCTGTTGGACGTGGCGCGCATCACCCGCGGGCAGGTGGAGCTCAAGCCGGAGCTGGTAGAGCTTTCGAACATCGTGGCCCGGGCGACCGAGATTGCGGCACCACTCTTGGAGCAGCGCGCTCACGACCTCACGACGCGTGTCCCCGCGACGGGCCTCACCGTACACGGTGACGTAGCGCGCCTGACTCAGGTCGTTTGCAACTTGCTGACCAACGCCGCCAAGTACACGCCGCCGGGCGGGCGCATCACCATCACCGCCACCCGGGAGGGCGACGAGCTGGAGCTCAGCGTCGCCGACACCGGTATCGGGATGTCGGACCAGTTGCTGCGCCGCGCCTTCGACGCCTTCGCCCAAGGCAGTCAGGGTAGTGACCGGGCGAGCGGCGGGCTCGGCCTGGGGCTCACCATCGTGCGCAGCCTCGTGGAGCGACATGGCGGCCGCGTTTCGGCGCGGAGCGATGGCATCAACCGCGGCAGCGAGCTCCTGGTGCGCTTGCCTTCCGCCGAGGCCCACAGCCTCGCTACCGAAAGACTCGTCACGCCGCTGCCCCGGGCGCCCGCCGCTAGCGACATGCGCGTGCTGATCGTGGACGACAACGAGGACGCGGCGGACATGCTGGCGGAAATGCTCGACGCCCAGGGCTGCCGCGTCAAAGTCGCCTACGACGCCTTGGCTGCGCTCCGCATCGCGGCCGAGCAAGCCTTCGACATCGGGCTGCTGGATATCGGCTTGCCGGTCATGGACGGCTATGAGCTGGCGGGCAAGCTACGTGAGCTCCGGCACCTTCAGAACGTGAGCCTGGTCGCGGTCACCGGCTATGGCCAGGCCGCGGACCGCGAGCGCGCCATCGCGGCTGGATTCGCCGAGCACCTCGTGAAGCCGCTGGACTTCACGCAGCTGCAGCGCTTCATCGACAGCGCACGCCGCTGAGACAGAAAAGCGACCTCGGTGCACACCCGCCCGAGGAGAGCCAGCTCGAGACCCCACGTTCGCAGCCTCGATCGGCGTCTGCGTTACTGGCGCTCATCTTGCTTCTTCCCGGCTCATGCCGAGCCCCGAACGCGCCTACACCACGAGCCATGAGGGGAGCCGCGTCGCCGGCGGCTCGAGCCTGCTAGGTACGCGCGGCCACGTCCTGGTCGTGGACGACGACAGTGACGTGCGCGACGCGGTGAGCGCTGCGCTGGAAGACGGCGGCTATGCAGTGACGCTCGCTCACAACGGCGCCGACGCGCTGATCAAGTTGAGCCAGATGAGCTTGCCCTCCCTCATCCTCCTGGACCTGGCGATGCCCCAGCTCGACGGTCCGGACTTCCTCCGGGAAATGCTCCACGACCCCACCTACTCCCACATCCCAGTCGTGGTCGTGAGCGGGACTGCGCTCGGTCGGGAGGCAGCGGTGACCATGGGCGCGGACGATTTCTTGAAGAAGCCGCTCTCGCCGGGCGAGCTGCTGCGGGCGATTGAACGCGCGCTCTGCGATTGGGACGACGAGGCGCTGGCTCCCACCGAGCGGCAGCCCACCGCGCGGGAACGGGCCAATCGGTTGGGCTAAGTCAAGTTACTCAAGGCTGGTGGGGCTTTATGCAACGCTAGCCGGCACACTTTCCGTCAGACCGCCGGGTTAATATCCGCGGCGCGTATGAACGAGCTCATTGAGGCCAAAGGCGACGGCGTTGGTGCGGCGGTTTCGGGGAATGGCGCGGTCGAGCGCGCGTTCTCCAGCCAGCTACTCACCGCTCTGCAGCGCTTCAAGTCGGGGGACTTCACCACTCACCTGCCGGCAGATCTGCCGGGCATAGACGGCAAGATAGCGGACGTCTTCAACGAGGTGCTCGACGTGAGCGCTCGCCGCGCCACCGAGATCTCGCGGGTGTGCCGCGTGGTCGGAAAAGAGGGCAAGCTCAAGCAGCGCATGAGCGTGCCCGGTGCCGTCGGCGGGTGGGCGGACGAAACGGCAGCGCTCAACACGCTGATCGACGACTTGGTGTGGCCGACGACCGAGGTCACGCGTGCGATCGGCGCGGTGGCCAAGGGCGACTTGGGTCAAGCCATCGCGCTCGAGGTCGACGGCCGCCCGCTCGAGGGTGAGTTCTTGCACTCCGCGCAGCTGGTCAATCGCATGATCGATCAGCTCTCGGTCTTCACCTCGGAGGTGACGCGCGTGGCGCGCGAGGTCGGAACCGAGGGCAAGCTGGGCGGCCAGGCCCAGGTGAAGGGCGTCTCCGGGGTTTGGAAGGACTTGACCGAGTCGGTCAACCAAATGGCCGGCAACCTGACCGCCCAGGTGCGCAACATCGCCGAGGTCACGATCGCGGTGGCGAGCGGTGACTTGTCCAAAAAAATCACAGTCGACGTTCGCGGCGAGATTTTGCAGCTGAAGGAGGCCATCAACACCATGGTCGAGCAGCTGCGCTCGTTCGTCTCCGAGGTAACGCGCGTGGCGCGCGAGGTCGGCACCGAGGGAAAGCTCGGCGGTCAGGCGATCGTGCCCGGCGTCGCCGGAACCTGGAAGGACCTCACCGACAACGTGAATTCCATGGCCTCGAACCTGACCGGTCAGGTCCGTAACATTGCGGAGGTGACGACCGCGGTCGCGCGCGGCGACTTGTCCCGCAAGATCACGGTGGACGTGAAGGGGGAGATCTTGGAGCTGAAGAACACCATCAACACGATGGTCGATCAGCTCAACGGCTTTGCTTCGGAAGTGAGCCGCGTGGCGCGTGAAGTCGGCACCGAGGGCAAGCTCGGTGGCCAAGCGCAGGTGCCCGGCGTGGCGGGAACCTGGAAGGACCTCACCGACAACGTGAACTCGATGGCGTCGAACCTGACCGGTCAGGTGCGCAACATCGCGGAGGTGACGACCGCGGTCGCGCGCGGCGACTTGTCCCGCAAGATCACGGTGGACGTGAAGGGGGAGATCTTGGAGCTGAAGAACACCATCAACACGATGGTGGATCAGCTCAACGGCTTTGCGTCCGAGGTGAGCCGCGTGGCGCGCGAGGTAGGCACCGAGGGCAAGCTGGGCGGCCAAGCCGAGGTGCCCGGAGTCGCCGGCACGTGGAAGGATTTGACCGACAACGTCAACGCCATGGCCTCGAACCTGACCGGCCAGGTTCGTAACATCGCAGAGGTGACGACCGCGGTCGCGCGCGGCGACCTTTCCCGCAAGATCACGGTGGACGTGAAGGGGGAGATTCTTGAGCTGAAGAACACGATCAACACGATGGTGGATCAGCTCAACGGCTTCGCTTCCGAGGTGAGCCGGGTGGCGCGTGAGGTCGGGACCGAGGGCAAGCTCGGCGGCCAGGCGCAGGTGCCGGGCGTCGCCGGGACGTGGAAGGACTTGACCGATAACGTCAACGCCATGGCCTCGAACTTGACGGGTCAGGTGCGCAACATCGCGGACGTGGCCACCGCGATCGCCAACGGCGACCTTTCCCGCAAGATCACGGTGGACGTGAAGGGGGAGATCTTGGAGCTGAAGAACACCATCAACACGATGGTGGACCAGCTCAACGGCTTCGCTTCCGAGGTCACGCGCGTGGCTCGCGAGGTTGGCACGGAAGGCAAGCTCGGCGGCCAAGCGGCGGTGGAAGGCGTGGCCGGCGTCTGGAAGAACCTGACCGACAACGTGAACTCGATGGCGTCGAACCTGACCGGTCAGGTGCGCAACATCGCGGAGGTCGCGACCGCGGTCGCGCGCGGCGACTTGTCTCGCAAGATCACGGTGGACGTGAAGGGCGAGATTCTGGCTCTAAAGAACACCATCAATACGATGGTGGACCAGCTGAACGGCTTTGCCTCCGAGGTGAGCCGAGTCGCGCGGGAGGTCGGCACCGAAGGCAAGCTCGGCGGCCAGGCGGAGGTCCCGGGCGTCGCCGGCACGTGGAAAGACCTGACCGACAACGTGAACTCGATGGCCTCCAACCTGACCGGTCAGGTACGCAACATCGCGGAGGTGACGACCGCGGTCGCGCGCGGCGACCTGTCTCGCAAGATCACGGTGGACGTGAAGGGCGAGATTTTGGAGCTGAAGAACACCATCAACGCGATGGTGGACCAGCTGAACGGCTTTGCGTCCGAGGTGAGCCGCGTGGCGCGTGAGGTCGGTACGGAAGGCAAGCTCGGCGGCCAGGCGCAGGTGCCCGGCGTCGCGGGCACGTGGAAGGACCTGACCGACAACGTCAACTCGATGGCCTCGAACCTGACCAACCAGGTGCGCAACATCGCGGACGTCACGATCGCGGTCGCCAAGGGGGACCTCTCGAAGAAGATCACGGTCGACGTGCGCGGCGAGATCTTGCAGCTGAAAGACACCATGAACACCATGGTGGACCAGCTGAACGGCTTTGCCTCCGAGGTGAGCCGCGTGGCGCGCGAAGTGGGCACGGAGGGCAAGCTCGGCGGCCAGGCCCAGGTTCCGGGAGTCGCCGGCACCTGGAAGGACCTCACCGACAACGTGAACTCCATGGCCTCCAACCTCACGGGCCAGGTGCGCAACATCGCGGACGTCGCGACCGCCATCGCCCGGGGCGACCTTTCTCGCAAGATCACGGTGGACGTGAAGGGCGAGATCTTGGAGCTGAAGAATACGCTCAACACCATGGTGGACCAGCTGAACGCGTTCGCCTCGGAGGTGAGCCGCGTGGCGCGTGAGGTGGGCACGGAGGGCAAGCTCGGCGGGCAGGCGCTGGTCCCCGGCGTCGCCGGCACGTGGAAGGACCTGACCGACAACGTGAACTCGATGGCCTCGAACTTGACCGGTCAGGTTCGTAACATCGCGGAGGTCACGATCGCGGTCGCCAACGGCGACCTGTCGCGCAAGATCATCGTGGACGTCCGCGGTGAAATCCTACAGCTCAAGGAGGCCATCAACACGATGGTCGAGCAGCTGCGCTCCTTCGCGAGCGAGGTGACACGCGTGGCGCGCGAGGTCGGCACCGAAGGGCGCCTGGGCGTGCAGGCGGTGGTGCCTGGGGTCGCCGGTACGTGGAAGGACCTGACCGACTCGGTCAACGCGATGGGCGCGAACCTGACCGCTCAGGTGCGCAACATCGCGGAGGTGACGACCGCGGTCGCGCGCGGCGACCTGTCTCGCAAGATCACGGTGGACGTGAAGGGCGAGATCCTGGAGCTGAAGAACACCATCAACACGATGGTGGACCAGCTGCGCTCGTTCGCGAGCGAGGTGACCCGCATGGCGCGCGAGGTGGGCACCGAAGGCAAGCTGGGCGGCCAGGCAGACGTGCCCGGAGTGGCCGGCACCTGGAAGGACCTGACGGACTCCGTGAACTTCATGGCCGCGAACTTGACCGACCAGGTGCGCGGCATCGTGCGCGTGGTGACGGCAGTGGCCGACGGCAATTTGCGCCAAAAGCTCACCGTCGAGGCAAAGGGCGAGGTCGCGGCGCTGGCGGACACGATCAACAACATGACCGACACGCTCGCCACCTTTGCCGAGCAGGTCACGAACGTCGCGCGTGAAGTAGGCGTGGAAGGTCGGCTCGGCGGGCAGGCCAACGTACCCGGCGCAGCCGGAACGTGGAAGGACCTCACCGGCAACGTGAACCTCCTCGCGGCGAACCTGACGAACCAGGTCCGCGCCATCGCGGACGTCGCCACCGCGGTGACGAAGGGAGATTTGACGCGCTCGATTCAGGTGGAAACGCGAGGCGAGGTCGCGGACCTGAAGGACAACATCAACACGATGATCGACAACCTGCGCGCGACCACCGATCGCAACCAGGAGCAAGACTGGCTGAAGACCAACCTCGCCAAGTTCACCCGCATGCTGCAGGGCCAGCGCGACCTGCTCACCGTCGGCAAGACCTTGCTCGCGGAGCTTGCGCCCCTCGTGGACGCGCAGCAAGGCACCATCTACCAGATGGAGCGGCAGGACGCGGCCGAGCTCGGCGAAGCGAGCGGCACGAAGACGCTGAGGCTCTTGGCGAGCTACGCCAAGCGCGCGGACCAGCCGGAGCGCATCCAGCTCGGAGTCGGGCTGCTCGGCCAGGCCGCCGCCGAAAAGCAGCGCATCTTGCTGAACGACGTGCCGCCCGACTACATCCGCATCCACTCTAGCCTGGGGGAAGCGGCGCCCAAGAGCGTGCTGGTGCTGCCGGTGCTGTTCGAAGGCGAAACCATGGCCGTCATCGAGCTCGCCGCGCTCAAGCCGTTCACGAACACGCACTTGGCGTTTTTGGAGCAGCTCACCCAATCCATCGGCGTCGTGCTCAACACGATCGAGGCGACGATGCGCACGGAGAACCTGCTCCTGCAGTCGCAGCAGCTCACCTCCGAGCTGCAGACGCGCCAGAGCGAGCTGCAGCAGACGAACGAGGAGCTCGCGTCCAAGGCCAAGCAGCTGGCGGAGCAGAACGTCGAAGTAGAGCGCAAGAACAAGGAGGTGGAGCAAGCGCGCCGCGCCCTCGAGGAAAAGGCGACCGAGCTTGCTCTGACCAGCAAGTACAAGTCCGAGTTCTTGGCCAACATGTCCCATGAGCTCCGCACTCCGCTCAATTCGATCCTCATCCTGGGCCAGCAGCTGGCGGAGAACGCGGGCGGGAACCTCACCAACAAGCAGACCGACTTCGCTCGTAACATCCACTCCGCGGGCACTGACCTGCTGACGCTCATCAACGACATCTTGGATCTGTCCAAGATCGAGTCGGGCACGGTCACGGTCGAGCCGGAGGAGATGACCTTCAGCTCGCTGCGAGACACGGTAAACCGCACCTTCCACCACATCGCGGAGGGCAAAAACCTCGGGTTCGAGGTGGAGATCGGCCAGGAGCTGCCGCGGTCCTTCGTGTGCGACCCCAAGCGCCTGCAGCAAATCCTCAAAAACCTGCTCTCCAACGCGTTCAAGTTCACGGCTCAGGGCAAGGTCGCCATGACGCTGCACCAGGTCACCTCCGGCTGGAACCCGGATCACCCGATGCTCAACGCCGCCGACGCAGTCGTCGCCTTCGCGGTGACGGACACCGGCATCGGCATCGCGCCCGAGAAGCAGCGGCTCATCTTCGAGGCCTTCCAGCAGGCAGACGCGGGAACGAGCCGCAAGTATGGCGGCACCGGTCTAGGCCTGGCGATCAGCCGCGAGCTTGCCAACCTGCTCGGTGGCGAGATCCGCCTGACGAGCCGACCCGGAGAGGGCAGCACCTTCACCCTGTTCTTACCGCTCACCTACACGGCGCCCGCCCGCAACACCGCGCTGCCGGGTCAGAACCCCGCGGATCGGCCGGTAACCATGCTCGCGCTCGCGAAGCCGGAAGACACGGTGCAGGACGACCGCGACAGCATCGCGGCAGAGGACTCGATCCTGCTCATCGTGGAAGACGACCCGCATTACGCGAGGGTCCTGCTCGGCATCGCGCGCACTCAAGGCTTCAAGGGCTTGGTGGCGAACCGGGGGCAGCTCGCGCTTTCGCTCGCGGTGGAGTACCTACCGGCCGCCATCACTCTCGACGTCTTTTTACCGGACATGCTCGGCTGGACGGTGCTGAACAACCTGAAGCTCGAGCCTCGCACCCGGCATATCCCGGTGCAGATGCTCTCGGTGGAGGAGCAACGCCAGCATGGGCTGTCGCACGGCGCGTTCTCCTTCCTCGTCAAGCCGGCCACGACCGGCGAGCTGGAGCACGCCATCGATAAGTTGAAGACGTTCGCCGCTCACCCCACCAAACGCCTGCTCGTCGTGGAGGACAACGACCGCGAGCGTGAGAGCATCGTCGAGCTGCTCGGGCACGCGGACATCGAGATCAGCGCGGTCGGCACCGGCGCGGAGGCCATGGCCAAGCTAGAAGGGCAGCGCTTCGACTGCGTGGTCGTGGATCTGCGCCTGCCGGACATGACCGGCTTCGAGCTGCTCGACAAGCTCCAAGCCGAGCCAACCCTGAAGGACCTCCCGATCGTGGTGTTCACCGGCAAGGAGCTCACGACGCAAGAGGAAGCCCGCTTGCGTGCGGTCGCCAAGAGCATCGTGCTCAAGGACGTGCAGTCCCCCGAGCGGCTGCTCGATGAAACGTCCCTCTTCCTCCACCGGGTCATCGAGGACTTGCCGGAAGAAAAGCGCAAGATGATCGAACGCTTGCACGGCTCGGCGGAGACGCTGCGCGGCCGCAAGGTGCTCGTGGTGGATGACGACGTGCGCAACATCTTCGCCCTCACCATGGTTTTGGAGAATCACGACATGGAGGTGCTGAGCGCGACCAATGGCCGCCAGGCGATCGAAACCATCCAAAATACGGCAGATCTGAGCGTCGTGCTCATGGACATCATGATGCCGGAGATGGACGGCTACGAGACCATGCGCGAAATTCGCAAGGACCCGCGGTTTCGTACCCTCCCCATGCTCGCGCTCACCGCCAAGGCCATGAAGGGGGATCGCGAAAAGTGCCTGGAGGCGGGCGCCTCGGACTACATTGCGAAGCCGGTGAATACGGACCAGCTGCTTTCGCTCCTTCGCGTGTGGTTGTATCGCTAAATGCCGGAACCTATTGACATTTTGCTGGTGGATGACGAGCCGCGCAATCTGGACGCGCTCGAAGCCATCCTGACCGACCCCGGCTACCGGCTCATCCGGGCCGGGGGAGGCGACGAAGCGCTGCGCCTGCTGCTCGAGAACGACGTGGCCGCGATCGTGCTGGATATTCGGATGCCCGGCGTCAGCGGTTTCGAGCTCGCGCAGATGATCAAAGGGACCAAGCGCTTCCGACAGATCCCCATCCTCTTTCTGACCGCGCACATGATGGAGGATCAGGACATCGTCGCCGGCTACGGCGCGGGCGCGGTGGACTACCTCACGAAGCCGCTGAACCCGGTCGTGCTACGGCACAAGCTGGCTGTCTTCGCGGAGCTGTTTCGCAAAACTCGCGCGCTGGCGGAGCTGAACGCCACGCTGGAGGAGCGGGTCAAAGAGCGCACCGCCATGCTGGAGCAGTCCGAGGCCGCGCTACGGGTGGCGGCTAAACAGAAGGACGAGTTTCTGGCGACTTTGGCTCACGAGCTCCGAAACCCGCTCGCGCCGCTGCGGATGGGCTTGGATTTACTGCTCCGTAAGTCTCCGCCCGAGGACTCCAAGCGCACGCTCTCGGTCATGAATCGTCAGCTGGACCACATGGTTCGGTTGATTGACGACTTGCTGGACGTCGCGCGCATCAGCGGCGGGCAGCTCAGCCTCAAGAAAGAGCGCATCAACGTAGCCGCCGCCATTCAGACCGCGCTCGACACGTGTCGCCCGTTCTTGGAGCAGCGCAGCCAAAAGGTCGCCGCGGAGCTGGACGAATCTTTGGTTAGCTGGGCGGATCCGACGCGCCTGGCGCAGATCGTCGGAAACGTGCTGCACAACGCCTCCAAGTTCAGCCCGCAAGGGGGCCAAATCCACGTCACGCTCGCGTCCGCCGGTACCGGCGCCCGGGTGACCGTGATGGACTCCGGCATCGGCATTCCCGCCGAGCAGCTGCCGCGCGTGTTCGAGATGTTCACGCGCGTGGAGGGGGCGGGCTCCAGCGGCCAGAGCGGGCTGGGCATTGGGCTCGCGCTCTCGCGCCGCCTCGCCGAAATGCACAACGGCACGCTCACCGTCCACAGCGCGGGGCCGGGGCAGGGTAGTACCTTCACGCTCACGATCCCAGCCGAGGTCGGGAGCCCGCAGCCCGGGGACCGCACGAACGAATCAGTGCGGGCTCCCGCATCGCCGCGTCGTCTTCGCGTGCTCATCGTCGAAGACAACCGAGACGCGGCGGAGGTACTGGCGCTCTCCCTGGATATCCGGGGGTATCACGCGACCATCGCTCACACCGGCGCAGAGGGCTTGGAGCTCCTGCTCAGCACGCGGCCGCAGGTCGTGCTGTGTGACATCGGGCTGCCGGACATGGACGGCACCGAGGTTTGTCGCCGCGCCCGCGCGCTGGATCTCGACTACCGCTTGGTGATGGTCGCGCTCACCGGCTGGGGGATGAAAGCGGATTTGGAGCGAACGCGTGCGTCCGGCTTCGACCGGCACCTGGTGAAGCCGGTCGCGCCCGAGACCCTATTCAAGTTGTTGGACGGCTTGGATCAGGGCGTTCCCCTGGCTTGAGCCGACCGAGCGCGTGTAGCAGCGTTACGCTAGCGGGTCGCGAGAGCTCCTCGGCTCCGGTGAGTCTTGCGGCTCCAGCAGGTACTCTCGGAGCCGCGCTAGCACCGCCTCGCGCGGGAGCTCTAGGCGCTTCGACAAGTGGCCAATGAGGTCCGCTCGAAATTCGTCGAATGCTTGGTCAGGAGTCAAATGCGTGCCCTCTCGCCCGCGTTCGACGCGGCGCGTGACGTTCCCAGGGAAGGGAGCTTGACCGCCTACCTGAAGAACCGCAAGCGCTCATCGCGGCTCGTGAGGCACGGAATCTGCACCCAGCTTCAATAGATGAACGAAAACACGATGGGCAATTGTGAGATGCCGCGCCAGTGGACCGAGCGGCTTGCCCATTTGGTAGAGGGTCGAGGCGCCGGTACGGCGCGGCCCAGTGCCGCGCTCCGTCACCTCTGAGCCTCGGCGCAAAGAAACCCAGCGAGGCTCAATGTCCGATTCCAACACCAAGCCTCAGACCAGCACCGGCGACTTCGACTGCCTGCGCTGCGCTTTGATCCTCACCGGTCGCAGCCCGGAGCAAGCTCCGGAGCACTCGCACCGCTGCCCCTTTCGAGAAACGGGCAAAGATCCGGTTCCCGGCCCCCGCACCGCCCATCATTGAGACCGCGAGCTCGTGCGACCGGGCTAGGAGGAGACGTTGTCGTCCTCGGACCTGGCGGGCGGCTTGACGTGACACACGAACGTGATGTTGCCGCCGCTCTCGAGCACCGCGAAGCGCAGCTCTTCTAGGCCGGAGATGCTCTGCTTACGCATCTCGCTGTACAGCTCGTCGGGAGTGATGCGCTCGCTGTTCATGGCTTGCTCGACGAGCTTGCCGTTGAGCACCAGCACCGTCGGGGGCGCCTCGAGGACGTCCTTGACCCGTGGAAAGCGCTGCGACAGCAGAGACGTGCCGACGACCAGCAGAAGGATGGTGCAGAGGCCGGAGAACGCGGTCAAAAGCGAGCCTTGCCCCTGCACGCTGTTCGACAGGATCTCCGGAATGAGCATGAGCATGACGAGCTCGTAGGGAGACAGCCGGCTCAGCTCGCGTTTGCCAATCACGCGAAAGGCCAGCGTGAGCACGCCGAACGTCAAGAGAACGTGCAGCACCGAGCCGCGCGCTTCCGGCGCCAGCCCGCCCGCGACCGCTACCGTGGGCAGGAGCGCGAGCGCGCCCACGAGGACCAGCACCCTACCGGGCCGCTCGAAGCGTCTTTTGAGCTTCGGCGGCTGAGGCAGAACGTCCATGGATCTCGGCGCTCTACGCACGCCCCATGCCAGGAAACGGACTTCGCAAAGCGGCTTTGATCTGGCTCGAACAGGTGCCCGTCGGTACGCAGACCTGGGGCTGAACGCTACTGCGGGGCAAACCGGCGACAGAATGACTGGACGGCAGCCCGAGGCGCGACCCAGTCGTGATGACGGCGTTGACGCGGGAGCGGAGCCGCCGCGGGGGAAGCCCCGACACGCGTCAGGAGGTCGCCTGACACCGGACTGTCGTGGTTACACCCGCGAAATGCGACACCGGTCGCTCATTGCTACGGCTCGCGCGTCAACCATAGACAAGCGGCGCGTGTTCCGCCGCCGTCTGCGTGGCTTCGATCTTGCTATTGGGTATCGAATGACTCAAGTGGCCCACGCAATGGGCTCGCAGGACAGCAGGAGCGGGAATGTCCCTGAGTCGTCCCGCGGAGCGCGATCGAGGGCGGACTCCGGCATGCACCGTATTCCCAATCGGCCCGGCGACGCGATCATTCTCGTCGTGGACGACGACGATGACGTGCGCGAAGCGGTGAGCTCTGCGCTCGATGAGGAAGGCTACCGCGTGCTGGTGGCGCGGGACGGCGCAGACGCGCTGGAGGTCATCCGCGGCGCGCCACCCCCGAATCTCATCGTGCTGGATCTGACGATGCCCCGCATGAACGGGGTCGAGTTTCGACGCCGATTGTCGGCGGAGCTGCCGAACGTGAAGGCGCCCCTGCTCGTGATGAGCGCGGACGTGGAGGGCCGCTCCAAAGCGCGCTCGATGGGAGCAGCCGCGTTCTTGCAGAAGCCAGTCCGCCTGAAAGAGCTGTTCCGCGCGGTGGACGTCCAACTTCGCCGTACCGACGGCGAAGTCGAGCGCGAAGCATGAATCACTCGGCCGTCGCTCAGTGCATTCGAGCTCGGCAGCGAGACATCGCGAGTGCGTGGGAGCTCGCTGTCGCCAGTGAACGCCCGGAGCTCGGCAGCGCGGAAGAAACCGAGCGGACCCGCTACCTGCCCGAGTTTCTGCAGAGGCTGGCCGACTCCGCCGAGGCGGACCAAGGTCGAGGCAGCCCCGCTTTCCTGGAGGTCGCGCGCCAGCACGCGCTAGAACGACTGCGCGCCGGGAGCACCCTCGAAGAGCTCAGTTTGGAGTACGCGCTCCTTCGCAAGGTCTTGCTCGAGCAGCTGCAGAGCGCCGAGCCCGCCGCGCCCTCGCTCGAGGGCTTCGTGCGCTTGAACGAAGCGCTGGACCACGCCACGGAGCTAGCGGTGCGCTGCTACGAAGAGCAGCGCAGCTCGCAAGGTGAGCGCTTCGTTCGGCTGCTCGGTCACGATCTGCGAAATCCACTGAACGCCGCTTCGATTGCCGCGGACGCATTGAACCGCTCCGAAGCGCTCAGCGACCGCGGGCAGAAGCGCCTCTCCACGATCGCGCGGGCCAACGCGCGGATGGGTCGCCTCATCGAGAACATGCTGGACTTCGCGCGCAGCTATTTCGGCGGCAACCTGCCGCTCCTGCTCGAAGAGGGGGACTGGGGCGAGGTGTGCGAGGCCGTTTTCGAGGAGGTTCGCGCCGAGAACCCCGAGCGCCAGTTGGTCTTGACCAAGTCCGGCAATCTGTCCGGCGCGTTCGACCGTGAGCGGTTGCGCCAAGCGGTCTGCAACATGCTCGGCAACGCGCTCGAGCACGGCAAAGATCCGATCGAGCTCGCGGTCCTGGAGGAGGCGGGCGAAGGCCGCCCCGTCATCGTGACCCGAGTGACGAGCCGCGGACAGACGGTGCCGCCGGGTAGCATCAAGAGCCTCAACCCGCTCGCGGAGCCCAAGGTGTCCAGCGGCTCGAACGCGCGCATGGGTCTCTACGTGACCTCGCTCATTGCCAAAGCGCACGGCGCCGACTGCGACGTGTCGAGCGACGGCGCTGAGACGACGTTCTCGGTGCGGTGGCCCCGCGCCTGTACGGGTTGAACCGACATCCACAGGCGCGCCGGACGCGGCGCACATGTTGCATTCCGTGTCATGAGCATGGACCAAGAGCCTGAACGGGACGGAGCCGGAAACGACGACAAGAACGGGAAACGCCGCAAACGGGCGAAGCGCAAGCTGGACGTCCGGGTGTACGAAAAGGAGCTGTTGCGGCTGCAAACCGAGCTCGTGAAGCTAGCGGCCTGGGTCAAGGGGAAGGGCCTGAAGGTGGTGGTGCTCTTCGAAGGGCGCGACGCGGCCGGCAAAGGTGGAGCGATCAAGCGCATCACGGAAGCGATCAGCCCCCGGCTCTGTCAAGTCGTCGCTCTCGCGGCGCCGACTGAGCGTGAGAAGACCCAGTGGTACTTCCAGCGCTACGTCGCGCACCTGCCAGCGGCCGGGGAAATTGCCCTGTTCGACCGCAGTTGGTACAACCGCGCCGGCGTCGAGCACGTCATGGGGTTTTGCACGGACGAGGAGTACGAGGAGTTCCTCCGCACCGCTCCCGAGTTCGAGCGCATGCTGATTCGCTCCGGCATCATCCTCGTCAAGTACTGGTTCTCGGTCAGCGACGAAGAGCAAGAGCGACGCTTTCAAGCGCGCAACAAGAACCCCATCAAGCGTTGGAAGCTGAGCCCGATGGACCTCGAATCGCGCAAGCGCTGGTTCGACTATTCCCGCGCCAAAGACGAGATGTTCAAGCGCACCGATCTGGATGACTCGCCCTGGTACATGGTGGAGGCGGACGACAAGCGGCGCGCGCGGCTGAACTGCATCGCGCACTTTTTGAAGCAAATCGACTACCACGACCTCACTCCCATCGAGATCACGCTGCCGGATCCGCAAGAGCCTGACCCCGCTTATGTTCGGCCCCCGATTGAGTCCATGCGCTTCGTGCCGAACGTACGGTAGGCCATGAGCACGGAGCTGAAGACCCTACTGCTCGAGCTCGCGAAGCTCGAGTACCGCTTCACCACCGTGACGCCGGATACTCACGCGCTCGTCCTATCCCGGCGCCCGGGGGCGCGGTCGCTCCGCGACGTGTTCGGCTGGAATCTCCCCTTCGAGCCCAGCATTTTGCCTCCGGGGCTGTGGCAAGCGTTGCAGGGCGCCGGAGCCTGCGAGCCGCTACCGAACGGGTCCTGGCGGGCGACCGTGCGTGTCTCCACGGTCGGGCACCTGCTGTTTGCGCACTCGGCGTTCCCGACGGTGGAGGCAGACGCGGTCTTCTTTGGGCCTGACAGCTACCGTTTCGTGCGGGCGATTCGGCAGCTCGGGGCGACCGCGACTCGCGCGGTGGACGTGGGGTGCGGGAGCGGAGTGGGCGGTATCACGCTGGCTCACTTCGGCGCCCTTTCCAGCCCGGTGGTGCTTGCGGACATCAACGCGCGCGCGCTCGCCTTGGCTGGGGTCAATGCGGAGCTGGCGCACGTGCCAGCCGAGGTCATCGAGAGCGACGTGCTGACGGGGGTGGACGGGCGGGTCGACCTCGTCATCTCCAATCCACCCTACTTGGTGGATCGTGGGGAGCGCGCCTACCGGCACGGCGGGGGCGCGCACGGTGAGGCGCTTTCGACGCGGATCGTTCGGGAGTCCCTCGCCCGGTTGGACCGGGATGGCGGCGGCTCGCTCCTGCTGTACACCGGCGTCGCGATCGTGGAGGGCCATGATCCGTTTCTCGCCTCCATCCGCGAGGATTTGCAGCAGAGCCGCGCGAAATACAGCTACGAGGAGCTCGACCCCGACATCTTCGGAAGCGAGCTCGCGGAGCCGGCCTACCAAGATGCCGAACGCATCGCCGCGGTGCTACTCCACGCGCGCGTCGGGCACGATTTTTGACCGTCTAGCGCACGATGCGAGCGCGCTTTCGTCGATTTTGGGAGAAAACCAAGGCTTCATTGAAGACGCCCAAGGGCAAGCGTCGCGCCCTTACTGCCGCGATAGTGGCGCTTTTGGCGTACCCGGTCCTCGGCACGCTCGCGCTCTGGACCGGATTCGTGGAGTGGATTGCCGAGTCAGAAGACCTACGGCTCGAGATCGACAACCCGTCTTATACGATCTGGCCCGGGCGCGTTCACCTGAAGCGCGTCGTGATCTGGATGAACGGAGACACCCAGTTCGTGCTGGAAGGGCATGATCTCTTCGCCAGCATCAGCATCTGGGACCTTATCCACCATCGCATTCACGTCAAGCGGCTGGCGACTCACCACGTCATCTATCGCATGCGCGTGCAGGTGAAGGACACCCAAGGCAGCGAGAAGCGCCTGGCCGCGTACCCCAAGCTCGAGGGGCTGCCCGGAACGAACACGGTCAAGGTGGAGACGGCCGCCAAATCCGAGGAGCGCGAAGCCTCTTGGACCGTGCAGGTGGACGGCATCGACATCAGCGTCCAGGAGCTGTGGTTCTTCGAATACCGCTACCTGGGCGGCGGAAGGCTGCGCGGTGGGTTCACGGTCGGCCCCCACCTCATGGAGGTGCGCACGGCGGTGCAGGATTTGGGTCCGGGAGAGCTGCGCTTCGGTGAGAAGCAGCTGATTGCCAACAACCTGCGCGGGCAGATCAACTGCGAAATCCCCGCCGTGGACCCGGAAGCGCACGCCGACGCGAGCTTCCTGGAGCTGGTCAGTGCGCGGCTGATGCTCCGGGCCAACGTGGCGACGCTCCAGCACGTGACCGCCTACTTGCCGCCGGACATGTCTATCTCCAAGGGCGCGGGGCCGCTCGCCTTCGACCTGTTCATGGAGAAGGGTTTCCTCGGTAAAAAGAGCCATCTGGACTTCAAGACGGAGGCTCTGGGCATCAAGGGGAATGGCTTCGGCGTGGCGACGGACTGGCTACTCACGTTCGACGCCGCCGCGGAGCCCGGCGGCTTCCCCCTCGGCAAATCCGACTTCAAGTCTACGTACTTCTCGGTGGCCAAGCGTGACCGGGAGCTCACGATTCAAAGCCACGGTCATCACGTGGAGGCGGCGCTGGACACGATTCGCCTCGGCGGAGCGACGGACTTGAAGCGGGCCGCCCTGCGCATGCCGAGCATCGTCTCGAACGATTTGGACGATCTGGACGTCGTCTTTTCCGACCCGTCTCCCGTCAGCGTGAAGGGCGGGGAAGCCAAGGCGTCCCTCAACCTAGACATGGACGAGAACTACTGGGCCAAGGGGCCGCTCAAGGCGGAGATTCTACGCACCAAGGCGGTCGTGGCCGGCGTCACTCTGGCCGGCAATACGTGGCTGAACGCGGGCGTGCGCATCAATCCCAAGAAGAAAGTGAACACGCTGGACGACATGAGCGTGCGCATCCGCAACGCGAGCATGAACGCGGGGGACGAGAACGTCGACGGCTGGTGGATGAACGTGATTGCCAAAGAGCTGACTTACCGCAACACGGAACCGCCCAGCGCCGAAGGCAGCGTCAGCGTTCGCACCAAGAACCTCCAGCCCGCCCTGGAGGCATTGGCGGAAAAGGACGTCATCAGTGACATCGTGCCCGTGCTCACGCGGCTGGACGACTTCCGCGCCAAGACGACGTTCCGAAAAGTCGGCGACAACACCGATATGACGATCGAGTCCGAAAGTGACATTTGGGACGTTGCGGGGCGGGTCTACACCACGCCGAAGCAGACCTTCATGGCCCTGGTCGTGGGCGGGCAAGCGGTGTCCGTCGGCGTGGCGGAGCTGGGGGACGGCCTGAAGATTCGGCCCCTGGCCAAGACGGACTGGCTCAACGAGCAGCTGGCTCGCTTCCCCAAGCCCGCGGTGCGGATGAAAGAAAAGCCCTGACGCCGCTCAGGGCTTAGCCGGAGGCCCGGAGTCTTCGGCTTGGGAGTCCTGCTTGCCCGCCTCCGCGGCCTTGTCTGGTGGGGCGCTCGGGGAATCACGGCTCACGTCCGCCGGAGGCTCGGCGGGGGGCAGGGTGGCCGGCGTATCGATGACAGGCGCGGACTGACTGCAAGCGACGGCGAGCCCAACTGATAGCGAGACGAGGCAGATGACGAGGCGCTGCATGCTCCTCATAAAAGCACCAAGCATGCCTGGGCGCGCCGCGGAACGAATGCTGCAGGAGCCGCAGCATGGAACGGCATGAAGAGAACAGCGGTGTGGCCAGCTTGGGGCATGCACCCCGGCCGGCGCTCGAAAATCAACCTCTCGCGGACCTCGTCTCCGACCTCTCCCGCGACGCATCCTTGCTCGCGCAGCAGGAAGTAGCGCTGGCCAAGCAAGAGCTCGCCGACAAGGTGAGCGTCGTCAAAAACGAGGCGGTGGGAGTCGCAGTCGGCGGCGTGCTGCTGCACTCCGGCATCCTGGCCCTGTTGGCGGGGGTCATTTTGGCGCTCGCGGAGGTGCTGCCTCCCTACCTGGCGGCGCTGATTGCGGGGGCGGCCCTGCTCGCGGTGGGCGCGGGCCTGTTGGTGAAGGCCAAAAAGCGCCTGAGCCAGCTAGATATGGCGCCCAAGCAGGTAGTGGGCAGCGTCAAACGTGACGTGCGGGCCGTGAAGGAGGCTGCCGAATGAGCGACGAACGCCTGGTACCCGAAGCGCGCACGGAGCTCGAGCGAACGACCGAGGAGTCCGCTCCGAGCAATGAACCTTCTGCGGCCGCTCAGCGACTGCAGGCGCAGATCGCGATGACGAGGCAGCGAGTCGCCTCGGAAGTAGACGCGATCGCGGAGAAGATCAAACCCGAGAACATCAAACGCCAACTCGTGAGCTCCTTGCAGGAGCGCGCCTATGCCGCGTTGGATCTCGCTCGTCGCAATCCTGTCCCGGTCGCGGTGGCGTTCGGCGCGGGTCTGCTCTTGCTCATCTGGCGATCACGCGCGCGTCATGCCTGAGTTTCGCGTGACGTTTTCGATGAGTCGGGGCGTAAGGCGTCGGGGATTCGTGCGCTCGTCGCGGACGGTCCGTGATTCCACGCTCTCAAATCGGGCCGCGCGGTGCGGCACATGTCTTGCTGAGTGACGGGCTCTCGCACTCAGCGAGTCGCAAGGAGACATTCATGAACTTTCGCCTCGCAGCCCTACTTTGCCTTACCGGCGCAGTAGCCGCTTGCTCACACAACTCCGAAACCGCCAAGGACCCCTCTTACGTCGAACCGGCGCAGGCGAGCACGGAGCCCACGTTGACGCCGGCATCGCTGGACAACGACGGGACCGCGCGCGCTGACGGCGCCGCCGCGACGTCGACCACGCCTGCGCCTTCACGGACGGACGCTCCCGCGGACACGCGCGCTCCCCTCGTGGCCGACACGAAGGGTACGAGCTCTAACGCCCCCAAGTCCGACGCTCCGACCACCAATGCGGCGCCGGCGACGACCCCCGCGCCCGCCAACCCTGGCACCCAGCCGGACAACACCAAGGTGAACGAGCGCGATCGGAACGCGGGCGCTCTCACCCCGATGGATCAGAAGGAAAACCAGACGGATCTGAAGATTACCCAACAGATTCGCCAAAGCGTGATGGCCGACGGCTCGCTGTCGTTCACGGCCAAGAACGTCAAAATCATCACCGCGGGCGGCAAAGTCACGCTGCGCGGTCCGGTCAAGACCGATGCCGAGCGCAGCGCCATCGAAGCCGCCGCACGCAAGGTGGCTGGTGTCTCGCAGGTCGACAACCAAATCGAAGTGAAGAAGTAAAGGAAGCGCCATGAGCAAAAATAAAGTCGTGATCGGTATCGTCGACGCAGAGGTTCAAGCCGAAAACATCGTGCAAGCGCTCAACAAGAGCGGCTTCCACAACTCGGACATCTCGGCGATCTTCCCGGACAAGCATGGCACCAAGGACTTCGCCCACGAGCACAACACCAAGGCGCCGGAGGGCACCGTCGTCGGCGCTGCTAGCGGCGGCGTGCTCGGCGGCACCATCGGTCTGCTCGCCGGCATCGGCGCGCTCGCCATTCCCGGCCTCGGGCCGTTCATCGCCGCCGGTCCGCTGATGGCGGCGCTCAGCGGTGCAGCTGCCGGCGCAGCGGTCGGTGGCGTCACCGGCGCTCTCATCGGCCTCGGCATCCCCGAGATCGAGGCGAAGAAGTACGAGGGCAAGCTGCGCGGTGGGAACATCCTGATCGCGGCCCACGTGGACGACGGTGACGAGGAGAAGCGCGCCAAGGAGATCTTCCGTCGCGAAGGCGCGCACGACATCTCCTCCACCAGCGAGGCCTCGGTCCCCGGCCCTTCGAGCTCGCAAGCCCGAGCCTGACCCGAGCCCGGTAATCAGTAGGACGCGGTGCGGATTGATTCCGCGCCGCGTTTTTTTATGCGGAGAGGCCGCTATGAGCGGACGATCGGGCGAAACCGAGAGGGGATCCGCCGTTCGTGATGCGGGTGTGACGGCAGACAGGCGCCGCGCAAGCTAAGTTACCGTAAGTGAAACTACGCACAACTTCCAGCTACGCGGCCGAGCTACGGCCGCTGCTCAGGCGTCAGGTCTTTGCGACTGCGCCGCTGCGGCTGCTCTGGCTACCGCTCCACTACGCCGTCCTCACGCTCGGCACGGTAGCGCTCGCCAAGGGCTGGCTTCCCCTGCCGGCGCAGCTCCTGCTCTCTCTGGTGATGGGGGCGAGCATGGCCGGGCTCACCTTCGTGGGGCACGAAGCGCTGCACGGAGCGCTGGTGCGTAGCTTGCCGCTGCGGCGCCTCGTTGGCCGGCTCGGGTTCCTTCCGTTCGCGGTGGCGCCCAGCTTGTGGGAGGCCTGGCACAACCGAGTGCACCACAACAACACCAACCATGCTGGTGTCGATCCGGACGCCTACCCGAGCTTGGACGAATACAATCGTAGCGCCTCGCTCCGCCGCCTCACCGACTGGCTCGCGCCGGGCCGACGTCGCCTGGCCGGCGCTATCAGCTTGCTCATCGGCTTTTCGGTCCAGAGCACGCACATGCTGCTCGCCGCGCGTCGCAAGCAGTTCTTGAGCGCCGCGCAGCACCGCCGCGCGCTGCTCGAGGCGGCCGTCACTTGGGCGCTCATCGCGGGCCTCTTCGTGGTGCTGGGCGCGACGACGTTCCTGCTCGCGTTCGCGATTCCGCTGATCGTCGCCAACGTGATCATCATGAGCTTCATCCTGACGAATCACACCCTGAGCCCTCACACCAACGTCAACGATCCTCTCGTCAACTCGCTCTCGGTCTCGGGACCACGCTTCTTCGAGTGGCTCACGCTCGGCTTTGGCTTCCACGTCGAGCATCACTTGTTCCCCGCCGTGAGCGGTCGCCACGCGCGGGAGCTGCAGACGGTGGTGCAGCGGCTCTGGCCAGAGCGCTACCAGCAGCTGCCGTACTTGCGCGCGCTCCTTGCGCTGCATCGCTCGCCGCGCGTCTATGAAACCAGCACCCAGCTCCTGGACCCGCGCACAGGGAGCGTGTGGCCGACCCTCGTACCCCGGGTTCGAGCTGCAGCGGCTCCCAGCCAGTCGCCCGCTCTCGCACTGCAGAGTGATCTGGCAACCGTCCCTTCAGCCGTTTAGCGGCTGCCTTGGCTCAATCCGAGAGCCACTCGGTGAGGAGCCGAGAAGCGGCGTCCATGAGCGGCACCTCTTCCGTCGGCACGTCGCAGGCGACGACGTCGAAATGGCACAGCGTGCCGAATGGCTCGCCGCCGCCATCGCGCACGAGGACTCCGCAATAAGAGAGCACTTGGTCGCGCGCGGCGTGCTTTTCCAAGCGCGCGTCGCGCCGCGTGTCGGCGCTGGCGAAGACGCGCTCGGTTTGCCCCACGATCGAGCAAAAAGTGGCCTGGAGGGGCGAGTCGTCCCCCCGCTCCAGCTCCGGCGCTTCCGCATCGAACAGGTAGAGGCTCCTGAGCATGTCGCCGTCGAAGTGATAGATGCCGGTGTAGCGGTGCGGCGTCCGGTTGTTGAGAAAGCGCAGCGCTGCGTGCACGCCTTCTGCCTCGAGGAGGCGCTTCAGCTTCCCGGCGACGCTGCCTCGCAGCAACGCGGGCGGATCCGGCTCTTGAGGTGCGGCTTGGGACTCCGCCGCCGCTGCCGCCACCATGCGCAGCACGTCCGCCGGATCCACGGGCTTGGCGAGGTGGTGGTTGAACCCGGCGGCGTGCGCCAAGCGCCGATCTTCCTCGCGCGCGTAAGCGGTGAGGGCAATCGCCGGCAGCGCTGCGCCCGCTGAGCCGAATACGCTGCGCACCGTACGCAGCAGCTCGTAGCCGTCCACCCCCGGCATGCCCACGTCGCTGAGCAAGACGGTGGGCCAAGCGGTGGAAAGCTCCCCCATGGCCTCGTCCGCGCTCGCCGCGGTAGTTACCTCTGCGCCACTGCTGCGCAGTACGGTGGCCAATAGATCTCGAGCATCCGGCTCGTCGTCCACGACGAGGACGGTGACGCCGCTGAGGTCCACCGCGCCCTGCTCGCGCGGACTACTGGGCGGCGGCGGCGGCCGCACCGTGTCCGGTTCGCGCGTGAACACCGCTTGCATGGGAAAGCGAACGCGAAACGTGGCGCCCCGACCTACGCCTTCACTCTCGGCGTGGACGCTACCGCCATGCGCCTCCACCAGGTGCCGCACCAGAGCGAGGCCTAGCCCGAGCCCGCCGTGGCGGCGCGTGGTGGAGCCTTCCGCCTGCCGGAACCGCTCGAACACGTAGGGCAAGAAGTCTGCGGCGATGCCTTGACCGCTGTCCGCCACCTCCAGCTCCACGTCCGTCCCCTCTTGCCGCAGCCGAACCGCGACGGAGCCGCCTTTCGGGGTGAACTTGATGGCGTTGTTACACAGGTTCCACACCACCTGCTGGAGGCGCTCCGGGTCCCCGCTGATGCGGCCCGCCGCGGGGTCCAGCTCGCTCGTGAGGGAGATGCTCTTGGCCTCCGCGGCTGGCCTCACCGCTTCGAGCGCGGCCTGCACGAGCTGAGCGGGGTCCAGCTGCTTGATCTCGAGCTTGAGGTTGCCGGTGATGATGCGCGAGCCGTCGAGGATGTCCTCGATCAGGCGCACCTGGGCTTGAGCGTTGCGCTCGATGGTCTCCACGGCTCGCAAGTAGGCGCTCGCTTCGAGCTGGCCTCCTCTCAGCAGGCGCGCCCAGCCCAAGATGGCGTTGAGCGGCGTGCGCAGCTCGTGCGACGCGGTGGTCAAGAACTCGTCTTTGGCGCGGCTCGCGGTCTCGGCGTTCGCTCGGTCTCGCTGCGCCGTCCGCAGCAGGCCGCTCCGCTCCGCCTCGAGGCGCTTCGCGTCGTCGATGTCGGTGTTGGTGCCGAACCAGCGAGTGATGGTGCCCGCTTCGTCGCGCAGCGGAACCGCGCGCGTGAGGTGCCAGCGGAACTCGCCGTCTGCGCGCCGCATCGGAAACTCCATCTCGAAGTTCTGACCGGTCTCCAGCGCTGTTTGCCAACGCGTCGTCACCTCCGCCACGAAGGCGAGGTCGTGCACTTTTTGCCAGCCCCAACCTTGCAGCTCCTCCCGCTCCTTCCCCGTGTATTCCCGCCACCGGCCGTTGTACCAATCGACGAAGCCGTTCGGCTGCGCGGACCAGGCGAGCTGCGGCATCGATTCGGCGAGCGCCCTCAGCTCTCCCTCGCTGCGCGCGAGCCGAGCCGCCAGCGCTTCCACCTCTTGGCGGGCGAGCACCTGCTGCGTCACATCCAGCGCGAGCACGCTGACGCCGTCGACCGCGCCGGAGACGTCCCGCGTCGCGCTGTAGATGAAAGTGACGTACACGTCCGCCAGCCCGGGCGCGCCGTCTTCCCGGGCTAGCTTGGCCAGCACCTCCCGGCCGACGAATACGTCTCCACTTGCCATGACGTTTTGAAGCAAGTCATCGAAGCCCTGGCCGACCAGCTCCGGTAGCGCTTCCAGCAGCGGTTTGCCCAGGATGTCCGCGCGCCCGACGAGGCGGCGGTAGTACTCGTTGGCAAAGTCGAACACGAGCTCCGGACCTCGGAGCAGGCAAATGCCGGCCGGGGCTTGCTCGAAGAACCGCAGCAGGCGCTGCCGCTCGTGGTCCAAAAGCTCGGCAGACCTTCGTTGGGCCTCCGCCGCTCGAACGCGCGAGGTCGTCTCGTTACAGATGACTAGAACACCGGCGATGCTCCCGGCCTCGTCGAACACCGCGGAATAACCGTAGGTCCAGTACACGTCCTCCAGCTTGCCGTTGCGCAGGATGGGGACGAGCGCGTCCTCGAACCAGCACGGCTTGCCCAGCCTCAGCACGTCCTCGATTTGGGGACCGATGATCGGCCAGATTTCGCCCCAGCACTCGCGGCCCGCCTGCCCGAGCGCAGCGGGATGCTTTCCGAGACCGAAGCTCGGCACGTAAGCGTCGTTGTAAAGCTGGATCAGCTCTGGGCCCCACCACAGGAACATGGGCTGCCGCGAGTGCAGCATGATGGCCACCGTGGTCTTGAGCGACGAGGGCCAGCTCTCGATCGGCCCGAGCGGAGTCTGCGACCAGTCGAAGCTCAGAATACGCTGCGGCATTTCGCCGCCCAGAGCGGACCAGCCGAGCGCGCCTCGAGTCGCTGCGTTCATCCGAGCGCGCAGGCTAGCGCACGGCTCGGCTGGGTCAAAGCGAGGTCTCGGTACGCGGGAGTTGGCGCTCGCTCGGTGCTCGCTTCTCGAGCACCGAGCGGCAATGGCATCGCTCCTGCGCTCTCGGACCGGAGCGCCGCGTCGAAGTTAGACGACGCTGCCCTACGCGCGGCCGTTCGCGGCGACGGGCGAGTTTTTGGTGCCGGTGTTGGCGTAGTGAGCTTCCTCGTGACCGCTCACCTTGTCCTTCAGCTCGTTCAAGAAACCCTTCAGGACGCGCAGCCGATTGTGAACGTCCTTCACCCCGGAGACCTCGTCGGCCAGGTTCTCGGCTTGGTGCTTCATACGGCGCGTCTCGACCGTGCCCTCTAGAGTGACCTCGCCATTTTCGACCCGTACTTCGATCTCGGTCGCGTCTACGTCGTCGTCCACGCTCAGGCGGTCGCACACGTCTTCGCGAATGCGGTCGTCGGTTCGCGTGTAGCCTTTCGGCCCTCGACCAGCAAAACCTCCACCACGCCGCTCTTCATTCAGGTCGCGGCTCGGGCTGCCGAAGTCGCGCCCTCGGTAGCCCTGATCGACGCCGCTGCCGTAGGCGCCGCGGCTCGCTGCATTGCCGGTGCCGTAGTTGGAACCCTGGTTGCCGCCGTAGCCCACGTCGTCACCGGCGTAGCCCCCGTGGCTGCCGCCACTGTAGTCCGTGCCGGTGCTGCCGCCGTAGCCGCCACTGGCGTGCCCGCCGTGGTAGCCGCCGCCGCCCGAGCCGTAGGTGCCCGTGTGGCCGCGCGAGTACCAGCCGGGCCGGCTCTCCGGGCGCTGACCATACGCTCCCTGCTGCCCGTAGCCGCCTCCGGGCGCCGGCGGGCGCGTGCCGTCGCGCTCGAAGTCGCGATTGTAGCTCTCTGCGTCGTCGTCCCGTAGGTACGGTTGGGCTCGCGCTGCTCGCTCCTCTTCCTCCGAGCGGCGCTGGGGACGCTGCTCGTTCGAGCGGCCATAGTTTCGGTAATCGTCGCGATCTCGTCCAAAACGGTTGTTCATTGCCGTGCTCCTTGGGACGTCAGCGCAGTAGCTGACGCAGCAAATGCGGCGACTCGGCCCGCGCCCAGTCACACGCGACGCCGGTTGATGGAGCAATCCTCATGCCCACGCGTGATTGGTCTTTGCGCCGCCCAACGGCGCCGCGACTGCGCCGAGCCTGCACCTTTTCGCCATGCCGAGCGGTGTCGTCGCGTGCGCTTCTATCCCGCGTCGCGAGTTACCTCACGGGCCGACTTGTCTTCTCGCAACCCGAGTAGCCGGGGGTGCCGGAGCTTGCCATGGGACGTCCACTCCATGAAGGCGACTTGCACCACGACTTCCGGCCGGGCCCAGTGCACGCCCTTCTTGGGCAAGCCTTCCGCACGAGTGAAGGGGGTGGTAGCCACCTCCAGAGCGTCCAGACGCTGCCGAAGCGTGACCAGCAGCTTGCTGTCGAACCCGGTACCGAGCTTCCCCGCGAAGACGAAATCAGCGGCGTCGAAGTAGCCCACCAAGAGCGCGCCCAGGCCCACGCGCTTTCCTTGCGGCTCGGTGAAGCCGCCAACCACCAGCTCTTGTGAGGCCTCCACCTTCATCTTGAGCCAATGTGGGGAGCGGCGGTGCTCGTAGAGCGAGTCGGCACGCTTCGCGATCACTCCCTCCCAGCCCTGACGCCGCGCCAGCTCCCACGGCTCCGGGGCGTCCAGTCGCGGCACGACTTGCAGCGGGGCCTTCAACTCCAGCTTCAGCAGCTCTTCGCGTCGCACGTCCAGCGGCTGGGACGTGAGGTCGCGATCGTCTCGCCACAGCACGTCGAACACGTGGTAGCCGAGCGGGTCCCGCGCGTTCCAAACGCCGGTGGCCTCACCGTCCAAGATCAAGTTCTTGGCCGGTAGCTTCGCGATCGCGCTCACGAAGGAAGGGTACGCAGCGTTTTGCGGCAAGCGGTTTCGCGATAGCAATTGCACGTCCGCCCCGTGCTTGAAGGCGAGCAGGCGAATGCCGTCCAGCTTGCGCTCGAACACCCATTCGGGGCCGACGAAGCGCTCGCGCGTTAGGGTCGCCGCCATCGGCGTGAGCCAGTCAGGGAATCGCGAGCTCACCCGCGCGTCCTCGGGAAGGTCGCGCGAAAGGTCGTGCCCGCCTCTTCGGTGGAGCTCAGGTCGACTCGGCCGCCGTGCGCTTTCGCGATCTCCTGCACGATGAACAGGCCCAGACCGACGCTGCGCGCCGAGCCGCCCTGGGACCCGCGCGTCATCGGGTGAAAGAGTCGCTCGTGAAGCTCCTTCGGGATCGGAGCTCCGCGGTTGTTCACGGAGACCGAGAACGAGTCGGGGTCGATGCTCGACTCGACCACGATAGGATGGGCTGGGTCTCCGTAGGCAACCGCATTCGAGACGAGGTTGCCGATCAGCTGCTCGAGCCGATGCGAGTCCGCCTCGCATGCGCCGCTGCCGAGCGCGCGGTGTTGGAGCACACGGGTGGGGTGGGCGAGGCGGAGATCTTCGACCGCTGCGCTCACCAGCGCGTGCAACTCCAAAGGGTGACAAGAAGCGGTCAAGCCTCCGCCCAAACGCGCTCGGGTGAAGTCGAGCAAGTCCGTGATCAGGCGGTCGGCCCGATCCGCGGCGCGCGCGAGGCGCTGAATCACTGGGCGCGCGGCGGGCGCGGTTCGCTCGAGCAGCGCCGCTCCCATGCGGATGGTGCCGATGGGATTGCGAAGGTCGTGGCTGACGATGCCCATCATCTGCTCCGCGAAGAGCGCGCGGTCCTTGGCTTCCTCGTGCAGGGTCGCAAGCTCGTGCACCAGCTGCTCGAGCCGCTGGCGTGAGGCGACCAGCTCCTTCTCGTACTTGTCTCGATCGCGCGCCACGAACGCAGCTAGGTCGTGCACCGGCTCGCCGTCTTTGCGAACGATCGCGTTCAGCACGACCGGGATGCGCGTGCCGTCCCGGTGGACGAGCTCGAGCTTCACCTCGGAGATGGAGCCTTGCATCTGAAGCAGAGGCACCCAGTGGGTCTGATGGAAGATGCGCCCGCCCACGGTGAGCAGCTCCTGAAACCGCCGCTGGTAGAGCAGCTCGTGCGGCGCGTAGCCGACCCAGCTGGCGAACGTCGCGTTCACCCGCAAGAAGGTGCCGTTCGGGCGCGTGCGCATGAGCCCACACGCTGCCGAATCGAACAGCGCCTGCTCCTCCGCCGAGAGGGCCTGCGTCGAGCTCACGCGGGACCTACATACCCTGCGCGGCCAAGAATCGGTCGATGGCGCCGGCGCATTGGCTGGGCGAGCTCAGGTGAGGGCAATGCCCGACGTTGTCGATGACCTCCAGAGTGCAGCGCGGCAGGTGCGTTTTCAAGTACTGGCCGACGCTGACGGGGGCGATCGGATCGTCGTCACATTGCACGACGAGGGTGGGGGTCTGAAGCCGCGGCAGGTCCCGCCGGTTGTCGGAGAGGAACGTGACGCGCGCAAACTGCTTGGCGATCTCCGGGTCCGTGCGGCAGAAGCTGTTGGTGAGCTCGGCGCTCAGCGCGGGCTGATCGGGGGCGCCCATGATCGTCGGCGCCATGTTGCTGGACCAGCCGAGGTAGTTGCCTTCCAACGTCTCCAACAGCGACTGGATGTCCGCGCGGCTGAAGCCGCCGACGTAGTCGCCATCGTTGATGTAGCAAGGAGAGGGGCCAATCATGACTTGGGCCGCATACGGTGACTTGGAGCTCAGGTCCGCGAGCATACCGATCATCGCGCTCACGGAATGCCCCACGAAGACGACCGGGCCGGACGCGAACTCTTCCACGATCTGGTTCACGTCGTCGGCGTACCCCTGCAAGGTGCCGTATTTCTTCGAGTCGTAGGCGGCGAGGTCCGACCTGCCACTGCCCACCAGGTCGAAAAGAACGGTTCGGTACCGCTCGGCGTACGGCTTCGCGAGGAGCCGCCACATGTTTTGATCGCAGCCGAACCCGTGCGCGAACACCAAGGTGGCGGGACCGTTTCCAGCCACTTGAACGTTGTTTCGCTCACGTACGGACATTGACGGACGATAGCCCAGGCGCGCCGGTCGGTTCATGAGGCGATTCGCCCCAGAAAGGTTGAGATCTGCTCACGCGAGGAGCAGCTCGGAGAGCACCTGACGCAGCCGCTCAGGCTCGGCGGGCTTCATCAAGTGTCGATCGAACTTGGCTTCGCGCGCGGCGCGCCGGTCCTTCTCCTGCCCGTAGCCGGTGAGCGCGACGAGGCGCACCGCGGAGTGCTCCGAGCGCAAGCGCTGCGCCAGCTCGTAGCCATCCATGACGGGCAGCCCGATGTCTAGGATGGCCACGCTCGGCTGAAAGCGCCGGGCCGCTTCGAGGGCGGAGGGGCCGTCGTAAGCGACGCTGCAGGAGTAGCCGCAATCCTCCAACAGCTCCGCGAGCGTGTCGGCGGCGTCCTGATTGTCGTCTACGAGTAGCACCCTTGCCGGTCTGGGAGCGTTCGTCGTCGTCCGAGGCGAGGACGCTTCTAGCCCTTCTGGAGGCGGGACAAGGTAAGGGGGCAGCTGGATCACGAACTCGGCGCCGCGCCCGCCACCCGCGCTGTGCGCCGAAACCTGCCCGCCGTGAAGCTCTACCAAGTTGCGCACGATCGCCAGGCCCAACCCCAAGCCGCCCTGCGCGCGGTCCGGGGCCTGCGGCTGCTGGACGAACATACCGAAGACTTCCGACAACATGGCGGGGTCGATCCCCGCTCCGCTGTCGGCAACGCGAATCGTCACCCCGCCCTCGGCGCTCGGCTCCGCTTTGAGCGCGACCTGCCCGCCCGGGGGCGTGTACGTGGCGGCGTTGTTCAGCAAGTTACTGAGAACTTGCGCCATGCGCGAGGAGTCCACGTTCACTACGAGGTCGCCGGGCTCGATGCGGGTCGTGAGGCGGTGACGGCGCTCGTCGAAGAGGGGCTGCGTCATCTCCACCGCGCGCGCTACCACCTGTCGGAGCAGCACCGGCTCGCGCACGAGCTCGATCTTGCCGCGCGTGATGCGAGAGATGTCCATGAGGTCTTCCACCAGCCGCACGAGGTGACGCGCCTGGCGATCGATCACCGCACGGGCGCGCTCCGCCGTAGTCTCACCGCCGAGGCGCATGAGGTCTAGGGCGGCGATGATGGGGGCGAGAGGGTTTCTGAGCTCGTGGCTCAGCATCGCCAAGAACTCGTCTTTGGCGCGATTGGCGGCCTCCGCCTCCGCGCGCGCCTGCCGCTCGCTGTGGAGCGAGACCTTGAGCTGGCTAATGTCCCGAATGGAGCCGATGACTCGGTAGGCGCGCGAGTCCGCGTCGCGCAGGAAGTAAGCGCGCTCCTCGACGGTCAACCAGGAGCCGTCTTGTCGGCGGAAGCGGTACTCCTCCCTCCACGCCGAGGCGCTGGAGCCGAGCGCGCCGCGCAGCCCGTGCTCGACACGCCGCGCGTCCTCCGGATGCAGGCGCTCCAGCCGCCAGGAACTGCCGCGCGGCTCGGTGTCTTCGCCAGCGCCGAGCAAGCTCTGCACTCCGCCGCCCCACCAAACCACGTCGCGCTTCACGTCCCAGTCCCACAGCGCTTCGTGGCTAGCTTCGCTCAGCAGCTGCAGGCGCTCCTGCTCTTTGCGAGCTCGCAAGAGCTGGCGCGAGCCCTCCGACGCCGTGGATGCGAGCTTCGCGACCTCCGCGAGCGTGGCGAGGCTCGTCTCCAGCTGCGGCGCGGAGGCGGCAGCGAGCACGATGGCCCCCAGCACCCTTCCGGCTCCACCGCGCACCGGGGCCGCACACAAGAATTGGGTGGCGGGCTCCAGCCCCAGGCCGCGGAAGATGGCTTCGTGCTCGGCGCCGCGAGCGAGGGTGACGGGTCCATCGCCCATCGCTAGCCGGCGGTGTAGGGCGAACAGCGCCGAAACGTCGGCAGGGGGCGCAGGGACCGTCTCCGCGTTGACTTTGAGGTGCGCGCCTTCTGTCCACAGAGCTCCCGGCGCGACGTAGCTGCCGTAAGCGTGGGACGCGGCCAGGAGCGCCTGCACGCGCCGGCACGAGTGCGCTATCGTCCGCGGGGCTGGAGAGCCGGAAGAGCTCCGCGGCTAACGCGAGCAGCGCAGGCTGCGGGTTTTGAGCTGGCTCAAGGGGAGGCGGGTCTGCGGGCAAGGTTATGAAGCCATTGGTCCAGGATGGCGCTCTGCCGGTCGTCCTTCAAGAACTGTTCCGGCGGCACGTAGTACATGTCCGCGTTGTCGTACGCGCCTTGGCCGCAGATGACTTTCGGGTGGGTGTGCAGCACGTCCACCAAGATTTCCGGATCGAAGCGGCGGTGGTCGTACTGGCAGATGCCGTAGCAGCGGCTGGTGGGAAAAAACGCGTTGAGCTTGGCTTCGTACTCGACGAGCCGCTCGGAGCCGGGTTCGCCAGCCAGCGCCCAAGTCATGTCACCGGTGACGCCCAGCGCGGTGTAACCCTCCGCTAGGGCCTTGTTCGTCTCCTCACGGAGCAGCGTCACCATCTTGTCCGGATCGAACAAGCCCTCCTTCAGGTAAGCCTCCTTGGCAGTCATGATCACGAGCTGACCACGCGCGGCCAGCTGCTCCACGTCCACTCCCGCGGTTGCGAGCGTCTCCTTTAATTGAGACGCACTCTGGAGGTTGACGATGTAGAAGAGCTTTTCGTGTCGGGTTACTCCCTGACGCACGAAGTCCACCAGCACGGAGCGGTAGTCCTCATCCGTACGGTAAATCCCGCAATAGTGGTCTCCAGCTTGAAGCTGAATGAGGTTGGGTAACCCGGCTCCGTTCATTGAGAGTCTCGGAGACTCGCACCCTCCTCGAGCAAGTCAAGGGCCGCGTAGTCGTTAATCGATGATGCCGAGTTGATGGGCCGTGGCGCTCGTGTCGTGGCCATGTGTCACTCGACTCGCGACGAGCCGAGTCCGCGAGGTCTGACGGCCATGGAACGCCGCTTGCTTCGGTGTGTCGGCAATGTTGCCAAAGGTCACGCGCTCTTCTCCTCGGTCTGCCCGCCGTCGTCGCCTCATCATCATCGAACAGGACGCGCCCAGTATCACCTGCACGGGTGACAAGGGCTTCGAAGAAGCGGTCGTCGTCGCGCAGCTCGCCGGCGAACACCCTTCCGAGCTGGCGCAGCGCGCCCTTCATCGCATCGCGCTGGCGGAGCGCCTGGGTCAGCCGTTTCATGAGGCCTATTTATGCACCGCCGGCACCGACCAATCCGCAACACGCGCGGCACGTCGCCTCATGACGCTGGGTATCGCTGCTCACGCGGACGCCGCTCATAGCCTCAACGAGCTCATCCTTTGCGCCCCTTCCGCGGTGGACTTCACGCAGCGCGAGGCGCTCGTCCGGCTTGCGGACGACGCGGTCTTGGCCGGCAAGGAAAAGCCGCTCCGGGTGCGCTTGTGCTTCGTGGACGACGAGTCGCTTCGGGCGCCCGCCCTCGCCCATGCCGGTCCCGAACGCCCGCCGGAGGCCGTCGGCGAATGGGTCGCTTGAGCTGCTGAACGAGCCGCCAAACCTCAGTTCGGGAAGCCGGTCAACGTGTGCTCGGACCTGCGGTCCTCCGTGGCACCGCGGACGAGGGGAAGCCGCACGATGAACGTCGTGCCGGCGCCCAGCTCCGTTTCGAACGTGATGCTGCCTCGATGCCGCTTGACGATGCAGTTGTAGGCCATCGCCAGGCCTTGCCCGGTGCCTTTGCCCACTTCCTTCGTGGTGAAAAACGGCTCGAAAACCTTGGGCCGCACGTGCTCGGGGATGCCGGTGCCCGTATCCGTGACTCGAATCTCCGCGTGGGTGTCGTCGCTGCTGGTTCGCACCGTGATGCGGCCCTTGCGGCCGGTGGCGCCGACGGTGTCCGTGATGGCGTGGGAAGCATTGACGATCAGGTTGAGCACGACCTGGTTGAGCTCCCCGGCGATGCAAGGCACGAGCGGCAGCGTGGGGTCCAGCTCCAGGACCATCTCGGCCACGTACTTCCACTCGTTGGTGGCGACCATGACCGTGCTTTCGACCAGCCCCTTGAGATCGGTTGGCGCGAGCTCGGCCCCGCCCGGGTGAGCGAAGGCCTTCATGGCGCGCACGATCGCGGAGACGCGCTCGACCCCTTCCAAGGAGCGGGTCAAGGCCTGGGGCAGCGCTTCCCGCGAATACTCGAAATCGGCCTCGGCCTCCGCATTGGTGAGCGCCTCCAGCGCCGGCGCGCCGATCGGCGAATTGGCGTGGCTTTGCACCACTTGCTTGTACTGGTCCAGGAGCCTCATCAGGTCCCCGATGGCCGCGGTCGCGAAGTGCAAGTTGTCGCCGATGAACTGCATCGGCGTGTTGATTTCGTGGGCCACGCCTGCTGCAAGCTGGCCGATGGCGCCGAGCTTCTGATTCTCGAGCAGCCGTTCCTCCAGCTCCCGCTGCTCCGTGACGTCCCTCACGATACACACGCACTCGTCTTCGCCGCTGGGTACCACCCGTACCTCGTGATGGATCGTGGCGCCGTCCGCCGTGACGGAGGCGACCTGCACGGTGGCGGCGCCATTCGGGTCGGTAGCGTCGTTCCTCGAAAGGGCCGGGCGCAGGCGCTTCAAGACGCCCTCGCTGAAGCTGCTGGCGAGGGTGACGCCCTCCCGTAGCGCTGCGAAAGGGGAGCCGGCGCGCTCGCGGCCGTGCTTCACGCCCGAGATCGTGCCGTTCGCACGCACGCGGAACAAGGTGTCCGGCAGCGCGGACACGAGCGCCCGTTGCCGCCCCTCGCCGCGGATTCGCTCGTCGATATCCGAAAAAATGATGACCATGCGCACGGCGCGGTCTCGCTCGTCCCGGTGAGACGTGCCGCGACACAGAATATGCCGGTAACCCACCGAGCGATGCCGCATGCGGACGGCAGTGGAGAAGGGCCAACCTTGGTCGAGGTGGTCACCGAGCAGCCGAAGCACCGCCGGGCGATCGTCGGGGTGCACGAGCTCCTGCCATAGCTCGGGAGATTCGGCTCGGCCCTGTAGCTCTCCGTTATCGAAACCGAGGAGCAGCTGCCAGCGCGGGTTGTAGCGGGCCTTGCCGCTGATGAGATTCCAATCGAGGATGCCGTCTTGGGTCGCGCTCAGCAAAAGCTCCAGCAGCTCCGCTTTGGCGGCGAGCTCCGTACCCTGAATAGTCATGCTCGAAGGAGCTCCCGCGCGTGCGTGAGGAGGGACTTGGCGTCCGTTCGGAAGTCGTCGATGCGCGCTGCGTCCACCCCCAACTGCTGGAGCCGCTCGAGGTTCAAGTCCGGTGGGCTCGCCTGAAAGGGCGAGGGGGCGAGCTCTGCGGCCAGGCGATCCGCCAGATGCACGACGTCTACGACCTCCAAGGAGTCGTGCTCGATAGCCTCTGGGTTCTCGTGAAAAGCGACCGGCTCGAGGACGCTATGAGGAATGCCCCACAGCCCGAGCAAGTACGCGCTCAGGGAAGCGTGGCTGGTCGTCGGTAGCGCCGCCACCTCTGGTCGTCGTGCCAGCAGCAGGTGGCCCATATCCCGCAGCATGCCCGCCACGAAGGCGTCGTCTGCCTTGCGTCGATCGCCGGCGAACCAGTGCCGCCCCAGGAGCGCAACGAGCAGGGAGTTGGTCTGAAAAGCGGAGAGCTGCGCAGTCGTGAGCGGCAGCGGCAAGCGCTTGGCGAGCGACATACTCTCCATCGCGAGGGCGAGATTCCGGAGCGTCAAGGTGCCCAGGAAATTGGCGGCTTGGGTCACGCTGCTCACGCTGCGCGGTAAGCCGAAAAAAGCCGAGTTGACGACTTGCAGGACCTTCGCGCAGAGCGCCGGGTCTCGCTCGACCACGCCCGCTACCGTATTCAGATTGCAGGTCGGGTTCGCCAAGGCCTGCGTGAGCGTCATGTACGTGCGGGGCGCGCTCGGCAGCAAACTGGCGTCTCCAGCCAATGAGCGGAGCTCTTCGCCTGCCACGAGCTCGTTGAGGTTGCAGGCCCGCGTGACGAGCGAGCGCAGTCGATCCAGCTCGCAAGGCTTGGCCAAGAATTGATGCGCGGTAAAAACGGTCTTCATCGCCGTTTCCGCGTCCGTCTGGCCGGTTAGCACGATCCGCACCGCGCGCGGCTGCAGCTCCTTGACCTGACGCAGCAGCTCTGCGCCGTCCACGATCGGCATGCGCATGTCGGTCACGACCACATCGAACTGGTTCAGCTTCACCTGTTCGATCGCCGCTGGCCCGCCGAGAGCGAAAGAAGTCTCCCACTCTCGCCGCTGAGGTCGCAGCGCCGAGCGCAAGCCTTCGACGATGGAGGGCTCGTCGTCCACGAAGAGGATGCGTCGCTTGGCGCGCGTCGCCAGCGGCTGCACGCCGGAGGGTGCCTCCGTGCTGGTGGCCGCGGGGATAGAGCCGTTCCGACTCATTCTCCCGAGCTCCCAGAGCCCACGCGTCGACGAGCCGGCCTGATCCCATCCGGTTGCGGCATCGTCCTATCTGAACGGGCGCGGGCCGCCGCTCTTTAGGAAATGGACGAGGGGCGAGCCGCTTTTCGACAACCTACCCTGGGCCGCGCTACGGAAGCGGGAAGCGCTCGCTGAGGCGCAGCAGTATTCGCTCGATTCTGCTGGCGAGCTCCGAAGCCGAGCCCTTTTCGATGAAGTCCTCGGCCCCGAGCTCCAGCGCGATGCGCCGCTCCGAGCCGGCGTCCCGCCCGGACCAGATCAACACGGGAATATTGAGCGTTTTCGGGTCCTTCTTGAGCCCGGAGAGGACGTCGCGACCGTCCGCATCCGGCAGGCCCAAATCGAGAACGATGAGGTCCGGCTTCACGCGGGCGAGCTCTGCACGCATTTGTGCCCCATTGAATGCCTGGACTACAATGTAGCCGTGCCGCTCCAACGAGCGCTTCACCAGCGCCTGCAACTTCTCGTTGTCCTCGGCCACGAGGATGATGGAGGCGTCGGTCATGCAACTCCTTGGTGCGAAGGTAGCACGGCGTCGCACAGGAAAATGAAACCTCGCCGCGCAGGTGCTGCGCGGCGAGATTCCGGAGCGGGCCCAAGTTGCAGTCGCGTAGGGATTGGATCGCGAAGGGCGAGCTCGGGCCCCAGCCTCATCGAACCCAACGGCACGAACAGCGCAGCCTCTAGTCAGTAGATTTACGGACAGCGCCGCGCCGATAGCCGCGCTTTCGGCAGCTACGGCAACATGCAGCGCAGCACCGCTCGCAGCTCGCGGTGCCCGGAGAGGCGGTACGTTGCGTAGGAGTGCGAGCCCCCGACGCACACGGTGACGGCCTCTCGGGGGAGAGCACGGAACAGGTCCTCGTCGGTCGCGTCGTCCCCCGCGGCAAACACGAAATCTGGGTTATTCGCGAGACTCGCGTTGCCGGCGACGCCCTTGTTGACGCCCGAGTTCCGGACCTCGATGGCCTTCTTCCCCTCGAGCACCTGAACGTCCAAATTGGCGGTGTAGGAGACGACGTCGTCCGTCAACTCCTTCGCGCGCTCCAGCGCGAGCTCCTGATCGATCGCGAGCCGGTAGTGCCAAACGAGCGCGTAGTCTTTCTCTTCCAACGAAGAGCCGGGTACGCGCTCCACGTACGATTGCAGTAGCGGCCCGAGCTGCTTCTTCCAGTGGTCCGGCAAGGGCTTGGGCATGCTCCACTCGCCGTGCTCGTCACGCTGCCAAGCGCCGTGCTCGGCGACGAGCCGAATCGGCACGTCGCGAAACCAGTCTCCCAAGCTGCGGTGGTCGCGCCCGCTGATCACGACGACCTTTTGCGAAGGGGTTTGCAGCCCCTTCAGCAGAGCGAGCAGCTCGGCGTCTGGAACGGCCTCCCCAGGAGTCCCTGCGAGCGGTACCAGCGTCCCATCGTAGTCCAGCAGCAGCGTGCGCTGCGCCGCTCGGTGGTGACGCTCCAGGACCTCTGCCAGCGGTTTGCCGCCGAGGTGCAGCGTCGCCAGGCGCCCCTGCCGCTCTTTCGTGCGCCTCAGGGCCGCTAGAAACGTATCCACCCAGCGGGTGGCGTCGTAGCTGCGGACTCGGCCTTGCATCGCTCGCATCCGCGGCAGTTGCTCGCTCGCGGGCATCGTGAGCGCTTGTTGGATTGCCTCTGCGATCTCACGAGTGTGGTTGGGGTTGATTTGAAGGGCCTCCCCCAGCTCTCGAGCCGCGCCCGCCATGTCGCTCAGGATGAGGACGCCGTCACCCTCGGGCTTGCTGGCGATGTATTCCTTCGCCACCAAGTTCATGCCGTCGCGTAGTGGTGTGATCAGCGCCACGTCCGCCAAGCCGTAGAGCGCTACCAGCTCCTGAAACGGCACCGAACGGTATTGGTACACGATGGGTACCCAGTCCACCGAGCCGTAGCGCCCGTTGATTTGACCGACGAGCTCGTCCAGCTCCTGCTTCATGCGCTGGTAGGCGGAGACCTCCTCGCGCGAAGGGACGACGAGCAGCACGAACGTGACTTGCCCGGCGTACTCGGGAAAGGACGAAAGGAACGCCTCGAAGCCCCGCAGGCGGTGCAAAATCCCTTTGGAGTAATCCAGCCGGTCCACCGAGAAGATCACGCGCCGGCCGCCGAGGCCAGAGGCCATGCGCGCGCGTACGTCCACCACCTCTTGGCTGCTGGATGCTCTCCAGAAGCGTTCGAAGTCGATGCCGATGGGAAAGGTTTCGACCGCCTTCACCACCCCATCCACGTTGATGCGCCCGAGGTAGTGCTCGTAGCCGAGGGTCCGAAATACCGAGTGAAGGAAGTGCTGCGAATAGTCATGGGTGTGAAAACCCATCAGATCCGCGCCCAGTACTCCTTCCAGCAGCTCGCGCCGCCACTTGGTCGGAAGCTGTCTGAATACCTCGAAGGACGGAAACGGAATGTGGAGGAAAAAGCCGATGCTCGCTTCCGGCAGGCGCTGACGAAGGAGCGCGGGCAGCAGCAGGAGTTGGTAGTCGTGGACCCAAATTTCGTCGCCGGGCCGAGCGAGCTCCAGCAGCTCGTCGCAAAACTGCTGGTTGACGCGCCGGTACGTTTCCCACTCCTCCTCTTGGTAGCTGGCGTAGCTCGGAAAGTAGTGAAACAGCGGCCACAAGGTGCCATTGCAGAACCCGTGGTAAAAGCTGTCCATGTCCGCGCCGGCGAGCCGCAGCGGGTAGCCGCCCTGGCGCTCCACCGCCGTCTTGCGCAGGCTCTCGGTCTCTTCGGCGCTCAGCTCCGCGCCGGCCCAGCCGGCCCAGATGAACTCGAGCTCCGGTTGCTCTGCCTTTCGGCTCTCCAGGTACCCTACGAGCGCCGAAACGAGGCCGCCGGACGAAGGTACCAGCTCCACCTCACCGCTCGGCGAGCGTTGAACCGAGAACGGCAATCGATTGGATACGACGAGCAGGCGCCCGCGCGGCGGACCTGGGGGAGTGGAGTCTGTCAAGCTAACCTCACGCGTTCGAAGGCACGCGCCGCGGCACGACGGGTTTCTGTTCGGCCTTGCCGTCGGATTTTTCTGCGGCCCGCGCCTCTTCGGCGGTGACCGCGTTTTCACTGGGCTCGATCTGCCGGCCGCGCCGGCGGGCCTGCACCTGCGTGAATTCGGCGCCGATGAGTAAGATCTGGGCCGCGTAGTACACCCAAACCACGAGCGCGATGATCGAGCCGGCCGCGCCGTAAGAAGAGCCGACCGCAGCCTTACCCAGGTACAGGCCGAGCAGCAACTTGCCGATGGTGAACAGCACCGCGGTGACGGCCGCGCCGAGCCAAACGTCTCGCCATTGGATCTTGGCGTCCGGAATGACCTTGAAGATGAGGGCAAACAGGCCGGTCACGATCGCCAGCGACAAGACGGTGTTGATGATCTGCCAGACTGCTTCTCCGCCCGGGAGCGCCCCGGCCATGAACGAACCCACGGCGCTGAGCGCCGAGCTCACGACCAGCGAGATGAGCAAGAGGAACGCGACGCCGAGCACCATCGTGAAGGAGAGAAAGCGATCGCGCAGCTGGCCCATGAGGCCGCGGTTCGGCTTGGGCGCCACTTCCCAGACCGTGTTGAGCGAGCTCTGCAGCTCACCGAATACGCCCGAAGCGCCCACGAACAGCGTCACGACGCCGACGATGGTGCTCACGATGCCGGCTGCGGGCGACTGCGCGCTCTCGGCAACCGCCTGAATGCCCTGCGCGGCTTCACCTCCAACCACCGCGCCCAGCTCGCCCGCGACGCGACCACGCGCGGCGTCCTCACCGACGAACCAACCGACCACGGCCATCGTGATGACGAGGAGGGGCGCCAGCGATAGCAGCGCGTAGTAGGCCAGCGCCGCTGCTAAACGCGCCGCGTTGTCGTCCACCCAGTCACTGATCGTTTCCTTTGCCGTCTGCCAAAGCTCGCGCAGCATCGCTCCGGGGCTCTGCAACGTGCGTGCCCCGCTGTCACGTTCGAACGCGCGCAGCGGCTCAGTGCCGAGCTGGTGCGAAACGCGCCTGGTGGGGCGGCGTGGTCGCGCGAACAGGCCTGTTCGAGGCCGCCCTATCGAATGCCCACGCAACCCATGGCGCGGGCTTGAGCGAGCTTTTGTGTGCGGTCCGCGGGCTGTTCCTCCTCGTTCTCGCTGCCGGTTGCGCTCGGAGTCGGCGTGGACATCGGCGTGGCTTCCGGCGGAGTACCTTGAGGGGCAGAAGCGCTACCTGCAGATGACGGCCCTTCGGCGGGCGGGACGCTGCGTTGAGCGCACCCGCAGGCCAGGGTCAAAATGACGAGCAGCGCACCAGTCGTCCGCATGGCCGCTCGCTAGCAATGCCCGTGCCGCCCGTTCAATCCACGCTGTCGCGCTGGGTGAGCTTGGTGGCGATGTCCTGCAACCGAGGCCCTACTTGGGCCACGACGTCCCGAAGGCGCTCTGCGCTCACCCCGAGCCTGACCGCGACGCGCTGGACCTGGGCAGCGTCCGACAGGCTGATGCGTTCGTCCGAGTCCGCGTCGATCGATTCCAGTGCTTCAGGCATTGAATTGACGGCCATAACGAACCGTCTGTGTGTCCGCCGCCTGGCTCCCGCAAGCCCTGAACGTTCTAGAGACCGCCCGTAGGGGGCGCGGAGCCCGCGGGCGCCGGCGTTTGCGGCTCGTCGCCGCCCGCTTTGCCGGGATTGCCCTCGAACGTCTCGGCGGGGACATCCGGCGGCTTGCTCACGGGCGGTGTGCCGTCGACGCCGCGCGAGCTTTCAGGTCGGTTCAGCTGCGTACCGCCATTTTCCGGCGGGCGATCGCCCCCGTGGCCGCACGCCGCGAAGAGCAGCGCGCAGGCCGCGAGGCCGCAGTACAAGCCGGAGCGCTCCGTCCATCTCATCCGACATGTCCTTCAGGTCAGGTCACGCCGTTGCGCACCGGTGACGTGCCAGTCGTCTTGGTGCCCGTGTTGGCGTAGTGATCGTGGCTCGCTTCACCGGTCAGCTTTTCTTTGATCTCGGTCAGCATCGGCTTCTGCACGCGGATGGTGTTGTGAACGTCCACCACGCCTGGCACGTCTTCCACGAGATGCGCGGCGAGCCGCTTCATGTGCCGCGTTTCAACGCTGCCCTCGAGGGTGACCTCGCCTTGGTCCACGCGGACCGCAATGTCGGTCGCGTCCACCTCGTCGTTCCAGCTCAGCCGGTCGCAAACGTCTTCTCGAATCCGCTCGTCCGTGCGCGTGTAGCCCTTCGGGCCGCGCCCGGCGTGACCGCCGCGCGGCGCCCCGGCTGGCTCGCGGCCGTAGGAGGGGCTGGTAGGGTAGGAAGGCGCGTGCCCGCCGCCGAAGCGATTGCGGTCGTACGCGCCGTTCGCGTAATCCGTGAGATTGCTGCGATAGCCGGGCGCCCCGTTTCGCGCCGAGCCGCGACCCTGATTGGCATAGTCGTCGCGAGGCTCGCGATAATTGCCGGAGGTCTCGAACTCCTGGTCCGGGCTGCGCGCCACCCGGTCCTCCTCCCCGTGCTGCCAGAAGCCGCCCTCCGGCTCGCGGCTGCGCGTGTACTGAGGGTCGTTGCGAAAACGATCGTCGCGGAGGCCACCTTTGCGTCGGAAGTCGTCGTTCATGTCCAGCTCCTGTCTTGGGGTCACAGATTGGTTAGCTTCTCGGCTTGCTGCAGCGCGCCCGGTAGGTCCTCGTCCGGCTGCGCGAAGGCTTTCTTCAGCAGCTCTCGCTGCTTGGTCGTGAGCTCTGCGGGCAGGGGCGGTACGTTCGGGTCGGTCACGGCTTCGATGAGCAGAGGGCGCTTGGCGTGAAAGGCGCGCTCGCACGCGCGCTGCAGGTCCTCTATCGTGGCGACGCGCTCCCCTTCCAAGCCGAGTAGCTCCGCGTAGCGCGCGAAGGGGAAATCCATGAGGTCTTGCGAGGGGCCGAACTTGGGGTCTCCCTCCATGGCGCGCTGTTCCCACGTCACGTAGCTGAGCTGCCGGTTGTTCAGCACCACGATGACCAAGCGTGGGTCCTTCCAGTCCTTCCAGTGCTGCGCCACGGTGATGAGCGCGTTCAAACCGTTCATCTGCATCGCACCATCTCCCACGAGCGCGAGCACGGGGCGGTCCGAAAAGCTGACCTTCGCCGCGAGCGCGTAGGGCAAAGCCGAGCCCATCGTCGCGAGCGTGCCCGAGAGGGATGCGAGCATGCCTTTCCGGAGATCCAGGTACTTCGCGTACCAGAAGGTGGCAGTGCCGCAGTCGCCGGCGATCACCAAGTCGTCCGGCAAGACGCGGTTCAGCTCCCAGAAGACGCGCGCGGGGTTGAGCGGATGCGCTTCGCCCATGGCCAGCTCGTCCTGCTCGCGCCGGGACTCCGCGATGAGCGCGCGTACCTGCTCGCGGAATGGGCTCGTTGCCCTCGGCTCCAGGAGTGGTAGCAGCGCGCGTAGGGTTTCCGCGCTGTCGCCCGCCAAGTCCACCTCGGTTGGGTAGCGGCCTCCGAGCGCCTTGCCATCGATATCGATCTGGACTGCACGCGCCTGCCCCGGCTTCGGCAAGTACTCGGTATAGGGGAATTGCGAGCCCACGATGAGCAGGGTGTCGCACTGCTTCATCATCTCATTGCTGGCGCGCGTGCCGAGCCAGCCTATCGAACCGGTCACGCACGGAAGGTCGTCCGGCACCGCCGCCTTACCCAGGAGCGCTTTGGCGATGCCCGCGTCCAGGCGCTCGGCAACCCGGAGCACCTCGTCGCCCGCGGCCAGCGCGCCCGCGCCCACCAGCAGCGCGACCTTGCGGCCCGCGTTGAGCACCTCCGCGGCGCGCTGCAGCTCGGACTGCTGCGGTAGGACCCGCGGAGCGACGTACCCGGCGGAGCTGGAGAGCTTGCCGTGCTCAGGCGCCGGCATGGCTACGGCGTCCTTCTGTTGTACGTCGTGGGGAACGATGATCGCGGCGACGGTTCGCTCCGCCAGCGCGCTACGGAAGGCGCGGTCGATCAGGTGGTGCGCTTGCTCCGGGCTCGCCAGCACGTGCACGTGCTCATGCGCCACGTCCTTGAACAGTGATACCAAGTCGATCTCTTGCTGGTAGTACGAGCCAGCCGCGCTTTGCGACACCTGCCCCAAAATCGCCACCACTGGCTGATGATCGAGCTTGGCGTCGTACAGACCATTCAGAGCGTGCACGGCGCCGGGGCCTTGAGTCACGAGGCACACTCCAACTTTGCCGGAGTACTTGGCGTATCCGGTCGCCATGAGCGCGCACAGCTCCTCATGGGGCGGCTGAACGAAGCGAGGTCGATTGCCAGCGCGGCCGAGCGCGCCCAAAATCCCGTTGATGCCGTCGCCGCTGTAGCCGTAGACGACCTCCACACCCCAAGCGGTCAGGCGCTCGATCAAAAAGTCACTGACCTTCTTGCTCGTCATGGTCGGACTTCGAGGGGGTGCAACGCGCATGCCTTCGAGTGTGCACGAGCGCTGTTACTGGTTAGTTGGCACGCGCATTGCTGACACGCGGCGCCATGGCTACTAGCAAAAAGTCATCTGGAAAGAAGAAGACCTCGAAAAGCTCGAGCAAAAAGGCGGGCAAAAAGGTCCAGCGCAGCATGGAGGAAATGAAGAGCGGCACGCTGCGGTCGGGCCGCTCCGGCAAGAAGGTAACGAGCCGCAAGCAGGCCATCGCCATCGGTCTTTCCGAGGCACGCGCCGAGGGCGCGGACGTTCCGGCGCGCAAGAAGTCTTCGAAGAAGGGCTCGAAGAAAGGTTCGAAGAAGGGATCCAAAAAAGGAGCCAAGAAGGGTTCCAAGAAGCGCGCGTCCAAGCGCGGGGGCCGCTGAGCTAGGCTGACGGGAGAGGGTGCCGCAGGCGCGGTGCCCTCTCCGTCTTCAGCAAAGGTCACGCTTCGTCGTCTTCGGACTCGTCGTCTTTATCCTCGTCTTCGTCCTCGTCCTCCTCGTCGTCTTCATCCTCGTCTTCGACTTCCATGACGCCGGCGAGCAGCTGCTTCGCGCGGGAGGCGCGTGCAGTCTGCTCATCGCGGCACTCTTGGAAGAACTTGATCAGCTCTTCATCGCCGGCGCGCTCCGCGTCAGCAATGTATTGCTCGCAGGCCTGCACGCCCTGCAGCGCGTGGTAAAGCACGCTAACGAGCGCGTACTCATGATCCGCGGTCTCCGCCGGTTCTGCGTCCGGCACCGGCTTCGGCGCGACGGGGCGGGCCATCGACTGACGATTCTTTTGGGGGGAAGTTTGCGGCATGGGTTTTTTTTGCTCCTTGGGCAAGGGACTGCCCCTGGGTGCAACAAGCGATCCTGGTCAGAACACCAGCGGCGCGGGAGCGAAAGCTCGCTTCTTGCGCGGGTTCCTCAGCCTTTTTGTCGCGCCCGCACGAAACCGCCCCGACACGGTGGGAGAGCCCGGAACGCGAGTTGCAAGCTCGCTCCACATGACCGAGCCCCATTTCAAAGATGCTGAGGAGCGAGACATTTCCCGCGGAGGCAAGAACACCGCGATCGTCATCCTCGGCATCGCTGCCGTCGTGATCGTCGGCGGCGTCGCGCTTGCCGCCGGCATTCGGCAGTATGTCTCGCCCCCTGAGCGCCCTGGAACCACGAGCGGCACGACGAGCGCGGGCGAGCAGAAGCCGCCCTCACCCTGAACCACGCGGCTAGGGCAAGGGCGGCGGCAGAGCTCGACGGGACTTACTTGCCGGTCGTCTTCGACAGCTCGTCTTGAATCTCTTTCGCCTCAGCCAGGTGTGCAGCTACCGCTTCTCGCCCCAGCTTGAGCGCGCTCACCACGCGCTCGCTCTTCGCGGACGGCAGGAGCTGCTCGTCGATGGTCGTCAGCACCTTCTGATGACCAGTCACCTGGCTGTCGATGTACGCCCGATCGAAGTCTGCTGCAGGGGTCGTCTTCAAGGTGGACAACGTCTGCGCCCCGTCGCTCTTCAGCGCGGCTGCCTCAGGGCTCTCCGCAGCGGTCAGGTTCAGTTGCTTTACCAACTTGGCCTGCTCGGCTTTAGCCTGGCTGTGATGGTTGACCATCTTGGTCGCAAACGCCTTCACCCGGGGGGATTGGGCCTTGCTTTGGGCGAGCTTGCCCTGGTCGACCTCGGCGGTGTTCACGAGCTCGGCGACCCGCGCGATCTGGTCTTCGCTCAGCTTGGCCTGGGCGGGTTGGACGGCCGGGGCGGCGACGACGTTGTTCTGGGAGTTGCCCTGCATGCTCTGCGGCTCCGCTTGCGGTAGCCCGGCCGGTTGGCCATTGGGAGCGGGGGCTGACTCTTCGCCGGGAGACGGAGTGGTCTTCATGACCGGCGCCTGCTCGGCCTCGCCGGCGGGAGTCTCGGGCTCCCGCTGATCGCCGGCGCAAGCGGACGCGAGCGCGGACAGAGCGGCCAAAGTGAAGACGGTGCGGTGCGAAAGATGGGACATCTATGCTGTTCCTTTCTGGTGGCGGGAGGCGGCCAGCTGCAGCAAACGTGCCCTGGAACGCCGCGTGCAGGCCCCCGTGCATGAAAAGGCTAGTGCTGCGATGGTTGAGCGGAGCGGCCGCGGGCGTTGCAGCTACGGCGGCGATGTCTTTGTTGATGCTCGGAGCCAAGAAGCTGGGCGCCCTGGGCGAGCCGCCTCCGCGGCGCATCGTGCGTCGCCTGCTCGGCCCTCGGGCGCCGCGAGGGGCTTCGTTGGACGTGGCGGCGCTGGCCGCTCACGTCGCGTTCGGCGCGGGCATGGGTGCCCTTTTCGCGACGCTGCCGCCGCGGGCGAGGAGCCAGGGCGGCGGGCTGCTCTTCGGCGCTGGCGTGTGGGCCGTCAACTACGCGGGCGTACTGCCGAAGGCGGGTTTGATGCCGCCCGCGGGTCGCGACCGCGTGGGCCGCCCGTCCTCGATGATCGCTGCCCATTTGGTGTACGGCGCCGCGCTCGCGGCTTCACACCGTCGCTTGTGGACCGAGGCGGACGCGCTGCGTGGAAAGGTGGTGCTCGTCGCCGGCGGCACGCGAGGACTGGGCCGATGCCTGGCGCGCGCGCTGCTCGAAGCCGGCGCCAAGGTCGCCATCTGCGGTCGCTCTCCGCAATCACTCGAGCAGACGCGGGACTTCCTGCGACCTTTTGGCGCGCCCGTGCTCGCGGACATCTGCGACCTGCGGCAACCGGAGCAAGCCCGCCTCTTCGTTCAACGCGTGGAGAGCGAGCTCGGACCCATCCACGTCGTCATCGCCAACGCAGCCACGATCGAGGTCGCGCCCATCGAGTCACTCACTCCGGAGGATTTCCAGAGCGCGATGAAAGAGATCTTCGGGAGCGCCGTGAACGTCACGCTCGCGGCCCTGCCTGCCATGCAAGCGCGCGGCGAGGGCACGGTCGCGGTCATCAGCTCCGTAGGGGGCAGGCTCGGGGTTCCGCATCTGGCGCCGTATTCCGCCGCAAAATTCGCCCAAGTCGGCTTTGCGGAAGCGCTTCAAGCGGAGGTGAGCAAAGACGGTCTGCGGGTTGTCACCGTCGCGCCGGGCCTCATGCGAACCGGCTCGCATCTGCACGCTACTTACAAGGGTGACGCGGAGCGCGAGCTCGCGTGGTTCGGTGCCTCTGCCGTGGCACCCTTGTTGAGCATCGACGCGGACGTTGCGGCTCGCAAAATCGTCCGGGCCATTGCGCACGGCGATCGGTTTTTGACCTTCACGCCGGCTGCGCGCGTCGGCATTTGGCTGCATGACCACGCTCCCGAGCTGTGGTCTTTGCTGTTTTCGACGATCGGGCGCGTGCTCCCCAGCGCTCCCTCGCGTCGCTCGCCGAGCCGCTCGCTCGAGGGGGGAGTCATCTTCGCCAACTCCGGCTCGTGGTTCCTGGACCGCTTGCGCCGTTGGACAGCGCCGCTGGCGGCAGCGCACGGGCAATGACGCACGAGTGGCACGAGGCTTGCCCTTACCGCCAGCATGTTGTCGACGATCCCCAGCGCCTCCAGCGGCGTCGAGGCGCTGCATCGGCGCCTCGCGAGCTCGCACCACCTGCGTTTGGCGCCTTCCACGGCGTCCGCGGAGTTCGAGCAAAATCTCAAGGAAGAAGTGCTGTGCCGAAGGCTCGAGCGAACCCTGGTCGAGCGTGAGCGCTATGCGCTCGCGCCGCAAATTCGCCGCGTGCCCCGGGACGCTGAGGGCTTCCTCGCCTGGCTCGAGGAGTTGAAGCAAACCGGCCCCGGCCAGGGGGACCCGCTTTTTCCGTGGCTCGCCGAGCAAGCGAGCTACGAGGAGATGTGCTGGTTCCTCCATCAAGAGATGGCGGGGGAAGCCGGCTTCGAGGACCTCGTTGCGCTCGCTCAGCTCAAGCTGCCCGCACGCCCCAAGCTCGAGCTGGCCCGCAACTATTGGGACGAGATGGGCCAAGGCCACGAAGGTGGAATGCACGGGCCGATGCTGGCGCGCCTGGGCGCGGCGCTACCGCCGACGCAGGAGCCTCCCTGCTGGGAGACGCTCGCGCTCGGTAACCTCATGGTGGCGCTCGCCACGAACCGCGCCTACGCCTACCAGTCCATTGGCGCGCTCGGCGCCATCGAGCTCACCGCGCCCGGCCGCGCGGAGCTCGTCAACGCGGGCCTCAAGCGCCTCGGCTTCGATGGCGCGGTCCGCCGCTACTACGCTCTGCACGCTACGCTGGACGTGCGACACAGCCAGACGTGGAACCGCGAGGTGTTCGTGCCACTCGTGGAAGCGAGCCCGGACGTCGCTCCCCTCCTTGCTGAAGGGGCGCTCATCCGTCTGCGGGCAGGGCTGCGCTGCTTCGAGCGGTACCGAGCCGAGCTCATGCCGTGTGATTCCGGCCTCATGCGGGTGGCGAATAGCGCGGGTTGAGCGGTTCAGTGGCGACCAAACGCCGGACTCCTGGGGACGCGACCCCGTTCTTGCCGGAGCGCTTCAGCCTCCCCAAGCTGCGCGAGGCGTCTCGAGACTGTCGGGGGTGTGACCTTTACCTCGCCGCGACTCAAACCGTCTTCGGGGAAGGCTCTTCGCGCGCGCGCGTGGTGTTCGTGGGCGAGCAACCCGGCGACTCGGAGGATCTTCAGGGCCGACCGTTCGTCGGGCCTGCGGGGCGAGTCTTCGACGACGCGCTGGCCGCGGCCGGGGTGGAGCGCACTGAGACTTACGTCACGAACGCGGTGAAGCACTTCAGCTTCGAACCACGCGGCAAGGCGCGGCTCCACAAGCGGCCGCGAGTGGGCGAAGTGCGCGCCTGCTCGCCATGGCTGCGCGCGGAGCTGGCCGTGGTCAAGCCGGACGTGCTCGTCTTGCTGGGCGCGGTCGCGGCGCAGTCAGTTTGGGGGCCTGCGTTTCGCGTCACGAAGGAGCGCGGAGTCGTCAAGTCAGGCGAGCTCGCGGCCGCCATCATCGCCACCCACCACCCCTCGGCGGTATTGCGAGCGCCAGATTCCGAAACCCGCAAGCAAGTCTTCGATGAGCTGGTCGCAGATCTGCGCGCGGTCAAGAAGCTGCTTGGCCCCTGAGGCTCGCTAGGCTCTACGCGAATGCGGCACGGTAGGGTCAGCCACCACCGGGTACTGCGAGCTCGCGTGGCACGCGGAAGCAGCGGCTTCCAATACGTTTCGGAGCATCTCCAGCACGCGTTGCTGCGCGGCCGGATTGCGGCCGGCGGAGACCTGCAAAGGAACGAGGCCGGGAAGGCGCGCGGTCAGCGTATCGAACAAGCGCAGGTAAGAACCCTTCCACGTTGCGCGCTCGAGCTCTTGGGCGAGCGAGCTCGCTTCCGCAGCGGAGACGTGAGCCTCCCCGACGATGTCGCACAGCTCGCGGAAGTGCTCACGCTCACTTTCGGCATAGCTACACCCGGGTACGACTCGTACCGGGGCCCCGCATTTTTCACAGCTGCACGAACGAACACGGGCTTCGTCTATCGGAACGAGCTGCACGCGCGCGCACTCCACACACAGTCCGGGAAGGAGTGTCATGTCGGGGGTTGTAACTCGCGCTTGCTCGTCATTCATATGAAAAATAGTTCACGCACACACAGAAGCTGCGGAGTCGTGTCGATCCCTGACCGGGCTTTTCCTGACGGAGTCCGTGGATCACCGGCAGCCTCATCACTCGGTTCACCCGCCAAACAGGCTATCGCGGGCAACCCGTGCAAGCCTGTCACGGAGGAGCGGCGGATGACGCGAGGCGCACGCCACGAGGGATCCAAACGGAGGGTCGGCACTTCGATCGTGTTGCCCCGCCAGGATGTATCTTCCAGCGCCCGCAGCACCGTGGTCGAAAGCATTTCGCCGGTCGTCACTCGGGCTGAACCCGGCGGGCCCTTCCACGCAGCCTCACCCTCTAGCTCTTCCACGAGGGGCGCGCAGCGCAGCACCACGGCGGGAACGTCTCCCGCCTTCAGCAGCTTCTCTTCGTCGACGTACGCGTCTCCGGCGGGCACGATCCCCACCACCAGCTCGACCCCAGGGACCGCGGCGGCGAGCAACACCTGACGCACGCGAGTTGCGGACGGCCGCGGCGTGAGGTGCCCGGCCAGCATGGTGTTCGCCGCGGTGTAGACAATGGCTCGACAGCCAATCGCCGCCACGAGCAGCTCGAGCGAGCTGCTCGTGAAGGGGGACCGCACGGACTGACCCTCACGCGAAAGCCCCTCATCGAGGGCGCGCTCGAGGTGGCGGCCGGTAGACGTCAACAGAATCATGAGCGAAGGGTTGCAAACCACGTGCCGGCTCAACAGGAGGCCTTCTCTCGCTTTGCCCGGCGTGCGCTCGCGTCGTCGCGCTACACCTCGGCCAAATCGCCTGACGCCGGCCTCCCGCGTCGTCTGGGCCTACCCGGAGGGTGGTGCGCCGTCGCCGTGCCTGGAGTACCGCAAGGCATAGGCGAGCGCTCCGAGGCCGAGCACCACCACTCCGCCGCCCACCGAGGACGTGGGCAGCGCTGCTGCCAAGCCGATGCACCCCACCAGTCCTAGAGCGGCCAGGGCACGTGGCCACCGCCGCTCGTGGGCCCGGAGCGTCCACGCCGCGGCATTGGCGATGGCATAGTACAGGAGGACGGCGAAGGAGCTGAAGCCGATCGCGCCGCGCACGTCCGCGACCATCACGACCGCGACGACGACCACGCCGACCGCGACCTCCGCGCGGTGAGGGACGCGAAAGCGCGGGTGCACGGCGGCAAAGAAGCTGGGCAGGTCGCCGCCGACGGCCATCGCGAAGGCGGTGCGGCTCACTCCGACGATCAACGACAGCAAGACTCCTAGCGACGCCAAAGTGGCCCCGAGTCGCACTACCGATGAGAGGGAAGCGAAGCGCCCGGCTTCGACCGCGGTCGCGAGCGGAGCGGCCGAGGCCGCGAGGTCCCGCGCGTCCACGCCGGCCAGCACACTGACGCCGACCACCGCGTAGATGACGAGCGTGATGCTCAGGGCGAGCGGGATAGCCCGCGGGATGGTTCGCGCCGGCTCGATCACCTCCTCGCCGAGGGTCGCCAAACGCGCGTAGCCGGCGAACGCGAAGAAGAGAAAGCCAGCGGACCGAGCAACGCCCCACGCGGTCACCCCGGCAAATGAGGCCAGCCGTGCCGGGTCGGCCTCACCTCCCAGCCACACGCACGCGACGACCGCAGTCAGCGCCAGCAAGACCCCGCCGAGCAGCACTTTCGTGAGCGCAAGGGTCTTCTGGATCCCAGTGTAATTCAGGGCGGTGAGGGCGATGACCACGACGACCGCGCACGGCCGGGCCAGAGTCGGCGAAGCGTAGCCGCCGAACGTCATCGCCATGGCCGCGCAGCTCGCGAGCTTGCCCACGACGAAGCACCACCCGGCCAAGTAGCCCCAGAAGGCACCTAGGCGCTTCCTTCCGTAGACGTAGGTGCCGCCGGATTCGGGATAGAGCGCCGCCAGCTGCGCGGAGGACGTTGCGTTGCAGTAGGCCACGAGCGCGGCCAGCACCAAGCCGAGCAGCAGCCCGCTACCGGCCGCGCGCGCCGCCGGGCCGAAGGCCGCAAAAACGCCCGCGCCGATCATCGAGCCGAGCCCAATCACGACTGCATCCACGAAGCCGAGCCGCCGGGCGAGTCGAGTTGGCGCAGCAGCTTCCGAGCTCACGGCGGCGGCAAGCTAGCCTGGGTTGACCGCCAAGCCAACGACGAGGAGCGCAGGTCGGCGAGGCCCTCGGCACGACAGCTGCATCCCCATGGCCTTCATGGAACGGATGCCGCCCAAGAAAGCCTCTGCCTGGGAGTGCGGCCGCTGCTACTGGCTGCAGCACCAGGACGAAGCCGGCGAAGCAGTCCCGGATCATTCGCCGCGGTGCAGCTGGTATGGCACCGAGCGGGATCCTCCCGTGCTGCGCCTGGTCGAGAACAAGAAGACGGCCTGACGCAGCCCGCCCGAGGCGGCGCTCGTTACAGGCCGGTAGCCAGGTCCGCGAGCGCCAGCACCAGCTCGGCTGGTTCTACCGGCTTCGTCATGTGGAAGTTGAAGCCTTCCAGCAGAGCCCGGGTGCGGTCCTCGTTACGAGCAAACGCGGTGAGAGCGACGGCCGGAACCGACGCCTTCTCTTCGTTGGCCAGCGCCCGCACCCGCTTGATGAGCGCATATCCATCCTCTTCCGGCATGCCGATGTCGGAGACGAGCAGGTCCACCCGCTCGCGCTCCAGTATCGCCAACGCGGTGGGGGCGCTGGCCGCATCTAGCACCGTCATGCGGCAGGACTCCAAGACCACCCTCAAGAGCGCGCGCGCGTCCGGCTCGTCGTCGACGACGAGCACGCTCCGGCCGGCGAGGACCTCCGGTCGAGACAGCGCCGAGTGCTGAGGTGCCGTCGCAGGCAGCCGCCCGATGCCGACCGTCGTGGAGATGACAGGGCTGATCGGAAGCCGGACCACGAACGTTGCGCCTGCGCCGGGACCCGCGCTGGACGCCTCGATGCGCCCCCCATGAAGCTCGACGAGGTGCTTGACGATGGAGAGCCCCAGGCCGAGGCCTCCGTGGGTGCGCGTGCTTCGCGAGTCGGACTGACGGAAGGTCTCGAATACGTAAGGCAGAAAATCAGGGGCGATGCCGATGCCCGTATCCGCCAGCGTGAGCTCGAGCTCCGAATCGACGCGTCGCAGCTTGAGCGAGATTTCTCCGCCTTTAGGCGTGAATTTGATCGAGTTGAGCAGCAGGTTCGCGACCACTTGCTTGAGGCGCTCACCGTCGCCGCGCAGCACCGTATCCTCCGCCGTGACCTCGACGCTCAGCTTCATTCGCTTCGCCTCGAGCGCCAAGCGAGCGTCCTCCACGACGAGGTCGATGACGTTGCCGAGGTCCACCTGGGCCGGATCCAGCCGAATGCTACCGGTGATGGCGCGGCTGATGTCGAGCAGGTCGGCTACCAGTTGGCTCTGCGCGTTGGCGTTGCGTTCGACGACCGCTAGGGCCTGTTCTCGTCGGTCCTCCGGCAACGTGCCACTTCTCAGGAGCCGCACCCAGCCGATGATCACGTTGAGTGGCGTGCGGAGCTCATGCGAAATCGTAGCCACGAACTCGTCTTTGGCGCGGGCTGCACCTTCCGCGCGCGCTCGTTCCGCCTTGGAGAGCTCGTACAGGCGAGCGTTGTCGACGGCCGCGGCGGCCCGGCGCGCCAAATCCTCGACGAGGACTACCTCATCGGGCTCGAAGGGCCGGCTCGACTCGCCCCTACCCAAGGTCATGGTGCCGAAGGCGCTGGTCTTGATCTTCAGCGGCACCACCAACCAAGACCGAGCTCGAAGCCTACGGAGCAGCGCGAGGTGCTCGGGGGACTGGGCCATGGCCGCCAGTAGCTCGTCCTGCGTCGCGTCGACCAGCAGCGCCTTTCCGTTCCGAATGACCTCCACGTGGCGATTCTGGCCAATGGGTAGCGGGAAGGTCTTCACGAGCTCCCGAAGCAGGTCCGCTCTTGGCGCGTTCACGTCCAGAATGGCGGCCTCTTCGGCCGGCGCGCCGTCGAGCTGAACGACACAGAAGTCCGCGAGTCGAGGCACCAGCACTCGAGCTAGCCTTGCGAGCGTGGACGGTAGGTCCAGCGAGGAGCCGAGGAGCTCCCCCGCTTCGGTCAAAAACTGTAGGTCGGACTGGCGCTTCTTCGCCTCTTCGTCGCGCGAGCTGACGTACTCGGCGAGGGCCGCGGCGATGCCCACGTTGAGGTATTGGGAGAGCGAGTCCGCCTCTTCCGCACTCAGCGGAGCCCCCGCATAGCGCGCGGTCTGCAAGATGACGTGGTGAAGCACTCCGTACTCGCGCACGAGCGCTTCCACGTCGTACCCAACGTTCCACCGCTGCTCGCCGTGTTGGCGGGCGGTGCTCGTGACATCCGCGGCGTCCATGCTCAGCCGCGCTTCGGACCCGGCAGAGAGCTCGTCGCTGATCTCGTCGAGAAAGAGCGGGATGTGATCCGCGAGGACCGACGGGGACAAGCCGGGAGGCGCGAGCCCCTTGCGCTCCACCTCGCCGATGAACCTCGTTAAAATTTCGTCTCTTCGATCGCGGAGCAGCTCTTGGAGGGACATGGCAAAGACGGAGGACGGGCACACCGCGTAACGAGAGGCCGAGAGCACCTGACCGCCTGGCCCCAACCAGAGCCGACGGTGTGCTCTCATCGGCACTTGCACCGCGTGTGCCGCGACAACCCAGGGAGAGGCGCCGAAATTGCGACGAATTTGAGCCTGCCGTGAGGCCAATCACCACAGTGGGCCTTGGGGGTTGGGGCAAAAAGTCTGTCTAACTACGCGGCTCGACCCCTCGATCATGTGTTGCGCGCCCCCTTTGCAGTCGCGCCGAGGAGCGGTAACCCTGAGCGTGTGAGCTCGCTCGTTCACTCGGGGGCCTTGCCCACGTCCGCTCAGGAGTCAGCGGCGGATGACTCGTTCGCCTTCGGCGCGCTGCTGGCCGAGGGCCCCGCCGCAGAGGTGCTGCGAGCCGTCCTGGACAGCGCGGAGGACGGCATCGTCGCGTGCGATGCGGGGGCGGTGGTGCGCTATGTCAACCGCGCCGCTCGCACCATGCACGGCCTAGCGGAGCTGGCGTCGCCGTCCGCGTCCTGGTCGCAATGCCATGAGCTGATTCGCGCGGATGGGGTCACGGCTGTCGAGCCCGAGCAAAGCCCGCTCGCCCGCGCGCTCCGCGAGGGCCGGGTGGATGACGCAGAGCTGGTGGTAGTGCCGCGCCAGGGTATTCCCCGGCGCGTCTCGGCGAGCGGCCGCGCGATACGCGGGAGGGACGGCGCGGTGCTGGGGGCGGTCGTGCGGATGCACGATCTCAGTGACCGTAAGCAGGTTCAGCGGCATCAAGAACGGCTGCAGATGGCGCAGTTGGCGGCGGTGCTCGCGAGCGCCTCGGAAGGCATCGTTGCCGCCGATGTTCAGGGCCGGGTCGTCGAATGGAACGCGGCCGCGCTCGCCATCCACGAGCTGGCCGATCTCGAGGAAGCTCAGCGGCAGCTGACGGACTTTGCCTCCGTGTTCGAGGTCCGAACGCCTGCGGGTGAGGTGCTCTCCGTGGAGCAATGGCCCATGAGCCGCGCCCTCCGTGGTGAAACATTTTCGGGGCTAGACATTTCGCTCCGGCATCGGTCGCGAGGGTGGGTCAAGCAGCTCTCCTACGCGGGGACCAGCGTCCGCGGGGACGACGGGCGCGTCATTCTGGGGCTGCTCACGATTCGAGACATCACCGCGCGCCGCTTCGCCGAGGAGCAGCTCGAGCACAACCAGCGGCAGATGGAGATCGTGGTCAAGGGCGCCAACGTCGGGGTTTGGTACTGCCCGCTGCCCTTCGACCGACTGATCTGGGACGACACGGTGAAGGACCACTTTCACCTCTCGCCGGAAACCGAAGTCACCATCGACATCTTTTACCAGCGGCTGCACCCGGAGGACCGGGAGCCAACTCGTCAGGCCATCGAGCTCAGTATCGCGACGCGGGAGGCTTACGACATCGAGTACCGAACGGTCTCCGCGGACGGCACCCAGGTCAAATGGATCCGCGCTCGGGGCCGCGGATTTTACGACGCCGCTGGCGCGCCGCGCCGCTTCGACGGCATCACCATCGACATCACCCCCAACAAGCGCGCGGAGATGGCGCTGCGCGATAGTGAGCGGCACTTTCGCGAGATGGCCGACGCGGCGCCGGCCATGCTCTGGATCACCGAGCCGGATGGTCAATGCTCGTTTCTATCGCGCGGCTGGTACGATTTTACCGGCCAAACGCTCGAGGAAGGGCTCGGCTTCGGCTGGACGCTGGCGGTGCATCCCGAAGATCGCGAAGCGGCTGGAGCCGCGTTCCGCGAAGCGAGCGCGAGCCGTACCGACTACGCCATCGACTTCAGGCTTCGAAGGGCGGACGGAGCCTACCGCTGGGTCATCGACACCGGGCGACCTCGCGTAGACGAGCACGGGCAGTTCGTGGGCTTCGTCGGCTCGGTGATCGACGTGCACAGTCGAAGAGAAGCGGAAGCGCGGCTCCGGTTGGCGATCGAGATCGCACAACTTGGCACGTTCGACATCGACTTGCAGACCGACGCGGTCACCGTCAACGACCTGGGACGCCGCATTTATGGCTGGGCCGCCGACGAGGCGCTCACGTTCGCTCGGGTGCAGGAATTCTTTCACCCCGAGGACCGCGACCGCGTAGTCGCCGAGGTGCAGGCCGCGCTCGCTCCGGGTGGCAGCGGCGAGCTGGAGGTCGAACAGCGCATCGTGCGCCAAGACGGCGCCATCCGCTGGATTCGCGTGCGGGGGCGGGCGGAGCTCGAGGGCGCCGGCAGCGAGCGACGCGCCACCCGCCTCGTCGGAACCTACCTGGACATCACGGAGCGCAAGGAGAGCGAAGAGCGCTTTCGGCAGTTCGCCAATAGCATTCCACAGCTGGCGTGGGTGGCGCGGCCGGACGGTTGGATCCTCTGGTACAACGACCGCTGGTACGAGTACACGGGTACTAGGACGGAGGACGTGGAGGGCCGCGGCTGGCAAAGCCTCGTGGAGCCAGAGAGCCTGCCGGCCGTGCTCCAGCGCTGGCAAGCATCCATCGCGAGCGGCCAGCGCTTCGACATGACGTTCGCGCTACGCGGCGCGGACGGAGTTTCTCGGACGTTCCTCACCCGAGTCGCGCCCGTGCACGACAGCGCAGGCAACTTGGCGCTCTGGTTCGGCACCAATACGGATGTCAGCGAGCAGCAGCGCATGCTGAGCGAGCGCCAACAGCTACTCGCCTCGGAGAAGGCCGCGCGCGAGCGGGCGGAGGAGGAAGGGCGGCTCAAGGACGAGTTCTTGGCGACGCTGTCTCACGAGCTACGCACTCCGCTCAACGCAATTCTGGGCTGGAGCACCCTCATGCGTGGCGGCACGTTGACGGAGAAGCTCGTGCACGACGGCGTGCAGGTCATCGAGCGCAACGCTCGCGCGCAAGCCAAGTTGATCGAGGACTTGCTGGATATGAGCCGCATCATCTCCGGCCGCATCCCGCTCGAGGTGCAGCCGGTAGACCTGCGCCAGGTTATGGAGGCCGCATGCGAAGCGGTCAAGCCGGGCGCGGACGCCAAGGGGGTACGCCTCGAGCGGGCGTTCGACGCGAGGACGGACCCGCTCCTGGGCGACCCCATCCGGCTCCAGCAAGTTGCGTGGAACCTCCTCAACAACGCCGTGAAGTTCACCCCCCGCGGCGGCTCGGTCTGGGTGCGACTCGAGCGGACGGTGGACGAAGCGCGCATCATCGTCGAAGACACCGGGGAGGGGATTCGTCCGGATTTCCTGCTCCACGTCTTCGACCGATTTCGCCAGGCGGACGGCACGACCACCCGGCGCCACGGAGGGCTTGGCCTGGGGCTCGCGATCGTGAAGCAGCTGGTGGAGCTGCACGGCGGGGAGGTAAGCGCGTCGAGCGAAGGAGTCGGTCGAGGAGCCCGCTTCGTGGTGACGCTGCCCGCTACCCTCGGCGCGAGCTCGCTCGATCGCGAGCAAGATCAGCCGGCGCGCGCGCCGAACGTCACTCGCAGTACCTTGCCGCCCGAAGCGCCCCGGCTTTCGGGGGTGCGCGTGCTGGTGGTGGACGATGAGCCGGACGCCCGGGATTTGATGCAGCTGGTACTCGAGGGATGCGGCGCGACCGTCACCGTCGCCGCCTCCGCGCCGGAAGCGCTCGAGGCCTTGCGGCGCTTGCCTCCCGCGGTCCTCGTCAGCGACATTGGCATGCCGGGCATGGACGGCCATGAGCTGATTCGGCGTGTGCGCGCGCTCGGCGGTCCGGAGGGCGGAAGCACGCCCGCGCTGGCCCTGACCGCGTTCGCACGCGACGCTGACCGCGCTCGTGCGCTGGACGCCGGTTACCAAGCGCACCTCTCCAAGCCCGCCGAGCCCGCGCAGCTCGCAACTCTGGTCGCCAAGTTGGCCGGCGCCGCACGCCCCGGCTGAACGTCCCCCTCAGCGCGCGGCCGGCTCTTCGGCAGTCGCGCGGCTCACGCCCGATTGCGATGCCGGCCGAACTATTCAACCGGGCGGCGTCGGAGCTGATGATTCGAACGCGGCCGTGGAAGGATCCGCGCCGCGCGCTGCATTGGCAGACGGCCATGAGCAACCGCAGCGCCGGCGTCCTGGATCTCGAGTCGATGAGTCTCGCGCGAACCGCGCGGCTCATCGCTATCACGGCCGTATTCCTCGCCGCTTGCGGCGAAGGCAATGAGGGCACGGAGCAGCAGAGCACTGGCGGAAGCGCCGGCACGAGCGCCGGAGCATCGTCGAACGGCGGAACGAGCGCACCGAGCGGCGGCTCCGGCAGTGCAGGAATCGCGTCATCTGCCGGCGCGGCTGCCGCTTCCGGCGAACCCAACGGCGGCGGAGGCGTGTCGGGCGGCGCCGGAGGCACGTTGGGCGGCGGCGGTGGTGCTTCGACCGGTGGCGGAGGCTCGTCGGGCGGCGCCGGTGGTGCTTCGACTGGAGGAGGCGGCGCTTCCAGCGGAGGCGGTGCTTCGAGCGGAGGCGCGTCGGGCGCCGGAGGTGCTGGGACGGGGCCGTTCCCACCGGGCGTCACCAAGCCGCGCATCATGATCGTGGGAGACTCGATCTCCGCGGGCCCAGGTTGCTACAAAAAGTACCTGCTGAAGAACCTCACTGACGGTGGCTATAGCAAGCTGGAGTTCGTGGGTGAGTACGCTGATGACTGCGGCGGCGGCGTGCGTCACAGCGCCGTGAGCTGCTCGAACGCCGAGCAGTACACCCACGACACGTTCATGATGTCCAACTGCCAGCAAGGCAAGAGCTTTGCCGGCATGGCTCCGCTCGTGACCAAGCACCACCCGGACCTCATCATGCTGCAGCTCGGGGTCAACGACGTCTGGGGCGGCACTCCGACCGGCACCACGCTGGGTCGCTACAAGACGCTCATCGAGCAAGCCCGCGCGAATAATCCCCGTATCGTCGTCTTCGTTGCGCAAATTCAGAAGATTCGCCCCAACTGCGGGACGGACGACAGCGTGCAGAAGCGCGCTGAGGAGCTCGTCAAGGCCGTGCCGGCTTGGGCGCAGCAGGTGAGCACCTCGCAGTCACCCGTGTTCGTTGCGGACCTGTGGACAGGCTCGGATTGGAGCATGGCCGAAACGCTGGACTGCGTGCACCCGAACGACGTGGGGGCTCAGAAGATGGGCCAGCATTGGTTTACGGCCCTGAAGGGCGTGTTGCCACCGGGTTAGCGGAGGCGGCCTCGCCCACCGCCGCGCCGCCGGCTTCCGCTCAGGGAGTGACCAAAAGCAGCGCGCCTGGCCCAGCAACCGTCACGCTGAGAGCCCCGCCCGTGATCGCGACGGGCGGTAGCTCGCTAAGCGAAGTGCTGCCGACTTGAAGCGAGTACGCCTTGGCCGACGTCGCGCTCGAGCCCGTCAGCTCGAGCGTCGCCGTGCGCTCCTCGGCCGCACGGTTGACGAGGACGACCGTGGTGGCCCCGTCCTCGCTGCGCTGGGCGGCGTACGCAGCGAGGTCCGGCACCTTGCTGGCGGCGGCCAGCGCTCGATCCCCGAACTTGCCGCCCGCGCCGTCGTAGTTGCGATAGAGACGAAACGCCCAATAGACGGGGGTAGGCGCGTCGGTCTCCGTGTTCCACGGAAATTGCCACCACGCGGCGAGGCGAACGCCTTCTCGGCCGAAGATTCCGAGCACGTCCGCCTGGAGAATGGCGGCTTCGGGCTGGCCGGGCCAAAAGTTGTATTCGGAAACGCAAATGCCGGTGCCGGGATAGTTCTCCCGAATCCATTGCCTGACGCGCGGCAGGATGTGCACGGACTTGTCCTCGAACAGTCCGCCCAGCCAATCCGGTTCCTCGTAGTCCGGATCCCACAGTGACCGAGGCGCTTCCAGCCGCCGTGCCGCCTGCGCGGCGTCCTGTTGCGGGTAGTAGTGGAGGTCCACGCAATCCACGAGGCGCTGACCGTGGGCGGCTTCGTACTTGGCGAGCTCGGAGAGGTACCACGGAAGGAGAGCCGCGCCGTATTGCTGTGCTTCTCCGTCGACACCGGCCTCCAACGTGTCCGCCACGTTCCAGGTGCCGTAGCCGAGGATGGTGGCGCCCGGATCGGCGGCCCGGATCGCAGGCGCGTAATCGAGCGTCTTCTGCAGCACCTCCGCGTACGCGACCGGACTTGGGTGCACGTCGCTGTGGGTGTGCGGCCAAAGCATCATCTCGTTATCCAGCGCGTAAAACCGGGGTCGCTGGGCATACTCTGCGCCGAGCTTCTGGATGAGCTCCGTGACGTGCATGGCCGCATATTCCGGCCCGACCGCGACGCTCGTATTTTGCCAAGTCGTTTCGCTGCCCAGGATGAGGCCGGCGGCATTTTCCCCGTTACCGCACTGGGGCCGCCACATGTCGAAGCGCAGCTGCTCCGGGTACTGCGAGCTCGGGTATCCGCAGGATTTGTCGTCCGCTTTGGCAACGTAGCCGATGGTCGGAATGGTGGTGAGCGTGCTGGCACCGGCCGCGAGCGTGCCGCGCAGGAGCACCTCCTCGAATGGCACGAAGCCAGGCTGGCCGGGGGCTCCCTCGCCCTCCACCCCGTAAGGGCTCGTCGCCAGCACATTTTGAAAAAACCAATCTCGAGCCGTGTTGGTCACGCCGCTCTGCCAGTTGTAACGGGTGGCCGCATTGCCGCCCCACCGGTTCAACGTCGCGCCGCTGTCGAGTAGACCCTTCTCACTCGCCAACGCGACACCGTAGATTTCAGGGCTGATCGCGTGGGTGACGCTCATCACGGCCACGACCACGTCCGCCGCGCTGCCCGCGGGAACGCACTGCTTGTTCGAGCAAAGCTCCTCCCAGGCGCAAACGCCGCACAGCGCGCCGCAGCCGTCATCACCGCAGCTCGCGCCGTCGCACACCGGAGTGCAGCGGCTGGACGTGCCGGCGGTACCGGCGGCCCCGGCGGCGCCCGCTACCGAAGTGGTTCCACCGCTGCCGGTTCCGCCAGCGGCCGCGCCGCCGACTCCCGCGGAGCTAGTTCCTGCAGCGTCGGAGCCGCCGCCTGAAGACGTGCCCCCCGGGCTCGGCGGCGCTGCGGTCGAGCCGCTACTTCCACAATGCACGAGGCTCGAGGCACCAAAGATTGCGACGAGGTAGAGGGAGCGCGGACCGCGCGAGGGCAGCATGCAGTGAAGTGCCCGCTGGAGAGCTTTTGGTGCCACCCTTGCCGCACTTCGGCCCCAGAACCTTGCTGTAGACTAGCCGCGTGAACGCAGCGCTGTTCTCCCAGCTCCAAGCCTTCCTGGCCGTCGCTCGGGCACGGAGCTTCAGCGGGGCCGCGCGCGACCTTGGCGTCTCCCGCTCGGCGGTCAGTCAGAGTGTGCGTCAACTGGAGGGCGAGCTGCGGGTGACCCTGGTCGCCCGTACGACCCGCAGCGTTTCTTTGACCGAGGCGGGCCGGCTGCTCCTGGAGTCCGGGGGCCCAGCCGTGGCGCAAGTGCACGCCGCGCTGGCAGGAGCGAGCGGCAAGCCCGGGGAAGTCGTCGGTCGAGTGCGGTTGACGGTACCGCGCTCCGCCTTCCACTTCGTGATCGAGCCCGTCTTGCCCAAGCTCCGCGAGCGGCATCCTCGTATCGAAGTGGAGCTGGTGTTCGAAGATCGCAGGGTGGACCTCGTCCGCGAGGGCTACGACGCGGGCATTCGGCTGAGCGAGTTCGTGGAGCGGGACATGGTGAGCGTCCGGCTCACCGAAGCGTTTCGCTTCGTCGTGGTCGGTGCTCCCGCGTACCTGGCCGAGCGTGGCACCCCCGAGCGCCCGGAGGACCTCAGCCACCACGAATGCCTGACATTTCGCTCAGAAACGAACGGCTCCCTGTACGCGTGGGAGCTCGAACGCGGCCGCCGCACGTGGCGGGTGCCCGTTCGCGGCGGCCTGGTCGTCAACGACGGGCTCTTCTGCGCGACGTGGGCTGAGCAGGGGCTCGGCTTGGCGTACGTGATGGAGCCCTTGGTGGAGAAGCAGCTCGCGAAGGGGGTGCTGCGCCGCGTGCTGGAGCCGTACGCCGCTGCCGTCCCCGGATTCTTTCTCTTCTATCCCAGCCGCTCGCAGAGCTCCGCGCCTCTCCGCATCTTCGTGGAGACTTTGCGCGAGCTGATCGCCAAGCGCCCCGCAAAATCCCGGCCCAAGGCTCCTTAGAGCGAGAACGTCACCGTCGCATCACCCGTCCCGAAGGCCGCAGCGAGGCGCGAAGGGTCGATTACCTTGGCGATGGCCGTGTAGCGGTAGGCGGTGGGAAAGGTGTCGTAGAAAAGCACCAACGTGCTCGACCCGTAGAGCATCACGTCCCCGGCATGGATGGTCCCCGGATTCGTCGCATCCGCAGGGAGAGCCTGAGGGAGGTCGTGATACTTCTCGTTGCGGTGAAGGTCGGTCATCTTCAAGGTCAGCGGCAGCAGCGCCTTGAAGGCGGAAGCGGTTTGATTGTCGTCGAAGACGGCCGTGAACGCCGCCGAGCCAACGGTGATCTGCATGGCGGTTGATGTCGGGGTTCGGGTGGGTTGATGAGCGGGGGCGGTGCTCGCGAGTGCAGGCCGATCGTCGGACCCGAGCGGCGATTGGCTCGCGCAGCTCCAGCACAGGGCCGCGAACAGGACGGAAAGTGCGCACATCGAAGCGCCGCCCAGCGCTGCTAAATGGCGCGCCGCGGCCTCGCCAATGCCGCTCGACGCACCGGTGATGATGACTACGTTTCCTGCAACGTTGTCAGTCATTTTGTTGGTTCCGTTCTTGATTCAGAAAAGGAAAGTGGCTTGAGCTGCGTCGCTGGCTGCGCCCTAGATGATCGTCTGGCCGCCATCGACGACGAGCGCGTGGCCCACCATGAAGCCAGCCGCGTCCGAGCACATCCAGACCACGGTCGCCGCGATCTCTTCCGGGGTCCCCATCCTGCCGATCGGCTCTTCCGCGATGACCTTGGCACGCGCTTCCTCACTGCGGCCGGCGAAACGCTCGATCATCGGCGTGTCGATGTAGCCTGGGCACACGGCGTTGATTCGCACGTTCTTCGCTGCGTACTCCAAGGCGGCCGCGCGGGTGAGGCCGATCACCCCATGTTTGGCGGCGGTGTAGGCGGCGTTGTTCTTGATACCGATCACGCCCGCGCCGGAGGAAGTATTCACGATGGCGCCGCCGCCATGGGCGAGCATCAGAGGGATTTCGTACTTCATGCACAGGAAGACTCCCCGCAGGTCCACGCCGTGGATGCGATCCCACTCCTCTTCCTCCACCTCCGCGATGGGCACCAGCTTCTTCGGCTCGATGCCCGCGTTGTTGAAGGCGAAGTCGAGCCGCCCGAAGGCGCCCGTCGTCTTCTGTAACGCTGCCTGTATCTCGGCGGCGCGCGTGACATCGCACCGCAGCGCCAGCGCTTTTCCTCCGGCTTCTTCGATGAGGCGCGCCGTCTGCTGCGTACCTTCTTCGCTCACGTCCGCAACCGCGACGTGTGCGCCCTCGCGCGCGAAGGCGAGGGCGGCAGCGCGGCCGATGCCGCTAGCTCCGCCCGTAACGAATGCCACCTTGCCATGAAATTTCCCTGTGCCGTTCGCAGTCGTCATCGCTTCACCTCGCGTTGGGCTCGTCGAGCTGGGGCTCATCGCGCCAGCCGATGCCGGTTGCGCGTGCGAGCTCGTCGAGCAGCTTGTCTTGAAAATTCACGTCGTTGACGGAAGGGTGGGGCTCCATGCGCCGCTGGTGGTGCCAGTAGCCGCCGCTCGTGCACGCTTCGCTCGCGTCACTGGTGGCGAGCCACTCCTGGGTGAGGTGGCCGAGTCGGAGATCGTCCGGCGCGTTCGGCCCGCCCATCTTCGTGGGCACCCAGCCTGGGTCAACGGAGTTGCTGAGCACCGCCGGCCAGCGCCGCGCCACCGCCGCCGCGAGCGTGCTCACGAATAGCTTGCTATCGGAGTAGGTGCCGGTCTCGCGACCTCCACTCCAATCCATGCCATCCAGTCGCGGCTGCCCTCCGCGATGCATGCCGCTGCTCAGGTAGATGAGCCGCTTGGGGCCAGGGATCAGCAGCGTCAGCGCATACGGTGCGGCCACATTGACCGGCAGCACCGCCGCTCCGGAGTACACGCCCGCGTTGTGGATCACCGCGTCCACCGGACCCCATGCGCTGACTTGCTTCGCGACCCCCCGAGTTTGCTCCAAGTCTGCGAGGTCACCGGTCACGACGGCTGCGCCTTGCGCCACCAGCTCCTTGACCGCCTCCTGGCGATGCGGGGCCCTCACGTGAACCAAAACCTGATGCCCTTCCCGCAGGAGGGTCTGAGCGGTCGCTTTGCCGAGCCCGTCGGCGGAGCCGGTCACGAGCACGCGGCTCATGGGGTCACCTCTCGGTTTGCCGTCGTCATGGCTTTGCTCCCAAGAGTCATCGGATTGGTCGTCAGGGATGTGCTCTGCATCTTCGTCACCTCATCATTGTCGCCACGTCCGGAAACCTCCGGACGCCACGAGCGTTTGCTGCGGCGTCGACGAGCAAGAAGTAAACCCGCACGGACCCGTTGAGTAGGCTGCACAAACGCGACAAGCTGTTAAGCAGAGCTCTACAATCGTCGCGCAGGTCCACGGGCCCCTTGGCTCTCCTGGTCGCGACCGCGGCCCGTTTTACTGCTCGGATGCCGCGAAGCGGGTAGGCACCTGACCCCCGGCGGCGCACGGCGCTGTCACGCGCACCCATGCGCCAGGTGCGTCGTCAGCGCCCGAGCTCTCTTTTACGTCAGGGCGCGCGCCGGTAGTCCATCGCCACTGCGCCGCAGCGGAGGGGCTTGGCCGACACCAGCTCCAGCCGACGCGTGGCCGGCAAGCCGCTCTGGTACAAGGTCGGCCCGTGACCGACGAGCCTGGGGTGGACCAGGAACTTGTACTGGTCGATGAGATCCAAGCGGTCCAGCTCGGCCGCGAGCTTGGCGCTACCGAGCAGCACGCCCCCGGGGGTCTCGTCCTTGAGCTTCTGCACGCCCCTGCGCAGATCGCCAGCGATCTGGTGAGTGTTGGTCCACGGGAACTCCTGACGTGTGGACGAGACCACGTACTTGGGCTTCGCCTCGAGCTTGCGGGCCCAGTCACGCATCGCCGGAGTCGCCTCCACGTCCCCGCGGGCGACCGCCGGCCAGTGGCCCTCCATCATCTCGTACGTGACGCGCCCCCACAGCATGGCGCCGCTCTCGTCCATCAGGCGGGTGAAGAGCGCGTGCGTCTCGTCGTCCGCGACGCCCTCCTGGTGGTCGATGCAGCCGTCTAGAGTGACATTGAGCGTGAAGGTCAGCAGGCCCATCCGCCGAGTTTCTTTCTCGACGGCGCGCTGGTCAACCCTCCGGTATTGCGCTGCGCTGCAAGCGAGGACGGTAGTGACGCTCGTAGAATTTGGGGCGCAAGTTGCGCCAGGAGCTCACCCCTCCGAGCAGCCGGTAGAAGCGAATGAAGGCGAAGGCCGAGTCGAGCTGCCAGGGCAGAAAGCCGGCTTGAACGCTGGTCGGAAACAGGTGGTGATTGTTGTGCCACTCGCCTGCGACCAGCCCTGGCCACACCGCATTGATCGCCAGGCTGCCGCGATCGAAATCGAGCCCGTCGCGTCGCCGGTCCTTACCGCCCGCGTGCAGGTCGTAGTTGTGCGCGCGAATGCCAAAGGCCCAGACCGCTGCCCAGCCGAAGATCGCGGTCGCCAGCGCGTGACCGCCGAGCCAATAGAAAGCGCCGTACCAGAAGGCCCAGTTCAGCAGGTAATTGCACAGCAACCGCGCGGGGTGGGTGATTGAGCCCCAGCGAAGGTACTGCTCGTAGCGGTTCGCTCGGACGCCGGTGTGGTTCAAGAGCGCCGCGGCGCGAGCGTAGTCTTTGGTCGATAGCGTGGGGCTAATCTGCTGGTGCAGGTCAGCGGCGAGGAAGCAGTAAAGCCAGCCGGCCTTGGCGTTGTACGGATCCCCCGCTTGATCCGAGTACGCGTGGTGCACGTGGTGCGACACGATGTACACCTCCTCGGGCACGATCTTGATGGCCAGGTTTTGGCACACGAACCGGTAGTAGCGGTTCGTGAACGTGAAAGCCCGGTGCGTGCCGTAGCGGTGCAAGTAGACGGTGCCGTGAGTCCCCAGCCACACCATGCTGTAGAGGAAGCCTGCCAGCATGAGCTTCCAGCTGAAGTAGTGCAGCAAGAACACTGCCCCGAACGGCAGGAGCAACAACGTGAAGCTCCACACCATGACCGAAAGCCAGGCCTTGCGGCTGTGCAGCAAGTTCAGCCGGTGCGCCCACTCGCTCAAAATCTCGCGCTGGGTCGGTACGTAGAGCTCTTCGCCGCGTGACCAGCCGTAGCCGGGCGCGCGCAGAACGCGCTTCAAAAATGGGCTGGCCATTCTGGAATGGTCGCGAGGCTCTCTAGGCACCCTCTCCGTCAGGAGGAAGCGTTTCTAGCCGGGTCAGCACGTCCTTCGCCGCCTTCAAGCGCAAGCACGCCTCGTGCACGGTGTCGCTCAGGATCACCTTCTCGCCTCGCGGCATGACCCGCAAGCGCTCGAACAGTGAGTCCAGAGCCGTGTACGCGGCCTCGATGCTCAGCTTGGCAACCTGGATCTCATCGGGAATGGGGGTCGTCATGTGCGTTCGCTTTCGTTAGTGGCGAAGGCCCGACGGCGCGCCAATCACTCAATACCTCACGGGACCGCCGCAAACGCAAGCTGCAGCGCCAGGGCGGGACCTAAACGAGCGAATCCTCGTGCTAGGGTGCCTCCCCCCATGCAGCCGCCGACCATCGAGCGCGTCTTGTGTGCTCTCGATGTGGAGCATCCCATCGTGGGCGCGGTCTCGCTCGCGGGCCTCATCGCGACGCGCTTCGGCGTCCCGCTGGAGGTCATGCACGTGGAAGCGAGCCGCGGCGCCGGCCCTCTTCAAAGCAGGGCCAACCGGGTCGCGGAGCTGATGGCCTCGCACAACTTGGGGCAGCGGCTCCTGGAATTGGTCTCCGGGCGAGGCGGCCCGGAATCCACCACCACGCGCCTCGCGTCGGGCAGCCCGGTCGCGAGTATCCTCGAGCGCTGCGCGGTGTCCGAAAACGATTTGATCGTGCTAGGCGCGCGGCAGCGCTCCGACCTGGGCTGGCAATTTCGCGATGACATCGCTCGGCAGGTGTCCGCGCTGGCCCCTTGTGCAACGCTTACGGTGCATGACCGGGATGGGGTAGACAAGATCGAGCGCATCCTCGTGCCGATCGACTTCGGTCCTGTCACTGACAGCGCTATCGCGTGGGCACTGCTCTTCGCCCAGCGTTTCGCGGCCGAGGTGCACATCGTGCACGTGGTCTCCCGCGAGCAGCAGACCGAGCGCGCGGTCGAGCGCTCGGGCAAGGTCACGCGCTCCTCGAGCATCCCGGCGAACACCAGCACCCTGAGCGCCGAGCTGGCGGCACGACTCCGTGGCGAGGGTATTCGCGCAACGAGCGACGTGGTCATCGCGGGCGGCGTCGTCAACGGCATCACCGACTACAACGATCGCGGCGAGTTCGATCTGCTCGTGCTCGGCCTCACCGGCCCACCGCGCGACGCAGCGCGCCTGACTCGCGGCCTCGCGGCTACTTTGCGCAACCGCATGTCCATCCCCCTGCTCTCGATACGGGAGACCACGGTCGACTCATTCAACGCGGCATCGGGGGCAGCGGGACGCTAGTCTGCCATCTCGATTGGCACGAACAGTCGTGAGCGGCCCCTTCCCTGTCGCTTCACGCGCGCCAGTCGCGTAGCTACTCGGCGAGACTATGGCTGACTTCCGGCTTCTCGGCGGGCAGCGTGAAGAAGAAGCGGCTGCCTCTGCCGAGCTCGCTCTCTGCCCAAACGCGCCCCCCATGAGCGTCCAGCACGCAGCGCGCGATGAAGAGGCCGAGGCCTAGCCCCCGGCGGTCGTGCTGCTTTACCTGCCAGAAGCGCTCGAAGATGGCCTCCAGCTGGTCGGGGGGAATGCCGCTGCCGGTGTCGCTCACCGAAAAGAGGACATCGCTGCCGGCCGGCGCGACTCGGAGCGATATCCTGCCCCCTTCCCGCGTGAACTTCATGGCGTTGCTCAGGAGGTTCGCAAGCACCTGCAAGATGCGGCCGTGGTCGAACCTCGCGAGCACCGTACCTTCTGCCAGCTCTACCTCCAGGGCGATGCCCTTGGTCGACGCGGCTGGCTGAAAGGCCTCCACCGTCTCGCGAATCAGAGCCACCACGTCGCGCAGCTCGAGCTCCATCGACAGCCGCCCGGCCTCGATGCTGGTAACGTCGATGAGGTCGCCGATCAGGCGGTTCATTCGCGCGGTGCTGCGCTGGATCTTGCGCGCTGCATCAACCGTCTGCCGGCCTGCCTCGTCGTCCTTCGCATGCCGCATCTGAAGTGCGGTGCTCAGGGCTATGCCGCCGAGCAGCGTGCGCAGGTCGTGGCTGACCATCGCCATGAACTCGTCCCTCGCCGCGAGCAAATCGTCCGCTCGCGAGCGCTCGCTCAAGAGGTGCTCGTCCGTCTGCTCCCGCTCGAAGCGCATGAGACTGGCTAGGGCGCGCCTCCGCTCTTCACGCTCTCGGGCTAGAGCCTTGTCATCTACCAGTCGCTCTTCACGAAGAGCGGCGTCTTCGAGCTCGCGCTCCTCCTCGAGGGCGTCCCGAGCGACCGAACCCGACAGCTTCTCGTCCGCGAGCTCGCGAGCCCTGCCGAGTACCTCGTCCGCCCGCTGGCGCGCGTGATCGACCACCTCGTTCGAGTCCTCCTCGATCGCCGCGCCACGCTTGCTCAGCTCGTCGTCAGACTTCTCACGCTCCGAACGAAGGCTGCTGTCTGTCTCGTCTCGTTCATTGCGGGCGTTTGGCGGAGCACTAGACATTCTTTTCTCCCATAGCACGCGGGGCGCTGCCACCGCCGATCACCCAGGCACCCGGAGCGAAAGCCGTACGTAGGGGCGCGAGCACGGCAGGGCGGCGGAGGCGACCTGCGACTATTGGCAAGTGCTCAGCCACCTGTGCCAACGCCGCCTGCAGCTCCGCCGGAAGCAACGGGTGATCCAGCGGCTGTATCAGTTCCCGCGGCGGCGCGCGCGTCGCCTTTCGAAGTACTCTGACCGCCGCAAGCAGCGCAATCCAGACCCACCGCCAGCATCGCGCCCACGAGTCGTATCAGGTTTGCGTTTGCAGCTCGGCTGCTGTTCGGATCCCGCTGAACCCAGCGGCGCGGAAAGCTTGGATGCGGCGGCATTGTTTAGCCCCGCTTAACGGCTTGTCGCGACGATGGCGGCTACTCGAGCCCGATGGAGAGGCGCATTTATTGCTTCGAGGTTCGAGATGGACATCAAACGCAGCGGCTCCCAAGCGTCGCAAAAAGGACCTGCCGAGCACTTCACGGGCGCGGTACGCATCGACCCGCTCTTTCAGGCCCTGCCTCCAGGGCGCGCCGCCGGAGCGTACGTGACGTTCGAGCCGTGCGCTCGGAGTGACTGGCATACCCATCCGCTGGGGCAGACGCTCATCGTCACGTCTGGCTGCGGTCTCCACCAGCGCTGGGGAGGTCCGATCGAGCCAATCCGACCGGGCGATGTGGTCACGGTGGGACCCGACGAGAAGCACTGGCACGGGGCATCGGCCACCACGGCCATGACCCACATCGCGATTCAGGAGGCGCTCGACGGTAAGGCAGTGGAGTGGCTCGAAAAGGTGAGCGACGAACAGTACGAAGGAAAGGTGCAGCCATGAAAGCAGCAGTTCTCTACGGGCCCCGGGACGTGCGGGTCGAGGAGCGGGAAGTCCCCAAGATCGTGGAACCAACCGACGCCGTCATTCGACTGGCGGCTACGTGCATTTGCGGTTCGGATTTGTGGCCCTACCGCGGCATCAGTCCCACGCAGTCGCCGACGCCCATGGGTCACGAATACTGCGGGTTCGTGGAGGAGGTAGGTCGGGGCGTCGCCTCGGTGAAGCCAGGTCAGTTCGTGATTGGCTCGTTTTTCGCATCCGACAACACCTGCCCGCACTGCGAGGCGGGTTACCAAACCTCGTGTGAGCACCGCCAGCTGGTGGGCGGCGCGCAGGCTCCGCTATTGCGCGTTCCCCTTGCCGACGGCACGCTGGTGGCAACGCGAGAGCACCCGGCTGAAGAGCAGATTTCCAGCATGCTGGCCGCGTCCGACGTGCTGGGCACGGGTTGGTTCGCCGCGGACGCCGCCAACGTGAAGCCGGGCAAAACAGTCGCGGTCGTGGGCGACGGCGCCGTGGGCCTGCTGGCGATTCTGTGCGCTAAGCAAATGGGCGCGGAGCGCATCATTGCCATGAGCCGCCATGAGTCGAGGCAGAAGCTGGCCCGCGAATTCGGCGCGACGGACATCGTGACCGAGCGAGACGACGAGGGCATCGCTCGAATCAAGGAGCTCACGAAGGGAGTGGGCGCTGACTCGGTGCTCGAGTGCGTCGGCACGCAGCAAGCCATGACTCAAGCGATTGGGGCATGCAGGCCGGGCGGCTACCTCAGCTACGTCGGCGTCCCCCACGACGTTCAGCTGGATGGTCAGAATCTGTTCTTCCGTCACGTTCACCTGCATGGCGGGCCGGCTCCGGTGCGGCGCTACCTGCCCCATTTGATCGAGCTCATCGAGAGCCGCGGCATCGAGCCGGGCAAGGTCTTCGACCTCACGCTGCCCCTCGAGCAGGCCGCGGAGGGCTACCGCGCGATGGACGAGCGGCGCGCCATCAAGACGCTGTTGCGTGTGTAGAGGCAAGAGCTCCACCTATCGAGGACGTCAACTCATACTGATGTTAGTCTGCAGTCATCTCGCGCCACGAGGTCTTCGCCCAAGGAGAGCAGCATGAAGTTCGGAATCATTGGATCAGGGAACATCGGCAGCACCCTCGCGCGTCATCTAGTGCGAGCGGGGCACCAGGTCACGGTTGCAAACTCGAGAGGGCCGCAGTCGCTCCGTGAGCTGACCGCCGAAACAGGCGCGAGCGCGGGCACGGTCGATGAAGCCGTGCAGGGAGCGGACATCGTGGTGGTCTCCGTCCCCCAGAAGGCGACGCCCGCGCTTGCCAATGCGTTTGCGGCCCTTGGTGCTGACACCATCGTCATCGATACCAACAACTACTATCCCTCGCGAGACGGCCGGATCGCGGCGCTCGACGACGGGCAGGTCGAGAGCGAATGGGTCGCGGCGCAGTTGGGGCGTCCCGTCATCAAAGCGTTCAACAACATCGTGGCGCCGAGCCTCTTGGAGAAAGCAGCCCTCCCGGGGGCTCCGGGCCGCCTCGCTCTGTCGGTCGCTGGCGATTCACCGGCGGCGCGGGAGCAGGTCCTTCGTATCGTGGACCAGATAGGCTTCGACCCGGTGGACGCGGGCCCCCTCTCCGAGTCCTGGCGCCAGCAGCCCGGTACCCCCTGCTACTGCAAAGATTACGGCGCTGCCGCCATGAAGAAGTCGCTCGCGGAGGCGGACCACGCGCGCGTCGCCGCGTACCGCAGCCAGGCAGACGACGCGGCGCGCCCGTACTTCACGAGTCGCTGAGCGCCGGGAGCGGCCCTTGGCCCCCGTGCGCGCCGAAACAAAAACAGAGACCGAGTGTCCAATTGGACGGTCCTCGAAGGTCTTGGGAGTGCCGGTCGACGATCGGCGCCAATCAGGAGACAATCGAAATGCCCATGCAAAAGTACCTGGTCGTCCTTCGCAGCCAGCCTAGCCAACCCGAAGCTCGGCAGCCGCCTTCACCAGCCCAGATGCAGGAGATGTACGCCGCGTTCAGCGCCTGGAAGGAGAAGTTCAGGGCGAACATCCTGGACATGGGCGGCAAGCTCAAGCCCGGCGGCAAGATCCTGACGACCTCCGGCGTGACGGACGGGCCGTTCGTCGAGGCGAAGGAGATTGTGGGCGGTTTCATGATCATCGCCGCTGAAAGCTACGAGCAGGCGCTCGAGGTCACGAAGGAGAGCCCGGGGTTCATGCCGGGAGCGACCCTGGAGATCCGGGAGATCGCGACCTCCTGAGCGCTTCGGATCTCGTCGAGCATTTCTTCCGGCGCGAATATGGCCGGCTCGTGGCGGTGCTCTCGCGCAAAGTCGGGATGCGGCACCTCGAATTGGTGGAAGACGCGGTGCAGTCCGCGCTCATGGCGGCGCTCACCGCGTGGATCACCGAGGGGCTACCCGAAGATCCCGCCGCCTGGCTCTACCGGGTAGCCCACAATCGGCTGGCGAACGCTCTACGTCAGGATGCCGGTCGACTCAGGCTGCTCGAACGAGCTACCCCCGTTTGGGAGGCGGAAGCCACTCCGGCCGTCGCTCGCTTCGACAGCGAGGTGAAGGACGACCTGCTGCGGATGCTCTTCGTCTGTTGCGGTGACGCCATTCCACGAGATTCCCGGATCGTGCTTTCGCTCAAGACGCTCTGCGGCTTCAGCGCGTCCGAGATCGCGCTGCGGCTCTTCACCACGGAGGCGAACGTGTACAAGCGCCTCGCTCGCGCCCGAGCTCGATTGCGCGAAGACTTGCCTGAATTGGAGACGCCCCCGCTCTCGGCGCTGGTGTCACGCCTCTCCAGCGTGCACGACGTGCTCTACCTGCTCTTCAACGAGGGCTACCTGTCTGCCCACGCAGAACAAGCAATCAGGCGCGAGCTGTGCGAAGAGGCGATCCGGCTCGCGACCCTGTTGGCAGAACACCCCTTGGGCGCGACTCCCGAGACCTCCGCGTTGCTGGCGCTCATGCATCTGCATGCAAGCAGGCTACCGGCCCGCCAGAACGTAGCCGGCGGACTACTGCTACTCGAGGACCAGGATCGCGCGCTGTGGGACCCCGAACAGATCCAGCTCGGCATCCAGTGGCTAGAGCGATCGGCGGTCGGCGAGACCTTCTCTCGCTACCACGCCGAGGCAGGCATCGCCGCCGAGCACTGTCTGGCGCCAGCCTTCGCCGAGACCAGATGGCAGGAGATCGTCGAGCTCTACGCCCTGTTGGAGCGCGTCGCGCCGTCGCCGCTGCATACGCTGAACAAGGCGGTTGCGGTTGCCGAGTGGCAGGGGCCCGTTGCAGCGCTAGCCGTTCTGCAAGACGTCGCGCCCCCTTCATGGCTCGCCGGGTCGTACCTCTGGGATGCGGTCCTGAGCGACCTCAATCGCCGCGCGGGAAATCAAGTCGCCGCAGAGCAGCACGGTGCAAGAGCCCTGGCTTCATCACCGACGGCTGCTATACGCGAGCTGCTTCAACGTCGACTGGCCCCCAGCGGCGTAGCCATGGAAGGAGCGCGCGCGCCGTGACAAATTCGCCCCGGCGCGAGCGACCTCTCGAGCGCACGCGGTAGTTTCGAGACTTCGAATCGGCTATCGTTCGCGCCCCTTATCTTATGAACGACGAAGCGAAGACAAAAGAGGCGCTCATCGAGGAGCTACGCACGATGCGCAGCCGCCTCGAAGTTTTGGAAGACGCGGCGTCGCGACGCGCGTCTGCAGATGTCACGGTGGAGCGCCAACGCATCGAACGGGAATTGAGGCAGCAGGAGCAGCGGCTGCATCTGATCGTCGAGGGGGTTCGGGATCACGCCATCTCGATGCTCGACCCAGACGGTAGGATCATCACGTTCAATCGAGCGGCCCAGCAGATCAAGGGGCACGCTCTGGAAGATGTGCGCGGCCAGCATTTCGGTATCTTCTTTACCCCTGAAGATCGCGCCTCCGGGCTCCCCGAGCTGGAGCTGAGGACCGCCCGGGAACAAGGGCGTTATGAAGGGGAGGGGTGGCGCGAACGCAAGGATGGTTCGCGGTTCTATGCGGCAGTTTCACTGTCGCGCCTGCAAGACGATTCCGGCGAGCCGGTCGGCTTCGTCAAAGTCACCCAAGACCGCACGCGCTATCGCAAGCTGAGCAAGGCTCTCGAGCGCCGCGAGTCCGAGCTTCGTCTCATCCTCGACGCGATCCCCGGGTTGGTGGCCTACATGTCGCCGGACGAACGGTACCGGCAAGTCAACCGCGCCTACGAGGAGTGGTTCGGTCGCCCGGCTGCGGAGCTCATCGGCAAACACATCTCTGACGCACTTGGTCCGCAGGCGTACGAGACAGTCCGCCCGCACGTCGCAGCCGTCTTGGCAGGCCAAGCGGTGTCCTTCGAATCAGAGGTCCCGTACGCTTCGGGCGGGGCGAGGTGGGTGAGCGCCCAATACATCCCCGACCGTGACACGAATGGGAACATCCAGGGGTACGTGAGCCTGGTGCTCGATGTGACGGACGCGAAGCGGGCCGAAGAACGTCTGGCCGAGGAAGCCCGCATCAACGAGACGCTGTATCGCGTTGGCACCGCGCTTGCGCAGGACCTCGACCTGGACACGGTGTTCGCGCGGCTGACCGACGAGGCGACCGCACTGTGCCGCGCGCAGTTCGGCGCGTTCTTCTATAACGTCGATGATCCAGAACGCGGCCAGTACATGCTGTACACGCTTGCTGGCGTGCCGAGCGAGAAATTCGCGGGCTTTCCCATGCCCCGCAACACGGAAGTGTTCGCGCCGACCTTCGCCGGCGACGGCGTGGTTCGTTCGGATGACATCACGAAGGACTCGCGATACGGCAAGAGCGCTCCGTATCACGGCATGCCCGCGGGTCACTTGCCAGTGTGTAGCTACCTGGCGGTGCCGGTGGTTTCGCGCGCCGGTGAAGTTCATGGCGGGCTCTTCTTCGGTCATGCGGAGGCGGCCGTATTCACGGAAAGAGACGAGCGCATGATCGTAGCGATCGCGGCACAAGCCGCCGTCGCCATCGACAACGCCCGCCTGCACGCCGCGAGCATCACCGCGGAGCAGCAGTACCGCGCGCTCGCAGAATCCTCCCCGCAGCTGGTTTGGACCACGACGCCCGACGGTAGAGTCGAGTACTGCAACCCGCAATTCCTCGCCTATGTGGGCTTGTCGCTGGAAGAGATGCGGAGCGAGCCCAAGTGGCATGTCCTCGTCCATGCCGAGGATATGGCCCAGGCGACGGACGCTTGGACCCGCGCGCTGGCGACCGGAGAACCGTACGAAGTCGAGTACCGGTTCCGCCGCGCCTCCGATGGGAGTTATCGCTGGTTTCTCGCCCGGGGCGCCTGCGTTCGAGACGGCGAGGGGCGCATCGTGCGTTGGGTTGGGTCCTGCACGGATATCGATGACCACAAAAGGTCGGAAGAGACGCACCGCTTCCTCGCCGAAGCGGGTGCTCTGCTCGCGTCCTCGCTGGACCACCGGCAGACCTTGCCTGCTCTGGCGCGCCTCGCCGTGCCGCACATGGCTGATTGGTGCTCGATACAACTCCTGGACAGCAAGGACGCTCTGGAACGCGTGGCGGTTGCCCATGCGGACCCCCACCGGCTGGAGGTGATCCGCGAGATCGAGCACCAGTACCCCGCCGACGAGAACGACGCCGCCCGGCGCATCGTCCGCACCGGGGTTTCGGAGCACGTTCACGAGCTTACGGACGCCATGCTGGTTGCTAGCTCACGCGATCTCCACCACCTCGAGCTGATGCGGCTTCTGGCGCTGCGCTCCTGGATGGCGGTCCCGATCAAGGTAGACCGGCGTACGATCGGTGTGCTCTCTCTCGCCTCATCCGAGTCAGGAAGACTCTTCGAGCAGCGAGACGTCGATATCGCCGAAGAAATAGGGCGGCGCGTAGGAGCGAGCATCGACAACGCTCGGCTGTTCGAGATGACGCAGCTGGCTCGCCGACGGGCCGAGGAGGCGAGCCGCGCCAAGGATGAGTTGCTCGGTGTCACGTCCCACGAGCTCCGAACACCGCTGAGCGCCATTCTTGGATGGGTCCGAATGCTGCGTTCAGGTCATCTTACTGACGACAAGCGAGAGCGCGCGCTCGAGACGATTGAGCGCAACGTCAAGATCCAAGTTCAACTCGTCGAAGACTTGCTCGACTTCAATCGAGTCATTACGGGCAAACTGCGGCTGGCTTTGGCGCCGCTGGAGCCTGCGGACGTCGTCGAAGCGGCGGTCGAGGTCATCCGCCCCGCTGCGGAGGCGAAGAACGTACGGCTTCAGGTCCTGCTGGATCCAGATGCGGGTATCTTGAATGGCGACGCCGAGCGGCTGCAGCAGGTCGTTTGGAATCTACTGTCGAACGCGGTGAAGTTCACACCGAAGGAGGGCCGCGTCTACATCCGAATGCAGCGAGAGGATTCGCACGTCGAGATCGTCGTGGCGGACACAGGGGCGGGGATCGCGGCGACCTTCCTTCCGCACGTGTTTCAACCATTCAGGCAGCAAGACGCTACCGCCACGCGCTCTCATGGGGGACTGGGGCTCGGGCTTGCAATCGTGAAGCACCTCGTCGAGCTTCATGGCGGCAGCATCGAAGCGCGTAGTGATGGCGTGGGAAAGGGCGCGACATTCGTGGTCCGATTGCCGGTTTCCCCGCTTCGCTCCTCGTCGATGCCTCCGCTGGCGACCCCGGTGTCGCGGCGCGGTGAGGCGCACGCGCTTCTGCAGTGCCCACCGGAGCTGGAGGGACTGCGCGTGCTGGTCTGCGAGGATGAGCCCGATGCGCGCGAGCTGCTCGAATCCATTCTCACCGGTTGTAAAGCGAGGGTCACGCTGGCGGGCTCCGTCGCCGAGGCTCTGGATCGCTTCTCCGAGCATATTCCAGACGTCGTCATCAGCGATATCGGCATGCCCGAGGCGTCAGGCTACGATCTGATACGCCGAATTCGGGCGCTGCCGGCAGAAAAGGGAGGGCGCGTCCCGGCCGTTGCCCTCACGGCCTACGCCTCGATGGCGGACCGCACGCGCGCACTCATGGAGGGATTTCAGAATCACGTGGCAAAGCCGACAGAGCCCCAGGAGCTCCTGGCAGCAGTCGCCGCGCTCGCCGGCAAGTTCAATCGCCCATGAGGACGGGTGGAGGCTTCGTAACGTCCGCCAGGGAAGGACTGCACGGCGAGCTCTCAGCGTTCGGGAGTTTCCGACCTCGCGCTGAAGCCCAAGCCGCTTAGGGCCGGCGGCCACGCTGGCATGGCGCCCGAGTCGGCGGTCTGGGTAAGCCTGCCGCTCTTCCTCGCCTCATCCCACTCGTATTGGTACTCGTAGACTCCGAAGCGATAGTTGGGCGTGGCATGACGTCGCGCCGCGGCTTGCGCGGCATTGCGGAGCTCGGGCGCGCCAGGGCCATCCATCAGCGTCTGTTCGTTCCAGGTCGGCGCAGAAGGGCCGCTCGGCATCGGCAGGTCGGTGAAGGCGATCAGGAAGGCGCGGTACTGGGCCGGCTCAGGTAGGCTGGGCGCGTGCGCGAACGTGAGCCAACGCAGACTTGCCGGCTCCGGATACATCGCGGCATAGCGATCCGCGTTTGAGCCGGCGCGAAGGTCCAGCCTCTCAAGCCGAGTCGTCATCGCAAAGCCGTGCTGATAGTCGCTTCCGATCGGATACCAACGAACTTCAGTGTACCCGGCTCGGACGAGGCTCACCTCCAAGTCCGAAGCCACGGCGCCAAGTGCGACGTGTTTGCCTGCTGACGAGGGCTGAGGCAGCCAGAGTCTACTGTTCGGTGGCGGCGGCCAGAATGAGTAGGGCGAGACTCCAGCGCTCGCTCCTCGCTCCGTCAGGCGAAGCGGTTCGGCGCAGCCCAACATGGCTATCGCTGCGCTTGCGACCAACCCTAGTCTCCGCACGGTCCCCAACTCCTACCGCGCGCCAAGTGGCCACGCCAGCGTCGCTCCCCATGTTCCGCACGGGTCGGCGCCCCCTGTGCGCTGCGGCAAGAGCTAGTGACGTCTCGACGGACTTGGTCCGCTGGAGGTCCGTGATCTTTCACGGGGGTGTGCCGCCGGACGTGCCGCGCGGACAGGCGCTAGGTTCCTTCGCGCAAGCCGAACACCCACGGCCCACGGGCGCTGGCGAAGGGGAGTAGGAACGTATTTGTACTTGAGCGTTCCAGCCGAAATACCGCGCCGGCTCGGTCCTAGTGGGCGCGGGCAACCTTGGCGTCACGCGCGTAGAAAGGGTAATAAAGCCAAGATACCCGATGGGCATAAGCTCCGAGGCCTTGGTAAGCGCCCGCTCCGACCGACGATTTTTTGTCTTCAACGCGGTGCTTTCGAGCGCTGCGCTCGCGTTCATCGCGTTCATCTTGCTGCGCGGCAGGGGCGCTGCCGGGCCTGACTTGGGCTTCATGCCCAGCGTGAACGCGGGCTTCAACGCACTCTCGGCGCTCTGCTTGCTCGTTGGCTGGGTCGCCATTCGTCGACGGCGCGTCGCCCTCCACCGTGCGTTGATGACTGCGGCGTTCGCAAGCTCGGCGCTGTTCTTGGTGGGGTATCTCACCTACCACTTCATGCACGGCGACACCAAGTTCATGGGCGTAGGACCGATCCGGCTGGTGTACTTCGCCTTGCTGATCAGCCACGTCACACTTTCACTCAGCGTAGTGCCGCTGGCGCTCACCTCGTTCTACTTCGCCTTCACTCGCTCCTTCACCCGGCACCGCAAGCTCAACCGCTTTTTTTTGCCTATCTGGCTGTATGTGTCGCTAACCGGCGTGGTGATCTTCTTCATGCTGCGCCGCTACGGCCAACCGTCTTGATTTCGGCGGGGTTGAAGTAGGCGTCGGCCAAGGGCCAACGAACGCGCTAGCGCGGATGCACAAACCTGAAGCATTGCTGAATCCAGGCCAGCTTCGCTCCCGGCGCCCTCACACCTGAAGCAGCACGCCCGACGCATCCACGCCCGTCGCTTGCTTCACGGCCTCGACATATTGACGGAGCTGGTTCGCGTACGTTCCCAGCGGGTCCACGATCTCGTCGGTTTTGA
>SECP01000002.1 GCA_004193285.1 Myxococcales bacterium | reverse complement strand
AGACGGGGGGCAGCGAGACGGGCGGCAGCGGGGGGGGAGGAGCTGCGGAAATACCGCTCGAGCCTGGTACGTGCGGGGTCGCCCGCATCCTGAAGCTTCCTCAACCGCCACCGTTCGTGCAAGCCGCCGTGAGCCGGCAGGGAGACAGCTTCGCGCTCGGGCCCTGGAAAGAAGGAGACGATGCCGCGCACCTGCGCGCTTTCATCGTGGACGACCGCGGGCAATCGCGCTCCTTCGCGGCGGAAGGCGCCACCGTGGATGTCTCCTGGTCGACCTTTTTCGTTGAAGCTCAATTGGCGCTCGAGGTGTTCGTGAAGAGCCGGGTGAGCGGTTCGGAGGATTCTTTCGATAGTCGCGCGTGGAGCCACCTCGATCGCGCGCCGCGCGAGCACGGCAACGTGCTGAGCTCCATTTGGCGCGGCACGGATACCATCGCGCTCGTCCCCACCTTGAACGGTCGCGGAGGCGTGTTCGCGATCTGGCCGCACGCCTTGTCGGAGCCGCGCGCAGCCGTGCTCGGCGCGGACGGCGCGCGCAGGGGCGACTTCCACGAATTTACGACGCCCGACGGCATCATGCGCTGCGGCAGCGTGACTCCCACCGTGAGCGGCGGCTTCGTGAGCTTCACCGACTCGACCAATAGCCTTCGGTCGTACGAGCTCGGCGAAGAAGGCCAGCTCGTGCGGGAGGTCACCTGGGCGCTCCCAACCCCCAGCGTCGCGTGCCCTTCGTTCGCGCTCGCGGAGGGAGGACTCTCGTTCTTGCTCAATCGCGCCGCGTGGGACGCTCCGCCGGACGTCGGGATTTACCGGATGGACGCCGCCGGCACGGTCACGGAGCTGAGCCCGCCGCCGTGGAAGGACGCTCGCGAAGTGGCGATGCTCGCCGACGAGCCGCTCGTTGTGCGCTGGTCGTCGCTAGGCGCAGAGCTTGCCAGGCCCGGGCTCGGCGAGGTCTGGCCCATCACGTTGCCGGCCGGCAACGCGACGCGCGTGCCGAGCGAGCCCGGTAAAATCGTGCTCGACTTCGACTCCCTGGAGGGAGGGCGAACGCTCGTCGAGCTCACCTGCCGCTGAGCGGACTCAGCGAACGAACTTGGCGAGCAACCTGAGGTACGCGACCTGGTAGCCGTTGGAGTTTTCGGTGACGGCCCAGGAGTTGACCGGCCAATTGTCGTTGAAGCTCGCGTAGCTCTTCTGCGGCGGCTGCCCGGACGGGGGAGAGGGGGGAGCGGCCGGGCAAGCGGCGTTGCCGGGGCACACCGCGTCCAAGCTGTAGCTCGGGTTCGGGCCGCCGACGAGGAAGCCCGGGGGCGGGCCGTACATCGACACGCCTACCTCGTCCCAGCGCGGGCTCTTGTCGACGAACCACATGTGATAAAAAGTGGCGGCGGATTTGTAGGCGCCGCTCGGGCCCATGTTGCTCAAGTACACGAGGCCGAGCGGGTTCACGCCGTGAATGTAGTGGAGGTAGCGCTCGGCAGCGCGCCGCGCCTCCGCGTTCTTGGCCGCGTCGATTCCGAAAGAAATGACGTCGTATTGCAAAGAGCCCGTACGCGCTTTGTGTGAGTTCGAGCCCCACGTGTAGTCCGCGACATGCGCGAGGTAAGGGTCGGGGTCGCCGGCGAGCGCGCCCAAATTGTCGGCGGAGGCGATGGTGTTCGCGAACGCGTCCACGAGGGCCTTCTTGGCGCCTGCATCCGCAGTCGGCGCGGCCGTGTAGTCCAGAAAGAGCTCGGTGAGCTGCAGCTCCCAAGCGGCGTTGTAGCCGTTCAGCACGCTCAGCCCGGAGGCGGCATAGTTTGCGTCGAAGTAGGTCTTGTACGCGAGCCCGCCTGCCGTATCTGCGCGGTACAGCGCGACGGCCAAGCCCAGCTTGAACAGCCCGACTTCTTTCTCGCTCGACTGTTGCTCTCCAGCCGCCACCTTGCCCGTGTTCTTGAACTCGACGGCGGGGTTGGCTTCAGCCCACTCCCAGGTCTTCTTGGCGCGCCCGAGCAGCTCGTCCGCGAAGGCGGCGTCGCTCGCTCGGAACAGGCGCGATGCCCAAGCGAACGCGATGCCGGCGCGAATGGTCGCGTTGGTGCTCTCTGGGCCGTAGACGCTCGCGCCGGTAGCGGCGGAAGGAGGGCTGCCGCTCGCGACGCCCAGCACCGAGATGCATCCGCCGCTCTCGCTCTGCGTGCGCGCCAAGTGGGTGAGCCCGAAGCGAACCTCGTCCAGGAGATCGCTCTGGCCGTTGCCGGATTCCGGCAGCCCGAAGTCATCGCCGAACACGGTCGGCGTCTCCTCGTACATGCGCAGCAGGGTGACGATGTAGTCGGCCGTCCAGGCCGTGTAGCGGTTGTAGTCGCCAGCGTCGTACCAACCTCCGGAGAGGTCGCGCTCGGTCGTCGCGTCCGCAGTTTGGCCAAACAAACGCGCGTTTTTGTCCTGGCCGGCGCCGATGTGGCTGGCCGCGTCCGCCCAACCTTCCCCGGCGAACTCCGCCTTCTTCTCCATGCCCGCCCGCTGGTAGAAGAAGGTGCGGAAGGCGTGGCGCAGGGCTTGCCGGTAAACGTCGTCCGAAATGCGGAACAAGTCCGACCGCACTTTGGCGTCCACGTCTAGCAGGTAGTAGACGCCGGGCGCGGTCAGCGCCGAGAAGTCCACACGCCACGCGCGGTCCCCGCTCGTCATGTCTACTGCGCCATTGTTCCAAGCCGTGGCGGTGAGCTCGCTCACGACCGCCTTCGTCACCGCGTCGATGATTTGGTACTTCGCGCCGGGAACGTAGCTGTCCGCCGCGTCGAAGCCCATCTCCGGATCGCGGAGCACCGCGAGCTTCTCCGCGTCCGGCAGGTAGCCGAATTGGTCCAAGACGATGAACTTGCTCACCGGCTCCGCTGGCGCCGGTACGTCCGTCTCCATCGGCGCCGCCCCGCCCGCGTTCACGCTGCCGGCGCTGCCGCCGGACGCGCTGCCGCTGGTGGCCGGCGACCCCGTTGCGCCTGCGGACGCGCTCGTGCCGCCTGTCGTCGCCGCGGTACCGGCCGTCGTGGCGGACGGGGGCGGTGAGCTGGAGCCGCTGTCGCACGCAGCCGCGCCGAGCGCGCCCAGGACGAAGACCGAGACGAGGAGCGGACGGGACTTCAGGTGACGGAATGACATGGGGATGACGGTGCTCCCGCGAAGGAAAGCACGTGAAACCGCGCGCACCAGCACGCCGTCACCACTTTCGAGCATGGGAAAACAGTCTTACTAACTGAGCGAATCCGCCGGTGCGTCAGACTGAGCCGGTTCGGCGCTTCGGCTCGCGCTCTCGAACGTCCTGCAGGGGTGGCGACCCGAAGAGGCGCGCGTACTCGCGGCTGAACTGCGACGCGCTCTCGTAGCCCACCTCATAGCCTATCTCGGCGGCGTTCGGACGCCCGGCGTGAAGCAGGCGCCGCGCCTCGTGCAGGCGCAGGTGCTTTTGGTACTGCAGCGGGCTCATGCTCGAGACTCGCTTGAAGTGCGCGTGGAAGGACGAAACGCTCATGCCCGCCGCGCGCGCCAGCTTCACCGTCGGCAGCGGCTCCGCGAACTTCTGTTTGAGCAGCTCGATCGCGCGCGCGACGCGGCGGGTCTGGCTGTCCGCGATGCCCAGCTCGCGCACGGCGCTGCCGTAAGGACCCTGCAGCAAGCGGTAGGTGATCTCGCGCATCACGCTGGGTGCGAGCACCTCCGCGTCGGCGGGGTTCGCCAGGCAGCGCACGAGCCGATCGAAGGCGTGAGTCATGTCTGGGTCCCGCTTGCCGACGAACAGCGCCCGCGGCGTGCTCCCGGCGCGCGCCGCCGGCAGCTTCAGCACCGTCGTCAGGTCGAACACTACTGCGGCGTCGATCTCCAGCACCAAGCACAAGTACGGCTTGCTCTTGGACGCCTCCAGCACCTCTCCCGTGACCGGCAGATCCACGGACGAGAACAGGAAATCTTCGCTGCCATAACGGTACACGTGGGTCCCGAGCACTACCTCTTTGGCGCCTTGGGCGACGAAGCAAAGCGACGGACGGTGGACCGCGGGAACGCGCGGTAGCGGCCGATCACTGCGCACGATCTTGAGCTGAGGAATGCTCGTTTCGCCAGTTCCGCTCGACGGGGCATAACGCAGACACGTTCGGACGAAACCGTCACTCATGCTCGTTCCTACGACGGCTTGGAGGATTAGGCAATGGCCGTAGAGGAGCGGGATACCGCTCGAAGGGTCGCCGCGCTTAGGTTCTTCACATGGCAAACAACGAAGTTTGGTTCGTGACCGGCGGCTCGAAGGGACTAGGTCTTGCTCTGGTGCGCGCGCTCCTCTCCTCTGGCTACCGCGTCGCAGCGACGTCGCGCTCCCTCGCGGACGTGACCGCCGCCGCGGGTGCGGCCTCGCCGCGATTCTTGCCGCTCGGCATGGACCCGGCCGATGCCGGCTCGGTCGAGCGCGCGGTCGCGGCGGTCCGAGAGCACTTTGGCGGCATGGACGTCGTGGTCAACAACGCCGGCTATGGGCAGCTCGGCGCGGTAGAAGAGGTGAGCGACGCGGAAGCGCGCCGCAACTTCGACGCCAACGTTTTCGGTACGCTCAACGTGCTGCGTGCGGCGCTCCCCACGCTGCGCGCGCGCGGCTCGGGCCACGTCTTCAACATCGCGTCCATCGGCGGCTACGTGGGCGGGTTCTCCGGCTTTGGCGTCTACTGCGCGACGAAGTTCGCGGTCGCCGGCCTCACCGAGGCGCTGCACGAAGACCTGCGCCCGCTCGGGATCAAGGTCACTTTGGTGTACCCCGGCTACTTCAGAACCAGCTTTCTGAAGGAAGGCTCGCGCACCCTGCCCGCCGCGCCCCTCGCGGTCTATGCGGGCGCGCGGGAGTCGGAGCGCCAGCACTCGGAGCAGATTGACGGCAATCAGCCCGGTGATCCGGACAAAGCGGCTCGCGCTTTGCTAGCCACGTTCGAATCCGCAGCTCCTCCGCTCCACCTCTTTTTGGGGGCGGACGCGGTCAGCATGGCCGAAGCGAAGCTCGAGACGATGCGCCGCGCCATCGACGAGCAGCGTGCTCTGAGCGTCTCGACCGCCTTCGCCCCTTGAGGCTCAGGGCCGGTCGTGGACGAGCCTGCCACCGGCGAAGTAGCTGTGCTGCTCGGCGACCCGCAGGTTGTAGGTGACGCGCGGCCCCTCTTCCAGCGCGAGCTTGCCGACCGCTACCTCACGCACGGTAGCGGCGGTGAGCGAGAGGAGGGGCTTGCCCAGCTCCAGATCCACCGCGCGCACCCAGCGGCCGCCTTGCCAGAAGGGGTGATTGTCGGTCGCCACGAGGTCATCGTCGATGCGCACGAAGCGGTCCGCATCGAGCCTCACCACGACCCTCTCGACTCGCGCGCTCACGACCGCCTTGGTCCGCTCGTCGAACGAGAGCACCCACTCCCCCGGCTGGATGCGCTCGATGCCCCGGCTCGTGCCGTCCTTCAACGCTACCAGGGTGCCGGCGGGGAAGCATTCGGCGCGCAATTGGCTCGGCGCTTCGTGCAAGTTGGCGAGGATGGCGGCGCTGTCGCACGCCTGTAAAAACGTCTCGAGCACGCGCGCGCGGTACGGCAAGAAGACATCGCGCAGCGCTGGGGACACGCGCCCCTCCTCGTCGATGTGATTGACGCCCAAGCTCTGTGGCCACACCGCTCCGCAGCCGAGCTCACGGTCCCCCAGGAGCGGCTCGGGCGCGTGACACCCGGCGCAGCCGATGGCCGCCGCGCGCTTCATGAGGTGAAGCGCCGTGATGGGGTCTTCGGGCGGGCACGCCGCGTTGGCTAGCGACAGAGTACCCGAGAAGGAGCTCAAAAACTGGGCTTGTTGCGCCTCCGTGCTGGCGATGACGCGCGCCATGTAGTCGGGACTGGACGGGCCCGCTACGGTGGACTCCAGCGCCTCGTCGTTGGGGCGCGTGCGCAGATCGATTCGGTTCAGCTCCTGCTCGGTCAGGCCCTGCGCGCTCAAGGCGAGCCAGCTCCGAAACCCGAGCGCTAGAGTGCTTTCGGCGGCCAAGTCGAAGAGCCCCGGTTTCAACGCCCGCGTCGTCGCCGAGACCTCGAAGCCAATCTTGGTAGATGTCTCCGGTGCCGAGCGGCGCGCGAGCCGAAATTGCCGGAAAGCCAGCGGCTCTTGCATGCCCTGGGCGACCCGAACCTGGCCGCAGCGACCGACGTAGTCGCACGTCGCGGCGCCGCCACCCAGGTGCTCCGCGGTCAGCACGGGCGGGAGCCCGCTCACACCCTGAAAGAACAGCTTCACGATGTCGGCGCGCTTTTCCTCCGCGCTGCGGGCGTGGAGCCCAGCCCACAGCTCTGCCACCGGACGACACGCGGCGAGGGTCCTCTGGTCGTTGAAGAGGGTGGCTTCCACGCTGATGAACAGGCGATTGGTGGGGTCCGTGCGGCCAGAATGCTTGGCGTAAACGATGCGGTACTCGCCGCACGTCGACGCATCATTCGGCAGCAAATCGAAGCGGTTGGTGACCGCGACCGGCTCGAAGTAGTCCGCGTGGCCCGGCACGAACAGACCCTCACTGCGTGCCAGCCGTCCCTCCGCCCGCGGACAAGCCAAGGAGCCTCCGAGAGCGGCCGACACCGCCTCGCAGTGCGCGACGTCCGCGAAGACGCCGTCCGAGGCCTGGTTCTCCGTGTCGAAGAGCCGCTGCAGCAGCTCCAGAGGAGTGATGGTCGCCTCGCTGCTCCGAATGATCTGCTGCAGCACGGCCTCCAGCGAAAGCTCGTTCAGCACGACCGGGTCGCGGAGCAAGAGCGCTGGCTCGACCGCTTCGATGTGCCGTGAAGGGTCGCAATCCGCACCGAGCGTGAGTGGGTCCGGGGTCGCAGAAGGCGGTCCCAGGTTGAGGGTGCCGCCGGCGGTGGGGAGCTCGAGCCCGGGCTCGGAACCGCCGCTACCCGCGCTCGTCACCGGCGCCGGCGGCGGCGGCGGCGACGCTTCGTCGTGCTGGCTGCAGGCCACTGCGCTGCAGCAAGCCGCCATTGCGAGCCGCCACGGCCACCACCGCTTCTCGTTCTCCCTGCCCACGCCGTCACGCTAGCACCAATCCACGTTGGCCGGACCCGCGTGCGGCCAAGTGGGTCCAGACCTTCATGTCGTCTCAGCGGTAGACGGCCTTGGCGCTGTCCGGCTTGGTCTGGTTCCGCGGGCCTCGCGAAGGCGCCGGGACTGTCCTGGTATCGATCCCATGTTCCGGAATCCCGCGATCCACGCCGAAAGCTCCGGAAAGACGCCCGGTCGGCGATCACCCTAAGTTGTTATTCTTTACATTGGGGGCGCATGCCAGGTTTGGAAGTGCTGCGCACCTGACGCTACACGCCGCTCGGTGCAGGCTGATCCCTCCCCATGCATCGAACTCTTTGCGCCTCTTTCGCCGCTCTCACTCTCCAGTCGCTCGCCATCGTCGGCCTCGCAAGCTGCTCCTCGGAAGCTGACCCTCCTGTCGCCGGGGGCGGCACGTCCTCGGGCGTGGGCGGTAGCAGCGCGGGGCCAGGCGGAGCCGGCGGTACGGGCCCGAGCGCTGGCGGCACCGCTGGAGTCGGGCAAGGGGGCGCCGGCGTAGGTGGAACCGCCGCCGGTGCGGCTGGGCTAGGCGGCGGTAGCGGCATCGGCGGGGCCGCGGCTGGCGGGGCCGGAGCTGGCGCGGGTGGCACGGCGGCGGCAGGCACCAGCGCCGGCGGGTCCGCGGGCGCGGGCGGCCAAAGCTCTTCGACGGGGACCCCCAACCTGTTTTCGACCGTGTCCGGCAAAAGCCAAACCGAGGTCGACGCCAAGGTGAAGACCGCGGTGGATCGCTTCTTCGGCATCGGCACCGGCGAGCCGAACACGCCGACGGTGGCGACCGGCTACCGCTGCTACTACGAGCTCACGAACGACCCGTCGCAGGCGTTCATCTGGGCGGCGGATTCGAGCGACATCCGCAGCGAGGGCATGTCCTACGGGATGATGATCGCGGTGCAGATGGACCTACACGAGCAGTTCGACAAGCTGTGGAAGTTCGCCAAGCAGCACATGCAGTACCCGGCCAACAGCTCGACCAGCGCGTGGCGTCACTACTTTCGTTGGCAGGGCACGGTGACCGGGAGCACCGTGAATTTCGGCGGAACCACCGTCCCTGCGCCGGACGGTGACGAGTACTTTGCAGCCGCGCTCTACTTGGCCGACAAGCGCTGGGGCAGCGCGGGCGCGGTCAATTACAAGCAAGAAGCAGACGACATCGCCTCGGCCATGCTTCACAACGCGCCGACGGGCGACGGCCGCTACCCCATCATTCACGCCACGCAGAAGATGGTCGTGTTCGTGCCGTACGGCGGCTCCAACGGATTCTCCGACCCCAGCTACCATTTGCCCGCGTTCTACGAGCTGTTCGCCAGCTACGGCCCCGCCGCGGACAGCGCGACGTGGCGCACCGTCGCTTCCACGAGCCGCTCGTACTTCGTCTCCTCCGCGCACCCGACGACGGGCCTGCACGCGGACTACGCCACGTTCACGGGCGCGCCGACGACGGGCAGCCCGGGGGACGGCCATGACCAGTTCAAGTACGACGCGTGGCGCGTGGTCATGAACATGGCCATCGACTACGTGTGGTTCAGCAAAGACGCCACTCTCAAGACTCAGGTTGAAAAGTACCACGCGTTTTTCGCGAACCACCTCGGGACCAACAACGTCACGAACGCGCTCTTCTACGTGGACGGTTCGAACCCCTCTGGCGGCGGCTCGACCGCGCTGACCGCGACGCTCGCGGCTGGCTCGCTCGTGTCGGAGGCCGCGAATCGCAAGACTTACGTCGACAACCTGTGGGGCGTCGCTCAGCAGAGCGGGCAGTACCGCTACTACCAAGAGAGCGTGTACCTCTTGGGGTTATTGGCGGTCGCTGGCAAATACCGTTACGACTTCTGAGGCGCGTTTGCGCAACACCGGTTGCGCTCGCGTGACACGATGACCCGAAGGCGTGGCGCATTAGGAGCCACCGAGAATCAGGCGACTCGGTTGCTTGACGCGCTTGCTTGGCGGCCCAAGGCTTCGCGCATGAAACGCATCATCAACGTCGTGGCAGGTCTGTTGGTTGCGGCCGTTACCGCGCACGTCGCTCCCGCGCTCGCCAGCGCTTCGAGCGCGGAGCCGCAGTGCGGCGACGAAAAGAAGGGTGGTGACACCAAGGGCGACAAGAAGGACGGGGACACCAAGCCCAAGCCCCCGGCCGCTCGCTAACCCGCCTCATGAAACTTCAGGGGGGCGCTCCGAGGAGCGCCTCCACCTCCGCGCGTCGGAAGCCGCGGGGGTAGCGCGCCAGGTAGTCGCGCGCGGCGCTTCCCGTGGCGCCCACGTCGCCGCTGCGTTGATGAGCGAGGACACGAAGGTAGGCGGCGTCTTCGGCCCGCGAGTCCTGCGGGTAGCGCCGCAGAAACGCCGCGAAGAGCTTCGCCGCGCGTGACCCTTCGCCCTGGTTGAACGCGCCCATCGCGGCCCGAAACTCCGCCGCAGAGTCAGGAGTGACCTCGGCGCTGTCGGCCGCCTTCGGGCTCTCGACTCTCTTCGCGCCCTCGTCGCTCGGGCGAACGCGCACCCGCGAGCTGGTGGACGGCGCGGCTGGCGCCGTTAGGGGCGCGACCTCGCTCGAAGCTGGCGGGGGAGGAGCGGGCGTCCACGCCTCGCCCGCGCCCAGGGCGATTGGCGCCTTCCCCTCGAGCCGCAGCACGACGCTACCCTCCTGAACCGTGACGCGCGTGGTCCGCCCCGCGTCCGCGCTGACCGAGAAGACGGTGCCAATGTCCTCGAGCTCACCGTCTGGCAGCTGCACGAGCAGCCGCCGGCCACGGCCCGGCTCGACGCGAATGTAGAGCGCTCCGCGAGCGAGGGTGACGACGTCTCGCTCGGCTTCGGCGCGCCGGGACCACTGCGCGCTGCTGTCGGCGCGGACGGTCACCACGGGGACTGGCAACGAGGCCGGCGCTCGCCGAGCCGATGGTCTGGTGAGCAAGAACAGCGCCAGGCCGCCCACTACCGCAAGCAGCGCGGCGGCTCCCCACCACGCGCCCACGCGGCGGACCGGGGGCGGCGCCAGCTGCACATCGAATGCAGCGAGGAGGCGTGTCCGCTCGCGGCGAACGCGGAGCTCGTCGCTGCGCTCCTCTTCGGAAACGCGCAGCGCCTCGGCGAGCCCGTCGAGCGCAGCCGCCTCTTGCTTGCACGCCGCACAGGAAGCGAGGTGACTCTCGAAGCGAGCCCGCTCGGCACCGCTCAAGCGCCCGTCGCGCAGCGCTTCGACCTCGAACGAGCGGGGGCAGGCGTCGCTCATTCTGCGCTCCCAAAGGTCGGCTCGGACAGGCTGATTCGTAGCTCGCGGCGCGCCGCATGCAGGCGGGTCCACACCGTCCCAATCGGGATGTCGAGCGCGCACGCGATTTCTTCGCAGCTGAGACCCTCCACCTCGGCCATCAACACCGTGATGCGCTTGGCCTCGCTGAGCTTCGCCAACGCCCGCTCCGTGTCCGAGCGAGCTTGAAGCATGCCGCGCGGGTCGCTCGAGCGCGGCAGCGAACGCTCGAGGGCGCCAAGCAAGAACGCGATGCGCCCAAAAGAGCGCCTTCGACGACGCAGCAGCTGCGCGGCGATGCCGATGAGCCACGGTCGGCAGCAGGCCCGGCCGTCGTAGCGCGAAGCACACTGAGCCGCGGTGAGGAACGTGGCATGGACGAGGTCGTCTGCGTCGTGGGCGTCGCGAGTCACCCGCAAGATGAAGCTGCGAAGCGGCGCTTGATAGCGGTCGTAAAGCTCGCCGAGGCCGCCGAGCTGCCCGGCCGCCACTTGAAGCAGGAGGTCCGGATCCGAGGCTTGACGGTCACTCGCCGACTTGCCGATGCGCGCTCTCATCGCGTGCCCACCGTGGCCCCCAGCGAGAGGCCGAACGCGAATCTCGGCAGGCTCGCGGACCCTTCCGCGTCGTTACCCGGCTGGCTCGCGGGACCGAGCTCGGCGTCCATCGCGACGAACGTGCGGAACACCGATCTGGGGCTAAAACCGAGCCGAGCGCCGAGGAGCAAGCGCGGCACGGGTCGGGAGCTGGGCTCTTCAGGCGCCGGCGGAGCAGGGCTCGCGCTCGGGCCCGTCGCGTCGACATGCGCGGACTCGGTGCGCGACAAGGCAAACCCTTTGGTGGCGACACCGGGACCCGCCACGAGGTCCAGGGCCGCTCCCGCGAGCTCCCAGCGTTTACCGCCGAGCACCGCCAGTTCCAGCGCGGTTTCCGGATCTCCGCCGGATAGGGGGCGGTAAGCATCCGCCCGACCCTGAAACCCCAGCAGCCAACCGTAGAGCTCGATGAACGACTGCGCGCCCGCGCCGAGGCTCACTTGCCCATCGCCGACGCGCGAACCGGTGAAGAGCGAAAGCTCGAGGCCGAGTCGCCGAGCCTCCGTGAGTCGCTCTCCCGCGCTCTCGTCTCGCAGCGGGAGCGAGCTGGGAGCGATCGCACCGCGAGCTCGCGTCGGACGGGAGCGTGGCTTCGTAACCGACGCAGCCGGCGCAGGGCGCTCCGGCACGAGCAGGAGAGCTTGCAGTGAAGGCAGCACGTCCTCGCTGCGCATCAGCTCGCGCGTGGCGGAGCGACCGTCGCGCAAGCTCACCGTGAGCAGGATAGTGCTCGGACTCATACGCAGCGTCACCCTCGCGCAGTCCGCTTCGTCGCGGCGCGACGCGAGCTCTGTTCCCAGGCGGTCCAGCAGCTCCGGCCAGCGCTCGCTGAACGTCTGGTCTGCCTCGATGGCGCGCCCGGCGCAGGTCTCCGCGGCGGCTCCGGCGGTGGGCCAGGCGCCGGCAAGCGCAGCCAGAAGCGCGGCGGCAAAGTGCGAGCGAAGGCGGGCCATACGATGTCTCGACCATGTTCGCTTCTGCGGGCGAGATCCTTCACGTCGAAATCGAAGAAATCGCCAATGCTGCTTAAGTGCTCGCAATGTCTCAGAAAAACGCCTCGATGCCGACGCTCGGGATGGTGAGCGGCCCGACCTTGCTCGGCTGGCACACCGTCGTTTGCCCGTCTCGCGACGGCCCGCCTTCGCAATCCAGCCCGAGGCTGCTCACCTCCTTCCGTAGGGTCACGTTTTGGCCCTCGAGCACGAACGCGATGGAGCCGCTGCTGCCCAGCGCCCAGCGCTTCTCCAGCCGCACGTCCAACCGGTAGAACGCTGGTTGTCGGTAGGCGTTGTAAGGGGGCACGGGCAAGCTGCCGTCCAGCTGTGAATACGGCGCGCCCGTATAAAACAAGAGCCTGGAACCGAAGCGCCAGCGGCGCCCTAGGTCCAGCGAGATGACGGCGTTCAGTACGTGGGTGCGGTCGAACTCACTGACAACGGTGGCCTCCGCATCCTCGCCCGTCCGCGTGAGGAAGTGCGCGCGACGCGTGGCGCGCGACAGCGTGTAAGAGAGCCAGCCGCTGACCCTCTTGGTCAGGGCGCGGCGCAGCAGCAGCTCGAGCCCATACGCGCTGCCGGGCACGGGTGCGTTGTTGGGGCACACGTAGGGCGGCGGGGGAGTGCTGGGATTGGGCTCGGGCTCGTCGCCGAGCTGGTACTGAAAGCAACTGGCGCTGAGATCCGTGAGGTTCCAAAAGCGCGAATAGAAAGCGGTGGCGGTGAAGGTCAGGTCTGCGGGCAGCGCGACCTCGACGCCTTGGCTCGCCTGCGCTGCGGTCTGAAGCTTTCGAGCATCGAAGGGAAAGCCCGGAACGGAAGCGAGCGGGCCGGGAATATCTCCCAGGCGCAGGCTCGGGTACTGGTGCGCCATGCCGAGCGCGGCGAGCCAGACGACGCGCTTGCCGACCCTCACGCGGGCGGCGAGCCGTGGATCGACCGCCGGCACGGCGGTGCGCGCGTGCCCGCTCCTCGGAGGCTCGTTCCGTCTCGCGGAGCCGTACACGTCGAAGCGAGCTCCCGGGACGAGCTCCACGTTGTTCGTCACCCGCCACACGAAGTCCGCGAAGAGCCCAGCGCTCAGGTTCGCGGGCGGAGGATTCGCGCTCTGTGGTACCGAGGGCTCCCGGGGGCCTTCTCTCGTGACCCGGATCCCGTAGTCGTCGACGCGAGCCTCCGCGCCCCCGCGAAAACGAAGCTCCGGGGTGAGCGCCTGCTCGAGCTCGAGCCGCGCACCGAGCGAGCGGTTCGTCATGTAAGTCGGCTGCGCGCCAAGCGAGTCGTACCCGCCGGTGACCGCTAGCCGCAAGCGGCCTTCGGGCAGCGTGTGGTCGTAGCGTAGGTCCAGCCGATGAAAGTCGGAGACGAGCTGCTCCTGGAGCTCCTTGCTGGCCTCCGGATCGCCCGAAGGTGAGCGCGTCGCGAGGTAGTCGTGGCTGCCGAACGCGAACAAGCCGATGGTATCGTCGCTGCCGACGCGAAAGCTCGCTCGAGCCTGGTAGTCCCAGTAACCCAGCTTCAGATCGTCGGTGAACGCGGAGAGCACTGGCCCCGGGTACCCGTAGCGCCCGGCCACGAGCGCGCTGCCTCGGCCATTGGCGAACGGCGCCTCGAGCAGCGCGCCCGCGTCCACGAGTCGTACGTTCGCCTCACCGCGCCAAGTGGACGCAGGTTCCCTCACCTCGCCCGCCAGCACTGCGCCGGTGGTGCCGCCGTAGCGCACTTTCGCAACGCTCGAAAACAGGTCCACCCGCTCGATGAGCCCCGGGTGGATCACACTTTGCCCGATCCCCAGATGGAAGAGCTGCGGTACCCGCACGCCGTCCACGTAAAACGCAGAGTTGTTCGGCGGCGCGCCGCGGACGAAGAAGAAAGGCACGCCGCTCACGAGAGGAGTCACCCCCGGCAGGCTTTCGATCGCCCGGAACGCGTCGCCGAACGCGCCCGGAAGCTGTCGAACCTCGCTCTGCGACATCGTAGTTCGACCGATATCCTGGACTGCGCCGAGCACCGTGATCTCGAGCGGCGGCTCGGCCGCAGCCGCCGGATCGGTCGGCGGGCGAGCCCCGGGGAGCTCCGCGACCGGCGCCTCCGGCGAGCTCGACTCGGCCTCGAGCTCGCGATGAAACGCGACTCGCGCGCGGATTCGCGCCGCGACCGGTATTCCCTCGCGCTGCGCCGGCGCGAACCTCCAGCTCAGCGCCGCTGAGCGCGCAGCCGCCGCGAACGGCTCCTCACCCTGCACCACGCTCGCGCTCACGACCGCTCCCTCCTTGGAGATCACCAGCTCGAGCTCCACGGAACTGTCGCCCTCCGCGCCCTCCGGGTACGCGACGTCCGTGCTGCTCTCCGCGACGGGAGGGAGCAAATCGTTCGCTTGCGCAGCGGCGCGCACGCAGCACAGCCAAACTGCCAGGCACAAACCGGCAGCGCATCGGATTGAAAGCATGTATCGGCTCGACTGCCGGTTCTTCGCCGCAAGCCGCGAATTCCTTCATCCGCCTCGCCGATTTTACGAGGCCGGCAAGGCTGCACCCCCGCGCGGCCGGCGCTCGCTCGGCTACGCTTCAGGCCTTGTTGGCGCGGCCGATGCGAGCTTGTTCGTCGACGCCGAGCTGGGTCACGACGGTCGGCTCTTCGTTGCCGGCTTCCCAGATCGCGTTGCTGTTGCTCGGCAGCCTGGTCCACGCGGCGCCGGCGTTGGCGATGGCCGGGATCGAGCGCTCGAGCACCTTGATCAGGACGACGGAGACGTTGTCGCGGCCGCCGCTGTCGTTGGCTCGCTCGATGAGGCCGTATACCGCGGCTTCGATGTCGGTCTCTTCCAGGAGCTGCGCGCAGATGTCTTGGTCGGATACCATCTTCGTCAGGCCGTCGCTGCAGAGGAGGTAGACGTCGTCGGGCAGCGGCTTGTCGACGATGAGGTCGATGCTCAGGCGCTCCGTGACGCCGATGGCCTGAAAGAGGTGGTCCGCGCCGGGGCCGACGAGGCCGACTTGGCGCATGGTGTGATCGACGGTGAGCTGCCGCAGCCGGCCGGCGCGAAAGCGGTAACAGCGGCTGTCCCCGACGTGCGCGATGTAGACTCGCTGATTGTTTTGCGAAAATCGCGCGGCGACGAGCGTGGTGCCCATGTTGGCGAGGGTCGGCTCGGCTCGAGCGGCGTCGCGCACCGCCTGGTTGGAGAGCACGACCGCGCTCGCGAGCTCACGCCCGCGGCGCGGCAGCTCCTGCTTGGCGTCGAGCGGCTCCACGAAGCTCTCTTGCTCGAACGCCTCCCGCAGGCGTTGCACGGCGAGGTTGCTGGCGACGCGGCCCCCGGCGTGGCCGCCCATGCCGTCTGCGACCGCGAAGAGCTGGCGCTCCGGGATGAAGAGCACGCAGTCTTCGTTCTGCCGGCGCACCTTGCCCTGGTCGCTATCGGCCTGTGCGGCGATGAGTATTCGCGCGCGCGGTGACGTGACCTCGGTCTCTTCCGCCTCGGTCTCGTAACAGAGCTGGACTCGGGACGGCTTGTCGGCGGGCTCTGGGGTCAGGGTGGGCCGGTCGAGCTCCGCGAGGTCCAGGAGCGCGGGCCCGCGGTACAGAAGCGTGACCGGCTCGTCGTCTTTCAGTGACGCGGCAAAGTCGGCAGCGAGGTCGCTCGCACGCGTCGGCTCGATGGGCGTGTCGCGGTCCAAGTCGTCGGCGGCGGGGTCGGTCGACGCCGCAGGTTTCGTGGGCTCTCGCCGCCGGCGCAGCGCGACCGCGGCCAGCAGCAGTGCCGCCAGGAAGAGCGCTATGGCTAGGCTCATCCGATCCGGTGCTCCGTAGAAACTGTTGGCGCTGAAGTAGCGGAACCTGGCATCTGGGCTGCTTTCCCCGACCCGACGAAGATTCGTCTCGACCCGAGGCGTCCGGCGCTGCTGCACCGGCCTGCGGACACAAAACGGCGAGCCCGAGCGCCGCTAAAGTCCCCCCATGGCGAGTTGGTGGCGGCGCGCGGGCCGGACGCCTGCCGGTCCGCGCCTCGGTGGGGCCTGGGCCCCTAGATTGGGGGCACGCCCCAGCGCTCCCTGAGCACGTCCAACTGCTCGGGGGCGTGGCCGAAGAAATCGAAATGATCCGAGAAATCCATGCGGCAAGCCGCGCCTCGGCTCAGCGCGCGCAGCACTTTGGGCACGTCGAACAAGCCTCGCTGCTCCTTCGCGATGGGCGTGATCCGGAGGCCGACGTGAAACTGAAGGATGCCGAACAGAAGAAACACGAAGCCGTCGGTCCGGGCGAAGCCAGCCTGGAACGCGGCTTGCTGAATCTCGTCCTGCGGCTCCACCCCGTACCCGGAGACGACGTGGCCGACGTCGTGAAACAGCATGAGCTCCGGGAGCCCGCCCTTCTCACCGGGCAGAGCGAAGTCGTGAGCGCGGTAGTGGTCGTAGAGGCCGCGCCCGAGCGTGCCCACCGGCAGCGTGGCGAGCGCTTGGTAGCGCGCGGCAAGCTCCGGATTTTGCCCGAGGCCGAGCAGCATCGGCAGCGCGACGCGCAAGAAGCTCGGGCCATCGTTGCTGGTCGCAAAGCGCTGGACCCTCCGTACCATGTCGATGCGGGCGAGCATCGCGTGCTCGTGGGCGACGCGGTCGAGGACGCGTAGGCCCTCTTCGGGGACCTCCAGCGCTTGGGACAGCTCGCGCACCGCCGCGACGGAGCTTTCTTTCGGTTGTCCTTCCACCAGGCTCATGACGATCGCCAGCTGCACGACCCGCTTGCGCTTGTGAGGGTCCAGCACGGCGCGGCCGAGCTGAGCCGCGGTGACCTCGGGCAGCTCCTCGGCTCGGAGCGGCGAGCCGTGCAGCAAAGCGAGGCCCTCCAGTAGCTGGCTCTCGGTGCTGACGAGCCGATCATCGGCCATCGCGACGCCGCGCAGAGCCCCAAGCACCAGCGGCAGCTCCTGCGAGTCGAATATACGAATATCCATGGGAACATCTCCTCTGGGAGGTGCCACTGCACGGCACGTGCCCGAGGTCGAGCTCGCCTTGGATACTATCCAGCCGCTAGGAAGGCAGGCGGAGGTGCTCCACCTGGAGAACCGCCGGAACTGGCGCGTAAGCCATGGCGCGCTCGATCACGTTGCGTAGCTCGCGCACGTTGCCGGGCCACGCGTACCGGCGAAGGGCGTGCAGCGCGTCGGTCGCTAGCTCGGGCGCCCGCCCCGGCTCCGGCGCCAGCCGCGCAATGAACAGACGTGCCAGCGCGACGACGTCCTCCGGCCGCTCGCGCAGCGGGGGCACGTGCAGCGGCACCACGTTCAGGCGGTAGTACAAGTCTTCGCGAAAGCGCCCGTCGCGCATCAGCCTGCCGAGGTCGCGGTGAGTCGCGGCGAGCACTCGCACGTCCACCCGGCGCGGTCGTTGCTCACCGAGCGCGGTCACCTCCGCGTTCTCCAGAAAGCGAAGGAGCTTCGGCTGCGTGTCGAGCGGCAGCTCGCCAATCTCGTCCAAAAACAGCGTGCCCCCGTGCGCCGCGCTGATTACCCCGGGGCTATCCGCGTGCGCACCGGTGAATGAGCCTTTTCGGTGGCCGAACAGCTGGCTCTCGAACAAATCACGCGGAACGCTGGCGCAGTTGAACACGATGTACGGCCGGTCAGCGCGAGTCGAGAGGTCATGCACGGCGCGCGCGACGACCTCTTTGCCGGTACCGGACTCTCCACCGATCAAGATCGTGGCCGACGAGCGCGAGAGCCGCGCGATGTCCGCCTTGAGCTTGCGGGTCGCAGGAGCCGCGGCGATGAAATGAGGCAGCACGTTGTCGGCAATCGCCTCCGGCTCTGGTGACGCGGTATCCCCCAGTAGACGAGACACGAACGCCGCCAAAATCTTGAGCGCCGCGAGCTCATCCGACCCGACCGGGCCGCGTACCCCGAAGCGCAGCACGCCGTCTTTCGAGTCCGGCACCACGACCACTCCTGGCTCGTCATCCGGAGCTTCTCGACCGCCTACCATCGCCTCCCGGCCGGGGAACAGCTCGCCCAAAATGGTCGCCAAACTTCGCCGGTGCTGCTCGTGAGACAAGCCTCGTACGGACAGCCGATCGAGCGCTCCGACCAGGCGCTGCAAGAGCGTCTCTTCCTGCCACTGGTCCGCAGGGGCAGGGCGGGAGAGGACTTGCGCTCGCTGCATCAACTGCGGTGACCAGACGCCGAGTCGCTTCAGCTCTGTCAGCGCGTCCGCCAGTCGGTTTTCTGCTTCGGGAGCTCCCTCGGACCTCGCGACCAGGGCCACGTTCACCTGAGCCAGCGCCACCTGCACGGAGTCCCCGAGCAGCTGGAAAGTACCGAGGGTGGCTTCCGCTTTTTGACGTGCTTGAGCGAGCTGCCCGCGGGCGAGCGCCAGGAAGGACTCCATCCTCAGGTACGCCGCAGAGTGCCAGGCGGAAGGGTGCTGCAAGATGTATTTGCGGGCGCGCGCCATGCTCGCCGAGCAGCCCTCGAGATCTTTGGAGAGCAGTCGGGCGAGCGCGTGCTCGAAGTGAGCGTGGTGAACCAGGAAGGGAAGGCCGACGGTCGGCTCGGGAGCGCCCAGGACCCGTGAAAGTAGCTCGCTCGCTCGGTCCGTATCGCCTTCGAAGGTGGCGGACATGCCGCGGACCGCGAGCGCGTGCACGTTCCCCAGGGGGCGCGGACTACTGACCGTCTCCGCTTCCAAGGAATCCGCCCAGGGAGCGAGGAGCTGGACTCGATTCGTGAACACGTACAGGCGAGCGATCGGCATGGCCAGCGCGTAGCGAGGGACGCCAGCGCGCTTCGCGAGAGCATTCGCCTCGGCGACGACTTCGTCTGCCTCTTGGAACCGCGCGAGGCGCGTCAGCGCTTCGACCTCGCAGGCCAAAATACGCACCATCGCTTCGGCCGGCACTAGATCCATAGCGGCCGCGCGCTTGCGAGCGGCTTGGGTGAGCTCGAGCACCTCTTGCGGTACGGACGCGCCGTTCACTGCGCGCCAAGCCCGGTCGGCGAGCAACGCCAGCACGAAGGGCCCAAATTCGAGCCGCTCCGCCAGGGTCAAGCTCTCGTCCCGGTGGCGCTGCACGGCTGCTTCGTCGCCGCGGCATTCAGCGTGCAGCCCGTGCAAATTTTCGGCGAGCAGGCGAGGTAGCGCGGCCTCCGCGCGGTTCAAGCTCTCCACGTTCGATTCGTAGGCGCGCTGCGCGACGCTGGAGCCCATGAAACGCGTGGAGGCGACGCGAGCAGTCGCGAGCAATACTCGCAAATCAGTCTGCTCGGGTGCGAGCAGCGCGTCGGCTTCCGCGGCGTGCGCGTTCACCCGCCCCACGTCGAAGAAGCGCGAGTCAGCGAGCCCGAACAGCAGCGCGGCGAGCAAATGCGCGCGCGCCGCGACCTCGCGCGGAGCCGCTCCGCGCTCCAGGTCGTCCAGAATGGGAGTCAGCGTCAGCAAGCCACCGCGCACGTCGAGCCGCGCCAAGAGCTGAACCTGCAGCAGGCCGAGCGTCGCGAGAGTACGGCCTGGAGCGGAGCGCAGCCGCTTGCTCGCGAGCAGACCGAGCAGCTCGTCCTCCGCTCTTGGCCACCCTTCCCCCATCAGTCGCGCCAGGAGCGGCTCGACGAGGGCTGAATCCTGAGCGAGCTCGGGCGAGCTGGGCAAAGGTGGCGAGCCAGCCTCGAGGGCGTCCTCGGGGGCTTCCTCTTCTTCCGCCGCGCCGTGACTCGCCGCGAGCAGCGCGTCGTGACCTTCGTCTTTGAGCCGCTGCAGCGCCTCCACCGTGCGCGCTCGTGGGCGTCGCGCTTCCTTGTTGTCGTCCGGCAGCTCCCAACGCAGCACGGTCAGCGAAGTCACGCCCAGCACGCGCGCAAACGCGGCGCGGCTGAGGGGGCCGCGAATCGCCCTGATCTCTTGGTGATCCATGACCTGCGCCCAGACTACACCCAGTCAAAGCGCGGGAGCTTGCTCGGACCGCTGGCCGTTCACGCACGCGCTCGCTTGAGCGGGCACGGGCAGTCGCTATGCTCGGCGCATGCTGCTTTCTGCTCATCGTGCGTTGAGAATTCTTATCTTGAGCGGTTCCGCCCTGCCCCTCGCCCTCGCTTGCGGCTCGGACGACGACAAAAAAACGACGCTTCCCGGCGACGCCGGCGCCGCAGGCTCCTCGGAGGCGGGCGCGCCCAACGGCGGCGGTGCTGACTCGGCGGGGGGCGCGCCGAGCGAGGCGGGGGCGCCAGCAGCGGGCGGCTTTCCGGGTAGCAGCGGTGCCGGCGCCGCGGGCGAACCGTCCGCGGCCGGTAGCGGTGGTGCGGGTAGCGGTGGTGACGAGGGCAGCGGTGGTGCGCCCGTCAGCGAGTGCGCGCCAACCGGCAGTGTGACCGGGCTCGATGTGGCTAGCGAGGCCATCTATCAGGGCTGCCGGGGCGGCGTGGCGCGCGCGTTTTTCAACGTGGACGACGCTTCCGGCACGTTCGAGTGCTGCGGCGTTTCCACGAGCGCGGCGGAGCTTTCGGTGGCGGTGCTCGGCGAGTACGACTTCGATGGCGGCGTTCGGCTCTCCTTCGAGGTACCGAGCGACGCCGCTCCCGGCTCCTACGGCTTGAGCCTCACCTGCCCCACGACGAGCGGCGAGCAGGTCCTCGCGGTCGAAATCAACGAAGGGCAGGGCCCCGTGGTCGACAGCATCACCGAACAGGTGACTCCCGGCGGCGTGATGGTGATCCAAGGCGAACACCTCGCTACCGCCCAGGTGCGGGGCGTGCGCGCCAAAGACGGCCGCTACTGGCAGTGCGACGTCGATCTGGAGTCCCAATCGGACACCAGCATCACGTGCACTTTCCCGGACGACATCCAGCTCTCGGACGACGCGCAAGACCTCTACTTCATCGACGTGATCGACGACGAGTGCGGCGCTGCCCCGAATCCTCTGCCTTTCTCCGTCATTGCGACGTAGAGCCAAGAGCCGCTGAGCGGGTGGGGCCACCGACGTTGGTCCCACCGCGGCACGACCTCTGCTTCGTCCTGGTTCGAGCCTGAAGGCTTCTCGTGACGCGAAGCGAGCCCGGGCACGACTTGCCTCGGCGGGCCGTCACGCGCTGCTAGCCGGGCGCTGCCGCCTGGCGCGGCTCGACGCCGCTCGCCGACCCGCTCTCGGTGGCGAGAGGCAGGCCGGCCAGCTCCGAAAGCAGCGCGCGCGTCCGCTCGCTCAGCTCGTTCAGCGACGTGGCTTGCACCTCCGCGACCGAGAGCGGGGGACCGATGCGCACGGCCACGCGATGGGGGCGAATCACGCGCCCGTGCTTGGGCAGGACTTGCCGCGTGCCGTTGATCCCGACCGGAAGGATTTGCACCTCTCCCAGCTTGGCGAGACGGAAAGCGCCCGTCTTGAAGCGACCGATGCTGGCGGAAGTGCTGCGCGTCCCCTCGGGGAAGACCAAGATGGCGGCGCCGGCCTTCAGGCTCTCGGCCGCGGTGTCCAGCGAGCTCTTGGCGCTGGCGTGGTTGCCGCGATCCACCAAGATGTGCCGGCCGGAGCGCAGGGCGGCGCCCAAAAACGGAATGCGCGACAGCTCGCGCTTCGCCATGAACTGCGGCAACTTGGGCAAAGAGGCGAACAGCGCCGCGATGTCCATGTAGCTCCCGTGATTGGCGATGATGACGTAGGCGCCGCTCGGGCTCATGTGCTCCGCGCCTTGCACCTCCAGCTCGATGCCGCACAGGCGGTACAGGCCGCGTGCCCAGCCCCGTTGCCAACGGTAAAACAGGCTCGAGTCACGAAGGACCAAGCCGATGAGGAGCGCGGCGCTAACGCACAGTGCGGTCCACAGTGGGAAGATCAAGGCGTTGATCAGGGCTCTGAGCCAGGTGAGCACGGCGCGCACCATATAGCAGCTGAAGGGTAAGCTGCAGCAAAAGCCGCGAGGACGGAGCCGTCCCGAGCCGAACCGGTACCAGCACGGGCCCGCGCCTGCGCCTGCGCCTGCCCGCGCGGCCGGTGTCGTTGGCGCCCCTGCCGGAGCAGGGGCTGGCGCCGGAACCGAGGCTCGAGCGGGGCGGCTCCTCTCCGGCTCGGCGACGCGCCCTGCAGCACTCGAATCGTAACTCCTGAGGGTGATTTTTGCGGGCCGCGCTCGTCGCGGTGCATGGGGTCTTCGCGCCCACAGAATGTTCGGTTGTCGCACCAGGACCGACCGCTATCGCGCTGCGCTAGCGAGTCGCCAAGTGCCGCGCCCGAGGCGGATAGTCTCGACCGCGAGCACGCTCGGAATGAGACTTTCGCGGGAACGCGCGCGTTAGCGTGCGATCTCAAACATCGTATGCAGGGGCTTGAATCTTGCACCGTTTTCTACACGGCATGCCTGCTCGTGCCTTCGCCATGGGGACTGCACCACAACGGACTACGTCGGAAGCGAGCGGCCCGATCACTCTGCGAGAGACGGGGCTGTCGCCGATCGGCCGGGGCTCGCTCTTGGCCGACAAGTACCGGCTGGAGATGTTGCTGGGCGAAGGCGGCATGGGCTTCGTTTGGAGTGCTTACAATCGCGAGCTCGAGCTGCCGGTCGCGATCAAGCTCCTGCGGAGCGGCCGCCATCGCCACCGTCTGGCGGAGCGTCTGCGGCTCGAAGCGCGCGCCGCCGCCCGCTTGTTGCATCCGAGCATCGTGCGCATCTTCGACGTCGCGGTGACGGAAGCCGGCGATCCGTTCATCGTGATGGAATTGCTTACGGGGCAGACCCTCGCGAACGCGCTGGCGCGCGGCCCGCTGGACCCGGTGCGGGCCGTGCAGCTGCTCTTGCCCATCGCGGACGCGCTCGCGCACGCGCACGCCAAAGGCGTCGTTCATCGAGACCTGAAGCCGGAGAACGTCTTCCTCTCGACGGATGGTGAGCAAGTACTGCCCAAGCTGCTGGACTTCGGCATCGCCAAGCTGGGCTACGGCGGGCCCTCGTACCCCAAGCTCACGGAAGACGGAGTGGTGCTCGGCAGCCCGCACTACATGTCTCCCGAGCAAGTAGCGGGCGAGGAGGTCGACCCCCGCACGGACACTTGGTCGCTGACCGTGGTGCTCTACAAGGCGGTCACCGGCAATGCGCCCTTTACGGGGCCTGACAAGCGCGCAGTCATGGACGCCATCTTGCGTGAGCCGCCCGCGGCCATCGCCGAGGACGCCAGCATCGACGCTGGCCTCCGAGACATCCTGCGCTGGGGGCTGAGCAAGGACCTCCTGGACCGTCCTCAGTCGATTCGGGACTTGGGTCGAGCGCTCGCGCGCTGGCTCTTGCAGCAAGGCATCGCCGAGGACGTGTGCGGCACGCCGCTCGCGGCGAAGTGGCTGCTGCCCGCAGCGCGCGTGACGGTGCCGTGCGGTCCGCCGAGCGAGTGCGTTCCCGAGCACGACGACACGGACCCCGAGCAGCGCTGGTTCACCTCGCAACCGCCGCTCGCGCCCGCGGCATCGCCGCCGTCGGAAGTGGCAGTCCGTCGACCGCGCCCCCGCCCCCGCCCGCTGATTGCCGCTCTCGGCCTGCTCGTCTTCAGCTGCAGCCTGGCCTGGACCGACTCCGCGCGCACTTCGGTCAAGGCCGCGAGCCCAGCTGCGGTCGAGCGCTCTGGCTCCGCTTCCCCGCGCGCCCGGGCCCAGCGCAACCACGCCCCGCGGGCGCACGTCGGGGCCGCGCCCGCACCCGCGCCCGCGCCCGCGCCGCAGACGAGTGAGCCGATGAACCGCCCGAGCGAGGCGAGCAACCTGACGCCAGCCGCGCCAGCGCTGCGCTCCGCTCCGCCCAAGCGCTCCCAGCCCGCGACTCGTAAGCCGCCGCCCCAGCTGCCCTTCTAACGCATTGTTCCGCGTGCGTGCGCTACGCGCGACCCGCCGCGCTGGAGCGGATCGCCCAGAGTGCGAGCAGCGACACGAACGCAGAGAGTGAGAGGTAGTAGCCCACTGCTTGCAGACCATGATGGCGCGCCAGCCAAGTCGCGGCGTAAGGCGCGAGGGACGCGCCCACGATGCCGGCTAGGTTGAACGTGAGCGACGCGCCCGTGTAGCGCACCGCGGTGGGGAACAAGCCCGCCAGTGCGGTCCCGATCGGCCCGTAAGTCAGGCCCATTAGACCCAAGCCGAGCGTGAGCAGCGCGAGCACGCCGAGGCGTGAGCCAGAGCCGAATAGCGGCGCGAAGATCAAACCGAAGACGATGATCGCGACCGTCGCCGCCAGCAGCATGCCCCAGCGCCCGCGCTTGTCCGCCAGCAGCGCCGAGACGGGGATCGTGAGCCCGAAAAAGAGCACCCCAATCATCTGGAGCGACAAGAACTCCGTACGCGAGTAGCCGAGGGCGGAGGTGCCCCAGCTGAGGGTGAAGACGGTCATCAAGTAAAACAGCACGAACGTGGCGACGGCCGCGAAGGTGCCGAGCAGCAGCTCGCGCGGGTGATTGACGATCACGCTCACGAACGGGATGCGCACCCGCTCATCGTTCTGGATCGCGCGCTGAAAGGCCGGCGTTTCGTGCAGCTTCAAGCGAATGTAGAGGCCTACGAAGACCAGCAAGGAGCTGGCGATGAACGGAATCCGAAAGCCGTAAGAGAAGAACTGTGCGTCGTTCAGCGTCTCGGTCAGCACCAAAAAGATGCCGGTGGAGCACAGGAAGCCGATCGGCGCGCCCAGCTGGGGGAACATGCCGTAGAGCGCCTCTTTGCCGGGCGGAGCGTTCTCGGTGGCGAGCAGCACCGCGCCGCCCCACTCGCCTCCGAGGCCCAGCCCTTGACCGAAGCGGCAGAGCGCCAAGAGCAGCGGCGCGGCCACGCCAATCGACTCGTAGCTCGGGAGCAGCCCAATCGCGACGGTGGAGAGGCCCATCGTGAGCAGCGCGGCCACGAGGGTTGCCTTGCGGCCCACGCGGTCGCCGAAGTGTCCGAACAGCGCGGAGCCGAGGGGCCGCGCAAAGAAGGCGAGCGCGAACGTCGCGAGCGACTGCAGAGTCGCCGAAGCCGGGTCGCTGGAGGGGAAGAACAGCTTCGGGAAGACCAGCACCGCTGCCGTCGCATAAATATAGAAGTCGAAGAACTCGATCGTCGTGCCGATCAAGCTGGCCAGGAGCACCCGTCGTGGCGAGTTGACGGGGCGCTCTGCCTCGGGCTGCGCTTGCATGGGGCGTCCTGGGTAGCACGTGGTGGGCCCAGGCGGCCGGACGTTTTTCGCAGTTGCAAAGGCGGCCCCCACCCGCAATCGCCCGCGCTAGTCTGCCGCGCATGCTCAAGCTGTACGGCTTTGCTCGGGTGAACGAGGGCGCGCGCGGCAACACGCGTGACTTGCGCGTGCTGTGGGCGCTCGAGGAGCTGGGACTCCCCTACGACATCGTCGGGATGGACCACCCCAAGCACGATCTGGATTCGCCCGCCTACCGCGCTCTCAATCCGTTCGGCCAAATTCCTGTCATCGACGACGACGGAGTCGTGGTGTCCGAGTCGGGCGCGATACTTTTGTACCTCGCTCGCAAGAGCGGCAAGCTCATCCCCACGGACCTCGCCGGCGAAGCGCAGGTCCTTCGCTGGTGCTTCACCGCCCTCACCACCATCGAGGTGCCGGTGCTGTCGCTGTGGTTCGTCAACCTCAGCGGCGGCAAGGGCAGCAAGCCGAGCGAGGCGCTGCGCAGCTGGGCCGAGATGCGCTTGAAGGAGCTCGACGGCTGGCTGAACCATCGCCAGTTCATCGCGACCGACGAGCTCACCGTCGCCGATATCCTCATGACCCACGTGCTGGACGCGGGAACGCCGGAGGAGATGCTAGAGCCTTACCCGAACCTCGTCTCCTACCGTGCGCGGTGCACCGAGCGCCCGGCGTGGAAGAGGACGGTCGCCGCCTACGACGCACGCGTTCAAGGCGCTTGAGTCGCGCGGCCGCCGAATGAATCGGTAGCGGGGGCGTCGCCAGCTCCGTCGCTGAGCAGCGAGCCGAGACCGAACGACGGCAACGCAAGAAAATGCCAGCTCTGGCGCTCTTTTGGCTTTTTTCGCGCCCTCTCCGTTCTCGTGACGGAAGCGTACGCGCGGCCCCACTGCCAACGCGTTGAGCTCCACGATGGAGCTTCATCGAACCGCACGCGGTGCCCGCCGGCGGTGAACGCGTGAATCGTCCAACTTTGGGAGCATGGATGTCGATGAGCTTCTTAATCGTTCGAGTGGCCGTGAGCTGGTGCGAATCCCGCCCGCGCGGCGCGTCCAAGCGGCTGTGCTTTTTGTCATCGCGCGGTGCTCGCTCCGGCGGAATCGTTCAATCGGGCAGCGCGCAAAAGCTCATCTCCCGGCGGCAGGCCCGGCTTGCTACGGATGCCAAGCCGGCGCCGCTGCTCGGGCGCCCTCACGGGACCGATCCCTCAGCCGATTTCACGCTCGGGCGGGCGCCGGCGATCGAGTTCCCCCTCATGAGAGCGTCGTTCATCGTCACTGGCGTGCTGCTCACCGCGTTGGCCTGTTCGTCCACGGACGAACCTGGCCCTCAAGGCAATGCGGGCGCCTCCGGCTCCGGTCAGAGCTCCGCGGGCACCAATGGTAGCGGCGGCTCGTTCGCTACCGCTGGTTCCAGCGCGAGCTCGGCAGGGCAACCTGCCGCCTCCGGGAGCGGCGCTGGCGGCACCTCGTCCAGCGGCGGATCGGGTGGACAAGCTACGGGCGGCGCCGGCGGCGCCGGTGGCACCGCAGTCGGCGGAGCTGGAGCGGGTGGAACCGCAACCGGCGGAGCCGGTGGGGCGACGGGCGGGAGCGCAGGCAGCGCCGGCAGCGGGGCGGGCGGCTCCAACGGTAGCGCGCCGCAGCCGAGCGCTGGTTGCGACAAGGCTCCCGGGCAAGTCGGGAGCGCCGGGTCTCCGCTCACGGTCTCCAATCACAAGTACTACGTGAAGTTGCCGGCCCAATACGACTCGAAGAAGCCGTACCCGGTGCTCTTCGTCTTCCACCCCACGGGCAATCCCATCGATTGGGCAGAGAAGAACGCAGGGTACGAGTCCAACGGCGCCAAGGACGCGACCATTCGCGTCTATCCCGCGTCCGCCAGCAACAGCAGCGGCTGGCTCGCTTCGGACGTGCCGTTCTTCGCGCCTCTGTACGAAAAGGTAACCGCCGACTACTGCGTGGACAAGGCGCGCGCCTTTGCGGCCGGCGAGAGCTCAGGTGGTGACTTCTCCAGCATCCTCGGCTGTGAGCACGCGGACAAGCTGCGCGCCATCGCGCCGTGCGCCACGAAGAACGTCCCGGAGTACCCGCTCAACGCCGGCAGCCGCAATTGCACGGGTCAGGTGGCGGCCGTGATCATCCACGGCAAAAACGACAACCAGGTCGGCACCGAGAACGGCCCCAAGACGCGTGATTTCTACGCTGCGCTCAACCACTGCGGCACCATGACCACGCCCGTGGAGGGCTACACGGACGCGCAATCCAACTGCGTGGCCTACCAAGGTTGCGACGCGAAGTACCCGCTCTACTGGTGTCAGCACACCGACCCGACCTACAACAACACGAACCACGGCTGGCCGAAGTTTGCCGGGAACATGACCTGGCAAGTCTTCTCCAAGTACTGAGCTCGCGTCGCCGCGCCGTCGTCTCGCGTTGCCGCGCCTTGGTTACGGGGTGAGCAGCGTGAGGTCGACGGCTTCGGCCATCTTCTTGTAACCGGCCGGCGACGGATGCAGCTTGTCCCCGCTGTCGTAGGCGGGCAGGAGCTGGGTCGGGCTCGCCGGGTCGCGTACGGCCGCTTCCAGGTCCATCACCGCATCGAACGTGTTGCTGGTGCGGATCCAATCATTGACGGTTTTGCGCGTGCTCTCTCCGCCTGCGTACTGCGAGCCGACGACCGGTAGGATCGGCACGCCGTAGGCGCGAACGTTGGCCGCCTTGGCCTTCATGACGAACGTCTTGAACGCGTCGATCAGGCCAGTGGCGATGGTAGCGCCGCCGCTCGCTCCGATGTCGTTCACGCCCTCCAGAACGATGAGCCAGCGTACGCCGCTCTGCTGAAGGACGTCGCGGTCGAAACGGGCGGTGGCGGTGGGGCCGAGCCCGCCCGAGAGCACGGCGTTGCCGCCAATGCCCATATTGAGCACCCCGACCTTGGCCGTCGCGGTGTTCGCTTGCAGCCGCTCTGCTAGCGCGTCGGGCCAGCGATTGTTCATGTCGGTCGTCGAGCCACGGCCGTCGGTGATCGAATCCCCCAAGACCACGACGGCGGCGCTGCTCGCGTCCGCCATCACGTCCACTCCCGTGATGAAGTACCAGTGCTCGGTCTTCGTCGCGGAGGCGAGGCTGGCCGTCGCGACCGCGCTGCCCGTCTGCAAATACGAAGTGGTGCGCGAGCCCGGGTGGCCGGTGACGGCGCCGGTTTGCGCGCCAAAGTGAATGGAGACGGCGACCTTGGCCAGGGGCGCGAGCGGAAAGTCCACCGGATCCGACCAGACGAGCTGCCCAGCCGGTATCGTGACCGCGGCGGCGCCGTTGAAGCTCAGCGCCTTGTCGGTCGCGACGTCGATCGCCCCACCACCTTGAGAGAGGGCGAGGTGCGTGGAATCCAGCACCACGGGGGCGGTACCGTACTCGTTGGAGAGCCTCAACCGGAGTCGCGAGCCCGCGATACTGGTGCGCACCACCTGCCTCAAGGTGTTGCCAGCAAGGCCGGGCGACGGAGGTAAGTTGGCGTCTTCCGTCGTTTGCGGGGCACATGCCCAAGTGCCGACCCAGCGCATCCCCGCGCCCCCGCCCGCGCCTGCTCCGCCCGCGCCCGCGCCTGCGCCTGCGCCTGCGCCTGCGCCTGCGCCGCCGCCACCCGACTCAGTGCCGCCGCCGCCCGCTCCTCCGCCGCCTGCGGCGCCGCCGCCGCCGATGGAGCTGCCGCCAGTGCTGGAGCCGCCGAGCCCCACCGCAGAGCTGCCTGCCCCCGAGCTAGCGCCGGCGCCCCCGCTCGCCGCGCCGCCACCCGGCGGTGTGCCGCCGCTGGCCGCGCCCGCAGCGCCTCCGCTCGGGCTTTGCGGCGGTGGCGTGTCGGTGCCGCTCGAGCACGCGACCGCGACGAAAAGGCCGATGGTTTGAAGCGCAATCAGGGAATGGCAGCGCACGATCGCCCGGGAACGTACCGTATCAGCCGCACGTCCCCAGATGAGCGCTTCTTCGTCAGCATGCTCGAATTTTCGTCCCGGCTCGGAGTCGCCCGAGTTCTCCAAGCGCGTCGGGCAAAGTCCAGGTCGTCAGCTCACGGCAGGCTGACGAAGGCGATGTCGGGCTCCAAGCCGCCGAACGGGAAGGGCGAGCCTGCGAGCTGCGTGAGCGCACCGCTTTTTCCGGACACGCTGAATACCGAAATCTGACTCGTGTCGTCGCCGACGTAGAGGAAGCGCCCGCCCGGACCAAGAGCGATCGAGTAGGGGGAGGGCGTCTGCACGGGGTCGCCCGGGAGCTTTTGGGGGGAGCCGGTCGCGGCGTCGATGGCGAAGCCGGTGATGTGCCGCGTCGCTCCGAAGTTGCTGATGTAGAGGCGCCGGCCCCGGGGATCCATGGCAATGCTGGGCGCCCAGGGATCGGACTGCACGTCGGTGGAGAACGGTGAGCCTTCCAAAACGTTCAGCTCGCCGGTGGCCACGTCGACCGCGAACGCGTTCAACCCACCGCCGGTGCTGTAGAGGAACTTCCCATCCGGGCGAAAGGCCAGAGCGCCGCCGAAGACGGGGGCGGCGCTGAACGGCGAGCCTTCGACCTCACTGAGCTCGCCGGTGAGCTGATCCACGGCGTAGCAGCGGATTCCATCGTCGTCCGTCGGAGGGCCGTCTGGCATCTGCGTGACGTAGACGAAGCGGCCGCTCGGGGCGGGCGCGACGAAAGCAGGGCCTCGGTGGGTGGGGCCCGGTCCGACGAGGAGCGGCTCACCCGTCGGAGTGAGCTCGCCAGTGGTTTGGTCGACACCAAACACGTAGATGGTCTGACTGAACGGGCTGACGCCGTACGCGAATCGACCGAGCGGGTCCACGGCCATGGTGAGGAGCGGGTTCTCGTCGTCCACCTCGGCTGAAGAGCTCGGCTCCTCCGGCAAGGAACCATCCGGCTGGATCGCGTACGTATCGATGCGCGCGGGATCGGCAGGGACGAAAAGGAACTTGCGGTTGGGGCTGACGATGACCCCGTTCAGATTACCTTCGACCTCGATGGGAGCGCTCCCGCGCAGCTCCGGCTCGCCTGTTGCCGGATCCAGCGAAGCGACGAGCAGCTCCCCGAATAGCGTGGAGACGTACGCGACGGCCGGTCCACTTTCTGCGCCTCCGCCTTCACCGCCTTCACCGCCTTCACCGCCGCTTCCGGCGCCTGCTTGGCCTCCGCCCGCGCCGCCTGCGCCCGCCGCGCTCGGCTCGCCGGCTCCTCCCGCCGGTGAGCCAGCGTGATCACCCGACCCTCCCGTGGAGCCCGTGGAGCCGCCGCTGCCGGCGATTCCGCCGCTTCGCGAGCCAGCGCTCGCACCACTGGCGGCGCTGGTCTCGCCGCCGGCGGCTCCGCTCATGCCGGCCTCGCCGCCACGTCCGGCCTCGCCCGCAGGCGGTGCCCCCTCGTCCGAAGACTCACACGCTATCGCCGCCATCAAACCCAAGCCGCACGCGATCCATCCTCGACTAGCCATTGCTTTCGCTCGTCCGCGCGCGATGCGGAGCTCTTTACTCCGAAGTGCTGCGGCTCCGAGATCAAGTCGGAAGACTGCGTCTGCTGCCGTCAGAAGGTTTCTGACCAGCTTGGCGGCTCGCCGCGGCTCAGTGCCCGGGATTGCTGGATTTCACGCTCGTCTTTTTGCGGAAGCGCATGTTGAGCAGCTCCACCCCGAGCGAGAACGCCATCGCGAAGTAGATGTAACCCTTGTCGATCTTTTGATCGAAGCCCTGGGCGACGAGCATGACCCCGATCAGGATCAAAAACGAGAGCGCGAGCATCTTGATGGCAGGGTGGCGCTCCACGAAAGCGCCGATGGTTCCGGCAAACGCCATCATGATCCCAATCGATACGATGACAGCGGTGATCATGATCGATATTTCACTGACCATCCCGACCGCGGTGATGACGGAGTCGAGCGAAAAGACGATATCGATGAGCAGGATCTGGATCACGATCGACGTGAAGCCGGCGCGCCGCACCTCGGGAGCGTGCTCGTCGACCTCGATTTTGGAATGGATCTCGTGGGTGGCCTTGGCGACCAGGAAGAGGCCGCCAATGATGAGCACCAAATCCTTACCGGAGATGCCCATACCCAGCAGCGTGAACAAGTCGGTCGTCAGGCGCATGACCCAAGACAAGCTCAGCAGCAGGAGGATGCGCGCACCCAGTGCCAGGCTCAGTCCAATCAGGCGCGCCTTCTTGCGCTCTTGCTCCGGCAGCTTGCCCGCCAAAATCGAAATGAAGATGACGTTGTCGATGCCGAGCACGACCTCGAGGAGGGTGAGGGTGAGCAGCGCGACCAAGTTTTCGGAAGCGAAGAGCGAATCCATGACGGTGGGCGCAGACTAGCCGCGGTTGGGCCGGATTGCTGTACGGCGCCGGCAATCGCCGCTGTCTGACGTTGGCTAGAGGGCGCCGCGCACCAGCAGGCCTGCGTACTCGCTGCTGGCGACGGGCACCAATCTCACCGGCGAATCGTGCATGGCGGGCAGGGCAAGGCCGACGCCCGTCCCCACCATGGCGCCGATCACGACGTCCGAAGGAAAATGCGAGCCGGCTGCGACGCGCGATACGCCGACGAGCGCGGACCCTGCCAGACCGACGCCCAGCATCGCGTAGCCCAAGCCGGGCTTTCCGAGGCGCTGAAACGTACGCAATGTGGCCACGGAGGTCGCCACCGTGTTGGCGACGTGCCCGCTGAAGAACGAGCGGGCGGCGTTCGCGTCGCTACGGGACTCCAGCGAGGCCTCGTCGCCGTAAACGCGCGGTCGCGGCCGCGCCACCGCATAGCTCGTCAAGATCTGCAGCGCGCTGGTGATGAGCGCGGACTCGGCGATGACCAGGTCGTCGTTGAGGCCGTGAGCCAGGCCCTCGTCGAGCGCCACGACGATGAGCGGCGCGGCCAGAGTCGAGGCGGTCGCGATGTCCCCCACCTTCGCCCAATCCGGGTCGTACCAACCTGCAGCGAAGCGATCCAGCTTGAAGACGGTGGACTTGTCGCAGCTAGGCGCGCAGTGAACGCCGGGTGCCTCCGACATGAAGGCGAAGCCCGACGCCATGCCGCCGCCAATGAGGATGATGGGCAAATCCAGCTCGAGCTTGAGCTGGTAGGCGGGCCCTGGCCGCGGACCCTCCGCTCTGGCCTCGGCGGCCCACAGCGCAGGCGCCAGCAGAGCCAACGCGAGCGAAGCGCGGAGCCTCATGCGCACTCTCCGCCACGCGTGTGACAAAAAGGGCGCGCACGCTCGGCGTGCAATGGGGGAAATAAGCCTAGTTGAGAAGAGGGTGCGGCCGGCACGGCCGTGCGCCATGCACTTGGCATGCCGGTGGAATACAACCCCGCCATGGCGCTATCAGGCCGGAACAGGTCCGCGGCACTCATCGCGCGAACGCGGAGCGCGTCTAGCTCACTGTCACCGCGTTTGGCTGCTGCCGTCGACGCGCTTCCGCTCGCCCCGGGAATGCGGGTCCTCGAGATAGGCTGCGGTCCGGGCGCCGCGCTGCGAGAGGTGGCGCGGCGGGTTGCTCCGCGCGGACACGTGCTCGGCATCGATCGCTCCGCGCGCGCCATCGAGCAAGCGCGGGTCGCGTGCGCCGAGGAGCTCGCGGCCGGGACTTTGAGCCTGCGCTGCATGGCGGTGGAGGAGCTCGCGCTCTTACCCGCCGAGCGCAAGTTTCATCTGGCATTTGCCTTGCGAGTGGGGGCGCTGGACGGCCGGCATCCGGAGCTATTCGAGCGAGCGCTCACTCGAGTGCGGGCCGCGCTCAGCCGCGAAGGCAAGCTGCTCGTGGGCGATGGCGCCGAGTTGCGCGCGCTCCGGCTCCGCTGACGGATGGGTGAGCTGCCAGCTGCAACGGCTCTGGCGCTCAGTCGCCGATCGTGACCCAGCAGTAGACGTACACGCTCTCGTTGCCGCGAGCGCCGGGAGACTGCGTGATCCAGCCGAGCGTGAGCGGGCCGCCGGCCAGAAACTGTTCGGTTTGGGCGGCGCTGAACCCGAAGTCGTCACCCTCCAGGGGTAGCTCGGCGGACTTCGGCGTGACCATCAAGGCGCTCCCGCAATCCACGCGCTGCTCGCCCTCGTCGAAGACGTGACGCCGGAGCGCCATGGGGCTCGCAGCGAAGGGGGAAACGAAAGGAGGGAGCGTCATCGTCGGTACCTCGCTGGGGTCTAGGTGGCCTCAATCAAGTGATTGATGGATACTGGCGTGAACGGGTTGGGTCAAGGCAAACGCCTGTGAAATTGTGTTAATTGCGTCAGTGCGGCTTTCAAGGCACCATCAATCAACTGATTGAAACAGTCGCCGAAACCTCCTCGCTCCCGCACCGGAACGACCAAGCCGAAGACGAGCGTCAAGAAGAGCTCACCGCGCGCAGCCGCCAAGCCTGCGGTGGATGACCGACGCGCCGAGCTGGTGCGCGCAGCCTACGAGCTGATCGCGGAGAAGGGCTTGGAGGAGCTGCGGACTCGGGACATCGCGGCGAAGGTGGGCATCAACATCGCGACGCTGCACTACTACTTCGACACCAAGGAAGCTTTGGTGGCCGCCGTCGTCGACCACATCATGCAGATGTTTCGCACGATCAAGGCGCCGCAAGTCGAGGACCCCACCGCGCTCGAGGAGCTGCGGCACTTGTTCGCGACGCAGAGCCATCGCCGTCGCGTCGAGCCTCGGCTCGACTTCGTGGTGCAGGAAATGATGCTGCGCGGGCGCCGCGACGAGCGCGTCCGGGCCCGGCTCGAGGTCATGATGCTGCTGTGGAACGGCCGCGTGGAGTCGATCATCGAGCGCGGCGTCCGGAGCGGCGAGCTGTCGCGCAGCCTGGATCCCAAGGTGGCGGCCGGAGTCGTCACTTCCTGCATGATCGGGAGCAACTTGCAGCATGGCGTTCGGCCCACCACGTTTTCGTTCGAAGCCACGTACACGAGCCTCTTGAGCTGGCTCTTGCCGAAGCCCTGACGTCACCACGCGAGCCGGGCGATCCCCACGGAGGAAGTCGTCTCCTCGCCGTCGGAGACCTCGGCGATGACTCCGCCGATCCACAGCGCGTTCTGCGCAACCGCCACGCCGCTGACCGTGATGCCGTGCACTCCGCCGCCGCCCACCGGCTGCAGCTTGCCGTCTTTCCAGAGCAGCGCGCCGCGACCCGAGCCGTTTTGAAGCTCGGCGCTGCCGACCAGAATGAGCCCGCCTCGAACCGGCGAAATCTGATTGAACGAGTAAAAGTCTTCCACCGCGAGGCCCGACTTGCCCCCGCCCAGCTCGCTCCACGCCTTGCCGTCGAAAGCGCCCAGCAGGTAAGCGCCTTCTCCGTCGTTGTAGGTGCTGGCATAGACGGTGTTCGCGTCACGGCCGATGGCTTGAGGCTGGCCGACGAGACCCTTGCCGAGCGCGCGCCACTCACCTGCCACGTAGTGGGCGATGTGTGCGGCCGCGGTTCCGCCGACCTGGCTGAAAGTGCCGGCGACCAGCACGTCGTCACCGTCTCGTACGTCCAGGAACTGCACCGGGCCGTCGAAATCCACGGGCATGAAGCTCACCGCATCTCCGTCGACGGTGGCGACGAAGCCGCTCGCGTCTCCGCCCGAAAGCCACAATTTGCCCGAGTCGTCGAACTTGATGGCGTGGAGTGGCGGCAGCTCGGTATCCAGCTCGCGCCGCACCAGCCGATCCCCTTCCACCGAGAGCAGCACGCCGCTGGCCGAGCCGTCTTCGGTGAACACCGTGCACGCGACGGCCAGCTCGCCCGCCGCGCTCACGTCGATGGCTGGACAGTACGCGTCTTGCGGTAGCTCGTCTTCGAGCAGCTGCCACGAGCGCCCATCGAAGCGCGCCACCCGCCCCGGCGCTGGCTCACCACCCAGGTGAGTGAACGCCCCGAGACCGAACAGCTCGCAGCCAGGGCCGCCCGCCACCACGCGATCGAGCGAGCCGCCCAGACCTAACCCGCCGCTGCCCTGCGCTTGCCAGGCGTCCCCTTCGCGCACGGCCAGGGACTGGGTTTGCACGCCCTCCACGCCCGCGAACGAGCCGCCCACGAACAGACGCTCGTCGGCGACCGCGAGCCGCTGGAACTCCATGTCCCACAGCGCGGAGACGCCTTCGTCTCCGCACACTCCGGGCTGGAACCAGGGCGAAGCGGCGGCGCTGCCCGTGTTCAGGCTCTGCCAGCTCGCTCCGTCCCAGCGCGCGAGCCCCACGGTTTGCACGGCGCCATCCGCGCCCGCGAGGCCACCCGCCGAGCTGAAGCACCCCGCGACGTCCACCACACCATCGTGCGCGACGAGGTCGCTGACCACGCCGCGCGTCTGGAACTGAGCGAGCCCGCCGCCGACGACTTGCCACGCGTCGCCGACGCGCTTCACGAGGCCGCTCGCCGCGCCGAGCTCACCGAGAACACCGCCAGCGTAAAGCTCGCCCTCCGCGCTCTGGGTGAGAGCGTAAACGGCGAGCGCTTCGGTCAGCGGTAGCGGCGTCCACGTGAGGCCATCGAACGCGGCGATGTTGGCGGAGGCGACCCCGCCGACCGTCGTGAACGCGCCCCCGACGTAGAGCGAGTCGCCGGCGACGAGCAGCTCCAGCACCGGACCGTCCGGCGCGCCTCCGCTCGGCGCCGACCAGCTCTCTCCGTCCCATACCGCGAGGTTCGCGACCTCGCCCAGCTCGAGCTCGCCCGCCACGTACAGCTTGCCGCCGAACCACGCCATCGAGCGCACTTGCCCGTTGAAAGCTCCGATGACCTGCTGCTCGTCGTCGCGATCGAGCCAGATCTCTCCGTCTCGCTCGCCGAACGAATCGGCCGTGGCCAGCGCCAGCGCGCCTTCGTCCGAGAGCGCGAGCGCAGCGAAGCCGTCGCCGGGCGGCTCCAAGGTCCACGTTTGGCGTGCGGGCTGCCACTGACCTGCTCGCAGACGGAGCAAGGGCGGTACTGCCTTGCCTTCGTGGTAGGCAAAGCGCCCCGCGGCCAGCACGGCGCCGTCCGGCTCGATGGCAAAGTCGTGAATCGTCGGGGTGATGCCGTCATGGCCGGTCACGCCGGCGATCGTGAAGCGCGGATCCCAGGCCGCGTTGCCGAGCGCCTCCACGTCGAGCTGGCCGCACTCGGCGGTGGTGGCAGGCTCACCGGCGCCGCCCGTCGCTCCGGCCGAAGGGCTCGCGCCGCTCGCAGGCTCGCCGCCCTCACCGCCAGCATCCGGAGCGCCGCCCGCTCCGTCCGGCCCCCTCGCGGCGACGGTCTCGTCGTCTCCGCAGCCGCTGGCGCCCAGCGCCGCGGTCAGGCCGAGGAGCACGAGAGGAAAGAACCGGAGGCTGGGAGCGCGCATCGACCAAGGCTACCCATCTGCGCCCCGCTAGCTAGCGCAGAGACGCACTTTTTGCCTCGCAATAGCGCACCCAAGCGTGCAGATTTGCTAGATGGACTACGAGCTGCTGGCGCGACAGCTCCTCAGGGAGCTGCGGGGAGCTCGGTCGCAAACCGCCTTCAGCCGCCGGCTGGGCTACTCGTCCAATGTTGCCTACGCGTGGGAGTCGGGGCGGCGCTTCCCGACCGCGGCGGAGCTGTTCGGCGCGGCGCAGCGGCTGGGTATCGACGTGCGCGGCGCGGTGCAGCCGTTTTTGCAGCGCCACCTGAGCGAGGCGCTTCGCACGCTCGAGCCGGGATCGACCGAATTTTGCGCCGAGCTGCTGCGCGAGCTTCGGGGCAGCGCCTCGATTCAGTCACTCGCGGAGCGCGCGGGGCTCAGCCGGTCGGCGCTCAGCCGAATCCTCGCAGGGTTGGCGGAGCCGCGCGTCCCCCTCTTCCTTCGACTGGTGGACGCCGCCTCCCGGCGGGTGCTCGACCTGCTGTCGGGCCTGGTGGACGTGAACCGATTGCCCGCCGCCGGCACGGAGTGGCGGCGCGTCCAAGCGCTCCAGCGCCTGGCCCACGAGAATCCGCTCTCCGAGGCGGTGCCGCGCTTCCTGGAGCTCGAGCAATACGCGGCCCTGCCCGAGCATGTACCGGGTTGGATAGCGGCCCGCCTCGGCGTCAGCTTGGAGGAAGAAGAGCGCACGCTGGCCGATCTCGCCGCCGTGGGCGTGGTCCTCTGGGACGGCGCGCGATACCAGCTGGACCGCGCGCGCTCGGTGGATACGTCACGCTCGCAGCCTCTCGCCCAGCGTTCGCTGCGCGCTCATTGGACGGATCAAGCGCGCAAGCGGATCGCCGAGTCGGGGCCGGGCGGGTTCGCTTACCTGGTCTTCAGCACCGACGAGCAGACGCTCACCGCCATAGAAGAGCTGCGTTTGCGTTTCTTTCGTGAGCTGAGGGCGCTCGTCGCGGCGTCGCCGCGCTTGGAAAGAGTCGCTGTTGCCAACGTGCAGCTGTTCGCGATCGACGTTGGCGCTGCGGAGAGCGACTGAGCGACTGAGCGGTCGCGCTTCTTCTACGAGCGGTGCCGCAACGCGCCGCAGCGCTCGCCCGACTCTGACGCGCGGTGACACTCGATATCTGTCGCCCGAGCGCAATTCTCCGAGAACGTAAACCGCGCATCCGAACCGGCCGCTTGTGGAACCAGTTTCTAGGCCGCTTTTGCGGGGGCGCGTCGCTTGACGAGTCGAGCTCCGTATGTCTCTATCGATGCGGACGCGAGCGGTGTGGCGCGCGCGTTCTGCGCTGCCGTTGGCGGCGTGCGGGCGACAGGATCGGAGCCGTAGCTATGCAGAACAATTCGTTGTGGGCGCTGGCCGCGCTCTTGGGGACGTGCGTGCTGGGTTGCAACGCCGGCGGCGGCAACAAAGGGTCGAAGACCAACGACAACACCGGCGCTACCAGCAGCGGCGGCGGCCAAGGCAGCGGCGGTAGCAACGGTTCGCTCGGCGGCTTCGGCATCAACATGCCCGGCTTGGAGGTCCCGCCGGAGGGCGGGGACATCGACGACCCGGATCCCAGCAACCCCAACGTCGTGCACCCCAAATGCGCGCTCGGCCTGTGCACGGACTTTCCCGCCGAACCCATCCTGGCCGAGGGCGTTCCGGCCAACGCTGCCGAGCTGTTCGCCGCCTCCCCGGACTTCACTCCCGGATCGCTGTGCATGCTCGAGCCCCAGCTTTCGAGCGAAGGGAAGGAGGGGGCAATGCTCCCTGCCAATTGGGTGCGTCCACGCTTCCGCGTCGCCGCCCCGGCGGACATCGATTTGCTCGAGATCCGCATCCACTCGCCCATGGAGAAGAACGACCTCGTCGCGTACACGCTGTACAGCTCCAAGGCCGGCTCGCCCGCGCCTTCCTGGTACTTACCCAAGGAAATATGGGCCGGCCCGGGCGGGGAGATGGTGTCGGCGTCAGGGAACGGCTTCGCCAACAACGCCGCCGGCCACCCCGTCACGGTCACGATTCGCGGCATCAACTCCAAGGCCCCCGGCAAGCCGGTGGGGGTGACGGGTGATTTTCACATCGCTCCCGTGGTCGCCACCGGGAGCATGGTGTTCTGGACCGTCAATTCAGCCTCTGTCACGCCGAGCTCGAGCAAGCTGCTCGGCTTCGCGGTGGGCGACGAAGGCGTGGCGGAGTCACTGACGCTGCCGCAAGTGCAATGGACCGGTGAGATTGGGGAGGACGGTTCCGTCCTCCGCGGCTACCACGACAAGCCGAAGCTGGACGGCTTCAAGGACGGGCAGGTGCGCTGCATCGGCTGCCACACCTCACTGCCGGATGGCAGCGGCGTGGTCTTCACGGACGACTGGCCTTGGTCCAAGGCGGCGGCTTCACTCGCCGCGGGCAGCGCAGGCGCCGTGCCGGGCGTGATCAGCGCCGGAGCGCAGGCGATCATGAAGATGCCGTGGTGGGGCACTCAGTCGCTCTCGCCTGGTCACTGGGCGGCGGGGGACCGCGTTTTGCTCACGACCTACGGGACCACCTTCAAGTCGGGCAAGCTCCGCACCAAGGCGTGGGAGAGCCTGCCCGCCTATGACAGCGTGAACCCGGAGAACAACGACAAGGTCAAGTGGGCCGAGCTCGCGTGGATCGACATGGAAACCACGGTCGCTATCGACGTGGCCGCCGCTGCGGTGCCGACGTTCGACGCCGCCCTCGAGGCCCGGCAGGCCGCGGCGCTCGCCGCCAAGGGCACGGGCTGGGGCATCATCACGACGGGGGACACCGGCTTCGGTGCTGCCTCTCCGAGCTTCAGTCACAAGGGTGACCAAATCGTTTACACCGCGACGGACTACGCGCCGGATGGTCATCCGGACGCGCTTGCCACGATCGCAGATCTGCGGACGGTGCCGTACAACAACAAAGCCGGCGGCACCTCCGCGCCTCTCGCCGGGGCTGCAGATCCGGCCTTCCTCGAGTACTACCCGTCTTATTCGGCGGACGACGCGCTCATCGCGTTCACGCGCGCGCCGGCCAAGAGCGCTACTTCGCCGGACGGCCCGTACTACAACCGCTTCGGTCAAGTGACCGTCATCCCCGCCGCCGGCGGTGAAGGCACTGCGGTTCCTCTCGCCGCAAACGATCCGGGCACGTGCGCCGGTGACGACGCGAAGGTGGGGCAGATCAACAGCTGGCCCAAGTGGTCGCCGGACGCGTTCGTTTCGAAGGGCAAGACCTACTACTTCTTGGTGTTCTCTTCCGGCCGGAAGTACGGGGACGACTTCTCGCAGCAGTTCGAGCTGCCGCCGAACGCGCTCTCCTCCTTCAAGGGTCTGACCTCTTCGTCGCAGCTGTACTTGGCCGCGGTGGTGGTGGACAACGAGACGAAGAAGATCACCTCGTACCCGGCGGTCTACATCTGGAACCAGAACCGCCTGGCGGGGACGGCCGGCGAGGCCGGGCTCAAATACAGCAACCTCACGCCGGCCTGGGATCCCATCAAGCTCCCGCCCATCATCATCCCGGAAGTGGAGAACAAGCCCCCCAAGTGAGGGGCTCGCGCTCGGCTTGCCGGAGGAGGAGGCTCAGGGTTTGAATTCGTCCATCGCCGGCAAAGCGACGGAGTCGAAGTCGAACAGGGCCTGATTCTCCCAAGTGTTGCCGCTCGTGGGGTCCGCTGGGTCCCAGCCGTTGCCCGGAACGGCCGTCCACGTCGCATCCCAGTAGAACGCGCCGAGGCCGCGGCCGCCCGGCACGGCGCGGACGATCGAGAGCACGTCACGAAAGTTGCGTGCCTGGCCTTCTGGCGTCGCCGGGTAGCCGGAGACGAGCTGGCTCTCGAGGCCGATCACGTTGCTCTGGTCGTCCTGCCAGCCCAGCGTGAACGGGTACGCGGTCTCCGCCACGATGACGTCCTTGTCGTAGTACGCGGAGACGTCGTTCAAATTGCGCTGCAGGTCACCGAGTGAGCCGTGCCAGTAGCCGTAGTAGGACGCCGCGATCACGTCGAACTCCACGCCGCGGGTGGTGATGTTGTCGAACCACCAGCGGTACAGGCCGTTGTCCCCGCCGTTGGCCAGGTGAAGCACGACCTTCGTGCTCGGTGAGCACGCCTTCACGGCGCGTGAGCCGGCCTTGAGGAACTCGGCGAGGTTGTCCCAATTCGGCGGATCCCAGGTGTGCCCGTCGGGCCAGAGCATGCCGGAGTTGAGCTCGTTGCCGATTTGAATCATGTCCGGGCCTCGGCCGTTGACGGTCATGGCCCGGCACACGTCGTACGTGTGCTCGTACACCGCGCGGCGAAGCCTCTCGACCGAGTAGCTCGCCCACGCCGCCGGCTTGTTCTGTTGCCCGGGATCTGCCCAGCTGTCCGAATAGTGCAGGTCCGCCAGTACCTTCAGGCCCGCGTCGCGCGCGCGCCGCGCCATCGCCCGAGCTTCCGCGCGATCGTGGTAGCCGTCCGCCGGATCCACCCAGACGCGCACGCGCACGTGGCTCGCGCCGTGGCTCTCCAAGATCTCCAGCGCAGACTCGTCGCGCCAGCAGGCGTTCGGACGACGGAAGTCGTCGAAGTACTGGCCGCCGTAGTCTTCCGACTTGGTGAGGCTGGATACGTCCGCGCCGAGCACGGAGAGCTTGGCTTCGCCTGGGGTGAGCTCCACGTCGTCGAAGTTCGACCACTCACCGCCCGCCGCGTCGGTATGGAGCGAGACGGTGCAGGGCTTGCCGTCCGCGTAGGTGGAGACCGCGATCTGCAGCCACTGGTCCGCCCACGCCACCGGCGAGTACACGCGCTCGCTGCGCTTGCCGCACTTGAGCTCCAGGTAGCTATTGTTCTGGCCGGGGCTGCGCTTCACCCAGCCGCGCAGCGTGTACCAGCCGGGCCGTAGCCCCGAGATGGTCTGCTGGGTGTCGACCGAATAGGCGTCTCCGCTCCAGTGGGAGAGGCGCCAGTTGCCGCCATGGCCCGTCCACTCCGTGAAATCCGCGTTGACCGAGCCCCGGCTTTGCCAGCCGCTCGGCGCGGCCACCCCCGTGCCTTCCTGCTCGAAGCCAGCGTTCAGTAGCGCTGGCGGCAAGGGCGCGGGCTTCGGCTTTTCGTGGCCATGCCCGGCCTCCGCCGAGCCAGGCTCCAGCACTGCCAGTACCAACGCGATCGACGACCCCCAAAATTTCGCCTTCGACATGATGCCGCGCTCCTTCCTTGCACATCGTGTGTATCACGCTGATAACCCAGTTGGGTTATGGAATCAGTGCGCGGAGCTCAGTTCGGTATCATGTCCATAACCCTTGTGGGTTACGGATATCGCATGTCGTTAGTCATAGGCACTCTGGCTTGTAGGTCTTGATTCCGCGCGAGAAATAGTAGGGCGGATTGCAGCCTTCGCTCGCCGCGGGGGGAGGCGCCGCGGGGGGAGCGGCTGCGGGGGCAGGCGCCGCCGCAGGGCCTGCGGGACGCACCCCGCGGGGGCTCTTGGCCCGAGAGGGCTTGTCCGTTGCGGACGACGCTGGCTCGGCCGAGCCCTCTGGCGTCGGCTCTGCGGCGCGCGTCGCTTCCACTGCCGACCCCGGGGTAACGGTCCCGGAAGGCGAAGGAGACGGCGCCGCGCCAGGCGCAGTGGTGGCGAGCGGCTGCGCGTTCCCGAGCGGCGGGGCGACTCCGAGCGGTGGCGTCGCGTCGCTCGCAGCAGCGGCGCCCGTGCTCCAGAAGCGCGAGGCGGCGACCCCGCTGACCGCGAGCAGCAGCAGGGCGGCGGGCAGCAGCCAGCGAACGCGACTCGGAGGAGGCGCGACCTCCTCGACGAGCTCGTCCTCCAGCTCCAGCGGCGGCGGCAACAGCGAAGTCTGCAGCGCAGCGCTGATCAGCTCCGCCTGGCGGCGGCGCTCGGTTTGGTACGAATCCGCGAGCACGGAGCCAATGTCACGGATCGACGAGTGCTGCCCGCTGCGCGTGCGGTAGCTGTCCAGCTCCTGCTGCATGGCGCGGGCGCTCGGGTAGCGATCCTTGGGCTCGGGCGCGGTCGCCTTGGTGATCATCTCCTCGAGCTCCGGGTCCACGTCACCGAACTGGCTGGGCCTCGGGATCTCACCAATCGCGAGGCGATGCATGAGCTGCGCCTCCGAGATGCCGTCCCACATGCGCTTTCCGACCGCGGCCTCCCACAGCATGCTGCCCACCGCGAACACGTCCGCGCGGCAGTCAATCTCCGCGCCGAGCATCTGCTCCGGGGCCATGTACGCGAGCTTGCCCTTCACTTCGCCCGCTTCGGTGCGAGTGCTGTTCGTCACCATCTTGGCGATGCCGAAGTCCAGCACCTTGATGATGCCGTCGTAGGTGACGAACACGTTGTGCGGGCTCACGTCACGGTGCACGATGCCGAGGGGCGCGCCGTCGAAATCTCGCAAGGTGTGCGCGTACTCCAAGCCCGTCAGCACCTCGGAGATGATCGCGAGCCGCATACCGAGCGACACGCTCTCGCTCGTGCGCAGCGCGGACAAGGGCTTGCCGTCCAGGTACTCCATGACCAAAAACGGTGGGTCGATGTCGAGGCTGACCTCCTGAACCTGAACGAGGTTCGGGTGATTGAAGCGGGCCGAAAGCCGCGCTTCGTCCACGAACATCTGCCGGATCGCGTCGTCGTCCAGATCGCTCTCGCGCATGGACTTGAGCACGACGAGCTTGTTGAACCCGCCCGGCCCCTTGGCGCTCGCGAGGTAGACCTTGGCCATCCCTCCTTCGCCGAGCTCCAGGAGCGGGCGGTAGGACATGCCCGTCGAGCTCAGCCACTGCGCTGACGTCTCCGCCGGGTCGGGCTCCGAGCTTTGGGCGGCGGAAGAGGTGGGGCTCATGTGAAAAAGGAAGGAGGGAGAGCGTTACCAGGTGCTCGAAGCGCCGAGCCCTATCGAGCTCGCGGTGGCCCCGCGTACCGGCCCCAGCTCGAAGGAGAGCTTGGCCTCGGTCGAGTCCACCTCTTTACTGGGCCGCGCCAGGTAGACGATCGCGGCGCCGAGCAGCGCGGCGGCGCCAACTCCGGCCGAAACATCGCCGATGGTGTACCAGCGCTTCATCTTCGTGAGGTCGTCGTCCGTGCAGCGTGGCTCGCAGCGATCCTCCAGCTTGCTTCGCTCCGAGTTGCCGAGCAGCGAGAAGGTGCCGAAGCCAGCGAGGCCGGCGACGCCTAAACCGAGCAGCGGGTAAACGATGACCGGCGTTGGCCGAACGAGCTCCTTCGGCGGCGGCGCCGCGGGCGCGGCGGAAGCGGCAGGGGTCGCCGGCTTTGCCGAGAAATCCACCTCGATCATGCGCATTCGCTGCCCCTCCGGCAGAACGACGTCTTCTTCGCGCGGCTCGAACGAGGCTAGCTCTACGCGCACGGTGTGCCGACCCGGGTTCACTTTGAAGGCGTGCGCGCGATCCGTCACCGGCTTGCCGTCCACCATCACGTTCGCGTCCAGCGCCTCTTTGCCGTCCAACCGCACCTGAAACACGAGCGAAGGAGTCGTCTGCTCCAGCTCGGTGATCCAATTGCCGCAGTCCGTGATGATGGCGCCAGGGCATGAGCCGGCCGAGCACACTTGCAAGTGCTCCTGCGCTTCCAGAAACTTGCCGCTTTGCTTCAGCTCTTGCGCGTTGCGATGCCCCTCGAGGCATTCGGTCCGGGTCGGGAGCGCGGCCTGGGCGGCGGCGGCGCCCGACCAGGCAAGGGCGCAAAGGGCAGCTGCGCTCGACAGGGCGGCGCGGGCGACGTGGTTCATCAAATGCACTCCGGTTTGTAGGTCTTGATTCCAGCTGAAAAGTAGTAGGGCGGGTCGCAACCAGCGGCCGGTTTCGGCTTGGGTGCGGCGGGCGCAGCCGCGGCCGTCGGCGCGACCCAGCGCACGTGCCCTTTGCGCTTCGGCGCGCTGCTACCGCTCGGCGACGCGCTGGCGGCCTCGTGCTCGTCCTCTTGCGCGGCCGAATCAGTGGGAGCCACGCTCGCCGGCGCGGCGGAAGGGAACGCGGCCGCGGACGGCACGTACCCCGCGCTTGCCGGACCGCTTGCGGTGGGCCGAAGCATGCTGGGTAGCCAGGCCGCGAAGGCGAGCGCGGCGGCTGCGGCCAGCACGAGCCAAAAGCCGCGGCGCCGTGGCGGAGCTGGCTGCTGTACCGAGATGGAGCTCGACTTCGTGCTCTCCGCGCCTCGCCGTGAGTCCGGCGCGGCCACCGGCGTGCCGGCGGACGTTAGTAAGTAAGGACCCGGCGTGGGACTGAAGGAGCGCAACATCCGAGGGCGCGACGCGATGCCCGAGACTTGCGAGCCCGTGCCATCCGGGGAGGCCGCGCGCAGGTAGCGGGCGGACTCGGTTTCGACGAGCGACGAAATCTCACGGTCCGTCGCCGCCACCGCGGCCGCGAGCTCGCGCTGACGCTCGGCGCGCGCTTGGCTGCACGTGCGCGACAGCAGCTCACCGATGTCGCGCAGGCTCACCGTAGGCAGCGTGGACAGGTAGCGCTCCAAATCACGGCGCAGCGCTTCTGCGCCTTCATAGCGATCTTGGGGCAACGGCGCGGTGGCGCGCGTAACGATGCGCTCCAGCTCCGCGTCCACCTGCACGTGCTCGCTGAGGCGGGGGATGTTGCCGCGCACGAGCTCGCGCACGAGCTGGGGCTCCGTGAGCTGACCCCACATGCGCTGGCTCGCCGCCGCCTCCCAGAGCAAGCAGCCGATGGCGTACACGTCCGCCCGGCGATCCACGCCCTTCCCCGTCACCTGCTCGAAGGGCATGTACGCGATGCGCCCCTTGATGACGCCGGTGCGAGTTTTGTCCTCCGACACTGCGACCTTGGCGATGCCGAAATCAAGCAGCTTGACCCGCGCGTCGTACGTGATGAACACGTTCTGCGGGCTCACGTCCCGGTGGACGATGCCGAGCGGGTTGCCGTGGTAATCCGCGAGGTCGTGCGCGTACTGCAGACCGGCCAAAACTTCGCACAGCACGCGCAGCCGCATGGGCAGGGTGAAGGAGTCGCCCAGTGACCGGTAGACTCCGGACAGGGGCAAGCCGTCCAGGTACTCCATGACGAGCATCACTCCGCCGTCCGGCGACTCCACCACCTCCGAAACTTGGACGACGTTGGGATGATTCAGCCGTGCGGAGAGCCGCGCCTCGGCGAGGAACATCTCTCGCATCGCCGGGTCCGCGACGAGCTCGTCACGGACCGACTTCACGACGACGAGGCGCTTGAAGCCGCCCTGGCCGAGGGCGAGCGCCAGATGCACGTTCGCCATGCCGCCGCTGCCGAGCGGGATGAGCCGCTGGTAGCGCATGCCTTGGCCGAGGCCGGGTTGAACGGTCGAGGTCACTGCTAGTTCGCGCCCCCCGCTCCGGTGTCGCCGCCGGCGCCGCCTTCTCCGCCGGGACTGGCGTTCGGATCGAGCTCGAAGGTGAACAGATCCGCGTTGAGCCAGTTCAGCTTGTTCGAGTCGATGTACAGGCCGACGGTGCAGCTGCCGCCCTTCACTTCGATGCCCTCTAGCAAGACCGGTGACCACACGGCGTCGCCCGCGGGCAGCACCGCGGTGGGGGTCGGGTCTTTGCCGCCGCAGTTCGTCGCGTAGAGCTCCACGCGATTGTGACCCGAGCCAAGGTTGAAGTAGCCCTTGAAGACGTAGGTACCGTCCTTCACACCCTCGATGGTCTGGTAGAGGTCCACCTTGAACGCGTCCACCATGTGCCAGGTGCTGAACTCGTAGCCGCCGTCCGGCACCGTTGCGCCGGAGGTGGGCGGCTGAACGAAGGCGTAGCGCGGAGGGTTGGCCAAAGCCTTCGCCGGGTCGACGGTCCAGCCCATCGTGCTGTTCGTCTCGAAGCTGCCGTTGAGCAGCTCGCCCGTCGCGCCGGTGCCGCCGCCGCCGGTGCCACCAGTTCCGCCCTTGCCGCCACCACCGCCGGTGCCCGCGTTGTTGCCGGTGCCGCCGGAGTTACTACCACCCGACTTGGTGCCAGCGCTCGGTTCGGCGCCGCCGGTGCCGGCGGTGCTCGGCTCGGCGCCTTCGCCGCCCTGACCGCTCTCCGTGCCGGCCGCGGACGTGCCGGCGGACGAGCTAGTGCCGCCCGCATTCGAGCCGCCGGTTCCCTTCTGCAGGTAATCGAAATCCTGCAGCGAGCAACCAGCGGCCAGAAGCAGCGCGAGCTGCGCGGTTCCAAAACTTGGCTTACGACGAGCAGCTCTCATGCGCATCAATCCGGGAGACGCTCGAGCGACGCGTCGTCGAAGTTGATCCAGGCGTCTTTGGCCGCGTCCGTGTAAACGCCGACGATGAGCTTGCCGCTCTCGACGACGATCGGCCCGAGCGTGACCTTGACGTAGGCGGTGTTGCCGACGTCCTCGGTGTCTTTCCGTACGTCGTCGTCCGGTGCGTCCGGATCGAAGCCCTTGGCATACAGGTAGGAATCGAGCTTCTCGGGCGCATCGCGCTTTACATGAATGCTGAAGGCGTATGTCCCGTTCGCGAGCGGGCTCACCTCTTGCTCGGTTCTCGCGACGTACGCGGCGGCACCGCTCCAGTGCGCGAGCCGTACGTCGCCACTCGTCACGTCGCCCCACTGCACGTACGACGAGCCGTCCGGAGTCGCGGTGTTGGTCCACTCCGGAAACACCTTGGTGCCGCTGCTGGGAGCCCAGGTGGCGGGCGGAATCGGCGACTCGAAGCTCAAGTTCTTGAGCACATCCATCGCGACGACCGGCGCGCCGCCTTCGCCGCCCGCGCCGCCCGCATCCGCACCGGCCTCGCCGACGATCGGTGCGCCGCCTTCACCAGCCGCGCCGCCTTCGCCCGGCACGCCGCCGCCCGACTCGCCGCCCATGGCAGAGCCCGCGGTGCCGCCGCCGCTCGTGCCGGCGGAGGTGCCGCCCGCGCTCGTGCCGCCCGCGCTCGTGCCGGCAGAGGTGCCACCCGCGCTCGTGCCGCCGCTGCCGCCGGTGCTCTTGCTGCCGGCGCTGCCGCCCGTGCTCTTGCTGCCCGCAGAGGAGCTGCCGGCCGCAGCCGTGCCCGCGCTGCCGGAGGTGCCGTCACCACCCGTATCGTCGTCGTCACCGCACGCGACGCTCACGAGCGCCGCGCCGCACAGCACGACGAGACTGAGTTCTTTCAGGCCTGTTTTCTTACGCATCATCAAGTGCCTCCGAAGTTTGACTTAGTGAACGAAGCTCAGCGATCTGCGCGTCCCCCCACGCGGGCAGACGTAAAACCAGACGCTCGTCACACCAGCGGATCACAAAGCTATCCGAGCCCAGCTCTCATCCGCAAGGGTGAGGCCGCAGATTTGTAGGCGCCCACATCGACTCACCAGCACTGCGATCCGCTGCTTTGCAATGCGCCTGCATCGACCTCCGAATACGCCCGAAGCTCGTACTTATTCAGAGAGGGCGAGCTGCTCAAATGTGTCACACGAGCGCAACGTACAGATAAGGCAGCGTTAACTCTCACCAGTTATACAGCCGCGTCAGCACAACTGGACGATTGGCGCTGTGCGTGCACGTGTGAGAAGGCCCGACGATTCGGAGCGAACCGCAGCAAAGGACATGCGGGCTGGAAAGGCAAGGAACGCGCTCCGCGGTGAAGGTGGCCAAAGCGACGATGCCGTAGCGGCCAGCGAGCAGGCCGGAAGCTAGAGACCCAGGTCTGCTCTTAGAGTGTCGAACTCGGCAAAAGCTTCGGCGTCAGCTTCCAAAACGTTACCAACACGATTGAATAGCGAGCCGCCCCACGTACCGCTCTGCGTTGGCTCCCAGAAGAACGTACCGAGACCTCTGCCGTCAGGCAGCTCGGCCATGATCTGGTTGGCCTCGGTGCGCTCAGGGTTGTACTCGGCGATCACGAAAGAAAGGTCGTCGAGGTTTTGTGTCAGCTGATCGAAAGTGTCGGCCCAAACGAACGGCTGACCTTGATAGGAGGGGTAACAAGACAGCCCGAGCACATCTAGCTCTACGCCGCGCGCGCGAACTGCGTTCACCCAATCGCGCACGGCTGGAAAGCTGTTCGTGTTTTCCAGGTGGAGCATGATCTTGATCGTCGGATCCACGGCCTTCACGCCTTGGACGCCCGCCTTCAACAGCGCAGCAACGTTATTGAAGTTGCCCGCACTTCCGTTCACGCTGTTGGTCAACTTATTCATGTTGCCCCACTGGTCGGCCTGCGGATTTCCTGACGGAATATGAATCAACAAGCCAGGTGTGATCTCGTTGCCGATCTGGACCATGTCCGGGCGAGCACCGCCTGCGACGAGCTCACCGACGACCGCGGTCGTGTAGGCCGTCACTTGCTCGGCGAGCTCGGCGAGCGTGGTCGCGCCGCGCCAGGCGGCCGGAATGACCTGCTTGCCAGGGTCGGCCCAGTTGTCGCTGTAGTGAAGGTCCAGCAGAAAGCCCATACCGGCTTGCTTGGCTTCGCGCGCGACCTCTAACGTGTGTGAGGTGTCGCAGTACGGCTCTGGCTTCTTGTACTCTTCTTGGCCGTTCGGGTTCGCGTAACCGTACAGCGCGCTCGGGTCCACGAACGTGCGGAGCCGCACGTAGTTGAAGCCGTGGGCGCCGAGCAGCGGGATCAGGTCCTTCTGCGTGCCGTCCGTGTCGAGGAAGGTGACGCCCTCGTCTACGGTTTCCGGCAAGCTGGAGATGTCCGCGCCCAGCATGAAAGCGCCGAAGTCAGTCTCCGTTCCGCCTTCTCCACCGCTACCGGCTTCGCCCTGAGCGCCGCTGCCGGCGCCGCTGTTGCTAGAGCTGCCTGCATTCTCCCCGGAGGCATCACCGCCGCTGCTGTGCGCGCCCGCTCCCCCGCTCGGCTTGCCGCCGGACGCGCTGCCGGCGGATGGCGCTTGGCCGCCGCTGCCGCTGCCGCTCGTGCCCGAATGAGAGTCGCCCCCGGCGCCGCCTTCACCCTCCGGGGTAACGTTCGGCGGGTTCGAAGAGCAATGACACAATAGCGAAACAGCGGCGAAGAGCCGCACCACCGCCGCAGACTTTGACTCGCTCACGTCGCGTGAGTCTTGCCCAGTCGTGCGCTCATCGCCAGCGTAAATTGGTGGTCCGAGCCGAGGGACGGAGTCGCAGACTGCATGTAAGCAAAGCGCCGACTCACGCTGCCTGTCTGATCGCGCAGGTGGGTCACGGGTGTTGCATGTAAGTGTTGCGCGTCGTCCCGCTCAGCTCAGCAACTCCCGGCCATGCGGCGACGTGAGGTCCACGTTCGGTCCGAGCGGGATGATGCGGCTTGGGTTCAGGTTCGGATGACTAGTGAAGTAGTGATGCTTGATGTGATCCAGATTGCAAGTCTCCGAGACGCCGGGCATCTGGAACACGTCCCGCAAGTAGCCGGAGAGAGCAGGGTAGTCCGCAAGGCGCCGCAGGTTGCATTTGAAGTGATAATGATAAACCACGTCGAAGCGCAGCAGGGTCGTGAACAAGCAGATGTCCGCTTCCGTGAAGCGCGCTCCGAGCAAGTAGCGCTGCGTGCTGAGCCGGCGCTCCAGCTCGTCGAGAGCTCGGAACAGCTCGCTCACTGCTTCTTCGTAGGCTTCTTGCGTGGACGCGAAGCCGGCGCGGTACACGCCGTTGTTGACCGGGCCGTACATTTCGTCGATGGCGCGGTCGATGTCCGGTTCCAGGTCATGCGGGCACAGATCCAGCTCCCGCCGGGCGACGCTCTCGAGCTCGCGGCTCAGCATGCGCAAAATCAACCGCGAATCATTGCAGACGATGCGGGCTTCGCGCTTGTCCCACAGCACCGGCACCGTGACGCGCCCCGTGTACTCGGGGACTGCGCGCGTGTAGACCTCATGCAAATAGCGCGCGTGATTGACGCCGTCGGCAGTGGCGCCCGGATAGTCGCGCAGCTCCCAGCCCTGCTCACCCATGTGCGGGTGAACGACACTGACGGTTATCGCGTCCTGGAGGCCTTTGAGCTGCCGGGCAATCAGGGTGCGGTGGGCCCAGGGGCAGGCGAGGCTCACGTACAGGTGGTAGCGACCTGCCTCCGGTGGGTACTTGCTCGAACCGTCGGCGCGGATGCGGTCGCGGAACTGCGTTTCGTCACGGACGAAATGACCCTTCGGGTCCTTGCCGTACCATTCGTCGACCCAGCGGCCTTGCACGAGCTTGCCCATGCCTGGCGCAGAGCAACCGCCGTGCCAGCACCTACCCCGAATTGCCGACGCGGAGGACGCCGCCCACGGGCGGTACGAGGCACCGCTCGGGCGAAAGCTGCCGGCGCTGCCATTCCGCGGCCAGCCGAGCCGGGGGCTCGTCCAGCGGCTCGTCCGTGAGCTTGAAGGTGCCCCAGTGCATGGCCACGAACGTACGCGCCCCCAAGTCCGTGAACGCTTGTGCGGCTTCTTCCGGGTTCATGTGCTGCTTGCTCATGAACCATGCGGGGTCATACGCGCCAATCGGCAGGAGCGCCGCGTCGATGGGGCCGACGCGGCGGCCAATCTCACCAAAGCCTTCGAAGTAGGCAGTATCGCCCGAGTGGTAGATCCTCGCTCGGGAGCCCTCCACCACGAAGCCGCCCCAGAGCGTCTCGTTCGCGTCGGTGAGCCCGCGCCGACTCCAGTGGTGTGAAGGCACGAAGCGGATGGTGACCGGACCCACTTTGGTTTCGCTCCACCAATCTAGCTCCGTGCAAGGCAGCTGTTCACGGGCGAAGAACTCCGTGAGCCCAAGGCCAGCGACGACTGGTCGCCCCACCGCGCGTAGCGACGGCAGATCCAGATGGTCGCGGTGGTTGTGGGTGACGAGCTGCGCGTCGATTGCCGGAAGCTCCGCCACCGACACGCCGGGCGGGACGAAACGGTGAATGCCGGGGCCCAAGCTCTCCGAAAAGATGGGATCGATGAGGAGGGACACGCCGTCCAGCTGGACGAGCCAACTCGCGTGGCCGATCCAAGTCAGGCGAGCTGGCTCGCCCCGCGGCGGAGGTTGCTTCAACTCCTGCAAGTCCGGCGAGACGCGCGGCGCCGGGTGGGCGGTCGAACCGTTGCGACGCCGTCCCATCATCCGGTCCACGAGGGCCCACTTGAGCACGGACGAGAGGACCTGCGGCTCCGAGCCATCCAGGTTCACGAAGCGATAGCGCGAGGAGCCTCGTGAGGTCATGGCTGGAACTTGAGCACCGCTCCTCGCTCCTTGCACGCTCAATAGTCGTGCGAATCCCCGGGCTCCTGCCACACCGGCCGAAACATGATCGCGATGCGCGGCGGCGCCCGTTTGACCTTCGGCACCGCGTGCTCCCACGTGCGCTGGCAGCTGCCGCCCATGACCAGCAGGTCCCCCCAACCGAGCGAAAGCGTGACTCGCTCGCCTCCGCCCTTGGGGCGTAGCAGAAACGTGCGAGGCGCGCCGACGGAGAGGGTCGCTACCAGCGCTCGGGGCATGCGCCGCGCCACGTAGTCGCCATGCCAGGCCACGCTGTCCGCGCCGTCTCGATAGTACCCGAGGCTGATGCGCTCGAAGGACTCTCCGTAGCGCTCGCCCAGAAGCGTTCGGGCACGCTCCACGATCGCGGGGACGGCGCCGTCTTGCGGCAGCGTGGCGTAGAGGCGCGGCACTTCCACGATGCGCTCGTACATCTCTCGCTTCTCTTGCCGCCAGCGCACGCCGCTCCGCAGCTGCTCGAAGAGCGCCTCGTGGCCTCGTAGAAATCCGGGCGCGTGCTCGAGCCACGCTTCGTCCTCGCGCGGCCCTGGCAGCACGGTGCGGGTCGCGCGTGCGAGCGCTGCTTCGTCCAGCGCCACCGCGGCACTGGCGAATAGTCCGAGCTGCGCGCCGCTCTTCACCCCGTAGCTTAGCGGCTTGCGTTTCGCGGCGCCGCTTCTTAGATGGAGCCGTGGCGGCGAAAAAGACGACGAGCAGGGCCAGCGCCAAGCCGCGCAAGGCGCCCGGCACCAAGCGCCGGCGCGGCGTGGCAATTCGTCCGACCGAGCTGGGGGCGCTGGAGCTCGCGGATGTTTCCGGCGCGACGGGCAAAAAGGCGCATTCGCTTCGGGAGCGCGCCCAAGAGGTGGTGCGCATGTACCGGGAGCTCGCCGGCATCTCGCCGCAGAAGGAGGCGGACTACGAGCTCGAGTTCGAAGAGCCAGCCCGGGTGACTTGCCACCGCTGGACGAGCTCCTGCAAACGATGACGAAGCGGGCGCGCGGCATGAAGACGGACAAGATCAGGAACGAGGACATCGCGCGGACGGGCGGCGCGCCGGACGAAGAGTGATCTTCGGCGCCGGTTCGCGCTAAGGTGCGGCGCGAATGCTCCGCTGGGCGAAGCGCTTACCGGCCTACGTGCTGAACGGAATCGTGGTCGCTGTCGGTATCGCGCTGTGTCAGCTGGTGCTCGGCCTCGTTGCTAGCTCCTGGTTCGCCCAGGCCGCGAGCATCGGCGCGGTGCTGGCGAGCTTGCCCCACCTGACTGGGCGAGCCCTGCCCACCTTCCGGCGCACGCTCACCGGCGGGCTCCTCGCCTCCCTCGCCACCCTGGTCGTGCTGTCCGTCGCTTCGTACCCGGCTTTGCGCGGCTTGGTGGTGGCGCAGCTCGCGTTCGTGGCCCTGCTGGGAGGAGCTTTCGGGCCGCGCGCAGGGCCGCTCACGTTCAGCGTGATCATCGGCATCGTCTTCTCGCTCGCGCGGCCCCCGGGTGCGTCCGCCCCGGTGGCGTTCGCGAGCGCTTGTGGTGTGCTGCTCTACAGCGCGTGGGCTTTCGTCAGCGCCAAGCTGCTGGAAAGGCGCTACCGGGTGCTGGCGGTCGCGACGGCGGTGGAGGCCGCGGGCAGCCTCCTGCAGGCGCGCGCCCGGGTGCTGCTGGCGGCGCACCCGGAAGAGAGCCCAGACGAGACGGAGGCGCGCTTCGATCAACTGAGCGACGAAGTTCAGCTCGCTCAGGCTCTGCAAGCGGCGCGCGACCTCGTCTACCCCGCGCTCCCATCGGCTGCCGCCAGCGTGCAAGCCTCGACGCTGGCACGGCTCTCGGAGCTGCGCGAAATCGTGCTCACTTCGCGCCTGGACTTGGACCTCCTGGGTGACGACAGCGCGGCGCGCTTCACACGCGCGCGCCTCGCGGTCGCGCTGCGTCGGCTGGGCGTCGCGCTGCACGAGGTGGGTGCGGCCCAGCGCGAGGGGCGAGCCACTTCCGTCGCCGGTCATGATTGGTCGGCGGAGCTGCCTGATCTGCAAGAGGCTCTACCTCTGCTGGAGGGCGACGAGCGCGCGCGGTTGTTGCCGCTCGTGGCGAGGCGGCTCCGCTACCTGACGGAAGAGGTGGACGCGATCCGCGGGCTCCAGCTCGGTGCGGTCGAGCGCCACTCGCTGAGCCCGGAGGAGCTCTCTCAAACCACGGTGGTGGAGGATACCTGGCCGCTCAGCGCGCTGGCGCAGCACCTCACGCTGCGTTCGCCGGTGCTCCGCCACGCGGTGCGGAGCGCGCTCGCGCTGACGACCGTGTACTACGTTGCCTACGCGCTGCCCTGGGCGACGAAGCCCTATTGGATGCTGCTGAGCGTGGCGGTCGTGCTGCGGGGGACGCTAGATGACACGCTTTCACGCAGAAATGCGCGCGTTTTGGGCACCGCGATCGGCTGCGTGGCGGTCGCGGTCGTGCTGCCGCTGGTGGGAGATCCGGCGCTGAAGGTCGCCTTCGTGATCGCGGTCGGTGCCGCGCACGCGTTCGTGAACGTACGCTATTTGCTGACGGCGATCGCGGGCACGGTCATGGCGCTGCTTCAAGCTCACTTCGCGTCGCCTCAGCTCGGTTTTTTGGTGGCGGAGCGACTGCTGGACACCGTCATCGGTGCCCTCTTCGCCTGGGCTTTCAGCTACGTGCTGCCCAGCTGGGAGCGCCGCACGTTGCCGGCCGCGATCGAGCGCGTGCTCGAGGCGCTAAGCCGCTACGGCACGTGCTCGCTCACGTTGGACGCCGCTCGCGCCGAGCAGCGCCTCGCTCGCCAGGCGGCCTACGACGCACTGGCCGTGGTCTCGGCCGGCTTACGCCGCAGTGCTGCGGAGCCAAAGCGGGTTCGCCCCCCGGTGCGCGAGCTGGTGAGCGCGCTCGATCACGCGCAGCGGCTCATGGCGCACCTGTCGTCGGTGCGCTCGCTGCTCACCCGGCGCCGCGCGTCGCTCCCACCCGCGGAAACCAGCGCCGCGCTCGTGCGAGCCCGGCAGCTCATCTCGGAGCGGCTCGCGGCCGATCCGGTCTTGGACGACGCGAGGCCACCGTCGCTTTCGAGCTTTCATTTGCCGGGAATGCCGGTGGAGCAAGAGCCGCTGCCCTGGCTGGAACGGCGGCTGGATGCGAGCCTGCACGACGCGCGGCTAGCCGGCGCTTCCGCTCGCGCAGCGCTGGAGCAGCTGAAGCCCAGCACCACGCAGTGAACCTCGGGGGCAAGGGCTCGCCCGTACCGGTGCAGGCGAAGGAGAGCGAGCACGTCGTCAGCAGCGCCCAAGGTGGTGAAGCGAGGCCGGGCGCGCCATGTTCAGGCGCCGCAGGCTGCCCTGTGATGCGGGCCGCAACAAACCGCGCCCGGGCGCCAAACGCGGACCGGGCAAGCAAGAGCGCGCAGCGGTAGAAAACCGTCCGCGGGTTGACTACCGTGGCTCGATGCCTTCGCGCGAGCCGGACTTTCGGGTGTTGTTCGAGGCTTCGCCGGACGTGCTGCTCGTGCTGCTGCCGGACGCGCCCCGTTTCACCATGGTCGCGGCGACGGAAGCGCGGCTCGCGGCCACCCACACCACGCGGGAGGCCACGCTCGGGCGCGGCTTGTTCGAGTTCTTCCCGGACAATCCGGACGACGCGGGGGCGGACGGCACGAGCAACCTGCGCGCGTCGCTCGAGCGCGTCATCGCGACCCGGGCCGCTGACACGATGGCCGTGCAAAAGTACGACATCCGTGGCCCGGACGGAACGTTCCAAAAGAAGTACTGGAGCCCCAAGAACGTCCCGGTGCTGAGCGACGAGGGCGCCGTCATCTACATTTTGCACCGGGTGGAGGACGTGACAGACGTCGTGGAGGCGAGCGAGCTCGGCAAGGAGCTGCGTGACCGCACCAAGCAGGCGGAGCGTGACGTCATCGCTCGCAGTCGTGAGTTGCACGAAGCGTTACAGGGGCTGCGTGACGCCAACGCGAAGCTGGGTGAGCTCGACGTCGCGAAGACGGCGTTCTTTGGCAACGTGAGCCACGAGTTCCGGACGCCGCTCACGCTCATCCTCGGGCCGGTCGAGAACGCGCTGGCGCGCGACCCCTCGACTCTGGAGGGGGAAGAGCTGGCGAGCGTGCACCGAAACGCGCTTCGCTTGCTGCGGCTCGTGAACAGTCTCCTGGACTTTTCGCGCATCGAGGCGGGGCGCATGGATCTGCGTTTCGCCGCGACGGACTTGTCCACGCTCACCGCGGGCTTGGGGGGCGCATTTCAGTCTTTGTTCGACGACGCGGGTCTGCGGCTCAGCGTGAACTGTCCTCCGCTGCCGGAGCCGGTGTACGTGGACCCGGCCCAGTGGGAGAAGATCGTCCTCAACTTGGTCTCGAACGCCTTCAAGTTCACGTTCGAAGGCGGGGTGGACGTGGCGCTTTCATGGCATGGCGACCACGTGGAGCTCCACGTGCGCGACACCGGCACCGGCATTCCGGAGCACGAGCTTCCGCGCGTCTTCGAGCGCTTTCATCGCGTGCAAGGCGCGGAGGGGCGCAGTTACGAGGGCAGCGGCATCGGGCTCTCTTTGGTGAGCGAGCTGGCCCGGCTGCATGGCGGCACCGTACGCGTGGAGAGCGCAGCCGGCCGCGGCTCCACGTTCATCGTGAGCTTGCCGGTGGGCAAGTCGCATTTACCGCAGGACAGGGTGGCGGCCAGCCTGGAGCCGGTCGTCAGCGATCAGGCGCTCCGCGGGCAGCTGCTGGAGGCGAAGCGTTGGCTGCGGGCGCAAACCGTCGCGCCCTCGACCCCGCCGCCTCGGCTCCAGCGCCTGAGCTCTCCGCCGCCCTCGCCGAGCGCTTCGCGAGGGCGCATCCTGGTCGCGGACGACAACTCGGACATGCGCGAGTACATCGAGCGGCTGCTGGCGCCTCACTGGGCCGTCGAGGTCGTGCCGGACGGCCGAGCCGCGCTCGAAGCCGCGCGAGAGCGACCGCCGGATTTGGTGCTCAGCGACATGATGATGCCCGGCTTGGATGGCGTCAGCTTGCTGAACGAGCTCCGCGCCGACGAGCGGACCAACACCGTTCCAGTCATCCTGATCTCGGCGCGCGCCGGCGAAGAGGCGCGGCTGGAGGGGCTGGAGACGGGCGCGGACGACTACCTCATCAAGCCGTTCGCGGCGCGCGAGCTGCTGACGCGTGTGAACACCCACTTGGAGATGGCGCGCGTGCGTCGTAACGCTTACGACCAGCTGGCAGCGGCGCAGGCCCAGCTGGTGCAATCGGCGAAGATGGCGTCGCTCGGTCAGCTGGTGGCCGGCATCGCCCATGAAATCAACAATCCGCTCGCTTTCGCGCTCAGTCACCTCGCCACGGTGGAGCGCAGCCTGGCGGACGTAGAGTCCAAGCTGGAGGCGGAGATCGCTCGCGGCCCCCAGGCAACTTGGCAGCGCGCCCGCACCCGCGCCGAGGAGATGCGCGGCGGCCTGCAGCGCATCCAAGAGCTGGTGCTGAAGCTGCGCACGTTTTCCCGCCTAGACGAGGGAGAGCGCAAGGCGGCGAGCGTTCGGGACAGCGTGGGCTCCGCGCTCACGATCCTGAACCACCGCCTGGAGGGCCGCATCCACGTGACGACGCGCTTCGGCGAGCCGGACGTGATTCAATGTTACGCCGGCCTGCTCAACCAGGCGATCATGAACCTGCTCACGAACGCCATCGACGCGATCGAGGGTCCCGGCACCGTGCACATCTCTTCCGGAGCGGAAGGGGATTGGTACGTCATCTCCATCGAGGACAGCGGTCCCGGTATCCCCGACGACATCCGCGAGCAGGTCTTCAATCCGTTTTTTACGACCAAGCCGGTGGGTGAAGGCACCGGGCTGGGCCTGTCGATCACCTACTCGATCATCAAGAAGCACGGCGGCACCATCGAGCTGGAGCGGGCGGATTCGGGCGGGACGCTCGCGACGATCACGCTTCCCTTGCGAACGCCGGAGAGCCCCGACTGAACGCCTTCCGTTCGCGAGCTGGGCTTAGCCGCACGCCAGCCACAGCGAGCCGAGCAGCGCCGCACCCAGCAACAGCGCTCGCTGGGACCTCGCCACGACGCGCGGCTCCAGCCTGCCGCCGACCTTGCCGAGAGCGTGCGTCAAGGCGGCCATGGCCAGCGTGCTGCCCACCGCGAAGGCAACCAGGTAGACGACCGCGCGCGGTGCGCTGCCTGCGAGCGCGCTGGGCAGCACGAGCAGCAGCGCGCTCGCGCCCGTGATGCCGTGCAGCAGCCCCACCCAGAGCGGGCTACGCGCTTTCGCCTCCGTCGCGAGCACTGGCGCCTTGGCCGAGCGCCACGACCACAGCGCGGTCACTAGCAAAGCGGCGCCAGCGAGGCGATTACCGGCGCTTGCCAGCAGTGAGAGCTTCACCCACTGCGCCAGCACCAGGAGCGGCAGGGCCAGTGCCAGCGTGCCGAGCGCGTGCCCGGCCCCCCACAAGAAGCCGATGCGACTCGCGGCGCGCGGCGCGCGTAACACGGCAGGCCCGAGGCTGAGCAGGTGGTCGGGGCCGGTGACGGCGTGCAAGGCGCCGGACGTGGCGCCGCTCAAGATGGCGACGGTCATGGCTGAAACCTGGTCATCGAGCTTGGCCCTGTCCAGGTTTTCGTTCTTTGGCTTCCAATAAGAAGCGCTTATGAGCGGCATCCGCCCGAGCGCCGAGAAAAAAAGCGTACCTCGATTGTCGATCCGAGCTCGCGTTGCTCGTCGCGCTGGTAACCCCGTCTTCAGGAGCCACCAGCCATGCGATTCCTCATGCTCATCCGCATCGAAAACAACGCCGACTACGAGAACAGCAAGCCGCTTCCGCCTGGGCTGGACGAAGCCATGGGCGAGCTCATCGGCGAATGGTCCAAGTCGGGCGCCTTCATTTCCGCGGAGGGCCTCAAGCCTACCTCGCACGCTTCCCGGGTTCGCCTGGAGCGGGGGAAGGTGATGTTGACGGACGGCCCGTTCACGGAGTCCAAAGAGGTGATCGGTGGCTTCTTCCTGCTGGAGGTAGCGGATCGGGCCACGGCGGTGGACCTGACGCGCCAGTTCGTCGAGGTGCACCGGCGCTTGCTCGGGGACAGCTTCCTGCTCGAGTGTGAGGTGCGGCAAGTCGACGGCTGACCACCGACGCACGGAAGCCGACCAGCTGTACCGAGCCCCGCCCCATGAGCTTCTGCCGGTGGGGCGGCGGCGCTGGCAGCCCCCGAGCCCGCTCGACACCCCACAGAGTGACGACGCAAGCCCGGCCATCACTCCGAGCGGTTATCGTCGCAGGATGCCCCGTTTTTCGGGCCCGGTCGGAAAAGTCCGCAAAAAGGCCCCCTCAATTTGCTCGGACCTGACCGGCCGGCGTTGAGAAGAACCATTTCCAATCGCAAGACGAAGAGGTGCAAACCAACGACACGCGCCTTGGACGCTTCGGGCTCGCCGCCAGTTTGGCGTTGGGTGCCGCAGCGCTGCTGAGTGCCTGCACGGGTCGCATCGAGGGTGGTGATCCGGGCGAGCTCGCTACGCCCGGTACCGGTAACCCTGGGAACGGTACCCCCGGTGGCGGTAACGGTGACGGTGGCGGTAGCAAGCCGAGCGACGCAGGGCAGCCGCCGATCACGTCGCTGCCGACGCCCTCCGCGTGCAAAGGCAACAGCCCCGGGCCACGCGCGCTGCGCCGCCTCACCGCGGCCGAGTACACGGCGACGATCAAGGACTTGTTCGGGGACCCGAGCGTGCCGCTGACGACCGTGTTCAGTGATCCCAGCGTGCTCGGCTTCTCGGTGGATAGCCACGCGCTGGTCATCCAAGGTTTGGGCGCCCAGCAGTTGATGGACCAAGCCGAGTCGGTGGCGAAGTGGGCGGTGACCACGCACCTGAACAAGCTCACGTCTTGCACGAGCATGGATGCCGGGTGCCGTCAGTCCTTCATTCGTGACTTCGGCAAGCGCGCGCACCGGGCGCCGCTGAGCGACGCGGACGTCGCAACCTACGAGAAGCTCTTCACCGCGGAGGCGACCTTCAACGACGGCGTGGAAGCGGTCACGTCGGCGATGCTGCAGTCGCCGTACTTCCTCTACCGCCAAGAGCTGGGCGCCTCTGCGAACGGCGGCTTTCAGCTGACGAACCACGAGCTCGCCAGCGCGCTGTCTTACCTGTTCACCGGCAGCATGCCGGACGCGGAGCTCGCGGCCGCGGCGGACTCGGGCGCGCTCGCGCAGCCCGCCGAGCTGGAGAAGCAGGCGGAGCGGCTGCTGCAATCGCCCAAGGGGCGTGAGGCGGTTTACACGTTCATGAAGGGCTGGCTCGGCCTCGGCAAGCTGGACACCATCGCCAAGGACGACAACGTCTTCAAGCTGACCGATTCGCTCCGAAAGTCGATGGGTGACGAGACGCGGCGCCTGATCGAGGAGTCGGTGTTCACGCAGAACGCCTCGTTCCTATCGCTGCTCACCACGCCCTCTTCCTACGTGAACAAGGAGCTGGCGACTCACTACGGCCTCGCCAACGCGGGCTCCATGAGCGACCAGATGACGCCGGTGACCTTCGCGATGAACGAGCGCGACGGTGGGCTGCTGGCGCAGGGCAGCTTGCTGACCGCGCACGCCACCGCGAGCGAATCTTCACCCGTGCAGCGCGGGAAGATGGTGCGGACGCGCCTGCTCTGTCAGGACTTGCCGCCGCCCCCGGCCAACGTGGACACGACGCTCAAGCCCGCCACCGGCGCGCGCACGACGCGCGAGCACTTCGCGGCTCACAGTCAGAACCCGGTGTGCGCGACGTGCCACAAGATGATGGACCCCATCGGCTTCGGGTTCGAGCACTACGACGCGTTCGGGCGCCGCCGTGAGCAGGAAAATGGCCAGCCCATCGACGCGACCGGCAGCGTCGTCAATTCCAGCGGGGACGTGCCGTTCGACGGCCTGCCCGGCTTGAACCAGTACCTGACCACCCAGGCGGCGGACACCGTGAACGCCTGCTTGGTGCGCTACTGGTCCTACTTCGCGTTCGGCTCCGCCGGCTGGAGCGAAGACCAGTGCACGTACGACACCATCAACGAGCAAGCGAAGGTCGACAACTTCGCGCTCAAGTCCGTCGCCAAGGCCATCGTGAAGACCGCGCGCTTCACGCGCCGCATCGCCGACCAGTGAGTGTGAGGAACCACCCATGAGAACCCTGAACCGACGCACCTGGCTCAAGACTCTCGCGGCCGGCACCGCGCTCCTCCCGTTTTTGGACGTGGACACCCAAGCGCAGGCGGCCTCCACCGGCGGCGCCAAGCGCGTCGTGCTGTTTTGCACGATGGCGACGGTGCCCAGCATCTGGACGCCGACCAGCGTCGCGGCGGAAAACGACTTCGTCCTCTCCGAGAGCACCTCGCCGCTGGACGCGATTCGCAAGCACCTGGTCTTGGTCGAGGGCATGCCGAGCGCCAACACCGGCGACAACCACGGCAGCCCGGATGGCCTGACCGGCTTGGGCTTCGGCGCCTCCGGCCAGCAGCAGCTCATCAGCGTGGACCAGTTCATCGCGGACAAGCTGGCGGCGAGCGGCGCCAAGTCGGCGGTGCCTTCGCTGCTGCTCGGCGCGGAAGCGACCGCGGGCGGCGGTAAGACGATGTTCAACCGCGCCAACAACTTGCCGACGATCAGCTCGCCGCTCGCGGCGTTCAAGGCCGTCTTCGGCGGCTCCACGCCCAGCCCGGGCGGCGGCGGCGGCGGCGAGCAAACCGACCAGCTCCTCGCGCGTCGCAAGAGCACGCTGGACGCTATTACCGGCCAGATCCAGACCCTGCGCCAGAACGTGGGCTCGGAAGCCAAAGCGCGGCTGGACCTGCACCTGGAATCGATTCGCCAGATCGAGGGGCGATTGAGCGGCGGCAGCGATGGCGGCGGCGGCGGTCAGATCGCCGGCTGCGGCGGGGACATCGTCGCGACGGACCAGACGACCGACATCCTGAAGGCGAACATGGTGCATCTGGACATCCTCGCCAGCGCGCTGGCCTGCAACGCCACCCGCGTCGCGGGCATCCAGTTCGGCTCCGACCAGATCATGCAGGTCAACTTGCCCGAGCTCAACCTGCAGGGTGACGAGCACGGCCTGATGCTGCACTCCGGCGCCGGTGACAACTACGCCAAGCTGACTCAGCTCGAGAAGTGGCTGTCCCAGCGCTTCGTGGACCTGGTGAAGAAGCTCGAGGCGACGCCGGATCCGGACGGCGGCGGCAACATGCTGGACAGCACGCTCGTCGTGTGGGCGCGCGACATGGGTGACGGCTCCGCGCACAACCAAGAGTCGATGCGCTTCGTGTTCGCGGGCAGCCAGTACCTGAAGAAGGACCCGAAGGGCCGTTACATCAACTTCCGTGGCGGCCAGCGGCACGAGCGTGCGCTGCTCAGCATCTGCGAAGCCATGGGCGTGACCGATTTCAAGGGCTTCGGCGACCAGCAGCTGGCGAACAAGACGCCGCTCTCCGAGCTCAAGGCCTAAAAAGTACCGGTCAAGCGCAGCGACGCGGCCCCGAGTGAGAGCTCGGTGCGCCGGTCGCTGCGTGGCGCGGTGAGCAGCAGCGTGACGCCCGCCGCGGTCACGACTCCGCCCGCGACGAGCGCGACCGTGGAGATGGGGCGGAGCGAGTTGTAGGAGTCGATGTCGCTCTGCCGGGCGGGGTCGCACTGGTGCTGCGCGTTGCAGCTACCCTCCAGGTCCGAGTGGCGCGACGCGACGAGGATGCCGGTGACCGCCCCGACCAGGAGCCCGGCGCCGCCGACCCCGACCGCGACGAAGCCGAGGGTGCGCTGGGTGCTCGCCGGCGCCGCAGTCAGTGGAGGCGGCGCTTTCACGACCGCAGGAGCCGGCGTCGCTGGGGCCTGGAAGGCGAGCGTCTCCGAGCGCTTGTCGCCCTCTGCCAGCGTGACCTTCAGCTTGACCTCTTCTGCACCGTGAAGAGCTCGCAGCTCGTGCTCGCCGGGGTTAGTCGGCCGCGGCTCACCCCAAAGCGCACTCGGCCACTCTTCACCGTCGATGGTGACTTGGGTGGCGGCCGCGGGCGCGCCGCTGAGCGCGATCGTGAGCGACGGGATGCGTGCGAGCAGCGCTTGTCGCTCCGCTTCCGCTTCTGCGCGCGCTTGGCGCTGCACCGCGGCGTCCCCGACCGCCGCGTCCAGCCGCGTTGCCTCGAGGTAGCGCTCGCTCGCTTCCACCAGCTTGCCGCGCTTCTCGAGCGCGCGTGCAGACCACAGCGCGATCGAGGGCACGCGCAGCACCGCGTAGGCGCGCTCGAGCTTTTCGGAAGCGACGTCGTAGTGCTGCTCTTGCAGCGCCTCGACACCGGCTTGAGCGAGCTTGCGCGCGGCCCCGCGCGACGCGTCGTCTGCCGCGCGCACGTTGTGGGATAAGCAGAGCGTCGCAAGCAGCGAGGCGATCGCGACAGAGCGCATGCCCGAGCGATACCAAAGCTTGGGCGCGCCGCGCAATGTGTTCGCGCTCGTCATCCTTCTCGCGTCGTGTAGGATAGCGGAGCCTCATGACTTCGCTTTCGGCGCGGGCAGCCTGGTTCTTTGGTTTCGTAGCGGCTGGTTGCGTGTATCCGCACCTCTCCAGCTCGCCGGATTGGGCGGAGGAAAACGATGGCGCGGGCGGGGAACCTGCGCCCGGCGGCGCGAGCGGTGGTGGCGAGGGCGGCGTCGGGGCCCAAGGAGGCAGCTCGCCCACGGAAGGCGTCGCGGGCGCGACTGCATCCATGGCAGGCGCAGCCGGCACGCCGCCGGTGGATGAAGACGTGATTCACGGCGTGGTGCTGGATCAATTCGACGCCCCGGTGCCCGGCATCGTCGTCTTGATCGACGACGTGGAGCTGGTGAGCGACGAAGACGGCGAGGTCTCGCTGGTGGACAGCGGCAAAGAGGTCTTCGACGTGACGGTCGTGGATGAGCCGCACAAGATCGCTTACGTGTACCACGGCATCACCCGGCACGAGCTGCGCATCGGCGTCGCCACTCAACCCAGCGCCCAGGCCAGCAGCGCAAAGCTCGAAGGAACGATCGCGACCGAGCTGAACGAAACCAACCTGCGCGTCATGTACGTGGACGCGGCGCGCGGGGTGCAGGCCATCGGCGAACGCAACCCGGCCGACAACGCGCCCAACGTGCGCTACTCCGTGGCACCGACGTGGAGCGGGGAAGGCGAGCTGAACGGCCGTTTGATGGCCATGAATTTCACTCCCCATCCGGTCCAGCTCATACCCCAGGCCTACGAGCTCGGAGTGCTGGATGTGGCGCTCGCGGCCGATGACTCGAAGAAGAACGTGAACCTGCGCCTCGAGCCCCTGCAGACGCGCGAGCTGAACGTGGAGCTGAGCACGCCGGCGGGGGTGACTCGCTACGACACGCTGCTCCTGGGGAGCTTCGCGTTCACGAACACCGCCCCCTTGCCGTCACAAACCTACCTCATACCGAGCGACCCCGCGTTCGACGCGGCCGAGCTCGCGATGCTGCTGCTCGTGTCGTGCGTCGCGCCCGAGGGCTCGGCGAGCTTCACCATCCCGATCACCGAGGCCACGTCCCAGCTTCAGCAAAAGTGCGGCACTCCGCCCAAGCTGACGTCGCCGCCGAGCGGAGCCACCGGGGTCAAGAACGACGCCACGTTGTCCTTCGAGCCGCAGCTGGAGGGCTGCCACTCGTTCAGCATCACTCACACCGCCGAATCGAGCCCTTGGTCGGTGTTCATCTTCACGATGAACACCGAGGTGGTAGCCCCGGACCTTTCGAAGTACGGCCTGAGCTACGCGCCGCACGACGTGAGCTGGACGGCGGGGAGCACGAGCCCCTGCGACAGCATCGACAACTACCTCGCTCCCATCGATCGCGACGCGCCGACGCAGCTGACGGAAGTGGCGAGCTCGGATCGCTCGGGCGGCTCCACGTTCACCACCGCCAACTGAACACCGCCGCTCGGGTCGCCCGGAAAGCGCGCCGTCTCCGACGCGCCGCTACGGTAAACGACCCGAGCAGGGTGGGAGCGAAGCTCGCGACGACCAGCGCCGCTGCGAGCTCTCGCTCCATCCTACCTTGCCATTACGGGTTGACGACAGCCTTGAACTCGTCGACGGCCAGGTTGCCGCCCGAGCCGCCCTGCCAGATCTCGAAGCCGCCAAACACGTCCGTCAGGTACATGTTCGGACCGATGCCGTACTTCTCCGCGGCCGTGAAGAACTCCTTGAGGTTCACGTTCTTGAACGACTGAGCGCGGCTGTCGTTGTCCTGCTGCGGGTTGACGAAGTTGACCACCGGGGCGTTGGCGTTCGGCCCACCATCGCCGCGCGGACCGACGTGGACGTTCCAAGCTTGGCCGGCCACCATCACGTTCGTCGCGGTCGGAGTCGCTCCGCCGATGGGCTCCTTACCGTTCGGGTCACGCAGCCAGATCATCACGAAGCCGTTGATGCCGTCCTTGTACTCGGTCGTCGGAATCGTGTTCGAGAACCAGATGTCGTAGGCGGCGTTGAACTGACCGGTCGAGCCGCTGTAGCGGAAGGTGGACGGCAAGCTCGTGATGTCCTTGATCTGGATCGGCAGCTTGTCGGTGCCCTTGGTGCTGTAGACGCCGTTCATCGTGTTGCCGTTGCCGCCGATGTAGATCGACGGGAAGGACGCGGGAGCGCTGGCGCCGGAGCCGGTGCCGCCGGTGATCTTGAAGCTGTTGTTCGTGTACGTGAGGATCAGGTCGCTGCTGAGCGGGTTACCCCAGTTGTTGTTCTGGATGATGTACTCCTCACCATCCACCAGGACCTTGGCGCGCTTGAAGTCGCCCGTGTTGTCAGTGGTGTTCGCCACGCCGACCGTGCCGGTCTGGGTGCCGACCACGGCCGGACCGTCAGGCGCGTCTTCCGGCTTCGTACCGTAGGTGAAGCCGTTCACGCACACGTCGTAGGGGACGGCGGCGTCCTTGTTGCCCGGCACCGTGAACACCACCGCGGAGAGCGGCTGCTTGGCGTACGGCGTGCCGCGCATGCCGGCCTCGGCCCAGCAGCTGGGGGTGAAGTCCGCCCACTTGACGAGGACCTTGCCTTGCACTTCCTTGACGGTGGCGCACCAACGGTCGGTGGCGTCCGTCTCTCCCTTGGGGCCCTGAATCTGCACGCGCCAGGTGAACGCAGTGTTGGTGCCGCGTTTGACGAAGTTGACGGCGATGCCATCCGCCGTGGGCACCACGGAGCCCGGCACCGCGGGACCAGGGACGCCAGCGGCGCAGCTCGCGGGCGGCGGCTGGGCGATATTGAACCCGAGCAGGGCGACGCTTCCGGACATGGGGTCCGTGCCCACCGAGCCCTTCATGCAGAACGCGTCGGCCGGTGGCTTGGCCACGAAGTCCACCGGATCCACGGTGGTGACGCCGGCCATGCCTTTGCCCGTCCACGCGCAGCCGTGCCAATCCTTCTCGGTCCAGTAGCCAGCGGGTGCGGCGCCGGTGTTCACCATACCGCCGGTGCCGGTACCCGCGGTACCGCCGGTGCCGGTGGTTCCTCCGGTGGCGGTGGCGCCGCCGGTGGCGTTGCCGGCCACGCTGCCGCTGCCGCCCGTCGCGCTTGCGCCGCCGGTGCCAGGGTTGCCGGTCGTCCCGGCTGAGCTTGCGCCCGCGGTGGGGACGCCAGTGCTTCCGGCGAAGCTGCCGCTACCGCTCGTGTTGGCCGTCGCCCCCACGCCGCCGATGGGCCCGCCGGTGTCGTCGTTGCTGCTGCACGCGCCCGCCAGGGACACGGCTCCAGCCAATAGGAGAAGAGATGCGAGTGACTTCGTCATGGCGCGTGGAGCTTGGCACGAGAATATGGGAGCGGTTCCATGCCGGCCGCCCGCGGGTCGAATTTCCGGCCCGCCGCTGAAAACATCCCGTGTGGCTGAAGCCGCGCCCGGCGCTTTGCTCCCGAAGCGCTTCTGCCTCACTTCGCCAGGCGCGTGACGACGAGCGAGAAGCCGCCGCACGCGAAGAAGGCGCTCGTGCCGTCCTTATCGACCGGCGTTGGCGCCAAACGAAACAAGTGCGCCTTCTTTCCAGCGTCGAAGTCCGACTTGAAGCTGGCAAGGACGTTCTTGCTCGGCTTGAGCGTCTGAGCCGACGACGAGAACACGCCCAGGTCCGCGCTGACCGAAGCGCTGAGCACGGTGTTGTTGATGGCCTGGTAGGCGAGCTTCGCCGCCGCCACCTGGTGGGTCGGGTAGAAGGCGCCCTCCGGCGCGGCCTGCGTGGCGGCAAATGTCGCCGTCTCGATCGTGTTGGTGGCGCCCGGAGCGCCGAGCGCGGTCGTGTCGAACGTGACGAAACCGAAGTAGGTGCCGGAGCTGCCGACGCTCGACCAGGACGTGACTCGGACGATGTCAGTAGCCGCGGCACACATGAGGGGAGCGCCGCCGACCGCGTGACCGTAGTCGCTGTAGCTTCCCGCGGTCGCGGAGTCGAAGGTCTGCGTGATGCGGCGACGCGTCGTGAAAGTCGAAGAGAAAGCGCTAGCTAGCCCGGCGCCTTGCGCGTCCTTCGCGGACGTAGCGATTCCTACGGTGTACTTGAGAGCAGTCAGCGCCGGATCGGTGCCGGCGGCGTACTTCCACCCGCCTTGAGGCGCGACAGACAGCTTCTTGCCGGCCGACGTCCACGTGAGCGCGAGATCGTTCTTGCTGAAGCTCGAGACGGTGAGGGCTGCCTCCACGCTCGCCAGATCCATCGCCTCGCTAAAGGTGATCTCGAGCGGTGCGTTGGCGAGCACTGCGGACTCGGCATTCGCTGGGGTGACCGTGACGACGCGTGGGGGCTCATTCGCGACCGAGCCGCCAGAGCCGCCAGAGCCGCCAGAGCCGCCAGAGCCGCCAGAGCCGCCGGAGCCGCCGGAGCCGCCGGAGCCGCCGGAGCCGCCGGAGCCGCCGGAGCCTGCTCCGCTTTCGGAACCAGCTTCGCCCGCCTCACCGGAAACGGACGTGCCGCCGGCGCCGCCGAACCCGCCGGCGCCGCTGCCGGCCTCGGCCGGTGCGCCCGCCTCACCGCCCGGCGATTCGGACGAGCTCCCTGCGACGCCGCTTCCTGAGACGCCGCCGGCTCCCCCGAGGTTGCTGTTCCCCGCGCCGCCACTGCCGCCGCCCGCGGACTGGCCTCCCGCGCTTTCCGACCTCGTGCCCCCGGAGCCGCCTACTCCTTCGGCGAATTCGCGCTCCGAGCTAGAGCACGCGAGCACGAGCCAGGCTACCGCCACCAGTTCCGAAGCTCTCCTCATCATCATCCCGTCCTCGCCTTCCCGAAGGCTCCTTGCATCCTTCGGCTCCGAGGCGAAAGCAAGCGCCAATCACCAGCAGAGGTCACTTGCAGCCGATAGGCGCCGTGCCGATGGCGATGTCGTCGTACCAGATGTCTCGCATGGGCCCCGCGTACTTTTCGAAACCGAAGCGCAGGGCATCATAGGCATCTAGCGGGAAGTCGGTGTGGTGCATGTCCGGGATGACCACGCCGTTCAGCGAGACAGAAATCTCCGGCTTGCCGTGGTCTAGCGCGAGCTCCAAGCAGCCCCATTCGGAGCTGGTGAAAGCGGCGCCTGGCAACTGGTCCGTGTAAAAGTCGTCGTTGGCCAGCGCGGCGTGCGCGTCGCCGCCGACGTTGTACATGAGCATCGCGTTCATCTCGCCGATCTTGAAGGCGTTGCCCTGCCCGGGCATCGCCAGCGTGTCCGCGGCGATGTACGTGTTGTGGCCGCCCGCCATGGGCTCGGTGATGCGCACGTACGCGCGCACGTGCAGCGCGGTCGGCACCGTAGCGGCGGCGGCCGCGACGTTCAGCACGTAGAAGGCGTTGAAGCCACCGGCGCGCACTTTGAGGGAGCTCTTGCCCGAGTGCGCGGTGGTGGAGTCGATCTCGATCGTTGCGCCATCCCCGTTCGTGCTGAGCGACCAGGGACCGGAAGCCTCCGCCGCGCCGGGTGCGTGCGATTCGAAATCTTCGCAGAATGCCAAGCCGGCCCTCGCCGCGCAGAAGTCCCCTGTAGTCGCCGCTCCTCCTCCGCCCGTGGTCGTGCCGGCTGCGCCCCCAGCTCCCCCTCCAGCTGCTCCTCCCGAAGCCGCTCCGCTAGCGCTGCTCCCGCCGCTCCCTCCGCTCGACGCCGATGCACCGCCGGCGGCGCTTCCGCTCGCGCCCGACTCGTTGCCCCCTGCGGGCCTCCCGGCAGCCGCGGTGGTCGTGCCAGCACTGGAGCCTCCCGCGTCCGGCGCGGACGGGGTCGGCGCTTCCGAAGAGCAAGCGAGTAGAAAGAGTCCGCACGAAGCCAAGCGAGTCATGTGTTGCACGACCGTAGCGTAGCCGGCGGTGCTCTGACGCCCAGCGTGCCCGCCACAGATCTTTTGCGACTGCTGCTCGGAGTGACGTCGCATTGCGCTCCAGTGAATAAACTTCGTTTTAGGCGGACACTGCGGCCGGAGGCAACGATGAAGTTGGAGGCTATGACGCGCGCGATGCTGGCGCGCGGCGCGGGGCTGATGAGTGTGCTGCTCGCGCTGGGCTGCACCGGTGGCGGCGAAGACTCTGCTTCTGGCGTGGTCACCACTCCTGCGGGAGTGGCTGCACCGGCGCGCGTTGCCGCAGGCTCACTTCCGGCCGCGCGGCAAGCGCTGAGCTCGCGCGTGACCACTCGGCGCGAGCGACGCCCGGACCAAGTCGTCGCGCGGCTGAGCGCCAGCGCCTTGGCGGAGGTAGAAGGACGCGGCTACGTCGCGCGGCGGCTGGACGGCGGGGCTCATTCGAACGGTGTGTACGCGCTGGCCTTCGATTCACGGGCGCGCACACCCGAGCAGGTCATTGCGGAGCTATCACAGCTGCCGGATGCGCAGGTGGAGCCGGACTTCAGACGCTACGCTTTCGCGCTGCCCAGCGACCCGGACATCGATGCGGTCAGTCGCGCGCCGGCGCACCTCTTTCAAATCTCGGCGCCGAGCGCGTGGGACACGACGAGCGGCACCGGAACCGTGATCGCGGTCATCGATAGCGGCGTGGACCTTGCACATCCAGACTTGGCCACGACCGCGGACGGCACGCAGGGAGTCTGGGTCAATCGCGGCGAGGTTCCGAACGACGGTCTGGACAACGACCAGAACGGCTACGTGGACGACGTGCGCGGCTACGACTTCGTCACCGCTACGCCCGGCGAAGTGGCACCGGGGGAGGACCCGGGGCCGCCAGACAACGACCCGAGCGACTTCAATGGTCATGGTACTCACGTCGCAGGCATCGCGGCGGCGGTGGGGGACAATGGCGTCGGTACCGCGGGCGTGGCGCACCACGCGAAGATCATGGCTTTGCGCGCCGGCTACTCGCTGCCGGACGGCCGCGGGGTGCTGAACGACTCGGACATCATCGCCGCCATCTATTATGCCGCTCGCAACGGCGCGAACGTCATCAACATGAGCTTCGGCGGCCCCGACCTGTCGCAGGCCGAGCAGCAGGCTCTGGACTTTGCGGCCGCGCGGGGCGTGGTGCTCGTCGCCGCCGCGGGCAACGACGGGAATTCCGAGCCGCAGTATCCGGGCGCCTACGATGAGGTGCTGGCGGTCGCGGCGCTGGACGGCAGCAGTGGAACGGAAGCGCAGCAGCTCGCCTACTTCTCCACGTACGGGCGCTGGGTGGACGTCGCCGCGCCGGGGATGAACGTCTACAGCACGACGCTGGGTGGGCAGTGGGGCCCGGACAGCGGCACCAGCATGGCCTCGCCGGTCGTGGCTGGCGTCGCGGCGCTCGTCAAAGCCGCTCACCCCGGCTGGTCGCGCGAGCAGATCGCGGCCCAGGTCATCTCCGCGGCCGACAGCGTGGACGCCTTCAATCCGCGCGTCGCGGGCCTCTTCGGCGCCGGTCGCGTGAACGCCAGCAAGGCGGTGGGCGCTGAGCTGGAGCTGCCCCATCAGGTGCGTCTGATCTCCACCTCGGTTTACGACCTGGGTGACGGGGACGGGGAGCTCGAGTCCGGCGAGAGCTTCGAGGTGCAGGTCGCGCTGGAGGCGCCGTTCGTCGCGTCCTCGGTCACGGCCGCGCTCTCGAGCACTCACGCGAGCCTCACCGTATCGCCGGCCCAGCTGGTTTTCGGAGTGGTGCCGGCGGGGCAGGTCGTGACCGGAAAATTCACGGTACGAATCAGCGAGAGCGCCCCTATCGCGCTGGAAGCCTACCTGGACGTGAGCCTTACCGGAGGCCGCGAGCCGATCTCCCGCAAGGTTCAGGTGTTTTTGAACCCGCTGCTGCGCTCGGGCCACGTGATCGGCAATACGCGCCACTACACTCAACTGCCCTTGGCGCTGCCGAGCGGCGCGGCCTTGCTGGTCACGGACCAAGACGACGGCGTCTACGGGACCCTGCGCAAGTCCGATGGCTCGTTCACCGCGCACACGCGGCTGAGCGCGCCGCTGGATTCGAGCGGCCAGTGTCGAGACTGCGGAGATTATGTGACGGAGCCGGACGCGTCGCTCGGCCCCGACGGCAAGGTGTACGTCAGCTATTACGTCGTGCACCAAGTCTCCACGAATCCAAGCTGGGTGTCTTCTGGCGGGTTCGAATCTCCGCCGCAGCATCACCGGCAGGCGCGCGTCGTCGTGGTGCAGCTGGATCCGTCGACCTTCGGTTTCACTCCCGAGCAACAGATCGCCACCGCTTACTTGGGGCTCAGCTTTCCCGGGCGGGGCTCGGAGGTCGTGTCGCCGCGCTCCACCGTCGTGAGCGACGCGGCAGGGCAGAAGTACGTGGCTTACGTGAACGTGAACGCGAACGGTGCGAGCGCCGAGCTGCGTGAAGCGCACACGGTGGCGGGGGTCGTGCAGCCTTCCGCACTGCTCCGCACGCTGCCGGAGACGACGAATGACGCGCGGCTGGCCCTCGTAGCCCTGCCGGATGGCTCGCGGCGGCTCTTTTACGAGGCCAGCGACGGCAATGCGGTGCTGGAGTCGGGCCTTTACCAAAGCAGCGGCGCCGCCTTCGCGCGCGTGGGCGCGCTACCGATCTACGGCGACCACCTCGAGCCGTTCGTGCAGGGCGGACAAGTTCGCATGTTCTACCAAGAGACGGCCGCGCCTTTTCGGCTGATGCTCGCCAAGCTCGCAGGTGGCACGTGGGTGACCGACCAGGTGGTGTCCGCCAACTTCACCGCCAACTACCCGATCAGCACCGCTTATGCGGACGTCGCGATGTCACCCGAGGGCATCGTCTACGTGGCGGACCAGCAGACGGATCCCACGCCGGTCTTCTTCGCGAGCTCGTACTTCCGCTACGGCCCCCCCGGTAACCTCGTGACTTACCGCGCGATGGCGCTCAGCGTCTTGAATCCCTGGAACCCGCGCATCGCGATCGGCGCGGGCGGCGTCGCGCACCTGTTTTACATGTGGGACACGGTGGCGGGCACCTCGGGCGGCTCTCAGTACTTCACCTCGCAGGTGGGCACGTTCCAGCCGCGGCGCCCTACCGTGACGGACGAGGGAGCGGTGACGGACAGCGCGACGATCCTGAGGGCTTCGTTCGCCTCCAATGGAACCGTTGCTGCGTCCAGCTACCGCTACGCTATCGGCACGTCGCCGGTCGCGAGCGACGCGCAAGGCTTCGTCACGACCGCGGCTACGAGCGCCATCGCGGTGCCGGTAGGTGGCTTCAAAACGCGACAAAGTTACTATTTTACCGCCTACGCGCTGGCGGCGGACGGACGCGCGAGCGCACCCGGGGTGAGCGACGGCATCTGCATCCGCGACTGCACCGGGCGTGCATGCGGTAGCGACGGCTGCGGCGGCATTTGCGGAGCGGCAACCTGCCCCGGCGGCGGCGCTTGCAGCGCGGAGGGGCAATGCGAAACGAGCGGCGGCAGCTGCGCGGCGCAGAAGCTAGCGCCGGTCGCGGCGGCAGCTTCGTCGGTGGAGAACGCGCACACGCCCGCGAGCGCGGCCATCGACGGTAGCTTGGGCACGCGTTGGTCCAGCGCCTTCGCGGACCCGCAGTGGCTGCGCCTGGACTTGGGCGCGCGCCGCGCGGTCACGCGGGTGGAGCTGCGCTGGGAGGCGGCAGCCAGCAAGAGCTACGAGCTGCAAGTATCGGACGACGGCGTGACGTGGAGGAAGATCTACGCGGACGTCGCCGGCAACGGCGGTGTGGACGACGTGACCGGGCTGGAGGCTTCCGGGCGCTACCTCCGCGTGTACTCGACTTCACGCACGACGGGCTTCGGAGTTTCGCTCTGGGAGATCAACGTGTTCGGCGACACCGAGCCCGATTGCGGCTGTGCGGCTCCGGCGCCGACGCCGCTGTCGGTCGTCGCAGCCCGCGCTTCCTCGCAAGAGACAGCCGCGACCCCGGCGAGCGCCGCCGCGGACGGTATCGCGACGACGCGCTGGTCGAGTCAGTTCGCCGACCCGCAGTGGCTCGAGCTGGATTTCGGCGCAGCTCGGCGTATCGACACCGTCGAGCTGCGTTGGGAGACAGCCGCCAGTCGCTCCTACCAGCTCCAAGTTTCGGACGATCGCACGCAGTGGCGGGCGCTGATGTCCACTACCAGTGGTGACGGGGGTACGGACCTGTTGACCGGCCTCTTCGGCCGAGGTCGCTACCTGCGCGTCTTCTCCACCCAGCGCACGACCGGCTTCGGGGTTTCGCTGTGGGAGGTGAAGGTGCAGGGAAGCGACGCTGGCAGCTGCGCTGGCGCCGCCAGCAGCGCCGGCACGCTCCCTCCGCCCTAGTCGGCCAGCAGCTTGTCCAGATCGGCGCGGCGCAGCAAGTCTTGAGCGCGCCCTCGCACCAAAGAGATCTCTCCCGGGGTGAGGCCAATGCGAAGTTGCCGGCCGTTCCAAGATAGGGCGGAGCCATCACCCGCCTCGTCCTTCCACGTCCTCAGCTGGAGGAGCTCGTCGTCGTCGCGCTTTTCCAGCACGGAGACGGTGCTGAGGTGCGCGTAGTCCGCGTCGGTGAGCGAGCGCAGCCGCTCCACCGCGTTCTTGTCGAGGTGGGGCACTTGAATGGCGGACCAATCTTGGCGCAAGAGCAGCATCGGGTTTTTGATGCTCCGAAAGGCGATGCTGTTGTCCACCACGAATGCTCGCAAGCCGCGCGGGGCTTGCTCCAGCACGAACTGCTCTTCGTGCGCGTCGCCGTGGTTGATGAGGTACGTGAGCAGGTTGCCGTTGGCGACGGAGCTCCGGTAAGCCGGATCTTTCGCGAACAGCTTGGCATCCCAAATCCCCGAGCCTTCCCCGAGCAAGCCGTCTTTGCGCGCGGAGCCGACGGTCTTGACGCCCTCGAGCCAGTAGGAAAGAAAGCCCATCACGCACTCGACCTCGGGGTACGTCGCCTGCGCCTTGGGATCGAACTTGCGGTACTCCTCCAGTGGGAAGCAGCGCGCCACGGTGGGAGGCGCGACGAGCTCGCCGTCTTTCAAGAAGAGCTTTTGCACCGCGTAAGCGGCGAGCTCCTTGCGGGGCTCGTTGATCAGGTCCGAGCTGCTCTGTGGCCGCCACTTGGCACGGAGCACGACGTCCGGCCCTTTGGTGTCACTCTCCAGGGTCAGGAGCTTGGCGCCTTGCATGCCGCTCGGCGTGTCGGCCATGCCGACGATCTCGCTTTGCTCGAGGAGGCGTTCGACCTCAATGGCGCTGCGGCAAGCGGGGCCGCTCTCATCCGCGCCGCAAAGGCGAGTCGGCGGCGTGAGCGGCGCGGCCGGAGTCGCGAGCGGAGCCTTGTGGCCGCAGCCGAGACTTCCGAAAAGAGTGAGAACGAGGGCCGGTAGCGAGCAAGCGAAGCGCATCAAGATGGGCCCGCATAGCGCGACTAGGTCGCGGTGCCGAGCGGCAAAACCTTCGACCCGCCCCCGCGCTTGCCCGCGCATCGTGAAAGGTCTCGGTTTTTTACGAAACTTTGGGTCGTCGCGCCCGATGAAGGGCCATGACCCAAGCCATTTGTGGAGTGAACGCGTCTTGTCCCCAACCCGAGAGCGAGGTGTCGAGCGATGCCTCCATCGGCGGCAGCGGCGGTGCCGCGCCGAGCACCACTAGCGGCGCCGAAGGCGCAGGCAACGTCGCCAAAACTGGCGAGCCGGAGGCCAGCCTCAGGTGCCTACCGGAGGTCGTGATGGCGGCCCGGGATTGCGGGAAGGCGCTCTTGGTTCGCAAGCTGACCGACGCGCTCGTGTGCGGCCTGAGGCTCGAGTCTTTGCGGGAGTGCTTGACCGAGCCCTCGAAAAAGTAGCGCCTTTAGCCGCGTTTTTTGAGCAAACCGCGGAGCGCGCTGAGCGGCGCGCTCCGCGGCAGCCAGGGCGCGGTGAAGATGCTCTTGGCGAGCGCGGTCGCGAGCTCCAGCGGGCTCGCCCCGCTCGCCTCGATGGCGACGCGGGTTTGCGAAGCCGCGTCTTCCATGGCGCCGCGAGCGATGGTGCGCATGCCGTCCGACCGCACCTCCACGATGATGCGAGCGACGACGGGCAGCTCCTCCTCCCGCACCGGCAGGGAAGAAGCCGGCTGGACGAGCGTGGCGCTCTTGTCGTCGGGGCGGTCGCTCATGCTCTCGATAGGAGAGCACGGATCGCGCATTCGGCAAGCGCGCCACGTTTTGGCTCGTTAGCGGCGAATTGGTGCGTGGCGCTATGGCGTCAGGATCTTCCGCCGTCATCGAGATCTGAGTGAGAGCTTGAGCTCGGCACTCTTAAGCTCCCGAGTCGCGCCGCGCACTGCGCGCGTCCGCGCGAACGAAGGGCAATGTGCATGTTCAATCATCTCTTCAAAGGGCAATGGGCTTTTGCGATCTCCGCTCTGGGGCTCGTTCCGCCCCACTGCGATCACTGGCCAGAGTGGGGCAGCGGTAGCGGCTCGGGCGGCACCGAAGCCGCTGCAGGCCAAGGAGCGGCGGGAGACACGTCGGCGGGCGAGTCCGGAGGCGGCGCCGGCGGCGCACCGACCACGCCGGACCGCGTCGTGGAGCCGCTGCTCGGCTGCGCCGACCCGGAGGCGAGCGCGAGCACACCAGGGGAGTTCGAGGTGCTTCCGCTACCGAGCGACGTGCCCTTCACGAACGCACAATGGATCCGAGATTGGAGTGGCGACGGTCGCACCGCCGTCGGCTGGTACCCCACGCCGGGCGGCCGCTACGGCCACGAGACCACCACCCTCCTGCGCTGGACGACGGGCGAAGGCTTCACGATTTTGGAGCAGCGCGACCTCGCGGGCACGTCGCTCGTCGAGAAGCCGACCGCGGTGGCGAGCTGCGACGCGTCGGTCATCGCGCTGCGCCACGGCGACGGCACGCTGGAGGTGCGGGGCGGCAGAGGCTACGTGCCGGAGGAAGGTCCGCACTTCCACAACTACGTCACCCTGTCCGAGGACGGCTCCAGCATCAGTTTCCTGGAGGCCCTCCCTGAATTCCCGCGCCCTTCCACGGTTTGGTACGGGCCGAACGGCGCGAGCGCCTCGCTCCGCATCGACCCCGTACGCAGCTTGTCTTGGGACGGCAAGGTGGCGTTCGGCGTCGGCTGCTTCCCGGTCGACGACTGCCCTGGCAATCATGTGTTCCGCTGGGAACCGAGCGTCGCGGGCAAGGTTCAGACCGAAGCGCCCACGCCTCTCGTCGCCGCCGACGGTGAATCGATCGTCTACGACCACACCGTGACCAAGCTTGGCATCTGGCGCGCGGAGGGCACGCAGATCATCGACTGCGGCAAGCGTTGCCACGCGCTGGCGTGGAGCTCTCAGGCGAAGGTACTGCTGCTCACCTTGGAGGGTGAATACACACTCTGGACCTCCGAGCACGGCTTCCGCCCCCTGGCGAGCTTGCTGAACATTCCGGCGGGGTGGCGCGTTCTCCCCACTTTCCTTTCGCTGGACGGCCGCACCGTGGCTGGCACGGCAACGAACGACGAAGCGAGCTTCCCGTACTTCCGCGCGACGCTCGTGGCGGAAGCGTTCCAGTAAGAAAAAGCAAACTGCGCCGTTACTTTGCGGAAACGTCGGCCGCTCTACGCTTCACGAGTAGATGGAGCGAGAGCGGCCAGGCGCTTCCCCCGACGTTCGCGGACGAGCTATCACCTTGCTGATGCTGGTGTGTGTCGGGCTCTTCGGTTGGGGCATTTTGCAGGCGTTTGGCCCGAGCCCGGTGCTGCGCCAGGTGCCCTCGCAGGCGCCGGCCCGGCAAGAGCCGTCGCGGCGCCTGGCACCTACGTTGGATCCGGAGCCGCTCAGCTAGTCAGCCGCGCGGGTCGGGACGACAAAGGTGCACGTGCCGCTAGCGCTGCAAGTTCCGTCCGGCAGCCAGGGCTGCACGTCCACGCAGTCTTCGTCCATGTGGCACCAGGTGGAGCTGCCCTCCGCGCCGCTACAGTACGTGCCGTGCGTCCCGGTGATGCAATCTTCGCCGGAGTATTCGCAGTCTTCCGGGCCGTCGCAGCGCACGACTTCATAGGGGCTCGGACAGCCGACATCCGCGCTCACGCAGACGGGTGCGTCGATGACGCAGCAAATGGTGCCGGGCGAGCAAAGCACGCTCTCCGGCCACCCGTAGCTACGGCAGACGAAGTAGCCCGCGCGGTCGTCCCCCGGCGTCGCCGGGTCGTCGGTGGGCTCGTCCGGCGGGGAGCCGGAGACGCACGCGCCAAGAGCAAGGAGCAAGGCTCCGCCGAGTCGCCGGGTCCAACCCGCACGCGGTTGAAGATGCGAAAGTGCTGCAATCATCGAGGCCTCCGCGAGCAGCCTAGGCGTCATTCGACGCCGGACCGGCGAGGTAAGAAGCCCGAGACGAAGCGCCCCGGAGCGCCGGCTCGACGTAGCCAGGACCGCGTGGGACGCTGAACGCGATGAGGCAGCTCCGCGCCCTCGCCGTTCTTCCCCTCCTCCTTTCGGGGTGCGCCGCGACGAGCGGGCGTGAATGGCTCAACTCGCCCATCGAAGAGCGAGCCCACCCCAGCGCGGTAGACGTCATGAAGACGGAGCTTCCTGCCGACTCGCGGCCTCGGCTCAGCCACACCGTGACGCTCGGTGAAAGCTACGCAGCACTGCCGCCGCGCAGCAGCGGGACGGGCGCGAGCGCCGCGCCGGTGCAAGTCAACGTGCAGACCCAGGTGCCGGTAGTCGTGAACAACTACGGCGGCGGCTACGGGTACGGTTATGGCTATGGGTACGGCGCTGGTTACGTAGCTCCGGCACGCGCGTCGCGGAGCAACGCGGCGGCTTCGCAGAAGGTCGGCGCCGATTTTCCGGCCGTTCCCGACTACGGCCCGCCCGCGATGCGCTGAGCCGACGCTTCGTCAGTCACCGGGTAGCTCTGCTTCGTGGACGAGAGCGGCAACGAGCTCGGTGACGTGGCGCTCGAAGTCCGGACCGCGCGCGATCGGGGCGCCACCAACGAGGCGGGCTCTGACCGCACGGAGCGTTCCCGCGAGGGCGGCAAGCCCGAGGCGGCCCCGCTCGGCGATGGGAACGGCGGCAGTGATGCCGACCACCTTGCGCTCCAGCTCGCCGGAGCCGATCACCCAGTCGATGGAGTTCTTGAGCGCGCCCGGCAAGCTGTGCCCGTACTCGGGCGACGCGATGAGCAGCGCGTCGCTGCCCGAGAGTGCGCGGCGCCAAGCGACGACGGGCGCGGGCACGTCGCCACCGGCTTCGATGTCGGGATCGAAGTGCGGTAGGTCACGGATGCCGTCGAAGAGGGTGAGAGCGACCCCGGCCGGTGCGACTCGCTGCGCGACCTCCAAGAGGCGGTGGTTGCTCGACGCACGCTGGAGACTGCCGCTCACGGCCAAAATCCGCACGAGCTCGAACGTAGGGCGCTGGGAGCGCTACGTCGACCGGCGTTCTGACTGCTGAGACTGCATCTTTGCAGAAATAGCGGATCTGGAGCTCGAAACGGCTGGCACGGTGAGCGCGGCTGGCCCCCTTAATAACGCATGCGAGCTCGAGTCGGTTGGATGGCAGCGGTGTTGTTTCTGGGCGGGCGTGCTTGGGCCGCCGACTACTACGTGGCGCCCACCGGCAACGACGCGAACGCCGGGACCGAGGCCGCTCCGTTCGCCACCGTGCAAAAGGGCAACGACGTGGCCAAGGCGGGAGACACCGTGTGGCTACGCGGCGGTACCTTCCAGATAGGCAAGCAGCTCAAGCTCAACAAGAGCGGGCCGTCGGACGCGATGCGCATCCGGTTCTTCGCCTACCAGGGCGAGCACCCGGTGCTGGACTTTGCCACCTACGAGACCACGAACCGCGCCGCAGACGTGGAGGCAGTGGCGATCACCGGTAGCTGGCTGCACCTCAAGGGTCTGGAGGTGAAGAACGTGCCCATGGATGGCGACGGCTCGCACTCGAACTCGGGGGTGCGCAGCCGCAACGCGAGCAACAACACGTTCGAGCTCCTGGACATTCATCACGTCAGCGGGCCGGGCCTCTTCATCGACGGCGGCCAGGGCGGTAATCTGATTTTGAACTGCGACTCCCACGACAACTACGACAAGAACGGCAGCCAGGGCGACGGGCAGAACGGCGACGGCTTCGGCGTGCACTACCAGACGAGCGGCCCGAGCACGATCATCCGCGGCAGCCGCGCCTGGTACAACTCGGACGACGGCTACGACTTCATCTCGCAAGAAGTGCCGGTAGTGAACGAAAATAGCTGGGCCATGTACAACGGCCTCGCGGAGGGCGGCGCGGTCAAGCCGTCCAGCGGCAACGGCAACGGCTTCAAGGCGGGCAGCAGCAAGACCGGCATCCGCCATGTCCTGCGCGGCTGCGTGGCGTGGAAGAACACCGCGGCGGGCTTTTACGCCAACCACTCTTCGGGCGGGAACACTTGGTACAACAACACCGCGTGGAGCAACGGCGCCGCATTCAATATGCTCGCCAGCCCGCCGGACGAGCCGAACACGACCATCACCTTGACCGGGGACAAGGCGCACATCATGCGCAACAACATCGGCTTCCCCAACAAGAACACGAACATGATGGGGGTGGACACGAAGAGCAACAGCTGGGACCTCACGCTCACGCCGACGAACGATGATTTCGTGAGCGTCTCGGACATGGGGTGCATGGGGCCGCGCCCCGCGAGCGGCGGCATGCCGGTCACGGAGTTTTTGCACCTCAAGCAGGGCAGCAAGCTCATCGACAAGGGTGAGGACGTGAAGCTCACCTTCGTCGGCTCCGCGCCGGACTTGGGCGCGTACGAATACGGCGCGCCGGCTCCGGGCACGGGGGGCATCGCAGCGGGCGGCACTTCGGGTGCCGGCGGTGTGAGCCTGGGTGGAGGCGCCGGAGCAGAGGCGGGCGGAACGAGCAGCGGCGCCGGTACGACGCCCACTGGGGGCACGCCGGGCAGCGCGGGCGCAGCCAGCGGCGGTAGCTCGGTCGAGCCGACCGCGGGCACGGCGCCGGCCGGCGCGGGTACCGCGAGCTCCACGGCGGGCGCAGGCGCGGGCGGCTCGAGCGGGGCCGCCCCGAGCCCCGGCGAGGAAGACGCCGGCTGCTCTTGCCGGCTCGGCGCCTCGAAGAGCAGCGCGCCGGTGTGGCTCGCGCTGGCCCTCGGCTGGCTTGCAATCCGCCGACGCCGCGCAGCGTGATCCTGAGCAAGCGGCTTAGCGGCTGATCTGCTCGAGCGCCCAGCGCGCGGTTCCAGTCGCGCCGGGCATCGAGAAGTGCACGCCGTCCGGCCGCAGGGGCTCGCCGTTGGGCAGGCTACGTAGGCACTGGCCGCCCGGGCAAAGCTGCGCCTGCATGTCCAGCACCTGCACCTTCGGCACGGCGCTGGCGGCGCGCTGGAGAGCGGCGTTGGCGCAGTCGATCTGCCCGCGGTGCTCCTCGTTGTCGTAGCGGCCGAGCGCGTAGGGCAGGTTGGCGACGAAGACGCGAGTCGGTGCCGCTGCGAGCTCGGTGAGACGCTGCTTCATAACCTGCTCGAGCTTGCGACCCCAGTCGGCGTGACACGCCGTGTGCCAGTCCCCCTCCACGTGAAAACCGTGAAGAAATGCGCCGCCCACGACGACGATCGTGACGTCCGACCGAAGCTCGGTGGCGCGGCTTGCCCATTGCTCGCCGAGGCAGCGATCGAAGATGACGCTGCAGCCGTCTTTGCCGAAGAGCTCGACCTTGAGCCCCGGGTGGTGCAGCCCGCGTAGTCCCCAGCCGAGCGCGTTCGCGGTGGAGTCGCCGACCACGAGGACGCGCTGGCGAACTTCGCCGGGCGCAAGCTCCGGCGGCGCCGCCGCGGCGACAGTGGCGCGCGCGTCCGTCGACTGCACGATGAGGAGCACGGCGAGCCCCACCGTAGCGGGCACAATCAACTGCGGTCGGCTGAACGGCACGCCGTGGCGGCGGATGGGCTGCTCCAAGAACCGGTAGGAAAGCAGCGCAATCGTGAAGGTCACGGCGAAGCGCAGCGCTTGCAGCCCGAAGCCGTGCAGGTGAGTGCGCTCGGCGGAAAGAAAGACGTTCACCGGCCAGTGCCACAAGTACACGCCGTAGCTGATCGCGCCGAGCCAAGTGAGCGGGCGCAGCGAGAGGGCTCGCGCGACCACGCTGCGCTCACCGCACACCGCGCAGGCGATGAGCGCGAGCACGCCCAGCTCCGTGAGCCAGAAGCCGCCGCGGTAAAGAAAGGGCGTCGTCCCGCGCAGCGTGCACCAAGCGACGGCGAGCCCCATGGCCGCGACGACGCCGGCGAAATCCAGCCACTTCACCGCGAGTCCGGAGGGCTGAGTGCCGGGCCGCCACACCACCGCGAACGCGGCGCCGAGCAAGATCGCGCCCATGCGCGTGTCCGTGCCGAGGTAGGCCCGGCTGCTCCCGCCGGGCACGAAGAGCGCCCACATCGCCACCGCGGAGACGGCGCTCAGTACGAGCGCGACGACCATGAGCCCCCGCGCGCCGCGGCGCGGCAGCAGCCAGGCCGCGAGCAGAGGCCAGGCCAAGTAGAACTGCTCTTCGATCGAGAGGCTCCAGGTGTGCTCGAGCGGAGAGGGAGCGCTGAACAGCTGCCAGTAGCTCTTCTCTTGCAAGATGGCGCGCCAGTTCGCGACGTAGCCGAGGCTCGCGAGCGCCTCGTTGCGCAAGGACTGCAAGTCCTCCGGCCGCGCGAAGAACTTACCGTACACCGCGATGACCGGCATCAGCGACAGCAGCGCGGGGAACAGGCGCCGGCAACGCCGCACCCAAAAGGCGTACAAATCGACGCGGCCGGTGTCCCGCACCTCCGCGAGCAAGAGCGAGGTGATCAGGTAACCGGAGAGCACGAAGAACAGATCGACGCCGAGGTAACCGCCCGGTAGCGCGCCGTCCGCGTGGAACAGGAGCACGCCCAGCAGCGCGAGCCCGCGCAGCCCATCCAGCGCGGGCAGGTGAGGCAGACGGAGCTTGGGCGCAGATGCGTCGGACAAGGCGGCGCGCACCCTACAACCAACGCCCGACCGCCAACGCGCTATTCGCTTCGTGAACGGCCGAAAAGCCAGCGCTTTTTCAGTGTCAGTGGAGGCGCGGTCTCGGAAATGCCCCGGAAACTGGGGCCAACGAAGCCGTGCTCGCAGCGGCACGAACGCCGCACGCCCCCGGTTCGTCGCTCAGCGCAGGCCGTAATCGGTCGCCATCTTCTCGTAAAGCGCCATCATCTCCGGGATCGCGACGAAGCGATTCCAGGCGCCGTTGGTGCTGAACAGGGGGTGGTTCGGGTGCGTGTCGTAGGCGCGTGTGGGGTCCCAATTGAAGGAGCCGAGCCCGCGACCGCCCGGCAGGTCGAACATCGTATCGTTCACCGCGCGCTGCTCTGCCGAGTACTCCGCGACGATGAACTTGAGGCTCGGGTAGTCCGTGGCGAGGGCGGCGAAGGTGGTCTTCCACTGCGCCGGCGTGCCCTGGTACCCGGCGACGCCGTTGGGGGCCGCCGCGTAGCAAGACTGGCCGAGGATGTCGAACTGCACGCCCGCGCCGAGCACGCCGTCCAGCCACCACTTGGAGGTCTCCAGGTTGTGGCACTTTTCGATGTGCAGCATGACGCGGATATCAGGGCTCACTTCCTTGACGCCGCGGATGCCGGCCTTGAGCAGGGTCGCCAGGCCCGCGAAGTCGCTACCGGTTGCGCGCCCGTGCTCCCACAGCATGCCGGCCGTGATCTCGTTGCCGACCTGAACGATGTCCGGCATCGCGGAGGCGTTCTTCAGCTGAGTGACGGCGTCCTTGGTGTACTCGTAAACCTTCGTTTCCAGCTCTGCGATTGAAAGGTTCGCCCAGGCCGCGGGCGGTTTTTGCGCGCCCGGGTTCGTCCACGTGTCCGAGTAGTGGAGGTCCAGCAAGAACCCCATCCCGATGGCTTTCACGCGCTTGGCGAGGGTAATGGTGTGCGCGAGATCTCGGAACGGCTGCTCCATGTCTGCAGCGAAGCCGCCAGGAGCGCCGGGGCTCACGAACGTGTCGATTCGAATGAAGTTGAAGCCGTGGTCTTTGAGGATTTGCTCGAGCGGCTTCAGCTGGCCCGCGTCCGTGTAGTTCGCCTTCCAGTACTCGTCTTCCATCGTGATGGTGACGTCCGCGCCGAGGATGAACTTCGGCAGGGCGGTGCCGGTGCCGCCGGCGCCGCCGCCCGCAGCGCTGCCCCCGCCGCCGCTGCCCGCAGCGCTACCGCCAGCTCCGCCGGTTGCGGTCGTGCCTCCGGCGCCGCCGACGGCCGCGCTGCCCCCGATTCCTGCCGCCGTGCCGGCCGCGCCGCCGAAGCTGCTCGAGCTACCGCCCGAGGCCGCGCTGCCGCCGGTGGCAGGGCTCCCTCCGGTACCGGTTCCAGCGGTGGCGCTCGGAAGAGGTGACTCGGAGCCGCCGCAAGCCGCGCTGCTGCCGAGTAGCGCGAGCGCAAAGCACGAGCCGAAGCGCAGCGCCCGCAGGCTCACCCAGGCCGGCCTTACCGTAGAGGGCATCGTCCATCTATGCCATTGACTCGGGCCGAGCTGCTCATTCTTCGACCGCGGACCCCAACGAAAGCCGCCTTCGACCAGCTCGGTGGCGCCGGATGTGTGGCTCTGTGCGTCCAAGACTTCCTGAGCCCGCCCAAGGATTCTCGAGGCAGATAGCGGAGCGAAGCGGGGAGTCCGCCGGTCAAACTCCGAGCACGGCGCGTAGGCGAGCTTCCCCGGAGCGACTCACTGGTACCGTGCGGCCGTCCTTGAGCACGGCCATCTTGCTGCCCTGGCCCCAGGGCTCGATGCGCGCCACGCGGTCCACGTTGAGCAGGTACGAGCGGTGCACGCGCACGAACTGGCTCGGCGCGAGGCTCGCCTCCAGGTGCTGGAGCGTTTGCGTCGTGAGCGACGAGCGCGCGTCGTGAAACACCTCGACGTAGTCGTCTTGTCCGCGCACGTAATCGATCGCGACCGCGGGGATGATCAAAAGCTCCGCGCCGTCCCGGATCACCAAGCGCTCGAGGTACTGATCGGGCGCGCGCGCGGCTTGGGCGAGGACCGGCGCCGCCACCGGCCGCTGCGCCCCGACTCGCGCCTCCGCGCGCGCGAGAGCCTGCTCGAAGCGCTCGGCAGAGAACGGCTTCAGCAGGTAGTCCACCGCATGCACCTCGAACGCACGCACGGCGTACTCATCGAACGCCGTCGTGAACACGACCGCGACCTCGGGCGGGATCAAGCCGAGGACCTCGAAGCCATCGAGCTTCGGCATCTGCACGTCGAGCAGCAGCAGGTCCGGCTCGTGCTCTCGAGTGAGCTTGACCGCCTCGAGCCCGTTCTTCGCCTGGCCGATGACCTGCCACCGAGGGTGAGCGCGGAAATACTCCACGAGGAGGCGCCGTGCCGGCTCTTCGTCGTCCACGAGGAGCACGCGCCGCTCGGGTCTCGGCTGGGTCATGGGAGCGCCTCAGTTTGCGGCGCCGCTGCCGGCAAGTCGAGCCGGACCAGGAAGCGCTCCGCGTCCTTTTCGATGCGAAGAGTAGCGTCCCGGCCGTACTGGGCGGAGAGCCGCGCCCGCACGTTCGCTAGCCCCACCCCGCCGTCGCGCGGGCGCGGGGCTGGGTCCACGCTGTTCTCGAGCTCGAGCGAGAGCCGCGCACCGCGTCGCTCCGCGCGCACCCGCAGCGGGCGAGGCTCGTCGAGCAGGGCGATGCCATGGGTCATCGCGTTCTCCACGAGAGGCTGCAGCAGCAGCGACGGCACGAAGCAGCTCGCGGCGTCGGCGTCCAGCTCGCAATCCACGCGCAGCCGTTCGCCGAGCCGCAGCGCCTCCACTTTGAGGTACCGCTCGCACAGCGACCATTCGTCTCGCAGCGGCACGAGCGACTGATCTTGGGCCCGCAGCGTGCCGCGCAAGTACTCCGCGAGGAGCAGGCACGCCTCGCGCGCCTTTCCAGGATCGTAGCCGATGAGCGCGCTCACCGTGTTCAGGCTATTGAACAAGAAGTGCGGATGCACCTGGGCTCTGAGCGCTTGGAGCTCGGCGCGCTGGGCGCTGACGGCCAGCGCGGCTTCACGTTCGAGCGCCTCGTGGCGCAGCTGGAGCTCCGCCAGCACGTAGTGAAACGTTGCCACCAGCAGGTAGAAGAGCGCCCCGACCCCGAACAGCGCGCCTTCGGAGCGGCCCACCTCCAGCGGGAGGGTGCGCCACTCGGGAAAGAGCCCCAGCGCCTCCGCGAGCAGCTTCGTGGTCGCTAGGAACAGGACGCTCCACACCGCCGCGGCCGCGCCGTGAATGGAGAGGATGCGAACGATCCGCCCTGGCCTCAGCGGAAGAGCGCGGCAGAGGTACCAGGTCGGAAGGGTGGCGACCGCAAAGGAGACGGTGGAGGTGAGCGTGAGCGTGAAGGCGCCCAGCGGAGCTTGCGAGCGCAGGAGCACGTACGGCACCACCGAGACGCCCGCCCAGAACAGCAGGTAGGCGGAGAGGAAGGCGGCGTCCTTCCAAGCAGGCAGGGGGCGGCGTGGAGAGAGCGGATGCATCGAGGTTCCGAAGGCGCGATGGAATCGTCAGTTTTGGACGCTGACGCCGCCGAGCGTGACACTGCCGATGATGCGTAGTCGCGGAGCGGAGCTCGCGCCCTGCGTGGACCGGGTCGAGTCGTCCGAGCCGCCGAAGAGCGGAGTGACGTCCAGCTGGACCTGCCAGGTGTCCGGCACGCGAATGTCCACGCCGCCCATCAAGACGCGCAAGGCGAGGACCGCTCCTTCGGGAGCGAGCTGCGCTTGACGTAGGTCCAGCTCGACGCCGCCCGCGGTGACCCCGATCAGGCCGCCCCTCCAAGCTTGCGACTCGACTCGCAGCTGCGCACCGGCGCACGTGTACTGGCGCACCAGGCGATCTTGCTCCGCGACCAGCAGCGCGTCGCCGTCTTCGCTCGCCCACTCCTCCGGCAGAGGGTGCTCGGCGCTCGCGTGGGTTTGCGGAGGCAGGCCGTCGCTCTCGGGCGGGTTTCGACCTCGGAAAAGCGCCCATAGCCCGAGTAGTACGAGCAAGCCGGGCCACAGCCGAGTCACGGAAGCGGTGACGAAGCCGAGATTGCCGGCTAGCAGCACGGTGCCCAGGCCGATGAACGCCAACGCGAACACGGCTCTGACGACCCCGCCGGCGCGAGTGAGCACCGAAACGCCGATCAGCACGATGAAGAGCGGCCAGAAATCCACGACTCGCACGTGCGCGGGAAGGAGCCCGAGCTCACGAGCGAGGAGCCCGGCGCCCAGGGCCACGAGGATGAAGCCTGGCCACAGTCCAGATCGTTGAGGGTTCTCTCGCATGGGCTCCTCCTATCTTACGCAGAGCCCGCCTGCGACGACCATGCCGGTGACGCGCAGGCGCGGCGCCCTCGAGCCCGAAGGTGGGGGGAGGCGCTCGCCGTGTACCCCGGCCCAGACCGTGCCGACATCGCACACGACCTCCCAGTCGCGCGGGACGAGGATATCGATGCCGCTCAGCGCCGATTGTACGCTGATGGTGGCGCCGTCCGGGCTCAGCGAAGCCTCACGCAGGTCCACCGTGACCCCGCACATGACCGCGGTCAGGCTTCCGCCGCGAAAAGTGCGCGACCGCACGCGCAAATCCAAGTCGTCTAGCGCCGCGCCGCGCTCGAACGAGTCCTCCTCGGTGGAGACGAGCTGCCGTATCTCTTCGTCTGTAACGTCCATGAGCAGGAACGTAGGCGGCCAGCGCCGCATCGGCCCGAACCCATCGGCGAATGGCGGGCCCCTACCGGTGAACGCCCGAGGAGCGCCGGCGGCCGTTCACGGGGCGGCCCGGTGAGGTCGCGACGCCTTCGAGACGTTTCGGCGGTGCTCGCTCGGGCGAGGCCGGCTCAGCGAGTGCTCGCGTAGTGACCGGGGGTGACGCCCCAGATTCGCCGAAAGTGCCGGGTGAAGTGGCTCTGGTCCGTGAAGTCCCCCGCCGCGGCTGCTTCCGCCACGGTGTGACCTTGGCGCAAAAGCTGCCGCCCGCGCTCCACCCGCACGTGCAGCCCATAGGCGTGGGGAGGTGAGCCGAACCGGCGCTTGAACGCGCGCAGCAGCTGAAACTGACTCACCGCCGACTCGCGTGCGAACGCAGCCAAGCTCACGGAGGTGGCCTCCGAGCTGTGCAGGAGCTCACGCAGCCGTTCGCACGGACCGAGCGGTGCGGGCCTTTTGGAGGAGCGTGGCGAGCCGCGTTCCAAAACCGTGGACGACGCGGCGTGCGCGAGCTCCACGAGGCACGCCTGCTGCTCGAGTGAATCAGAATCCGCAACGAGAGCACGCTCCAGCGCGTCCAGTGCGGTCGCGAGCGGCGCCGGGGTGAAGCGGATGGCGTCCGTGAAGTGCATGGGCGCGCGCCGGTCCTCTTCGCGGCACAGCTCCGACAGCACGTCCGTCGTTAGCTCGATGACCCGGAACGACCCGAAGCCAGCGTCGTCCGGCGCGCCGCGAAAGAGCTCGCCCGGTTCGAACGTAAAGGTGTGGCCTGGGCCGAGCGGCAGGTTCTGACGCCGGTACAGGGCGCGGCCTTGCCAACTCGTCATCGTTCCGAACGAGAAAACCGTGTTGAGGTGGCCCCAGACTCGAGGGGAGTCCGTAATTCGCACCAGCTCCACTCCGGGACACGTGGCCCGCCGTATTACCTTGATGACTTCCGGCATCCCGCTCCGTGCCGAGCGTAGCAGTCAGCGCCCGAAGTGCCCGCCTCGAAGCACCGAGGGCGGCCTGACTTGGACGTAACAGGCTCCGCAGCCTGCGGCTCGAGGGAGAGGCGCTCGCAAAAGGCTGGCCCAGCGACGAGGTCATCGATATATGGGCCCCCATGAGTATCGGTTTGGCCGGCCGGGACTGGCTCTCTCGTTTCAAGCCGTTGCGAGCGCCCCTGCCGATGGCGGAGCGGCTGCACGCGGGGCTCGGCGGCTTGCTAGGTCTGCTGCTGACCGCGTTCGGTATGCGCGCCTGCCTGGGCTCCTACGAGCACGTGCCGCTCTTGATCGCACCGCTCGGCGCCTCCACGGTCTTGGTGTTCGGCGTGCCGGCCAGCCCGCTGGCGCAGCCGTACTCGGTGGTGGCCGGTAACGTGCTCGCCGCGGTCATCGGGGTCACGGCCGCGCGCGTCCTGCCCGACCCGTACGTGGCTGGCGCGATCGCCGTGGCCACCACCATTGCTTGTACGAGCTGGCTGGGCTGCTTGCATCCGCCGGCTGGCGCCGTGGCGCTCACGGCCGTGATCGGCGGGCCAGCCATCACCGGCTCGGGCTATCGCTTCGCGCTCGTGCCGGTGGCGCTGAGCTCCTTGCTCTTGGTTGCAGCGGGCATCGCCTTCAACAACCTGGTTCGCCGAAGCTACCCGCATGTGCCGGCCCTGCCGACCTCGCCGCACCGCACCGCGGACGCGCCCCCGGAATTTCGCGTGGGCTTTGCGCCAGAGGACATCGACGCGGCGCTCGCGCGGCTCGGAACTCCGCTGGACGTGGAGCGCGAAGACTTGCTCGCGCTGTTCCGCCACGTGGAGCAAGAGGCACATCGGCGGCTGCACGCCGAAATCACCTGCGGGCAAATCATGTCACGCGACCTGGTCACGATCCCACCGGATGAGTCGAGCGACTTGGCGCTGGCGCGGCTGCGCGAGCATTCGCTGCGCATCCTGCCCGTCGTCGACCCGGAGGGCGTCGTGCTCGGCGCAATCGACTTGGCGACCGTGGCGGCCATGCCTCACCGGCCCGTCAGCGAGCTGCCGTCCATCTACTTCGAGCAAGCCCGCGAAGGCACCCCGATAAAGCAGCTGTTCCAGTTGCTTTCCCGGGGCCGGGTTCACGAAGCCCTCATCGTGGATGCCCGGCAGCGACTCGTCGGCATCGTCACGCAGACGGACCTGCTCGCGGTGGTTGGCCGCCCCTCGCGCCTCTGACTACACTGCGCTCCATGGCGAAGCGCACGTATCGCGGAAGCTGTCACTGTGGTCGCGTCAAATTCGAGGCGGGGCTGGATTTCTCGCTCGGCACTTCCAAGTGCAACTGCACGAGCTGTTGGAAGAAGCGCTTGTGGACCATCCGCGCCGCGCCGGAAGACTTCCGCTCGCTGGGCGGTGAGCAGGAGCTGAGCGGCTACGTGCCCGGCGCGGAGGTGGGTCACCAGGGCTTCTGCAAGAACTGCGGAGTCATTCCCTACGGCTGGGTGCTCGCCTCGGAGTGGAACCCGAGCACGTACGTCTCCGTGAGCGTCGCCGCGCTGGACGACCTGGAGCCCGAGGAGCTGGTGGAGGCCCCGGTCAAATTCTGTGACGGCAAAGCGAACAATTGGTGGAACCCGCCCGCCGAGATTCGTCACCTGTAGGCGTGCTGACGCACTGAGGCGCTGACGCGTCGCACCAAGCGAAAAAGACGGCGAGAGCACTGGCGTGAGCGCGTGAGTCGCTTCACCCTGGAAGATGAGCTGGGAGCGAGCCGCTGCGGCGGCGATCGCCGTGCTCGTGGCTGCGTGTGCGCCTACCACGCCGCCAGAGCGACCGAAGAGTGCGGCCCCGGCCGCGCCGAGGGGCGAGCCGGCGGCCGCGGTGCAGCAGCTCTCGCAGAGCTCGGACAGCCTCCACCTGCTGCTACGGCAGATCGAGGGAGCCTCCGCCAGCGGGCGAGTGCCGGACTTCGAGCTGCAGGCCCCCGCTGGCGCGCGCTACTCGTCACGGGATCTGGTTGGCAAGAAGCCGTTCATCGCCGTCTTCTTCGCGACTTGGTGCCACTACTGCCAGGGTGAGCTGCGCGCGGTGCAGCGCGCCTTCGCGGAAGTCGGGCCGCTAACGGTCATCCCTGTCTCGGCAGACGGCCCGGAGACGTGGGCGAGCGTGCCCGCATACCTTGCAGGTTTCGGCATCCTCGAGTCGCCGGTCCGAGCGACGGATCACCGCGCCTTCTTCTCCTCTTACAACCCGTCCGACAGCCTCCCTTCACTGGTCATCGTGGGGCAAAGTGGTGCGCTCGTGGACTACATTGACGGTTACGATCCGGCCCACGCCAGCCGCCTGCTCAGCTCCCTGCGCCAAGCAAAAGCCATAGCCCCACTGGCCTGGCCCGCGCTGGACGCCTCGAACGCGCCGTCGCCCTGAAGGCGGACCGCCGCGACTCGAGCGGCACCGGCAACATCTCTGCACGGTGCCGCCTGGCGCGGCCTTCACGGAGGGCGCCTCAGTACGAGGTGTTGTTGGACTGCGTGATGTTCCCGGAGCTGACCCCAATGAACAACGAGTCACCAATGTTGTGGTAGCGCGTGTTCGTCATCGACACGGTGCTGGTGCTGCTGTCCGTGCGGAAGATGGCTTCGTCCATGTCCGAGATGTCGCACTTGTCGATGAAGACTTGCGTCTTGTACGTGGTGCCGCCGTTCTGACGAATGAACTTGCCTGCTTTCTGCGCCTTGAAGTTGGAGATGCGGAAGGTCGCCACCGCGTTGATCTGGAACACCTTGTCTTCGCCGTTCTTGGCGGAGCCGCCGTTCAGGATCACGGTGCCGCTCTCCTTGATGGTCATCGCGTCCTCGCCGATGTCCTCCCAGGTGATGTTCTCCAGCGTGACGCTGCCCTTGGTGTGAATGCCGTCCGCCGCGGGGGCGCCGAGCACCACGTTGATCAGCTTGCCTCCGTTCTCGACGATGAACACCGGCTTTTGGCCTTCGGCCTGGCTGCCGTCGCCGAGCTTGTCCGGGTCTGCGCGGAAGCGCTTGCACTGGCCGTCGTAGGTCTGGCCGTTCTTGACCACGATCGTGGAAGACACGGTCCCAAACTCGGTGATGGTGGAGCAGCCGGTGGTCGGCGTGGTGTTGCCGCCGGTGCACTCGCCGCCTTCACAAGTTTGGCCGGAGCTGCACGCTTTGCCGCAGCTGCCGCAGTTCTTTTCGTCCGTTTCGGTGTTCACGCACGCGTTTGAGCAGAGCTCCAAGTCGCCGGTGCACTCGCACTTGCCGCCATTGCATTCTTGCTGGTTCGCGCATGCCTTGCCGCAGCTGCCGCAGTTCTTCGCGTCCTCGTCCGTGTTCACGCACATGCCGCCGCACAGGTCCTCGTCGTCGTCACACTGCGGGTTCGCGCTCGTGCCGCCGGTGCCGCCGGTAGCGGAGCCGCCGCTGCTCGAGCCCGACATGCCGCCTGCGCTGCTGCCGCCGCTGCTGGTCCCGGCCGTATTGGACTGACCGCCGCTGCTGGTCCCGGCCGTATTGGGCTGACCGCCATTGGCCGAGCCTGCGCTCGAGGCGCCCGCGGTGCCTTGGCCGCCCGCGGAAGTGCCGCCGTTGGCTCTGCCCGCGGTGCTGGTACCGGTGCCAGCGCTGTTCGCGCCCCCGCCCGAAAAGGTGCCGCCAACGGCCGCGGTTCCCCCGGGGGAAGTGCTACCAGCGCCCGGTTGCCCCGGGTCCTCACTGCCGCCGTCGCCGCAAGCGACGAGCACCAGGCAAGCCGCGTAACTCGTGAGGGTGATCTGGGCCAGGGAAGCAAATCGTGCCATTTTGAAACCTCGTTCAAGGTGCGCACACGCTCGCTGCGAGACTTCGGGCGCAGGCGACGGACTGAAACAAACTCGCAGTGCCTCATGCCGGCACCCCTCCAATCGATCACGAGTGGGGGTGTTTCCAGCGCCTCGCGTGTTTTGCGCTCTGGCTGGTGAGTAAAGCCGCCTCAGTAACCGCCGCAATTCCGCGTAACCACCCAAACTGGCACTCTCAACGGACAAGTTTGGATAATTCGCGCTCCTTAATTTGGGTGACAGTTGCGTGGTGGACTCGACAGCAGGCAGGGTGTCCGGAGCTGCGTGCGCCGGCGGGTGCATCGTCCAGCCATTGCCCAAGGAGTGACACCATGAGGATTGCACGCGCTTTGTTCGCAGGATGCTGCTTGTTCGGCTGCGCCGTAGCCGGCACGGAAGCGGGGGATGACGTGGGCGAGGTCGTGTCGCAGCTCGCCTCGGGCGCGGGGGACGCGACGCTCGTGCTGACGAGCAACTGGGGCTCGGGCTACTGCGCGGAAGTGAACGTCGCCAACAAGGGTAGCGCTGCCATCACCGCATGGAGCGTGACGCTGGACTTGAAGCAGGCGGCCGTGAACAACCTGTGGAACGGGGTGCGGAGCGGCAACGTCGTCACGCCCGTCGATCACAACAAGAACATCGCACCCGGCTCGAAGGTCTCGTTCGGCTTCTGCGCCAACGTCTCGGGTGCTTCCCAAATTCCGCCGCTCGTGAGCGCCCTGAGCGTTACCGGAGGCGGCTCTCCGACGACTCCGACGACTCCGACGACTCCGACGACTCCGACGACTCCAACGACCCCGACGACCCCGACGACTCCGACGACTCCGACGACTCCGACGACTAACCCCGGCAGCTGCAGCGGCTACGCGACCCGATTTTGGGACTGCTGCAAGCCGCACTGTGGTTGGCCGAGCAACGTGCCTTCTGGCGTGAGCCCCATCAACAGCTGCACCAAAGCGAACGCGCCGCAGAGTAACGTCAACGCGGGCAGCAGCTGCAGTGGCGGCGACGCGCACACCTGTTACGGGCTCGCGCCCTATGCCGTCAACGACAAGCTGTCGTACGGCTACGCGGCGACCTCCAGCGGGGACGTGTGCGGCCGCTGCTATCAGCTGGACTTCGACGGAACGTCGCACAACGCCGGCAACGATCCGGGCGCCAAGGCGCTCGCCGGCAAGACCATGGTCGTACAGGCGATCAACGTCGGCTTCGACGTGAGCGGCGGCCAGTTCGACTTGCTAGTGCCGGGCGGCGGCGTGGGCGCGTTCAACGCGTGCTCCTCGCAGTGGGGCGTCTCCAACGCCGAGCTGGGCGTGCAGTACGGCGGCTTCCTCGCCGCCTGCAAGCAGCAGCTCGGCTACAACGCCAGTCACGCTAGCTACAAGAGCTGCGTGGCGCAGAAGTGTACCAGCGTGTTTCAGTCGCGCGGGCTCACGGACTTGGCCGCGGGCTGCAGCTGGTTCGTGGATTGGTTTCAGGCCGCCGACAACCCCTCGCTCAAGTACAAGGAAGTGGCTTGCCCGAGCGCGCTCACGTCGGAGAGCGGGATGAACCGGACCGCGCGCAACGACATCAATACCGCCTGCGGCAAATAGCCTCGAACGCCGCCCGGGGCTCTAGCTCCGGGCGGCCATCTGTTACGCTGCGGCCGTGAAGACACCCCGCGGTTCGGACCTGGAGCGCCGGCTCCGCCTGAGCGCTCAGGCGCGGCGCGGCGAAGCCGTGGATCCGGAGCTCGGGGCGATCCTCTCACTGGTCGCCGAGCGGCGTGGGGCGCGGCAAGCGCCGCTCGGCAGCGCATCGCCCGGGACCGTGCTCGCGCGCACCCTCGTCGGTCCGGACATCGCGCTGCTCAGCGTCGCGCGCCCGCCTGGCTTCAACTTCCTCGCCGGCCAAGCGGTGAAGCTAGGCTTAGGCACGGGGCCGACTCGCTCGTACACGGTCGCGTCGGCTCCTAGCGACGCGGAGCTGGAGTTTTGCATCGAGCGCATTGCCGGCGGCAACGTGAGCCCGCGTCTCACCGCGCTCCTGCCCGGGGCGCGAGTGGAGCTGGCGGCCTCGCCCAAAGGTTCTCTCACCTTCGAGCCCAGCGCTGCGCTCCACGTCATGCTCGCGACCGCGACCGGTATCGCGCCCTTCCGCAGCATGCTGCGCGAGTTGTCGGCGCGCCGCTCCAGCGCCCGGGTGCTGCTCATTCACGGCTCGAGCTACGCGGATCGCCTGCCCTACGCCGCGGAGCTCACCGCGCTCGCGGCGGAGCAACCCTCGCGGCTCCGCTACGTGACGACCATCAGCCGGCCGGGGGAGCCGCGCAACCAGGGCTGGGTTGGCCTGAGCGGTCGGGTGGACTCGCTCCTGAGCCAGTACGTAGGAGAGCTCACCGGCGCGGTGCAAGCCTACGCGTGCGGCAACTCCGGCATGATCGCGGCCACCTCCGCGCTGTGCGCTGCGCGGCGCATCCCGTTCAAGAGCGAAGCGTTCGACTGAGCGCCGGTAGCGGCTGGGGTATGCCGCGAGGCGCCACCGATCCTCGTGACGTAGGCGTCGACGGCACGTCCGTCGTTTTCGTTCGAGGGCACCGAACGCGCAGCAGCAGCCTTCTGCGAGCTGGGCTGCGATGGGCAGCCCCACGGGATGATTCGCGCCCACTCGCTTGGAGGATTCACGCATGAGTCCGCGGCGGTTCGGCTGCAAACACGAGCATCGCCCATAAAGCGGTGTTTCGGAGACGACTTCGTGACTGCGGGCGATGGAGCTTCGACTGAAACCGGTTCCAGAGTAGGTTCGCGCGCTCAAGGAGGCGGAATGCGAAAAATGAGATTGGGATTTCTGGCTTGCTGCGTGCTGGCTGCGGCTTGCTCCGGCGCCGGTGAAGAAGAGACGAACGTGGCGCGCGACGCGATCGTGGGGCCGTCCACGCCCGGCGGGCGCAACGAGGTGGTGATGCTCTACGCCTTCGTGATCACGCCGAACGGGGCCGGCTACCGCACGTGCTCGGGCACGTATTTCGCGCCCCGCGTGGTGCTGACGGCCGCGCATTGCTTGCAGGACATCGCGGGCCGTCAGCTGTTCGTCTACTATGGCGACAACTTCGAGGCCGATATCGGGCAGTTCACCGAGGATGCCTACGGCCTCGTGCCGCCGCCGCCCGGCACGCCCTCGAGCTGGTCTCAAGCGGACTCCTTCGAGAGCCACCCGAGCTTCGATCCGAACGCCTTCTATCCGGACATTGGCGTTGTCTACCTGGACCGCAAGCTGCCGTTCGATCCGCTCCCCATCCTTCGCACGCCGCTGGAGGCGAACCGGCAGGTGACGCTTTCTGGTTGGGGCGCGAACAGCACCCCGACACCCACGACCGGCGTCGGCGCGCGGGTGCAGCGCACCGGGACCTCACGCACCCTCGGCTCGCCCACCGCGGCCGACTACCACCCGGAGGATCCGAACCCGGGCGTCCTGGTGGCCGCGAATCGGCCCAACTTGCTCAAGCTGGACGGGCGCGCCCCCAACGCCAACGGCTGCTTCGGGGACTCGGGCGGGCCGGTGTTGGTCACCAACTCGGGCCAGACGTACATCGGCGGAGTCAACTACTTCACGGGCCTTTCATGCGCTGAGTACAGCTTGGCAGTGCGCCCGAGCTCGTTTTTGCCGTTCCTGGATCAGGCCTACAAAAAGGGCGGCCAAGACATTTTGAAGCCCGCGTTCGACTGCGTGGCTCCCAACGTGAATGGCACCCTCACCGCGTACTTCGGTTACGACAACAAAAATGGTGTCAGCGTTGCCGTGCCCTACGGTACCAAGAACGCGTTCGCGCGGGACACGACGGGCCAGCGTTTGACGCGCTACCTACCTGGCGTGCACCACTTCGCGTTCGGGGTCGACTTCACGTCCTCGCAAACGCTGTCGTGGACTCTCTCGCCGGACAACAGCCCGAGCACGACGCTCACCGTGAACCAAGCGTCGCGGCGCTGCGGAGCGGCGGAGCTGGACCAAACGGAGTGCGCGCTCTCGTGCCGCGCCAGCCAGCGTTCCGGCTGCGCCATTCTGCCGACGTTCGAGGAATGCGTCGGCCTCTGCAAGGACCAGATTGACGCGATCCGCGGCGGTCTGCCGGAGTGCTCTTCCGCGAATCAGAACATCAACACCTGCACCGCTGCGGTCTCTTCCAGTCCGGCGAATTGGTCCTGCTACGATCAATTCGGTGCGTACGCGGAAGGTCCGTGCGCGGAGCAGTTCGCGGCTCTGAACACCTGCTTCGGCGGCTGACCCGCCCTGCACAGCGGCTACTTGGTGGCGCGCGCCCCAAGTAGCCGTCTGCTCCAGACGAGGCATCGCGAGCTCGCCGAGGCACAACGGCCCACTGATGCGTGTCATTCTTGGCGGGCAGTCGCCTCCACGACACGGCGAGCCCATTCTTTTCTCCGTTCACGCGCCTACCCCTTGGCCCTCGTGCGGTGCCGACCTACGTGACTGCCATGGAAACGAACGAGCTGCATCGGGGACGTTTGATCGATCACATCCAACTCGTCGTGGCCGACCTGGTGGCCAGCAAGCGCTTCTACGCGGACGTGCTGGCGGCGCTCGGCCTGTCGATCGGTGGGGAAGGGCCGGACTTCTTCTGGGTGGACGAGCTGTTCATTTCGACCAAGGACAGCAAGGCCGCTCAAGGCGCGCTCACGGGCCGCACCCACCTTGCCTTTCAAGCGCCGACTCGCGAGTCTGTAGTGACCGCGTACGAGGCAGGGCTCGCGGGAGGGGGTAAGGACAACGGCAAGCCGGGTGAGCGGCCCTACCATCCCGGTTACTTCGCGGGCTTCTTGCTCGACCCGGACGGCAACAACATCGAGGTCGTGTTTCACGGTCCCGCGAAACGTTCGGCGCCATCGGTACAGATCACCTTCTGAGCCCCGAGTCGGCGTACGGCGCGGCGTTTGCCGGTAAGGTCCGCTTTTGGGCTGCCCTTATCGAGGTGCGTGCGAAAAATTCCAGCAATCACCGCTACGTTCGTCGTGGTCCTCGGCGCCTGCGCGGCCGCCTGTAGCTCGGACTCGGGTCCGGAAGGAGCAGGCGGCTCCAGCGCGAGCGCCGGAGCGGCGGGTGCCGGCGTGGGAGGTAGCGGTGGCTTCACCAGTGCCGGTTCCTCTGCCGGCGGCGCGCCGTCTGGCGGTGCCTCGAGCGGAGGGGCAGGCGGCACTGTGGCTGGCAGCGGCGGCGCGGGTGAGCCCACCGCGGGCACGTCCCCGTCCGGCGGGAACGGCGGAGCGGCCGGAGCTAGCTCGGCGGGGACCGGCAACGGCGGTAGCGCAGGCAATGCGGGCGCAAGCGGCGCGGGCGGAAGTGGCGGCACGGCCGGTACCGGCGGCTCTCCCGCCACCGGACCAACGACGGTTTGGATCGCGGGCGACTCGACCGTACAAACCTGCTCCGGCGCGTGCCCGTGCGGCTGGGGCGGCGAATTCGATGCGCTGTTCAATGACCGAGTGACGGTGGTCAACCGCGCGGTGGGCGGGCGGAGCATCCAAACTTGGCTGCGCGAGCCAGCCGTCTCGAACCAAAAGACGGGGAGCGAGTGCACGCTCACCTCCCAGGCTTACAACGCCCGCTGGACTGGCATGTTGGACGCGACCTCGGGGATGAAACCGGGCGACACCTTGCTCATCCAGTTCGGCATCAACGACGGGGACTCGTCGTGTCCCCGGCACGTCGGCACCGCCCTGTACGAGACGTACTTGGGGGACATGGCGAAAGCGGCGAAAGAGCGAGGCGCGCAGGCGATCTTCGTCACCCCCACCAGCGCCATCGAATGCAGCGGCTCGACCGCGGTCGCGACGCGCGGCTTCCTCACGACCATCAAGAGCGCGGCGGCGAAGAACGGCGTGCCCGTCATCGACTTGCACCAGCTCAGCATCGATTTGTACAACAAGCTCGGGCTGTGCCCGAACAATGGCAACTATTCCACCGGCAAGGTGGGCGAGTTCTTCTGCGACGACCACACCCACTTCGACAAGCCGGGCGCCAGGCAGATCGCTCAGGTGGTAGCGAGCGCGCTGAAGGCGCAGGGGCTGCCGCTTGCTGGCTACCTGAAGTGAGTCACTTGACGTAGCGCGCGAGCGTGGAGGGCGTGTCGTTCAGCCCTTGAGTGACGAACCCGGCGAGCTTGCGCGCGCCATTCTCTTGGAAGTGTGTGCCGTCCACCGAGCCGTCTGCGCGCCGCAAGAAGAAGTCCTCCGGAGTGGGCGAGGGGCAAATCCCCTTGAGGTAGGCGACGGCGCGCTCGTTCAGATCCGAGATCGCGATTTTTTCGGCGACGGCCAGCTCCCGCATGGCTTGAGCGTAGGCGCCGGTGCCATTGCCGCCGGTGCAGTAGGCCGAGTTGCGCGGCGGAGGCGTGACCAGGACCGGGTTTGCCTGCTTGGCGCGGGCCGCGGTGATGTACTGCTTCAAATAGGTTTTGAAGTCGGTGTCGGGGTCCAGGTAGTAGGGAATCGTCTTGCCAGCCAGCGTGTAGCTGGCGTTCTTGTTGCTGTCGTTCGTGCCGAATTGCACGAGCAGGTAGTCGCCGGGGCGCAGGTCGTCCGAGATCTCTTGCAGGTGCCCTTCGTCGATGAAGCGCCGCGCGGTTCGACCTCCGATGGCGCGGTTTTCCACCTTGGCGAGCGGGTCCAAGTAGCCTTTCAGCATTTGACCCCAGCCCGCCTGGTCGGTGGTGCTCGACGTATCTGCATACGTCGAGACGGTCGAATCACCCGCGAGGTAGACGGTGACCGCAACGAGCGGCGCCTCGCCGCCGTTGCCCGCCGTGCCGGCCCCGCCGCCGCCGACTGCGCCGCCGCTGCCCGCAGCGCCACCGGCCCCGCCGCCGACGGAACCTGCGGAGCCCGCGACGTTGCCGCTGCCTCCGTTGCCCGACCCGGACCCGGACGAGCCGGCGGACCCTCCTGCGGAGCCGCCGCCGACCTGCGAGGAGCCTCCGCCGCCCGTAGACGACCCTGCGCCCCCGGCAGACGAGCCTGCCTGCGGCGCTTGGCCCGCACTGCCCGCGAGCGGCAAGCTGCCGCCCGATCCGGCTGCCTCATCAGTCACGGGCGTAGGCGCGTTGTCTCCACAGCCGATGGTTGCCGCCGCAGCGCCGAGCAGCGCGAGCACGAAGGAGCGAGAGTCTGCCACTCCCTTGAAAGGGGCGCAGGGCGCTGATCCTTTACGCGACGTGAACCACCAGCCGGCCGCGGATTTTTCCAGCCAGAAGCTCCTCCGCCCTCGGTAGCGCGTCCGCAAGCGGAATATCCTGCGCTACCGACTCGAACCAGCTGGCGTTCACCAACGGGCGAAGGCGGTCCCAAGCACGCGCTCGCTCGGCGCGGGGTCGCTCCGACGAGTCGATACCGAGCAGCTTGACGCCCCGCAAGATGAAGGGCGCCACGGTGCCCGGAAAGTCCATGCCCTGCGCCAGGCCGCACGCGGTCACCGAGCCGCCGCGCATGGTGCCGGCGCAGGCGTTCACGAGCGTGTGGCTGCCCACCGAATCGATGGCGCCCGCCCAGCGCTCTTTGCCGAGCGGCCTCCCGGGGCTCGCGAGCTCCGCCCGGTCCAGCACCTCGGCGGCCCCGAGGGCCCTCAGGTACGCGGCTTCCTCAGGGCGGCCGGTGGACGCGACCACGCGGTAGCCCAGCCCCGCGAGCAAGGCGACCGAGAAGCTGCCAACGCCGCCGCTCGCGCCCGTCACCAAGATGGGTCCGCGGTCCGGCGTGACCCCGTGCTCCTCCAGCGCCATCAGCGAGAGCATCGCCGTGAAACCGCCAGTACCGATCGCCATCGCGTCTCGGGCGGAGAGCCCCTCCGGCCTCTGCACCAACCCCTCTGCCGGAACCCGCGCGAGCTGCGCGAGGCCGCCCCAAGTCCTCTCGCCGATGCCGAAGCCGTTGCCGATGACCGCGTCGCCTCGGCGGAAGGCCGGGCTCGAGCTCTCTTCCACCGTGCCCGCAAGGTCGATGCCGGGCACCATCGGGAAAGCGCGCACGATCGGGCTCTTGCCGGTGATGGCGAGCGCGTCTTTGTAGTTGATGGTGCTGTGGGAGATGCGCACCGTCACGTCCCCCGCCGGCAGCCGTTCCTCGGGCAGCTCTTGCACCGCGACGCGCTGCGGAGCGCCCGCTTCCTTTTCGATCAAGATGGCGCTGAACATGCTCAGGCTTTAGGAGCCTTTTGGCGCGTGCGCAATCGCGGCTTCTAGCTACCGCGTCCGCTCCTGCACCCGACGCCCGGGCGCTCACCTCCGCGAAATCTCGAGGTTTGTCAGGGGGGCCGAGGCCCTCACTCGCGGCGCACTAAATGTCCAGGCGTGCCGCGCCGTTGCATGGTCGCATGCCCTGCCAGATCCTCACGACGCGCGGCGCGGTCTTCGTGCTCTGGGGTCAGCCTTTGCCTGCAGACATGGACGAAGTGCAGGCCGCGGTGGAAGCGGCCGCGGCGGCCTGCGGACACCCGGTGGTCTACGTGACCCGCGTACCGGTGAACGCACCGGCCCCGGACGCGGGGGCCCGAGCGCGGCTGAACGAGGTGATGCCGAGCTTGATGAAAGCCTGTTCCACGTACCACGTGGTACTCGAGGGGGAAGGCTTCGGGGCGGCGATGAAGCGCGGGATCTTGACGGGCGTCTTTCAACTGAGCTGGCGGCGGAAGACCTTCTTCGTGCACGCCGATACGAGTGAGGTCGCTCCCGCGCTCTCCGACGAGCGGCGCGCGACCGTACGGCACCTCCTGGTCACTGCCGAGCGCCGCGGTCTGTTGGGGGCCCCGGCGGCGGTCGGCCTGTGAGTACCCGCTTGCGCACTACCGGGCGCGGCAGTAGCTCCTTCGAATGCGCTCGCCGTTTGCCGGCCATTGGCGGCTGGATCCCGACGTAACCTTCCTCAACCACGGCTCCTTCGGCGCTTGCCCTTCGGTGGTGCTCGAAGAGCAAGCTCGGGTGCGAGAAAGGCTCGAGCGAGAGCCAGTTCGCTTCATGATTCGGGAGCTGGAAGGACTTCTTGCGGACGCGCGGGGCGCGCTCGCGCAGCTCATCGGCGCTCAGCCGGATGACCTCGCCTTCGTGCCGAACGCGAGCAGCGGCGTCAGCACCGTGCTCCGCTCTTTGGCGCTCGGGCCAGGCGACGAGCTGCTGACCACGGACCATGTTTACGGCGCCTGCCGCAACGCGCTCGCGTTCGCCGCGGATTCGACGGGGGCCCGGCTCGTGGTCGCGCCGGTGCCGTTCCCGCTCGAGTCTTCCGAGGAGGTCGTCAGCGCGGTGCTCGCCCGGGTTACGGAGCGGACTCGCCTCCTCCTCATCGATCACGTGACGAGCCCGACCGCGGTCGTCTTCCCGGTCGCACGCCTCGTCACGGAGCTGCAAAAGCGCGGCGTCGATACGTTGGTGGACGGCGCGCACGCCCCCGGGATGCTCCCCCTGGATTTGGGCGCGCTCGGGGCCGCGTACTACACCGCCAATTGCCACAAGTGGCTGTGCGCGCCCAAAGGTTCGGCATTTTTGCACGTCCGTAGAGATCGCCAGAGTCGCGTTCGCCCGCTGACCATCAGCCACGGCGCCGCATCGGCGCGGCAGGATGTCTCTCGGTTTCGTCTCGAGCACGACTGGACCGGTACGGTGGATCCGAGCGCCTATCTCGCGATCCCCCGCGCGATTCGATTCCTCGAGCAGCTCATGCCGGGCGGTCTGCCGGCCCTCAGAGCTCACAACCACGAGCTCGTCTTGCATGCGCGCGCCGTGCTGTGCCGCGCGCTCGCGGTCGCTCCGCCCGCGCCGACGGCGCTGCTCGGGTCCATGGTGACCCTGCCGCTCCCGCCGGGGCCGGGCCCGGAGGACCCAAGCCGACTGGAGCCTCTGCAAGACCAGCTCTTCTACGAGCACGGCATCGAGGTGCCGGTGTTTCGCTTCGGCAGCGAAGACCGCCGGTGGCTGCGGGTCACCGCGCAGGCTTACAACACGGCGGCGGACTACGACCGGCTCGCGGCCGCGCTTTCGTAGTGCTCCTCAGCCTTGCTCAGAGCGCGGAGGTGACTGCGCTCGTGGAAGAGGGAGCCTTCTTCAGCTCTCGACAGGGGCTATCGCTCGGTGCGTTGTAGGTCATGAAGCGCTGCTTTTCGACCGGCGAAGGCGCAGCGTTGCTCCCTGGCTCCGGGCTGCGATCGGTAACCACGTAGACGTGGTAGCTCAGCAGGCAATCGCGCGGTCGGCCGGTGCGCTCCGGGTAGGCGAGCAGCCATTCGGCGAAGGCCTGGCGGTAGGAAGCAAAGTAGTCGCTCGCGATGCGATCCGAAAACATCACGAAGAACTGGCTTTGGCCCATGTGGCGCGGCACGACGTTGCCCATGGGGCTTTTCTGATCGCTCGCGACGTCGTTGTAAGGGTCCACGTGGTCACCGGCGGCGGTCGTCGCGTCCACGTAAATCATGGAGTCCGTTCGCGACGGCTCGCTCGCGAACATACGCCAGCCTTGCAGCACGCGCGGGTACTCGATCACCGCTTTGGCCCAAGTGGGCTGCGGCAGGCGCAGCGGCTTCGGCACGGGCGAGTTGTCGTTGAGCACCTCGCTCGCGATCGCGACCAGTACGAGCGCGGTTGCGCTGTTCCAAAGCGTGAGCCGCAGCTCCGGCCAGGGCCATTCGCCGGGAGAGCGCAGCGCGTCCAGCCAGCGGCTACCGCGCGCTTCGACCCGGGCCCACCCCCGCGCGGCGCGCGCGCCGAAGCGAGCCTCCAGCGCGTCCCAACCGCTAGCGGTGATGAGGAGCGGGTAAAAGGCCATCATCGCGGGGCTGAAGCCGCCGAGGTTCAGTCCCAGCGCGAAGCCCAGGTGGAGCAGCGGCAGCACGCAGACGGCGAGCAGGCGCGCCTGCTTCCAGTTGAACGGGGTAAGGATGAGCGCGAAGCCGACCCACTCCGTGACGAGCACGCCATGGGTGAGGCCTCGGAGCGCAAGGGGGGGCAGGTGCTCGCGCATCCAAACCCCCGCCCAGGTCACGAGCTTGTCTTGGTGCAGCGCGAAATGCACTGCCGTGCCGTCTTTCCACGCCGAGCCGTTCTTGCTGGCGGCGTTGAAGAAGTAGATGAACCCGAACTGCAGCAGCAGGCCCAGCACCGCGAGCGACACGATGGGCCGCCGGCTGCGCTCCGGCACGAAGTGCGGCAGCGGCCCCTCTACGCCCGCCGCTCGTTGCTCCTGACGAGCGAGGGCCACCGCGTCGAGCGAAAAGCGCGTTCCGAGCGGCAGTGGCAAGGTGAGCAAGCAAAGCAAGTTCATCACCATGTCCCCCCCGTTCTCGAGCACCGCGAGGCGCGTGTTCAGGCTCACGCGGGCGACCAGGACCAGCACCTGCACCCAAGCGGTGCGGTAGCCAACCAGGAAGAAGAGGTAGACGACCGCACACAGCGCGAAGAAAACCCGCGCTTCGGGGGCGGTCGACACCCCGAAGAAGAGCGAGAAGAGGTGCTTGGCGGGGGGACGCCAGAGCAGCGTGTGATTCGGCAAGAGCCCGCTGTTGACGTACCAAAAAGGCAGCTCTGCCCAGCGGCGGGCCAGGTCCAGCAGCAACACCAGGGCGAGCGCAATCCGAAAGGCGCCCAAGCTCCGCGGATCCACCGTCAGGTAGATCTCCCGCAAGCCGCGCCACCACTCCTTCCTCACGCGCAGAAGAGGAGCAAGACGCGCGCCAGCGCCAGACCCAAAGAAGCTGCATCAAACCGGCGTCTTCTGCAGGCACTTGCAGCAGGCGGTTGGCACAAACTGGCAAACGGCTGCTTCGGCTGCCATGACCGGCTGCATGAGTAGCGCGTTTCCGGCGGCTCCGGCCTGGGCGAGCTCGCTCGTCAGCGTCGGCGTCACCGGTACGAACGGAAAGACGACTACCACGACCTTCGTGGCCGCCCTCCTCGGGTTGCTCGCCAAGCCGGTGGCGCGCGTCACGACCCTAGGTTGCTTCTTGGACGACGCTCGCCTGGACGTGCCCAAGCACTACCCGGGCTTCTTGGAGACGCTGCGTCGCGCCCACCAAGCCGGTGGGCGTTACGCCGCGCTGGAGATGACGAGCGAAGCGTTGAGCCTGGGTTTCGCGCGCGCGTGGCCCTGTCGCTTCGGCGCGTTCACCAACCTCAGCTTGGATCACTCGGACGCTCACGGCTCGCCCGAGCACTACCTCGCCTCCAAGGCCCAGCTGTTCATGTCGCTCCCGCCGGACGGGGCTGCGGTGTTGAACGGTTGCGACGCAAACGCGGCTCTCCTTCGGGACGTGCTGCCGAGCGGAGTCGAGGAGGTGCGCTACGGCGTCGAGAGCCGAGGCACGACGTGGGACGCGCTCCACCTGAGCGCGCACGCCGCGAACGTCACCCTCGAGGGTACGAGCGCCGAGCTGAAGGGCTCGGCGCGCTTCCCCGGTATGCCTGCCGAGCTGCGGCTGCGGGCAGTCGGTGAAATCTATCTGGAGAACGCGCTGGCGGCCCTGAGCGTCGCGCTGCTCGCGGGCGTCCCCGCGCCGCGTGCGTTGGCCTTGCTCGCGGACGTGCCAGCGCCGCCGGGTCGCTTTCAGGTGGTGCACCGCGGGCCGGACGTCGTCGTGGACTACGCGCACACTCCCGACGCTCTCGAGCGAACGCTCGCCACCGCGCGCCGCGTTTGCCGCGGCGAGCTCACGCTCGTCTTTGGGGCTGGTGGCGACCGTGACCGCGCGAAGAGGCCCTTGCTAGGCGCGGCGGCGCGTGCGGCCGACCGGGTCGTGCTCACCTCCGACAACCCGCGCGGCGAGCCGCCTGAACGCATCGCGGACGAGATTGCGGCCGGCTTGATGCCTCATGCGGAGGTGCGGCGCGAGCTCGATCGAGAGCGCGCCATCCGTGACGCCGTGCAATCGGCGAGCGAGCGCGACTTGGTGCTCATTGCGGGCAAGGGCCACGAGAGCACGCAGGAGGTTGCGGGTGTCGAATTGCCGCTGTCGGATGTGGCAGTCGTGCTGCAGAGCGCCAAATACCCTCGGTGAGAGCAGTGGAAGTCCGGGCAAATAGGCAAAATGACTCGAGCATGACGCTTGCACCGGTGGGCGCTCGGAGGAACTCATCCATGCTCGTCGATCGCTCCAAGTTCTTGCTCATGGCCTCGGCGCTCGCTGCAGGCAGCGTGGCCTGCGATCGCGAGCCTTTCGGGCGCGCTCCAGCGCCGCCCGCTCCCGCAGTTGCTGCGCCCGCGCCAGCTCCCGCGGCGACGGGCCCCATCGCGGTCGACATCGTCGAGCCCGCGCCGGTAGGAGCGGCGTCGTGCGACGACTCCCAAGGCGTGCCGGAAGAGTGCCCGTCGGTCGGGCCTTCCGACGAAGGGGTGTGCCCGGATCTGATTCAGAAGCGCTGCACGGAGTACAAAACCGCGATGAAGCCGCGGGTGGCGGCCCAGGCAGTCGCTTGCCTCCGGGCCTTGAAGGGAAACGAGCGCTGTGACCCTTCGCGCATCGGCCAGTGCGGGCATCAGGCGCTCATGTCCGCCTGCCAAGAGCCGTCGCGGCCCAAGAAGGGCGAATACCGAGCCGCGCAGGGCACGCAGCCGGCGAGCGTGACCATCACCCCGGACGCCTCGCCAGAAACGTCGCCCGTCGCGGCGGCGTGCAACGGCATCCTCAAGGCTTGCGGTGAGCGCCCGCTGAGCCCAAGCCAGGCGGACTGCCGGCAGACCTTGGCGGGTCTGACCGAAGCAGGCCGGGCGAGCATGGTCGAGTGCGTGACCCAGCACTGCACGGATCGCGGGCTCATTGGCTGCGAGGCTGCGCCAAAGCTCGTGAGCGCCCGCGCGACCAACTGAGACGGCCCGCGGCTAGCGCGCGGCCCGCTCGAGGTTGCGCCTCGCCGCGGAACCGTGAGAATGTGCGCCCGGATCGTCGTACTGCGGCTCGTATTGAAGTTTCTGCTCTCGCTGCTCGTTCTCGCGAGCGCCCCCACCGCTTGGGCGCAAGCGGGCCCATCCATCGACTCGGTGCGCGGCACCATCACCGGCAGCACTCGTTACGTCGGGTTCGGCGGCGCGTTCGTCGCGATCGCCGACGACACCGAGGGCGTTCCGGCGAACCCCGCCGCAGTAGCGGTGCGGCTGCCCTATTCTTGGCGAGCGGTGGACTACGGCGTCGGGGCCGACGTCTCGGTCGGGGCGTGGCTGCCGAAGAACGACATCTACAATCAACCGCCGCGTGACCCCGCCGGCAAGAGCAGCGCGCTCGTCGGCTCGCTCGCTGCGATCATCTACTACCGGCACCTAGGCTTCGGTATCGCGGCGGAGGCGCGCCGCAACGAAGCCAGCCGCACCGACGAAGCTCAAGGCGTGGGCATCGACCTTGCGGCTAACTTCGGCACTGTCCATGCGGCGCTGGCGTACGGCTTTCTGGACGGCCAGCTGCAGCTCGGCGCGGGTCCTCGATTCGTCGGCTTCAGCTTGAGTCGGAACGGGCCGCTCGCGGCGGGGGTCGGCTTCGAGACCGGCGCGATCCTCAAACCCACCGGTCTGCAGTACCGGCTCGGCGCCGCCTTCAAGTCCGCCGTCAACGCCACCTTGCCCTCGGACGGTCAGGGCGGCTCCGCCGACGCGTACGTGCCCTGGGAGGCCGCCTTCGGCTTCGCTTACCAGTTCGGGGCGCGGCTCCTGAATCCCTCGTTCGTGACGACGGGGGACCGCGTGCGCCGCAACGTGCGAGGCCGTGAGCCCCGACCCGAAGACCATCGAGATGCGGAGCGGGAGCTGTATGTCGAGTATCAAAAGCGGCAGCGCTGGTACTTGCTCGTCAGCTCGGAGCTGTCGCTCATCGAGGGCGGCGGCCGCGTCGGTTTGAGCCAGCAAGCGGCCAAGAGCCGCCCCATCGTGTCGCCGCGTATCGGCGCCGAGAGCGAGGTCATTCCCCACTACTTGCGCTTGCGCGCCGGCGGCTACTACGAGCCTGCGCGCTCGCCGGATGCGCGCTCGCGGTTTCATGGCACCGGCGGGCTCGACATCAAGCTCTTCCGCTTCGGCTTGTTCGGCTTGCTGGAGCCGTTCGATTACTGGCAGATTTCGCTGGCCGCAGACGTCGCGCGGTCTTATCTGAACACGTCCTTCAGCCTGGGCTTCTGGTACTAGGGTTTGGCGTCACGGCCGTCCGCCGTGAGCAGCCGTAGCTTCTGAGGCAGGAGCTGGATTCGGTAAGGCTTCGTGACCCAATCTCGCGCCCCGAGCTGCTTGGCAATGCGCTCCACGTTCGGCAAGGCGGAGGTGAGCATGACCGGCAAGTCAGGCAGGTTCGCGCTGACGAACTGCATCACGTCGAAGCCGTCCACGTCAGGCATGGTCAGGTCGAGCATCAGCGCGTCGAAGCGCTCCCGCTCGAGCGAGCGCAGCCCCTCCGCTCCGCCGTGAGCCAACACGACGTCGAAGCTCTCCGAGAGGGCCTCCCGAACCAAGTCCAAGCTGTCCTGGTGGTCGTCCACGACGAGGATGCGCTTCACGGCCATTCCCGCGCGATTCGCAAGCCTCGTGCCAACCCCAGGGGCTGGGCGGTCCAGCGCTTGGCCTCGAACTTGCTCCAGAAAGACATGTGGCTTCTCAACCGGTAGTGCGCCCCTTCGACCGCAGCTTGGAGCCGCTACATCGCCGGCTCGCAGAGTTCAATCGCTTAAGATTGCAGCCGCGGCTGGACGTCGAGGATTGGCAGCAGCATCTCCGCCAAGAGCTGGAGCTGCGCACCGTGGAAGGGCACGTGGTGGAAGCCGAGCGCTCTCGCGCGCGCGCCATCGCCGAAACGGCGCCGACACAACCGCGCGAGTTCGTGACCTGGTTCGAGCAGCTCCGCGAACAGGCGCAGACCCAATCCGAGGGCTTGTTCACTTGGCTCTCTCGCACGGCTTCCCGCCGGGAAATGAGCTGGTTTTTGGCTCAAGAGCTCGCCGCCGAGCACGATTTTCCGGACCTGCTGGCGCTCACCCAGCTCAAGCAGGGCTGGCGCGCCAAGCTGGAGATTGCCCGCGATTACTGGGACGAAATGGGCCAAGGCAACGCTTCGGCCACGCGCGCTCGCTTGCTGGAGTGCCTCGAGCGTGACCTGCTCGTGGACGCGACGCACCCTCCCACTTGGGAGTGCCTGGCGCGCTCCAACCTCATGTTCGCGCTCGCCTCGAACCGTCGCTACGCTTTCCAATCCATCGGGGCCCTCGGTTTACTCGAGCTCACCGCAGCGGGGCCGGCCGCCAGCGTGGACGCCGGGCTCACCCGGCTCGGCGTATCGGCCGAAGCGCGCGGTTTTTTTGGTGTGCGGCAGCGCCTGGCACCCTTGCGCTCCCATGCGTGGAACGAGCACGTCATTTTGCCGCTCGTGGCTCAAGACGCCCGCTCGGCGCGCGCGATTGCCGAAGGCGCGCTGATGCGCCTGGCCGCGGACGCTAGGTGCCACCGTCGCTACCGCGCCGCTCTGGACATCCTGGCCGAGCGAGCAGAGTAGCAAATCGGCACACTGGGGAAAACCGCCGCGGGGTAACCGTCAGGTCCGCGCGGAGTCCACCAGGATGTGTGCCAGGAGCTCCGCCCATTCGTTTTGGCCGGCGGACTCCGCGATCAGGTCCTGGCGGATCTCGAGCTCGACGTACGGAATGCCACGGCGTTCGGCGTGGTGGATGACGCCGTAGTCGGTGGCCTCGCTGACGCTATACGGCTCGTTGTCGCCAACGACCCAGCGGCCGTCCGCCTGCAGCCGCGCCAGCACCTGGCTCGCGAAGCGGCTGTCCTTGCCGTACAAGACCCCGACGTGCATCGGCCGGTCCACGTTCAGGTAGCGAGGGGTAAAGCTGTGCACGGCCACGTAGATGGTGGGCGTGCCGGAGCGATGCCGCCGGACGAGCTCGCGCTCGAGTCGGGCGTGGTACGGGCGAAAAATCGCGGAGGCGCGCCGCTCGACTTCCTCGGCGGTGATGCCTTGATTGCCGGGGATGACCGTCGCTTCGCTCAGCTCGGCGACGGAGCTCTTCGCGTCGAGCGGTCGATTGCAGTCGATGACCAGCCGCGAATAAGTCTGCAGGATTAGAAACGCGCCCAGCTTGACCGACAGCCGCTCCGCCAAGGATGCCGCCCCGATGTCCCAGGCAATGTGCCGGGTGAGCTCTGCGTCCGGGAGGCCCAGCGTGCCGAGGCTCGGCGGGATGACCCGGCCCGCGTGGTCACACGTGAGCAGGAACGGAGAAGTGGCCTGCCCTTCGCGCACTCGAAATGGCGGCGGGTCGTCCGGGGCGAGCAGCGGCGGGGAGCGCTTGCCTCGTAGCCGCTCCTCCAGGAAATCCACGCTTCTCGTGACGAACACTTCGCGATTCTTACGTTGCTGCAGCTCGTGCCCTTCGTCGCGGAATAGGAGCAGCTCGGCTTGAGCGCCGCGCGCCTCCGCGACGGTCATGACTTGCAGCGCTTCGCCGAGGGGCACGTTGCTGTCGTTCTCCCCGTGCACGACCAACACCGGCGCGCGAAGCTTCTCGAAGTAGTGGATGGGCGAGAGGCGCCGGAGCGTCTCCGCGTCGTGCACCGGGTGCCCGTACTTGGGGAAGGCCGCTTCCGCGATCCACGGCTCCGTGTCCCGGTAAAAAGTCGCTAGATCCGACATGCCGCAGACGTCCAAACCTGCGGCGAAGAGCTGCGGGTTGAACACCAGCGAGGCGAGCGTGAGGTAGCCGCCGTACGAGCGGCCCGCGCAGCCCAAAGTCGAGGGGCTCGCCAGACCTTCGTCGAACAGGTAGCGGGCACATGCGGCGACGTCCGCGATGGCGCCCCACCGCAGCTCGCGGTTGTCCGCGTCGACGAACGTTTTTCCGAAGCCGGACGACCCGCGCACGTTGGGCGCGAGCACGCTGATGCCGCGCTGCACGAGGGCTTGAAAGAGAGGGTTGTAGCCGGGGCGCTCCTGCGCCTCCGGCCCACCGTGCAGGTGAATGACCGCGGCCGCCGGGGTCGCCTCTGGCGGCGCGCGGTAGAGCCAACCCGTCAGCTCGAGGCCGTCTTCGCCGCGCAGCTTCACGAGCTGCGGCGTGGTCGTGGGCTGCGTCCAGTGCAGCGGCTGCGCGGTGACTCGGCGCCAGGTGCCCGAGGCCGTGTCCACCACGTGGACGGCGCGCGGGTGCGTCGGCCCCTCGAGCGTCATCGCGAGCCAGCGCGCGTCTTGGGAGAAGCTGCCGCCATGCGCGTAGGGCTCCGGCAGCAGCAGCTGCCGCGAGGCGCCGCTGCGTAGATCCAGGAGCTCACACTCACTCTGCCCGGCGCGGTTCCAAAGGAGCGCGGCTAGGTGCCCGTCGCTGCTCAAGATCAGCTGCTCTAGCTCCGCGTCCGCGCGCTCTGCGAGCAGGCGCGGCGCGCCGCCGGCGAGCGGCAAGGCGAACAGCGCATACAGCTCGCGCCCCGCGTTGCTGCGCAGGTAGGCGACGGACCCGTCCGGCGAGAGCCGCCCGAGATCGCTATCGCCGGGCTCCTCCCCCACGCGAAGCTCGCGCTCTCGTCCCGCTGCCAGGTCCACGAGCCACAAGGTGCGGGCTCCGCGCGGGCCGCGCCGTACGAGCGCGCGCTGCAGCGACTGGTCCACGTCCAGCACGATGGGCTGGCCGCCTTCTGCGATCGTGCGGCGCGAGCCGTCGTGCACGTCCACCAGCTCGGCGACGCCGTGAGGCGGGTCCGTCGTGTGAGCGAGCGCCACCACGCTGGGTTGGTGCGTCCACGGGCCGAGGTAGGTGGCGGAGCTGGGGGAGTGACTCAGCGCATGCAGGCCCGTCCCGTCCGGTCGCACCGCCCAGCATTGCGTGCGCGGTGAGCCGCCCGGCGCGGTCGTGAACGCGATCCACGCGCCGTCGTGCGAGAAGCGCGCCTCTTGCACCGGGTCCGCACCCGTGTCGAGCGTGCGCTCGCTCTCCCCGTTCAAGTCGCACGTAACCAGCCGTGGCCAGCCGTCACGATCGGAGACATAGACCAGCAAGTCCGCAGCCGGCGACAGCGATACGGACCACGCGCTGGTCGCCGCGAGCAAGCCGCCGACGCTCATGGCCGAAGCAGCTCCTGCAACCAAAGCTCCAGCAGTCCGGCTTGCCATAGCGCGTTCACGCCCAGATTGGACCGCAAGCGGTTCGGTTCGTCCAGCAGCGTCGTGATGAAATCCGGCCGAAATATGCCGCGGTCCCGCGCCGGCTGGCTCAGCAGGGCGTCGCGCACGAGGCTCAGCAGGTCCCCTTCCAGGTGCCGGATGCCGGGGACCGGGAAGTAGCCTTTGGGCCGATCGATGACCGCGGCCGGCAGGAGCGCCCGTGCCGCCTCTTTCAACACTCCCTTGCCGCCTTGGGCCAGCTTCAGCTCGGGAGGGCAACGCGCCGCCAGCTCCACCAGCTCGTGATCCAGAAACGGCACCCGGCCCTCGAGCCCCCAAGCCATGGTCATGTTGTCCACCCGCTTGACCGGGTCGTCGACGAGCATGACGAGCGAGTCGATGCGAAGCGCGCGGTCGAGCGCGGTGTCGGCGCCGGGGGCGTCGAAATGCTGCCGGACGAAATCGCGGCTCACGTCGGTCTGGGCCAGGAACTCCGGCGTGACCATCCCGGCGAGCTCCGAGTGAGTCCAATCGAAGAAGGCACGGGAGTAAGCATCGAGCGCTTGCTCCGGCCGGACACCAGCCAGCGGCGGATACCACTCGTAGCCGGCAAACACCTCGTCCGCGCCCTGGCCGGACTGCACGACCTTGACGCTTTTGACCACCTCGCGCGAGAGCAAGTAGAACGCAACCGCGTCGTGGCTGACCATGGGCTCGCTCATCGCGCGCACGGCCGGAACCACCGCCGGCAGTAGCTGCGCGTCCTGGATGCGAATGCGCTGGTGGTCCGTGCCGAAGGTCTTCGCGATGAGATCCGAGTACTCGAACTCATCGCCGCTCATGCCGCCCGCGGGCTCGAAGCCGATGCTGAAAGTCTTGAGCTGGCTCTGGCCGGCGCGCGCCAAAAGCCCCACGATCAGGCTGGAGTCCAGCCCGCCGGAGAGCAGCACGCCGGTCGGCACGTCCGCAATGCGGCGGCGCTCCACCGCTTGGGTCAGCTTGCCGAGAACGCGCTCTTGCCAGCCGGCCGCGGAGAGACCGCGCTCGGAGTCATCCCGGCTGAACTGCGGCCGCCAGTAGACCTCGTCCGTCTCCGTGCCGTCGGGGTGCACGATGCGAATCGTCGCCGCCGGCAGCTTGCGCACCCCCCGCAAGATGGTCAGGGGCGCCGGAACGACGGAGTGAAACGAGAGGTAGTGGTGCAGCGCCTGCAGGTCGATGCTCGTGTCCACGTCGCCCGCTGCGACGAGCGCCTGCAAGGTGGAGGCGAATCGCAGCCGCCCTGCGAGTCGCGACACGTACAGCGGCTTGATCCCCAGCCGGTCACGCGCCATGACCAAGCGGCCGCTGTCGCGCTCCGCGATGACGAACGCGAACATGCCGAGGAAATGGTCCACGCAGCGCGGGCCCCAGCGGTGGTACGCCTTGAGGATCACCTCCGTGTCCGAGCTGGAGAAGAACCGGTAGCCGGCCCCCTGGAGCTCCGCGCGGAGCTCTCGGTAATTGTAGATGCAGCCGTTGAAGACCAAGCTCAACCCGAGCTCGGCGTCCACCATCGGCTGCTCGCCGGCCGCGCTCAGGTCGATGATGGTCAGGCGGCGATGGCCCAGGCCTAGCGCGCCCCGCTGCATCACGCCTCCACTGTCCGGGCCTCGTGGCCTCAGACTGCTCGTCATTCTCTCGAGCGCGGATAGATTGCAATCCGCGCCGTCCCAGCTCAGCTCACCGGCAAAACCACACATTTTTCACTCCTTATTTCAACGAAGCAGCCAAGTGTCTTTGGCGCCGCCGCCGCGCGACGAATTGACGACCATGCTGCCCGCGCCGGCAACTCTCGTCAGAGCGGCCGGGACCACGACCGGCTCCGCGCCGAAGTAGACGAACACGCGCAGGTCGACGTGGCGAGGGCTCAGCCGACCAGCGTCCAGCGTCGGGTGAGTGGAGAGCGCGATCGTGCGCTGGGCGATCCACCGTGAAGGCTGCTGCTCGATGAGCTCCCGCGCTTGGTCCAGCTCCGCTTCCGAGGCGTGCGGGCCGACCACGACGCCGAGACCGCCGTAGCCGTCCACCGGCTTGACCACGAGCTCCTCCAAGCGCGCGAGCACCTCGCGCTTCTGGTCCTCGTCGGCGCAGTGGAGCGTCTCTACCTGCTCCAGGAGCGGCCGCTCGTTCAGGTAGTACTCGATGAGCTTCGGCACGTAGTCGTACACTGCCTTGTCGTCGGCGATTCCGTTGCCGAGCGCGTTGGCGAGGGCGAGGTTGCCGGCTCGGACCGCGCGTAGCAGCTGCGGACCAATCACGCGCCCGTCTTTGCCGCTGCGACGGCTGAGCGCGTCATCCATGCGCAAATAGACGACGTCTATGCGCCGGCGCTCTTGCCCCACGACGTGATAGAGCACGTCGTCTTGCACCAGCAGCTCCGCCGGCGTTGCGATCGGCATGTCGCCCGCTTCCGCGAGCATGCGGTGCTCGAAGTACGCAGAATCGTGCGCGCCTTCGCTGAGCAGGAGGAGCTGAGGAGCCGAGCCGCTGCTACGCGCAGGCGCGGATTCCTCCAGAGTCTTGCGTAGCAGCCGAGGCACCACCTCGACGTCCAGCACGTCCGCCATGCTGGCGTACTCGGGGAAAGTGGCGGTGAGCAAGCGGCGGCTTTGCATCGCGTAGGCGACGCCGGAAGGAACGCGCACGTTGTCCTCCAGCACGAGCCACCGTCCGTCCGCGTCGCGCACGATGTCGAACCCGGATACTTGGGTCCGCCGCGAGCCGCGCGGTATGCTCAGCCCCGCATCACGACGGCCCGGGGCCGCCTCCACGAGCCACGCGGGCACGACGCCGTCGCGGACGATCTGTTGCTCGCCGTAGACGTCGTCCAGGAAGGCGTCGAGGGCGCGCGCCCTCTGCGAGGTGCCGCCTTCCAATCGGCTCCATTCTTCGCCGGTCAGGACGCGCGGAACGACGTCTAGCGGGAACGGCCGCGCCTCTTTGGCGTCGGTCGGTCGAAAGACGACCCCCGCATCGAACGTTCGCTGCGCCAGCTCTTGCCCGCGACGGGTCAACTCCTCCGGGCCGAGCTCGCTCAGTAGGCCGAGCACGGCCGCGTGGGCCGGCCGCGCCGAGCCGTCGGGCAAAAGCGCTTCGTCGTAAGCGGGGGCTCGGTAGTCGCGCGCCAGCGCGAGCGAGCCCGCGCTCTCAGTGGGTTGATGCTTGTCGCCGCGTGTTTCCGCCAAGATGAGGTCCACGACGTCCGTGAACCGCCCTCGGCGGCGCAGCGCGTCGCGTTGGCGGGCGGCCGCGCTGCGCCGCTCGAGCGCGCTCTCCAGCAAGCGCTCCACCTCGTCCCAATCGCCGGCGTCGCGTAGCTCGGGCTCGAGGGCGTCCCTCATCGACCGGAGCACCACCGCGGCCGGTATCGACTTGGCCTCGCCCACCGCGACGAGCTCGGCCTCGATCCCTGAACGCGCGGCTCGCCACATTGCAGCGCGCTGCAGGGTGGGGTGCACCGCGAACGTCGCGGGCTCGGCGGCCAGAGCGCGACCCGACTCGCGCATCACGACCGCTCGGAAGAGCCCGGCGATGAGCGCCACCGTCTCTACCGAGTGACACGCGTCGCAAACCCGGAGCTCCAGGGTCGGAACGTGGGCCGAAGGCCGCACGTCGAAGTAGAGCATGCCCTTGTCGCTGATCACGCCGGAGGCGACCAGGTTTTCGACCATTTCGTCGTATTCACGCGCCGAGGCAAACGGGCCTGCTCCGCCCGTCGTTGGCCAGCGCGACCAGATGAGGGAGCGGCTGCTGGCGTATCCGGTGTCGTCGCCTGCGTGCGAGAAAGGCGAGCTGACGGAGAGCGCGAGCAACGGAGGTAACCACGGGGCCACGCGGTCCACCAGCTGCACCGCGAGGTCGCGATTGTCGATGCCGACATGGACCTGCATGCCGCATATCAACTGCTCGCGAACGAGCAGCTGGTAGTCCGCGTGCATGCGCCGAAAACGTGGCTTGTCGGTCAGCAGCACCTCGGACATGGATAGCGGCATCGTCCCGGCCGCGGCCACGCCCATGCCCAGCCTGCCCGCCTCGCGGATCAGCTCGGCCCTCACTCCCCGCAGGTGATCTTGGAGCTCGGTCAGGCTCGAGCACACCTGACTGTTGGTCTCGACCACCGTCTGCTGCAGCTCGGCGGCGTAGGTGTGCTCGGAAGCGGCGAGGGCCGCGAGCAGCTCGCTCGCTCGGGGCGTGAGCTGGCGCGTCCGCAGGTCCACGAGGTGAAACTCTTCTTCGACGCCGAGCGTGAACGGCGCCGTCGTCGCCGCCTTCACGCTCGCCACCTCGTCGGCGTCAGCGAACACTCGCGAAAACTTGCGAGCGTGGCAGCCACACTTACGACAGAGTTGCCATTTCGCCACGGCCGCAGTTGCGAAAACGGCCGCGAAAAGCCCGGTAGGATGCTCGAGTGGTCTGAAGTGCGAATCACGGCTGCCGCCTTTGCAGGAGCCGCGCCGAGCGGGGCGTTCAGGCCGTGACTTCCTGCAGCGCCGGCGCGCCGCAGGTACGAAGCTACCTCACCTGCTGCAGCTGTTTGGAGACGGCCTCGGGGTTCTTGAGCGGCTCGCCGGTGGCCAAGATGCGCTCGGTCGACCGCTCACTACCGTAGTACGTGGCCGCTTCGGTCACGAAGTACCAGCGCTCGAGCCGCCCCGCGACGAGCATGTCACCGATCTCGCGCAGCGGCGTCGCGCTCACGGCTGCGACTGCCGAAAGAGTATCCGCATCGAAGCTGCCGGCCGAGTCCAGCACCTCTCCGCTGTCCGAGCTGCGCGCCACGCCTTGGATTTGTTTCGCAGCTTTCAGAATGGCGTCCATGGTCAATCGTCGACCTCCATCTTGGAGCCGCGGTAGATGATGACCCGCTTCTTCTTGGCCGGGGCGGGGGGCGCTGGTTGCGCGGCTGGCGGCGTCACCCCCGCGACGTGCGGCGAGGGAGCCTTGGGAGCGGGCGGGGCCGCGCGCGGCGGAACGGGCGGACGGAGCACGGCGGGCGCCGGGGGCGCGGCGAAAGGCTCCGAGCGCGCCGCCGCTGGCACGAAGCTGGTCGCGGACCCGAGGACTTGCGGCAGCACGTCCGCCAAAAGCGCGAGCGCCGCCCGTGAGAAACCTTCGCGCGCGGGCGCGTCGTCGATGCTCGCCGCGAGGCGCTGCACGAAGTCCGTGTAGGTAGCGTAGGTAGGCTTCACCGCCTTCAGGCGCTGCTGGTAAGCGAGGCGGCCGAGCGCGCCGAGCGGCTTCGCGAACAGCTGCCCGAGCTGTGACAGCACGTAGTCCGGCACCGGGTCGCTCGGCCGCGGCGGCGCGGTGATGGCGGTGGCCACTTCCGAGACCGAATCCCGCGTGGACAGAGTCGCTTTGAACGCGGTCTTGGCGCCTCCGCCTTGCCGCGCCAAATTCTGTAGCTTGGTCGCGACCGTGTTCAAGGTCACGGTGAGCACGGTCGGGTGCACCTGCTCGGTACCGATGACCACGAGCACGTGGCCCTCTACCCAGCGCGCCAGCACGGAGGCAGTTTCGTAATACAGAGCCAGCGCCTGGTGGGCCGAGGTCTCCAGGTTTTCGAAGGTACCCAGCGCGTCCGCCACGAGCTGCGCGACGTCCGAAAAGGTGTGACTGGCCATGCCCGCCGCGCTGTGGTGCGCCACCGTCTTCAGCTCGGGGCTGACGAGCGCGACCCCCAGTACGTTGCCGACTTCACCGAGCTGGGCGAGCGCGGGCGCCAAGCCCAAAGTGGCGGTTTGGTTGGAGGCGCTGAGGTGCATGCCGTTCGGCAACGACAAGCGTGGGCTGCTGCGGAAGTTGGGTGAGGCGCTCGGCGAAGGCGCAGGAGCCGCGCTGACTCGCGTCGCAACCGCCGCCCTCACGTGATTCGTCGCGGAGGAGGCGTGCTGCCCTATCGCGTTGTAAAACGCATGTGACATCTCCTTGGCGGACGGGAAGCGGTTGGCCGGATCCTTGTCGAGCGCGCGCGCGAACCAGGCATCCACCGAAGGCGGTAACCCGGGCACTCGGCTCGTGGCCGGCGCGGGGTCACCCCCGATGATGTCGAACAGGAGCTCGGCCAGGGAGTCGCCGCTGAAAGGGGTTACCCCCGTCAGCGCGTGGTACGCCACCACCGCCAACGAGAAGAGATCGGACCGGCCGTCGATCTGCGGCAAGCCGCGCGCCTGCTCGGGGCTCATGTACGCCGGGCTGCCGATCAGCTGGCCCGCGGAGGTGGCGGTGAACGAGGCTCCTGGCTGCGTGGTCTTGGCGACGCCGAAGTCCAGGATCTTGAGCACGAAGCCCTCGTCTTCGGCGTCACCGCACAGGAAGAGATTTTCGGGTTTGATGTCGCGGTGCGCGATGCCCAGCGCGTGCGCCTTCCCGAGCCCGCGGCACGCGTGGGCGACGATACGCGCCGTGACGTCCAAGGAGAGTCGGTTGCCCCGGTCCAGGAAGCTGCCGAGGTCTTCCCCGACCAGGTACTCCATGGCGATATAGAGGCGGCCGCCGTCCTCCCCGAAGTCCAGCACGCTCACCACGTGGGGGCTGCTGATGCGCGCGGCCGACTGAGCCTCGTGAACGAAGCGCGTTCGATGATCCAGCTCGTTGCGCAGCGCCGCGTCGATGAACTTGACCGCGACGTCCACGTCCAGCGTTAGGTGGCGGGCCAGCCATACGGCGCCCATCGAGCCGCGACCCAGCAGCCGATCGATGCGGAAGCGCCCGGAGATGGTCGCACCGGGGAAGATGCTGGAGTTGCTCGACGCCGCGCCTTGGGAGCTCATGCTGCAGCGCTCGCGCCCGAAGCACGACCGCCTAGCGTCCGATACTCTGCTCCGTGTAGCGAAAGTGCAAACCGATTCGCGGCCCGCGATCCGGAATTGCGCGACACCAACGCTCCTTCCGGCACACTGTGCGCGCGCGCCACTGGAAACATTCGCGACACACGGCTTCTCACTGCCGGGTGTTATCGCTAGCGCCGTCGTGGACCTCCGCGTCGCTCGCCTCGCTCTGGCCGCCGGCGTGAATGACGAATCGGTCTCGCCCGCCACGCTTGGCTTCGTACAGCGCTGAATCTGCCCTTTGCAGCAGGTCCTCCGGCGCCAGGTCGGCTTCCGTCGCCTCCCCGACCGCGACGCCCAAGCTCAACGTGACGTGGGAGGCGACGCTCGAGGCCGCGTGCAGCAAGCCGAGCGCCGCGACGCCAGCACGCAGGGTCTCCGCCACGACGCCCGCTCCCTCGAGCGTGGTGTGGGGCAGCACGAGCGCGAACTCCTCGCCGCCATAGCGCGCGGCCAAGTCCGCGGGCCGGCGTGCGCTTTGAGCCAGCACCGCCGCGACCTTGCGCAAGCATTCGTCGCCGCCCTGGTGACCGTACGTGTCGTTGTACTTCTTGAAGAAGTCCACGTCCGTCATGATCAGCGCGAGGGGCGCGCCTTCGCGCCGGGCGCGCCGGCACTCTTGCTCCAGCACCTCGTCGAAGCGCCGCCGGTTGGCGAGGCCGGTGAGCCCGTCCACCGTAGAAAGCCGGGAAAGCTCGGCGTTTTTTAGCTCCAGCTCGTGCTTCAGGGCGGCCAGCGACCGGTACGCGTCGTCGCGCTCCACCTGGGCGAGGAAGCTGCGCGAATGAGCGCGCACGCGTGCGATGAGCTCGATCTTGTCTGGAATCTTCACCAGGTAGTCGCTCGCGCCGATCGCGAACGCGCGGCTCTTGTCGCGTGGGTCTTCCTTGGAAGAAAGGACGATGATGGGGATCGACGTGAGGCTCGGGTCCGCCTTGAAGAAGCGCACGAGGGTAAAGCCGTCCACCTCCGGCATCACCAGGTCTTGGAGGATGACGGTTGGCCGGAGCTCGCGCGCCAGAGGGAGCGCGCGCGCGCCATCCGAGCAGACGTGGAGCTCGATGTCCGGCTGATTTGCGAGCATGAGCCGGAGCGCCTCGGCTACGATGGCCTGATCGTCAACCAACAGAACTACCGAGCGGGGCTCGGCGCGTTGGGCGTTGGCTCCTGTTTTGCGGGTATCTTCCGACGTAGACACTTACGGGCGCTGGTGGGAGGCCGCTCTACTGGCGGCTCCGAGCATAGCTGGGTTCGTTACTCGCCGAGGTCGCTTTATGGGTCGTTTCGCAAGCCTGAGGCTCTCCACGAAACTGTCACTGCTGGTCGCCGTCTTCATGGTCGGGCTGCTGGCCATCAGCGGCGCGTCTTGGCACACGCTCGGCAGGGTCAAGGTAAACGGTCCGGTTTACCGAGACATCATCCAAGGCAAGGACGTGATTGCGGACGTGCTCCCGCCGCCCAAGTACGTCATCGAGTCTTACCTACTGGTCTTGCTGATGGTGGAGGAGGAGGACAAAAGTAAGCTCGTCTCCTACATCGAGCGCGGTAAGAAGCTGCGCAGCGAGTACGAAGAGCGGCAAGCCTTCTGGGTGGAGGACCTCGCCTCGGGTCGCCTGAAAGACTACATGGTCGCTCAGTCGTACCGGCCCGCGATGGAGTTCTACGAGATCCGCGACCGAGAGCTGGTGCCGGCGCTCCTCGCGGGGGACTCGGCGCGGGCCAAGGCTCTTGCCCACGGCAAGCTGCTGGACCGGTACGAAGACCACCGCGCCGCGATCGACGAGGTGGTTCGGCTAGCCACGGCCCAGAACTTGGCTCACGAAAAGGCGGCCACCGAGCTGGTCTCGAGCAGCTCCTCGATGCTCCTCGCGCTCGCGGGGCTCATCGTGGCGCTCGTGCTTTGGATCGCTTGGCTCATCGTGCGCTCCCTCGTCACGCGCTTGCAGCGCTCTTCGGTCGCGCTGATGTCCACGGCCACGCAGATCGCGGCGACCAGCAAGGAGCAGCAAGCAACCGTCACCGGCTACTCCGCGTCCACGACGCAGATCGCGGCCGCGGTGAAGGAAATCTCGGCGACGAGTCAGGAGCTGCAGTCCACTTTGGAGCAAGTCAGCGGCGTCGCCTCCAACGCGGCCAGCTTGGCCGAAAACGGCCGGGCGGGGCTCGAGGAGATGGACGGCACGATGCGCCAGCTGTCCGGCGCTACCGGCTCCATCTCGTCCAAGCTCGCGGTCATCCGGGAGAAGGCGAGCGACATCAACCTCGTGGTGACCACGATCACGAAAGTCGCGGATCAGACCAACTTGCTATCCGTCAACGCGGCCATCGAGGCCGAGAAGGCAGGGGAGTACGGCCTCGGCTTCTTGGTCGTGGCGCGCGAGATTCGGCGGCTGGCGGATCAGTCCGCGGTCGCGACCCTCGACATCGAGCAGATGGTTCGCCACATGCAGGCGGCGGTCTCGGCGGGGGTGATGGAGATGGACAAGTTCACCGAGCAGGTCCGCCACGGGGTGGAAGCGGTCGGAAACATCAACCAGCAGCTAGGCCAAATCATCGAGCAAGTGCAGGAGCTGAACGGCCGCATCGAGTCGCTGAACGAGGGCATGCGCAGCCAATCGCAAGGCGCCTCCCAGATCAGCGACGCCATGACCCAGCTCACGGACGGCGCGCGGCAAACCGCGGCTTCGCTGAAGGAGTTCAACAGCGCGACGGAGAGCTTGCGAGACGTCGTCTCGGGCCTGCGTGAAGAGCTGTCCACGACCTCCCACGCAGGCGCTTGATGCTCGTCATCACGTTTCGCATCTCGGGCTCCGCCTACGCCTTGCGCTGCGAGCACGTCCTCGCGGTCATTCCGGAGGTGGAGCTTCGCCCGCTCGCCCACGGCGCGGCCTGCCTGCGCGGAGTGTTCGCCTACCGAGGAGAGCTCACCCCGGTCGTGGATTTGTGCCAGCTGGTCGCGGGCTACCGCTGTCCGCCGCGGCTCAGCAGCCGCATCGCGCTCGTTCACTGCCGGCAGCCGGACGGCTCGCACCGAACGGTCGGGCTACTCGCCGAGCACATGACCGAGGCGCGCCACCTCGCCGAATCGCTCGCCACCGCTGCGCCGGTTGCCTCCCTGCCGTACTTCGCAGAGGTGCTGCTGGAGGCGGGCGAGCCGCTGCAGTTCCTGGAGCCGAGCGCCCTGCTGCAGGTCTCCGGGCTTTCGCTGCCGTCCGCTCCCAGCGCCATGAGGATCACCGCCGGTGAAGAGGATCGAGAGCCTACTCAGCCGTGAGATCGGCCTCAACCCGGGCTCGATCGGCGGCAGCGCCATCGACGCGGCGGTCAAGGCGCGCCTGCGCGAGAGCGGGCTAACCCAGCTAGCGGCTTACGTGGAGCGGCTCGAGCAGAGCGCGGAAGAGCGGCGCGCCCTGGTGGAAGAAATCGTCGTTTCGGAGACCTGGTTCTTTCGCGACGAAGAGGTGTTCAAGGCCCTCGCGCGGCATGCGCTACCCCTGGCTCGCCGCGGCCGCGTCGTGCGAGTGCTCAGCCTGCCCTGCGCGACCGGTGAGGAGGCGTACTCGGTCTCGATTGCGCTCCTGGAATCAGGGCTCGCGCCGGCGCGGTTCCAGGTGCGCGGGGTGGACGTGAGCGAGCGAGCGCTGTCTCAGGCGCGCCGCGGCGTGTACCGCAAGAGTGCGTTCCGCGCGACCTCGCCCCAGCAGTACCCCGGCTACTTCGAGCCGAAAGACGGGGGGAGCGCGCTGGCCGAGCTTCCTCGCGCTTCCGTCACCTTCGCGAGCGGCAACGTGCTGGACTCCGCGCTCTTCGAGGCACGCTCGTTCGACGTCGTGCTGTGCCGCAACTTGCTCATCTACTTGGACTCGGCCGCCCGCAGTCGCGCGCTGGATAATCTGGCGCAATGGCTCCGTGACGACGGCATTCTATTCTCGGGTCACGCGGAAGCCGTAGAGCTCATGAGCGCTCGCTTCCAGCGGCAGGCGGAGGCGGCCCCGTTCGCCTACGTGAAGCAGCCGCGCGAGGTCGCTTCACCCCTCGTCAAGCGCGCGCCGGAGCGCAAAGCCACGCCCCTCGCGGCCCGCCGCGTGAACGCGAAATCAACGAAGGCGGCGGCGCGCGAGAGCATCCCCTTGGCGACCGCGCCCTCCCTCGAGCGCGCCACGGAGCTCGCGGACGCGGGGCGGCTCCAGGAGGCGCGCGCGATTTGTGAGCGGAGCCTCGCGGAAGCGGGCGCTAGCGCCAAGGCTTATTGCTTGCTTGGCGTCATCCACCGGGCCGAAGGGGGCGTAGATGCTGCCATCGCCTGCTTCAACAAGACTTTGTACCTCGACCCCGGGCACCAAGAAGCCTTGATTCATCTGGCCCTGCTGCACGAACAGCGCGGCGACGAGCTCGCGGCCGCGAACTTCAAGCGCCGGGCCGAGCGGGCGCGAAGAGGTGAGGGCGCGTGACCACCGAGCTAACGCTGCCGGTCGTGGACTGCTGGAACACGATCGGGGTGAAGGGCGATCGGAGCTGCGATAAGCTCGCGGCCGCGATTCATTGCCACAATTGCGCGGTTTTCGGCGGCGCTGCGCGCGCTTTCTTGGATCGAGCCGCGCCCGCCGGCTACTTGGCGGAGGTGACGGAGGGGCTCTCGCGAGCTGCCCCTTCGCGCGCTCCGGACACGGTCTCCGCAGTGGTGTTCGAGGTAGGTGAGCAGCTGCTCGCGATTGACACCACCGCGGTCGTGGAGGTGACCGCGCCGCGCGCGCCTCACCGCGTGGGGCACCGCACCGGCCGCGTCTTCTGCGGGCTCGTCAACATACACGGCCAGCTCGAGCTGTGTTGCTCGCTCCACGGCCTGCTGCAAATCGAGGTCGCGAGTGCGCCGTCTCGCGGTCCTCGATCCCGGATGCTGCTGGTCGAGCACGAGGGTCAGCGCTTCTCGTTCGAGGTGGAGGCGGTGCACGGCGTACATCGCTTTGGCGCGGAGGATTCTTCGGCGGTACCGGCAACCTCGCAGCAGGACGCCGCCTCTTACGTGCGCCAGCTGCTGCGGTTCGGTGAGCGGCGCGCCGGGCACCTGGATCTGGAAAAGACGTTTCGCGCCCTCGAGGCGAGCCTCAGATGAACGAGCTCGTGGTTCCCCCGCTGCCGCTCGTGGAGCTGTTTCTCGCCGACACGCGGGACCACTCGGCGACGTTGAAGAGCGGCCTCGCCGCCCTGGCCGAGGACGCCTCGCGGCAGCGCGCGCTCCTGCCGGATTTGTTGCTCGCCGCCCACTCCATCCGCGGCGCCGCCAAGATCATCGGCTTCGAGCCGGCCGCGCGCATCGCGGAGGCGGTCGAAGGCTTGCTGCAAGACGCCGAGCATCACGGCACCCGGCTGCATCCGCTGCACGCGCCGAAGCTGGCCGCGGCCGCGGAGAGCTTCGAGCAAATGGTCGCGGTTGGCGCGACGGAGCTGCTGCGCTGGGCGGAGGCGCAGACGGGCTACCTTGCGCGCATCGCTACGTTGCTCAAGGCGCCGAGCAGCGTTCAGCCGCAGCTGGCCGCTTCGCGTGCGCCGCGCGCGGCCGCGAGCACTCGGGGGCCTTCGCCTTCGAAGCCAACCGGCGCCAGCAAGGACGAAGCCAACATCGTCGAGCTGTTCCGCGCCGAGACCGCCGCCTGCACGGAAGTCTTGAGCCGCGGGCTGGTGGAGCTGGAAGCGGGCGGCCGCGCGGACCTGGAGAGCTTGATGCGGGCGGCCCACTCCATCAAGGGTGCGGCGCGCATCGTAGGGCTGGACTTGGCGGTTCAGCTCGCGCACGCCCTCGAGGATTGCCTGGTCAAGGCCCAAGACGGAATCCTGGCGTTGCCGCCGCAATCGGTGGACGTGCTACTGGCGGCGGTGGACGTGCTCTCGGAGATGGGCGAGGTGCCGCTACCGAGGTTTGCCGAGTGGCAGGCCGAGCGCGCGGGCCTGACGACTGATTTGCTGGAGCGCCTGCGTCACCTGTCGCAGCTACGCCTATCGGTTCCGCACGTGCCCTCTCCGAGCTTGCTCGGCTTGGCCGCGCGCCTCTCGGGTGCCCCTTCGGAGGTACAGATTCAGGTGAAGCAGACGGAGGCAGCGTCGGTCGTGCCCGCACGGCCCGCTACGCCGTCGATGGCTGCGTCCGCCGGCCCGCGTGACCGCGTCGTTCGCGTCAACGCTCAGAGCATCAATCGTTTGATGGGTCTGGCCGGTGAGTCCCTCGTGGAGTCGCGACGGGTGCAGACGTTCGCGACCGCGCTGCAGCGGCTCCGTCGTCGCCAAGGCGAGCTCGCGACCCTGCTGGAGGCGCTGGATCGCCAGAGCAGCGGCGCCCTCGATGCGGCCTCGCGCTCCAGCTTGGAGGAAGCCAAAGGCAGGGCGGCGGAGTGCAAGTCCTTGCTCGCCCAGCAAATGTCGGAGCTGGATAGCTACGCTCGCCGAGTGGACGATTTGAGCGATAGGCTCTACCGCGAGGCGCTCAAGAGCCGCATGCGTCCGTTCGGCGACTGCGCCCAGGGCTTCCCGCGCATGGTGAGGGACGTGGCTCGGCAGCTGGGCAAAGAGGCGCGCTTCGAGCTCAGCGGCGAAGCCACGGACGTGGACCGTGACGTGCTGGAGAGCCTCGAGGCGCCGCTCACTCATCTTCTCAGAAACGCCGTAGATCATGGCCTGGAGACGCCGGAGCAGCGCTCGGCCGTGGGCAAAAGCGAGCAGGGCCTCGTGCGCGTCGAGGCGCGTCATCACGCCGGCATGCTCGCGATCACGGTGACGGACGACGGGCGCGGGGTAGATCCGGCCGCACTGCGGCGCAAGATCGTCGAGCGGGGTCTGCTGGGGGAGAGCGTGGCTCGGGAGCTGAGCCCGGTGGAGCTGTTCGAGTTCATCTTTTTGCCCGGCTTTTCGACCGCGCGCAGCGTCACCGAAATCTCCGGACGCGGCGTGGGGCTGGACGCCGTGCGCAGCATGGTCGAGTCCGCCTCCGGGGTCGTGCGGGTGAGCTCCGAGCTGGGGCGTGGAACTAGCTTCCACCTGCAGCTCCCGGTCACCCGCTCCGTCATGCGCGCGGTCGTCGCCGAGGTCGCCGGTGAGGCCTATGCGTTCCCGCTCCTCCGGATCGAGCGCATTTTGCGTGTCGCGGCGGCGGACGTGGAGACCCTGGCCGCGGTTCAATACTTCGTTCTGGAGGGCGAGAACGTGTCGCTCGTTCGCGCTTCGCAGTTGCTCGGGTTTGCCTCGGAGCAGCCGAGCGACAGCGAGGTATGCGTCGTGGTCATCGGAGACCGCACGCGCCGCTACGGCCTGGCGGTGGATCGCTTCCTCGGTGAGCACGACCTCGTCGTGCGCCCACTCGACTCCCGGCTCGGCAAAGTGCAGGACATCGCCGCGGCCGCGATCTTGGTGGACGGCACTCCCGCGTTGATTTTGGACGTGGATGACTTGATGCGCTCGATCGAGAAGCTCGCACAAGCCGGCCGCATCGATAAGCTCACTGCACGCGCGGAGTCGAGCGCGCGGAGGAGCCGGAAGCGCGTGCTGGTGGTAGACGACTCGATCACCGTGCGTGAGGTGGAGAAACAGCTGCTCGTGAACCGCGGCTACGAGGTGGACGTCGCGGTGGACGGCGTGGACGGCCTGAACTCGGCGCGTGGCGCGCGCTACGACCTGATCGTGACCGACATCGACATGCCGCGCATGAACGGTCTCGAGCTGGTGCGCGCCATCAAGCAAGACGCTCGGCTGGGCGCCACGCCCATCATCATCGTCTCCTACAAGGACCGCGAGCAAGATCGCCTCCGGGGCTTGGACGCGGGCGCCAATTATTACCTGACCAAGAGCAGCTTCCACGACGAGACGCTCGTGCGCGCGGTAGAGGACTTGATCGGGAGCGCGGACGGATGAAAATCGCCGTCGTCGACCCCAGCCCGCAGGTGGCGCGCGCGGTGGAGCGAGCCCTCGCCGGCTCCGATCACCGACTCATCTGGCAGACCACGGTTGGAGCGGAGGCGCTCAAGCGTGCGGCATCTGAGGCGCCTCATCTGCTGCTCGTCGGCCTGCGCGCGAGCGACATCAAAGCGGTGGAGCTGACTCGGCGCTTGGTCGGCAAAGGCGCGTGTGCGGTGATTCTGCTTGCGGGGCCGAGCGGGGATATGTCGAGCGCTTACGACGCCATGGGCGCGGGAGCGCTGGACGTCGTGAAGGCTCCGTACTTCGACGAAGACGGCGAGCTCGTCGGCGCCGAGTCGCTCCTGGCCAAGCTACGCACGGCCGGGCGCCTGCTCGGCCAGGCCTCCGGCGAGCTCCCGGTCGCGCCCCGCCCCAGCGCGCCGCCGCTGCTGCCGCCGCTCGTCGCGATTGGCGCCTCGACCGGCGGCCCGCAGGCAATCCTCACCGTGCTCTCTGGTCTGCCCAAGCCATTCCCGGGCGCGGTCGTCATCGTGCAGCACGTGGACGGCGAGTTCAGCGCCGGCCTCGCGAGTTGGCTGGCCGAGACGAGCGGCATGCGCGTGGAGCTGGCTCGCCCCGGCTCGGTGCCGGCTGCGGGCATGGCGCTGCTGGCCGGAACCGAGGAGCACCTCGTCATGGGCGCCGGCGGCAGCTTGCGTTACACGCCAACGCCGCGCGAGCTGCTTCACCGCCCCTCGGTGGACGTGCTCTTCGACAGCTTGGCCCAGCACTGCAAAACGCCGGGAGTCGCGGTGCTGCTGACGGGCATGGGGCGTGACGGCGCACAAGGGCTGAAGAAGCTGCGTCAAGGTGGCTGGCACACCATTGCCCAGGACGAAGCGACCTGCGTGGTTTACGGCATGCCGAAGGCGGCTGCCCAGCTCGGAGCCGCGGCGCGAATCTTGGCGCTGTCGGACGTGGCCGACGAGGTCGCGAGCTTCGTCGCACGGCACCGCGGCGGCCGCCGTGCTCGCGCCTCCAAGAGCCCCGCGCGCGGCTGACTCAGCGCGCGGCGCTACTCGGCGCCGCGGAGCCGCAGGCCGAGGGGGAGCTCCTCGCCGAACCAGGCCGCGCGCTCGGCGTCCACCACCGAGACGAACTCACGCACCGTGCGCACTAGCACCGGGTCCGCATCGACCGCCTCGAGGCGCCGCACCACTTCGGCGCGAACGCTCGGGCTCACGTCGCGAGCGCGATCGTCCGTCACGCGCGCGAGCTGCGCGGCGGTGACGGCGGCGGCCGGCATCTCGCTCCAGCGCTCGCTGAGCACGTGGGTGAGCCAGCTCTCGGCGACGTGCGGCGCCACGACATGGTGTGCGCTCGCATAGCCAGGGACGCGCGCCCCAACCCGCCCCAGCGCGCTCCAAAGTCGGGCGTCACGCTGTCGAAACGTGCGCTCCACGAGCCATTCTCCGAGCGCGCGGCGGCGAGGCTCCGGCACGCGCTCGAGCGACGCCATCAGCTCCAGCATCTCGAACGAGGCTTCCGCAGACTTCAGGCTCTTGCTTCGCTTCAGCTTGAGCTCGCTTGGGGCCCAGAACGGCTCCAGCAGGCCGAGGAGTCGGGTCTGCGTCTCCTCGCGCAAGCCGGCGACGACGCGCCGCCAGGCGATGAAGAACTGCTGCCAGCTCCGCGCGCCCGCGCCGGCCGAGACTCCGCTCTCGAAGAAGGGCACGAGCTGCGCAAGCCGCTGGTCGTCCAGCGGTGCTCCGAACCCTGGTCGCAGGCAGTAGCCGGCGAGCATCCAGAACACGCGCTCGTGGTCCTCCGAACGTCGGCGGGCGTTTCGCCCTTCGGCCAAGGCGTCGAAGAGGGCCCGGTTCGTCTCCAGGGTCCACGCGCGGCGCTCCCCCAGCAGTCGCTCCAGCTCGCGGGGGAGATCCTTGCTCTCGCGGGCGTGAACGTCCGTGCGCCCCTCGCCGAACACGCGCCGGATTGCTTCCAGCGCTTCCGGAAGGCGCGGGGGCGGCGGTTGGGACGGAGCCGGGGGCGACGAAGGCGCGCTGAGCGGCGCTTCGCGCAGCTCGAAGGCCAGTCGAAAGCGCCGCGGCGACTCGCCCGCGGGGGGAGAAATCTCCACGCACGAGAGCTCCACGGTTCCGATCGCGCTGAGCTCGCCCTCCAGGGCGACCTCGAGCTCTTTCTGTTGGCCGTCGCCTTGGGTGAACTGGGTCGTCACCGGCGGCAAGGCCGAGAAGTCGTCGTCGAGCGCGACGAGCTCGCCAGGACGGTGTTGCGCGGTGTCGGACGTGTACAGCTCCAGACGTACCGGCTCGCCGACGCGCAACCACAAGCCGCCGTTGCCCGCCGCATGGCGCTCTCCTTCGCGTGCGCCTTTGGGCACGACGCACAGCGCGCGTCGGGCGCTGCGCTCGTCGACCGAAACGTAGAAGCCGCGCGGCGTGCCGCCGCCGATGCGCAAGCCGTGGCCGGCCAAGGAGCGGCCATAGGCGACGGCTCCGCGTGCCACCGAAAGGTCCGGGTCCGGGTACGGAAGGAGCGAGACGTCTCGGCCGCCCAGCTCGCTGACCACCTGCTGCACGCGCTCCGCCGCGCGCGGCGCATGAAACAGCCCCCCGTTCAGCAGTAGGGCGTCCACGCCCTCCGGTGCATGCCGCTCCAAGAACTGCACGATGTGGCGAGAGATGGCGGGGTCGCGCTCGTACGGCAGCCCGAACGCCACCAGCCCGGCGCGCGGCTTGGGAGGAGGCTCGCCCCGAGCGACCAAGGGCAAGAACCCCGAAAAGAGCAGCTCTTCCACCTCGCTACGCGACAGCTCCGTCGCGAGGGTTCCGCCCACGAGAGCGGAGCCCAAGCGCGCCACTCGAATCGGCACCGCGTCGGGCGGTTCCGACCCCAGCAGTTGCTCCTTCGCGCTCCGGCACGCCGAGAGCAGCCGACTGAAGCGGAGCGCGTCGAGCCGCTCCCCTTCCAGTAGTCGTTGCTCGCACCGCTGCGCCAACGCCAGGTCGATGTTGTCGCCCCCCAAGAGCAGGTGGCGGCCCACCGCGACGCGGGCCAGCTCGAGCTCGCCGAGCTCGCCTCGCCGCGCTTCGATGAGCGTGAGATCGGTCGTGCCGCCGCCGACGTCGCACACCAGCACGTGCGCGCGGCGACGCTCACCGCGTAGCAGACCGACGATGGCTTCGCGGCGCTCGCCGGAGATCAGATCGTAGAACGCGGCCTGTGGCTCTTCGAGGAGGCGGACCGCGAAGCCCGCATGCTCCGCGGCTTCCACCGTGAGCTCGCGGGCGACCTCGTCGAACGAAGCCGGCACGGTGAGCACCACGCTCTGCTCGCTCAGGGGCTGGCTCGGGAACGCCTCCAGCCACACCCGCGCGACGTGCGACAGCAAACGCCGGCTCGCCTCCACCGGTGAAATCTTCGGCGTCTCGGCGGCGTCGGCACCCCACGGTAAAATCGCGTCTCTCCGCGCAACCCCCGCATGGCTGAGCCAGCTCTTCGCGGACGCGACGAGACGCTCGCTCACCTCTTGCCCGCGCTGCCGCGCGAATTGGCCGACGACCCACGGCTGCTCCGACCACGGATCCGCAACGCTCTCCCCCGCGGGCGGGGCGTACAGAAACGACGGGAGCAGCGCTAGCGCTTCGGTCTCGTGCGGGCTCACGAGCTGCGGCACCGGCAGCACGCGCGCGTCCTCGCTCGCGCCCTGGGGGGAAAAAGCTACGACCGTGTGGGTCGTGCCCAGGTCGATGCCGACGTCGTAGCGCGTCACGTCAGGCTCCGCGCACGCTGAGCTCCACCTGCCAGCGCTCGTCCGGGGTGAGCGGCTGCTGGGCGATCGCTTCCAGCTGCAAGGTGCCGATCGCGGTGATCGACGCTTGGAGCTGCACCGCGACGATGTCGCCCGCCGCGCGACCCTGCGGCGGCAGCGTGAGCTCGATGGGCGGCAGCTCCTCCAGCTCGCCCGCTCTCCAGCGCTCCAGCACGCTGCCAGCTTCGTCCGCTCGGCGGGTGGTGGAGCCGAAAAAACGGAAGGTCACCGGCTCTCCGACCACCACGAACAGCTCCTGCTCGGGGAGCGCAGCTTGGGTGCCTTCTTCCATCCCGAAAGGCGCGACGCACAACGCCATCACCGGAGGCTCGAGCCCGGGCAATGCGGGAGCAGGGCTCTCGATCCCGACGTAGTAGGCGCGCGCCGTACCACCGCGGATGCGCAAACCCCGGCCGTGGCGCACGAGGCCGTAGTAGGCCGCTCCTCGCGCGACCGCGAGATCCAGATCCTCACCGGGTAGCACGCGAGCGGAGGCCGCCCCGAGCTCGGCGAGCCAGCCATTGAGCGTTTCCAGCAAGCGCGCGCGGAGCAGCGGCGCCTTCAACACTCCGCCGTTGAAGAGCACCGCCGTCGGCGGGCGAGCCTCGCCGGCGAACGCGTGCCGCGCGAGGAAGGCGGCGAGGTGCTTGGTGATGGCGGCGTCACTGGCGTACGGCAGGCCAACCTGAGTGAGCCCCGCGCGCGGCCGAGCGCGCGGCGCGTCCGTGGCGGCGACGCGCGGAAAGAAGCCTTCCAGCAAGTATTGCTCCACTTGCGCCCGCTGGAGCTCGCCGCGGATCGAGCCGCCCAGCAGCTGCGAGCCTCGGCTCGGTAGCACCACCGCGACTTGCTCCAGCGAGCTGTCCGACAGCAGCTTCTCTTTCGCGCCGCGGCACGCATGGGCGAGCGCAGTCGACTGAAAGCGGTCGAGCTCCTTGCCTTGCTCCGCCAGCGACTGACCGACGACGTGGGCCAGCGCCAAATCCATGTTGTCACCGCCGAGCAAGATGTGGTCGCCCACCGCGACGCGCTGCAACGCGAGCGCGCCCTCCTGCTCCACCGCGTCGATGAGCGAAAAATCCGTGGTGCCGCCGCCGATATCGATCACCAGCACGCGATCGCCGGCGCGCAAGTGGGTGCGCCACGCCTCGCCGTTTTGCTCGATCCACGCGTACAGCGCGGCTTGCGGCTCCTCGAGCAAGGTCACTTGGTCGAGCCCCGCCGCGAGCGCCGCCTCGACGGTCAAATCACGCGCGCCCGCATCGAACGACGCCGGCACCGTGAGCACGACTTCTTGCTCCGACAGATCGCCGGCCTGCGGCCGAGCGGCGCGGAACGCTTCGTTCAGGTGGTCCAGCAGCCGAAAGGAAGCCTCCACCGGCGAGATCTTCTCCACGTCCGCAGGCGCGCCCAGCGGCAGGTTGCCCGCGCGCCGGTCCACGCCGCCGTAAGAGAGCCAGCTCTTGGCGCTCGAGATCACGCGCTGCGGCGCTTCGGCGGCTCGCGCGCGCGCCAGCTCGCCGGCCGCGAAGCGCCGCTCGCTGTCCCACGGCAGTGCCAGCGCCGGCTCGCTCTCGTGAGCGAAGTACAGAAAGCTCGGCAATAGCGGGCGCCGTGCGGCCTCGCCGGCCGCGACCAGCTGCTCGATGCCCAGCACCTCCACCGCGGACTCCTCACGCGAAAGCGACGCCAGCGCGAGCGCGCAGTGCGTCGTTCCCAGATCGATCCCGACCACGAGCTTTTCGGTCATGACAGCTCCAGCTCCGCCTGAGCGACGACCTTCGGGTCATGCGCGCCGATGAGCTTCGGCAGCCTCAGCTCGTCTACCTTCCAGCCGCGGTGGCGTAGGACACCCCGAAACGGCGCGGCGCCGGCGACGTTGCCGACGAGCTTCACTTCCGCGCTCGGCTGCTCGAGGCTGAGGCGCGCACCTTCGGCCTCGGTGCGAACACTGCTCACGCGGGCGTGGGCGTGGAGCGCCTTCCGGCACCCTTCGTGGACCAGCCGCGCGGCGGCGCCCACGTCCTGGTCACTGAACGCGGTCACCTCTTGCTCCACGAAATCCACGAACCTGCCTTCACGTTGCAAGAGAGCCAGCAGCTGTAGCGCGCCATCCTCGGGGGAAGCGCGCGGGGCCTCCGCTCGTGGCGTCTCCGCGACGGGCGGGGGAGGGGCGACTCGGCTTTCGCGCGGCAGCGACTCCGGCTCCGGGGCTCCCTCTTCCAGCGCCGCGACGCGCGCGGCGTAACGACCATCGAACAAAATGCGAAACCACGCGACCCACGACAGCCACAGGCGGCTCGGCAGCGACAAGCTGGTCTGCGTCATGCGCGCGCAGCATACGATCGGAAGGTCGAACCACAATCCCCGCTCCTCGCGGCAGTTTGGTCCCACGACCGGACGCGCCTTCACCCGCAGAAAACGGGGCGTCGACCTCAGCGTCGCCGCAGCAGCAGGTTCGCCAGCACCGTGAGGACGAGGCTCACCACGATGCTCGTCACGATCGGGAAGCTGAAGGTGAAGCTCTTTCGCTCCACCACGATATCGCCGGGCAACCGCCCCAGCCCCAGCTTGCCGCCCAGCACGAGCGCCACACCGACGACCGCCAGCAGCACGCCGAGCACGATCAAGCCGCGACCCAGTTGGTTCACCTCGCGAGCTTACCGCCGAGGAGTAGGGCCGCAACGAGCTCGCTCGTCGGGCGCCTCTGAGTGCGACATGTCCCGACACCGGGCCGAAGTGCTCGTGCTGTAACTCCGTGGGGAGACGGGGCGGGGGCGCTCGAGGCTGCGGAGTCTTGAGCTATGCTGGGCGGATGATGCTTACGCTCGGTCGCGCTCTCGTCGTCTCCTTCGCTGCCTCAAGTGCGCTACTACTCGGCTCTGGCTGCGGCGGCGACGACGGCTCGCCAGGATCTGGCGACGGGCAAGGGGCAGACGGCCAGGGCGCAAACGGCCAGGGCGCCTCTTCGAACGGCGGCGCTACCGCGACCGGCGGCTCGCTGCAGCTCGGCCAAGGCGGCACGGACGTGAATGGTAACCAGGGAGGAAGCGGGAACACGGGCACCGGCGGTGGACAATGCTCCGCTGAGTTTGCGGCCACGAAGCTTCGCCCGGTGCGCCTCGCATTCGCCTTCGACATCTCGGGTAGCATGGGCAAGGGCGACGAGGAGTGGCACGATCCGGAGCTGAAATGGCGCCCGGTCGTGGCCGCGACGCGCGCTTTCTTCGAAGATCCGGCGTCCACCGGCGTGAGCGCTTCGCTGAGCTTTTTCCCGGACGAAGACGAAAGCGACCGGTGCGAAGCGTCCACCTATGCGGAGCCGGACGTGGCCATGACCGAGCTCCCGTCGGACGCTTTCGGGGAAGCGATCGCCGTGATCGATCCGGACGAAGGCGCTAAGTGGCGTGGCGGCACGCCCACGCTGGCGGTCGTGCAAGGCAATACGGAGTACCTCCTCGCGCAGATAGACGCGGCTCAAGACGCAGCCCACGCGCTGGTGCTGGTGACGGACGGCTACCCACAGGGGTGCGACTCCAGCGAGGACGACATCTCCGCGGTGGAGGCCGCGATCACCGAAGCGTCTGCGCAATTTCCGACTTACGTGATTGGCGTGCGCAATCCGGAAGGCAAGGGCGGGCCGGATACGGTCTCGGACCTCAACGTGCTCGCGGTCGCGGGCGGCACGGAAGCCGCCATCTTCATCGACACCGGAGACCCCGACCAAACCGCAGCCGATCTGAACGCGGCCATCGATCGCATCCGCGAGAGCTCGATCACCTGTGACGCCCCCATCCCGCCGGCGCCGGCGGGTAGCCGCTTCGACCCGGAGCTCGTCAACTTGTCCGCGGAGCTGGCCGGTGACACCTCCGAGCTGACCTACGACGCAGACTGCGAGGGCGACCTCGCCTGGCGCTTCGACGACGAAGCGAATCCCACCACGATCGTGCTCTGCCCGAGCACGTGCGACGCCGTGCAGGGCGACTCGACCGCCAAGCTCAGCGTCGGGTTCGGCTGCGTTCGACGCGACGTCGTCAAGTAAGAGCGGCGTAGGCGCGGCTCACAGGCACGCCCAGTTGCCTTCGTAGCAAGCGCAGCCGCTGAACGCGCCGCCGCCGTAAGGGCAGAAGCCGACGCTGGCTCCGCACGGAGTGCCAGCCGTCGGCTTCGTGTCGGGGCACTCGATGTTGCCGATGGGCCCGGTGCCCGCCCCGCCGCCGGTGCCCCCCAGCACGCTCATGCACGCCCACTTGCTCATGTCGCAGTAGCAAACGTCCGTCCCGTTCAAACAGGGGACCGCGTCCGCACCGCACTCGGAGCCGACCTTCGGAGGGGACTCGCAGGTGAAATCGGAAGGGTCTACGCCTTCGCCACCGGCGTTGAAGCCACCGAAGTTGAAGCCGCCCGTGCCCGGGGTGCCGCCGGTGCTTCGGCCACCGCTGGCGCTGCCGCCTTTGCTGCTGCCGCCGCTCGCGCTGGAGCCACCGCTGGCGGTGCCGCCCTTGCTGCTGCCACCGCTCGCGCTGGAGCCGCCGCTGCCTCCGCCCGTCGCAGAACCCCCTTTTCCAGCGCCTCCGCCAGCCTCTGCGCCCTCGTCGCTCGAGCCGCCACACGCCGCGACCACGGAAAAAGCTCCAACGACAGCCCAGCCCAGCAATCCCATTTGGACCTTCATGGCCGCCAGAAGGTAGCAGCTTTCCCGGTCCACGGGCCACCTGGCAGCAAGGGCAGGGTCCCTTGCCAGCCTCCAGGCGAGCGAGCCGGCCGGAGGGTTAAGGCGGGGTTGATTGAGCCGTTCGTTCAGGCGTGGACGCCGCCCTCGGAGATTCGCTCCGTTTCGACATCGTCGACCAGGTGCTGCTGGTCGTCCATGCGGACATGCCGCCCTCGGCGCACGATTGGGCGCGGCTGATCACCGTCCGTGACGCCAATCGACTGCGAATCCGCGCGACGCTGGTCGTAGCGCCCCCTCGGGCGAGCCTCAGCGCCCAGCAGCGCTCGGATGTGGTCTCGTTCATGAAGTCCACGGGAGGCGGCATCGCGGTGCTCACCGACTCTGCGCTGGTGCGGGGCGTCGCTCGGGCGCTCGGTTTGTTGGGGCTGCGGGTCCGTGCCTACGCTCCTCTGGAGATCGCCTCCGCACTGGATTTTTGCGGCGTCACCGAGCCGCGTCGCGAGGATCTTCGCCGACGAATAGCAGCGCTGCAAGCGCAGCTGGCCGGCATGACCAAGGCGCCGGCTCCGGTTTCGCTGCCGCGCTGAGCAAGCGCGAAGCCGGTGGCAGCGAGCGCTCCGGGGCATCGAGCCGCCCGTCGGACCGGACCCTGTCCAAAAAAGCAGCTGTCACTCGCGCCTCGCCGGCCCTACACGCCCTAGGCTGCGTTCTCGAAGGTGAGCTTAACCGCGGTCTGGCCGGGAGGTTACCTGGTTTTTCTTGACCTTCGCGCTCCTACCATGAGGATGTAACCCTGGGTTGACCTCGAGCATGTCGATGGAGTCCACGAGTCCGTCCTCGTTCCGCCAATCACGTGCGGTCGAGCTGCTCGCGCCGTACTGCGACATCGCGGACCGTTTGGAAGCAGTGCCTCCATCGGCGCGCGTCCGGGGACTGTACCTGAAGTCCCTGGAGAGCGTCGTGCAGCGCGCCGGCAAGGCGGACCTCTACCAGCGGCACTTCGCTGGTGAGCGTTGGTCTGCCGTGCGCATGTATCCGCTGCGGGACTATATGACTCGTCTCGCGATGGCGGGCGCATCCCTCAAAGGGGTGGAGAACGTGCACGCTGGCATGCACGATATCTGGCGCACGAACGCGACCACCTTCGCGACGAGCCTCCTCGGACGAGCGATGCTCCGGCTGCTCTCGAATGACCCGGTGCGGCTCACCGAGCAGGGCCTCGCCGCTCGCCGCCAAACCTATCAATACGGTCACTGGAGTATCGTCCGTCACGGAAGCCACTCGATCGAGATGGTTTATCGCGAGGAATATATCTGGATAGAGTCGGCGATCGCCGGGGGCGCGGTCGGTGCCTTCGAATCCTGCGGAATTCAAGCGCGGTTCGAGACCAAGCTAATCAATCGCTTCGACGGTTCGACGCTGATAAGCTGGTGACCGGTTCCCTTGGCCACTCAGCCCGCAGAGCGAACGGACTCGCTAGTAGCTCGTGAAGAAGAGCCGGAGCTTCCGCTCGTCATCCTGCTGCTGGTCCCGCACCAGGCGTGCGTGGACCGCGTGCAAGCGACCCTCGCGGACCGCTTCGAGTCGGAGGATCTGCGGTTGGAGATTTCCGAGGCCCTGCCCGCGGAAACCATCACCGGCGCGCGCCGCCGTTGGGGCGGTACGCCCATCGGCTTCATTGCCGAGGACGAGGTCGGGGCGCTGGACGCGCTCACCGCGGGGGCGGACGAAGCTCTCGTGTGGCCCCCTCGGGACGAAGCGGCCATCCAGGGTTTCTTCGACCGCACCAAGCTTCGCGCCACCCTGCGCCGGGGTCAGGAGCGGCTGAATGCATCCGTCGTCCACGCAGAGAAGCTGACCGCGCTCGGTACGTTGGTGGCGGGTGTGGCCCACGAGATCAACAACCCGCTCACGGCGCTCCAGCTCGGGGTGGAGGCGTGCGCGAACTTGCTGCACCCGCTCGGCAACGTCGCGCAGGAGCTCCAGCTCTGGGCCTCGCGCGGGTGGGGCGCCTCACCCGAGCAGATCCGGGCCCTGCACGAGATGGCCGAGAGCGGCGCCCCGGCCCATGAAGGCGCCCAGCTCCTCGGGGAGATGCTCGGGGCGGTGAGCTCCATCGCCAACATCGTGAGGGACCTCCGCATCTTCGCGCGCTCGGATTCGGGCCGAGAAGAGGCGCAGCTGCTGGACGCGAACGAGGTCATCGACCAAGCGCTGCGCTTGGCCGGCCGCGAGATCAACGTCGTGGCACGCATCGAGCGGGACTACTCGCGGGACTTGCCGCGCATCCTCGTCCCGCACGGGCGGCTCACTCAGGTGCTGGTCAACGTGCTCGTCAACGCCGCGCAGGCCATCCGCGAAATCGAGCGCCCGGCGCACCGGGTGCGCCTCTCCACGCGGGCGGACGGCGAATACGTCGCGATCTCGATTTCGGACAGCGGCCCCGGCATTCCCCCCAACACTCTGGATCACATCTTCGATCCATTTTTCACGACCAAACGCGCCGGGTACGGCACCGGCTTGGGGCTCAGCATCTCGCGCTCCATCATGTATGATTTGGGCGGGGACCTGATCGTCGAGAGCGTGCACGGCTCGGGGGCGACCTTCATCTTGCTGCTGCCGATCCCGGACTACGCGAGCGTGCGGAGCGCGTACATGCGGCAGCGCGGGAGCTCCGCGGTGCGCGCGCGACCCGCCCCCAAGCGCACCGTGCTCATCGTGGACGACGACGAGCGGGTGCTGTCTGCCTACGCCCGCGCTTTGGGCCGCGCGTGCGACGTGCTCATGGCGAGCGACGGGCGCGAGGCGATCGACCTGCTGAGCTCCGGCTCCAATCCGGACGCCATCGTCGCCGAGCTTGCGCTACCGGAGGTAGACGGCAAGGGGCTGCTGGAGTGGCTGGGGCGCGAGCGGCCCGAGCTGGTCGACCGCACCGTCTTCGTCTCCGCGGAGACCACTCAGCAGCAGTTCGATAGCTTCCTCAGCACCCTCAGCAACCGCGTGCTCACCAAGCCGGTGACGGCCGGGGCGCTCCTCTCCGCCCTCAACGACGTAACGGAGGGCGGCGCGAGCAGCGGCACGCGCGCGCCCGGAGCTACCTGAAGGCTGCCTGCGCGGCTAGCCGCGGCGCCGAACCGCGGCCGCTCGTCACCAGCGTAGGGCGGCGGCGGCCCGCGTAAACCCCGCGCCCTGAGCGTACATCACCGCCAGCGAGCCCGGCTTCAGCAAGCCTCGCTCGCGCGCGGCAAGGAGGTTGGCGACCGCGCCGGCCCCACCCAAGTGGGCGTAGCTCTCGTAGGTGTCGACCGCGATCTTCGGCGAGAGGCCGAGCCCCTCGGCGATCGCCCCCGGTACCCAGCGCCGGGGCTGCACGCTCGCCAGCGCGGCGATGTCGCGCACCTCCAGGTGAGCGCGCTCGGCGAGCTCGCGCACCGTGGTCGCGCCGACCTTCACCGTGTCTTGCATCAGCTGCCGAGTCGAATCTTGATCGTGGCTGCCCATGAAGAAGGCTCCGCCTGGCTCCCACCACGGTGGATCCGCGGTCTTGTCTTTGCTGCGGCACCAAAGCACGGCGTCGTAGTGCTCGCCGTGAGTCACGCTGTGCGTGAGCAAGATTCCCGGCTTTTCCGAAGCGACGACCAGCATCGCGGTAGCGCCGTCGCCGACGCAGGGCGAAGCCGGATGCATGAGCGGGAAGGTAGGGCTGACGAGGTGCGACTGAGTGAGCAGCACCGTGCGGGCCCGACCCGACTCGATGAGCGCGGCCGCGAGCGTGAGCTGGGTCACGGGGCTGGCGCACGCCGCGTCCACCGTGGAGGCCCACGCGTGGGCCGCGCCGAGCCGCTGCGCCACCCGACAAGCGTTGGACGGCATCAGCCGATCCGGCACCAGCGCCCAAGAAAACACCGCGTCCACCTGCGCCGCGTCCACGCCCGCGTCAGCGAGCGCGGCTCGACCCGCGGAGGCCTCTGCTTCGGCCGAGCTCGCGCCAGGATCCGCGATGCGCCGCTCGCGACCACCCAAGAACGGGTCGCCTTCTTCCTCGGCGAGGCAGCGCTTGACGATCGCCCGGTGCAAGTCCGGCTCGCCTTCGGTCGGTACGTCTACCAGCGTGCGGTCGCCCTGGCGGCGCTTGCTCGCGGCGCTGAACTCCGCGGGCCAGTCTTCGTTTTTGCGCACGCCCGCCGGCAGCCATTGCCCGAGCCCGGCTATCTTCGCGTGCATGTCAGCGCCCCGCGCCGTCGCGCATGGACATGTGCTGCAGCGCCTCGTTCCGCCCGCCGCCGGCGACCCGCACCTCACGATCGATGCGAATGTCCAGCACGAGCGGCAAGCTCGTCTCGCGCACTCTTCGCAGCATCGCCTCGTCGATCTCGCCGGGGTGATTGATGCGGAGCCCGGCCAGTCCCATGGAGCGCGCCCAGCGCGCGAAGTCGGTCCAGGGCGTGTCCCACTGCGCCTCGCGGCCGAATACCTGCCGGTAGCCGTGGTAAACCATGTTGTAACGCGCGTCGTTGAAGACTGCGTACACGATGGGCAGGCGGTATTTGAGCGCGACGAGCGCCTCCATGCCGGCCATCTGCATCCCGCCGTCGCCGCACACACACACGACCGGGCGCTCCGGTCGGGCCAGCGCGAGGCCGATCGCGCCGCTGATGCCCGAGCCCATGCTGCCCAATCCGAGGTGGATGGTGAAGCTCTCGGGACCGGTTGCGGTGAAGTAATGGAGAGCAGAGAGCATGTGCTCGCCAATATCCGTCACGAATGCCGCCTCGGGCCCCGCGGCGGCTTGCAGGTCCGCGATCGCGCGTTGAGGGGTGATGAGCGGGCTTGCATCGCTCTCGAAATCCGGCTGTTCGTAGGCGGGGGACTGGCGTAGCTCGCGCAGCACCTGGCTGGAAGTGGGGTGGCGTAGCCCTTCTCTCAGCGCCGTTTCGTAAAGGTCCTCCGCGAACGTGGCGAGGTCCGCCACTACCCCCAGCTCGGTGGGCAGGTTCCGGCCGAACACGGCTGCGTTCAGGTCGACGTGGATGAGCTTGCCGCCCTCTTCCACGTAGCGGGTCGGGCCTACCGAGCAATCGTCCAAATCCGTGCCGAGCGCGAGCGCTACGTCTACCCCTCGAGCGGTGTATGCGCGGGCCCACATCGAGGCGGCCAAGCCTCCGTGACGCAGGGACCGCGGGTGCAGCTCGCTCACGATGCCCTTGGCCTGGGGCGTCGTGACGAACGGAATGTTGAGCGCGTCCACCAGCTTGCGGATGACAGCGGCGTGCGGGCGACACGCAGCCCCGAGCACCAGCAACGGCCGACGCGCGTTGAGGAGCGCTTCCGCGGCGGCCTCCACCACGTGCCGTGGCGCACGGGACAGAAACTCGGTGCGAGAAGTGGCGACGGTCGTGGTCGGGGTCGCGGCGCGGCCGAGCTGGATCGGCAGCACGAGCAGGGCGGGACCCGGGTTGGCGGGGTTCTGGGCCGCGTCCAGCGCCGCGAGGCCCTGAGCGGTCGCGGTGCGGGCTCGAGAGACGCGCACGGTTGCGCGGGTCACGTTGCCCAGCATGCTCTCCACCGCGATGCCCTCGGGACCGCTGTCTTGCAGGAGGCGTCCGCCGTCCGCCGCCCACGCCACGTCGCCGCAGATGACCAGCATCGGCACCCGCTCCAAGTGAGCGGATACGACGCCGGTGACCACGTTCGTCGCGCCGGGGCCCGCGGTCACGACCACCGCTGGAGTTCGGCCGCTGGCGCGCTGGTAGTCAGCCGCCGCGAACGCCGCGCCCGTCTCGTGCCGCGACTCGATGAGGCGCGCACCGGGCGTGTTCAAGATCGCGTCGAAAACGGGCGAAACCGGGCCGCCGGGGATGCCGAAGAACGTGTCCACTCCCGACTGCACCAGCGCTCGTACCAGCAGATGAGCAGCCGGTAGCAGCGCTTCCGTCGCGTCCACGACGGGCGCTTCCGCTCGCGCTGGTGGCGACTCTGGCCGCGGCCGAAGCTCGGCGACATACGACTCTGGAGCTGCCTCCATTTCGACGTCAGAGCGGTAGTCGGAACGAGCGTTTGCCCGAGCATCAGCATGAACTGAAGACTTATGCGCCATGTAGCTTTCGGAGTGCGTGAGTTGTTGTCGTGCGTCGGTCGGTGAAATCGGTGGAAGCGACCGTGGTGCCGAGTGCGTCGCTCACCGCTCACTGACCATGAGCGTGATTGAGCTTGCTACTACGTTGAATGTTTCGCTGGCGTCAACAGCACGAATCGGCGGTTCACTAGTGAGTTTGAAATGACCAACACGATAGTGTGTGTGACTCATGCTGAGCGGTTGCTCGCGGAAAGAAGCAAAGTGACTCAGTGGTGAAAGCGAACATGGACTTCGGTGAGCTTCGGATTGCAGTTGTGAAAAATCATCACCCAGATCAGTGATGCATCGAGGCGAAGCGACGACGTGCTTTTTTTTCGCGAACCGCGCGCACGTGGCCGCGCGCTCCCATGCGCAAGCGAACGAGGGTGGGAATCGACGCGCGCGTGGTTCGCACGTTTGGGTGATTGCTTTGCAACGAAACGAACTAGCAGCGCGTGTGCGGGCTGGTCTCGGAGCGGCTCCGAGTATTCCGCTGGCGCCAGAAGCTGGCCGCGGCTTCCTTGGCACGTTGGCTGCTTCGAGGAGGTGGATGCGTTCGGTCCTCGCCCTCGTCACCGCTCTGTCGTGTTTTTCGGCGCTCGCTTGTGAGCAGCGAACGGGCGTGAGCAAGGGCTCTAGCGCGCCCTCCAGCGTTGCCTCGCCCGCTCCCTCAGCCCTGGTTTCCGCTCCGCCGGCCTCACCCCAGCCGGAGCCGCGGGTAGTCGCGCCCGCGCCGGCGCCTGCGCCTTTGGAGGCGCCCGTGCACCTGCCGGAGCAGCTCGCCGCGGGGCAGAAGACGCCGTTGCTGCTGATGCTGCACAGTATCGGCACCTCCGCCGAAGACATCGAGCGGCGCACGGATTGGCCGAAGTTCGCGGCCGAGCAAGGCGTCGCGTGGATGGCGCCCAACGGACCGCAAGACTCGCTGGGTCGTCGCTTCTGGGATGCAGGCCCGAGCTGCTGCAACTTCACCGGTCAGCACGTCGACCACGTCGCTGCGCTCGCAGAGCTCCTGGAGCGCACGCTGCGTGAGCACCCGGAGTTGGACGCGGAGCGCGTGTACATCGGTGGTATTTCGAACGGCGGCTTCATGGCTCACCGGTTCGCGTGTGAAGCGCCGGACCTCGTGCGCGGCGTCGTGAGCATCTCCGGGGCGGGGCCGTTGGAGCGCGTCACCTGCCGCACACCGAAGAAGCCGCTCCGCGTGCTCGAGGTGCACGGCGACGCGGACCCCATCGTCTCGTACCGCGGCGGCCACTTCCTCAACATGCCGCTGTTGCCGGAGCACGCTTCGGCGGCGCAAACGTTCTCGGACTGGGCGGCGCGTCTTGGCTGTCGCGCGGACGCGCAGCCAGGCGAAGCGCTGGATTTCGAGAAGCGCTATCCGGGCAAAGAGACGCGCGTATCTCGCTTCGCGAATTGTGAGCATGGCGCGCTCGAGCTGTGGACAGTGAGCGGCGGCGATCACTACCTGGCGTTCCGCGACCCGTCGCCGCGAGTCATCTGGCAGTTCTTGAATCAGTGAAAGCGCGGACGTCGGCAAAGAGCCCGACCGGTCGGAGGGTCGCTCCAGGCCACCGCGGAGGAGGCCCAGCGCTCAATTGTTAGATCCCTCGAGCTTCGAGCTCGAGCCAGTCTCGCTGGCGTCGCGCAGCCATCACGGGGATGTTGAAACGGTCGAGAAACCAACTACATCGCGTTGTTTCTTTCGCGCTTGCCACGCGCCCTCTTTCAAAAGTGAAAGCCCACCTCCACGCATCCGCCACCTGACTTACGTCTCTCTCCTTAGTGGAGTTAGCGGTAAGCGTGCGCCTAGCGCCTACTGCAGCGTCCACGCGCCGCGGCCGCCGCGACCGCCGCGACCGCGACCGCGAAGTTACTGAAGAGCAAAGTCTCACCATTTCGATGAACTGAAACACACATCTGAAGGCAACCCTGAGGTAATGTCTTCGGTCGTGCGGAACGTTACTCAGGGTGCAGCTTGGCTCTCGCGATGACACCTGGTGCTGAAGCAAGTGCAGCGCTCGTGCGCTCTGACGTGCTCGTGCTGTTGCGCGAGAAGCGTTACGAAGAAGCGCTCGCGCGGCTTTACCAAGCGCGCGCGGAGTCTCCCGGTAGCGTGGAGCTGCAGAAGGGAATCGATCAGGTCAAAGAGTTCCTGATCGGCGCGTATGCGAAGCGCCTGGGAGGCCTCGACCAAGTCGCGAAGCAAATGGCTCCCGCCGCGGGGCGCTCGCCGGACATGGTGCTCCTCTCGCGCTACATCGACGGCGCGACCAGCTACGGGGACCTGGCAGAGATCTGCCCGCTCGGTCGGCTGCGCACGCTGCAGGTTCTCGTGGAGATGTACGCGCCCAAGCCGGCGAGCAGCAACGAGCTCGAAGCTCGTTCCGGCCCGCGCCCGCTCGAGGCGCTGCCCCACTCCTCGCCCCGAGTGGAGGTGGTCACTCCGAGCGAGGAGAGCGTCCCCGAGACCGCGCGGAGCGGCTCTTCGCTCCCGCCGCCCGCGTCCACCAAGGTGGACGACTCGCCGGAAGCGATAGCGTACCGAGCCGCCTTCGGCCGCGGCACCGCCGCCTTCATCCAGCAACGGTTCGCGGACGCGGTCACCGCGTTCGAGGAGTGCGCGCAGCTGCGCCCCGGGGACAAGGGCGCGGACGTCATGCTGCGCCGCGCGCGGAGAGACCTCGAAAGCCGCGCGTGAATGGGCCTAGTCGTCGTCGCAGATCCTGATCTTCGCGAGCGCATGCGCTGCATCCGCATCGTGGCCGATCAAACTCCCGCCAGCGCCCTCGGCGCCGCGAGCTGGCCGGAGCTCACCCAGGTTCTGGACGACGTGCCGGACATCGGGCTCGTGCTGTTCGCGCCTTCGCTCTCCGGCGCTCCGGAAGACGCGCTCGCGCAGCTGCTGCCCCGCGCGAAGCGGGTGGTGCTCACCCTCGACGCGGGCGAGGAGGCTCCCTCCGAAAACGGCGTGACACGTCTGGCGCGCCCGGTGCCGGAAGAGTCGCTGGTGATGATGGCGCGTTCGCTCATCGTGCCATCTGCTCATCCTCACGCGAGCTTCATGCCGGTGGATTTCTTGCAAATGATTTGCATGTCCGGCGGCTCGCACATCCTCGTGCTCAACCGCGAGGGGAGCGACGTAGGCGTGATCGAGGTGCGGAGCGGCGAGGTGTGGACCGCGTTCGATGCGCTCGGGGTCGGTGAAGACGCGTTCGCGCGGCTCATTCGCCCAGAGATGCGCGCGCGCGTCAGCTCCGCGAGCGGCTCGCGCAAAGAGCGCACCATCTTCAAGGGCTTGCACGAGCTGGTGCTGGAGTCGCTGCGCCGCATCGACGAAGGCCGGGTGCCGCTACCGGAGTCGCTCTCGGCGGCTCAGATGGAGGCCGCGCTCGCGACGCCGGAGCAGCTGGCGGTGCGCGTCAAGCAGCTGAACGACGACGCGCGGAGGCTGCTCATGACGCGCAGCTACGACGAAGCCGCGCGGGTCCTGTTGGTGCTGTCCGAGCTCGATCCCGGAAGCCACCTCGTGCGTGCCAACTTGGAGCAGCTCCGCAAATTGGGTTTTTCTAGATGACGTTATCCATCGCATTTGCCAGCCTCAAAGGCGGCGTCGGTAAGACGACGACCGCCCTCAACTGCGCCTACGCCTTCGCTCGTCGGGGTTCGCGCACCTTGCTCGTAGACACGGATCCCCAGGGCGCCATCGGGCTCTCGCTGGACGGCTTGGGCGATCGCGCCGGGCTCTCCGCCAACCTGGGCAACAGCGAAGCGGCGCTCGCCGGCGTGGTCAAAACTCGCCTCCCCGAGCTACAGATCCTGCCGATGGGCGCGGTGGACGCGCTGGACGTAGACAGCTTCGCGGTGCAAGCGCGAGAGCACGACGCGCTCCGGCGAATCGTGGACCGCAGTCAGCAAGAGTACGATGTCGTTCTCTTCGATACGCCAGCAGGGCTAGGCGGCATGACGCGGCTCGCGCTAGAAGCGGTAGAGAGCGTCGTCGCGGTCGCGCAGTGCGAGCCGCTCGCGCTCCGCTCGCTGCCGCGGTTGATCGAGCTGCTCGCGCAGCTGCGGGACGCGGGCGGAGATTGCTCGCTGCTCGGCGTGGTCGGCAACATGAGCTCCTTCCGGGACCCGGTGGTGCTCGCATCCTTGGAGGAGCTGTGGGGGCTGTACCGTGACCTCGTCTTCGAAACCGCCATCCCGCGGGACAGCACGTTCTTACAAGCAAGCCGCGCGGGTGTTCCGCTCGGTCTACTCAGCCGTCGGCCGCCTGGTGTGGCTGCCGTTTTCGACAGTTTGGTCGCCGAGATCGAGGCACGCCTCGGCATCGTGGAAGGAGACAATGATGGCGGACCGATCCGTCTCGTGGACTGATCCAGAGAGCGTGGCGAGGCTGCTCGCGCGAGCCACCGCTCCGCGCCGAGTCGCCGCGACACTCTCGCGCGTCACGGCTGCGGCTCGCGCGGTACGAGCGCCCGCGACGCCCCCCGCGCGCGCCTCCGTACCGGCGCCAGCGGCGGCGCCAGTGCCCGCTCCGCCGCCCGTCGCCGCGCCTCCCGCGCCCCTCATCGTGCCCGCGCTGGAGCACGTGTCGGACAACCCGTCGGACCGGTTGGACGCGCTCATGGCGTGGACGCTCGACCATCAGCGCTGCACGGGCGCCTTCGTCGCGGATGACAACGGGCTCACCCTCGCCGCCCACGGCATCTCCGAGGCGCACGTCGCCCTCGTGGGGCCGCTGCTCTCGGCCCTGCTCGGCGTGCGAAGCATCCCCGGGGTGGACGCCACCGCGGGCGCGCTGTGGCTCGGCACGAACATGATGTCCTGGGTGGAGACGCGCACGGAGCGCGGCGGTTTCTGTCTCGGAACCGTCGGCGCCGAGGCGCTGTCCACGGAAGCCCTCAATCAGCTCAAGGAAGCGCTCGAAGTCACGGTGCGCGGCCTGTAACTCTCGCCATTCGGAAAGACCCCATGATCGACACCAAGCTACTCGACCTCGCCGTTCAAGACCTTCGCAACGTGCTGCGTGACGGGCTCGTCGCCACGGACATCTGGGACCGCGTCGACGGCCTCTCGCTGGCCGGCTTCAACCAGCAGCCCGTCGCGGTCGCGCTGTTTACGCGCATCACCGCCGAGCTCGAGGGGTCGATGGCAGACTCCAATTTCCCGCCCCTCGGGCGCTACTACCTCATCGACTTGGAAGGCAATCACACCGCGGCCGTCATCAACCACGGCACGCTGCTGCAAGGCATGTTGGTCGACAACAAGCGGGCCAACCTCGGCATCCTCATCTCGGTGGCCATCCCCCGAATGATCGAGGCGGTGCAGAAGGCGAAGGGTCGCTGAAGCGGCTACGACGACGGGCGCGAGTCACGAGCGCTGCTGCGCACCCGTGACTCGCCTACCGCTCAGTTGTGCCTATCCGTGTAGCCAGGCGGGAGCTCGTAAGAGGGCCGGTCGATCACGTCGTTGCGGTCCGGCCCGCAATCTTCGACGAACGTTATCGTTGCCGCCTCGTCGATGACGAGCTTCGGGTAGGTCGGCCCCGCATCGCGGTACCGGCGCATCTTGTCCAAATGCTCGTTCTGGTAGCAGATGGTCTTCGTCGGATCGTCCGCGATCCACCTCGGGAAGAAGATCGTGCCGTAGAGCTTCCGGCGCGTGAGGTTGATGGCGATGCTCACCGTCGTGCCCGTCGGCTCGTCCCACGAGATTTTGTAGACGTTGTCGCCGATGTCCAGGATGTGCGCTTCCTGGTCCGTCACCCATCGGCCGCCGACGATGCCGCTGTGGATGCGGTAGCTGAAGTGGGTCTCGCTTTTGACGTAGATCTCGTACTGCCAACCGTTGTCGTACGTGTAGATGAGATGCTTGCCGATGAGCCCGGTGAGGTCCTTCTTCGGTTCGGTCATCGATTCACCTACGAGAGCCGGTTGCGGCGCCCTCGAGCGGAGGCTCTACCGGTAGCTCGTGCGGCGTGGCCTTCAAGAACACCGCGGAAGTGCGACGCGCGGATTCTTCGTTCACGGCCGGCGGCTCTGCAGGCGCCTCTTGACCCAGCGAAGCCATCCGCTGCATCGCCTCTACCGTGGCGACCAGATCACCGTGCACCAGGCGGTCCTCACGCAGGTACGGCACGGTGCGGCGGTACTCCTCGACCACCGCGCGGCTCTTGCCGCCCGCCTTGTCCAAACCGCGCAGCTCCAGCGCTTGCGAAGCGGCCATGAGCAAAATGCCGGTCAGCTCTTGGAGGTGGGCCACCGACGCGCGCAAGTCGAACGCGGCGTGGGTACCGAGGCTGTTGACGTCCTGGTTGTCGCCCTCCGTCGGCAAGACGAAGGAAGCGTGGGACTGCGCGAGCTTGCGCGTCTGCACGGTGAGCGAAGCGGCCAAGATCTGGATCGGGCGGAAGCCGCTGTAGTTCGTCGGATCCTCGATGAGGTTGACGGGCAGGCCTCGGTTTTTACGCGGGTGCACGAGGTTGGCGACGAGCGCGTGGATCCAGGTGGCGGCCTGAGCGATGTCCGCCCGGAGCATGTCACTCGCCGAGCTCACGTAGTAGCCCATGAAATTGGCGGTGTGGTAGACCTGCTGGTGCTCCGGCACCACGATCGGGTTGTCGTTCACCGAGTTCATCTCGGACTCCACCCACTGCGTGGCGCGGGCTAGATTTTCGTGGAAAACGCCAAACCCCTGCGCGACGGACCGCAGCGAGTAGTAGTCCTGCACGCCGATCTCGGTCGTGCTCTCGGACCGCGCCTTGTGGAGATCGCGGATCAGCTTGCTGCCCGTCCACGAGCCGCGGATGCGCTCCGCTACTGCTAGCTCGCCGACGTGGCCTTTGAGCTCGTGCACGATGGGGTGGTAGCCGTCCTCGATGACCATCAACGACTCCAGCGCCATGGCGATGACGGAGAGCATGGAGTCGTAGAGGTTCTGCAGATCATACAGCGCCAGCCCGGCGATGCTGCTCATGAAGGAGGTGCCGTTGATGAGCGCGAGCCCTTCGCGCCCCTGGATCTCTAGCGGCGACATGCCGAGCTGACCGAGCAGCGTGCGGACCGGCAAGGACTGCCCGTCATAGCGAACCTGCACGTCCTCACCCACGACCGCGGCCGCGATGGTGGCGAGCGGTACGAGGTCACCGCTCGCGCCGATGGAGCCGTAACGGAAGCAGTCCGGCGTGATGCCCCGGTTCAAGAAGTCGAAATACGCGTCCACCACGTCCGGACGCACCCCGGAGTAGCCGCGCGACATGCAGCGTGAGCGGAGCAGCATCGCGCCTCGCACCGTCTCCGTCGGCGCGAGCTCGCCCATCCCGCAGTTGTGCGACTTGATCAGGCTGTTCTGCCGGTTTTTGAGGGAATTTTGGTAGCTCTCACCCTCGTAGTCGTCCAGGTGCTTGTCCAGGAGCACCACCTGGTCCCCGAACTGGGTGTTGAGCCCGTAGATCGGCACGCGGCTCTCCACCTTGCTGGTGAAGAAGGCGTGGCTCTCCTTCATGCTCGCTCGGCTCGCGTCGTCCAGCGAAACCGGCGCCCCATAGCGCGCGACCGCGACCAACGTCTTCAAGTCGACGTTTTTCGGTCCCCCCACCACGACCTTGTGCCTCAAGACGTCATTCATAGGATTGCCCTCTCGTCGAAAGAACTATTCGCAAGCGGATGTACGCGCGGAGAGCCAACCTTTGGTCCCTGCGCAAATTGATTTTCAGTCCCCGGACTCGGATTGTTTCAGGATGCTCAGCGCGCGGGCTCGCCCGTGGGTGAACGACGAAGCTCCGCGCTCGCGCAGACGCACGTGGGGTGCGCCCTCGCTTCAGAGATCATGAGCCGAGCTCGTTGCCACACCCGCCTGAACGGCCAACCAAACCGCGCAGTCGCTCCCACACTTCGGTTTTCCAGTCGCGCTTAGTCCTTAACATCGCACGTGCACGACGTCCACCCCCAAGAGTGTTAATCGCGGCCGCGCCTCGTCGACTTCGACAGACGACGTGCGCGTGCTTCGTGACGAGCGCATGGCGCAATCGGCGCGACATGTCCTTGCATCACTCTGGTGAGTGTCGAGGTCGCGCTCGATCATCGGCCGACCGGTCATCTCTTTACGCGAGCCCATCGCGGCACCGAATCGAGCAGTATTCTGCGGTAAAATCGCTGTTTTCGAGATCATTTGTGACCGGCAATCACGCTCGTGAAGACGCGTTTTCGTAAACGTATTTACGTCGAAGCGATCTCGAGTGCTCGAGACGCGCGACACGCAGAGCGCCCTCCGTTTTCTTCGCGCGTCTCGAACCAGCAAGCGTGCGTCTCGCGAGGGCCGTACATTTCGGGAGACCAGTCCGTCGCGCGCTGATCATCGCGGTGCTTACTTGGGGGCGGTCCTGGCCGCGAACCGCTCAGGCACGGCTGCGCGAGGAGGAGCGCTGCTTCCGAGGGCGCCCCAAGGCCCGGCGACGCCCGAGCGGGCGACGACGGCGGAGCTAGCGGGGGATTCCGTACGGGCTGAGCTCGCTCAGAAGGAGCCCGCGGCTTGCAGCGACAGCCCGCCGCGCCCATCCGAGCCCACGCCGAGCGCGACCTGCTCGCGGTTCGGCTCGCTCGGAGCGGTAAAATAGACGATCAATCCGGTCAGCAGCAGCCCTCCGCCGGCGGCAGCAGATACGACCGCATAGGTCGTCAAACGCTCGGACTCGTCGCGTAGCTGCGCGCCGCGAGGCGTGCACTCGCGTGGCGACCCCGGGCACTCCGCGCGCGCGTCGTCGTTGCGACGCTTCGCGATGACGCCGAGCACGCCGCCCGCGGCGAGGCCGACTCCGCCAGTAGCGGCCAAGCTCAAGCCGACGACGCGAGCGGTGTAGGCGCCGTTGCCGTTCGCTACCGGCTTGGGTGCGGGAGGAGGAGGCGCCTCCGCACGCACGACGATGCTCCGCGCAACTTCAGGAGGTCGGGCCTCGAGCGGCGGGATCGTGACCTTCACTCGCGCGCCTTGCTCGGCGGGGATGGCGACGTAGCGCCGGTAGCTCACGTAGCCCGGGGCGGCGGCTTCTACGCTCACCGTGCCGGGATCCAGCGGCAAGGGCGTGCCCCAACTCCCGCTCGGCACCGTGAGCTCGCCTAGCTTCAAGGTGTAACCCGCGGGCGGAGCCGGCGGTACCTCGAGCACGATGCGCGAAAGCTTGGGCTCGAGCGCAGCGCTTCGTACCGCCGCGATGCGAGCGCGATCTTTCATGCCTTGCGTCTCCGCGAGCGAGCCGGCTTCACGAAAGCGGGCCCAGGCGCTGGCGTATCGACCCGTGCGCTCACGACAATCTGCGAGCCGCAGCAAGGTGCCGACGGCTTCGTCCAGCGCTTGGCTTGCTTCGAACTTTCTGCACGCTTCCTCGTGCTGGTTTTGCTCACTCAGACGCACGCCTTCTTCGAAGAGCGCTTCGGCGCTGGCGCGCGCAGATGCCGTGCTCGTGCTCGTGCTCGCGGGCTCCTGCGCGCGAGCCGCCGCCGGCATCGAGAGTACAAACGCAAGCGCGCTAGCGACGAGCCTCGTCGCTGGCGTCACTTCCGTCCACCGAACGTATTCGGATCCCACGCGTCGAAGGACCCATGGCTCGGTGCGGTCTCCACGTCAGGCGCGGGCTGGGCGGCTTCCAAGTGTGCGGTCGGCTCCGCGGAGGCGGGCGCCGCTTCTTCGTGGGCTAGCTCCCCCGCTGGGCCCTCCTCGGGCGAGGGGCTCGCTTCCGACGCAGGCGAGGTGGGGGCCGCGTTCGCGAGCGGCGCCTGGACCGGCACCGGCCGCGGCGGCACGAAGACCGGCCGCGGCGGCACGAAGACCGGCCGCGGCGGCACGAGCACCGCCGGCGGTAGCGGCGCGCGAGACAGGGCCACGGCGGCGGTCGGCGGCGGCGCGGTGACCACGGCTTCTTCCGCCGGAGCAGCCTCCTCCAGGCTCTTCGGGGCTTGCGCGGCGGCGGAGGTCACGACGTGGGCTTCGCTCCCGGGACGGTTCGTCCACTGGCGCGCCCCGCCCACGGTGGCCGCGATGGCCGCCGCAGCCACGACGCTCCACGTACGAAGGCGCCGCTTCTGCGTAGCCGGCCGAGCACTCGTCAGCAGCGCGAGGTCGACGCGCGAAGTCGTGAGCGCCAGCGGGGTTCCGACGAGCGGCGTTTCCGCGCTGCTCTTCAGCGCGATGAAACGAGCGCGCGCGGCCGCCGCGACCTTGGCCACGCGGGCCGCTTGCAAGCTGTCGGTCCCGAGGGGCGACAGCGCCTGCGCCAGCTCGACCATGTCTTGAAAGCGCCGCTCCGGCTCGCGCTCCAGGCAGCGCGCGATGATCTCGTGCACGCGCGCGGCGTCCTCTCCCTCCGCGATCGCCGGCGGGAGGTCCTGCGGATCCAGCACGCGCTTGAAGGTCGCGGTAAGCGATTCTTCTTCGAAGAAGATGCTCGAGGTGCACAGCTCGTGAAGCACGACTCCCAGCGCCCAAACATCGGTTCGCGCGTCCACGTTGCCGCCGCGTACCTGCTCGGGCGACATGTACGTCGGAGAGCCGACGACCTCGAACGGATTGGTGAGGCTGCGCTCCCCGCGGCGACCAGCGGGCGGTTTGGAGATGCCGAAGTCCAGCACCTTGAGCACGAAGCCGCCGTCCGCCTCTTCGGCCAGGAACAAGTTCTCTGGCTTCATGTCACGGTGCACGATGCCGATGGCGTGCGCCTCCGCCAGAGCCTCACAGGCCTGCAGCACGTAGTCGACCGCTTCCGAGATCGGCAGCGCGCCCCTTCGCTCCAGGTAGCCACCCAAATCGCACCCTTCCAGGTACTCCAGCACCAAGTAGGGGACTCCCGCCGCCGTGCGCCCCACGTCCAAGACCCGGTTGACGTGCTTGGAGCGCAAGCTCGCGGCGATGCGCGCCTCCGCCAGGAGCCGCGCGACGACGTCCTCGTTCGAGCTGAGCTCCGGCCGGAGGACCTTGATCGCGACCGGGCAGTCCAGGTCCAGGTGGGTTGCGCGCAGCACCACGCCCATGCCGCCTTCGGCCAGCCGCGCCTCGATGCGGTACTTTCCGCCCAGCACCTCGCCGGGGAGCACGCTCGGCGAGTCTTCGCGACCCCTCAGGCCGCTGCCCGAGTCGCGGTTCGGCGTGGGTGAGCGCGTAGCCATGGGTGCGCTGACGCTGGAGCAAGCGATGTGCCACGCGTCATTCAGGTCCGCTGAGCCTGCGTCGGTCGCCGCCAACCAAATCACGACGTGCGAAAAGATCGCGATCGTGGCAATTCACGTCGCGCGGCCCTCGGGACTGCGCACATTTCCGGCGTTTCTGCGGTGTGTCGGGGGCGCCTCGCAGCCCGGTTCGGCGACCGGTTTGCTCGGCGGTGACCGGCTCTGCCTTCGAACGCGGCGGTCCAGCGGAGCTAAGCTCGCGGCCATGAAAGAAAAGTGGAGTGGCGGGTGCCAGTGCGGAGCCGTGCGCTACGAAGCGGAGGCGCTCGGGCGCGCTTCCATCTGTCACTGCCGGATGTGTCAGCGCGCGCTGGGCAACGCCTTCGCGCCCTTCGTGACCGCGCTTGCCCTTCGCTGGCTCACCTCCGAGCCCAAGCGCTTCCGCAGCTCCAACCGAGTGCAGCGCGGCTTTTGCCCGGATTGCGGCACGCCGCTCACCTACGAGCGTGACGGAGCGCCCGCCGAAATCACCATTGCGACGTTGGACGAGCCGGCGCGCGTCCCCCCGGTCATCCAAGTCGGCCTCGAGGGGCGCTTGCCGTGGTGCGACGAGCTGAACCGGCTGCCCACGCTCACGCAGCAGGAGGCCGAAGCTGCGGCGCCGTTCTTCGCCTCCATCACCAGTTACCAGGCTCCGCGCTGAGCGCGCTTGCGTGTATTCTCCAAGTGACGAGGGCCGCCCAGCGCCCCAAGTCAGCCGCAAAGTTCCGTGTCATGCTGGTCGCGATGCGGGTCTCGGTGGCTTGGCTGGTGTCGACTTTGGCGTTCGGGTACTCGGCGTGTTGGGGCGACAGCTTTCGAAGCGCCTTGCCCGTCGAAGGTGCATCAGGCGCCAGTCAGGCTGGAGCGGAGGGAGAGGCCGAGGGCGGACGTGAGTCGGAGCCAATCGGCGGCACGAGCGGGGACAGCGCCGGCGCGGCGGCGGGCGGAGCCGCGGCAGGGGCCGGAGGGGAAGCGGGCACCGGCGGTAGCGGGCCGGACCCGGAGTACACGACCTCCAGCCTGATCGATGACATGGAGGATGGGGACTCCGGCCTCGCCGAGACGAACGGCGATTGGTACGTGCTGCGGGACGCGAGCGTGGGCGTGGTCACGCCGCCTCAAGGCATCCCGTTCACGATGACTCCGCTGACGCCGCCGCGCGGCGACAGTCACTGGGCTGCGCAGGTGCAAGTCGCGGGCTTTCAAGGCTGGGGTGCCGCCTTCGGCTTCGATTTCGTGTACGTCGAGATGAAGCGCCAGCCGTACAGCTTGGAGGACTTCGAGGCGCTCAGGTTTTGGGTCAGAGCCAGCTCGGAAACCGAGCTGAAGCTGCAGGTACCGAACGCGGATACGGACCCTTTCGGCGATCGCTGCCTCGGCACCGAGGGTGAAAACGCGTGCTTTGCGCACTTTTCCGCGGCGTTTGCCGCGGGCCCGGAGTGGCGGGAAGTGACGATCGCCTTCCGCGACCTCCGCCAAGAAGGCGTGGGCAGAACCGCCGCGTCGTTCGACGCGCAGCACGTGTTCAGCGTCCTGTTCGTCGTCGGTCCCAAGCAAGAGCTCAGCGTCGCGGTCGACGACGTGCGGCTCGTCAAGTGACGCTCAGGGGGCCGGCGCGGAGGGTGCTGCGCTCGGAGCGGCTGCGCCCACGGCGCAGGTGCCGTCCGCCCGCAGCTCCTTCACGCTCCAGCGCGCGCCGCGCGCCAGGCAGGCCGCGACCGTGTGCCGAGCGCTCGAGCTGGAGCGAAATCGCACGTCTTGCAGCCGCGCGCGATCACCGTCTTGATCTACACGGCCCGCGCATTCGAAGCCGCTGATGTTGAGACCGCTCGTACCAGCGTAGCCTTCCTTCAACAGCTCTAGCTCGGTGAGCGCGCACGCCAGCGGCTGCTCCAGCCGTTCGGCGGCAGGGGCCGCGTCCACCTGCGCCTTCAACACGGCGATCCGAGACTCGGTCTGCCGGCTGTCGTGGATGTACATGGCCACGCCGAGCCCGAAGAGCGCGAACGACAAGCAGCCGAACACCACCGCGACCGTGGAGGTGCCGGGGGCGACGATGTTTTCCCGCTTGGCAGCGCCTTTCACGTTGAGGCCCATCACCAAGCCGACGATCGCGGCCGGGAAGCAGCAGGTGAACGTGGCCGCGAGCGACCAGATCATGGCGTGCTGCGCCTTCTTCGCCAGCGCTTGCTGCCGCAAGTTGCGCTCGTGCGCGCGCTGCGCTTGCTCCGTGTGCGCCGTGTGCTGCTGGTAGGCGGCCTGGCGCTCCGCCTGCTCACGACCGTACGGCGTTTCGGTCTGGCAGTAGGGGCAGGCCCGCGCCGAACGATCGATGTTGGCTCCGCAGCGGGGGCAGCTCACCATGCAGCCCCGTCACGGTAGGAGCTGCGCTCGGCGCCGTCAAACCTTCAGGCGCTCTGCCGCTACGCAACCACGGACGCGGCGAGACCGGCGGGCACGGAGGTCTTGACGTGAGGCAGACCGGCGGCCGCGTACACTGCGTCTTCGTCCAGCGTTTCGCTTTTGAGCAGCTCGGTCACGATGCTGTCGAGCTTGGCGCGATTCTCGGTGAGCAGCTGCACCGCGCGGCGGTACGACTCTTCGATGAGGCGCCGCACCTCTTGGTCCACCGCGTCTAGCGTCTCCTCGGCGACGCCCATCATGCGCGGGTCCCCGTCGGGCGGGAAGACCGACACTGGGCCGATACGCTCGGACATGCCCCAACGGCCGACCATGGAGCGCGCGATGCCGGTGCAGGTTTGAAGATCGCTCTCGGCGCCGGTCGTCACGACTCCGAACACCACCTGCTCGGCGGCCATGCCTCCGAGCGCGCCGATCATCCGGCCCTTCAAGTAGGTGGAGTCGTAGCCGTAACGGTCCTGCTCCGGGGTGGAGAGAGTGACGCCCAGCGCGCGGCCGCGCGGGATGATCGACACCTTGCGGACCGGGTCCGCGCCCGGCTGCAACATGCCCAAGAGGGCGTGCCCGGCTTCGTGGTACGCGGTGCGGCGGCGCTCCTCCGGCGGGATGACGACCTTGCGCGCGGTGCCCAGCTGCACCTTCTCCAGCGCGTCCGTCAAATCCGCCAGGCCGATCGCGGAACGGCGCCTGCGCACGGCGAGGAGCGCGGCTTCGTTGACGAGGTTGGCCAGCTCGGCGCCGGTCATGCCGGGCGTGATCCGCGAAATGTGCTCGAGATCGCCGTCCGGGCCCATCGCCACCTTTTTGGCATGCACCTTCAGGATCGCGAGACGACCCGCTTGATCCGGCGCGTGCACGGTGATGCTGCGGTCGAATCGGCCGGGGCGCAGCAGCGCGGCGTCCAGCACGTCCGCCCGGTTGGTGGCGGCGATGACGATCACGCCCTCCGAGCCGGAAAAGCCGTCCATCTCCGTCAGGATCTGGTTGAGCGTCTGCTCGCGCTCGTCGTGGCCGCCCATCGCGCGGGCACCGCCGCGAGAGCGACCGATCGTGTCGATTTCGTCGATGAAGATGATGGCCGGCGCGACCTCGCGCGCGGCTTGAAACAGCTCACGCACGCGGCTGGCGCCGACGCCCACGATCATCTCGATGAACTCCGAGGCGCTCGCGGAGAAGAACGGCACGCCTGCTTCGCCGGCGGTGGCGCGTGCGAGGAGGGTTTTACCGGTCCCGGGGGCGCCGCTCAGCAGCACCCCTTTCGGCGCTCGGGCGCCCAGGTCCCGGTACTTTTCCGGATGCTTCAGGTAGTCCACGAGCTCCTGAATCTCGTCCTCCACCTCGTCGATACCCGCCACGTCCTCGAAGGTGACCCGCACGGTCTCCGGGTCGACCGGCTTGCGCTGCTTGCCGCCGCCCAGAAGCCCGCCCATGGCCGACTGCTGGCGCTTGAACATCCACAGGTAGAAGCCGACCAAGAGCAACATCGGCCCAAAGGAGATGAGCAGGTTGGCGAGGGCGCCGCGCTCCTCCACCAAGGGCGTGGCCCGCACGGTGGCGCCGCCAGCGGCCAGGCGCGCCAGCAGGTCGTCCTCCGCGAACACGGGGCGCTCGGTAGAGAAACGCTTGTAGTTACCAGGCTGCTTCGGCTTGGAGTCCGCCGGGACCGGTTTGGGATTCCGGAGCTCGCCCTGAATCGTGTAGCCGCGCGCAAACACCTCCCCGATGTTCTTGGCCTCCACCTGCTTGTCGAACTCGGTGTACGAGATCGCCTCCGGACCGGACATGTGGTCCTGGATGGTGAGGAAGGCGAACACGGCGCCGTAAACGAGCAGCGCGCGAATGAGGAACTTGCCCCAATTGCGCTCTTGCTTGGGCGGGGTGCCGCCGTTTGCCTTGTTGGGAGGCAGGCCCTCCGTGCGCCACGGCGGCCGACTTGCTCTGTCTTCGGGCGGCCCCAGGTTGGCCGATGAGCGGCTAGGCGGGGGCCTGACGGACGGGGTTTCGGCCATGGGCGCAATGTAAGGGTGAGCGTGCGCTCTGGCCAGAGCTTCCCCACCAGATAAGCTGGGCCCTGGATGCTCGAAGGCCTCATCGTTCGCTTTGGATACCTGGCGGTCGCTTTCGGAACCTTCTTGGAGGGTGAGACGATTTTGGTGGCCGCCGGCGCGCTCGCGCACCGCGGGTATTTGTCGCTGCCCTGGGTCATCCTGTGCGCTTTCGTCGGCAGCGTGGCCGGGGACCAGCTTTGGTTTCAGCTCGGCCGCCGCTACGGCCAGCCGTTCTTGGACCGTCGACCAGAGTGGAAGCGCCGCGCGGAGGCGGTGCAGCGGCACCTGCTCCGGTTTGGTGACTTCTTCGTGCTCGGGTTCCGCTTCGTGGTGGGCATCCGCACGGTGACTCCCGCGCTGCTCGGCGCGAGCGGCTTCTCGCGCGCGCGCTTCGCTTGGCTGAACGCGCTCGGCGGCGCGCTCTGGTCGGCGGCGGTTGGCGGCGCGGGGTATGCGCTGGGCGCCGTCCTCAACCAGGCCTTGGCGCGAGCGGCACATCTGGAAGAGCTGCTCGGCGCCGCGCTCGTCGTCGGCTTGCTGGGCGCGGGGGCGTGGAAGCTTTGGCGGCGGCCTCGGGCGGCCAAAGCCGATTCAGCCCTTTGATGCGAGGGGTAGCGTGCTGGGCGAGCGCCCCGCTGCTGCCAAGCTGTGGCCCGCCATTGCTCTCGCCAGGCCGCGACGTCGACTACTGCCGCCGAACCGCGTCGAGCGACGCGCCCTCCGCCTTTTGCTGACGTTGGCGGGCGCCGCCTGTCACCTCGGGGTGATTTTCAGCTCACCGCCAGTGACGAATAATCACTCTTGGGAGTGATTGGTGGCCTGCGCTGGATTGTTTCTGGCGTGCACCTTTGCCTCTCGTGAGCCAACGAGCGCGAATGAGGGCCGATACGGCAGTTTCTGCGAGTCTGGCCCACGTTTCGGCAGCCCCACCCCCAGGTCGGGAAATAGGCACGAACCGCCTCCGAGAGAGCATGCAGCGCCGATAAATTCAGTGAGCGCGGTTTTGGTTGATTTGGCCCTTGCGCGCTTAAGCGGCTGCATCAATCTGCCGTGAACGAAAGTGACGACGCGCGTCGCGCCACGGTTGGCTCACGCTGCGAACACCGCTACGGTGCCGTCACTCATCCTCTGGAGTGGAGCCAGTTCATGAAACTAGGTTTTCGCGCGACTCACGCGCTTTCGTTGGTGTCGGTGGTCGCGCTTTCGCTCGCGGCGTGCAGCTCGAATGATCCTGGCGCTTCCAACGTCGGCAGCCAGCCGGAGTCGGTGAGCTCCGGGGGTAGCGCCGGTACGACGAGCAGCGCCGGCACCCAGGGCACGGTGCCCGTCGGCGCGGGCGGCACCGGCCTCGTGTTGGACCCGCCGGTGGATGTGGGCGGCAGCGGCGGCACCGGCAACACCGCGCCGCCGCTCACCGGCCTCACGATGACGGAGTCCGGCGGCTACAAGCGCGGCGACCGCATCGACGACTTGGGCGGCGCGGGCGGCCCGAACGTGGACGTGAGCGGCAACGAAGGCTGCGGCGTCCTGGTCGGCGTGGTGCGCGACTTCCGGAGCAAGGATCCCGAGCGCCACCCGGACTTCGAAGCGTACGGGGGGCAGGTCGTCATACCCGGCCTCGTCGCAACGGCGCTCGGGGCAGACTCGAAGCCTGTCTACGCTTCCGTGTGTGGAGCCGCGCCGGACGCAGAGGCGTGCCCGACCGGTCGCCAGACGACCGATAAGGCGACCTTCGACCAGTGGTACCGAGATACGCCCGACGTGAGCCAGAGCTTTCTCATCTATTTCAAGATGGAGCCAACGGGAGTGGGGGACGTGGTCTCATTCCGCAGCGAGAACTTCGTGCCCATGGACGGCGCGGGTTGGGACGACACCTTCCAGGGTCAGGACAACAAGCCCCACAACTACGGCTTCACGACCGAGCTGCACATCAAGTTCAAGTACTCCGGCGGTGAATCCTTCACCTTCAAGGGGGACGACGACGTGTGGGCCTTCATCAACGGCAAGCTGGCGATGGACCTGGGCGGCCTGCACTCCCAGCTGGAAGACACGATCGTCCTCGACGAGCATGCCGCCGAGCTCGGCTTGGAAAAGGGCGGCGTCTACGCGCTGGACCTGTTTCACGCGGAGCGGCACTCCAACGGCTCGCACTTTCGCATGGATTCGACGCTCTCGGTCGTGGACTGCGGGAGCGTGCCCGCCGTGCCCAAGTGAGCTTCCGCTAACGCCCAAGGACGGCCAGCCGCCGCTCGTGGCAAGCTGCCGCCATGTTCGATTGGTGGCGACGGCTGAGTCGGGCCGAGGTGCTGGCGCAGCCCTTTCCGGCTGAATTTCGGGAGCACCTGCGACGACGCATTCCGTGCGCGCAGCTCCTGACGGACGCGGAGCTCGACAAGCTCGAAGCGCTCGTGCGCGTCTTCAACTCGGAGAAGAGCTTCGAGGGAGGGGGAGGGCTCGTCGTCACGGAAGAGATGCGCGTGGCGGTGGCGGCGCGCGCTTGCCTGCTCGTGCTGTGGCGGGTGGAGCTGGACGAGCCGCTCTACGCGGATCTGGACGCGGTCATCATCTATCCCTCCGCTTACCGCGCCCGGCAGCGCCGCCAAGAAGGGTACGTCACCATCGAAGACGAGCAGGCGAGGCTCGGCGAATCTTGGACGCGAGGGGTCGTGGTGCTGGCTTGGGATTCGGTGCAGAGCGGCGTCGCGAACGGGGCGGACGGGCACGACGTCGTGATTCACGAGTTTGCTCATCAGCTGGACGCGGCGGACGGCGCGATGGACGGCACGCCGGCGCTGGATGGGCTGGAGCGCTATTCCGTGTGGTCCAAGGTGGCCAGCGCCGAGTACGAAGCGCTGGTGGAGGCGGTGGACCGGCACCGCAGCACGGGCATCGACGCGTACGGGGCTACGAATGCTCCGGAGTTCTTTGCGGTCGTCGTCGAACAGTTCTTCGAGAAGCCGCTGGAGCTGGAGCGACGGCACGGCAAGCTCTACGCGGAGCTCGCCCTCTTCTTCCGCTTCGACCCGGCGGACCGACTCCGACAGGGGCACGACTGATCGGTCCAAAGCCGCGTTGACGACGGTCGGCATGGGGCTAAGTGCCTGGACATGACCGACCTATCCAAGGTTCGCGAGCTGGAGCTGACGCTTTCCGGGGTCGTGGAGCCCCGCTACCTCGACTCGATGGGTCATATGAACGTCGCGTGGTACGTGGACCTGTTCAACCGCGGGGTCTGGTGCTTCTTCGCGCGCTACGGGCTGGACGAGCCGTACCTGAGCGCCAGCACGCGAGGCATGTTCGCGCTGGAAGAGAGCGTGCGTTACCTATCCGAGCTCAGAGAGGGAGAGGCGCTCGAGGTTTATACGGGCGTGCTGGAGGTGCGGCCCAAGACCCTCCGACTCGGGCAGTACATGCTGGACCAGCAAAAGCAGGTGCTCTCGGCCACGCGCGAAGTCGTGGCCGCTCACATTGACTTGTCCAAGCGCCGCTCGGTGCCGTTCGAGCCGCACGTGCTCTCGCAGCTCACCTCCGCTCCCCAAGCGGTAGCGCTGCCAGGTAAGCTCACCGAGGCGGCGGCGCAGCAATTCGCGCTCGACTGGGTAGAAGCGTGGAACCGGCGGGATGTGGAGGCGGTGCTCGCGCACTTCGCGGAGGATGCGATCTTCGTCAGCCCCAAGGCGGAGCGAATCTTCGGTACGGCGCGGCTCGAAGGCAAAGCCGCGCTCCGCAGCTACTGGCAGCGCGCGCTCGCGCAGATTGCGGAGCTGCGCTTCGAGCTGGAGGTCGCGCACTGGAGCGCCCGCAGCGAGACCCTCACCGTCGTCTACCAAGCTGCGCTCGGGGGCGCCTCACCCGTCCGCGCGACGGAGCTGATGAGCTTCCGCGATGGGCGCGTCGTGCGCGGCGAGGCTTTGTACGGCGCGGCTCAGAACGTTACGTAAAGGCCTTTGCGCTCCCGAGTCGCCTGGCCCAGCATGCCCAGCAGCGGCGCCAGTAGCTCAGCGAGCTCCGGTCTCGAAGCCGCCAGCTGCTCGACCGCGGCGAGATCGCGCTCGACCTCGGCCTCGCTCCGGAAATAGGCGCCTTGGCGGCCAGGATCGAACGGCTGCGCAGCGGGGCCGAAGGGCGTGCCGAGCAGGAGCTGGGCATCCGCGCCCGCCTTCGCGAGCTCTTGCTTGATTTCCAGCCAATCCGCGTCGAGCCCCAGGTCCAAGTCCCCGTCGTAGTACTTGGTGAGCGCGAAATCCCCCAGCTCTTGCACGTCCCCGGCCTCGAGCGACTCACGCCAGCCTGTTTCCAGCGGCTCGCCTTCGTACGGGTCGGTCAAGGCGCCAAGGTGCTGGTCGACGAAGCGCTCCAGCTCGGCCCCCTCGCTCGAAGCGAGCGCCGCCTCCAGCAAGGGCGCAAGCTCGCCGCAGAAGGTGGAGTGGGCGAACGCGTAGGCTCGGTGCAGCATCGTCATGGGGAGCCCGCCTGAGAGCGGCGGAAGATCAGGCTCTGGTTGTTGGCCGGCATCTGCACGCGCTCTTCGAAGGTGACGCCGTGCTCGGCCGCCAGCGCCACGACCTGTTCCAGCTCGCGAACGCCGAAGCGCGGATCCCGGCGCTTGAGGTCTTCATCGAAGGCTTGGTTACTGGGCGCGGTATGCGCGCCGCCGACGAGGAACGGACCGTACATGAGCAGCACGCCGCCGGGCGCGAGGTGGCGCGCAGCGCCTCGAAAGAGCCCGACCGCGCACTCCCAGGGAGCGATGTGCACCATGTTGGCGTTGTAGACTACTTGCACCTCGCCGACCGGCCAGGGCGACTCGCACACGTCCAAGCGGAGGGGAGCGAGCAGGTTGGGCAGAGAAAGCTCGCTTCGCCACGCTCGAATGCTGGCCAGGTTCGCGTCCTCCAAGTCGGTCGGTTGGTAGAGGAGCGCAGGCAAGCGTGCCGCAAAATGCGCGGCGTGTTGGCCGGTTCCGCTCGCGACCTCCAGGAGGGTGCCGGTGGAAGGCACGATTCGCTCCAGCACCTCCAAGATGGGCTGCTTGTTGCGCTCGGGCGCGGGCCAGGTGAGCTTTGCGGACATGTAGCGTCGCTTTCGGGCGCTGAGCGCCGTGCAGAATCAGAAGGGGCAGCTTAGCGCGCGCCGCTCAGCTCGGCGCTGAAGAAGAGGAGCGCCGGGTAGGCGGCGAGCCAGGCGAAGAAGAAGCGGTTCAACCCGAAAGCCAGCACGTTGCCGAGGTGAAAGAGGGCCCCGACGCCGACGAAAATCAGGGTGATGCTCGGGCTCAGCAGCGCGAGCGGATAGCTGCACTCGAAGCCGAGCACGCTCCACGTTGCCAGGCGGGCCAGCGCTGGGCGCGCGAGGAGCCGGGCGAGCCAGCCGGGCGTGCCGTAGCGGTTCGAGGTGAGCAGCCGGCCGAGACCCGCGCCGCTCCGCCAACTCGGCCGGACCAGCTTGATGACGCCCGCGATGAAGTACGAGAACACGAGCTGCACGCACACGTAGCCCAAACAGGCCTTCACCACGCGCGGCGAGCTGGCGAAGCACGCGGCCCCGGAGATTCCGAGCAGGACGACCACGGTCATGTAGTCGCTACCGCCGTTGAAGGTGCCGCGAAAGCGCGCTCCAATCGCCAGCTGGGTCAGAAGGAGCGCGGGCGCGACGAGGCCGAGCCCTCCGGCGAGCAAGAGCGCCAACGGCAGCCGCAGCCAGAGCAGCGCCACGAAAGCGCGCTCCGGTAGCAGCGCGGCCAAGCACCAGCGAAGCGGCGCCGGGAGCTGGCGATGCTCGCTCACCAATACCGGCCACGACCACACCCCGCGATCGGAGAAGTGCCGCCGTAGCTGCAGCAGCTCCACCGTTTGCAGCAACAGCGCGAAGCCGAGTAGCCGCTCGGTCCAGCTCACCGCCTCCGTCAAGCTCACGGCGCGTGCTCCTCGGACTCGAAGTCCACCGAGTCGCCGGAGACGAGACGAAAGCGGTAGCGCGCGTTCGGTTGCATGCGCTCGACGATCAGCCGCTGCACCAGGCGGTAGGAAGTCAGTCCCGGGGCCGCTTCCAGCGTGACGCCGTCGAGCTCCGACCAGAGCTGCTCCACGAGCGACTGCTCGGCGAGGTAAAGGTTGCCCTCTGCGTTGAGGAAGAAACCGCGGCGCGCGGGCGGCACCAGCACCGGCTGCCAAGTTCCGGCGCTTCCGTCCTTCGAGAGGCAGAAGCGGAGCTCCGGGCCTGGCTCCACGTCTTCGAAAAACCGCCAGGACGGGAGCAGCGAGCGCAGCAGAACCCAGGTGCGGCTCGTCAGAGGTTGCCGCGACTGCCGGAGCGACAGCAGCACCAGCAGACCGAGCAGCAGCGGGGCAACGAAGCCCATGGAGCCTTACTCGAGCGGCTTCGTCTCGTTCAAGGCTCTGGCGGTGAGCTGGGAGGTCTTCGGGTCCAGCTCGATCGTCAGCTTACGCTCGGAGAGCTCGCCATCGCCGTCCAGATCACCGCGCGCGATGACTTGCGCGCTTTTGCCGTCCTTGGCGGCCACGACCTCGTACTGGAAGCGCTGGGGGGACGTGAGCACGAAGTGGATGGGAGCCCAGCCCTTCCAATCCTCCGGTTTGCTTTGGTACGCCTCCCCGCGCGGAACGCTGGCCGGTACGGGCGGCAGCGACGTGAGCTTGCGGGGTTTCTTTGGCTGCGCGGCTTCCGCTTCGCGGAAGGATTGCTGGTACGCCTTGACCACCTGCGCCAGCACGACCTTGGCCTCGGAAGACTTGGCGTTCATGAGGTAGCGCTCGGTCGCCACGACCGTGATCGCGGCCAACTGACCGAGGGCATGGGCTTGCTGCTCCACGCTGCCGCGGAGCGCGAGCTTGGCGTGAAGCTCGCTCCCGCTGCGCTCCAGCGACACGCCGTCCAGCAGTGACACCACCGAGGCGTCCCCACCGGCCTCCTTCACGCGCTCTTTGGCCTCGGTTCGGAAGAGGCCAAAGCTCTGTTCGATGCGCTCGGCCAGCTCTTCGGCGGGCAAGCTGGCGCGCGCGTCCAGCGAGAACAGCTCGGGGCTGGTGGCCAGACTCGCGAGCACCGCGACCTTTGGGTCTGGCACGTCCACGCGCAGCGCGACCAGCTCGTCCCCCTTCAACGTGAAGTGCGGGGGCATGGGCTCGGTGGCGTGGCCAGGAGCCAGCGCCGCCTGGACCTCCGCTTTGCTGCCGAGCAGCAAGATGTTCGGCGCTACCAGCGCCAGCACGTCGCCTTCACCCTCGTACGCCTCCGTAGCGCCGGGGATCGTGATCGGGCTGTTCGTCGGCACCACGGAGCCGAGACAGCCTTTCCGTACCGCGGCGAGCCCGGAGGCGTCGAAGGAGACGACGGCGTAGCCGTGCTCTTCCGCGCCGCGCACCAGGAGCTCCTCGGCGTGGTCCAAAAGCGCGCTGAAGCAGGGAACGAGGCGCTCCGGCAGCGAGGGCTTCAAAGTCGGAAGAATGCCCTGCACGAGCGGGCCGCGCGCCAGCTTTCCGAGTGACGCGCGTGCGCTAAAGACGTGAGGCTGAGTCTCCGGCACCCAGTACGAGGAAAGCGCGGCCGGGGGAGGGTCGAGCCTCGGCCCTGGCGCGGCCGCAGGAGCGGCGACCGCGGGAGCCGCCGGTGGGCGCGCTTCCGGTGCGGCGCCGCCGCAAGCTGAGACCCACGCGCATGCGATCACGACCCAGCTGCGTCCAAACATCCGCCGCACCGTAGCCCACGCAGCTACCGATTCAGAAGTTGATTTTACGCATGATGAAGCGCGGCAAAAAGCGGATCACCAGCATCACCAGCGCCCACATGCTGGGCGTGTAAAGGACGGGCTTTCGCTTGTCCAGCGCTCGCACCACGTCGCGCGCGACTTGCTCCGGCTCCCCCGCGAACGGCGGCGGTTTCAGCCCCGCGGTCATGGTCGTCTTCACGAAGCCGGGCTTGACCGTGAGCACGCTCAAGCCGGCCGCGTGGTACTTGTGGTCCATCGCCTCCAGATAAACGGAGAGGCCGGCTTTGGCGGAGCCGTAGATGGCGACGGGTTTACGACCGCGGTCTCCCGCGACCGACGAGAACACCGCGAGCCGGCCGCCGCCGCGCGAGAGCAAGCGCTTGCGCACGTGCTCGCAGAAGACGACCGTGTTGGCGTAGTCCAACGTCACCAGCTTGCGCGTGAGCTCGATGTCCGCCTCCAGCGCGTCTTGGCTGGCGAACAGCGCCGCCGTGACCACCACCGTGTCGAAGCTCGCGAGGGCCTGGTCCGCGGCGTCCAGCGCGGGGGCGAAGGTGTCCGGCTCGGCCAAGTCGCACAGCGCAAAGCCGACGCTGCCGCCCTGGGCGCGCGCCCGCAGATCCTCCGCGCTGCGCTCCAGCTCTTCTTGCACGTTGCCGAGCAAGAACACCGAGTCACCCCGCTCCACCATGCGCCGCGCGACGGCGCGACCCATGCCGCTCGTACCACCGAAAACTATTACTTTCATGCCGAGTCGCCGAAGAGCCGGACGGACTGCGCGCTGCGCAGCCGCCGCTTCGGATCCCACTTTTCTCTAAGCTCCAGGAAGCGCGGCAGGCGGGGCTCCATGGCCCGAAAATGCTCGGCTCTGGTGAAGCGATCTTTGGTCAGATACATGCGGCCCTTCGCCGCGATCACGAACTCGTTTAAGCTGTCGATGATCTTCTGCAAGCCGGGCGAGACGGCCATGTCGATCGCGATCGACGTCCCCTCGAGCGGGAAGGACAGCACGCCTTGCCCTTCAGGCCCGCAGTCCTTGATGACGCACAGCGGAGAGGCGCCGCCGAGCTTCGTGAGCAGCTGCATGAACTCTCGCACCATCTCCGGGCCGCCCGCGCGAGGCAGGACGCACTGATACTGAGTGAAGCCGCGCGAGCCGTAGCCGCGGTTCCACTGCAAAATCGCGTCGAGCGGATAAAAGAAGGGGTCCGGCCCCACCACGCCCTTCCACTCCTTGCGCACGTGCTTCCAGTAGTAAGCGGTGTTGAAGAGGCTCGCGGTGAAGTTGTTCAGCGCGAAATTGGGGAAGTCCACCGGGATGGTCTTCTTCTTCGCCACCTTCGGCGGCGCCGAGGGCGCTTCACCCGGCTCCGCCCAACGGCCCGCCATCAAGATGCCGCGCCCCATCGAGCGGCCGCGGTTCAAGCAGTCGATCCAGCCCATCGTCATGGGCCAGGCGGGCGCGGATTTGCCCAGCGCCACGAGGAACGCGTCGATGTTCGGCACACGCTGGCTCTCCATCCAGATCCAGGGGCTCGCGATGCGGTGCATCGTGAGCTCGACCTCCAGGATGTGCCCGAGCAGACCCATGCCGCCCACCGTTCCCCAAAATAGGTCCGGCAGCTCCGTCGGCGAGCAGTCCACGATCGTGTCGTCTGCGAGGCGCATGCGCAGGCTCTTCACGTGCCGGCCGAAGCAGCCCTCCACGTGATGATTTTTACCGTGCACGTCGCTCGCGACCATACCCCCGAGGGTGACGTACTGAGTACCCGGGGTGACGGGCGAGAAGAAGCCGCGGGAAATGAACAGCCGGTTCAGCTCCACCAAGCTGAAACCCGCTTCCGCGCGCAGCACCCCCGTCGTTTCGTCGAACGACAGAATGCGATTGGCGAAGCGCGTGCCCACGACTTTGTCGTCCACCGCGGCCGGTAGCGAAGAATCACCATACGAGCGCCCCAGCCCGCGCGAAAGGACCGCGCCCTGGGTGGCCCGAGCCAAGTCCTCGGTCAGGGTCTCGCGCCCCGGCGCGGGAATACGCCCCCAGCCTTCCAACTGCGGTACGGCCGCTCGGGGCTCCGCGCGGGCAAGCTCCCCCGCCACCGCCGGCACGGGCTGAATGCGCTCTGTCACGCGGGAAAGCTATGCCCAAACCCGCGCACGGGCAACACTCTCCCCGAAATCTCCACACGTCCTCCGACGACCGCCGGGCCGACGAAACGTTGCGGAAAGCGCGCGCGGTGCCGGCCTTCGGAGTGCGCTACGCTGCGGCGTGACTCGCGAAAAGCTGAAGGCGCTGCTGGAAGAATACGGCCGAGTGGCGATCTGGACGTACCTCGTCATCTGGCTCACGGTGCTAGCCGGCTTCGCCATCGCTATCTCGGCCGGCATGAACGTATCGACGACCACGGGCGGTGCCGGCGTGCTTCTTTCGGCTTGGGTCGCGACCAAGCTCACTCAGCCGCTGCGCATCGCAGGCACGCTCGCAGCGACGCCGGTGATCGCTTCCCTGCTCAAGAAGTATCGGAGGCCGGCCGCCCCGAGCCCCGAAGGCACGCCGAGCAGCGGCAGCCAGGAAGGTTAGCGTCCGCGAAACTCTGGCGGCGCGCAGCGGTACTCTGCCAGATGCAGCCACCGCCCGAGCTCCGCGCGCGCGTTTTGCGCGACGCCAGAAGTGAGGTGGCGCCAACCCGTCAGCGCGTCCGACGGCGCGAGCGGAGCGCGCAGCTGCTGGCGCTGGCCGCGCCCCTGGTCATCTTCGTGGCATTCGATGGCGCGCGGCTCTCCCCGCGACCGCTGCCGCTCGTCGTGGTCACCACCGGCAGCGCGCTCCTGGTGGCGCTCCTCGCGCTTTGGCTCGGCCTCTCGCGAGGTCGCTCCACGGTGGGCCGAGCTCGGCGGCTGCTCGTGCTCACTCTCGCTCTCACACCGCTCTCGCTGTTTGTGCTCAAGGTGGCGGCCTCTTCGGTATGGGCGGGCATGTCACGACGCTTCCCCGAGCGCCCCGGCTTTCGCTGCTTCTACCTGAGCTGCGCCTGCCTTGCGGTCCCGCTTGCTTGCACCTTTTGGGCCCTGCGCGGCACTGTCATCGCCCAAGCTGCACTCCGGGGGGCGGCAGCAGGAGCGGCGCTCGGCGCTGCGGTCTGGGTGCTCGTGGACCTGAATTGCCCGGTGGCGTACGTGCCGCATCTGCTGCTCGGTCATGTGCTGCCGCTGCTGCTCGCTGCGCTCGCGGGGGCGAGCCTCGGCGAGTCGGTGCTCGCGCTACGCCGACGCTAGCTGCCATTGTTTGCCTGGCACCGAAACGCCGGGGAGCGGCGCTCGTAGCTGCACTTCAGAGAGTCACCGAGCATCTCGGTGACATCAGCAAGTGGAGTAGGGATGATCAGATTGGTAGCCGGCGGTGTGCTCGGATGGTTGTGCGTCGCGTGCGTGCTTGGCGGAGCCGCCGCTTGTAGCGATTCGGAAGGACCGAACAGAGGCGGCGCGGAGTCGGGTGCAGGCGGCGAAGGCGCTAACGGCGGCAGTAGCGGTAGTAGCGGCAGCAGCAGCAGCAGAGCGGGCTCGCCGGCGTACGGAGGCGAGGGCAGCAGCGGCGGCAACTCCGGCGAAGGTGGCCGCGCGCCCTCGCCCTCGTCAGAAGGCGGCGCTGGCGGCTTCGACGGAGTCGCAGGTGAGCCGGCGGTGGCGGTGGCGGGAGCGGGCGGCGAAGGGCCGTGCGTTCCGGACGCGCCGGAGCTACCACGAGGAGTACCCGCGCTCATCGCGGCGCCGGAGGGCACTACCCTCGTGCGTCACCTGCACGCGGTCGGCACGCAGAACTACCGGTGCACCCAGAACCCCGGCGATGTCCCGACGTTTTCGTGGGTGCTGGTGGCGCCCGTCGCAGACCTACTGAGCAGCTGCGGGGTCAAGGTTGGCAGTCACTTCGCGGTGCCGGGCACGGCGCCGCCGGTGCCATCTTGGCGGTACGAGGCCGACGGCAGCAGCGTCAATGGCATTCGCGTGGAAGGGTCGCCAGTAGAGGGCGCCATTCCGGAGCTGCTGCTCGAGCAGGTCGCTCATGGCGGTGACGGCGTGTTCTCGAGCGTCTCCTTCGTTCAGCGGTTGAAGACGGTGGGCGGCCTCGCACCGGCCGCGGACACGTGCGACGCCGAGCACCTGGAGCTCGTGCAAGAGATCGGGTACGCGGCCGAGTACTACTTCTACGTCGGGGGCGACTGACGACTCCGTGAAGAGTCACGCGCTCTTGCACACTGCGTCCGCTCCGGTGCGTCTGCCTGCGCCGGAGCGAGCGGCTGCGGACGTCGCCATGGAGCGCTACGCGCAGGGCGACGACGCCGCGTTCGCGATCGTGTACGACGCGCTCGCGCCGCGGCTCTTCGCTTACTTGAGGAGCCGCGCGCGACCACGCGCCGAGGACCTGCTGCAGCAAACGTTTCTGCATTTGCATCGCTCGCGCGGCACCTTCGTGAAAGACAGCGCGGTGCTGCCCTGGGCGCTCGCCATCGCGCGCCGCCTCATCATCGACGATAGCCGACGCGCGCAGCGCAGCGCGCTCACGAACGCGCAGGAGCTGGGGGTGAGCGCTTCCCCCGAGCCGGACCCGCTGCAGTGGCTCAGCGCCTGCCATCTGGAGGAAAGCATCGAGCAGGAGCTGGCCGGCTTGCCCCCGCGTCAGCGCGCCGCCTTCGAGCTAGTTCGCGTGGAGGGCCTTTCGCACGCGCAGGCCGCGGAGGCGCTGGGGGTCTCCGTGACCTCGGTCAAGCTGCGCGCGCACCGCGCCTACGTCGCGTTGAGGCGCGCGCTCGGCGGTCGCGGTTCTCGTTGACGCTCGGGTTATTTGCGCGGATCCGTTGACAGCCGGGCCGCCGTCAGTATGCTCTCCGGACCGTGCGCGCTTCGTTTTGCCTTTCGCTCCTCCTCGGGCTGCTCCTTAGCAGCGCGGGAGAGGTGTGAAACGCCGCAAAACGTAGCCCGTTAAGTAGCGTTTCCCAGACCCTCTCCCGCAACTTGCCGGAGAGGACGGTGACTTGCGTCCGACCTCTTCGGCTCTTCCCCCGAGCCCGAGGTACCGATGCCCTTCAATCACCGCCGTTACGAAGCTCCCGCCCGCGTCCACCTGCCCGACCGAACATGGCCGGACCGCGCGCTCACGGTCGCCCCCACGTGGTGCTCGGTCGACCTGCGCGATGGCAATCAAGCCTTGCCGGACCCAATGGGTCACGATCGCAAGCGCGCGCTCCTCGAGCTGCTGGTGAAGGTCGGCTTCAAGCAAATCGAGCTCGGCTTCCCGAGCGCTTCGCAGACCGATTTCGACTTCATCCGTTGGGCGTTGACGAGCGGCGCGCTCCCGGCAGACGTGACGCCGCAGGTGATCACGCAAGCGCGGGAGCCGCTCATCGAGCGCACCTTCGAGTCCGTACGGGGCGCCAAGCGCGCCATCATGCACCTGTACAACTCGACCAGCGAGCTGCAGCGCCGCGTCGTTTTCGGTAAATCCAAGCAGGAAATCTTGGATTTGGCGGTGCAGGGCACGCAGTGGTGCAAGCGCGAAGCCGAGAAGATGCCGGAGACTCGGATCATTTTTCAGTACTCGCCGGAGAGCTTCACCGGCACCGAGCTGGAGTACGCCCTCGAGGTGTGCGACGCGGTCGTAGAAGCGTGGGATGCCGGCCCGGATCGCCCCATGATCATCAACCTGCCGACGACGGTGGAGATGACCACGCCCAACGTCTTCGCCGATCGCATCGAGTGGTTCGAGCGGCAGCGCCAGCGGCGCGAGCACGTGGTGCTCAGCGTGCACACCCACAACGACCGCGGCACCGGCGTCGCTACCGCCGAGCTCGCGATGCTCGCAGGAGCCACCCGCGTGGAAGGGACGCTGCTGGGCAACGGCGAGCGCTCCGGCAACGTGGACATCGTCACCATCGCCATGAACTTGTATTCGCAGGGAGTGGATCCGATGTTGTATTTCGAGGATATGCCGGAGGTCGTCCGGGTCGTGGAGTCGTCCACACGGCTGCCGGTGCACCCGCGCCACCCCTACGCGGGGGAGCTGGTATTCACGGCGTTCAGCGGCAGTCATCAGGACGCCATTCACAAAGGCATGAAGCACATGGAGCGGTCCGACCACTCCAAGTACGAGGTACCGTACCTGCCCATCGACCCGGCGGACGTGGGCCGCGCGTACGAGCCAATCATCCGCATCAACAGCCAGTCCGGTAAGTCTGGGGTTGCGCACGTCTTGGAGCGGGACCACGGCTACCGGGTGCCGCGCGCCCTCGCCATCGAGCTCAGCCACGCCGTGCAAGCCGTGACGGACGCGCGGGGCCGAGAGCTGTCTTCCACGGAGATCGCGGAGCTGTTCGAGCAGCATTACCTGGCCGCGGCCGGGCCGTACACGCTTCACGAAGTCGCGGTCACCCGCGAGCAGGAGTGCCACGTCACGGCGCAGCTCACCGCGCGCGGCGAGCGCCGCGAAGCGCGCGGCGTCGGCAATGGCCCGGTGGACGCCTTCGTGGCCGCGGCCAGCTCCGTCGTCGGCGCCTCCATCCAAGTCATCGATTACGCCGAGCACGCGGCGACCCCCGGGTCGGCCGCCAGCGCCATCGCTTACGTCGCGGTCCGCATCGAAGGCGTCGAGCGCTACGGTGTCGGTCGTCACGAGGACGTCGTGCTCGCGGCCCTGCACGCGGTGGTCTGCGCCTGCAACCGGGTCGCGGAGTCCGCCAAGCCCTGAAAGCGGCGCAGAAAGGTGGGCTGCCGCCGCGCAGCTCACCTTGCAGAAGGCTGCCTTTGCGGCGCCAGGTCTCGCTCGTTCGTCCGCTCGTGACTAGACGCGCCCTTGAGGTAGCCTGCTGAGTTACATGCCGTCCCTGGGTGCTCGCATGATCCTGGTCGTCGCCGTTCCCGCGGCCTCATTGCTCGGCGCCTGCGGCGGCGCCGCCCTCGGAACCGGCGCGGAGACGACGGCGGCACCCGCGCGCGAGCCGCTCTCGGAGCTTACCGCGCTGCAGCGGGACTTGGAGGCGAGCGAAGCGCGGCTCGGCGCCGAGCTGGAGCGACGCGAAGGGGAGCGGCCCGTGCATCGCCAAGAGAAGGCGGACGCCGCGGCGCGTTCGGACGCGCCGCAGCAAGACGAAGGCGCGGCAGCACCAGCAGCGCCAGCAGCGCCAGCAGCGACGGACGACGCCCCCACCGACCCCAGGCGCAGCGCGTGCGACGAGGCGTGTCGCGCGCTCACGTCGATGCGGCGAGCTGCCGATGGTATCTGTTCTCTCACCCAGGAGAAGCACGAGCGCTGCGCGGCGGCGAGGCTACGCGTGGAGGCGGGGACGCAGAAGATCGCGTCCGCCGGGTGCCCGTGTCCGCCCTGACGCTGCGACCTTACCAGGAGGAGGCGATCGAGGCCGTGCTCGCGGCGCGCCGCCGCGGCCTCAAGCGCCTGCTCGTTTGCCTGCCGACGGGCGCGGGAAAGACCGTGATTTTTTCTCGCCTCGCCCAGCTGGCGCAGCGCCAGGTGCTGGTGCTCGCGCACCGGGAAGAGCTGCTCTTTCAAGCTCGCGAGAAGCTGCAGCACGCGCTCGGCGGCGAACAGGTCGTCGCCATCGAGCGCGGCGCAGAGCGGGGAGCGCGCGACGCCAAAGTGCTGGTGTGCTCCATTCGCTCGCTGCACGAACAGCGGCTGGCGCAGGTGATGAGCGGCAGAAACATCGGTCTCATCATCTACGACGAGTGTCACCACGCCGCTGCAGACGACAACTTGCGGGTGCTGCGGCAGCTCGGCGCCTTCAGTCCGGAATTCACCGGCACGCTGCTCGGCTTCACCGCCACCACGACGCGCGGCGACGGCAAGGGCCTGAATGAGGTGTTCGAGCACATCGTTTACAGCCGGAGTCTGCCGGAGCTCATCGACGACGGCTTCCTCGCGCCGCTGCGCGGCTTTCGCATCTCCACCGCGTCGGACCTCACCAGGCTTTCCGGCGGCGGAGCGGACTTTCGTGAGGAAGAGCTGGCCGAAGCGGTGGACATCGAAGAGCGCAACGCGTTGGTGGCGCGTTCGATTCAGGAGCTGGCTCGCGATCGCCGCACCATCCTGTTCGCGGTGACGGTGCGGCACGCGCGCAACCTCGCCTACTCGCTCAACGCTTTGGGCGTGCTCGCCGGCCTGGTGCACGGCGCCATGCCCGCGGACGAACGCGCGCAGGCGCTCGCGGACTTCCGCGCCGGCAAGCTGCAGGTGATGTGCAACGTCGCGGTGCTCACCGAGGGCTTCGACGACCCGGGGGTCTCGTGCGTTGCGATGGCGCGGCCCACCCGCTCGGAAGGCCTTTACGCCCAGTGCGTCGGCCGCGGCACGCGGCTCTACCCCGGCAAACAAGACTGCCTCATTCTGGATTTCGTGGACGCATCGCAGCTCAGCTTGTGCGGCTTGCCGAGCCTATTTGGCGCTCCGCGTCAGCTGGACCTGCGGGGCGAAGACGCGAGCGCGGCAGGTCGAGTCTGGCAAAAAATCTTGTTCGATCACCCGGGCTTCGAGCTGGAAGCGGGCACCTTCACCCTCCCGGAGATCCAGCGCCGCGCGGCCAGCTTCGACCCCCTCACGCTGGAGACGCACGAAGACGTGCGCGCCATCTCCGCGCACGCTTGGTTTTCGCTCGGCCGGCACGGCGTCGCGCTCCACTTCCAACCGCGGCCCGGCACGATCTCCGAGGTCACGGTGTTGGCCCGCGCGGCGCGGGGCAAACGTTGGGAGGTGCAGCTGGACGGAAAGGTTCGCGAACGCTTTTCCACGCTGGAAGCCGCGGTCGAGGCGGTCGACTACGAGCTCTCGCGCCGGGGACCGCGCGTCGTCGCTTCCGCCTACGAGGGTGCGCCCTGGCGCAGCGGCGTCGAGCGCGAGCTGCGACTGGCGCTGTGGCAGCGCGTTACTGGCCGCGGCACCGGAAAAGCGAGCCCCTAAAGCTCGTCTCGTCTCGTCTCGTCTCGTCTCAGGCTACGGGTGCCGGGCCAGCTGCTGGAGGGACCACTCCACCGCGCGTGCGCTGAGGCTCAGCTTGCGGCCTTCCTCACGCAACGCTTCGCGCGCAGCCACGTCGAACGGGGTGGGGCGGTGCTCGGGGACGAAGGTCCAAAAATGCTGGTGACGTGCGACCAGGTCGCTCGTCAGCCCTTCGACCAGCTCTTGGGCCACCCCGAAGTCGGCTCGCGTCACCAGCTTCAGCCAATAGCTGGAGAGCTTGGGCGTGAGCACCGGGACCCGCACCGTGTACGGCTTGACCCCGAGGAGCGCGGAGATGCGACGCAAGATCTGCTCGCCGGTGAGCGTCTCCGGTCCGGGCAGATCGAAGACCCCCTGCACCTCCGGCGGCAGCTCCAGCGCGCGCACGAGGGCAAACACGACGTCGTCCACCGCGACCGGCTGCGAATGGTTTTGCAACCAGCTCGGTAACACCATGAACGGCAGCCGAGCGGCGAGGTCGCGGACCATGCACCAGCTCGCGCTGCCACTGCCGATGATCATGCCGGCGCGCAGCTCGATGGTCGGCACCTTGCCGCGGCGCAGGATGTCGCCCGTCGCCAGGCGGCTCCGCAGATGCTTGCTCGGCTTACCTTCGGGCGCGACGCCGCCCAAGTACACGACCCGCTTCACCCCCGCCGCTTCTGCGGCGGCAGCGACGTTCTCGGCGGCCGTGCGCTCTTTGCTCTCGAAGTCCCCCGCCTCACCCATCGCGTGGACCAAGTAGAGCACCGCATCCACCCCCTCCAGAGCGGCCTCCAAACTGTGACGATTTTGCACGTCCAAGTCGGCCCAGTCGCGCTTCGGCTGCCGTTGGCGCTGCGGCGCGGCGTTGCGGCTGGCACTCCGGACCTCCCACCCTGCGTCAATGAGAGCCGGAAACATGCGTCCGCCGATGAATCCGGTGGCGCCGGTAAGAAGCACCCGTTTGGCCATGGTGGCGAGGATGCACGAACTGCTCCAGCCGTGTCTAACTTTGCCCCTCAGTGATAGCGGGCGACGAGGGCCGTGATGGCGCGGGTAAAGCCTTCGACGGACGGCTCGGGCCCGGCTCCGTACGTGGAGTGCTTGCGCTCGCTGTCCCATTCACCCAAGACCGTCGCGGGGCCGAGCGCAGGATCGGCTGCTTCCAGCGTGAAGAAGCGCAGCTGGCCGGACTCCGGACCATCGTTGATGGCGAGCCAGGCCGCGACCAGATGCGCTTCTGGCGGCGCCGCGGGCTCGGGCAGCTCCAGCACGAGGCAAGGGCTGCCGAGCACCCGCGCGCGGTGAACAACCACGTCTTCTGCCGAGAAATCCGGGGGCTGGTCCGAGCAGTGCTCCGCCACCTGCTCGATGAGTGAGCCGAGCAGCTCCTGCGCGGCGTCGCTCGCCATCGCCGACATGAACTGGAACGGGTTCTGGTGCGCCACGCTGGGCAGGGCGACGTGTGCCAGCTGGTAGTGCGCGCAGCGAGGCTTGCTCATGCGCTCACGCGCTTTACCACGCGCGGCTCACGGCAGCACCTCGTAGCGACCGAGGTGCGTCACGAGGCCCACCCCGGGCTCGAACCACTGGCGTCGAATCGCCAGGTATTCGGCATTTCCGAAGAAGGTGTCGTGGGCTGCCACGGAGGGGAAGCGTATCGTAAAGAGCCGATTGAAAGCGCCAGGCTGCGGGCTCTTCAGCACCTCCGCGACCCGCACGTCCACGCCGAAGCTCCCGCCGTGCGCGAGCAGTAGGGGCGTCATGCGCGCTCGGTACTCGCGATACATCGCATCGTCGCGCACCTCCAAGCCGATGAGGATTTCCATGCTTCACCCCCTCACGCCCACTTGCCGGCGTGGGCTCCGCCGTCCACATGCAAAATCTCGCCGGAGACGAAGCCCGCGCGCTCCAAAAACAGCACCGCGTCCGCGACCTCCGCGGCGGTCCCGAGTCGCCCGGTTGGGCTCAGGTGGCGGAGCGCGTCGTGCTGCTCGGGCGCATGCATCGGCGTGTCGATGACGCCGGCGGCGATCGTGTTCACGCGGATGCGGCGCGGCGCGTACTCGATGGCGAGCGATCGGGTCGCGGCTTCGATGCCGCCCTTGATCAGAATGGGCAGCGCGCTCGGCACGCCCGCGACCGGCTGCTGGGAGAGCGAAGTGCCGATGTTGACGACGTGACCGTGCTCGACTCGGTCCATCACGCCCAGCGCTAGCTGGGTCATGTGAAAGAACCCGCTCAAGTTCGTCGAGAGCAGCTGGTCGTAGTCGCTGGCCGTGTACTCGGTGAAGGGTTTGCTGAGGAAAATGCCCGCATTATTGACGAGCAAGTCCAGCCCTCCAAAGCTCGACACCGCGGCCTCGACGACGCGCTCGGCGGTCGCTCGCGCGCCAACGTCGCCATCGACGAGGACCAACCGAGGCGATGGCCGAAGCTCGCGGCCTTGCGAGATGCGGCGCGAGGTAGCGACGACGCGGTAATCGTTTTCCAAGAGAGCTCGGGCGATGGCGAGCCCGATGCCACTGGAGGCTCCGGTGACGATGGCGGTTTTGGACATTGACTGACTCCTTCTACGAGGTAGGTCGTCAGTGCCGCCGGCGTTACGGAGCCGGTTCGTCGTAGGGGCAGGTGCGCACATGCTCGCGCGCGCGGTGCAGGAGCACCCGAACGTAGCCGTTCGAGATCCCGAGCAGCTCGGCCACCGCCTCGTGCGGCTGCTCGTCCAGCAAGCTCAGCATCACCACTTGACGCTGCAGGTACGCCATCCTGTCGATGCAGCCCTTCACGCGCGCCAACTCTTCGGCGCGCGCAATCAAGACGTCGCTGCTTTCGTCGTCCAGCTGCGCGGCCTCGGCTTCGAGCAAGGCGCGCGCGCGCTCATGCCGGCGGCGCTTGCTCAGCTGGTTTTGCAAATTGTGCCGCACGATGACGGTCAGCAGCTTGAGCGCGTCGTCACCGCTCTGCGCAATGGAGCGCGCCTCCGGCAGCCGCAAGAAGGAGACGAAGCCGTCCTGAACTGCGTCCAGCGCCTCTTCGGCCCCGAGACCGCGCCGACGGGCGTACGCCAAGAGGCGTTCACGGTGCGCATGCACCAACACCGAAACCCAGGAGAGAAAGCCGGGCGGGGCGCGTAGCGCGAGCTCGCCATCGGGCTCGGTCCGAGGCGCGCTGAGAGGCATGGGGGTCATGCTGACATAGGTCACGGAGAGCGCGACCGTTACAACGCGCCTTCGTTTCAGTCCGGCTTCAAAATCGACTGCAAGGCGTTGAACCAATTCAGGCCCATCCGCTGGGCGCCCGCGTCGTTCGGGTGCACGCAGTCGGTCGTCTCCGCCATGCTCCAGTCCGAGTTGGTCCACAGATCCGCGAGGAAGATGGGCGACTGCGCGCTGGTGAGCTTCTGAGCCCACGCCGGCACCGCGGTGACGAGCGCCTCGGCGCGCTTCTGAACGGAATCATCCGTGCCGCAGCTCGGCCGGATCTTCTGAATTTGCGCCACCACCAGCACGACGCGTGGATTTTGCGCGCGCGCTTGCTCCACCAGCTTTTGGTAGTTACCGAGGGTCTCCTCCGTGGGTTTGCCGCCCCACACGTCGTTCACCCCCAGCTGCAGCATGATCAAGTCCGGGTGGTGAGTGGTCATCAGCGTGGAGAGGCCGGGAAAGACCTTGCCCTGCGAGCAGTTGGGCAGGGTGAACGTCGCGCCGGTGTACTGCTCGGCGGTGGAGCAGCTCACTGCGCTGTGGCGCACCGTGCTGCCGCAATCGTCCGTGTATTCGCCGACGAACTCGAAGCGCGAGTAGTGGCTCGCGGTCAGGTTTTCCAGCAAGTACTTCTTGTAGCAACCGGGGCCTGCCGAGATCGAATCCCCGACGATCATGATGCGGGGTTTGGTCACGCCGGCCGGAAAAGGACCGGCGGTACCGCCGCCTGCTCCGGCGGTCGCCCCGCCGTTGCCGCTCGCGCCTCCGCTGCTACTCGTGCCTCCACCGCCGCGGCCGCCACCGCCGCTCGCAGCGCCACTGCCGGCACCGCTCACGCTGCCGGCGCCGCTCGCGGCCCCGACGCTGCTTGCTCCGCCACCCTGGAGGCCGCCGCTGCCGTTCGACCCTCCGCTAGGCGCAGCCCCCTTGCCGGCGTCGCCCTCGGGGCTCGCGCCGCTCGCTCCGGCCACGTTGGGTAGCCGCTCCATGCCCGAGCCGCTGCAAGCGACGGCAAAGGTGAGCGACACCCAAACGATTCCGGAGCGTGCCTTCGTCCACATGTACGAGCCCCAACAGTTCCCGCTCGCGCTGCGAATGGCTCACCAGCGCCGCCCGCAGATACTAGCGCCAGACGCTGGCCGCGTCGCGCGCATAGCTCGCAAAGTCGCGCGGCTTTCGCCCGAGCGCGCGCTCCACGCCGTCCGTCAGCAATGAATTATGACCGTCCAGCAGCATCCCGAAGAGGTCGACCAAGAACGATGCTTCCTCCGCCGGCAAGAAGGGAGCGAGGAGCTCGCCGTACGCAGCACCGGAAACAGGTACGTAGCGCACCGAGCGCCCACTCACGCGCGAGATCTCCACTACCGCGTCGTGAAAGCTCAATAGCTCGGGCCCGGTGAGATCGTAAATCTGCCCGGCGTGCCGCTCGTCGGTCAGCGCAGCCGCTACTACGTCCGCTACGTCTTCCGCGTCCACGAAGGGCTCGCGCACTTCACCGGCCGGGAACGCGAGCTCTCCGTGCAGCACCCCGTCCACGAGCGCGCCCTCGCTGAAGTTTTGGCAGAAGAAGGCCGAGCGCACGATCGTGAAGGCCGCGCCCGCTTCGCGCACCGCTCGCTCGGCTGGCCACACTTGGTGCTCGCCTCGGCCGGAGAGAAGCACCAGCCGCTCGGCGCCGCGAGCCGCCGCGAGCCGCGCCAGCTTGCCCACCCGCTCCGCGGCCCACGGCACCGCGAGATCCGGATAGAACGTGATGTAGACGGCCCGCGCGCCGCCGAGCGCCGGCTCCCACGTGCTCTCGTCGTTCCAATCGAAGCGGTTCGCGGCCGAGCGCGAGGCCACTCGCACCGGCACGCCCTTCGCGCGGAGCCGAGTCTCCACGCGCCGCCCCGTTTTGCCCGAACCGCCAATCAACAAAGTTTCTAGTTGGTTCCTCATCGTCGTCTCCTTTTGCGGCCTCGCCGCGAAACAACTTATGAGCCTTGCAGCAGCGCACGGCTACGCCGACAAACGCAGCGTAGCGTTGCAAATACGCACGGTCACTCCAAGCCGCGATTCTCGCCGATTGGCGGGGAGCTCGCGCCCCCGCGGATCGCGCGACGTTCGACTGAGGGCCGCCCTCCAGCTCCAACCAGCCGCCGTGACGAGTCGCCATGCGGCTGAGCCAGCGAGGCTCGAGCTCCTGCGTGCCCGCTTCCAGACCCAGCTCCACGCTGATTTTCACCCACTGTTTGGCGATGTCGCCGCCCAACGTCGGCGCGCCTCTTCCCGAATTCGTGCTGTCTGGAGCCGACCGGCTCTGGCGCCAGAACGCCCGGTCATCGCCGGGTAGTCGGTGTCCGCCTGATCGCCGCCCCGGTCGCCTCGCCCTGGTCATCGCCCGACGGTCGCCGGTCGCCGCCCGATCGCCGCCCCGGTCGTCGCCCGATCGCCGCCCCGGTCGTCGCCCGACGCCGCCCCGGTCGCCTCGCCCTGGCTGTCGCCGGTCGTCGCCCGTCGTCGCCTGATGGTCGCCCCGGTCGTCGCCTGATCGCCGCCCCGGTCGCCTCGCCCTGGCTGTCGCCGGTCGTCGCGCGTCGTCGCCTGATCGTCGCCCCGGTCGTCGCCTGATCGTCGCCCCGGTCGTCGCCTGATCGTCGCCCCGGTCGTCGCCCCGGTCGTCTCGCCCTCGTTGTCGCCGTCGTCGCCCGTCGTCGCCGCCCGATCGTCGCCCCGGTCGCCTCGCCCTGGTTGTCGCCGGTCGTCGCCGATCGCCGCCCGATCGTCGCCCCGGTCGTCGTCCGATCGCCGCCCCGGTCGTCGCCTGATCGTCGGCCCGGTTGTCGCCCGTCGTCGCTTGGTGGGGGGCTCCTCTCTACCGGAGTTTCTTCAGACCCGCAGAGCCGGGCGACGCGAACCGGCGTGGAGCAGAGTTCGTGCCGGCGCGCGCCCGGGTTCGTTGGCCCCCGGTTCGTCAAGTCTTCGCGGTATGCGGCGCTCGATTCAGTGGGACAAACGCGTGCGGCGCAACGGACTCGTAACGGCATGGACTCAGTGGCTGCGTCACACTAAGGGTCCCCTGCCAAGGGTAACGATGACGCGCGACAAAGCTTTAGTGCAAGCGGTAGAGCTGTGGCTCCCCCAGGGGGAAGTGATGGCCCTCGGTGGCGGCGCCTACCGGGGCAATGACGAGCTCGCTCGCGCGAGCGCGAACTTGCGCTTTCACTTTGGCGAGGGTCTACCCGGCGCGGTGTGGGCGAACGAGCGCGCGCTCCTGTGGAAGGAGCTCTCGGGCGCGTTCGGGCGTGCAGAGCTCGCCGCGCAGGCGGGCATCGATGGCGCGCTCGGCTGCCCCTTGTTCGAAGGGGACCGTTTGATTGCGGTGCTCACGCTGCTGATCGGTCACCGCTCGGAGCACCCCGGCTGCGTAGAAGTGTGGGACGTCATGGACGAGCTGGACGTGCTGAAGCACGGCCGCGGCTACTACGCGCATTGCAGTGAGTTCGAGCGCTTCAGCCCGTTCATTCAGTTTCCGCGCGGCACCGGCTTGCCCGGCCGGACTTGGTTGAGCGGCGGGGTGGAGGTGATGGAAGACGTGCGCACCTCCAACGCGTTCATCCGCGCGGGGCTCGCGGTGCGCTGCGGGTTGAAGAACGGCGTCGGCATCCCGATCTACCGCGGGCGCCGCGTGTCGCAGGTGATCGCTCTCTTCGGGGCGGAGCAACACTCCTTCGTCGCCGGTACCGAGGTTTACACGCCGAAAAATGGGGAGCTCGGAGCGGCGATGCAGTTCGACTGGAGCGGCCGCGGCCTCCCCCGCGGTCAATCGCTAGCGGACGCGCCCGGCCGTCGCCTCGCCGCCCAAGCGCTTGCCGGCGGCGCTCCCGTCATCGCGGCCCAGAAATCCGGCTCCCAAGAAATCTGCGTCGCGCTTCCCATTCACGACAAAAAAGGCCTCAAAGAGATCCTCGTCTTGCGGCTCTAGGTACACTTCGCGGCGCCTCCGGCTCGAGCCCCGCGCTTCCGCGCCGAAGTCGACCCAGCTTGCCGCGGACCTTGCCGCCCACTTCCACCAGGTGTCGCAAACGGTTCGTCAGCGCGAGCGGCTGGGCGCAAGCCGTGAAAATTCCGTGCGAACGGGCACTCAGCCTCAAGTCGCATGTTCGATTCTAAGTCGCGTGCTCGACGCCTCGGGAACGCCTTTCCTCCGCGCATTCATTCTTCGGATCCGCAGGACGACCTCGACCTGAGTCGTAGCGGCCCTCAGCGGCGGTGCGCGCCCGATCTGTGGGAGCAGCGTTCGTGAGCAGCGGACGTTGTGATCATGCTCTCGCGTTTCCGGCACCGACGCAGCTATGGCTCGGGGAGGTGTTTTCGCCGCGCATTCATACTTCGGATCCGCAGAATGAGCTGAGTGGTGCGGGCGAGGCCCGGTTCTGCGCGAGCTGCGTTGGTAGCGGGCGTTCTGATCATGCTCTCGCGTGTCCGCCGCCGACGCAGCTATGGATCGGGGAGGTGTTTCTCCGCGGATTGATACTTCGGATCCGCAGAATGAGCTGAGTGGTGCGGGCGGGAAGGGGCGCCGGTCCGGATGTGTGCGAGCCCCGTTGGTGCGGAGCGGGCGTTCTGATCGTGCGCTCGCGTGTCCGCCGCTGACGCAGCTATTGCTTGGGGTGGTGTTGTCCGCGGATTGATACTTCGGATCCGCAGAATGAGCTGAGTGGTGCGGGCGGTCCGGATGTGTGCGAGCCGCGTTGGTGCGTAGCGGGGCTGTTGTACTTCGGATGCGCGGATCCGAAGTACAACTCGAGCCGCGAGCTCAACTTCTTTTCGCTGAATTGCTCGCTGACGCCACAACGCGCTGACGCGACAAGCGCGCTGGGGGAAGGCGCGCTGACGCGACAAGCGCGCTGGGGGAAGGCGCGCTGACGCGACAAGCGCGCTGGGGGAAGGCGCGCTGACGCGACAACTCGCTGGGGGAAGGCGCGCTGACGCGACAACTCGCGGGGGGGGCGGCAACGTGCGATTGTGAACTGAATCGCGAGCGATGCAGTGGGCCGGTCCGATCCTGACCGAGATGTAAGGTTCGGTACATCTCCACGACGGAGCCTTCGCGCCGCGAAACCATTCAACAATTTTTGTACCGTTCCATACGTCGGGCAGCGACGAGGAGAGCCCTGCCGTCGATGTCACGCCAACGAACACGAATTTGTGGGTGCGGTGCGTGCGCCAAGTGGGTGCGCTACGCGGGTGCGTGGGTGCGTGCGCTAAGTGGGTGCGCTACGCGGGTGCGTGGGTGCGTGCGCTAAGTGGGTGCGCTACGCGGGTGCGTGGGTGCGTGGGTGCGTGGGTGCGCGTCGAAGCGGGATTCGCATGGCGCAGCCCGTGCTCGCGAAGGCTGTCACGAACCTCATAGATCTGAAGAACGCGAGGAGACTAGGCGGATCGTGAGGCGCGTTGAGCGAGCAGGCGGCGGTAGAGGTCGGCGTGGCGCAGGGCGATTTTGGGCCAGCGCCGCTCGATGGAGAAGGCTTCGGCGCGAGCGGTGAGGTGCGCGCGCGCGGTGGGGCTGGCGAGGAGCCGCTCCAGGTCCGCAGTGAGGGAGGCGTCTAGCGTGTGGGTGGCGGCGCGTAGGCTGTCGAAGATGGGGGCGCGGCTGACGGCGAGCGCGCAGCCGGTGGCGAGCGCGCGGTTGGCGGCGCCGCTCGCGCCTTGACGATTGCCCGTGTGGTAGTTGAGAACGACCAAGTCTGCGGCTTGCATTTCGAGGGTGACGCGCTCCTCGGAGGCGAACTCGCCAGTGAGGTCGACCGCTTCCGCCAAGCCGAGCTCGCGCACGCGCGATTGCAGGTGAGCGAGGTGAGGGCGGGACGCACCGGTGGCGAAGGTTCCGCCGCAAACTCGGTATTTGAGGTCGGGAAAGCGGGTCGCGCGGAGCTCCGCCGCGGCTTGGAGCACGTCCTCGATGCCCTTGTCCGGGTGGATGAAGCCGAAATGTGCGAGGACCAAGTCGCTGGGCGAAAGCCCTAGCTGGGCGCGGGCGTCGGCGCGCGAGCGGTGGGGCTCCTCACGGATGCCGTGAGGGATGACGACCGCTCCCGGAACCGTTTCATCCGGTTCATGGATGACGAGCTGGGCTCCCCGGAGACCGAAGAGAGTGCGCGCGAAGCGGAAGCGGCGCAGGGCCGAGCCTCCGCCGGCCTCGTGCAGGGTGGCGACGACGGGGATGCCCGCGCGCTGGCAGAGCTGTGTCACCCCGAGGAGTAGTGATGGGGACTCGATGCCCATGGTGTGCTGAATGTGTACGACATCCGCGCGCTGCCGCTCGATTTCGCGGAAGGTTTGGTAGGCGGCGAGCAGCCCGGCCCGATCGCGACGCCAGATGCGGACGGGTTGCTCGCCGCGGGGGGTGTCGGAGCGACGCAGCGCGGGCGAGACGACGGAGACGGTGACGCCTTGCTCGGGTAGCGCGGCGGCGAGGGCTTCGCTGTAGGTGGCGATGCCGCATTGCTCCGCCCACGTCGTGAGCAAGGTGAGGCGCAAGGGGCGCTCAGGCGGCACGGTGGCCTCCGCGCGCCGTGACGGTGCGCTCTACGATGCCTGCAAAGCGAGCTCCGAGCGACTCCCAGGAGTAGCGCCCCGCGGCTTCACGTCCCTTCGTGGCCATGTCGTCCAGCTCGGCGCGGCGCGTGAGCACCTGGATCAAGGCTTCTGCGAAGCTTGGGACGTCGTCAGCGGGCAGGTAGGAGTCGCTGCTCAGCTGATAGCCGCGCACCCCGAAGGCGGAGGCGACGAGCGGTAGCCCGGCCGCGAGCGGTTCCAGCACTTTGAGGCTACTGCCGGCGCCGTGCTGCAGCGGCATCGCATACGCGGCGTGACGATCGAAGACGGAAAAGACCTCGGGCACCGTGCCCGTCACCTGCACATGCTCGGACGCGAGGGCACGCACCTCGGCCTTCGCGCCGCGCCCGCACAACGTGAGCGTCGCTTCCGGAACCACGCGTCGCACCAGCGGAAGCACCTCCAGCGCGAGCGTGCGCGCGGCGTGGATGTTGGGCGCGTAGTCCATCATGCCGACGTACAAGATGCTCGAGCCGGTGCGCTGGGACGGCGGCACGAAGCGAAACGCGTCGAAGCGCGTGCCGTTCGACACCTCCACGCCTTTGCCCGGCTGCTCGCTCCGAACCACCTCCGCGTCGCGCGCGCTCACGGTGACGACCTCGTCCGCCCGCTTCCATGCAGCGCGCTCGTAGCGGCGCCACGACCAATACTCGAGTAGCTTGTGAGGAGCTCCCCTGAGCGCGCGCCGGTAGTAGTCCGACTCCACGTTGTGCTCGTCCAGGATGATCGCGGCGCGCGATAGGGCCGGGAGCGCCTCGATTGCGTAGCAATGCTCGACGACGACCGCGTCGAATGGCGCCCGCGCGTCCGCCTCCGAAAGCGCGCGTGACAGCTCACGAGGCAGTCGCCGCGCCGGATCAGGCTTGAGGCTGAAGGGGGTGAGCGACTCCACTCTGCCCGCGGTATGCACGTGGCTCCACGGCGCAAAGTCTCCGAGTGGCGGCACGCTAGCGGGCGAGTCGTGCTGCGAGAGGCACGAGAAAAGGCTGAGCTCGGCGCGCTTCGCCAGGCCATGGGCCAACCGTGCGACGCGAATGCGACCGCCCGTGTTCTCCGGAAACGGCAAATACGGGGTGAGCCAGGCGACACGCATGACGGGCGAGCGGGGCCGGGACCATAGCACTGGTGACCTAGGCGTCGATCTCGGGCGGAGCGGGCGTTCGGCCTAGATTTTTTGCGGCGGTCATGGGATTAGCGGGCGCCGGTATGGCGTTCAGGGGCGGCGTGGGCTGGCGTCTTCTCTTCGTGCGGGAGCGAGCTTGGGCATGGGCATCGAGCCTGGCCGTGCTCGCGACCGCTCTACCGAGCTGGGCGCAAACGGCCACTATGGAAGAGACGCCGGAGGAGGCTGCCGTCTCCGCACCGAAACAAGTGCCGGTCGCTCCGGCGCCCGTCGCGCGTGTGACTCCCCCGGAGCCGCTGCTCACGGATATGGTTTATCCGGAGGGCGCGCGAGGCGAAGCCAGCGTCGAGCTACTGCTCACGGTGAACACGGACGGGGCGGTGATTGAGGCGACCGTCGTCTCCGGGCCAGAGCCGTTTTCCGCGCACGCCGCGAGGAGCGCCCTCGGCTGGAGGTTCACGCCCGCATTGCGCGAAGGTAAAGCGGTCTCAGCCAAGATTCGCTTCCTGGCGCGCTTCGTTCCACCCGCGCCGGCAGCGGCCGCAGTGCGCTCGAGCCCGCCCGCGGAACGAACCGCCGAGCCAGCCGTTTCCGAGATCGTGGTGCTCGGTGAGCGTGAGCCGATGAAGCACGAGCTCGGACGCACCGAGATCAGCCGCTTGCCCGGGGCTTTCGATGACGCTTTCCGCGCCATCGAGGCGCTGCCCGGAGTGACGCCGGTCGCGAGCGGGCTCCCGTATTTTTACGTGCGGGGCGCGCCGCCCGGCAACGTCGGTTACTTCTTCGACGGCATCCCGGTTCCGTTCTTGTACCACTTTGGCGCAGGGCCCTCGGTGTTTCACCCCGCGTTCGTAGAGCGCGTGGATCTGTACCCTGGCGCCTACCCGGTTCGCTACGGGCGCTACGCGGGCGCGATCGTGGCCGGTGAGCTCGCCGAGCCGAAGTACCGCACCCACGGCGAGTGGAAGGTGCGCTTGGTGGATAGCGGGGCGATGGTGGAGGTACCGTTCGCGGGGGGGCGTGGAACCGCCATGCTCGCGGGGCGCATTTCTTACACTGGCCTCGTGTTCTCGCTCGTCTCTCCGAAGATCTTCTTGGCTTACGGCGACTACCAAGGCCGCGTTCGCTACGACCTCACCAGCAAGGACAGCATCGAGCTCCTCGCTTTCGGCTCGAGTGATTACGTCACGAACAAGGTGATGGTCGAAGAGATGACCGAAGATTTTCAGCTCATCAGCTACGAGAAGACGAAGACGGTGTTGGACGTTGGCTTTCACCGCCTAGATTTGCGCTGGAATCGCCGGTGGGCCACCGGTACCGCACGCACTGCGTTGATGCTCGGCCGTGACTACACCGGGCTCGCGGACGGCCAAGTGAACGTACGCACCAACTTGGTCGGCGGTCGCACGGAGGTCCGCCAGCAATTGAACGACGTGTTGCGGGTCAGCGCCGGCGCGGACGTGCTGGTCGAATCGCTGCGGCAGGATATAGCGGAGAACCCTCGCAGCTCGGACGAGGACTTGGTGCCGGGCCTGGGCGAGGACGCGAAGGTCAGGGACTTGGAGAAGCAGGGCTTCGAAGAGCGCCGGCGACGGGACGTATCGGCCGGTGCCTTTGCGGACATGGCTTGGCAGGCGACGCCCGCGCTCCGGGTCACCCCAGGGGTGCGCGCAGATGTGTTCGTGTCTGGCAAGCGCTCAGCGGTAGCGGTGGACCCGCGCGTCACGGCCGAGTACCGGTTCAGCAAGAAGGTAAAGGTCGCGCACGGCCTCGCGCTCGTTCACCAAGGGCCCAGCTTCGTCGGCGCGGTGCCAGGCTTGAAACCGTCGCTGGAAGGAGGTCTGCAGAGCGCTGTGCAGTCGAGTAGCAGCTTGAGCTACGAGCTGCCGGCGGGGTTCACGAGCTCCGTCTCCGTTTTTCAAAGTTTCTTTTCTCGCATGACGGACTTGCTCAGCCTCACGCGGCTGAAGGCGGCCAAGAACGAAACGGACGGAGAGCTGCCTCCTAGTGGGGTGACCCCGCCCCCGGCGGTGGACGAGCGGACGAACGGCGGGGCGCAGGGCGTGGAGCTCATGCTGCGGCGCAGCCTGGCCCGGCGGGTTGGCGGCTTCTTGTCGTACACACTCTCGCGCTCGTGGCGCTCCAGCGGCCGCGCGAGCGGGCCCTCCGGGAGCGACCGCCGGCACGTGCTCAACGTGGGCGGCTCGGTGGACCTCGGGCGCGACTGGCGCTTCGGCGGCCGCGTCATGGTCTACAGCGGCGTGCCTTCCCAGGTTGCCTACTTGCAGGCGGCGCGCAATCCGCCACGCACACCGCCGTTTTGGCGCCTGGATTTCAAGCTCGAGAAGCGCTGGTACCTGCAGCGGCCGCACCTCTGGTGGGGCCTGAGCCTGGAGGTGCTGAACACGACCCTCAACAAGGAAACGCTGCGCGGAAGCTGCAACGCCTACTCGTGCCTGGACGAGACGCTCGGCCCGATCACGGTGCCGTCCCTGGCCGCGGAAGGCGCTTTTTAGTCGCGCGTCTGGGGCGCATTCACGCCGCAGGCAGCGAGCGCGGCGCGCTGGAGACCACAGGGAGCGCTGTCGTCTTGCCAAACGTTGCACGCGATCGGTTCCGGGGGCCCTTGATAGAAGCACAGACTCGCTGCGTCGCGCTCCGCGCTGCACTGCGCGTGCCCGAGGCCACGGCGCATGCAGTCGTCCTGACAGGCGGAGCTTTCCTCCCAGGAGCAGTCGCTCGAGAACGGCTGCAGGTTCGTGCAGTATACCGCGCACTCCACGCCGGCGATGCCCTCGGGGCCGCCTGCCGCACACGATCGAAGGGCCTCTCGTTCGGCTCCGCACGCGCTGCTGGATGGAGGATTGTCGCAGTACTGCTGCGCGCGGAACGCAGTCTGAATGCAGTCCAGCAGCACTTCATGCTCGAGGACGCAGGGGTAGGCATCGTCCTTTCGGCGGCGCTCACAGTCCGTGACGCACTCCGCCGGGTCGTACGGGTTCGGACACGCGGCCACCATCCATTCGCACCAATCGTCGCAGTACGTCGCCGCAACGGGATACTCCCGGTCACAACCGAGCAACCCGAGCCCGAACGCCCACCACCACACGCCTCGCATACGCGGAGTATAAGCGACTTTTTTTGGCAGCACCCCGACTGGCTTGCGCATGGTGCGCTACCAACGCTCGACCGCGTTGCCCCAATCCCCCCGAAAAGCTACGCTCGCCGCGCTCGAGCCCGCAGCTTCTTCCCCATGTCGACGAATCATGAAGCTGCTCCGTCCGTGCTGCACCTGCCGACCAGTATCGAGGCGGGAGGCGCCGAGCAGGTCGTCGCGGAGCTGGTGCGGCGCGCCCGGGCGCGCGGCGAGCCACACCGCATCGTCGCCCTCCGCGGCACGAACGCCGAGCGCGCATTGGCGCAGTCGCTGGGCGAGGGGATCATCGGGCCACGCGCCAACCGGCTCGGTAAATTGGGTCGGCTGGACGGGCTGCGTTTGGCGGCTCACGTGGCGCGTCTGCGGCAACCCGGCGAGATCGTGCACGCACACCTGCCCTGGCCGGACCGGCTCGGGATCGCGCTGCTCGCGGGAGGCCGCGGCCCGCTGCTGGTCACCTTTCATCTACTACCGAGCCACGAAATCCTGGGCCTCGGAGACGTCGTGCTCGCTCCTTTGCTCGACTTGAACCGAGCCGTGCAGCTCGCCCGCACGCTCGGGCCGGTGGTGTTCACCGCCGTGAGTGACGAAGACGCTCGCCGGCTTCGCGAAACGTTCCCCGGGATCCGGGTCGAGCGCGTTTACAACAGCGCCACGGCTCCCACCGGCGCGCCGCCGCCGCCGCTGCCGTTCGGGGAGGGGGTCAAGCTGTTCGCGGTGGGCAGCCTTACGCACCGCAAGGGCTTCGATAGGCTGCTCCGGGCTCTTGCGACCGAGCCGCTCAGCTCTCGCGCGTTCTCGCTTTGCATCGCGGGTGTAGGCGAGGCTCGCGAAGGCCTCGGGGCGCTTGCCGCGGAGCTCGGTCTGGCGCAGAAGGTCCGCTTCGTGGGCCACGTGAACGCGCCGCACCTTTACCGCCAAGCGGACCTTTTCGTGAGCGGCAGCCGCGCGGAAGGCCTGCCGCTCGTCTTGCTGGAGGCGATGGCGGCGGGGGTCGCGGTCGCGGCTTCGGACATCCCGCCCCATCGCGAGGTGCTGCTAGGCTTGCCGGAAGCGATCTTGGACGCGGACGAGAGCCGCTGGCCGGCGCAGCTCGCGCGCTTGTTGGACGACTCGGACCTGCGCGAGAGCCTGGCTTCGCGGGCCAAACAGCGCGCGGACTCGCAGTTCTCAGCGCAGGCTCAAGACGCCGCCTTCGGGGAGCTCTACCGCGAGCTCGCGGAATCGAGCCGCCAGTGAGCGCGGCTCAAGACCACGAGACGCTGCTTTCGCGGGTAGTGCGCGAAACCTTGAGCTTCGGTGCGGTGCAAACGGGCGCGCAAATTTTCGCTCTGCTTAGCAACATCGTGCTGGCTCGCGTCCTGCTCCCGGCGGATTTCGGTACTTACGACATCTGCGGCTTCTTCATAGGCATAGGCGTACTCTTCGGAGACGCTGGCCTAGGGGCCTCACTCATCCGCAAGCCTGAAGAGCCGACGGAAGACGAGTACGGGTCCATCCTGGTGGCGAACCTCGCGGTCGGCGCGACGTTGACCTGCACGTTCCTGGCCGTAGCTCCCCTGCTGGCGCGTCTCTACGGGCTGCAAAATACGGCGGTGTGGGTGCTTATGGCGCTGGCGCCGAACTATCTCATCAACTCGCTGCGCAGCTACCCGATGATCCGCATCGAGCGCGAGCTGCGCTTCGGTAAGATTGCACGTATCGACTTGATCGTGCTCCTGCTGCGGCAAAGCGTTGCCGTCGCGCTCGCTCTGATGCACTTCGGGGTTTGGGCGCTCGTGCTCGCCAACGTGGGTGGAGCTGCGCTCGCCGTTGCACTCACTTTCACCGTACAGCCGGGATTGCCTCCGCTGCGCTTCTCCAAGAAGGCGTTTCTGCCGCTTCTCGCCTTCGGCGCAAAGGTCCAAGCGCTCACGATCATCGCCTTTTTCAAGGACAACGTTTCGAACGCCATGCTGGGCGCGCTCGCCGGACCGGCATCTGTCGGCTTCTTCAACTTCGCAATGAAGTACATTCAGACTCCGTTGCTCGCGGTCAACGCTCTGGCCAGGGTCCAACTCCCGACCTATTCCCGTCTTCAAACCGATCCGGACGCCTTGTACGCTGCCGTACGAGGTTCCCTGCGCATCATGTTCCTGGTCGGGATCCCCTTCCTGATGGTGCTCACGACAGGCGCCGTCTGGCTCGTGCCGACCATTTGGCACGAGAAGTGGCAACCATCGGTGGTAGTTGCGTACGGCTTGCTACCGAACATGGTGGGTGGCCTGGCTGCGAGCCCCATCTTCACGTTGCTGCAGGCGCGGAACGAAGCGGGCTTCGCGCTCACCACCTTCGCGGTGTGGACCGGTTCGACGTGGGCGCTCAGCCTGCTCGCGTACCATCTTGGCTTCTCACTCGTGGGTGTTGCGGCGGCGCACTCGATCGTGACCGTCGTCATCGTGTCGCTACTGCTCGCGCGCACGCGCCGGGCGCTCACACGTTCCTTGTTCCGGGTGGTCGGGCCTCCGACGATCGCGGGAGCGCTGGGCATCGCCTCCGTCGCGGCACTTAGCTGGCTGCCGCCAGCGCTCGCGTTCACGAGGCATCCCGCGGTCTTGCTCGGTCTGCCGCTCGTGGTCTACGTCTCCGCAGAGCTCATTTTTGAAGGTCGTTTGCTCCGTGAAGACTTGAGTAAGCTGCTGCGCACCATCAGCCCTCGCAGAGCGCCTAGCCCCCCGCCGTGATAGAGGAATTCGAGAGATAGCGCACATGGCCCTGGACACCGCGATACAGACGCCTCCGAACTTCGACGTCCCGGGGCCCAAGCCCGCCGGCCACGTTTGCCACCTCCATTACGCGCCGCTCTGGCGGGATTTGGTGGAACAACTACCCACGCTAGAAGGCCGCGTGATCGACGTCGGATGCGGCCTTCAGCCGTATCGAAAGCTACTTGGCTCCAAGGTAACGGAATACGTGGGTGTGGACCGCGCTGGGCCGCTCAGCCATCCCGACGTGGAAGGGGACGCTCTCTCCCTTCCGTTCGAAGACGCTACGTTCGACTCGCTGATGAGCACGCAGGTGTTGGAGCACGTGGTGGATCCGCGCAAGGCCCTCGTCAGCATGGCTCGCGTGCTCAAACCAGGTGGGCGCGTCGTCCTAACTGCGCCCGGCACTTGGCCGGCTCACGAAGTGCCATATGACTTCACTCGTTTCACCCGCTGGGGGTTGGAAGTGATGTTCAGTGAGGCGGGGTTCACTGATGTCAAGATTGCGGCGCAGGGCGGCACTTGGGCGACGATTGGGCAGATGCTCGCGCTGGAAGTAAACCACCACTCTCCCTTTCGGCTGCTCGTTCCCCTCATCAACCGTCTGTTCGGCTATTTGGAGAGGAGCAGCAAAGCGCGCGAGGACCTAGTGCTCAACTGGCTGGTCACTGCGCGCAAGGTGTGAGTGAGTGCGCTCGCATCAAGCCCTCGAGCCCCGTGCAAACCTCACGGCCGCCTTCGCCTCGGTGATGCCTTTGACGACTGGTTGAACAAGTCGCGCGGTGTGGCGCATGGGCGGATGCCTGCTACGGTGCAGCATGCTTCGAGGGATTGTCTCGCGGCGCGCCTGGGCGGGGGCGTTGCTGTGGTCGTTGGGGACGAGCGCCGCTCAGGCGGAGCCGGACCGCGTCGCCAAACAGGGCCAGATCAGCGTCGTGACGTACAACGTGGCGGGCCTGCCGGAGGGGCTCTCCAATGTGACGCCGACCCGCAATTTGCCGGTGATTGGCGGGCTGCTCAACAAGTTCGATGTGGCGCTGGTGCAGGAGGATTTCGCGTATCCGGAGCTCCTGCGGCAGAACCTGCGCCTGCCCTACAAGTCCGCGCCGTTCGTGCGGGGGCAGCAGCTGCACTTTGGGGATGGGCTGAGCTTGTTCAGCAAGCTCCCGCTTGCGGAGGTGACACGCGCGGCGTGGGTGACCTGTCACGGCATCATCGATTCGTATCAGGACTGCCTCACCCCCAAGGGTTTCGCTCATAGCCGGGTGGAGCTGGCTCCAGGCGTGCTGGTGGACGTGTACGATGCGCACTTGGATGCCGGGCCCGGCGCGGGGGACCGCAAGGCGCGGGCGCAGCAGCTGGACCAGCTGGTGAAGACGGTAGAGGAGCGCTCGGGGGGCCGTGCGTTGTTGCTTGGCGGTGACTTCAACCTGACCATGGCCGAGCTGCCGCTGTTCAAGAAGCGCATGGCGGCGCTCGGCATCACGGATGCGTGCGACGAGCTACGGTGCCCGCAGCCCTGGCGCATCGACCGCGTGCTGCTGCGAGGCAACGCCGCGGTGGCGCTCAAAGCCAAGTCCTGGCGCGTGGCGCCCGGGTTTCGTGACGAGAGTGGCCGCGCGCTCTCCGATCACGAGCCGGTGGTGGTGACGCTCGGCTGGGCGACGAAGTAGCCGCGCGGCCGCTCCCCTACTCAGCGGCGTCCTGGCAACAGCGAAAACCCGTGGAATAGTCGTGGTAGCCAGGGTCGTGCGCGGCCGTGACGTACTGACACCCGTCGCCGTGCTGGCTCATGGTGCTGAAAAAGCCGCCCATGAAGATGCCGTTGCCTGGGTGCTTACCGATGCGGCGCTGCACGACCGCCGGTACGGGCAGCTTGGAGCGGAGCGACCCGTCCACCCGATCTGCGACCCATTCGTGCAGGTTGCCAACCATATCCATGACGCCCTCCGTCGTTTGGCAGCCGTCGTATTCGCCAGTGAGGGCCAAGAAGCCGTCCGTCTGCGCGAGCTTTGGGTCGTTGAAGTCCCGATAGCTCCAGCTGTTGGCGCTCGCGCCGTGCAGGATGGAGAGCAGGTGAGGCTTGCCCACGTTGCAGCGCCCTTTCTCGTAGCGGGCGCCATAGGGGTAAGTCGTCTTCTGCGCGCCCGTGCAGGCGCGGTACCACTCCGTGAGCGAGCACAGGCGCTTGCCGGCGTTCTGACACGCCGCGGCGGCAGCAACCTGGCTGATGAACGCCTGCGGCTTGACTCCGGCGCTGCACGCCGCCACGTAACGCTTCTTCTCCGGCAGCTCATGGGGCGGGTGCGGGACGAGCGCGCCGCTGGCGTCCGCCTCCAGGAGGTGTGCTTCGTAGCGATCGACGCAGGTACCGGCGACGAGCGCCATCTCCGCCGCGCAACGAGCGCGCGGCTTGGCAGACGGTACGGCCCGGGACGCCGCTGATGAGCGCGGGGCCCCGCTCGGTTTAGGCTTAGCGCTGCCGCCAGCCGCGAAAAAAGCGATGGCGCCGCAAGAACCCAGCAAGCTGAGGGCGCCGACCAACCAGGTGCTTGGCGGGACGCGACCAGCGAGCATCCTCCAGGCTTAGCTCAAGTCAGGGGGACGGGCTTCGGAATTCGAGACGGTCGCCTCCACCCACTGCAGCGTACCGCGCAGCACTTCCGCGCGTGGAGTCGGCGTACCGGACTCGAGCAGCGCGTTCGCGTCGCGCGAGCGAGCCGAGTGGCTGCGGCTCACCGTGACATGCAGCCGCCCCCCGTCGTGCTTGCGTCGCGATGAGCCAGAAAGCTCGACCAACCATGCCTGCACGTCCTCGCTTGCGTACTCGGCCACGACCTGCAGAGTGAGCTCCGCTCCCGCTTGCCACTCGCCGTCCAAGTACTGCGCGATGGTGGAGTCGGTCGGCGCGGCGTGAGCCAAGGTCACATGGTCGCACTTCACGACCGCAAGCCGAGCGTGGCGCGCTGCCTTCTGCCGCGACTCATCGTCCAGCACGATATACAAGTGACGATTCGCGGAGCCAGTCACTCTTGCTCGACGAGGTCCTCTTCGTCGTCCTTACGGCGCCGCTTCCTCACCACGAGCACGACGCCGCCGACCACTGCGAGCGCCACGAGCTCGATGGGAACCGTGATGGCTTCCTGGACGGAGCGGGGCGTCGCCTGTACCAGCCGCGGCGTGGCCGTCGCCTGCAAGAAGAGGTCCCCTGAACGGGAGCGCGTCGCGGTCGTCTCCTCGAAGAAGGTGGCCCAGGGCGCGGTGAGCTTCGAAAAAGGCAGGCTCACGTCCCGGAGCGGCCCGGAATAGCGAACCGCGGCGCCCCAAGGACCAGCTTGACCGAGCTTGGCTTCCAAGCTGGTGGCGCCGATGGCGTACAGACGAAAGGTTTGCGGCGGTGCGCGCTCGGCATCGCTCGGCTCCCGGTAGGGGAAGAACGGACGCGGCGTCGTGAATGACAGCCGGACTGCACGTGAGCCGACGCGCGGTGCGGCGGCTTCTTTGGCGTACTTGAAGGCAACGATCTTGTAGCCGGCTCGGACGTACGGCTCGAGCCAGCCGCTCAGCTGCTCCCGGTACTCGTAGCCATTTTCGCGAAGCCAGTCCCCGATCGCGACGAAGGAGCTGCCGTCTAGCACCGCGGCGTCCAGCCCGGCCACGCGCGTGGTCGACAGAACCTGCACGGGTGGCTCCACGGTCGCGGGCTCAGACCGCTTGGACATGACCACGCTGCCCAAGCCGCCGAACGAATAGGATACGTCGCTTGGCCGGCGCGCTTGCCAGAAGCGCTCCAGCTGCTCGAACACGCTCTCGTCCGCCTCGGCGATGACGGGCACGCTCGGCACCGGAACCAAGAACGCGAAATGGCTGGGCGCGCCTTCGAACGTCGCGCTTCGCACCAAGTGCTCGGTTTTGGTTTCGGCTTCCCAGACGAGGACGGCCGCCTCTTCTGCGACCCGGACGCTGTCGTCGCCCGACCAAGCCGGGGCGCACGCGTGCGCTCGAGGAACGCGGCTGAGCGTCAGCCCGAGCGCAAGGAAGGCTGCCAGCACGTCTCGATGCGACACGCGGCGAGGATAAGGAGCTGTCGTACCCGCACCAAGGACTTTCGGAGCGAATGTAGGTGACGGTGAGCGCCTGCTCGGGGCTGGGGGCCATGGACCCTACGAGGCGGCTGGGGTTCGGCCGCTAGGACTGAAGAACCCGGCAGAGTCGCCGTTGTTGCGGGCGAGGTCCGCTCATGTGGATTCGCTTCCTCTCCGTCCGTACCCGCCTGTTGCTGGGCTTCTCCATCCTCATGGCGCTCATGGTCGTGGTGGGGATCCTCTCGGCGGGGCGCCTTTCGCAGCTCCAGCGCACCATCCGCGTAGCGACTCACGACGTTCCGGAGAAAGTAGACGCCGCCAACGCGTTGATCGACGCCGTGAACGAAGGCGCGCGGTTCAAGCTCGCGCTGTTTGCGACCCGATCACCGGAGCTCATCGAGCGCTCTTCGCGAGGGGTTACGGAAGCGCGTCAGCGCATCAACGCCGCCTACGAGAAGCTCGACAAGCTGTTCGACGTGAAAAAGGCCGGGGACCGCGAGTCCTTCGAAGCGCTGGAGAAGGTCAAAGCGCTCCGCAAAGCTCACGCTTCCGCTTTCGACGACGCGGCCAAGATCAAGAAGGCCGGCAAGGACGCAGAGGCAGACAAGCTGCTGGGCGAGAGCGTGCTGCCCAGCCTGACCAAGTACATCGGCGGTATCAAGCTGCTGATCGCGATCCAAGAGCGTCACATGGCCGCGGAAGCCAAAGCGGCGGAGGCGACCGTCGTCACGAGCCAGAAGCAGATTCGCTGGTTGTGCGGCAGTGCAGTCGCGCTGGGGCTGGTAGTGGCCTGGGTCATCTATCGCAGCATTTGCGCTCCGCTCGGGCGCCTGACGACCGCCGCGCGTCACCTCACGGTGGGAGATTGCGACGTCGTGATCCCGGACACCCACGCCCGGGACGAGGTGGGAGCGCTCGCGCGGGCGATGTCGGAGATGGCCAAGGCGGAGGCCGACCTCGCCCGCGCCGCGCAGAAGCTCTCCACCGGGGACACCTCCAGCGAGGTCCACGTTCGCGGCGACAAAGACGTCCTGGGCCGTAGCATGCTGGGCTTGAAGCGAACCCTCGGCGCACTGGGCGAAACGCTGGGGACGCTCACGGAAGCCGCGCGCGAAGGGCGCTTGGCCGAGCGCGCGCCCGCGGAGCGATTTCAAGGCGGATTTCGTGAGCTCGTCCGCGGCTTGAACGACATGCTGGACGCGATCCTCGAGCCCATCGGGGAGGCGCGCCGGGCGCTGGAAGCCATCGCCGCGCGCGACCTCTCCGCGCGAATGTCCGAGGAGTTTGCCGGCGACCACCGGCGCCTCGCGGTGACCTTCAATGCCGCGACCGACGCGCTCGACGAGACATTGCAAGAGGTGCAGAGCTCGGCCGGTCAGGTGCAGTCCGCGTCACAGCAAATCGCTCAAGGCGCGCAGACCCTGGCCCAGGGAGCGACGGAGCAGGCTGCGTCGCTGGACCGCGTGAACGCCAGCCTGGAGCAGCTCGGGAGCGCGACCGCCGAAAATGCGAGCCGCGCCGCGACTGCGCGCGCGCTCTCCGCGGAGGCGCTCGCGAGCACGGAGCGCAGCACCACCGCCATGACTCAGATGTCGGAGGCGATGGTGCGCATCCGAGAATCCAGTGCGGACACCGCGCGCATCCTGCGCACCATCGACGAGATCGCGTTTCAAACGAACATCCTGGCCCTCAACGCCGCCATCGAAGCCGCGCATGCGGGCGAGGCGGGGCGCGGCTTCGCGGTGGTGGCGGAGGAGGTGCGCATGCTCGCGCGTCGCAGCGCCGAAGCCGCCAAACAGACGTCGCGCTTGATCGAAGGCGCGGTGAACGCGGCCCAGCGCGGGGTGGAGCTCGAGCAAACCGTCGCCGGTGAGCTCGAAGGCGCCTCCCAGCACGTCAGGAGCGTGGGCCAGGTGCTGGCGCAAGTCGCGGACTCGTGCGTACGCCAGCGCGACGACCTGACTCAGATTTCCAGCGCGGTGGCCGATCTGAACGGCACGACGCAGCACACCGCCGCCGCCGCCGAGCAGTCGGCCAGCGCCGCGGAAGAGCTGGCCGGGCAGGCCACGATGCTGACCGGCATGGTGGAGAGCTTCGTGCTTTCGGAGCCGCAGGATTATGCGCCGCACTCGGCGGACGAAGAATCAGGCACGTACCTGTCGATGGCGCCCGTGAACGACGCGTTCCCTCGCTGAGCCCAGCGCGCGCAGGGTTACGCTCGGCCGCGCTCTGCCCCATGCTGAGCGCGCCTTGAGCGAGCGCCGCCGCGGAGTCGTTTACGCCCTCACCGCCTACGGGCTTTGGGGGTTGATGCCGCTGTACGTCAAGGCGCTCGGCAGGGTGCCGCCCTTGCAGATCGTCGCGCACCGCGTGGTGTGGGCGTCGGCGGTGCTCGCGGTTCTCGTGGTCGCGACGCGCCAGGTCGGCTGGCTCACGTTGGTGCGGCGCCGGCCCGGGTTGCTGTGGACTCTCGGGCTGAGCGCGGCGGCCCTCAGCGTCAATTGGCTCGTTTATATTTGGGCGGTGGGGCAGGGGAGGGTGGTGGACGCGAGTCTCGGCTATTTCATCAATCCGCTGCTGAGCGTCGTGCTCGGGGTCGTCGTGCTCAAAGAGCGCTTGCGCTCCGTGCAGTGGATCGCCGTCGGGGTAGCCGCGCTCGGAGTTCTGTGGCTCTCGCTGCTCGCCGGCGAGCTCCCGTGGATAGGGCTCACGGTGGCCGCTAGCTTCGGAGTTTACGGCTTGCTCAGGAAGACCGCGCCGATAGACGCGCTCGGCGGCCTGACCTTGGAGACGCTGCTGCTGCTACCCGTCGCGCTCGGCTACGTCGTTTACTCGGCGTTCGGCGCTGGCGGCGCGTTCGCGGGGGGCGGTTCGACGCGGACGTTGCTGCTCCTTGCCGCCGGTCCGGTCACCGCGCTCCCTCTGCTGGCGTTCGGTGCTGGCGCTCGCCGCATTCCGCTCGCGCTGGTCGGCATCCTGCAGTACGTCGCGCCGACGCTTCAACTTCTGCTTGGCATCGCCGCTTTTGGTGAGGTGCTGCCCAAGCGAAAGCTGTTTGGCTTCGCGCTCATCTGGCTGGCCGTCCTGCTCTATTCGGCGGAGGTTCTCGTGACTCGCGCTCGTTCCGCGGTGGACTCGGACGCATAGCGCACCTCCAACCACCGTTTACGCGTCTTCCTTTTGCCGCGGGGGCGGGCTATCGCCAGAACAGCGGGGAAGATCCGTTAACGCCTCGCGTAGGTAGGCAAACAATGAAATCGGTAGTGGTATTCCTGGGGTTACTGATGATGGTGTTGCTCGCGCCCGCCCGGGCCGAGGCCGCGGGGATCCCGCTGGTATACAACTCGGGCGACCACGCTTTCGCAACTGGGCCGCTGCCGGCACCGCTCGACAAGGATCCCGCGCTCGCTGGCTATGAGGCCGGCTACATGTGCCAAGTCAAAGGGGTGATGTGGTCGTACTTCTCGGTGTCGGACTGCAAGCCCGTCGCCTTCAAGGGCGACACGTACATCGACGACGCGGAGGTCGTGAAGGCGATCACCGCCAAGTACACGGAAGCGGACATGCAGCGGGGGCTTTGGGGTCGCTTCGGTTGGATGCTGGGGGCGCTGGTGATTGTCGCGGGCGCGCTCCTCTGGCTGAAGGAGAAGATCAGCGGGGAGAAGGACGAGTCGGAGGAAGAAGAGAAGGCCTAAGGCTTCGTGCGGTGAGGGTTTGGAGGCGAGCTCCGCGTAAAAAGCGAGGCTCGCCTCTGATTTTTTTGTTCCTCGCTTCGCTTCGGGCATTTGGCGCTGGCGTGACTCGCGGTATCCAGTCCAAAGTCACGCGAGGGCAACATGATCCGGAGAGCTCTTTGCGGCTGCTTGTTGTTGGCATTGTGGGGGTGCGGCTCGGAGCCAGACAACGCGGCTCCTGCCGGAGCGGGGGCGTCGGGTCAGGGTAGCGGCGGGTCCGTATCGCCTGCGGGCGGCTCCAGCGGCTCTGCCGGTTCAGGCGGCGCCGCGGCTGGCTCTACCGCGGGTGGTACGAGCAGCGCAGGCACGTCGCCCGGCGGGCAGGGCTCAGGGGCGGGCGGTTCGACCCCCGCGCCAGACACCAAATGGCTCAACGTGACCTCGAACCTGCCGGAGCTCGCAGGGCAAGCCGCGGGCGCGGAGGGGCCTGGCGATCTCACCTTCCTCTCCGTCCAGCCCGGCACGTCGCGAGTCATCGCCGGCATTGGCGACGCAGGGCTCTTCGCCACGACGGACAGCGGAAAGACGTGGAGCAAGCTCGGCTCGGGCAGCGGCTCTGCACCCCTGCGCCATCGGCCAAGCTCCATCGTCTACGACCCCGAGGACGCGACGCGGTTCTGGGAAAGCGGCATCTACGGCGACGGCATTTTTCGCACGGTCGACGACGGCGTCACCTTCGAACGCCTCGGCGACATCTCTCATAACGACGCCGTGAGTGTGGACTTCACCGATCCGGCGCGGCAGCTGCTGGTGGCAGGCCCTCACGAGGCGACGCAGAAGCTGTTCAAGTCGACGAACGGCGGCACCTCCTGGGAGGACATCGGCGCAAAGCTGCCCGCAGGCTCGAGCTTTTCGACATTGCCGTTCATCCTCGACACCGCCAACTGGCTCGTCGGTTCGGCGCAAGGCCCCGGCACTTGGGGCGTGTTTCGCACAGCGGACGGCGGCCAGAGCTTCGCGTCCGTCAGTGAGGAGGGCCCAGTCGGCTGGCCACTACGCACGACGGACGGCGCGCTTTACTGGGTCCTCGCGGGCGACAAAGGGCTCATCGCCAGCACTGACGAAGGGATGACTTGGACCAAGTCTGCCGCAGGCCCGGTGCAGACTTTTAGCGGCGGCCCGTGCGAAACGCCCAACGGTAGCATCCTCGCGCTGGGCTCCACGCACGTCCTCGCCAGCTCCGACCAGGGCAAAACGTGGCAGGAGGTCGGTGAGCCGCTGCCCTTCCCCGGCGGCAACTGCAAAACGTACGGCTTTGCCTACGCTGCCAGCACCAAGACCCTCTTCATCAACCACAACGACTGCAGCGGCAAGTTGACGACGGACGCGGTGTGGAGCTCCGGGCTCGATTACGAACTCCTCTGAACGCCTACCGCCAGAGTTGCCACCAGCGCTTCATGAGCGGCGGCGGCGGCGGTGGTCGCTCGGATTCGGCTGCGCTGACCAGCTCTCGCGAGAACCGTCGCTGCAGCTCGCAGAAACCTTCACGTAGCCGCGAGAGCTCCCGCTCGACGTAGCCGCGGTCCACGGACTCGTCACTCGCGCGAGCCAAGCTGACGAGCGTGCGCACGACCTCCCGGAGCGAGCGCGCCTCCACTTCGAATGCGGTGAAGGCGCTCGTCGCCGCCAAGACGCGCGACGTGCGCGCCCGGATGTGGTGAAGCGACTGAACGCTCGCGGCCGCGTGTCGCTGCAGCACCGTGATGTGATCCTGCAAATCCCTGACTCCTCGTGACATGACCCTCGGCGGTAACCTCATCTCGGAGGCGCGGCGCGAGCCATGGTCATTTGGGAGGGCTCAGTCAGCGACGAGGCGCCAGAGGTTGCCGCGCTCCTGGTCGCCAGCGTAGACCGCGCCTCCGAACGCAACGAGCGGCGCGGCGCAGTACGCGTCATCCACACGAAAGCGCGCCGCACCAGGGGGCGCTGGAGCGCGCAGGACGAAACTCCCCTGAACCAATTCGTACAATCCGACGTCAGTGAGGAGCAGCAAATGCTCGCCCACGCGCAGGAGGTCCGTCGCGGCGAGAGCGCCTTCCGGTAGTAGGAGGGACTGAAACTGCTGCCCGTCCTCACTGACGCGCAGCGCGGCCCCACTTGGCCCGACCCCAATCCAGTACAATTTACCGCCGTCCGTGTACCACCGAAGGGTGTGCGACCGCCCGCGCTCGGAGAGCCGGATAGGCATCGCATCTGCGGCCTCCAGCGTCGCCCGATCCCGAGGTGGGGCGATGACGACCGCGTCGTGATCGTCCAACCCGTAGAGTGGACTTATCGCCACGTACAAGCGATCGCGAAAGCGCGTCATGTAGCCGAGGCGCACCGAAGCTTCCCCCGAGGCTCCCGCGTAGGTGAACGCGACGCGCCAAGGGCGGCTTGGGTCTTCTTGCGGCGTGAGCAGCGCCCCCGGAGAGGCCGGCGCGCTGCCGTTCGGCGGGATCATCGCGCTCGTCGAGCCGTAGATGTTGCCCCGAAAGCGGATCACGTCGAAGCCGTGAACCGCGCCTGGGAGCGCGCTGGCGCCGCCCCGCTCGACCGTTGGCGCGCGTGGCGGCAAGTGCCCAGGCAGGCGCGCGGCCGGGAAGGCGCCGCGCGCGTCGCTCACGAAGACGTAGCCTTCGATTGGCGCCGCCTGCCCGAGTCCGAGGTACGGAGGGTCCGCATCCGGCGCGTAGATGCGGCCACCAATGTTGCGGAGCCGCAAGAAGCCCTGCCCGGAGCCGCCTCCCTTTTCGGGCTCTCCCGGCCGATTCCAGTCGAACGCCAACGAGAACGGCGTCTTTGCCTCCGGGTCGTAGCGCGTGATGGAGGCCCCGCCCAAGCCCAGCGGTCGGGTGGCGTGGGCCAGGTACAGTGCCGAGCCGTGCACCGCGAAATCGCACACTCGCGAAAGCGCGGCCCAGTGTCGGCCCACCTTTTCGAAGTGGCCGCGCTCGGGTACGAGCGCCTCGACCGCGCTCTCGTCATTGCCGTCCTCCTCGAGCTGGGGCGGCGGGGGAGCGGGAACCGCTGGCGTCGCGCTCGGGGGCGGAGACGCGGGGGGCGAGAACGGCCGCGCGGCGTGCAGAGGCTCGCGCTGCGGCGGAAGGCGCTCCGGGTGCGCGCAGGCGACGGCAAGGCACCCGAGCAGAGCCGAACGACGCAGCGTCATGCCGGGCTCGACTCGATGAGCTCCGCTTCACCAGGGAAATAGTGAGTCGTGTCGAACCAGAGGTGTGGGTAGGCGGGCGGCCGCTCGCCGGGAGCGATGGAACGGTAGGCGGCGTAGTCCAGGAACTTCGCCGCGTCCCGCGGGTTGCCGCGAGCACGGAGGCGCGCTTCTCGGACCTGCTCGTCGCACACGAAATAGTGAACTTGCGCCAAGCGAGCGCATTTGCCGGAGAGCCACTCGCGAAAATTCGGCAAGCTTCGTTCTCGCGTGAAGGGCGCCACGATGACGACCGGCCCCGCGCAATCGCGCGCGATGGCGAACAGCGTTTCGTGAACGGGCTCGCGGAACACTCGCTTGTACTCCGCGGAGTCGCGGTCGTGCTCGCTCCGCCCCCATTCGCGCTGCGCCGCCGCTACCAGGCGCTCGCTCACCGTGTCCAAATCCAGGAGCGCGGCGCCCACGCGCTGAGCGATGAGCTTAGCCCACGTGCTCTTCCCGGTTCCGGCGTTGCCGCAGACCACGGTGAGCGATGGCATGCCCCCCTCTTACCAGGATCGAGGCTACTTGCCGCGAATGTCGAACTGCTCGCTGCACACGGTCACGGAGTAGTCGAACGGGCGCACCCCGCCGTAGGCGGCCGCGTACACTTGGTAGTCGGTGTTCGGCTCCAGCATGAACGTGAAGTACTCGACCGGCTGCAGCCTTCGGCTGATTCCCCACGTTTGGTCCGGGACGGCGCCCGCTTGGAACAGGAATAGATCCAAGTCACTTTGCGTGGTCCAATCCGCGCGCACCGTGACTTGCTGGGCGGTGGACCCGCTGCGAAACGCGTAGCTGTCCCCGTCGTAGAACGGCCCTCCCGCTCCCGTCACCGCGGCCGAATTGCCGTCGAAGCGGTAGCGGCTGCCCGGGGCGCCCAGCGTTACCGCGGTGGCCTCCGGCGCGTCGTCACCCGGAGTGAGGGAGGCGACGTAGCTGTTGGAAAATTGGAACACGTCGTTGCCGGTGCTGCTCGCGCCGTCCGCCCCTTCCACGTAGGTCGCGCTCACCGGCTTGGCGCAGCGAGCGCTCACGTCGTCCGTCCCGATGCTGAGGGTGTACGGCACGGCCTCCGTGATGTCCGCGGCGCTGTAAGCGCGCAGCGCCAGCATGTAGACGCCGGGGTCGTAAAGGTGCACCCGAAACACGGTCTGGTCCCCGCGAACCAGCCACTTTCCTCCGTTGAGCCACACCTCCACGCGGCTCAGGGGGGCGCGGTTCGGCATCTCCAGCCTCACCAGGACGTCTGCCTCCGCAGCGAGCGACACGTCGAAGCCGTCGCGGTCCAAGAGACCTTCCGCGGCATCGAAGTGGCCAGGGTCGCTCTGGCCGCACAGCGTTTTTACGGCGCCGGAGACGCCGAGACCGGTAGCGATGTTGAAGTTGGACTCGACCTCGCTGAAATCGCACTTCGGGTCCAGGGGCGCGTCAGGTACGCCCCCTTCGCCGCCTGCTCCGCCCGGACTCTGCACGCCGCCCGCACCGCCTTCTGGCGCTGCACCCTGCCCGCCTGCGCCCGCTTCTGGCGCTGCTCCTCCAGCGCCGGTGCCCGCTTCTGGCGCGTCTCCTCCTGCGCCGGCGGTGGGAGATTCACCTTCGGCCAGCGACCCTCCTCGCCCGCCAAGCGCGAGCGACCCGCCAGTACCCGAGGTCACGCTGCCGCCCGCTGCGCTGCCGGAACCTCCGCCGCCGCCCAGCGCGCTACCCGCCACATTGGCGGCGCCCGCAAACGCAGTCACGCTCGGGTTCGCGATGGGGGGCGAGTCTGGATCCAGGCAAGCGCTCACGGCTCCCAGCACGCCGAGCGCAACGCAGCCCACGATCCGACCTCTGCCCTGGTTTTTCATGTCCCGGCGATCGGGATATCAAAGTTTCGTAGCGCAGGCGAGGGCGGCGATGATATCCGCGGCGCATCTCCCGCCTTCACTCGGTCTTCATCGCCTCTATCCTGGTCGCGTCAGCCTGCGGGTACCGAGAGCGCGGTCTGCCTGACGCTTGGCTGCAGATCGATCGCGATCGGCCCGCCCGGCAGCCAGATGTGCCCTACGAGCCCTCTTCCGAGGCCGCCATTCAGGCCATGCTGCAGCTCGCGCAGCTGCGGCGTGAGGACCTGGTCTACGACTTGGGCTGCGGGGACGGGCGCGTGGTGATCGCGGCAGTGCGAGGCAGCGGCGCGCGCGGCATCGGAGTGGATCTTGATCCCAAGCTGCTGAGGCAGGCGCAAGCCAACGCCGTGCAGGCCGGCGTGTCGAAGCGGGTGAGCTTTCGTGCACAAGATTTGTTCGAGACAGACCTGCGCCAGGCAAGCGTGGTCTTGCTCTTCCTCTGGCCGGAGATCAACCAGCGGCTCCTGCCGAAGCTGCTGCGTGAGCTCCCGGCCGGAGCGCGCGTCGTCTCCAACATGCACGACATGGGCGACTACGCGCCCACGCGCCGCATCACCCTGAGGGAAGGTGCCCGGCCGCACCACGTCTACTTGTGGGTCGTGCCGGCGAGGCCACTCAAGTAGGCGTCCATCTCCCAATCGAGCCGCACGCTTGCTAGCGGCTCCCACCACAGCTCGAACGTCACGCTCGGGCCATGCGGCGGCTTCGAGCCGACGTGGTGCCAGCGCTCGGGAGCGACGCCCTCCGACGTGAGATGAAAAAAATGGCGGAGGTGGGGAGGCCCGAAGTCCACCTTCAGCTGGTACAGCGCGCTGCCCAGGTAGCGCTCGACGCGTAGCTGCGTGAGCCCGGTCTCTTCTCGCGCCTCGCGAAGCGCGGCGTCCGCCAGGTCCTCACCCGGCTCCACGCTGCCGCCCGGCACCTGAACGCCCTGCTCGGGGCGACCCCTCTGCCGAAACACCAGCAGGCTGCCGGCGCGCGTCACGTAAGCGAGCGCTTTCAACACCGGCCTACCTTAGCGAAACCCTCGAAGAACTCGGAAGAATGGCGCCCCTGGGCTTGACGCATTCCCATTAGGGAATATATGTGGTTCATGGCTCGAGCCGCTACGACCACGGACGCGTTCAATGCCGTCGCGGAGCCGCGCCGGAGGGACATCTTGCGGCTGCTCGAAGGGGGCGAAAGGCCGGTGACGGAGCTGGTCACGGCCCTCGGCGTCGCGCAGCCGCAAGTCTCCAAGCACCTCCGTGTCCTGCGCGAGGTCGGGGCGGTGGAGGTGCGCGACTCCGGTCGCCAGCGTTTGTACCGGCTCAACGCGCGCGCCCTCAAGCCCATCTACGACTGGGTCAAAGACTACGAACGCTTCTGGTCGGAGCGCTTCGACTGTTTGGATGAAGTGTTGGAACAGCTGAAAAAAGAGGAGAACGAAGCATGACGCACTCGGGCAAAGCCAAAGTCACCCTGCCGACAGACGAGCAAATCCTCATCACTCGCGAGTTCGACGCCCCCAAGCACTTGGTGTTCCGCGCTTGGACGACGCCGTCGCTGGTGCAGCGCTGGTGGGCGGGCGTCCGTGGAGAGATGAAGGTCGTGGACATCGATTTTCGAGTCGGCGGCAAGTGGCGCTACGTCATGCTCGCCCACGGCAACTTCGACGTCGCGTTCCACGGTGAGTTCTCGGAGATCGTTCCCAACGAGCGGATCGTCACGACCGAAATCTACGAGGGCGCGCCGGAGCCGGCCCCGGGCCAGGAGGTCATCAACACCATCACCTTCCACGAGCACAGCAGCCGGACCCAGCTGAGCCTGCTGGTGCAATGCCCGAACAAAGAGGTCCGCGACCTCATCGGGAGCTCCGGTATGGAGGAAGGCATGCAGGAACAAATGGACGTGCTGGAGGACCTCGCTCGGTCCCTCTGACGCGCGAATCCCGCGTAAATGGGCCCAATCGGCCCGTCGGTTTCTATCCTGGTTAGAAACTGCGACGGGAGGCAAGCCGATAGGGCGTTCCGTCTGACGGTCGTGGTGGGGTATCACGAGGGATTCAGACGGCGGGTCCATGAGGCACCAGTGCAGCAGCTGCTTCGGCGAGTTCTTCGATGACGCTTCGTCATCGAGCCCGCCGGAGCGTGTGTTCTGCGTGTTCTGCGGTACGGAGCTACCGGCGCCGCCTGCGGCGGGCTCGAGCGCGGTGCCCTTCAGCGCGGACTATCCCCGTGAGGAAGCGTTCGCGCTCGGCGTCATCGGCGGAGCGAGCCCCGGCTTTCCTGATACTTTGCGGCAGTTTCGCGCTCACGGGGCGCCCCCTGACATGGACTCGCTCGCGCCGGTGCACCACGAGCCGGAGCCTTCGACACGCTCCGCAGGCGCGCCGGCATGGCGGCTCGGCAGGTTCTGGACCTCTCTCGTCGTCGGCTTTGCGGTAGGCGCCTGCGCGGCCGTGCTGCTTGCGGAGCGCGCGGAGTCGCCCCGCGCCAGCGCGTCGCCTCAGCCGCGGGAAGCACGCCCGAACGCGCCCCCTGCGATCGTCCTCTCCGGTTGCGCAGCCAGCCCCGCACCTTCCGCAGCCGCAATCGACCCGCCCCGCGAGAGCAAGCCCGCCGTCACGCCGCTGCTCGAGAAGCGCTTTTGGCTCGAGCGGGCCCGCAATGCTCAGCGGCAGTACCGCCTGACGGAAGCCGAGCGGTTTTATCGCCGCGCGCTTTCTCAGTCCCCTCGCGATAGCGAAGCGCTCGCAGGGTTGGGCGAGCTCGAGCTGCTGCGCGGGGAGCCAGCCTCCGCCGACGCGCGCTTTCGAGAAGCGGTCGAAGCCAACGCGGACTACGTGCCGGCGCGCGTCGCGCTCGCAGACTTGCACTGGCAATCGGGGCGGAGCGATGACGCGCGCCGCGAGTACCGTGACATCGTCACGCAATACTCCGCGGATCTTTTTCCGCCGTACGTTGCCCAGCGTCTCGAGGGTGACGCCTGCGTGCCGCAGTGCGGAGAAGCAGCCGCTTCCGTGCCGCCGCCGGCGGCTCTTCCGTAGTTCCCCGGATAGCTGAGGGGAGGGGGCGGGGCTACGAACATCCTGCGGGATGTGGTGCTCGAAGGTCAGCGGGATACTCGCCATGCTCGGCACGATGGGCGGCGGCTTGCTTGCGCTCTGGCCGCAGCCCTGTCTCGCGCAAGGCGCCGAGCTAGAGCAACCTCCTCGCGCGCTCTCGCAGTTGACGCTGGACGTCTCGGAGCCAGGCGTGCTCGTAGAGGTGGACGGCGCCGTTCGAGGAGTGACCCCGCTGGAAGGGCCGCTCGACTTACCGGGGGGGAAGCACCAGCTGAGCCTTGCCAAGGTGGGCTTCGTAACCCTTCGCGAAGAGGTAGAGCTGGCGGCGGGCCCGCAGCGGCTTGCCTTCCAGCTCCGCCCGCGGTCGAGCTCGGCACGGATGTCGGTGGGAGCAACCCTGCTGCCAGCCGAGCTCTGGCTGGACGGCGAGCAGGTCGGGCCACTGCCTTGGAGCGGCGAGGTGCCTCCCGGCGAACACGTGCTGGCGGCGCGAGGACCAGCCGCGGTGAGCGAAGAGCGGCGCGTCAGCGTGCTCGACGGTGAGAACGTCGTCGTCACGCTCAGCCTCCTGCCGCGCCGTGGTCCGCTGCTGATCGAGGTGCAGCATGCATCCATTTACGTGGATGAAGCGTGGATGGGCGTGGGGCGTTTCGACGGCTCGGTGCCGGTCGGCAAGCACCGGATTCGGCTCAAGCGAATTGGCTTCACGTCCAAAGAGTACGACGTCGATTTGGCGCCTGAAGAAACGTGGCGTCTCTCCGACGTGAGCTTCGGGGAGGGGGCCGCGGCCGGCGCGCCCGAGCCCCCGCGCCGTGACTCGTGGCGCGGCGTCTATGGTCAGGTCGGGCTCTTCGGCTGGTTCAGCGCCAAGCCGACGGACGAGCTGCGACGCGAGTGTCCGCCCGCACGCGCAAGCGGCAGCTGCGACTGGTACCCGTCTTACGGGGGTGGGCTCGCGCTACGCGCCGGTTACAGCTTCGGCTGGCTCGCGGTGGAAGGCCTCGTGGCGGGGCTCGCAGACGCCTGGTACGACCAGCTCCGTTACGACGTCGAGCAAAGCTCCCAGCAGTCGGCGTTTTACGGCCCAGCGCGCAGCGAGCGCTACACCTTCGCCCGCTATGGCGGCGCTTTCGGCCTTGGCGCGCGGGTTCTGACTCCCACCCAAGGCGTGCGCGGCACGTTCGGTCTGACCTTCGGCTTCGTCACCCGAGTCGAGCGCTACTTTCGCGTCTCGTCCACCAGCTCGAACGTCACGACCCCGCTCGGCACCGCGACCATTCCGGACGCCCGCGCGGAGACGAGCGGCTCGGATAGCCAAGCGAGCCCGCTCTTGTTGGCGGACCTCGGCGTGCTCTTCGGGAGCACTCCCGGGCTCAAGTTTCAGCTCGGCCTGCTGCTGGCAGCGACCTTCGGCTCCAGCACCGAAGCGCCAGCGCGCCGCGGCTCGCTCGGTCGTGACGCCGCCGGGCAGCCGCTACCGTTCGGCAGCGCAGCGATCGACATCTCGCGGGGCTCGCAGCTCTTCTTTGGCCCCATCCTCGGCGTTCAGCTCGGGCACTAGCGGTGGCATTCGAAGCCTGGCGGAAACAACCGCAGGAGCCGCACTGAGCGTCAGCGCGCTCGCACATCGCTTCTAGTAACTACTTCCTCTCACGGGGTCATGCGATGGCGGCGCGCGACAGAGCGGTGTTATGCCCGGAGCATGGCGGAAGCTGGGTCATGGCATCGGGTAAGTGGGCCGTCGCGCGGTTCGAGGCCGGCGAGCAGGACGCCGAGCTGCTGACCCTGGCTAGCCCCCATTCGGACGCCGAGCGTCTGGATGCTGCGCTCGCGGCGGCGCTCGAGCAAATTCGGTCGCCGGCGTTCGTCCTCTCGGACCGCGGAGAGATCCGTGAGGCGAACGGCGCAGGCCTGGAGCGCCTCGCGGCAAACGCGCTCGGCACCGCCGCCGCGCTACTGGAGAGCGCGCGCGACAACGACGGCGAAGCGACCTTCGACGTCACCCCTCTCCGCACCGCCGGCGCGATCGTCGGCTATCTGGCCATCGAGCGGCTCAGCCCCGCGCGCCTGGTCTTGCTCAAAGAGCAGCGCGTCTCCAGCGCGGCGCGTCGGTGGTCGCTCACGCGTCGTCAAGCGCAGGTGCTCTCGCTCGTCGCCGAAGGGGCCGCCAACGCGCGCATCGCCGCTCATCTTGGGATCTCGGAGCGCACCGCGGAGGACCACGTCGCCGCCATCCTGGGCCGAGCGTGCGCGGCCACTCGCTCGGAGCTCATCGCCGCCCTGCTCGGGGACTTCGCTTGAAGGCGCGCAGCCCTGCGCGCTGCCTCGCGCGCTAGCGGTACGACAGCCGGTAGTTGGAAGCGCCGCCGAAGGAGCCGGCGCCGATGTCCTCGAAGCCGTAGGTTGCCTTGTCGCCGACCGCGTCTTTGACCGCGCCCGTAACCAGGATTTCGTAGGGCTCGGCCGTGTCCTCGCCGAGCTTGCTTGCGCCGTTCACCTCGCGCCCCCACACGTCCGACTCGCCGATGCGCAGAATACGCCCGTAGCCGATGCCGATGCAGAGCAGAATCTGCTCTTCGGGTTTGCGGCGCTCGTTCACGTTGCTGCACGCCTTTTGCATCGCAATTCCGCAAGCGATCGCGCGGTCCGGAGCGCGGAACATGATCATGAAGCTGTCGCCCTCCTCCTTGAGGAGGAGGCCGTCGTGCGCCTCCACGATCGGGAGGAGCAGCTTCCGTTGCTCATGGATGATCTGAAGAAAGTGGACGATGCCGAACTCGGAGACCCGGCGTGAAAAGCCGGACAGGTCCGTGAACATGATGGCCCAGTCTTCGCCGAACAAGTCCCAGATTCGCTGGTCGATGGCGGCGGTGTCCGCGCCGGGCTTCGCGCGCTCCTCCACCAACTTCCACAGCTTGGCTTGGCTGGCTTTGAGGCCGTCTTCGTTCGAGCTCATGACCCCGCAGCATATCGCAAAAAACTATGTCGCCCCAAGGGCTCGCGACGCGCCGAGCAAAAGCCGGCCAGATGCAATCGCGCGTGCGCTGCTGCGAAACTAGCGCTCCTCGAGACTGGACCCACGGCGCGGCGTGCCCGTCGGTAGAGGCAGCAGGAGCGAGGTTTCCGATGATCAGCAATCGATGGGCGCTGTTGGGCTTGGGGCTCGCGGTCACGGCTTACAGCTGCGCGAGCAAAGAGGACGAGGACGACGACGGCGGCGGCACGGGAGCGACCGCCGGCAGTGGCGGCACCCAAGCCGGCGCGAGCTCCGCCGCGGGCGAGGCCAACGCCCAGGGCGGCTCGGGAGAGCTGCCGGGCGGCGGCGGCGCGCCTTCGGGCGGAGCGGGGGAGTCAGCGGCCGGCGAGGCAGGCGCAGGCGCGATAGCGAGCGGCATCAGCAGCTGCTCGACGGGCGTGCTCTTCGAAGGCAACCCGCACTACGATACGGACGACGAGTACGGCGGCTGGAACCCCGCCGGGCAGGGCCGCTTCGAAGATCCGCCGCTTCGCACCCTAGGCATCGCGACGGTGGGCGAGCACGTCTACTTCGACACCAACTTCGAGGTGTGGGCTCTCGCGGGGGACGAGGTGAGCCGCCTCGCTGGCGACGAGGAGGCCGAGCCGCAATACCAACCGAGCGGCCCCTGCACGGACGTTCGGCTCATCAACACCCAAGGTATGACGACGCTGCCCAACGGCAACGTGGCGGTCGCGGATCTGACCGGCGGCGGAATCATCGAGCTGAACGACCCGACCGGCGACTGCACGGCCTCGCCCATCGCCGGCAACCAGACCGCGATCTTGGAGACCGATATCGAGGACGAAGCGGGCGACCAAGGGGACGTAGAAGGGGACGGCGCGGACTCCAAATTCTACGGCATCCGCCTGCTCACCTCGGATGAAGACGGCAACATCTACGGCGACGACAGCGGCAACGGCAAGCTGAAAAAGATCGCCAGCGACGCGAAGCGCACCGTGACCACGCTTTACGACTACCCGGGCGCGGACATGCCGAACTTGCTGGGGATGACCGCGTTTGGCGGCAAGGTGTACGTGGCGGTGAGCACGGTAACGAAAGACATCCTCTGGGCCATCGACACGGAGACGGGGGCGAAGAAGGATCTCTACGAAGGGCGCGGCGTCTTCGAGGAGCTGGACGCGAGTCAGACCGCAAACCTCAGCGGCCTCACCAACGACGGTGAAAGCCTGATTGCGGTGTCGAGCAAAGGGTATATCTGGCGCATCAGCACCGCGGGCAAGGTTTCGCCAGCGCTGGCCGGAATGGGCTCCATCGTCGACTACCCGGAGGACATCGATTTGACGAAGCCGGTGCCAGCCTCCGAGCTCCCACTCAAAGGCAACGCGATCAACCGCAGCGCGCTCGCCATGCTCGGCAAGCACATCCTCTGGGGCGGGCGCGGCGCGCTCGGCCTGGGCTTCCACGTGCTTGACATCACCTGCGAATGACCAGCGGTTGGCAGAGTGGAGCCGCGGGCCTACGCTTGCAGCATGCTCAGCTCCGAGTGGCTCGTTGCCTCTGCTCGCTACAATCGCTGGATGAACGACAAGCTCTACGGGCTCGCAGCGACTTTGAGCGATGAAGCTCGCAAGCGAGACGCGGGCGCGTTCTTCAAGTCCATCCACGGCACGTTCAACCACCTGCTGGTCGCGGACCGAGTCTGGCTCGCGCGTTTTCGGGGCGTCCCCGCCCCCAGCGGCCACATGGCCCCTGGTATCCAGTCCCTCGACCAGGAGCTCTATCAGAGCTTCGACGAGCTACGCCGAGAGCGAGCCCGCACGGACGACTCCCTGAGCGAATGGGCGTCCGAGGTCACCGCCGAGCAGCTCGAGGGGCCGCTCGTTTACGCGCGGGCCGGTAAGAGGCAGGAGGTGCCGCTGTGGTGGGCGGTCGCGCACCTATTCAATCATCAAGCGCACCATCGTGGCCAGGTCACCACGCTCTTCACCCAGCAAGGTCACGACCCGGGCAGCACCGACCTCTTCGCGATGCTGCAGCAGGGCTAGCGCGCCAGGTCACGGCCCCGAAAAGGAGGGGGGGCGCCGGCTCTTGACCGCGTTGATGGTGGCGGTGAGCTCGTCCTGCTCGTCGCGCAGGCACGCGTAGCAATCCGCCGCTTTCTTCGGTCCGCAGCCGCGACGACTCACCAGCTTGGCGAGCGGATTCAGCGAGCGCTTGTCGCCGTCCTTCAAGGCGTTCGGCAGCGCGGCTTTGTATTGCTCGCACGTCTCCGCGGCGCGCAAATCCAGCGCGACCGTGAGCGCGGGGGAAGCCTTCGGGCGCACGTCCGCGCTGTAAAGGAGCGCGCGCGACAGCTCTGTTCCGTCCGTGCGCGCAGGCGTGCCGGTCCAAGCTTCGTACAGCAAGTCCGCGCCGAGAGGAGTTCCTGCGCCCGCAAACGCGAGCAGCGCTTGCGGCGCGGTCTGCGAGTCCCGCGACGCTTGAAGGAGCTCCGCCTGCACCGCTTTGTCCGCCAGTAGCGGCGGGCTCTGCGCCACCTTTTGCCGCAGCTCCTCCAGCTCTCGGGCACGCTCTGCGCGCTTCCCCTCGGCCAGGCGCACGAGCTCGGCCGCGCTGAGCGAGCCGGCCGGCTTCGCTTGCAGCTCGGCCAGGGTGGGCAGCGTAGGCGCTTTCTCCGCGGGCGGTTGCGTCACCGTCGCCATCGCCGCGGCGGGCGGCGCAGCCGCGACCGGGGCGGGCTTCTGCACCGGAGCCGGCGCGGTGAGGACCGCCAAGCCGATGGTGAACAGTGCGGCCAAGCCAGGAGCCGCCACCATCCACAAGATCGGGTTGGCTCGGGCTACGCGAAGCGCGCGCTGGGACGTGCGCTCCGCATTCCCCAAGCTCGCGTTGCTCGTCGCCGCGGCAGGGGGGCGGCTCGGTAGGGCGACGCGCGGCCGGAGCGCAGGCTCGATGTCTGCGACCGAGTCCCCCGCGCGCACCAGCACCGGGCTGCGCGGCGCGGAGGGCGCCGTGCCTTCGAAGCGAGGCGGCGCGACGCCCAGCAAGGTGCGGTCCGCTTCGCTCTTGGGCTCTTCGCGGCGGTCTTCGGGCTCGGACATCGAGCCGCAATGTATCACGCGAGCCGACGACGAACAGCCGACGGAGCCTTACCGCTTCCCTGATTTCGTGGACTCTGAGCCGAAATCACGCGGCGGGTCGAGCTCCAAGTCTGCGTCGCTCATGCTGATCGTTTTTTCCGGCCTTGCGGGCTCCGGGCGCGGCGGTGGTTTGCGCGGAGGGGGCAGCACGCGCACCAGATCCGCCTCGCCCAGCTCCATCGTTGGCTCTACGGGCGGCGCGGTGTCTGCAGGCGGACGAAAGACGCTCTGGGCCAGCGCCTCCCGAGCGAGCGCGGAGCCGCTCGGATCCGGCAGCGTATCTGCGCGCGGCGCGGGTTGGCTCCGCCCGGCCATCTTTTGCACCGCGCCTTTTGCTTGCACCCACCAGCTCTCGCGTTTGCGGCTCGGCGGCGTGACATGGAACACCGCCGTGAACGCGTTCCACAGCGCCTCCACGTTACCGAAGCGCTGCTCGCGATCGCGAGCAAGCGCGGAGCGCACCCAGTCGTCGGCGCCGCGCGGCAAGTCCGGCCGCAGCGCGAGCAGGCTCGAGGCCTGGCCGCTCGTGGCGTTCAAATACTTTTCCTGCAACGTGGCGCCGCTAAACGGCAGCTCGCCGGAAAGCACCAGGAACAAAATAACTCCCAGCGAGTACACATCCACCCGCTGGTCCATCAAGTCAGAGAGGCCGTTCCAAGCCTCCGGCGCCATGAAGCTCGGCGACCCCATCACCGTGCCCGCCGCCGTCAGCGGCGCAGCGTTCTTGAGCCGCGCCATCCCGAAATCCAGCAAGCGCACGGTGCCGTCTTCCAGCAAAAAGATGTTCGCGGGCTTCAGGTCACGATGCACGATGCCCGCCGCGTGCGCGGTGGCGAGCGTGCTCACGATAGGGTCGAAGATCTCACCGACGCGCAGCAGCGAGAGCCGCTCCCGACGCAGCGACAGCCCGTAAAGGTGCTCGTCCAGATCGACGCCCTTGAGCAGCTCCATCACCAGGCAGAGCTCGCCCGCGTTCCCTCGACACAGGTCCAGCACCTCCACCGCAGCGGTGCCCTTGAGCACGGTCATGGCCTGCTGCTCGCGCATCAACCGCTCCACCATGCGGGGCTCGCGCGCGGCCTGGGAGTCCAGCGTCTTGACCGCGACTTCTCGCTTCATCCACCGGTCCGTGGCGCGATACACCATGCCCTGGCCACCACGACCGATGACGGCCAACAGCTCGTAGCGCTGTCCGATGACCTGACCGACGCGCTCCGTCTGTTTCGTCGCCACGCGCAAAACGTACCACGAGGGCTCGGCTCGCTCCCGACCTGGCCGCCCCCACGGAAGTGCCGACACCGAAAGTCTCGGTAACTTCCAGCCTGCGGGACCCGGCGGGCCTACGGGACCGCCGGGCCTGCCCGCAGGACGCGCGCGCCTGCGGGGCACTTTGCAACGGCAGCCCTTCTCGCCCTTCGCCTTCTCGCTTTTCGCCTTCTCGTCCTTCGCCTTCTCGTCCTTCGCCTTCTCGTCCTTCGCCTTCTCGTCCTTCGCCTTCTCGTCCTTCGCCTTCTCGTCCTTCGCCTTCTCGTTCTTCGCCTTCTCGCGCGATGTCGACCGCGCCGGTGCGGCGAGCGCGACGGCGTCTTGAGCGCGTGGCTGCTCGAGGGCCGGGCGCGTCGAGCGCCGCTGCTCGCCCCTCCAGCGAGAGCCCGATCTCGCTCTCCGCGCCGACGTAAGGTTCCATACTAAAATTATCCAATAGTTTCGCGCCCCCGCGCGCCGCGACATCGAATGTACCGTTCGGTACATCTTCACGAGCAAGCTTTGGCGCGCAGACGAAGCTTTGGCGAGCAGGAAGGACCAACATCCACTTCGCCCGACTCGTCACGTCTGAGGTTCCACGTCTCTCCCCTCTCCACGCGGCGGAGCGCGCGAGGCGACAGGATGAGCCCGGCCCACCCGGCCCACGCAGGTGCTTCGTCATGTGGCAGTAAAACAAGCCGACTTCGAGCGCCACCTCGCGCGTAGCGGTACCTCGCGCGTAGCGGAACGTTGCGCGTAGCGGAACGTCGCGCGTAGCGGAACGTCGCGCGTAGCGGAACGTCGCGCGTAGCGGAACGTCGCGCGTAGCGGAACGTCGCGCCGAGCGGTACCTCGCGCGAGCGTGCAATTGGTGCGTAGCGGTACCTCGCGCTGGAAGATCAAGAGCCGCTTCGCCCGACTCGTCACGTCTGAGGTTCCACGTCTCTCCCGTCGCCACGCGGCGGAGCGCGCGAGGCGACAGATGAGCCCGGCCGACCCCGGCTCACGCAGGTGCTTCGTCATGTGGCAGTAAAACAAGTCGGCTTCGAGCGGTACCTCGCGGAGCGTGCAATTGGTGCGTAGCGGTACCTCGCGCTGGAAGATCAAGAGCCGCTTCGCCCGACTCGTCACGTCTGAGGCTCCACGTTTCTCCCGTCGCCACGCGGCGGAGCGCGCGAGGCGACAGATGAGCCCGGCCTACCCCGGCTCACGCAATTGCTTCGTCATGTGGCAGTAAACAAGTCGGCTTCGAGCCCACGTGGCGCCGAGCGGTACGTGGCGCCGAGCGGTACGTGGCGCCGAGCGGTACGTGGCGCCGAGCGGTACGTGGCGCCGAGCGGTGCCTCGCGCGTAGCGGTACCTCGCGCGTAGCGGGACCTCGCGGAGCGTGCGCCGAAGGCATCGCTGCTCACGCCACTTTATCGGAGACTGACTTCTCCTCTCACGCGCCAAGGTAAGGCTCCATAGGCTCTTTCATTCGCCAAGGCGGAGAGCGATTGAGGACGTCCCTGCCTCGAGCTGGGATGTGCGGATCGGTACATCTTCACGAGGACGCGTTGGTGCCGCGATATTATTCAGTAAATTTAGTACCGTTCCATACGTCGGGCGGCGACGACAGAACCCATCTCCCATGGCGATGAAGAAGCGGAGTTGGATGCGCGCTTTGGAGCCGCGCTGCTCGCTGCTGATGGGGGATGCGAGCGGCTTGGTTGGCGGGCCGCGTGCTACCTCAGGACGTCGGCGCGGCGCACAATCTGGCTGGGATCCGCCAAAAACTCGAAGTGCATGGTGTCTTCGATCTTGCCGTGGCCCAGCCAGTAGAAGCCGAAGCGCTCGAACTCGGTGACCCAGCAGCGCGGCATGTCCATGCGCTCGAACTTGCTCTTGTCGTTCCGGCACCGCTCGCTGTCGTGCCACTCTCCGATGCAGCCGCAACACGGGTTGCGCGTCGGGTCCACGTCGATGGCAATGCCGTAGACATGGTTGGAGGCCTCACCGTTGACGTAGGTGTTTCGCTTGCGCAGCCCCGACAGCACGTAGGGCTGATAAGCCTCGTCCGCACAGCGCGCGCGGATGGCCGTCTCCACGCACGAAAGCGCCGGCGCGACGCGGCGGTGGATCGAGACGGGCACGCCGAAGAACGTGACCACGCTCGCTTGGTCGCTCGGGGTGCTCGCGTTCCACGCCTTGTCGCCGAAACCTTTGACGTAGCCGTACTCCTGGGTGCGATAGCGCACCGCCTTTTCCAACACTCGCTTCCACTCGCGAGCACTGCCGCCCGCCGCAAAAAACGAATCGAAGTGAGCGTCCATCAAAAACGACTGCGGTGCTTGCTCGTTGCAGTGCGAGGTCGGCTCGATCGAAGGCGTCGGCGCTGATGGTGGCGCAATCACCGCCGCGTGCGTCACGGCGGCGGCTGGAGTAGCCGTGAGCGCCACCTGAGCGGCCATGCGGGGCGAGGGCGCGCTGGGCGAGGGCGCGCTGGGCGAGGACGCGCTGGGCGAGGGCGCGCTGGGCGAGGACGCGCTGGGCGAGGACGCGCTGGGCGAGGGCGCGCTGGGCGAGGACGCGCTGGGCGAGGACGCGCTGGGCATCGGGGGCGCGGCTAGGTCCGCCTTTGCGACCTGCTCCGGGAGTCCTTCGCACGCCAGCAGGGCAACGCCCCCGAGCCATGCCAGCGATGAACGTTCGAACAACGAAGCCCAACGTACCATCGCCCCAGGGCGCTCGACCAGGTGCCGCACGCAGCCCCCACAAATTCGCGACACGCGCAGTCGACGCCGAGCGACGCCGAGCGACACCGAGCGACGCCGAGCGACGGCCGAGCGACGCCGAGCGACGCCGAGCGACGCCGAGCGACGCCGAGCGACGGCCCAGCGACGCCGAGGGACCGCGCACGCCCTTTGCTTATGAGCAGCATGGCCGATACTGATTCAACCCAATCACAGCCCTCCACGTCCGCTCCCAGTGGCGTCGCGGTTCCGGTCCTTCTGATCATCCTCGCCGTAATCCTGGGTGCAGGCGCGCTCGTGCTCGTGGTCTTCGGCGGGTGGCCGGCGGCCATCTTGCTGCTCATCGCGCTCGGTATGGGGAGCGTACGCCAAGCAGCGCCTCCGTAAGCTCGACGAACCGTAGGTGCACGCTCGACGCCTGTCGAACTCGAGCGCCTATTGGGCACCATCGAGCCGCGGGCTGCCAACGCGCAGCTCACCTCGCAGAAGGCTGCTGGGGCGGAGACAGGTGCCGCGGTCAGGCTCGTGCGAGCGCCGACGGCGGTCTGCAAGAGCTGACGCCAGTTGGGCGGCCCTGTCCTCAATGGCCCGGACATTGCTTCGCGATGCGCATGCCACCTCACCACGCCGGCGTCGGAGAGCGAAAACCGAATCGCTACGCAGTGATCGAGGCTCCATCGATCCTCGGGCTTCGGCCCAGCGGTGTGGAAGAGCTACCCGCGGCGCTGCTTCGCCACGGGCTGCTGGAGCGCATCGGAGCGCGTCACGCAGCGCGACTGACGACGCCTCCTTATTCCACGGAGCGTGATCCCGCGACCCAAACGCTGAATGCCGCTGCCATCGCTGAGTGGAGCCCGCGCCTCGCGGACGCGGTGGGGCGCGTGCTCAGCGAAGGTGAGTACCCGGTCGTGCTGGGCGGCGACTGTTCCATCGTGCTCGGCTCGATGCTCGCGCTTCGGCGCCGGGGGCGCTACGGGCTCCTGTTCATCGACGGCCACGCGGACTTCTATCAGCCCGAGGTGAACCCCAATGGCGAGGCCGCTTCGATGGATCTGGCCTTCGTCACCGGGTACGGACCTCCGCTGTTGACCAACCTCGAGCAGAAGGCGCCGCTCGTGCGCAGCAGTGACACGGTCGCGTTCGGCTTCCGCGATCACGAAGAGCAAGCCGAGTACCGGAGTCAGGCGTTGCCGTCGGACCTACTGGCGCTCGATCTGCCGGAGGTGCGCCGGCTCGGCATCGGGGCCGCCGCTGAACGCGCCGTCGCTCGTCTATCGCGCCCGGAGCTCGACGGGTTCTTCATTCACATCGACGCGGATTGCTTGAGCGACGAGCTCATGCCGGCCGTGGATTACCGAATCGAGGGCGGCTTGACCTGGGAGGAGCTGCGGGCAGTGCTGGAGGTTTCGCTCGCTTCGGGGAGATCGGTCGGCCTCGAGGTCACCATCTATAATCCCCGGCTGGACGCCGGCGGCCGTGCCGGCCACGCCTTGACCCAGACGCTCGCTGAAGCGCTCACGCGCGGCCGGGCGTAGCTCTGGCTGCCTCCGTTGGCTCTGCTGAACGGCGGACCACTTCCCGGAACCACTGCTGAGCTGGGTCCCGATGGAGGCGCTCGTGCCAGTACATGCGCAGGTCAAAGGTCGGGAGCTTCACCGGCGGCTCGACCACGCGGAGTGGAAGGAGCTGCGCAAACGCCGCCGCGACCCGTTCGCCGACCGTAACGATGAGATCGGACTCGGCGACCACGTGCGGGGCGAGGAGGAAGTGCGGCACTGCCACCGCCACGCGGCGGCGTGCTCCGAGCTCCGTCAGCGCTGCGTCCACCACGCCGCCGGGGGTGCCGTTGGGAGCGACCAAGACGTGCCGCATGGAGGTCCAAGCCGCGAGGTGGAGGCGCTTCTTGACCTGGGGGTGATCTTTCCGAACGAGGCAGACGAGACGCTCCCGGTACAGCCGGCGTGAGCGGATGCCGGCCGGGAGCTCGCTCTTGCGCGCTGGCACGACCACCACGTCCACGTCGCCGCGCGAGAGCTGCTCTTCGAACGGCGCGCCTACCGCGCGGAGCCACAAGTCCACGTTGGGTGCGCCGTGGGCGACGAGCTCGATCAGCTTCGGCGCGAGGACGAAGGAGCCATAGTCTGAGGTCGCAACGCTGAAGCTGCGCGCTGCGCTGGCGGCCTCGAACCCAGGCTGCTCGCGGAAGCAGCGGCCGAGGGCGAGCAGCGCCTCACCGACCGGAGCCGCGAGCTCGTGCGCGCGCGGCGTGGGCGTGAGGCCGCGGGAGGTTCGAACGAATAGAGGGTCCCCGAAGACCCGCCGTAGTCGGCTGAGGGCATGGCTCGTTGCAGACTGGCTCAGGCCTAGCCGTTTGCCGGCGCGCGTGAGGTGCCGCTCGTCGAGCAGCGCGCCCATGACTCGGATGAGGTTCAAGTCGACCGTGGCTACATCATGAACGCTAGGCATGATGGATATGCTTATCATGCAGTGGAGCGATGATGCTCCAAGCCGCATGGTGAAGGCCATGAAGGCAGCAATCGTAGAAAAGTTCGGCGCCGCCCCCACCTACGGGAACTTCCGTGAGCCGGAAGCCGGCGAGGGCGAGACGGTCGTTCGAGTTCACGCGGCGGCGCTCAGCCCCATCGTCAGGGCGCTGGCGTCGGGCCGCCACTACGCCAGCGGCGCAAGCGCAGGCTTCGTTCCGGGAGTCGACGGCGTGGGCACGGACCCTTCGGGGAAGCGCGTCTACTTTCTCTTTCCGAAGGCGCCCTTCGGCTCGATGGCGCAGCAGGCGGTCGCGATGGCGGGCATGACGGTGCCGGTGCCCGAGTCGCTGTCGGACGAGCAGGCGGCGACGATCGCGACGTCCGGCCTCGCTTCGTGGGTCGCGCTGTCTCGTCGCGCTCCGTTCCCCAAGGGCGGCGTCGTGCTCGTGAACGGGGCGACCGGCGCGGCGGGAAGAATGGCGCTCCAAACCGCGCGGTTCTTCGGCGCGGGCAAAGTCATCGCGCTCGGTCGCAACCGGGCCAAGCTGGAGGCGCTCGACGCGGACGTGAAGCTCCACCTGGAAGACGAGGCGCTCCTTCGGGCTCAGTTCGACCAGGGAGTGGACGTCGTCCTCGACTTCCTTTGGGGAGATCCGGCGGTGAGAGTCTTGCGAGCCGCGACGGAAGGCCGAGGCTCGAGATCCGGGGAGCCTCGGCTGCGCTTCGTCCAGGTGGGAACGGCGGCCGGGGACGAGATCCCGCTGAGAGGGGATAGGCTTCGCAGCACCGGCATCGAGCTGCTCGGAAGCGGGATCGGGAGCCTCTCCGTGAAGGAGCTCTTGGCGGGGGCGGACGAGCTCCTCGCTGCCGCGCCGGGCGCGGGCTTTCATGCTCCATTTCGGAGCCTGCCGCTCAGCCAGGTAGCCGAAGCTTGGAATCTGGAGCCCGAAGAGCGGCTCGTATTCGTGCCAGGCTGAGCGAGCTCACGAGCGACGGCGGGCTTTAGCGACTTTGTCGTCTCCCGCCGTCTCGTCCACTCGATCGAAGGCGGCCGTGATCAGCGGCTTGACCCCGACGTAGGCGTCCACGATGTAGCCGAGCTTGCGCGTGGCAAGCTCCGCCAGCTGCCACGCCTCTCGGTACTGACGAGAGCCGGGCTTACTGCCGCGCGACAGCGCCAGTGACTGCTGCAAATCCTTACCGATGGCGACCAGCGTGGGTAAGCGCGTGTCTGTCCGGTTCGAGGAGGACCACGTGCGATACAGCAGGCGAGCGATGCCAATCAGGTCGCGAACGGTCTCGGCGGGAAAGGGACGGCTAGACAGAGCCTCAAGGCGCCACCGCTCGCGCGTCGAGTCAACGACGGCGAGATTTTTCCGTGAGTCCATGGACATAGCGCGCGGCGCGGCGGGCTCCGCGGTGCTCGGCGGCGCCCGCGCCCGCGAAGAGAAGCGCTAGCTGGAGGCGGCGACCCTGGCCGCTTTCGGAGTGAGCAGCCAGCGGTAGGCGCTCGGCAGCACCACCAGGGTGAGGAGGGTGGAGGTGATGAGGCCACCGATGACGACCGTCGCGAGGGGGCGCTGCACTTCCGCGCCCGCGCCGTTGGCGAGCGCCATCGGCAGGAAGCCCAGGGAAGCAACCATGGCGGTGGTGAGCACGGGGCGGAGGCGATGGGTCGCGCCTTGCTCTACCGCGTCGTCGATGCTGGCGCCCTGCGCGACGAGGTGCTCGATGCTGGAAACGAGCACGAGACCGTTGAGCACCGCGACCCCGAAGAGCGCGATGAAGCCGATGCCGGCCGAGATGCTGAACGTGAGGTCGCGCGCCAAGAGCGCTAAAATTCCGCCAGAAACGCTCATGGGCACGTTGGCGAAGATCAGCAGAGCGGGCCGGACTTTGCCGAACGTAGCGATCAGCAAGACGAGGATGACGGCCAGCGAGATGGGCACGACCACCGCGAGCTGCTGGGTCGCGCTCTGAAGCCTCTCGTACTCACCGGCCCACACCGTAAAGTAGCCGACCGGCAGCTTGACCGCCTTTTCGACCGCGGCTTTGGCTTCGTCCACGAAGCTACCGATGTCCCGCCCGCGCACGTTGACCTGCACGGTGACGCGGCGCTGCAGACGCGCGCGGCTGATCTGGGAAGGGCCCGGCGCGACGTCGATGCTGGAAAGCTGGGCGAGGGGTACGAGCGCGCCGCTCGGCGTGCGCACCGGCAAAGCCGCGAGCTGGTCCTGGCTCTCGCGCGTCTTTGCGTCGAAGCGCACGGTGATGGGGTAGCGCGCGGAGCCCTCGACGATCTCACCGACTTGTACGCCGCCGATGGCGGCGACCGTATCCAGCACCGCTTTCTCGTCCAAGCCTTGACGGCCGATGGCCATGCGGTCCGCCTTGACCGTGAGCACGTTGAGACCGGCGATCTGCTCGGCTCGCACGTCCCGCGCTCCCTTGATTTGCCGGAGAGTCCGCACCATTGCCTCGCTGCTCTTGCGCAGCGCCGTCAAGTCCGACCCGTAGATGTCGATCGCGAGGTCCGAGGAGAAGCCGGAGAGCAGCTCGTTCGACGCCATCTCGATCGGCTGGGTGTAGGAAAAGCCGGCCGCCGGTACCTCGTCCACCAGGCGCTTGTCGAACGCTTCGATCAAGCCTTCGCGATGGCTCGCGGTCTTCCAAGTGTCGCGAGGGTTGAGCAGGATCCAGACATCACTCATGTTGATGCCCATCGGGTCCACCGCGACCTCCGCGCGGCCGGTGCGGGTCACGACGCTCTTTACCTCCGGAAAGCTCAGCAGCACCTTCTCGGTCTGACGGGTCGAATCCAGCGACTGGGCCAGCGATACGGAAGGCAGGCGGACCATCTCCGCGATGAGGGTTCCTTCGTCCAGCTGGGGCAAGAACTCGCGGCCCATGCGGGAGCCGATCGCGATCGTGATACAGAAGGCCGCGAGCGCCGCGAGCATCACGAAGATGGGGCGATGGGTCGCCCAGCGCAGCACGGGCCGGTAAATCTTGAGCGCGCCGTGGACGATGGGGCTCTCTCTGTCCTTCGCGTCGCGCGGGAGCAGCAGCGACGCGAGCGCGGGTACGAGGGTGAGCGAGAGCACGAAGGCGGTGGCCAGCGCGAACAGCACCGTGAGCGCCATCGGCCGGAACATGCGCCCCTCCACGCTCTGCAGAGCCACGATCGGCAAGTAAACGAGGGCGATGATGGCTTCGCCGAAGGCGGTGGCGCTTCGTACCTCGATCGAGGAGCTGATGACCGTATCTTTCCGCTCTTCGTCCGTGAGCGGGCGGCCGAGCGCATTGCGACGCTCGGCCATGCGGCGGATGGCGTTCTCGACGATGATGATCGCGCCGTCCACCACCAGCCCGAAGTCGATGGCGCCGAGGCTGATGAGGTTGCCCTGCACCCCGCCCAGCCACATGCCCAAAAACGCGCCGAGCAGCGCGAGCGGGATCGCGATCGCCACCACGACCCCGCCGCGGAAGCTGACGAGCATCACGAACAGCACGAGCAGCACGAGCGCGCTCGCTTCCAGCAGGTTGGTCTTCACCGTGTGGATGGTGCGCTGCACCAGATCCATGCGGTCCTGGTAGACGTCGATGCGAATGCCGGGCGGTAGGCTCTTTTGTACCTCCTCCACCTCCGCGCGCACCGCGGAGACGACCTGCCCACTGTTGGCCCCCGTGAGCATGACCACGATGCCCACCACCGCTTCGTCGTCTCGGCCGTCGCGCGTCACGGCGCCGTAGCGCACCAGCGCCTCGTAGCCGATCTCGCCCAGATCACGCAGGAAGAGCGGGGTCGTGCCCTCGCGCGTCTCCACCACGACCGAGCCGAGGTCCTCCGGCGACTTGATGCGGCCTTCGCCGCGCACCGTGACGTGCTCGCGCCCGTCCACCAGGTAGGCGCCGCCGGTGGCCAAATGGTTGCGCGAAAGCGCCGACAGAACCTCCGGCACGCCCACGCGGGCGTTGCTGAGGCGCGCGGGGTCCAGCGTCACTTGGAGCGACTTGGCCTCGCCGCCCATCGTGTTCACCTCCACCACGCCCGGCACGAGCCGCAAGCGGGGCACGATGATCCAATCGAGCACCGAGCGGCGCTCCATCAAGCTGGCTTTGCCCTTCACCTCGAATTGAAAGACCTCGCCCAAAGCGCCCGTGGGCGGGCCGAGCTCCGGCGAGCCGTACTCGGGCGGAATGTCGCGCTTCGCGATCGACAGCCGCTCGGCCACGAGCTGGCGCGCTCGGAAGAGCTCCACCCCGTCCCCAAACACGACCGTTACCGCGGAAATGCCGGCACGCGAGGTGCTTCGAATCTCCTCCAAGCCGGGCAGGCCGGCCATGGCGCGCTCCACCGGCACGGAGACGTAAGTCTCCACGTCCTCCGGGCCCAGCGCCGGCGCGGGGGTGAGCACCTGCACTTGGACGTTCGTGACGTCCGGCACGGCGTCGATCGGTACTTTGCTGGCTCCGATGAGCCCGAGCACCACGAACACGACCGAGAGCACGAGCACCAGGATGCGCTGGTGAACGGAGAAGTGGATGAGCCGGTCGATCAATCGTTGGATCCCATTTGCGCGCGCAGCACTTCACTCTTCAGGATGAAGGTGCCTTCCGTGACGATCGACTCGTCTCCCAGCAGCCCTTGCTTGATCTCCACGCCGCTCTCCAGGTCGGCCCCGCGCTCCACCGCGCGCAGCTGGTACTTGCCGCCGCTCAGCTCCACGAACACGAACGGCTGCCCATCGATGGTTTGCAGCGCGGTGCGAGGGACGCTGATGACCGGCGCCGCGCCCGCCTCCGGCACGCCCAAGATCCGCGCCGTCGCGGTCATACCCGGGCGGAGGGCGCCATCCGGGTTTTTGAGCACGATGCGCGCCTCCAGCACCCGCCGCGCTGGATCCACGACGCTGGCCAGCTGGTCCACCGTGCCGGTGAAGGTTCGGTCCGGGTAGGCAACGGAGGTAGCGGTGACTTCGTCCCCCGGCTTCACCTTGGCCAGGTCACGCTCGTAGATGTCGACCGAGAGCCAGACCTGACTCGTCTCACCCACGACCACCAGCGTATCGGTTGGACCCACGGGCTGACCGAGCCGTGCCTTCACCTCCAGCACCTTGCCTTCGATGGGCGACGCCAGCGCAAAGGAGGACGCGCCGCCGCCAGCCGCTGCGCCCAGTGTGCGCAGGCGATCACCGGCCGACGAGACGTTCACCTTCGCCAAGTCCAGCGTGGTGCGTGCGCTTTGCTGAGCGCGCTCGGAAGACGCACCCGCTTGCAGCATGCGCTCTTCGCGCGCGACCTCGGCCTCCGCGAGCTGCATTTGCGCTTTCGCCTCCAGCAAATCTGCACGCGCGCGCCCGATGTCCACGCTGTCCAGCGTCACCACCGTGGTTCCACGGCCGACGGCTTGGCCGGGCGCGACCGGCACGCTGGCGACGCGGCCGGAGATCTGCGGGCCGATGCGCGCGACGCGGCTTGGCACGAAATCCACCGAGCCCGCGACGGTGAGGCTGGAGCGACGCGGCACCTTCTGCGGTTTACCGGTGGCGAGCTTGGCGCTCTCGAGCGCCTTGGGAGAGAGGCTGACGTCCACGTCCGCCTCCTTCTTGGCGGCGGGTGCCTCCTCCGCATCAGTCTCCGCTGGCTTGCATGCGACCAGCGCGAGGAACGTGAGCGCAACGAGCGAGGCCAGAGCGTTTCTCACCACCGCGCCGAGGGTGCCAGATTTGAGTGTTAGAGACACGTTTTTTTGGCTAAGTTTCGCGCCGTGGTGAAACCGAAACCGCGCCGAATGAGGGCGGCGCACATCTGGCAGGTCGTTTCGGCGATCATCGTCGTTTGCTTGGGCGCGATGATCGTGAGCAGCAAGCTCGCGGCCGCACAGAACGCACCCGCTCCTGCGGTTCGATTGCCCGCGGCCCCGAGCGAGCCAGCGGCGAGCGCCGTACCGGTGGCGAGCGCGGCTCCCGCCCCGCCTAGCTCCGCTCCGCCGGTTCCCGCCCCCGTGAACGAAGAGGCGAAGAGCGAAGAAGAAGACTTCACCAACCTCACCCTGAGCGGCACCGTGATCCAAGGGGAGTCGGACATGCCGGAGGGGTTGAGCGACGAGCAAAAGCTCTCCCTCGGCACCGGCAAGGTGCCAATTCATCGGGACGGCAAGTACCGCTCACCGCTCGCGAATCCCACCATGGGCGGCCCCGCCACCGTCAAGGTGGGCTTCGTCATCTCGGAAATTCGCGCCTATTCGATCAGCGACGGCAGCTTCTCGGCGGACTTTTTCATGTCCTTCACGTCCGACAAGCCGATGCCCAAGCTGCACCCGGTCTTCACGAATGGGCACGAAACCGAGTGCCAGACCGTGATCGACGTGGAGACCTTCCGCTTCTATCGCTGCAGCGGCTCCTTCACCAGCATCGTGGACCTGCGCGATTATCCGTTCGACACTCAAAAGCTCGACATCAACGTGGAGGACGCGGTCTACGGCGTGGACACGCTGGTGTTCGTGCCGGATCCGAATCGCACGTCATTGGATGCATCGTTCCGGCTCTCTGGCTACGGCGTGGCCTCGGTCGGCGCGCTGGCGCTCAAGCACCAGTACCCCGCGCGCTTCGATCGCGACGACCTTTACGTGTCTCGCTACAAGTTCACGCTCGGGCTGGACCGGTTCGCGCAGTCCGCGGCGTTCAGCGTGTACGTGCCCGCTTTCATCATCGTGCTCATCTCGCTGATCGGCCTGTGGTGCCCGCCGGGGGAGCTCGAGGTACGCAGCAACGCGGGCGCGCCCATGCTGGCCGCCGCGGTGCTGTTTCACTACTCGCTCATCCAGTCGCTCCCCGCGACCGGCTACCTTACCCACGCGGACAAGCTCATGCTCGGCGTGTACGTGTCGCTGCTGCTCAACATGGCGACCACCTGGGCCTTCATGATCGTGGACGAAGACCGCCTGGATTTTTGGTTCAGGCTCTTTCGGGCCTGGGTGCCGCCGCTCACGGCCCTCGTGATGATCGCCAGCGTTTTCGTGTGAGCTGAAGAGGAAGTATGCGCAATCTGATTTTGGTAGGTATCGCGTGCTTGGTGGTCGGCGGCGCCATCGGCTTCTTCGTGGGTCGGGCCCTCCTCGAAAGGGAGTGGAGCCAGCCCGCGGTGCTGCAGCGGCTCTCGGCCGCAGACGCGCAGCGCTCCAAGGCAGGGAAGAACGCGGCCCTCATCCCCAAAGAGGGCTCGCTCATCCTGGGCAAAGCGCCTGTCTCTCGCGCGCGGATGGTGGTCGCCGAGCTCACCGCGAAAGACCCGGTGGTCATGGAGGTCGGGGACGTGGGCAACGGAGACGAAGGCCTCGTGCTCAACCTGGATCTGAAGAACCGCGGAAAATGCGCGGTCAGCGCCCTTTCCGGCACCGCTTACGGCTACGACGCGTACGGCAAGCCCGCGCAGATGAACGCGGGAGGCGAGTATTACGTCGCGTTCAACGAGGAAAAGATCGAAGACCTCGGCCCGGATCAGGTCCACTCGCTTTCCGTCAACCTCGCCCACGCGCAGACCGCGTCCCTCGCGGTGGCCCACGTGGACCAGGTGACGTGTGCGGACGGCACGAAGTGGGCGCGTAACTAGAGCGGCGAATGCGCCGGCTTGCGTCTTCGCGCGTCGTTTGGATCAATGCTCTCGGGGTCGTGGCCGCGCTGGTGCTCGCGCTGTTCGGCGGCGCGCTCCGCTCGAGGCCGGCGATCACGGAGGCGTGGGCTCAACCGCCCGCGCCCGCGGCGCTAGCGGTTTCGGAAGCGCCGGCGCAGAGCGCCCCGCCTGCTCCGAGCGCGGCTCTCGCTCCCAGCGGCGCTCCGGCGCCCGAGCCGATCGATCTGGCGATAGCGCCGAACGGCGGCGTCCCTCATCACCCGAGTGGCACGCTCTACCGCTCGCCTTTTGCGAAGCCGAACGCGGACAAGCCCGCGCGCGTGAAGGTTGGCATGCTGCTGAACAGCGTGGACGACTACAACGTGCAAACCGGCACGTTCCTGGCGGATTTTTTCCTCAGCTTCACCAGTGACACGCCGATGCCGGAGATTCGGCCGCAGTTTCCCAACGGCAAGGTGGACGCGACTACCGTGATTGCGGACAAGCCCACCTTCAAGCTGCTGCGCTTGTCCGGGCAGTTCAAATCACCGGCGGATTTGCGCAAGTACCCCTACGACTCGCAAGAGCTCAAGATCCTGATCGAGGACGACACGCGCGGGGTGGACCAGGTTCGCTTCGTGGTCGACCGCGAGCGCACCAAAACCGCGCGCGGCTTTCGCGCCGTGGGTTGGCAGGTAGCGTTCGTGGAGGCGCGGTCGCTCAGCCAATCTTACCCGGATCGCTTCGAAGGGGACGACCTCTTCTACGGCCGCTACGTGTTCACGGTCGGGCTGAACCGCTTCGCCGCGAGCGCGGTGTTCAAGGTCTACGTGCCCGCGCTCGTGATCGTGCTCATCTCGCTGCTCGGCATGTGGGTCCCGCCGGACCACATGGAGGTGCGGTCCAACGCGGGCGCGCCGATGCTGGCCGGCGCCGTGCTCTTCCACTTCTCGCTGATGCAGGAGCTGCCGGCGACGAGTTACCTCACTCGCGCCGACAAGCTCATGCTCGGAGTGTACGCCTCGCTCCTCCTGGGGATGCTCTCCACTTGGGCCATGTTCCTGGTGGACGAAGACAAAATGACGCGCGTGTTTCGCATTGCGCGCACCGTCGTTCCCATCGCGACCGTGGTCGTGATGGCGCTCGCCATGACGTTGTGAAGCGCGGCTAGTCGCGCCGTAGCCACGGGCACTTTGCCAGTAGCTCTTCGCTCCGGCCGCGGTCGCAGCGCACTCCGACGACCATGCCGCTGGCCTTCACGTCCGAGCACGCTTCCACGCTCTGGTAGTTGGCTTCGTCCTTCGGATCGAGCTGGACGTCACACTTGCCGAGGCGCACGACCTCGTTGCGATAGAAGCCGCGCTCGCGGTTCCAGCTGAGCACGACATCCGCCTTCAGCTTTTCGCCCGTCTTCAGCTCTTGACCACAGGCGCTGAAATCCTTGCCCAGCCGCATGATCTGGCGAGCGTCCGCCGGACACTGCGCGTACTTGAGCTCTACGTCCGTCAGCTTGCTGGTGGTGCCGAAGGTGCGCACTTGCATGACCTCCACCGTGGTCGTGAAGCGCTGCGGCTTGCCCTTGCAGGCGAGGGTGAGGCACGCCGCGCCCAGCAGCCAGGTGGCGAGCCGAAGCCCCGGCATGGCTACTGGCGCGCCATCCACGGGCACGTCGCGACGAGGTCTTTGAACGGGCGCCGGCTGCAGGAAAAGCCCGTGGCATGCCCGTACATCTCTACGTCACTGCACTCTTGGGATTTTTCGTAGGAGCCCTCGGACTCCGGCTCAATCGCCCGCTTGCAGTTGCCGACCTGGTACACGTCCCACACGTAGTAGCCGCGGTTGTCCCACCAATGCTTGACGAGGACGGGAAGGAGCTTTCCAACCTCGTATTGCTCCATGCAGGCCGCAAACTCCGCGCCGCCGCGCACGACCTGAAATTGGTCCCCGGGGCAGGGGTCCCACTCCAGCTCCACGTCTACCATCTGAGTCACGCCCTTCTCGTCCACCTCCACCACGCCTTTGCGGACGAGCTGACACGTGGATTCGAAGTGATGCTCGGGCTTACCGCACGCGCTGGCCAGCAGCGAGAACCCCGCCGTCATCAACAAGAGCTGGAGCTTGAGACCCATCGGAGCCGGCCCAAAGCTAACACGGGTCGCGCCTTTCTTTCGCTCTTTCTATGCCTCAAGATGCGCGCCATGCGCTTCCGTTCGTACGGTCTTGGAGCTCTGCTCGGCCTTCTGCTCAGCCAGCCGGCTCACGCTCAAACGGCTCCGGCTCTTGCGCCTTCACCTGCGGCGGTGGCCACGCCCAGCGCCGCACCGGAAGAGCCGCCAGGCGCCGGCATCACGATCGCACGCGCCATCGAGCGGTTCCGTGGTGAGAACTTGCGGCTCGCGGCCGCGAAGTACGAGCTCAGCGCGTCTCGCGCGGACATCATTGCGGCTGGTTTGATGCCCAATCCGCGCCTCGGCCTAGCCGCTGCCTTCAAGATCCACGGGGACGCGGATGGGGCGGCGCGGGACTACCAGATCATGCTCGCGCAAAGCCTGCCCATTTGGGGGCGATTGGGCGCGAGCCGTGAGGCGGCGACGCTCACCGCGAACGCCGTCGAGCGCGAGTTCATGGCGGAGGCGTGGGCGCTCCTGGGCGAGGTGCGGCGGGCTTACCTCATGGTGCAAATCGCAGAGGGAAGGCACGTGGTGCTGAGCGCTGGGCTCGCGGATCTGGAGAGCGTGCAGCGCGTCTTGGACGCCCGCGCGGCGGCCGGCGCCAACCCCGCGTACGACCGTATCCGGCTCGACGTGGAGCGCAGCAGCTTGCGAGCCCGCATTGCGGGGGCGGGCGTGGAGGTGGCGGAAGCGCGCGCACATCTGGCGGCGACGATCGGCGGCGTCCCCGCGGCGGACGAGCTCGCGGCCGCGGAGCCACTCGCAGAACCGGCGGGAGACACGCGCGAGCTGGCGGCGCTGGTCCGACGCGCGCTGGAGCATCGCCATGAAGTAGCGGCGAGCCGCTTGCAATCGGTCGCGGCGGAGGCGCGCGTTCGCGCCACGCGCAAAAGGTACCTCCCCGAGCCGGAGCTAGGCATCGGCTACCAACGCTGGACCAACATAGCCGGGCTCCCTTCGTCTTCGGCCGGCGGCGCGCTGCTCGCTTCGGCTTCGATTCCACTGCCGCTCTTCGATCGAGGGCAAGGTGCGGTGGACCGTGAGCTGCAACAGAGCAGCGCCGCGCGCGTGCGTGAGCGCGAGGCCAAACATTCGGTTCAGCGCGAGGTCGAGCTCGCGCTGCGCAAGCTGCGGCTCACCACCAGCGCCTACGTGGCGTACCGCGCGGAGGCGGGGCAGCAGGCGCCGCAGGTAAGAAAAATCGCCGAGGTGACGTACCGCGAGGGGCGCGGCACCATCCTGGAGCTCCTCGATGCCTACAGTAGCTACCTGCGCGTGGAGGAGCAGTCGCTGGAGCTTCGCGGCTCCGCTTTGGCGGCCGCGGTGGAGCTCGCGTACGCGGTGGGCCCCGAGTAACGACCCTTCCCGCTCGGCGCCCTGAATGCTAAGTCCCGAGCGTGGCGCCCGGCTCGCGGTTTCCGAAGGTGCAAGTAGCCGCCCTCGGCAGCATGCCGCAGGACACGGCGGCGGAGCTGCGCTTCATTCAGGACCGAGTCGCCTTGGTCGGCAAGGTGACGTTCCTCATCTCGAGCATGTTTCTGCTCGCGGTTTGGCTCGCGGACCATGTCAGGCAGGTCGCCCGCGTGGAGCTGGCGGGTCGAGCGAGCCACGCGCTCGGTACGTTGATCGCGCTCGGAATGTGGCTGGTGCTACGGCAGCGGCGCGTGCTCTCCGAGGGCGCCCTGCTGGCGGCGGATCTGCTCGGCACCTTTTGCCTCTGCGCGTCTTTCATCGGTATGGGGCACTGGGCGGTGCAGCCCTACGGCTACTACACCGCGATGCTGGCAGTGACTCACGTGAGCATCACGCGGGCGATGGTGGTGCCGAGCGCGCCGCGCCGCACCCTGCTACTCGGCATTGCGAGCTTCTCCGGGTTCCTGCTGATGCGCGCGACCCTGCCGGAGACGTCGGACATGGTGTACATGGGCGGCCGCGCGAGGGGCGTGGTGGAAGCCCTGCTCTGGTCCACGGCGGGGGTGGCGGTGAGCACCGTCGCGTCCAAAGTCATTTATGGGCTGCAGAAGCGAGCCAAAGAGGCCCTGCAGCTCGGCCAGTACACGCTCGAGGAAAAGATTGGGCAGGGCGGGATGGGCGAGATCTATCGCGCGCGCCACGCCATGCTGCGCCGTCCGACCGCGGTGAAGCTGCTGCTGGGCGACAGCAACGAGCTGCAGCTCCGGCGCTTTGAAAAAGAGGTGCAGCTCACGGCGCGCCTCACGCACCCGAACACGATCTCCATCTACGATTACGGTCGCACGCCGGACGGCGTCTTCTACTATGCGATGGAGCTCTTGGAGGGGCTGACCCTGGAGGAGCTGGTTCAACGGCATGGCCCGCTCTCGCCGAGCCGCGCCATCTTCTTGCTGCTTCAGGTGTGCGGCGCCCTTCACGAAGCCCACCAGGTGGGGCTCATCCACCGCGACGTGAAGCCGGCCAACATCTTCCTGTGCCGCCGCGGTGAGCTGGCGGATTTCGTCAAAGTGCTGGATTTTGGGCTCGTGCGCGACGTGAAGAGCAACGAGCAAACGACCCAGAGCAACGTGAACCTCGTCGTGGGGACGCCGCTCTACATGTCGCCAGAAGCCATCCTCGAGCCGGACCGGGTGGACGCGGCGACGGACGTGTACGGGCTCGGCTGCGTCGCGTATTTCCTGCTCACGGGCGCGCCTCCGTTCCGCGGCAAGACCGTGCTCGAGGTGTGCGCTCACCACCTGCATAGCGTGGCGCCGCCGCCTTCGGAGCGCGCTGCGGTGCCTGCCGATCTCGAGCGCGTCATCGTCGCTTGCTTGGAAAAGTCGAAAGAAGCGCGACCGGCGAGCGCACGCGCTTTGGCTCGCGCGCTCGAAGGGTGCGAGGCCGCCGGTAGCTGGGGGAGCGCGGAGGCGGAGGCGTGGTGGGCCAGCGCGCCGCTCAGCGCGCGAGCCGCGCCGGCGGATTCGCCGTTCACGCTCGGAAGCGGTGAGCAGACCCGCCGCACCGTGGCGATCGCCGATCTGGAAAAGCGGCTGGCGGACGCCAAGCGCAGCGCTTGATCCCGGTCCGCCCGCCGCCGCCCGCCCGGCGTTCACCGGTCCGCTGCGGGCGCTGGCCGATGCGACCGGGCCGAAAAAGGCTCCGCCCCCTAGCTTGAGGCCATGGAGCGAACCTCACAGCGCACGGCGGAGAGCCGCGCCAACGATGCCCGCCGGATGACGATCGCGCTGGGAATGACGGCGCCGAGCCCCGCTTCGATGTCCAAGCGGGCCGCGCTGGGTCAGCGACGGATCGAGACGCTATCCAGCAGCAAGCCGTCGTCGTCGGCCCCGCCGGCGCTCGCGAAGACGAGCTTTGCCGTGACCGGGTTCAACGGGGTGAAGGTCGTCTCGTATGCGGTAAAGCTCGTCACGCTGTTCTGCGTCCGAGTCTCCGCGACGAGGCCGGTGATCGAGACCGTGACCGCGTTGGTCTGATTGCGTGCGTTGCCCAGCACGTAGCGCAAGGTGTACGTGACTCCCGGCAAAAAGGTGAGGGCCGACTTGGTCTCCAAGGTGCCGCTCTGAGCCGTGCTGCCGTTCAAGTCTACGACCACGCTTCGAGCTAGCTGACCTGCGCCGTAAGCGCCCGGGCTGTCGATGAAGCCGTTCGGCAAAACCGTGACGTCCACGCTCCCGCTCGCGACGTTCCACCGCGCAAACTCGACGTAATTTACCGAATAGGCGCTGGCGGTCTCCAGTTGCTCGGCGTCGAAGTCGTCTTCGAACAGGGGCGGCTCCGCGTCCGTGCCGCCGGCGCCGTCATTGCCGCTGGCGCCGCCCTCGCCGCCGCTGGCTTCTCCGCCGGCGCCGCCGCTGGTGCTCGGGAGCTCCCCGCCTTGGCCGGCAGTGGCACCAGGTGCGCCGGCTCCGCCCGCTCCAGCCGGGGCCGTGCCAACGCCCGCCATACCGCCCTCCCCAGCGCTGGAAGGAGCCGCGCCCGAGTGGGCGCCGGCCGCGAGCTCCGGCGCTCCCGCTTCGCCGGGCTGCAGGGCAGGCGGCTCGCTCCGCGAATCATCGTTCGAGCCGCACGAGACCGCGACGATGATGCCTGAAACCGTTACCAGCGCAGCCACCCGACGGCTCGACATCCGGCCCTAGTCGCACGACGGAGCGCGAGCGTCCAGCCCGCGCGCGCTAGCTTTTGACCGGCGCGGTGGAGCGAGCCTCGGTGAAACCGAGCGAGGCGGAGGGGCGCGCTTCCGCCAGTGGCTGGGGATCCGGCGCGCTGGACCCTTGCGACGACGCCTCACGCGTTCCCAAGATCCAGTCGAACCAAGGGTAGGAGACGCACCAGTTGGCGTCCTGGTTGGCCCCCATGTGATGATCCCAGTGATGGGGCATGTGTTTCTTGCCCCACTCCACGTCCAAGTGGGCTTTGCGGTGGCGGTACAGGTAGTTACCGCTCGAGAAGAGCACCGCGGCCGTAAAATAGGGCGCGACCTTCAGCAAAGGCGCGTGCAGGAGCGCGAGGCCCATGATGCCCACGACCTCCTTGCCGCGATCCTTCCAGCTGAAGAACGAGGCCTCGTAGGTTTTGTCGTACATCGCGTTCTTGCGCGCGATGCGGTGGTGCTGGGCCCAATGAAAACGAAAAAGGCTCCCCTTGCGGCGCCCCAGGCCGTGCAGCACGTACTTGTGAGTCAACCACTCCACCGCATTGGCGTGGAGTAGCCCCAAGGCCAGACCTAGTAACATAGCGAACCTCTACGCGAGTGAGCGAGGCGGACGACGCGCGTCCTCACTATGAGTGTGATGGATCGCGCGCGACTCGCAATCGGCCCCCTGTCACTTTTTCGTCAGTGCTCCCTTCCGCTAGTTCAGGACGAGCTCCACGCCGCTGCGCGTGCCGAGCCAGTAGCGGCTCGGACTGCGTTCTTGCTCACCTCCGGCTCGAACGACCGCAGTCACGTCCTCGGCGAAGGCGGGCGTATGACTTGGCACGCCGCTACGGAAGCGTGGCGATACTTTCCACAGGCCTTCCATGCTGCACACCGCCAATCCCTCGCCCGAGAGCGCGACCACGCCCGCGGGATTGACGTGCCCGAGCGCGCTCGTGCTCTCCGGCGAGAGCTTTCCGTCTACAGTGACGAGGCGCGCGACGCCCCCGCTGTAGGTGCCCACGTACAGCGCCCCGCCTTGCGAAAGGAGCGCGGTGACCCAGTCGTCCAGCAGGCTACCTTGCACGACAGACGCGCGAGACAGCCGCCCGCCCGCGTGAAAATCGTCCTCGCGGCCCCAGAATAGCCCGTTGGTTGCGCCCACATACAGGTGCTCGGCCCCTTCCGCCAAGGCCCACACCGCGCGGAAGGGAGCTTGCTGCTTTTTTCCGAAGAGCCGCGCGTGCTCGCCCCGAACGAAGATGAGCCCGTCGTCTCCCCCCGCGACCACTTCGCCGCCCGCGCGCAGCAAGAGCGCGTGGACCGCGCGACTGGGCCCCAAGCGACGGCAACTCAGCGCGACGCCGTGCCGGCAGCGCAAGAGCCCCCGCGCGGTGCCGACCCACAGCTCCTGCTCAGCGGCGGACCATGCAAGGGCGTTGATGTACGGACTGAGGCCAGGCGCCTCGAGTCGCCGCGGCTCTCGACCCTCCTCGAGCACGAATAGGCCCTGGTCGAAGCCGCCGACGTACAGGCGCTCACCCGCGACCGCCAAGGCCGCGACGTTCACTCCGCTGAGCAGCCGAGCCTCCGCGACGACGCTCGAGAGCAGAGCGACGCACGCCAGCAAGTAAGCCGCGGCGCGCTTCATGGCAGGGCTAGCTCCTTCACGGTGTGGTTGAGCGCCAGGTCGAAGCCGACCACACGCAAGGTGCCGCGGCCGAGCTCGCCCCGCGGCACCATCGCTCGGAAAACTCCCCAGCGAATGGCAATCAGCTGATGAACGTTGCCCGCCGGCGTGAGCAGCTCGACGCGCTTGAGGTCGCTGTGCTTCGCGAGGCCAGGTTGGGTCACCAGCACCTCCACGAAGCCCGCCCGAGACGCCGGCGAGAGACGCACCTCCAGCGCGGGCGCAGTGCTGTCGACGTTGTAGCGGACTTGGCGCGTCTCCAGGTGCCCGTCGCGGTGCACGATGTGCGCGACAGCCTCGTACTCGCCCTCCGGGGTGTCGAGCGCGACGAGGAAGCGCACCATCCAGGCTCCATGGCCGCCCCTTGCGTCCACGTCGTAGCTGGCCACTTTGGTCTCACCGGAGGGCAGCTCGACCGTGACCCGCAAGGCGTCCCGCGCGGCGTCGATCGAGATCTCCGGGTCGCCCGGTTGCACGCGGTCCGCGCTGATATCGGCGCTGTCGGTAGACTCGAGGTTCGCGCCGGTGACGCGCGGCGCTTCTGCCGCCTGGGCGCGCTTGCGCTCGATGGAGAAGCGCGCGTACGCCTCCTCGCTCTCCAGCACCAAGAACGAGGTCAGCTTGCTCATGACTCCGTAGTCGAGCGAGGCCTTCACGAGCTCCGCCGCAGGCTGTCCGCTCTTTTCGAGCCGCCGCACCAGAGCGGTGCCGAAGCGGCGAGCCACGCCCGATGACGTTTGGGCCGGCGCACGCGGCATCAAATCGACCGTCGTGCCTCCAAGCTTGGCTTTGGCGGTCACGCCCTGGAGCGGGTCCTTGCCCACCGGCGCCTTCACTAGCAGCCGCAAGTCTCGACCGGGCTCGAGTGAGAGTGGCCCGCTCGTCAAGAGCTCGGTTCCAGCCGGCGCCTTCAGCTCCACGCCGCCCAGGATGGGAGTCGGCTGCGCCAAAGTGCGAGCGAACGCTTCCAACTCTTCACGCCGCCGCACCCGCGCCCGCCGACCGCCGCTAGCCTGCGCGAGGTCGTCCGCGAGCTCGTCGTTGACGGAAGAGCCCAGCAAGACCGGATAGAACCCGGTCCGCGGCAGCTCGCGGCGGAGCAATGCCACGAGCTCGCGCGGCTCCGTGACGCCCCACGTTGGCTCACCATCACCGATATAAAGCACCGCGCTGTCCGGCGTCGGGGCCGCAAGCTGGCCGACGAGCTGCAGCGCGCGACCGAGATCCGAAGCGCCATCCGGCGTGAGGCGCCTCACGAAGGCAGCGGCATCCTTCACGGTGGCCTCGGTAACGGACTGCAAGCCTTGCGGCGCGGGCCGCGCTTCGACATCACTCGTAATGACCTGAAAGCGAGCGGAAGCCGGCAGGGCGCGTAGCAATGCCTCCAGCGCTTCCAGCTCCCGTGGCATCTCCTCCAGCGCGCTCCGCGAGGTGTCGACGACGACGAACCAATTCCGGACCGCCGGGCGCTTCGGCGCGGGGATTCGACTCCAATCCGGGCTGAGCCGTACGACCGCGTAGCTGCCGTCCTCCCGATCCTCCCGCAAGGCGGCGCTCGCCGGCCGCGCGGGCGCGCTCACCAGACGCTCCGACGCGACGCCGCGCTCCTGAAAAATGCGCTGCCCCTCCCAATCGACCACCAGCTCGCTCTCCGAGGCGCCGCGCGCCGACTGCACGAAGTAAAGGCCGTCCGGGCCGCGCTGGAGCGGCGCCAGGTACCGCACCACGACGACCTTGTCCCGCCGAGGCTCGAGCGGAAATACCCGCATTTTGAAGACCGAGCCATGCTCCCACTCGAGGAGCGCCGGATCCTGCATGCCATCCACGATGGCTTCGTAGGTCCGTCGTGCCTTCTCGCGCTCGACCAGCTCGCCCTCCATGAGCTTGCCATCGATCATCATGGCGAGGCCGGTGAGGATGGCGCCGTCCGGCATCGGGAAGCGAAACGTGCCCTCGAGCACGGAGTCCGAGTCGTTGTGGAACGTGTGTGCAGCTTCCACTTCCGCCATATCGCCCGCCTGACGCGCGGAGACGTGCACGTGGGCCAGCCGCGCGAGCGACGGGTCGCCGATGTCGGCGCGGAGCTCCAAGCTCCCGACTCCGGCCGGATCGAAGCTGCCCGGTGACGCGACGATCGCGGGGGCCAGCCGCGGGGCGGGCTCGGTCCTTTGCGCGGCCGCGCAGGCGAGCAGGCTCGACGCCGCCAGAATCGAGAGCGCGCGCTGAAGCATCACGCGCCTCCTTGCACGTGCACCTGGGCTACGGTGACGCGGTCCTTCTCTTCGAACAGCCGGTACGGAAACGCTCGGCGTGTCTCGCTGGGTCGGCCTTCGTTCAAAACGACGATCACTTCGCCCCGAGCCTCCTTGAAAGCGCCGGGGCGAGCTCCGAAGTAGTCCACACTGACGGTGTAGGTCCCGCGCTTTGCGTCGTGCGCGGTGAAGCTCTCCGGCCCGTAGCCGGTAGTCACGTCGTCGAACAATTGCTCGCCGTCTTTGCCGTTTTTCGCGCCGTAGAACACCTTCTGGCCCGCCGGGGTGGTGACCCATAGGTCGATGTCGGTGCGGTCCGTGTCCCACGACAAGAACACCTTGATGTCGTTCTCTACGCCGCCGTGAATGCCGAGCGCTTCGATTTCGCGCCCGAGCTCGCGGGCCCGCGCCGGGTCGCCCGTCGACTCCGCGTCACGGCGCTCCCGAGCCGCGATCTGCGCCAAGCGCTGCTTCGCGGGGTACCGCACGGCTTCGCTCGAGTCGGCGGCTCGGGCGATGGCGGCAAAGCGCTCACGCGCCTCCGGCAAGCCAAGTCGGAATTCCACGTCCGCGAGCTCGAACGCGGTCGCTCGGTCATCCGCGATGCTCAGCGCGACCAGCAGCTGCTGCCTCGCTCCTTGCAAATCACCGCCTTGCTTGAGCACCGTCGCTAGGGCGCGTCTGGCTTGCACGTCCCTCGGCAAGAGCTCGACAATCGACGAGTAGGTGCGCCGAGCGCGAGCGCTGTCGCCCTGCTCGGTCTCGATGTCGCCCAAGAGCCGCACGACCACGAGGTTGTAGGCGTCGTGCTCCCGCCAAGCTTCGGCTGCTTCATGCGCCGCGAGCAGGTTTCCCTGCGACATCAGCGCTCTGGTCAGCGCGAAGTGAGCGTCACGCTGGCGCGGCCCCGCAGAAACAGCAGCCGTGAGCCGGCTCAGCTCGTCGGGGGTAGGCACGCGGCGCCGGGGCGGCTCGGTCTCGACGGCCGAGACGGTCAGGCGGGGAGTTGCGGCGACGGCGGGGCCGCTGAAGCCGGCCAGGAGGAGAAACGAAGCGACAGCAAAGCGCATGCTTCGGGCGCATCGCAACCAGCGTGCCTACATTGACGCCCGCCAAATTGCGCGAAGATCCTCGTAGGCCACCCGGAGCTACGTGTCAGCGTGGACGCAAGGCCGCAGCTCGCCAGCCACGGCTCCCGACGATTTCCATACCTGGGAGCCTGATAAGCCGCCGCGAATGGTCGTATGATCTTGCCGCGATGACTCGCCCGCGATCGCCTCGACTTCGCTCGGCGTTTAGGACCGAGCCGGTGCGCTCGGCCAAAGCCCTGCCGTTGTCGGTCGAGGTGGACGCGGACTCGCAGCTCGCCCAGCTCAGCGCTCGCTGCGAGCTGCAGCGGCGCGAGCTGCACCAAGCGTCCAAGGCCCAGGCGGACGCACGAGCCGCTGCCCTCCGCGATCAGCGGCGTCTCGGCCAATTGAAGGGGCGTCTTCAGCTGGCGGACGAGCGTGTCGCCCAATTGGAGGAAGAAGCGGCGACGGCGTACGCTATTGCCCGGGAGCGTGAGGCGCACGCTTCGGCGCAGCTCGAGCAGGAGCTCGCGGAGGCGCACGAGCGGCTCGGGGCGGAGCGGGCAAAGGCCGCCGAAGAGATTGCCAATCTGCGCGATGCCTTGGCGGCCGCCCTCGAGCGAGAGCGCTCGTTTCGCCGCATGGAGGCAGACCTCAAACAGCGCTTGGCCGCCCACTCCAGCCAGAGCGCACTAAAATCTTGGGAGTCCGAGGAGCCGCGTGCCACCCTCGGCCCCGTGGACTCCGGTGAGGCAGTGGCGGACGGCTTGCCGCTCGTGCCTTGAAAGTCATGAAAGCAAACCTGTTACTGATCGACGACAGCGAGGCTCAGAGCACTCAGATCTGCAACGCGCTGGAGCGGCTCGGCTACCGGGTGACTCGCGCTTCCTCGGGTGTGGAGGGCCTGCGGCTCGCGCGCACGACCTCGCCGGACTTGGTGTTGCTGGACGTGGTGATGGCGGACATCGACGGCTTCGCGGTGTGCCGCTGGCTCAAGATGAACGCGGAGACGCGGGACATTCCCGTGATCATGCTCACGGTGCGGACAGCGGTGGCGGACAGGGTCGAGGGCCTGAACATCGGCGCGGACGACTACCTGGCCAAGCCGTTCGAAGATCAAGAGCTGGAGGCGCGCATCTTCGCCGCTCTCCGGGTGAAGGCGACTCACGCCGAGCTGCGCGACCGCAACCAGCAGCTCGAGTCCATGCTGCACCACGTGGAGGCGCTGGCCAGCACGGACGCGCTCACCGGCCTCTTCAATCGCCGGCGGTTCGCGGATGTGCTGCGCCGCGAGTTCGCGGTCACGAAGCGCTACAAGAATACGCTCAGCTGCTTGCTGCTAGACCTCGATCATTTCAAGCAAATCAACGACCGGTTCGGCCACGACGCGGGCGACCAGGTGCTCAAGGAAGTGGCGCGGCGCATCACCGGCTCGCTTCGTGAGGTGGACTTGGCGGCCCGCTACGGCGGCGAAGAGTTCGTGGTGCTCCTGCCCCACACCGGCAAGACGGACGCCAACATCGTCGCGGAGCGCCTGCTCAAGAACGTGCGCAAGCAAGAGTTCAACTTCGGGGGTGAGGTGCTCACCGTCACCGCGAGCATCGGCTGCGCCGGCAATTCGGACGTCGCTTCCAGTAACCCGGACGACTTGGTAAAAGCGGCGGACATCGCCCTCTACGAAGCCAAGAAGGCCGGCCGCAACCGCGTCGTCATGTACAAGGCGGGGGCGGACGACCAGCGCGCGATCGGCAGCTCGAACTCTTTGCCGGCTCCGGCCCTGCCGTTCCCGGCCTCCATCCCGCCGCCCGCCGGCCCCTTTTCCGTCAACATGCCAGGCGGCGTGCGGCTCCCACCGCTGGGGAAGCCGGTCGGAAAAGACCCGGCCGACGGCGAATAGCGCCGCATGCCGACCGAAGCGAAGTCGCAGAGCTTCTACCGGTGGGTGGACGAGCGCGGCACCGTGCACGTGGTCAGCTCGCTGGAAGCGGTGCCCGCCGCCGAGCGCAAGCAGATGGAACAGGTTTCGTTGCAGGAGAAGGACCCCGGGCTCGCGGCGGGCTTTCGGCTGGAGTGGAGCAGCGCCGCCCTGGGTTTCGGCGCGGGCTTGCTCTTGGTGCTCATGTTGCCCCGCGGCTGGAAGGGAGTAACGCGCTTCGTGCTGGTGCTCGGCATCGGCGCGCTGCTGGTGGGCGGCTACTTGGCCGCCGTCCGTCGCAGCACCGGCTCGGATTCGACGTCGCTGCTCGCGGCGCCCAGCGCGATCGTCCGCGACGCTCAGGCGGTGGTGGAGAAGGTGAAGCAAGCGCAGCAGGCCCGGGAGCAGGAGCTCGAAAGCATCCGCAAAGAAGGCAGATGAAACCGAGCCTCGTGGCAGAAGCGCTGCGCCTCGTTTCTTGTTTGTAACGTACCGCAGTCTGGTGGCGCGACCAGCTGGACCCGAGTACGTTCGCGCTCACAGATGAGCACCCCCGCAACTCAGTCGTCACGGGTCGGTCCGCGCTACCCGCACTTGGTCGTGCTTTTCGGAGCCACTGGTGACCTCTCGAAGCGCAAGCTGCTACCGGGGTTGTTCCACCTCGTCAGCTCCGGTTTCATCCCTGGTTACCGCATCATCGGCGTCTCCCTGGACGAGCTGGACGCGGAAGGGTTTCGGAACCTCGCGCGCTCCGCGGTCGCGGAGTTCGCCCAGCGCCCGGTGGACGAAGAGGCGTGGAAGGCCTTCGCGGAGGCGCTGGACTACGTGCCGCTCTCGGCCGGGGCGGGCGCGCTCAAGGCCGCGGCGGAGCGCGCAGAGAGCACGTTTCAAGGGGAAAGCCGCCGCTTGCACTACCTCAGCGTTCCGCCCAACGCGGCTCTCTCGGCCGTGCGCACCCTGAGCGAAGCTGGGCTCGTGGACCGCGCGCGCATCGTGATGGAAAAGCCGTTCGGGGTGGACCTGGAGAGCGCCAAGTCGCTCAACGCCAGCTTGCACGAGGTGTTCACGGATCAGCAGATCTTCCGCATCGATCACTTTTTGGGCAAAGAGGCTGCCCAGAACATCTTGGCGTTCCGCTTCGCCAACGGCTTGTTCGAGCCGATCTGGAACCGCAACTTCATCGACCACGTTCAGATCGACGTGCCGGAGACGCTCGGCCTCTCCACGCGCGCGGCGTTTTACGAAAAGGTCGGCGCGTTCCGCGACATGGTCGTCACGCACTTGTTTCAGATCCTCGCGTTCATGGCCATGGAGCCGCCCACCGCGCTCCTGCCGGATCCGATCAGCGAGGAGAAGAACAAAGTGTTCCGTAGCCTACTGCCGCTGCAACCGACGGACGTGGTCCGCGGCCAGTACATCGGCTACCGCGGAGAGCCCGGCATTCACAAAGAGTCGGACACTGAGACCTTCATCGCGCTCCGCTGCTTCATCGACAATTGGCGCTGGGCGGGCGTGCCGTTCTACCTGCGCACCGGCAAGCGGCTGGCGGAAGGGCAGCGCATCATCTCCATCGCCTTTAGGGAGCCGCCGAAGAGCATGTTTCCGGCGGGCTCCGGGGTGGGCTCGCAAGGGCCGGACCATCTCACGTTCGACCTCGCGGATCGCTCACGCATGTCGCTCTCTTTTTATGGCAAGCGCCCCGGCCCCGGCATGCGGCTCGACAAGCTGAGCCTGCAATTCGCGATGCACGACACCGGCTGGGCCGGAGAAGCGCTAGAGGCCTACGAGCGGCTGATCTTGGACGCCATGCGCGGGGACCGTACCCTCTTCACGACTGCGGAAGGCATCGAGACTCTGTGGGAAAAGTCGATGCCGCTGTTGGAGGAGCCACCGCCGGTGCGGCTGTACACGCCCGGTAGCTGGGGCCCGAACGTGATTCACTCGCTGATCGCGCCCAACGCCTGGCGCTTACCGTTCGAGCGCGCGTGGCGCGACCCCAACGCCACTGGCGATTGACGCCCAGGGGCGCGGAGCGGGGCCCAAATCCAAACGGTGCTCGGGCAAAGCGCCGAAGGCTTCGTCGGCTGCATCCAGGAGCTCGGCGACGGTTTGTGTTCGAAGGAGCGTGCGGTGGAGCTGCGCAGAGTCCGAAACCGCTCGGCACAAGTAGTTGAGCTGCTCCTTCAACGGGCCAATGGCGGAGTAGCCGGGGCCGGGCTCGCGCGCTACCAGCGCCTCCGCCAAGCGCCGCAAATGGGCGGCAATATCCTGCCCGCTCGGGCGGTACGGCTCGGCTCCCGCGCGTAGCTCCGCGAGCTGACGAAAAATCCACGGGTTACGCAGCGCCGGGCGCCCAATCATCACCGCGTCGCAGCCGGTTTGCTCGAACATCTCCAGCGCGGAGCGGGCGTACCAGACATCACCATTGCCGATGACGGGGATGCGCAGGTGCCGTCGCACCAAGGCGATGATGCGCCAGTCCGCGACGCCTCGGTAATGGTCCACCCTCCGCCTTGGATGCACGGCCAGGTAGTCCAGGCCAGCGTCTTCGACGAGGCGGGCATTGCGGAGCGCGTCGTCGCTCGTGTCGAAGCCCGCACGTAGCTTGGCGGAAAGCAGCCCCGGAACCGAGCCGCGCATCGTGCCGAGCAAGCGTGCCAAACGCTCCGGCTCTTTGAGGAGCGCCGCGCCGACGCCCTTGCGCGCCGCATTGGCGGTGGGGCAGCCCAGGTTCAAGTCGACCACGTCCGCCCCGGCTTCCGCGACGACCCGCCCTGCCTGCGCCATCAGCTCCGGATCGTTACCCATCACCTGAACGCTGAGCGGCACGTGCGGCAGGCGATCGACCTGCCTCTGCAGGTAGGGCTTCGAGATCTTTTCGCCGGCGATGCGCACGAACTCGGTGCACACCAGCCCGACCGGACCGTACCCGGCGAGCACCTCGCGCACGGCGGCGTTGGTGACGCCTTCCATGGGCGCGAGCACCCAGGGCGGTGAGAACGGAAACGGGGCCAAGGCGGCGCACCCTACCATCGGAGGCGCCACGCGCCGCCCTTCGGGTGAACCGACCCGGTAAGTCCCGGACCGATACGCTACCGCACGCAGCGCACGTAGAACTCAGCCTCCACGCCGGCGTCCACCGCCGCGTTCAGCGTGGAAGCGCCGCGAACGAACCAGGCGTGCCCGGGCGTGGATGCGCTGACCGAGGAAGTCCAAAACGTGACGTTCAGGGTGGTGGGGTAGTCCGGAAACGCTTCCGTATCCACCAGAGGGGCTGCGCTCTTGCTCTCGTCCAGCAGCGTTTGCAGCTCCTTCATGCTGGGGACGCGGTAACCGCCGCCCGCCCAGGCGGCGCAGTGCTGCTGCGCCGCGGCGAAGGAAAACGTGCCGGAGCCCACCCGCCTCTGCCACGTCAAACCCGTGCCGTGGTCTTTGACCCAGTCGTTCGGGCTCTCGCCGCCGACCTCGTAGCGCAGCTCCGTGGCGTGAGGAGCGTGCACCCTGACGCACCGAGGTATGGCGCTCGGCGCCATGGTTTCGCTCGACACGCGGGTTGCCCCGTCCGCGCCCACGCGCCAGCGGTTGTTGCCGAGCCGCGAAGTGGACCAGAACTCGCCGACCGCGCTTGGGAAAGCCGCGTCCAGCGCGGTGGGAGTGCGAGTAAAATCCACCAGGCTCACGAGCTCGATCCGCGACGGCAAACGCCAGTCGCAGTAGCCGCCCAGCTCCAGCGCCGTGCAAGCTCCTTCGCCCTGGGCGAAGCCGGTGGCAGCCGGCGCTTCGCGTTGCCACATGAGCCCCGTGACTTGGTCCAGTACTACGCCGGGCTTCGTGGTGTCGTAGCTCGCGGCGGGGGAGAGAGCGCTCTCGGCCGGGTGGGGCATGGGCCACGTCGCCCAGCGCGAGGGCGCTGCCTCGTTGCCCTCCGGACACCCCACCGGGCCGCTGCCCGCCTCACCTCCAACCGCGGCCACCCCGGCGCTGCCACTGCTTTCGGAGCCCCCGGCCGTCGCGCTGTCTCCGCCGCTCGAGACGCCACCCGCCGATGCCCCACCCGTTCCGTCTGGCTCGCACGAGCTAGGAGCGCCGCACGCGCCGGCCGGCGACGCGGGCGGCGTGCGTGTCTCTCGCCCGCAGGCGAGCAAGAGCAACAGGGCGCTGCAATGAGGGAGGCAGGAGGCTTTCACGCGCAAGTCACCATTGTACCGCGTCCAAGTAAAGAGGACCGGAGTACGGACCACTCAGGTAAAATTTCACGCCGATCTCCTGCACTGGCAGCGTGGCGTTCGGAGGGATGACGGCGGTGAGCGTCACCCAACCATTGCGTGGAAGGTTCGCGTTGTAGCTTTGCGCCCATACCCAGTTTTTGTCGGCCACGTACGGTTGAACGGCGGTGACCGGAGCACCACCGGGAATGAAAACACGATAGCTCACCGTCGCGCCAGCGGGCGGTGAAGACAGAGGCTTCGTGTAAACGCGCCCGGAGCTCGAACCGTTGATCGTGACTCGCAAGGAGCTGGCGCCCAGGAACCACTGCTCGCCCGAGTTCGCGGCTTGAGTGACGACGCCCTCCTTGCCTCGCCAAGTGCCGCCCCGCTCGAAGTCGTACTGGAGCCCGGCTGCGGGCGTCATGGGCGGGAGGGAGAGACTGCCGCCGAAACGCAAGTTGTCCAGCAAGATGGCGGGCGCGCCGCCTGCACGGTTCACCGCCACCCCGAGCCGCACCGCTGCGTGCGGCTCCAGCAGAGCCGTGCGCACCTGACTGGGAAGCTGAAAGGCTGCGGTCCTCCAGCCAGTGCCGCCCGGCGTGAGCTCCACGTGGCCGACGAAGGTGTTGGTCAGCTGCGCGCTGGGGATGGTGATGAACAGATCCACGCCCCCGAGCCAGGTCGGTTGAGGCTGCCCGGCGGGCGGCACGTACACATCCAAATCCAAGCGGGTGCCGACGATGGGAAGCTGCCACGTGCTGAACGAGCCAGAGTCCAGCCGAACGTAGCCGCTGGCGTTGACGGCCATGGACGACGTGCCCTCCGTGAGCTGGTTGGAAACTTGCGAGAGCGTTCCGGACTGAGCAGTCCAAAACTGCTGTGGTGGCGGATCGAACGACATCATCTTCTGCGCCGGGTTGCTCGCTGGCGCGGGCGGCGCGTTGCAAGCGCTGTCCAGCGTTTGGTATGGCGGAAAGTTGACCGCTTGCTCGTTCCCGGTCGGCGGCAGCGGCATCGTTTTGCGGAAGCTGGTACGGAGAATATTGCAATAAGCCGGGGTTTGATTGGAGACCTCCGGGAAGCGGCCACCGGTGGCGCCGCTTCGGTGGCAGCCGAGACAGGTGCCAGTATCCGAAGGCGCAAACAGAGAGGTGGGGCCTTCGTTCCCGGGCCAGCCAACGGGCAGCAGCGGCTCCCCCCAGACATTGGGCATGAGGTTGGGGATGAGCCCGAACGGCGACGCGGGGTGAATGATGAATACGTTTTCCCCGCGGTGGCAGGTCGAGCACACCCCACCCGGGTTGTCGTTGCCGGGGCCCACCAGCTCCGCGCCGCCCACGAAAGCACTCGCCAGGGGGCCGTCCCCGAACTGAAGGGTCGTGAACGGGCTGATGCCGCCAGCGACGTACTGCTCGCCCTGGTCCCAAAAACAAGCCTTGCCGGTTTGCTTGCCTTGGCAAATGACGCCCAGCAGCGAGATGTACGTTGGCGGCCCTTGCTCGGGGGTTTGACCGGCAGGAAAGACACTGCGCGGCAGCGCGATGCAAACGCCGGGCGGGCTCTGGGATTCGAAGTAAAACGCCTCCGCTGTTTCGGCGGCGGAGATGAACTCGTTCTCGATGACGCCGGCCCGCTTCCATTGGCTGCCGTTCACTTGGTGAAAAGCGTCCTCGTAGTTCCACGTTGGTGGCGTGGGCACGCCGGCCTGCGCGCACTCTTGTACGTATTGCGAGCCGCCTTTCGTGGTCCCCGCACCGAAAGCCGCGGGGCTCGCGAGGATGCTGGAAACCGCGAATAACCCCGCGCAATACCCACTATTCCGACCCACCGCGCCTCGACTCGTCATCGGCATGGCGAAACCCTCCCGTGAAACCTGAAGAGCATGAGGCCACGAAACCGAGCCGCACGTCAATCCAGCCCAGACCTTTATGAATGGTCATTTCGCGCGCGGACAGCCGCGCTTGACGAAGCGAACGTGACAGCTGATAAGAAAGCGGAAGGAGGAAGGGAGTGTTTGCAATCGCGAAGTGGTGGCGAGGGGTCGCTGCGCTCGGGCTAGGCGGACTAGGTTTGTTGGCCTGGAGAGCGAGGGATGACGGCGCCTCTTCCGCGCGGACTTCGCGCGAGCCAACAGCGTGCTCGCCGCGCTCGTGTGAAGAGGTTCGCTGCGCTCCCGGTATGTCACCGCGCCGCGAGGCAGACGGCTGCTGCCGCACGTGCTACCCCGACGCCGCCGTCTCCACGCCCGCAGTCGCCGTGGGCTGCGCTCACGCTGACTGTGCGGCTTGCCCGGAAAAAACTCGACCCCAGCCCGTCGAAGGAGAGTGCTGCCCACGCTGCGTCGCGCTGGACTACACGGCGTGCGCTTCGGGGCAGGCTCGCTACGAACAGCTGCGCCGCGAGTCAGAAGCGGAGCTGCTCGCATGCAAGGAGGATCGCGACTGCATCGTGGTTTCCTTCGGCGACGCGTGTCGAGCGAGCTGCCCCACGCCGGTGAACCGAGAGCACCTCGGCACCGCCGCCGCGCGGTTGTCCGAGGAGGCAGCTGCTCTGTGCGGCGCTTGTCCTCAAGCTGCGTTCCAGTGCGAATACCAGCCGTCCACCGAGGCGAGCTGCGTGAATGAACGCTGCACCGCGCGGTCACCCGTCGAAGGCGCCCGGGTCAGCTCCGGGCGCTGAGCTGATTCCGCGACCGCTTCCTACTTCCCCCTGTAATGCCGGGCTCGCCCCTGCGTCTGCATCTCGAAGGCGCGCAGAACGCCCGCCTCGACCAGGAGCAAGTCATGGAAAAGAAGCAGAGCCGGAGCGAGCAGCAAGGTACGTGCGGGTGTAGCGAGCCGAGCCGGAGCCGCTCCGCTACCGCCGAGGGGGAGTGCCCGTGTGGGCCGTCGTGCCAGTGCGGGCCGTCGTGCCAATGCGGGCCTGGATGTAGCTGCTGCGGAAAGTAGCCGCGACGTGGCCGAGACCGGCGCGCGAACGATGGAGCCGTTCGCGCGCCGGCGGCTCGGCGCTTCAGGGGCGCGGCGACTGAACGACGGCAAGGCCTGGCTGTCACCCTCCTCCAGAGTACAATGCAGGCGTGTCCGAATCGGGTGAGCTCAGCGTCGTTACGGTAGTGGCCCTCGTGCTCGGTGGCGCGGCCGCAGTGGTGCTAGCGGTCGCCGTCGCGGTGAAAGACGCGCACCGCGGCAAGCCTGGGGCCGCTCCGTCTGCGCATGGGGTTGACCAACAGGTGCCGCTCGGTAGCGCATCGCCAGTACCGAGCGCTGCGGTCGAGGTTCCCGCAGAGCTAGAGTATCCGATCGAGACGGGCGGGCCCGCGGACTCGCGTTGACGAGCTGCGTGGTAAGTTGTGATCCCGAACTTCTGAATCGATGAATGCGAGCCAATTGCGGCTCTGCGTGATCGATTGCTTGCGCGCTGGCATTACCTGCTCCGGCCGCGTCCGCGCGCGGCATGGGTCAACCCTTGCAGGAATGCGTGATGCAAAGAAAAGTTCGACTAGGGTTCAAGTCGCTGCCGCTCATCGTGCTGGCGTCGCCGTTTTTTCTGGCTGCTTGCTTGTCGGAGGAAGACGCAAGCGAATCGAATTTCGATAGCTCGGAGCAGTCGCTCACGATCGCGCTCCAAGCCGAGCAGCAGAGCTGGTCCACCTCGAGCGGTGACACCGCTTCCAAGAGCGACACCACGCTCCGGCTGCAAGCGAACGCCAGCGGAGACAACTTCTCTTTCACCGCCGCCGTGCCCGCTGGCACCTACGCGGTAGCGCTCCGCTACGCCAAGCGGAGCAGCTACGGCAACTACCGCGTGGAGGTGAACGGCACGTCGGTCGGCACCATGCTCGGCTATGCGAGCAGCTCCAGTGATTCTTGGAGCACGGTGACACTCGGAACCGTGACCCTCTCCGGGTCCGCGACCATTCGGTTCGTCAGCGTCGGTAAAGACGCAGCGGCGACCGACTACGACTCGAAGCTGGATTACGTCGAGCTCCGGAGTAGCAGCCAAACCCCGACCCCCACGCCCACGCCCACGCCCACCGCGACGACGCCCACCCCGACTCCCACGAGCACGGGCACCACTCCCGCACCCTCTACCGGCGCGCCGAGCTGCTCGATTCCGAGCGCGAGTGGCCAGCAGGCCGTATCCGCTACCATCAAGGTGAGCGGCACGTTGGACGGCGGGCTGAAGCGCTACTTCGGCTCTGGCTCGCTCGGCACCTCCGGTCAGTCTGAAGACCAGGGACCCCTTTTCGAGCTGGCGGACGGCGCCACGCTACGCAACGTCATTCTCGGCTCGCCAGCGGCAGACGGAGTGCATTGCAAAGGCAGCTGCACCCTGGAAAACGTCTACTGGGAGGACGTGGGTGAGGACGCGGCGACGTTCAAGGGCACCAGCAGCTCACAGGTCATGACCATCAACGGCGGCGTCGCGAAGAGCGCGAGCGACAAAGTCTTTCAGCACAACGGGCCCGGCACGATGGTGGTGAAGAACTTTTGCGCCGAGAGCATCGGCAAGCTGTATCGCTCCTGCGGGAACTGCAGCAAGCAGTACGCGCGCTCCTCCACCTTCGACAACATCATCGTCAAGGGCGCCAAGTCCGTCGCGGGTATCAACTCCAACTACGGGGACGTCGCCCGCTTCACCAAGGTGAGCGTGAGCGGTAGCCCGACCATCTGCCAAAAGTACACCGGCACCACGAGCGGCGAGCCCAAAGAGGCGGGCAGCGGCGCCGACGGTAAGAACTGCATTTATTCCAGCTCGGACATCAGCAAGCTCTGAGCCGGTGGCAGGAGGTAGGCGCGCGCGGCTCGACGGCGCGCGACCTACCTCGGCCCCGCCCAACGCGCGCCCTCGCTGCGCTCAGAAGGCGCGCGGCTCCGCGGTGCGACGGGCAAAAGGCTGCGGACGCCGAGAGCGCGACTTCGCTGGCTCCCGGTGCTCCTGAATCGGTGCAGTCGAGGGAGCGGCGCTCGGTGCCGGGGCCAGCTCCGGAGTGAGCTCCGCAGAGGATGGGGGCTGCGGAGTCGGAAAGCGCCAGATACCGCTGTCGTCGATGCCCAGCAGCGGGGAAGCCGGTAGGCCTTGAGTCCAGGCGCTCGTGGAGCAACCAGCGGTCGCCAAGGTGAAACAGGTGAGCAGAAGAGCTCGCACGAACCTTGATACGTCGCAGCCGCCAAATTCCCTCCGCCCTGAGACGATTACGTCCCCAGCGGATGGCAGGCTAGATGAGCCGGGAGCGGCGCATGAGGCCGAGCAGGGTGAGCACGATGCCGCCGACCAGCAGCCAGAAGAGCTGGTAGCCGTGCTGCCAGCGCAGCTCCGGCAGGTTCTCGAAGTTCATGCCGTACACCCCGCACAAAAAGGTGAGCGGAAGGAACACGACGCTCACCACGGTGAGGCGTTTCATTACCTCGTTGGTGCGGTGGCTCACCAGCGACATGTAAAGGTTGAGCGACTCCGAGAGGATGTCGCGGTCCACGAGCAGGTCCTGCAGCACGTGCTCCACCGTACCCACCATGTTGTGAAGGAAGGACTGCGTCGTTTCGCTGATGAAGATGGTGCGGCGGGTAGACAAGTCCGTCAGCACCGCGCGCGCGGGTAGGAGAATCTTGCGGAAGTGCAGCAGGTCCGCGCCCAGCTCGGAGATGCGTCCGAATACGGCGTCGTCCACCCGCGGCGCGCGGAGCTCGTTTTGTAGCTGCTCCACCCGCTCTTCCATCTGCTTTTGGATCGCGAGGTAGTTGTCGATGAGATGATCCCAGAGCTCGTAAACGAGGAAGCTCGGGCTCTTTGCGAAGCGCTGAAAGTCCCCCTTGTAGTCGCGACGCACGGCGCTCAAAAAGGCGACCGGGCCCTTGTGCAGCGTGAGGAGAAAGCTCTGTGAAAGCACGATATCCACGCGCTCGAGGTCGAAGTTGTCCCCCCGCTGCCGGCAACCGGAGACGACGACGTGGATGCAGTTGTCGTAGCGGGCGTGACGCGTGGCCGCCTCCGCGGTGAGCGCGTCCTCCACGATGTCGTCGGCGACGAGCTTGAGATCTCCGAGCAGGCGGCGCGCCTCGACCGCGTCTCGCGCCTCCAAATCCAGCCACACGAAGTGCCCGGATTCTAGCGCACGCGGCACCTCCGCGAGCTGTACGGTGGTCTCCACCTTCGTCGCGAAGTCGAACTGCACGATCTGCAGCCGGCAGCCGTTGTCCGCCGGCGGCGTGTCGCTCCTTGCCACGACCATCTCCGCGCTCACGGCTCGGTTCTATACGGCCTGGAGGCTGGCGTCCAAGCCGCACCCCGCGCCGCGCGGAAGCCTCCCGGAGACGCGGGCGAAAACTCGAGGCGCCTAGCGTTTCCGCCCATGAGCGGGCTCGGAGGTTTGAACAAGTCGCCGCAAGGCGTGGTCATTGGTCTCGTGCAACTTCAGCTGCCAAACGTGGTCACCCCGGCAGACTTGAAGGCGCAGGCGGAGCGCATCGCGGCGCTGGTCGGCAAGGCGCGTCGTGGCTCCTCGGCCATGGACCTAGTGGTCTTTCCCGAATACTCGCTCCACGGCCTGTCCATGGACACGAACCCGGACATCATGTGTACCCTCGCTGGCCCGGAGGTCACGCTCTTTCGCGCGGCCTGCCAGGAGCATCGCATTTGGGGGTGCTTCTCGCTGATGGAGCTGAACCCGGGCGGCATGCCCTACAACAGCGGCATCGTCATCGACGACCGCGGGGACGTGAAGCTCTACTACCGCAAGCTCCACCCCTGGGTCCCGGTGGAGCCTTGGGAGCCAGGCAACTTGGGCATCCCGGTGTGTGAGGGGCCGAATGGCTCGAAGCTCGCGCTCATCATCTGTCACGACGGCATGTTCCCGGAGATGGCGCGCGAGTGCGCGTACCAAGGCGCGGAGATCATGATTCGCACCGCGGGCTACACCGCGCCGATCCGCCACGCATGGCACGTCACCAATCAGTCCAACGCGTTTTGTAACCTGATGTACACCGCGTCCGTCTGTATGTGCGGGAGCGACGGCACGTTCGATTCGATGGGGGAGGCGAGCATCTGCAACTTCGACGGCGTGCCGATGGTGACGGGCGGAGGCCGACCGGACGAGATCGTCGCCGCGGAAGTGCGGCCAGATTTGGTCCGTGAGGCGCGGCGGGTTTGGGGGGTGGAAAACAACATCTATCAGCTCGGCCACCGGGGCTACGTGGCGGTGAAGGGCGGCGCGCGTGACTGCCCGTACACGTACATGAAGGACTTGGCCGCCGGTACCTACCGGTTGCCATGGGAAGCGGAGGTCATGCACACGGACGGCACTTCGTGCGGCTTCGCGGAACCCACGCGAGACTACGTGGGACCCGAGCCCGGCGTGCTGACCAGCAAGATCTCGCGCGTGGCGTGAGCGCTCTTCAGGCGGCGGCGCGCTCGCAAAAGCTCGCGAGCGCGCGGGCCGCGGCGAGCAGCAAGAGAATCGCAAAGAAGACCAGGGAGTCGAGCAGAGAGGCCATGGTGTCAGTCCTGGGGGTGAGAGTGAGCAGCTCGGAATGACGTCGCTCGAGCAGGCACCAGATCGACATGGCCGGCGGAAAAATCTTCATTGACGGTCAGGCAGCGTGCAAAAACTCGCTCGTCAGGTGCAAAATTCGCTCCTCGCATCAAAAACGCCCCGACTCGGAGTCGGCTGAGATGCGGAAGAGATGAATTGGTACTGGCTCCCTCGCGCCGCCTCCTTTAACAATCAGCGCATGCTTTCGGAGCGTGCTGCGCTCGCGCTCGTGCTGGCGTGCGCTTTTCAGGTGACTGCTTGCAGTGACGCGCCAGCAACTGCCCCCGCGTCCACCGTCACCGCGCCATCGGGCGGCGCCGGCGCAGGCGCAGGCGGCTCGACTGCGATCGTCGGTGGCTCGGGTGGGGCGCCCGCCGCGGGCTCAGCGGGCACTCCCCAAGCCGGAGCGGGCGGCGCCGCGCCGCCGCCGGCCATGGCATGCGCCAACTACATGGACGAAAGCAGCTGGTCGCTCGTGGTCCAGATCAAGAACGAGCGCCAGCAAGTCGTTTACGTCGGGCACAAAGACGCGGACTGCGAGACCTCCCGGCCCTTCGAGGTGCGGGACGGCGCGCGCGCGCTGCTACCAGCGCTCGAAGCGTGCCAGAGCTCCTGCCAAGAGCTCATGCAGGCAGGGCCGCGGACCTGCCCGCTGGCGTGCGCCGCGCCTTCGACCATCGCGCTGCAACCAGGCGAAACGCTCAAGGTGCCGTGGGACGGCCGCTTCGGCGTCTCGCAGACTTTGCCCGCGGCATGCGCGTCCCCCGCAGCGCAGGGAACGACGGCGTGCGTGCAAGCAGCTCACATCGACGCCAGCGTGTTCACCTTCGCCGCGCACGCGGGCACGGCTCGGCAATGCTTGGCCGGCGAGGCGAGCTGCACCTGCACGCCGAACGCCAACGGTGGCTGCACCGCCGCGGGTAGCGTGATCAGCGGCACGATTATCACGACCGAATTCTTGGTGACCCTGGAGCCGGGGGAGATCAGCCCAGGCGGTGAGCCGCCCTACATTGGGCTCGTCTTCCGAGACTGAATCAGCGCGCCGAGGCTTGCAGCGCGCTCTTCTTGCAGCTCGCGTTGAAGCCGGTCGCGTCGAACTCCGAGGCAGCTTGGGCGGTGCGCTCCTTGCCGCTTTCGTCTGGCACCTTCACCACGACCTCCAGCTTGCGCTTACCGAAGCGAGCGGGTGAGCAGTACGTGACCACGTAGTCGCGCAAGAAGACCTCGTCGACCTGGCGAGCCAGCTCATCCACCGGCGAGCCGAGCGTGCCGAGCGAAGCGGCGGCGCGCGTCCCTTCGCCTCCCACCCAATCCAAAGAGGTGTCCTTCGCCCAGGTGCCGACCTTGAGCAGGAAGCTGCGCCGGCCTTGCAGGGCGGTTCGCGCCGCCGCCTCGTCCGCGCGGCCCGCCTGGTCTGGACCCCGCGCCACGACGATGAGACTACCGACCGGATCCACCGCGCTCGTCTTTGGCAGGCGCTCGTCGAGCGCTTTGCGCCCCTTGATGATGGCCGAGTACAGGCTCGTGGACTTGTCACGGGGCTTGTAGGCGAGCAGCCGCGCGATGCCCGGGTCCTTGACCAGCGGCGCGGCCATGGAGCTCTGGGTGTAGCGCGCGATGAAGCGAAGCTCGGGCGAGCCGTCGAAGGCCAGCAGCGTCACCGCCTGATGAAACCGGAGGCGATCCACCAGCTGAGCCAGAGCGTCACCCAGCGGAGCGCGCTCGGCTTCCGTGAAGGCGCGGCTGCCATCCACCAGGACCACGGCTTCGTGCCCGGTGAACGTGCCGAGCGATTGCACCCGCAGCCCCACCTGCTCGGAGCTGAGCGCCACGTCACCCTCGCGTACCTCGAAGTTTTCCGGTCCCAGCTCGTCGGGCGCTTTGCCGCCGTCCGTCACGGAAACGAGGGCTTGGACGCGGCCGGGGGGCTTCGCGCTCACGTTCAGCGGTTGCACGACCACCGTCGCATCCGTGATGCCTCCACGGTGGACGCACCCGACCGCGAGCGAGCCGAGCAGGGCCGCCAAGCAACAGTTCGCACGCAAGCTCATGGCGCAGGCGTAGTTCAGGAGCATTCACGGAGCCAGGCGAAGATTTCCTCGCACCGGTTGTAAGGCTCCTTAACGATGAGGCGAGTTTGCGTGAGAGCGCTCTCAGTCGCAGGAGATGCGAACGGAGAGGCGCCGGCCCGCGTTCTTCAAGCCTTCGCACGCCGCACCGACGATTTCGAGACGGCGCGCGGCTTTTCGACGGTAGCCGTCCGGCGCGTCGAGCTGCAGCCGTTTGCCGTCGAGGGTCACGCTGGCGGCGCGTAGCTCCTCGACCGTGACGTCGCGCTCCAACTGAACCTCGCACAGCGGGACGCGCTCCAGAATCTGCTGCAGCTGCTCGGTGAGCTCGGCCACGCTGCTGCTGGCCTGGTAGGGGCGTGCGGCGTCGGCGTCCACGCCCCACTGAGCACCGAGCCGCTTGCCGTGACCGGCGTTGGCGAGCTGCTGCAGCTTGTCCCCCGAGATATCTTGAGAAACGCCGAGCACGTAGAAGTCGATGCCCGCTTCGTGAGCGCGAGTGGCGGCGTCGAGCGCTTCTTGTTGCCCGTTTTGAGGGTCAGGCTGGGCGCACGTATCCGGGTCCCCGTCCGTGACGAGGAGCAAAACCTGAGGTCCGAGGTGACGGGTGGACTCTAGCCGGCTCACGACCTGCTGAATGGCGGCGCCCGTTGGCGTGTCGTCGCCGGGCGAGGTGCGGTCGTACAGGTCGCGGATCGAGTCGTAATTGTCGGTCGCCGTGGTGACCTCGCTGAGGACCGGGCAGGCTCCGCCGGAAGAGCCGTTGTAGCTCGTGTAGAAGGAGAGGCCGAACTGGATGCTGCTCTGCAGACGAGCGACGACGCCGGCCTTCGGATCCATGAGCGCGTCGCGCACGATGTCCCAGCGCGACTGACCGCTGCCTCGCGTCGGGTAACCAACCACCATGCTGTAGGATTGATCGACGAGCAGCGTTACGGAGGGGCGAAGCTCGTCGATGGTGAGCGACACGGACTCACACCGCTCGAGAGGCGGCTCCGGAGGGCGCGTTGGCCCGACCGACGGCGCGCCCGCGCTCGGAGTGAGCGGCGGCGTTTCCGCCGGCGGCTCGGGCTCCCGCTCGGGCTCGCGCTCGCGCTCAGGCAGCGAGCCGGCATCCAACGTGGAGCGCGCTCCACAACCCTCTAGGTTGAGCAGGGCAGCGCACAGCAGCCCGGCGACAGCGGCAGGACGAACGCAGAAGGGTCCCACGCTTCGAGCCATCGCACGCCGCCGAGGCTGCGGCAATCGCAGGGAAAAATCTGCTCTACCGGTCAATCCTCGCAAGAGCGGACCGCCAGATGACGGCGCTAGACCCGCACCTGCGCGGTTTCTCCAACTCACATCGATGCCGAGCTCGAGCCGCTGGCACTGACGAGGTGAAGGCAGAAGCGTGGTGAAGGTGCTTGGCAGAGCCGCACGATGACTCGCGATGACGGCCGAGGCGTACTCCGGTCGTACTGGAACACGCGTGGAGCTGGCGCGATTCGAAGCACCGGCAACCGAGTTGTCGATCGGGTGGCGAGAGCAACGCAGCGCTGAGTCTTCACTGCGAGCAGCGGCCGCGCATTGCGCTCCCCGCATCGCGCTACTCGCCAGCCGACGCGTGGCACTCGGCACGAAATGTTAGAGGCTGCCTTACCTGAGGTCTAGGTTTGAGCTACGTTCCGCGAGGAGTCGGTTGGTTGGTTGGAGACACTCGCTATGGGCCAGAAGCGTTCGAGCTCGAAGTCGTTTCGTAAGCTGTTTTTCGGCTGTTTTGCCGGCCTTGCCATCGGCTCGGCGTGCGGCGGTAACCCGGAGCTGGTCAGTGGCCGGCTCCCCGTGAACGGCGCCGCCGGCCTCGGTGAACCGTGTGACTCCCTGGGCGATTGCGAGGAGGGCCTGCTGTGCGGTCTGAACGACGTGTGCGTCGGTGCTTGCGGCGACCTCACGAGTAACGCCTGCGGGGACGAAGCCTGTCTGCCGACCGGCGAGTGCTCCCAAGGGCTCGGCCAGGCTTGCAAGAGGGACGAAGACTGCAAAGAGGGGCTCGCCTGCTCCGAGCTCTCGCGCTGCGCCGTCCCCTGCGAGCCCGGTGAGGAAGACGTATGCAAGAAGGGCCGGGCGTGCCGCTCGTCGGGCACGTGCCCCAACGACTCGGAAGTCGTGCTGGAAGAGCCTCCCACCGGCGTGGGCGGGGACACCGGTACCGGCGGGGCCCCCGGCTGCATCGACGCAGACGTGGACTTTTCCCCGCAAATCCCCACCGTCCTGTTACTCATCGACCGTTCGGGGTCGATGACGGACGAGAGCAAGTTCGGGGACGCGGTCGAGGCGGCGGTGGCGGACGGGTCGTACACGCTCGGGGACTGCCCGAGCAACAACGACTGGCGCTGGAACGTCGTGCGTGACGTGCTGATGAGCCCCACCAAGGGAGTCGTCAAGCCGCTCGAGGATCGCGTGCGCTTCGGCCTCTCGCTCTATTCGGGCCGTAATGGGCAGATCCTGCCGGCCGGGCCTGGGAACAACCCGCCCATCGTCTTGGACCCGAGCAAAATGTGCCCGGAGCTCATCGAGGTGCCGATCGCGCTCGGCAATCACCAAGCGATGCTGGACGAGTTCAAGTGCTCGGACATTTCGGACGACACGCCGACGGGCGAATCCTTGCTCGCGGCTGCGGCCACGCTCGCCGCTTTCAAGGAGCCCGGGCCCAAGGTGATCGTGCTGGCGACGGATGGCGAGCCGGACAACTGCGAGTGTCCGGACTTCGGCGGCCACGTGCCGGCCAAGTGCAGCGCGCCCGGCATCGGGGACACCATCAAGGCAGAGGTGGTCGCGGCCGCAAAGCAGATTCACGAGGACGACGGCCTGACCGTGCACGTCATCAACGTGAGCACGCCGACCAACGCCAGCTTGCAGCAGCACTTGGCGGACGTCGCGCTGGCGGGCGGCGGCGAGGTGTACCCAGGTTTCAGTCCCGGCGCGCTGGGCGCCGCCTTCGAGGACATCATCGACGGCGTGCGCTCCTGCGTGATCGATCTGGACGGCGAGATCGCCAAGGGCAAGGAGTCTTCCGGCACCGTCACCCTAGATGGGGACGAGCTCGAGCTGGACGGCAAAGACGGCTGGCAGGTCAACTCTCCGAGCGAAATCGAGCTGCTCGGGGACGCGTGCGAGACGATCAAGAGCGGCGAGCACGACTTGTCGATCAAGTTCCCGTGCGGCTCGTTCAAGCCTCCCGTGCGCTGAGCAGGTGAGCGCGCCGCCGCGTGTGGCGCTGGCAACGCGGACCAAGGTAAGCTCGTCCGGATGGAAGCTCTTCGCGTCGGGCCGGTGGCGCGTTCATCTCACCGTTTCGACGCTTACCTGCGTGAGCTGCGCCAGGCCTTCCTCGAGCGGGAGGACGTGCTCACGCAGATTGCCCTCGCCCTCTTGGCGCGGGAGCACGTGCTGCTCGTCGGGCCGCCCGGCACCGCGAAGAGCCAGCTCGCTCGCGCGGTGCTCGGTCGCATCGTGGACGAAGCGACAGGGGAGCCGAGCCTGTTCGCGCGGCAGTTCACGGAAAACACCGTGCTCACGGATCTGGTAGGTCCCATCGACTTCAAGACCTTGATGGAGACCGGGCGCAGTCAGCACTTTACCGACGAAGGCGTGATCGGCTCGGTGCACGCGTTCCTGGACGAGGTGTTCGACGGCCGAGACATGCTGCTCCGCTCGACCTTGAACCTGCTCGGGGAGCGCGAGCTCAAGCAGGGTAAAAGCACGGTACAAGGGCGCATCGAGTGCTCGCTCATGACCTCCAACCGCTACCTCTCGGAGGTGCTGGAGGAGTCACGCGAGTCTTTGCTGGCCTTCGTGGATCGCATTGCGTTCGTCGGCTTCGTACCCAAGGGCTTCTCGAACCCCGCCCCCATGCGGACGGTGATGCGGCAAAACCTCGCCGCCGCGCGGCCGGTCCTTCGCGCGCACCTCACGATTCAAGATCTGGACGTATTGCAAGAAGCGTGTGAGCGCGTTCGCGTCTCTCCCGAAGCCTGCGACCGCCTCGTAACCTTTCTGGACGCCTTCGAAGCGGAGATGGCGGCGGCCGTCCGAGCGATTCCGGATTTTCTGCCGTCACGCTACCTTTCGATTCGCACTCGCGTGCGCGCCGGCAAGCTGCTCAAGGCCATCGTGATCTACCGCAAGGTGGTGGAGTCGCCGGACCGGCCGCTCGAGGTCGTCCCCGACGACTTTGGGTACCTTCGGCTTGCGCTCTTGCAAAGCGGCCCGCCCGACGAGCTGCTGGACCGAGTTGCGAGCGAGCAGGACCCGCGCGAAGCGCGCCAGCTCAAGCTCATCAAGGTCGAGCGGGACGTATTCCGCCGCTGCCTCGCCGGGCTGGAGCGAACGCCATTTCGCGCCGCCGCGGTCGCGCCCGTCTCGCTCGAGCCCCACACGTGGGCCTCCGCTTCGCTGGAGGAGCTGCTGCAGCTGCTCGACCGCGCGACGGACGCGGGTACGGCCGATACGGCCACGCTTTCCCACGCGGTCCTGGCGCGGGTCATCGAGCAGGGGCTTTCGATTGCGGAGCTTGGCAGCGAGGCGGTCCAAGCGCACGCCGGGCTGGTGGACGAGCTCGAGCGGAGCCGTGGCCCCGTCGACCCCCTCGTACGTTTTCTACGAGCCCGTGGAGTCGCGTTGCTGGAAAGCGCGGCGGAGCGCGAGCTGCTCGCTCTGGAGGCGCTCAGCGAGACCCGGGCCTCGCGCGGAGTGGCAGAGGCGGTCGAGCGTTTGGGCCCGGTCGTCGAGCGTTTGCAAAGCCTCGTGACCGAAGCGGAGCGGGCGCGGCAGAGCGCACCGCAGCTGTCCTTCGAGCGCCTGCGCCAGTTGGTTCACGCCGCCGCTCACGCCATGACGAGCCGCCTGCGCGAGGCCTTCCTGGTGGAGGCGCGGACTGCGCGCTCCGCGGAGTGGAGTCCGACGAGCGGTAGCGGGCTACGTTTGCGAGCGGCGCTGTCCGCGGCTCATGGCTTCGAAGCGCGGCTCTCGGCGCTGTACCCCGGCTTTGCCCAGCTGCTGGAGAGTGTGGTCGCGCCTGCCGTCCTCCCTATCGCCGAGCAGGCGCTAGCGCCGCTGGGCGCCGCACCACGCCACGAGCTCTTGGCCCGGTTCGACGTCATTTGGGCAGGCTTGTCGCAAGCCGAGCTGGCTCGGCATTTGCCCCTCGCGACCGTGCTCGCCACGGTGCTCGGGCTCGCAGCCGAGCACGACCGCCGCGGCGCAGCTCGGCCGCAGCTGCCGCCGACGGCAGGCTTCACGGCGGCGGGGCACGACGAGCTTCGTCGCTCGGCGCCCCGCTCACTGCTGTGCTTCATCGCAATCCAGCTCAGCTTGCGTCTGGATCCGGAGTGCGTGAGGGAATTCGCGAAGGAACCTCGCCTGGAGCTGTTCGCCAAACACTTGGCCGGCTTGGCTCCCGCCCTTCGCCAGGAGCTCCAGGACCAGGACTTGTCGCGTCTGCGCATCTGGAGCGAGTTCCTGCAAAGCTGGTTGACTCAGGCATCCGCACCCGGCGCGGCCGAGACTGAAGCGTTCGCGCTCGTGGAAGCGCTACAGCGCGAAGGCGCCGCGACGCGAATTCGCCTGGAGACAGAGCTCATTTCCGCGGTGTTGCCCGAAGCCAAAGCAGAATGCGAGCGGTTGCGGGCAGAGGTTGCGGCGACCGTGCAAGGCGCCGCGCAGCTGATAGAAGCGCGCAGCCAGGCCACCTGACGAGGCGTGATGCGGCTCGATTCGATCCAAGCCTCACTCGCTCAGCTGCTCCGTCCCCCCACTGAACGCGGGCTCTTCGAGCAGCTGTGGGGTATCGCCCAGGAGCCGGCGGAGGTTCAGGTCAGCGCGCTGTCCGCGCTGCTCAAGGAGCTGGCTCCCAGCGGCCCTCGGCCGAAGCCGCTGCGAGGGCCAGCCCTCGTCCCTTACTTCGACGCGGCTTGTCGCGAGCTAGAGAGCAACTTGGAAGCGGTGCGCGCGCTCGCGGGCACGCGGCGCCATCCGCCGTTCGCGTACGTCTCGTGGCTTTGGCGAGTGAGCGAGGTGCTCGGCGGCTTGCGGCGAGACGGCCTCCTGGACACCTGGTCGGTGCCGGTCGCCCTGCAGCCGCAGTCGCAGCCGCAGCCGACGCCCACGTCATGGCTCCTGCGCTTGCCGCTCGACCCCGCCTCACCGCCGCTGCGCACAGGGCCCCGTCTGAGCGGCTTGGCCTTTGCTCCGCTCCTGCTCATGGCCAGCCGCGAGACCGATCAGCTCGGCCGTCGCCGCCGGTTGCTCGAGGCCGCTCGCCGCTTGCTGCTGGAAACGGCTGCTCGCGTCGCGCAGCCACCGGGCCTGGTTCAGGCGCACGCAGTGGCCATCGCCGAGCAAATCGGCCAGCTCAACCAGTGGCAGGCGGATGGCGTCGACCCAGAAGCCGACGTGTCGCACCAGGTCGCGGCCGCGATTGTTCGCCGCGACCTGCCGACCACCAGGCGCCTGCTGAACATCTTGGACGGGCTCACTCGCGCGTCCCCCCGCGCAACGCCGTACGGCTCGCGGTTGCTACGCGCTCGGAACGTGCTGGAGGAGCAACTGCCGACGCCGCCCTCCGCGCCCACGCTCGCCGAGCTGACTCGAGACACCTTCGGCGCGACCGCGGCGGCGGCGGTGAGCCGCGGCTCTGCTCGCGCCGTTGCGGAGAGCGACGCCTTGCCGCAAGCCGAAGCAGACTTGGTGCGCGCCGGGTACGCGGTGGATGGCGCCTTCGAGCTAGGGCGCTCGGTTGCGCCGGTGCGCACGCTGGAGGTCCAGCGCCGCATGGCGGAGGTGGACTACCCGACTCAAACCTTGGTGCTCGCCCCTGCTCGTCGCGTGAGTGACTTGCCGAGCAGCATGATCCAGGATCCACGGCTACTCTTGCGGGATTTCGCGTCTCGAGCCCTGCTGTCACGCCGCTACCGGGCAGAGCGTACGCGGCGCCGCTCCGTGGCTCAGCGGTACTCCGAGGCCCGCTACTACGTGCTGGACGGCTCGGCGTCCATGGCCGGCCGCCGCGGCCGAATGCGCGACGCGATCCTGGTCGCAGAGCTCTCCAGTCTGATACGACACCTCGAACAGGGGACCGCTACCGCGCGACCGATCGTCTACTACCGTTACTTCTCCAAAGCGCTGGAGCCGCCGGTGCGCGCGGCCAGCATCCAGGAGGCGTGCGCCGCGATCGAAGCCGTGCTCGTTCGCAAATCTCGGGGGGAAACCGACATCGAGGGCGCGCTCTTGGCCAGCTTCGCGGAGCTCGGGCAAGAGCGCGAGAAGGACGACACGTTGAAGCGCGCTCAGCTGGTGCTGGTGACTGACGGCGTGGCCAACGTGGATCTGGAGCGGGTTTGGGCCGCGCGCGAGCGCCTCGGAGATCTGCCAGTGCGGGTGAGCGTGATCGCGCTGGGCAGCGAGAACGTCGCCCTGCAGCGTTTGGCCGGCGCGCAGCGCGCGCGCGGCGAGGACGTTTTTTACCACTATTTCAGCGACGAGAGCCTGTACCGCTTGGCGCGTGGGGTGAAGCTCGCGCCGGGCTCGCTCGCGCCCGCTGCGCCGGAGCTCACCGCCGAGCCGCGCGCAGCAGTCCGGAAGGCGCGCGTCGTGCTCGCGCCACCGCTGCCAGCGCTCGCGGAAGCTCGGCAGCCGCCCGAGCCGAAGCTCTCGACCGAGGTATGGCGAGAGCTGGACTCGCTGGTCGCGGAGCTCTCGCTCTTGCAGGCGCCGCCGGATGTCGATGGTATCGAGCAGGCTGCGCACCTCGGCGCCGCGTACGAGGTGGTCGGCATGTCACTGACGGACGTTGGGCTGGAGGCGGAGCGCGCCCGCTACGAAGCGAAGCGGCGCGATGAACGAGCGCTCCATGCTCGGTTCGATCGCTGGTTTCCGGAGCGGCTGCCAGCACCCGCGCCGAATCGAGCGCCTACCCCGGACGAGCTGCTGGACGTGGTGGAGGTCGCGCTCTGCAGCGTACACGAGCTGGTCGGGTACTTGAACGGCTCGCCCTTGCAGCGGTGCGTGGACGCAATCGAGCTACTCGAGGGACTGCTCGGTGAAGCCGGCGTCACCCCCTGGGAGTATGGGCAAGCCTTGCCGCTGGCGCGGCCCGGCGCTCGCGCGGCCATCCGCGGCCTGCGAGCGCTCTCGCTCAGCGGTCGCGCAGAGCAACCCAGCGCTTGATGAGCTTCTCCAACGCCGGCTTCTTCGCGGAAACCTCGTCCATTCCGTGGAACTTCACTTCCCGGCGGTCCTTGTGCTCGCCCTCGAGCAAGCCGCCGTCCGCCTGCATGCCAGCGCCGCCGGGGAAGAGCAGAATCAGGTGGGCGTACTCGGTGGCGCGCGGGTTGAAGGCTCCGAGGTCTTCCTTGTAGTAAAAACTAGGCGCGTTCCACTTGATGCGTTCGGAGATTTTCGGCGACGCGCTCAGGATGATTTGCCGCACCGCCTCCATCTCCGCTTTGAACGGATGGTCAACGTCGCGCATGTAGGCGTCGACGACCTCTCGGCCCGCCGCGGATGGCTCGAGGGTGGCCTTGATGGCGCGCTTCTGTGCGAGCGCGCTCAAGGCGTCTCGCGCGGGAGTCACGGAAGCAGCCGCCGTCACCGAGACGGCGTTTTCACGGGCGGGCTTTTTGGCGACCGCCTTCTTGGCGACGGGCTTGGCGATCACTTTTTTAGCGACGGGCTTCTTCGCCGGCGCCTTGGCGATCGCTTTTTTAGCGACGGGCTTCTTCGCCGGCGCCTTGGCGATCGCTTTTTTGGCGACGGGCTTCTTCGCCGGCGCCTTGGCGATCGCCTTCTCGGCCACCCGTGCTTTCTTGACCGCCGCCTTCGTCTTCGCCTTCTTGGCTGCTTTCGTCTTCGCCTTCTTGGCGACACGCTTCGGGGCTGGCTTCGCTTTCGCGGCGCGCTTCGGCTTACGGGATGCCATTTTCCGGTCGGAGACTACCTCGCTTCAGCGCGCTTGCGAAACAGGGGCTCAGAAAAGGCCAGCAAATTGAATACCGGCGCCGGTCGAGTCCCCATAGGGGAGGAGCGCGGTGTTCGGCAGGGGTGATACGACCTTTTGCACGTACCGGTAGTGCAGGAAGTAGGGCATCCCGTAGCCGATGGATCCGCCGAGCACCCAGCCCACGATGGTGTCGCTCAGCCAGTGCTTGTCGGCGATGATACGGAGCACGCCGACGCTGGCGGCCGCCGTCACCATGATCGGGCAGACGGCGGCGTCCGGAATGCCGCCGCCGTACAGCTTGAGGTTCTGATGATTCGCGCAGGCAAGGCCAGCGTTGGCCGACGTCATCGCGGCGTGCCCGGCGATGAACGAGGCGCCGCGGAACTCGCACTTGTTCTCCGCGCCCTCTTCGTTCGAGCAACCTTGCAGCGACGGACGCGTTCGACCCACCGTGATGTGAGCGAGGCGTGTCAGTAGCCCCGTCGCCCCGACCGCTTGCCAATTGAGCAGCGTGAGCTGGAACGCAACGTCGTAGTTGAAGCGGTCAGAGACGAGGGGCGTGACCAGCCCGTCCAGCAGCACGTAGTACGTGGAGTAGTTCCAAATGTGGTCCGAGATGTCATCGGCCAAGAGGCGCGAGTCCACCGTGCCGCCGCGGAAGAAGTTACGCGCCGGGCGGTCCAGCAAGATTGGCCCCTTCCAGCGATCGGCTGGCTCGTTGCTATAGGCGATCTCGAAGCCGATGTTGCCCGCGGACACCGCGCCCGCGGCGATGAACTCCCACAGTCGAAACCGCGGGTATTTCCAAACCAAGCGGTGCGCGCTCGGCTTGCTTTCCTCCGCCAAAGCCGTGCTGCTGAGTGCCAGCAGCGTTGAACAGGTGACTAAGATGATTCGAATAAGCCGATAAGCGCGCGCCACTGAGGCAATCCTCAGGCAAGGAGCCCACGGATGTGAAGCCTTTGAATGACGGCGGGGCGATATTCAACGGGTGGGCGTACGAGAGCACACCGCGGCTGGCTCAAGGGGAGGATGGCGGGTCGTTCAGAAGGGCGGCTTGCTGGGCTTCGCGCGAAGGCTGACCGAGCGGGTACACGAGGACGTGGCGCTCCACGTCGCTCGTCCACGACGTGCCGGGGAAGCGCTCGCGCATGACGAGCGCTTCGTCTCGGGCCTCTTGAAAGCGCCCCAAATCCTCGAGGGAGCGGACGATGATCCAGGTGCGCTCGGCGGCGCCCGGGCCATCCGGGTGCAGGGCGTTCGCCTCACGTGCGCGCGCGAGTGCACGTTCGGGGGCGCTGACCCGCAGCTTCCGCAGCTCGGTCAGCAACTCTGCTTCGCCGAGTGGCTCCGCTCCAGTCGGCACGCGCGCTGGAGCCGCGCCGGCAATCGAACGCGCCGGTCCCGGCTCTTTGGTGCCGCTGGCGACGGGCTGTACCAGCTGTGCGGCCGGTGCGTCGCCTGGGCCAGGGCTGAGGCGCACCTCGCTCGGCCCCCCGCGAGTGAGCCAAAAGGAGCCATATGCCAGGACGCTGAGCGCGCTGAGGGCGATAGCAACGTGAGGAGCCGTGGGCTGCTTCATGTCAATTGAGGTTCGGCACTTCGTCCCGGGTCACGGTGTGCGGGTCGGCGTACACGCTCTTGATGTTGTTCAAGTCGTTGTGCGTGCCGTCGCTCTGATAGCCGGCCCAAACACTGAACAGCACCCACGGCGCCGCGCTCGGAAACATTTGCGAAGGCGTCGGGATGCGCCCTGTCTCGTGGAGAGGGATCGGAATGGTGTCGCCGATGACGCCCTTGGCGGTGGAGTAAAGCCCGGTGAACGGCTGACCCTCGTCGTAAGTATCCGGACCGGAGATGTCCAGGTACTCCTTGCCCGGGTAGTAGGCGGAGGCCGGCGAGCCGCTGAATGGCATCAGCCACACCAAGTTGTTGAGCCCCTTCGTCTTGGTCAGGTAGTCGAAGGTGTACTTCCAGATCGCGACGAACTGCGCGCCGGTACCCTTGGACCACCAAAACCAGCCGTTGGCTTGCACCTCGTGGAAGGGCGCCCAAAGCACCGGAACGTTCTGGCTCTGCAGCTTGCCGAGCTCGGTCGCCGCGTAGTCCAGCTTGCTCTTGAACGACGTGTTTTCCGCGGTGCCGGCCATGAGCACGTTGTCCAGATTGGAAGTGCCCTTCGAGTCCTCGTACGTGTCCGCCTTCGGCGGCGCGCCCATGTGGTAGCGGATCATCGTGATCCCGCCCGCCTTCCAGTAGGCGATGGCGCGGTCCGTCGTCCCGGTCGGGTAAAGGTAGTCTCCGCCGAGGATCGCCGGCGGCTTCATGCCGTTGGTCGTGTACCAGTCGATGTCACCCTGAGGGTTGCTCCAGCTCGTCTCTTGCTGGCCGGAGAGGACGTGATTCTTGTATTGGCTGTACAGGTAGCAGAGCAGGTTCTTGGCTTGCTGAGTCGCGTTCGGGTTCACGGGCAGAACGCCGCAGCCGCCCGTAGAGCTCGTGCCGCCCGAGCCGCCCGAGCCGCCCGAGCCGCCTGCGCTGCCGCCCGCTCCTCCCGCTGCGCTGCCGCCACTCGCGCCGCCGGCGGCGCTACCCCCGTTGCCGGCGGCTCCGCCGCCCGCTCCGCCGCTCGTAGTGCCCCCGCTCGTAGTGCCGCCGCCCCCGGGCCCGGCTCCGCCTGCGACGCCCGAGCCACCCGCGCCGGCGCTACCACCCGCGGGGCTACCGCTACCGCTAAAAGAGCCGCCCGCTCCGCCGACGGAGGTGCCGGCGGCGCCCGGATCCCCTCCCGCGTCTTCACCGCTGCACGCGAGCGCGCTCCCAAAGATTGCCGACAACACCAGCGCGGAGGTTACGGGTCGCAAGATGAGGCTCATCGGTCTGTTAAGGACTGGTGCCCGCTCGGACGCCGATCAGCTCATTCGCTGCCGACAAATCCTGCTCGAACCGAGACGCGGTTTTCGTCGCAGCGTGGAACGTTACGTGGTCAGCACAACGCTGCGGTGAAAATCACGAAAGATGCAAAGGTACGTCAGACACGACCCCTGTATGACGCGTGCGTTCGACCAGACTCTCCACTTGGTGTGCTCATAGTGTTCTCACGCTGAGCCTGCTCTCCGCATGCGGAGACGGCGGCTCGATGGACGACGGCACCGGTGGGGCCACGAGCGGCGGTTCCGCGGCGCTCGGCGGCGCGGCCACGGCCGGCTCGGCTGCATCGGCAGGCACCGCCGCTGGCGGCGCGAGCAGCGCTGGGTCGGGCGCAGGCACTTCGGCCGCCGGCAGCTCAGCAGGAGGCAGCTCAGCGGGCAGCTCCACCGCCGGCGCGAGCGGGTTGGGAGGCAGCAATGTCAACGGCGGCAGCGCGGGCACCGGCGGTGGTACCGAACCGACAGGCTGCGCGGCGCCGACCACCGGGCACTACCAGCTCGAGGACTTGGACCGTGGCGTGGTCGCGCTGAAGGTCGACGGCGGCGTTTACGTCGGCTGGCGCATGATGGGCTACGAATACGACAAGACTGCGAGCAATGTCGTCTACGACCTGCTGCGCGACGGCGCCAAAATCGCCACCGTGACCGACAGCACGAACTACCTGGATAGCGCAGGTACCGCGCAATCGAGCTACTCGGTGCGCGCCGTGATTCAAGGCGCGCCGTGCGCGGAGTCCGCGCCGGTCAAGCCGTGGGCCGACAGCTTCCTCAGCATCCCCCTGACTCCCCCGGCGACTGGCCCCAACGGCGGCACCTACAACGCCAACGACGCGAGCGTGGGCGATTTGGACGGTGATGGGCAGCTGGACCTCGTGCTCAAGTGGGACCCCTCCAACTCCAAGGACAACTCCCAGGAGGGTAAGACGGACAACGTGTTCGTCGACGGCTACACGCTGGCTGGCAAGCGCCTGTTCCGCATCGATCTCGGGCCGAACATCCGCGCCGGCGCTCACTACACGCAAATTTCCGTGTACGACTTCGATGGGGACGGCAAGGCGGAGATTGCCTGCAAGACCGCCCCTGGCACGAAGGACGGCACCGGCAAGGCGCTCGGCAGTGGCCCCGCCGCAGGCGATGACGACTCGCAGGACTACCGCAATGCCGACGGCTACGTCCTCACCGGCCCGGAGTACCTCACCGTCTTCGAAGGCGCGACCGGGAAAGAGCTGGCGACGGTGGAATACCCGGTATTGCGCGGCACTGTTTCCGCGTGGGGCGACGCCTACGGCAACCGCGTCGATCGCCACAACGGCGGCGTGGCGTTCGTGAGCGACATGGGGAACGGCAAGGCGGCCTCCGGGCGGCCCAGCATCATCCAGGGCCGCGGTTACTACACGCGGCTCACCGTCTCGGCTTACAACTTTCGCGACGGCAAGCTGAGCAAAAACTGGGTTTACGACAGCAAAACGTCTTTGGGCGCGGGCACCCACTCGATGATGGCGATCGACGCCAACGGCGACGGCGCGCAAGAGCTCATACCTGGCGCGGCGACCATCAGCAGCGACGGCATGCTGCAATGCGATACCAAGATGGGCCACGGCGACGCGCTCCACGTGGGGGAGCTCATCGTCGGCAAGCCGCCGGCGGTCTTCACCGTCCACGAAGGCCTCGGCGGCTACGACGTTCACGACGTGGCGACCTGCAGCACCTACGCGAAGGTGACCGGCGGCGACGACAACGGCCGAGGCGTGGCGGACTACGTGCTCCCCACCGACACCAAGGCGGCCTCTTTCTGGAGCGCTACCTTCCCGGATCGCTACTCGGCGGACGACGGCCGCAGCTTGGGTGCAAAGAGCGGCTCGACGAACTTTCTCATGTACTGGGATGCGGACGAGCTGCGCGAGCTGGAGGACGGCACCGGCATCACGAAGGTGGGCGCCGGCTCGCTGCTCAGCTGCAGCGCCTGCGCTTCCAACAACGGCACGAAGAGCACGCCGACCTTGACCGCGGATCTCTTCGGGGACTGGCGCGAAGAAATCGTGTGGCGCCAATCCGACAACAAGGCGCTGCGCATCTACACCACCACCGCCCTCACCAAGCGCCGCATCTACACGTTGATGCACGACCCGACGTACCGGGCCCAGGTATCGTTCGAGCAATCGTCGTACAACCAGCCGCCGCACGTCGGCTTCCACGTGGGCCCGGGCATGGCCGACCCGCCGAAGCCGGACATGCGCGTCGCCCCCCGCGGCAACTGACGGCCTACCGCGCGCTCAAGAAGCCGCGCACCTGCGCCTCCGAGAGCTCGTGCGTGGTGTCGGCCGCTTGCACCAGCGCGCCGGCTTGGTTCTCGCGTTGCGGGGCGATGCCGAGCAGGTGCACGCGGACGCCTAGCGCCTGAGCGCGTTCGACGGCTTCGCGCAGGTCGTCGTCGCCGCTGAGGAGCAGTGCGTCCGCGAGCGCGCGGTTTTGGGCGAGAGCGACCAAGTCGTCCGCCAGCAGCTGGTCCACTCCGCTCTGGCCGCCCTCCGTAACGAGGCCCAGCCGAAGCTTGAGGTGGGGACGGTAGGCGAGGGCGACCTGGGTGGGCGTCGCCGGGCCCGAGGCACCGTCGTACCAGTAGATGCGCAGCAGCGGGAGCCCAGTCAGCTCCGTGGAGAGCCGAGTCAGCAGCGCGAGCACGGCGTCGTGATCCAGATGCAGCTGGCTACGCGTACGGCGCTCGCCGGTGATCAGCTTGCTGCCGGCGGCAAAAAGGTAGCCGGCGTCCACGAAGATGGCGCTTCGGTCCAAAGTGCGGCCTAGCTGTAGGAGACGACGGTTCGAATCGACTCGCCGGCGTGCATCAAGTCGAAGGCTTCGTTGATGCGCTCGAGCGGTAGCGTGTGAGTGATGAGCGGGTCGATATCGATCTTCTTTTCCATGTACCAATCCACGAGCTTTGGCACGTCCGTCCGGCCGCGGGCTCCGCCGAACGCGGTGCCTTTCCACACGCGCCCCGTCACGAGCTGAAAGGGCCGGGTCGAAATCTCCTGACCCGCCCCCGCGACTCCGATGATGATGCTCTCACCCCAGCCGCGGTGACAGCACTCCAGGGCTTGACGCATCAGCGTGGTGTTACCGACGCACTCGAAGCTGTAGTCCGCCCCGCCTCCGGTGAGCTCCACGAGGTGGGCCACGAGGTCCTTGCCCACCGTGGCCGGGTTGACGAAGTGGGTGAGCCCGAACCTGCGCGCCATCGCTTCGCGTGCCGGGTTCAGGTCCACGCCGATGATCTTGTCCGCGCCGGCGATGCGCGCCCCCTGCACCACGTTGAGCCCGATGCCGCCGAGCCCGAAGACGACCACGTTCGCTCCAGGCTCCACCTTGGCCGTGAACAGCACCGCGCCGACCCCGGTCGTCACGCCGCAGCCGATGTAGCAAATCTTTTCGAAGGGTGCGTCTCGCCGCACCTTGGCCACCGCGATCTCCGGAAGCACCGTGTGGTTGGCGAAGGTGGAGCAGCCCATGTAGTGGTGGATCTTCTTGCCGCCGATGGAGAAGCGGCTGGTGCCGTCCGGCATCACGCCCTGGCCTTGGGTGGCGCGGATGGCGGTGCAAAGGTTCGTTTTCCTAGACAGGCAGGATTTGCAGCCGCGGCACTCCGGCGTGTAGAGCAGAATGACGTGGTCGTCGGGGGCGACGCTCGTCACCCCCGGGCCGACTTCGCGGACGATGCCCGCGCCTTCGTGCCCGAAAATCACCGGAAACAATCCCTCCGGGTCGGCGCCGGAGCGGGTGAACTCGTCCGTGTGGCACACGCCGGTCGCCTTCAGCTCGACGAGAACCTCACCGGCCTTGGGCCCTTCCAGATCGACGGTCTCGATCACGAGCGGCTGGCCTTTCTCGTACGCCACGGCAGCGCGAGTCTTCATGGGGGTATCTGACCACGGTTCGCGGCTTGGGGGCGGCAAATCCTCGCTCGCAGTCGCCGGTTGCAGGGCGGGCCGGCCTTCGATAACACCAGAGAGGATGTCCGGGAAATGGCGTAGGTGGTGCGGCGTGCTCGGAGGGCTCGGGCTCGCGCTCGGCTGCGCGCGCGGGGCGGTGACGGAGTACCCACCGATTGCACCGGCGCCGCGCCTGGTGAGCACGGAGCAAGCGCCGGTGCGTTTGCTGGAGGTGCGCCTGGAGTACGTGTTCGACGCGCAGGGCAACTGGCGCGAGCACTTACGGCAGCGCTACCGCGTGCTCACCCAGCAAGGCGTGGAGACGTGGGGCGGCACCGCCGCGGGGTGGTCGCCCTGGTACATGGCGCGCCCGGAGCTGGAGGCGCAGGTGCAGGATCCGGGAGGCGCGCTACGCAAGCTCGATCCAGCCCTCGTAGCGGAAGCGCCCGCGTACCCCGAGCTGCCGGATATTTACGGCGATCGACGCGTGCTGCGCGCACCGCTGCCGGGCGTCCACGTCGGCTCCGTCGTCACGGAGGCGACCCGTCGCTGGACGACGCGGCCGTTCTTTCCGGGCGGCACCGCGTTTCAGGTCGTTTTTCAGAATGCCATCCCGCGCGACGCAGTGGAGCTGGTGGTGGATTTGCCAGCGAGCTTGCCGTTCAACTACGAGCTCCTCGACGCGCGAGTAAAAAAGGAAGAGACGCTCGGGGCCGGGCGTCGTCACGTCGTGTTCCGAGGCCAGAGCTTGGAAGCGGTCGAGCCGGCGGAGCCGTATTCGCTCAGTACCGTGCCGCAGTGGCCGGCGGTCGCGTTCTCGACCGGTGAGTCCTGGCAGCGAATCGCCGCCGAGTACGAAGCGGTGATGAACGATAAGCTGAAGGGCTCGGAAGGCGTCGCGGAGCTAGCTCGCCGCAGCGTCGCCGCCGGCGCGAGCGACCTCGGCAAGGCCAACCAGCTGTTGTACGCGTTGCACCAGCGGGTCCGCTACGTCGCGGTCGAGCTGGGGCAGTCGGCGATCGTTCCGGCGTCTCCAGAGGCGGTGCTCCGCCGCACCTATGGCGACTGCAAGGATCAGGCGCTCGTGCTGGTGGCCATGCTCCGCGCGGTAGGCTTGCCGGCGACCCTCGCGTTGCTGCGCGCAGGCCCTGGCGAAGACGTGCGGCCGCGCTTGCCCGCGCTGGACGTGTTCAACCACGCCATCGTCGTGGTCCAGTCGCGAGAGCCATTCTGGATCGACCCGACCTCCTCGCAGGCGCGCGCGGGGGAGCTGCCGGAGAGCGATCAGGGGCGCTTGGCGCTGATCGTGGACTCCAAGAGCAGTGGCCTCACGCGCACGCCGTCGCTTTCGGCGCGTCAAAATGGCTACTTGGAGGTGCGTGAGATTCGCTTGCAGGAGAGCGGGCTCACGCAGGTCAACGAGGCGAGCTCCGGCACGGGGGTGATCGAGCAGAGGCTCCGTGACTCGTACGCTGGCTCGGATGCCGAGCGAAAGACCTCGCTCACGCAGTACGTGAAGAAGCAGTATTCGGCCGACAAGCTCGTAGCCGTCAGCTTCGACGGGCTGGACGACGTGCGTAAGCCGCTCCGCTTGACGCTGGATGCCGAGGGCGCGCGCGTCGGGGCGCTCGGGCTGTTCCGCGCGGTGGTGCCGGTGGACTACGGCTTGCTCACGAGCTGGCTGCCCGAGCCGGTCTGGAACGACGAGCCGCGCCGCGGTCACGTGCGCGTGCCGCTGCGGTACCAGGCTGAGCTGCGCTATCGCGTGGTGCCTCCTCCCCACTTTCGGGCTCGGCGCCTGCCGGATTTGCCCGAGCTCGATGTGGCGCCGGCTCGGTTGACGCGCAGCTACGTCACCGAGGCGGACGGCACGGTCACGGCCACGTTCAAGTTCGAGCTCGACCGTGACAGCCTCTCGCCGGGCGAGCTGGCACGCCTGAAGGACGGCCTGTCCAACCTGAGCTCCGAAGACGCGGACGAGATAGAGCTCGTGCACGAGTCCGAGCTGCTATTGGCCGCCAATCGGCCCCGGGACAGCATGCGGCTGCTGCAGGACCTGGCCCGGCAAGAGCCGAACGAAGCGCGCCCCCTGCTGCGTCTCGCGACCAAGCTGGGTGAGCTCGGCTTCGGCAAGCAAGCGCGCGAAAAAGCACGCCTCGCGGTCGCGCTCGATCCCCGCAGCGCGCTCGCTCAGCAGACGCTCGGCATGGCGCTGCAGCGCGACGAGCAGGGCCGGCTCCTCGCCCCCGGCGCCGATCGCGCGGGCGCGCAGGTTGCATTTCGACGCGCGCTCGAGCTGGACGAATCGGACGAGCCCAGCAAGCTCTGGCTCGCGACTCTGCTCGCGGCGAGCCCCACCGAAGACGAGCTGAACGAAGCCGTCTCCCTGTACGAGGACGTGCCTTTCGAGACGCTCGCCGGGTACCGAGACGGCTACTTCGTCAACAAGGCGGCGGACGCGCTGCTCGGCGCTCACCGGTTCGAAGCGCTCTCGGATAGGACCGAGCAGCTACCGGCGGCTCACGCCATCGCGGCGCAGACGCACCGGAGCGGCGCGGAGGCTGGCATTGCTTACGCCAACCGAAGGAACTTGAGCGGAGCTCCGCGAGCCGCCGCGCTCGCCACCGCCGCCGGCGCCTTCTACACCGCGCGCCGTTACACAGAAGCCAGCGCGCTTTACCAGGAGGCCGCGCGCGAGGCTCCCCGCTATGCGGCGGTGGCGCGCATCCTTTCGCTCACGAGGCCGGTGGAGCCCGGCTCGCTCTCCGCCAGCTCACCGGAACAAGCGGTGCGACAAGCGGAAATCGAGGCGATCCTCTCGCGGCCGGCGGAGCCCGAGCCGGTCACCGCGACGCGCCCCTCGCGCGCGGTCCTGGCAGACGTTCACGCGGCAACGCTGCGGGCCAGCGTCTCCGGCAGCGACGCACTCGGGTTTCGGGTGCGGGTGCAAGCCAGCGAGCTGAGCGGTGCCGCAAAGCTCGGTCATCGTTACGTCGTCAAGCAGGGCGGGCGCTACGTGGTCCGGGCCGGCGAACCGGCGGACCTCGGCTGTGAGGCGCGGGAGCGGCTCTCCCGAGGCGACGTCAAAGGCGCTCACCAGTGGCTGGCGTGGGCGGCCGAAGCGAGCGAGAGCGAAGCCGGCGACGACCCGCTTCGTACGCCGCCGTTCGAGCGAATCTGGGCGGAGGGCAAGGGCGACGCGGTGCTCGCGGCGGCGGCGCTGTGTGCGACGAGCTCCCGCGGCGGCGCCGCTCGGGAGCAGCTCGCCAAAGCTCGGCGCACCGGCGTGGTGGAAGCCTCCGCCCTGGAGCACGCGGTCGCGCTGGGCGCTCGCGTGGCGCGCGCTCATCCGGAGCAGCTGGCCGCCGCCGAGCGGCTGCTGACCTGGTACCCGTCGTCGTTCCGCGCTCGTGAGCTACGGCTCGAGGCGCTGTGGGCACTGGGGCGCCTCGAGGACGTGGAGCGTGAGGCTCGTCGAGCGCTGAGTGACGCGGCTTCGGCGCGCGTGCGCTACGGCTCGAGTCAATGGCTCGCGAGCGCCTTGGCGCAAACCGGCAGAGCCCCGGAGGCGCAGCGAGTCTACCAGCGCGCGATCGAGAGCAGCGCGCGGGAGCAGCTGGCGGACTCCTACAACGAGGCGGCGTGGGCGGCCCTGTTCGTCGAGCCAAGACCTCGTGACATGCGTGAATTCGCCGAGCTGGCCGCGGAGCTGAGCGAGCGTAAGAGCTACCCCGCGCTCCACACGCTCGCGGCGGTTCTGCTGGATCTGGGCGAGCTGGGCGCGGCGCAGGCCGCCTTTCGGCAGCTGCTGGATCTGGACGACACGCCGGACCTTCGAGACTCCACGCGTTACCTTCAAGCCGGTCTCGCCGAAGCCTATGGGCTGCAAGACGTCGCGCGCGAGCTGTATCAAGGCGTCAAGCCGCCCCCGAATGGCGCCGCGCTCAGCAGCTACGCGCTCGCCCAGCGGCGCTTGGCGCGGCTAGGGCGCTGAGCGAGGTCACCAAGGGATTCGCTTGCGGTCCCGGAAAAAGCCGCCCGTCGGCTCGCCCGCGCCGAGCGTCGTCGCCCACACGATCCCGGCCGCGCCCGCGTCTACCGCGCGCGGCGCGCTCTGGCCGCCCATGTCGGTCCGCACCCAACCCGGGCACACCGCGTTGACGTGCAGGCGCGGGTTCTTCTTGGCCAAGATGCGCGCGAGCGCGTTGAGCGCGGCCTTCGAGACGCGGTACGCGGAGGTGGGCCAGCCGCGCGCGGTGTGGCGGCCGGTGCTCACGTCACGCTCGAACTCCTCTACCAGCGCGACCAGACCCTCCACCTCCAAGGACTCGTCCAAAAAGTGCGCGCGTAGGGCGGAGGAGTACACGGAGAGCTCGCCCATGCCGCTCGATACGAGGACCACGTTGCCCCCGTCCGACACGAGCGGGAGCAGCGCCTGAGTCACGTGCAGCGGGCCGAAAAAATTGACGGCCAGAGTATTGCGCACCACGCTCGCATCGAAACCGCGCAACGAGACTCCGGCGTTGTTCACGAGGGCATCGATCGGACCCAAGCGCTTGGCGAAGCCGGCAATGCTCTCGCCGCTCGTCACGTCCAGCTCCGCGGCTTCTACGCCCGGGCCGATGGACCTCGCGGCAGCCTCCGCCCGCGCCAGCTCCCTGGCCGTGAGCACGACCTGATGCCCGGCTCGCGCCAGCTGACCGCACACCTCGAACCCCAGGCCTCGGCTCGCGCCGGTCACTACCGCACGGAGCTTTTCGCTAGCAAGCATACTTGGAGTGCGTGCAACCCATTCCCGAGCGCGTCAAGCGGGGCGAGTCTGCTGGAAAGGCCCCTAGGCGCGGCGCAGCTGCGGCAAAGCGTGAGCGAGGGCGCTCGCTGCGCGAGAGTCACCGGCGCTATCTGCGAACCGCAGCACGCGCTCCACGTCCTCCAGTTGCAAGCGCCCAAGCTGCTCGAGGGTGAGGGCGCACGCCGCCTCGAGCCCTCGTACGCGCGCATAAAGATCGATACGAAACAGGGTCGCCTCACGCGAGAGCTCGCGGCGCCGAGCTTCGCGCTCCACGATGTGCAGCGCCCACAAGCTGTTGCCGCAGGCGTCTTCTACGGCGGCTTGGCAATACGGGTCAGCTGCGCCCGCCTCGCGCAAGCACGACAGCGCGTCGCGCGCAGCCTCGGGTCGATCGACGGCCAGCTCGCACCACGCGATCAGCTCCAGGGCCGCGCGCTGCAGCTTCGCGCTCTGCGCCAAATCAGCGACTTGGTGCACGACCCGCAGCGCCTCCTGCAGCGCGCCTCGCTGCTGCAGCTCCCGCGCGTACTGCAGCTTTTCGTCCAGGCCGCGGCGCGCGTCCTCTTCTTCGCGGTCTTGTCGCAGGCGCGCGATGACGAGCGCGAACCCGCAAGCGGTCGCCACCATCGCGGTCAGGCCCGCTTGCCCGTGCCACAGCGATACGCCTGCAACCAGGAACGCGAGCAGGGCGACGGCGATGCTCGCTTTGCTTTCGCCGAGGGTAGCCATCGTCCCAATCACAGCACGAAATCGCGGTTTGCGCCGGCGGGCGGCGCAGATTCTCAGCGGGAGACCGGCTCAGGCGCTGTGCGCGATCTCGGGCGCGCTTTGGTAAAATTTGTTACGCGCAGGGTCGTTGAAGCTCTCGTAGTCGATGAGGAACGGGGTGACCTCGCCCTTGCCGTCTTTGAACCGCAGCGTGGCGGCCATGGGCGTGACAGAACGGTAGCTGCTGTCCGCGGGTAGGTCGTCGTTCGTGGAGCCCCCGGAGGAGAACACCGTGAAGAGCGAGAAGGCGTCCTCCGCGTACGTCTGACGGAAGCCTTCGTCCACCTTCTCGTGACCGCGGAAGATGGTGTGACAGCCCAGGCGCTGGAGGAAGGCTTGACACTGCAGCTTGCCGAACGGGAAGCGCGCCGATTGGTCCTGCAGGCTCGCGGGGATCACGTCCGCCTGACTCGGGTCGCTCCACATCATCTGGAAGCGCAGGTCCCATTCGTTCAGGCTGGAGAGGTCTTTGTAAGTGCTCTTCAGGGTGCTGTCTTTGGGGATGCCGCCGTGAACGAACAAGAATTTTTCGAACAGCAAGCTGGTGGGCATCGCCTCGAAGAGCCGCACGTAGTGCTGAAAAACGTCGTCGGAGAGGTGCGGCTTCAGCGTGCTCATCGCCTCGGAGGGGCGGACCGCGCCGTACACTTTGCCTTGATGCTCCAGGTAATACTCGTGGTTGCCGCGTAAGACGTGCACGTGGTCCGGGTGCTTGGAAAAGAGCTGCAGCACCGAGCGAAGCACTCCCTGGTAGCTGAACATCCCACGGTCGATGTAGTCACCGAGCAGGACGAGCTTCGGGCAAACGTTGCGGTCCGGCCTGCGCTCGTACTCCGCGATTTTGCGCAGGACGTCGGTTTGATTCAGCACCGCCTTCAAGCAGCTGTAGCAGCCGTGCAAATCGCCCACGATCGTGAGCTCGTACTCTTTGCCGGGCTCGGGCGTGGTCAAGTGCACGTGCCCGTCCAAAAAGTCCGAGCCGGGGGCGAACTGCGAGACGTTGGTCTTGCCCTTCAGCTTGTTGCGACCGAGCGCGCGCTGCTGCTCCCAGATCGCGATGGCGCGGTCCATCAGCTTCCGGTCCGTCTCCACCTGACGTACCAGCGCGTCTCGGTCCGCCGAATAATGCTGCTCGAACTGCGCGAAGAAGGGGTGGTCCTCCGGGCGAGTCGCCTTCGGCTGCGGCATGGAGACCGCGAAGGGCCGCTCCAGCTCGTCGTCCAGTAGCTCCACCCCGAGCTGCTCGTTCAGCATGTCCGCCAGCTCCGCGCGGAACTTGGCTTCCGCGGGGTGCACTTGGCCGTCCGCGCTGATCAGCTCGTCTACGGTGGCCATGAGCTGCTCTTGGCTGGCTTCGTCGAATCCCTTGAAGATCTCGAAGCAGCGCAGCTTCAGCTTGGCGTGCACGAAGGTGTCTTGAGCTTCGCCCTCCGCAACCGCCTCCGTGAACAGCTCCATCACCTGTCGATCGATGCCCTCGAACACCTCCAAAAAATGAGTGGTGAACTTGGCGTTCAGCTCTGCGGCGAGCTTGGGCTCGAGCTGCGCGGATGCCACGCGGTGCGCGACCAGCTGACGCACGTAGCCCCGCACGAACTCCTTTTCGGCCACGTCGAAATCGCCGTCGATGTACCCGAACGTGGTCAGGTAGAAGATCACGGCCCGCATCTGCTTCTCTGCTTCCGGGCCGCTCTCGCTGAACTTGAGCATCCGGCTAGAATAGGCCGGTGACGAGCGGCGCGGGAAGCCTGCTCGGTTGCGCAGAGAAAGTGACCGGCGCCGAGTTACGCCCAGCACAGCTTGTACGAAAGCGTGCGCTTTTTTAGGCTTACCTCTGCTACCTCCACCGTGCCTTTCACCCCCGTGAGGAAGAACAAGGCATACATCCCGCTACACACGGACCGCTGCCAGGGCGCGTGCGTCATCAGCTCGCGAGGGGCGCCGCGCAGGTCCACGTTCACCTGCAAAGGGCTCACCGTTTCGATCTCGATGCTCCCGTAGTCCCGGTACATGAGGTCGAAAGCCTTGGGGATCCATTGGGCGACCGAAGCGGTGTCGTAGCGAAACAAGGAAAGCGCCGTACGCACCAATCCCGCGAACGCGGGCGCGCTCATCTGACGCTTGAGCCAGTTTTGGTAAAACGCATCTGCTGCTTCGTCTCCCAGCGCACGGAAGATCGCCTCTGTCAGCTGCAGGTTCACCGCCAGCGGAAGCCAGGCGAGGTTGCTCGCCTGCTCGATGGTATCCACCAAAGGCTCGAGTCCTTCCAGCACCGCCTCCTGCTTGCTCGGTGGGAGGCGGCGAACGGCGGCTAGGTAATCTTTCATGTACCGCCCGCGCGTGCTCGCCATCGCCCGGGATTTTTACCATTCTGAGCGGACCCGCAACCCGCGATCGAATGGCGAGTCGGACCTCGGCGGCCGGCTCGTGGGGCGCGTCGGCCTAGGCCGGCCCTTCCCGGTCTGCACGCGCAGAGCCATGCGCGGGGCGGGGCGCGTTTTGGCTCGGCGGCGGTCGCGCCGCTCCAGACGAACGCACGCGTCGCATGGGATCCCACCAGGCGGAGCGCATGTCGGATTGTGCCAGTCTGTGCGGAGCGCTCGGCTCCTGTGCCACCCCGGTGGGGGCTTTCCTCGCAATTGTGAGAATCTCGCGTGGCCCGGTGTTTGCTCATGTCGCGCCGCCGGGCGCGAGCTCATTTGCTTCGCTCAGGACGGGAGGAACGACAATGAAAAGAAGAGATCTGGGTGTGGGAGTGTTCGCGGCCCTTGCGGTCGCCGCGGTCGGCGTGCTGCCTGGTTGCAGCGGTGGCGGTGGCGATCGCCCAGCGGAGGAACAGGGGACTCTGAGCTTGCCGCTCTCGACGCAAGGGCCCTCGGGGGCGACGTATCGCTTGCGCGACGCGACGTTCGATATTCGGTTCCAGGCCGACTACTGGGGCGGCGTCGGCGGGGAGGGGGGCTCACCCCCGGACTTGAGTGTGAGCAGCGAGTCGGATCCGGACGCGAGCTCCATTCGCGTGAGTGTCGAGCGGGGCTACTACAACGTCACGCTGCGCCCCGGGTGGCGCCTGGAGAAGGTGGAGGATGGCGCCACTACGGACGTAGAAGCGACGTTGCTCTCGAGCTCGGACCAGTGGATTTACGTGTACGCGCACAGCACCACTTGGGTGGAGTATCAGTTCGGGCTGGGTGACCGCTCGCTTTGGTTCAACGGCACCTTGAACCTGCAGATCCAAGTCTACGAGAAGCCGTCGGACATCTACGGCTCCTCGGGTGAGCCGAGCGTCGGCGGTGCGCCAGGCTCCGAGCCGGTGTTCGGCGGCGCCTCCGGCACGCCCTGAGTCGAGGATCGCGAATCGCAAGCCGAGCGCTCACGCCTCCAGGCCGCCCTCAGGGCACCTGGCCGGAAGCGTTGCGCTCGGCTCGCGGTTGCGGTTGCGGCCCCGGCCCTGCCGAGCAGCAGGCCACCCGGCTGCGGACGCGGCTCGGAATGGCCAGCGCGAGTGCGGCGTTCGAGCGTCGCTTTGACCTTTCCCTTTGCGTGCGCTCGCCAGCGCCGGCCGTTTCCGCTAGCTTTCGCCGGCTACGGATGACGCCGCCGCGTGGAGTCGAAGCTCGGGCCCTTGGGGGGCTGCTCCTGCTCACCGCCTGTGCCGGCTCACCGCGACCCGTCCCGCCCCCCGTGGCCCAGAGTCCCGAGGCGCCGCAGGCTGGCTACTGCGAGAGGCTCCAGCCCCTCCTGACCCAGGCCGTCACGTCCGCGCGCATCGGCACCCAAATGGCGTGCTTGGACATCCCCGGGGTCACCGAGCTCGGGCGTTTCGGCGCGGCGGGCGCGGCCGAAGAGGGCGCCCTGGCGGACTGCTTCGACGATCCCACCGACTATAAAAAGCTGCTGGAGACGTCGGAGAGCGACTTCTCGCTGAACATCGATCAAGGCTTCTCCGCGGACGTGACGCGTGGAGGCTCGGCCAGCTTGACCGCGCTCGTACCGTGGCTACCCAGCCTGTCTTTGGACCTCACGCGGACGCGCCGGGTGACGGCGCGGGTATCGGTCAAGCAAGCGCGCTTCATCACCCTGCTGGGTGTAGCGAGCCGCCTGCAAGGGCAGCGCCGCGAGCAGCAGTGTCTGCAGGCGCTGTGCAAGTCGGACTACCAGTACGTTCACAAGGCGCTCGTGGGCGTGCCCACCCTCGTGGTGAGCGCGGAGGACGGCAACGGCACTCAGGTGGGCATCGGCGCGCCGCTCCTTTCCACCAACTACGACGCGAAGGAGCTGAGCCACGGCACTCGCGAGATCACGGCGAGTCAGCCGGTGACCCTCGCCATCTCGCGGAGCGCGTTCCGAACCGCGAGCACGGAGCGGCTCTGTCAATTCTGCGGGCGGCGAGATCAAGCTTGCTGCGCGGATGGTCCAGCCTGCGACGGCGGGCTCGGTTGCCACGACGGCCAATGCGTCGAGGTGGGCGGGCCCGATCAACCATGCGACGGCGAGCGCTGCGACAGCGGCGCGTGCGTCGGCGGCCGCTGTCGCACCGCGTGCGGTCGCGAAAACCAGCCTTGCTGTGGGGGCAGCTTTTGCAGCGGGAGCCTCCGTTGCGCTCAGGACCCCGAGAGTGACTTGGAGCCGCAGCTCCTGTCGGAGGTCGTGCGCGTGGAAGGCGGGCTCTTGGGCACGAGCGAGGATCGCGTCTTCGGCAGCTCCAGCTGCGGGCCGCTGCGCAAGCGCGGTCGCTTCGCGGTCACCAAGCTCGGCACCGGCCGCGGGCAATGCGACAAGGCTTGGTGGTTCGATCCCAAGAACGAAAAGGACTGTCGGGTCGCTGCCCACTTCGACGTCTCGATGCTGGGCTCCATTGCGTGCAGGGTAGAAGAGTTCGCTGCGCCTGTTACGAAGCCGAATCGCTGCGCACCCTGAGTGTTTGCGCGAGCACGTGCCGCGCTGTGCTCCGGAGTGAGTGAAAGCGACACCAAACTGGGGGGCGGGTGGCGCTTTGGTGCTTTTTTCCGCCACCGCTGCCGCCGTTGTCGGTACGTGACGACGATTTCATGCGCCGCTGGCCCATTACCCCTCGGGGTGGGCACTCATGGGAGGTGTCCATCATGATCGAGCCCCTGCGCGCCGTCGCGACACGCTCCTGTTGCGCCGCGCTGCTCAGCGCCGCGCTGGGGCTACTCGGCGGCTGCGACGGCGCTATCACCGGTCCCAACCTTGCGGACGGCCCGCTCACGCCGGGCGGCGGTGCGGGCACCGGTGGCAGCGCGAGCCAACCTGGGCCGGGCAGCGACCCCAATGCGGTCGGCCCCCGTCCACTCACGCGCCTCTCGCGTCGCGAGTACAACAACACCGTGCGGGACCTGCTGGGTGACGCCACGCGGCCGGCCGACGCCTTCCCCGAAGATCACGACCGCGCGTTCCTGTTTCGTCGTGCGGGCTTGGTCGCCACTCAGGACGCGGACCTGCTGAGCAGCGCGGCCCAGGCCCTCGCCGCCACCGCCATCGAAACGCCGAGCAAATTGTTGCCGTGCGATCCGGCCGCGGGTGAGCAAGCGTGCGCGGACCAATTCATCGCCCGTTTCGGGATGCGCGCGTATCGCCGCCCGCTGAGCAGCGCGGAGACCATGCGTCTCTCCGCTCTCTACCAAAACGCCCGCGGCGCGCAGCAAATGTCCTTCAACGAGGCCATCGCCTTGCTCGTGGAGGCGATGCTTCAGTCGCCCGCTTTCCTTTACCACTGGGAGTCGCCGTACGAGGCGCCGCGCTTGCAAGGCGCGGCGGTGCAGCTCGGCTCCTTCGACATCGCTTCGCGGCTCTCGTACTTCATCTGGGGCTCGATGCCGGACCAGGCGCTGTTCGACGCCGCTACCGCCGGCAAGCTAACGACCGATGCGGACGTGGCCGAGCAGGCGCGCCGCATGCTGGCGGACGAAAAGGCAAAGGACGCGGTCACCGCGTTCTTCCGGGAATGGCTGGAGCTCGAGCTGCTCGCGCAGCTGCCCAAGGACGGCGCGACCTACCCGCAGTACGATGGCAGCCTCAAGTCGTCGCTCGTCGGCGAGACGGAGGCGTTCGTGAAGAGCGTGCTGTTCGAAGGGGACGGGAAGCTGGAGACTCTGCTGGGCGCCAACTACTCGTACTCGAATCAGACCCTGGCCGGCGTCTACGGCGCCGCCGCGACTGGCGACGCCTTCAGCAAGGTCACGCTGCCGCCCACCGAGCGGCTCGGCTTGCTCACCCAGCCGAGCTTCTTGACGGTAACGGGCGCTCCCAACGGCTCGAACCCCATCAAGCGTGGCAAGGCCATCTACGAGCGGCTGCTGTGCGGGGAGCTGCCGCCGCCGCCGCCCAACGTGCCGGCGGCCAAGCCGGCGAGCGCGGGCGGCACCACCCGCCAGCGCTTCGCGGAGCACGCTTCCAACGTCTGCGCCAAGGCCTGCCACACGCTCATGGACCCGCTCGGGTTCGCCTTCGAGAACTACGACGGCATCGGTCGCTTCCGCACCATGGACAACGGGCAGCCGGTGGACGCGACCGGTAGCGTGGATTTGGACGGCGCCGCGCACCCGTTCTCCAGCGCCATCGACTTGATCAATACCCTGTCGACGAGCGACCGCGTCCGCGGCTGCTTCGCCACCCAGTGGTTCCGCTTCGCGATGGGCCGCAAGGAGACGGAGAGCGACGCGCCGTCGCTGTCGGTCATTCAGAGCGCGTTCGCCGCGCACCAGTTCGACGTTCGGGACCTCGCGCCCGCCATCGCCGGCTCGCGCAGCTTCCGCCTGCGCAGCGTGGCCGCCGGAGAGAAGACACCATGATGCTGATCCGCACCGACAAGACCCAGCGGCGCTTTTCTCGCCGCGCGCTCCTCGCGGGCATGGGCGCCAGCGCCGCGCTGCTACCGCTGGTGGACGCCGAGCGCGCCCAGGCCGCGGGCACCGGCGTGCCCAAGCGCCTCGTGACCATCACGTGGGGCCACGGCGTCTGCCAAAGCGCTTTTTACCCGTCGGACGGCACGCTGAACAGCCAGGTGCTGGCTCCCCTCGCTCCGGTGGCCGGGAAGACCCTGCTTGCGGCCGGGCTCGATTACAAGATGATGATCGAGCAGGACAAGAAGTACGACGGCCATTTCACGTACCCCGTGATCTACACCGGCACGTACGAAAACACCGGCGGCCAGAACTGCACCGCCAAGGGTCCTTCGATCGACCAGGTCGTGTCGGACGCGGTCGCCAAACAGGTCGCCCTCCAGCAGCCCTTGCTCGTGATCACGGTGGAGGGGGACTCCACCAGCTGGCGCGGCGGCGGCGAACGCAACACCGGCGAAGGCGATCCGAAGCGCCTCTTCGACAAGCTATTCGCCAGCTCGAACCTCTCCACCGAGCAAATCGAGAAGCTGCGCGCCCGCAAGAAGAGCGTGCTGGATTTCGTGAGCCAGGAGCTCACCGGCTTTTCGCAACGCATGGGGGCGGAAGACAAGGCCAAGATCGACGCCCACCTCGAGTCGATCCGTCAGCTCGAGCTCCAGCTCGGCGCCAGCGGCGCCGCGTGCGAGGAGCCGATGGTGCAAACCGGCAGCAAGATCTTCCAGGACAAGGTCGCGGCCATGCTGGACATGACCGCGATGGCGCTGCGCTGTGACATCACTCGCGCGGTGAGCATTTGCTGGGCGGACGACGGCGGCTACCGGCCGATCACCTTGCCCTGGCTGGACATCAACTCGAGCTTTCACGACATCGCGCACCTCGGTAAGTCTGGCTACGAGACGAAGATCAAAGCGGACATGTGGATGTACGAGCAGGTCGCGCGGCTCGCCGTGAATCTGGACTCCGCGGCCGAGGGCAGCGGCACCGTGCTGGACAACAGCGTCATCCTCGTCGGCAACGACATGGCGGAGGGCGCCTCGCATTTCGTCGGCGGCATGCCGTTTTTGCTCATCGGCAGCGGCGGCGGCTACTTCAAGACGGGCCGCACCGTGAAGCTCGGCAGCTGGGCGAACAAGAGCGGCGAGTACTGGAACGGCGCGAGCGGCGTGCCGCACAACAAGCTCCTCGCCTCCGTCGCGAGCGCGATGGACGTCCCGACGGACGCCTTCGGCGAAGGCTACGCCGGCACGTTGGACGAGCTGAAGGCCTGACCCGGCGCCGTCGTCGCGGCGTCAGGCTAGGCGAGCTCGCTCCAGCAGGCCGAGCTCCATACCGATCATCACCGCCTCCACCTTGCTCGCGGCGCCCAGCCGCTCGTAAATGATGCGGAGGTGGCTGCGCACCGTGTTCACGCTCAGGTCCAGCGCGGTACCGATGTCCTCGTAGCTGTGGCCCTGCTGCAGCAACCCCAAGATCTCGCGCTGGCGGCTGCTGAGCAGGTTCTGGGCCGCGGCGGTCTGCGGCTTGACCGCGGCCATGGTGGAGGAGCTCCGCCGCGCGCGCTGCAGGACCAGCCGCGAAACCGGCGGGGACATCGGCAGCCCGCCGCGGACGAGCTCCCGCACGCCCGTCGCCAGGAAGCGGGCGTCTTGCATGAACAGGTAGCCGCTGATGCCGGTCTTCAGCAGCTGAGTCACGGGCTCTTCCTCCGCTGGCTGCGAGAGCACCATCACCGGTGTCACCCCGGCAGCCGTGACCAGCTCCTTCAGCGCAGCGGGGTCGCTCGGCGGCCCGAGCGCAACCACCACCGCCTGCACCTTCGCAGTGGGCAATAGAGCGGTGGCCTTCTGAAACGAATCGGCCGCGAGCACGTCCATGTCGGGGGAAGCGCGGAGGGTCGTGCGGGCGGCGCCACCATCCAGCTCGACTACCAAAACCTTGATCACTGTCCCGGGTGCGCCGGCTCGGCTGTCTCCTGTCACGTTCGCGAGCATAACCCGAAGCCTCGCTCGGACATGGGTTCCACGACGATAGGAGGGGCGTCGGCGGCGGTCTGACGTTGGCGCCGGACTCGGGGACGGGTTTGGCACAGCAAGGCTTGAATGATCGCCAGACGGCGCAAAACCCGGCGCGCCGAGCCGACCCGTCGGCGGTATTGTTTCAATCCTGTGTTTCTCGGTGGCTCACGATTTCGTGGAAGCCCCGCGTCTCGCGCCCGAACGCGGGCAGGCGGGACGAGAAGATCGCCATGATTGCCAGCGCGAGCACCGGCGGCGAGCTCCGGACTAGCTTGCCGACGTAACCGGCGCCGCGCGGCGCGCACGCGAGCAGGAGCGCCGGAACGAGCAGCGCGGCGCAACGAGGTGCAGCGGCCTGGAGCCGCGAAAGAGCAGCGGGAACGCGCCGTAGTCGAGCAAGCAGCGGCTGGCACGCCGCCTGCTACGGAGCCACTCGGTGGCCATCCCGCGCATCATTCATCAAACCTGGAAGTCGAACGATTTGCCGCCTTCGCTCGCGCGCTTTGCTTCGCGGTGGCAAGAGCTGCACCCGCAGTACGAATACCGGTTGTGGACGGATGCGCAGAACGACGCCTTCGTGAAGAGCGAGTTCCCCGAGTACTACGGCCTCTATCGCTCCTTTTCGCGCGAGATTTTCCGCGCTGATCTGGCGCGCTGCTTGTACCTCTGGCGCTTCGGCGGCGTTTACGTGGACCTAGACGTGGAGCCGCTGCGCCCGGTGGACGCGTTCCTTGCATCGCACGGCGACTGCGTGCTCGGGGCGGAACCGGCCGCCCACGCCCACAAGCGCCGAGGCAAGGCCGTGCTGGCCTGTAACGCCTTCATGGCGTCCGCCCCCGGTCACCCATTTTGGCGCCGAATGCTCGAAGAAATGGCGCGCCGTGCCGCGCGCGGAGGTGAGCCAGTCGCGGTCACCGGGCCCATCGCGCTGGACGCAGTCCACGAACGCTACGGCGACGAGCTCGGCGTTGCCGTCTCGGAGCCGGACGCGTTTTTTCCGCTACCGGACTTCGACGCGCAAAGCCTTCCGCTCGGCGACAACGCGCGCAAACACTACCAGCGCATGCGCGAGCTTTCCCTCTACCCGAGCGCTACCTTCGGCGTTCACCACTGGGCTCATACTTGGATACCGGAGGCGGGGCTGAATCGCGGCTTCCAGCGACTTGCCGGCGCCTCCCGCAGCGCACGCTCGGTCCTGCGCGGTGAGCGAACGATCGACGAGGTGCTGCGCCCGCAGCGCTACAAGCTCCTCTTTCCAGAGCACGCCTTTCCTCCGCGCGCGAGCCGAGCTCAGAGCTACTTTCGGCGGGTGCAGCGCGGCGCGGAGGTCGCCGCTGAAAGCACGCTCACGGTCCTGACGTTGCTCCACGACCGAGTCGACCTCGCGCTGTACCTGCGCGCCCGCTGCGAAGCCCTGCTTTCCCGGTTCCGGGGCGGACGCATTCTGGTGCTCGGTAGTGACTCCACGGACGGTACCGAGCGCGTCTTGGCGGATTGGGCCGCCGCGAGCCCGGGCGTCGTGCTGAGCGTACCGGCGCCGCGGCCCTCGCCTTTGCGGAGCGGGTTCGGGCGCATGGCGAGGCTCCGTAACGCGGTGCTGGAGCGGGCAGACGACCTTCCGCCCACGGACTTCGTCGCGCTCATCGACGGGGATCTGGAAGGGCCCATCAGCGCCGACGGCGTGTCGCACGCGCTCTCGCTCTTGGCGGACGAGCATGGCCCGGACGGGGCGGCCGCGCTGGGCGTCAACAACTGGGTTGGTTTGCCAGTGCTCGCTCCGTTCGTGGGTTACGGCTACTACGACCCCATCGCGTTCCGCGAGCACTCGTGGAAGCGCACCCAGCGCGACGCCGCGGTACGCTGCCGACTCGCGGGGCTTCGCCGGGGCGACGAGCCGATCCAGGTGAAGAGCGCCTTCGCGGGCCTCGCACTGTACCGAGGGGCCAGCGTCCGTGGTCTGCGCTACGACGAGGCAGCCACGGACTGCGAGCACGTGAGCTTTCACCGCGCCCTCGCCGAGCGCGGCCGCCGCCTCGTGCTCGACCCCTCGCTCATGCTCCTGGCAGGACGCCAAGGGCACCATCGAGCGAAATAGCCTTCACTCGACCGCCGTCCCAGTTGGGCTGGCGCGCCTGATTGCGGTTGATGGTACCCGGCGGGCGCAGCAAACCCATGCCTGCGAGCGTGAGGTGGAGGCCCGTCCACCGCGCGAGTGAGCGGAGCTCGCTCGGTCGCTCCGCACTACGAAGGCTCCGCTGGTAGTGTTCCTGCGCGGCTTCGAACGCGCCGTAGTAGCGCTGCACGCTGACCTCGACTCGCGCGCGCCTTCGCACGTCCGCGGCGGCTTCGACCGCGAGCCGCTCGCGCTCACGCGGGTCGTGGAGCAGGCGCAGCACGGCCTTCGCGAACCGCCACTTGACCTGCTCCGCGTCCCCCATGGGGTCCACCAGTAGCCCGGTTTTCTCGTCTTCCAGCTGCTGCGAGACGCCCATCCCGTCCGCAAGCGCGACGACCGGTATTCGGCACCACTGGGCTTCGCTCACGACTTGGCCGTACGTTTCGCTCAGCGAGGTGTAGACGAACACGTCCGCGTGCTTCAAAAAGGTCGGGATGCGCCCGAGCGGCTGCTCGCCGGCAAAGAAGACGCGTCGCTCGATACCGAGGCGCTCGGCCAACTGCGCGAAGGTGTCCCGGTCCGGGCCGTCACCCACGAGGGTGAGGGTCGCGTCGGCCACTACCGGGGCCACGAACTTGGCGAATATCTCGAGCAGCTCGGCCACGCCTTTTTCGCGAGTTTGCCGGCAAACTACGAGCAGGCGCGAGCCGCGCCGGGCCGCGGCCGGGAACGGATCCGGGCCTGCCTCCGCGTCGAATACGGAGGCGTCTACCGCGCGCGGTACGACGTGGATCGGTACGGTGACGCCGCGGTCCTCCCAGTAGCGCTTCAAGCCGCCGGCCAGCACGACCAGGCCGTCCCCCTGGTTGTAGGCGCTCACCATTTGCTGCTCGAGCCAGGGCACCACATGCTCTCGAAAAGCTTGGTCGGCGCGCGTGCGGTACAAGGACTCGGGGATGATGACGCTGTACACGCTCGGCAAGTGAATCGTGTTCACGCACACGAGCGGCACCCCCCGGCGCGCCCTCAACCACACTCCGGCCTCGAGCATCGCGGAGCCGGTTTGGGCGAGTACGACGTCCAGCTCTTCGCGCTCCAAACGCCGGAGCCGGCGCTGCGTGGGCAAGGCCAGATGCACGCCCGGGTGATTTCGAAGCGGTAGGCTCACGAACGAAACGGCGCGCTCGGGCAAGTCGCGTGGCTCGGTGTCCGGATCGTCGGGGCCGATCACGGTGACGCGGTGACCGCGCTTCTTGAACTCGCGGTACAAGAATTGCGAGGCGAAGGACGACCCGTTCGCGTGAGGCACGCGGACGTAGTCGTTCAAGATGCCGATGCGCGCTGGCCAGGTCGGGACCGGGGCGGGCTCGGCGAATTCGAGGTGATCGATGGAGCGGGCTTCTTCACTGCGCATTTTGGACCTTTGCGAGTTCTTCTCCGAACGGGGAGGAGGTGTTCGTTCGTATCTGGAGCGGATGGGCCGCGCCGCGCTGGCCGCGGGTCACGAGCTCACGGTGGTCGCGCCCGGGGCTGCGGCCGGCGTCACGCAGCACGAGGGCATGCGGCTCGTCCGCTACGCTGCTCCGCGCATGCCTTACGACGCCACCTACCGCGTCCCGTGGCGACTGGACCTGATGAAACGCTGGGTGCGCGAAAGTCGTGCGGACGTCGTGCAAATCTCCAGCCCGTTCGGGCCCGCCCTCGCCGCGAGACTGTTGGATGACGACTGCGTGCGCGTCTACGTTCACCATTCGGACCCAATCGGCTGCTACGTGCGTCCCGTTTTGGACCGCACCCTGCCCACCGCGTTCTCGGAGTGCATCGAGTATGCCGCGTGGGCCTGGCACCGCCGTATCACCCGGCATTGCGACGCGACGGTCGTCGCCGGTCATTGGCTCGAAACGGAATTGAGCGAGCTTGGCTGTGAACGCGTCACCACCGTGCCGTTCGGCATCACCCACCGTGACTTGGGTTCACAGTGGCGCACGGAAGCCCTACGTGCGCGCTTGCTTGGCCCGCTGTCGGACCAGCCGCGTGCGGCCCTGGTGCTGATCGCGGGGCGCATGGCCGCGGACAAGCGCCAAGGGCTCTTGATAGACGCACTGCAGCTCGTGCAGCGTGAGCGACCGGTGGCGCTGGTTCTCCTGGGGGACGGTCCGGAGCGGGAGCGCCTCATCGACCGCGCTCGCGGCCTCGGGCACGTCACGTTCGTGCCGTTCACCCGCGATCGCGCCGAGTTTGCCGGGATATTGGCGAACGTGGATCTGCTTCTCCACGGCTCTGTCGCCGAGACTTACGGCTTCGTCATCGCCGAGACACTCGCGAGCGGGACGCCCGTCGTGGTCCCGCGAGCGGGCGGAGCCGGCGCGCTCGCGCATCCAGACTACGCAGAGACGTACCGCGCCTCGGACGGCGCGCCAGAAGTGGCGCGCGCCGTGCAAAGACTACTGGGTCGTCCGCATGAGCGACTGGGGCGCGCGGCAAGTCAAGCCGCCGCCTCCTTTCCTTCGACCGAGCGACACTTCGAACAACTGTTCGCCTTGTACGCGCGGCTCGTTCGGAGCAAGGCAAACGCTCGGTGTGGCGCAGCAGCAACGCCCGGCTTTCACGGTGTGCCGCGCAATCACACTCGGGAGTGACGCGACGTGACTGGAAGGGTACGACATGGTGACGAAGCATCCCGGGAAGCGCGAGCCGCGGCTCGATAGATGGCTTGCTCGCTACAGCGCATGGGCGGCGCGAAGGCCCTGGCGGGTGCTCGCGTGCGCGTTCGTCGTCCTCGCCGCATCGTGGGGCACCGCGAGTCGACTCCAAGTGAAGGGCGACTTCGTTAGCCTGTTGCCGACCGAGAGCGGCACCGCCCAGCGCTTCCGAGCCGCGCTGGAGCGCAAGGTGGCGGGCGCTTCCACCTTGGTCGTGGTGGTCGAATCACCGGATTCTTCCGCCAACGAGCGCTTCGTGGAGCGGCTCGTCAGTGAGCTTCGCGCGCTGCCGAAAGGGCTCGTCACGTCCGTGCAGAAAGGCGCCGGGCCGGAGCGTCGGTATTTCTACGATCAGCGCTGGCTCTTCGCTTCCGAGCGCGATTTGCGCCTCGTGCGCTGCGAGCTTTCTCAAGAACGCGAGCGGAGCACGCTGGGGCTCGGCCTGGACGAGCCGTGCGCAGAGCTCGTGGACGACGAGCTGCGCGAGCTCGGAGCGACCAGCGAGCAGGCGCTCTCCGCGCCGAAGGCTCCGCAAATCCCGGAGAGCGGCTCCACCTTTTCTCGACTCCGCCAGCGCGTAGAGCGCGAGCTGCGCGAGCAAGATCGTTTCAAGTCGGACTATTTCCGAAACCCTTCGGGGAACCGCTACGCCGTGCTCGTCCGAGCGGCCGGGGCTGGCATGGGGGACTTCGGGTCGGACGAGCTGCTGCATCGGGCCACGGAGCTCGTCACCGCGCTGAACCCCGGTCAGTTTCAGCCCGCCATGACGGTTGGCTTCGCGGGAGACATTCCCAACGCGCTCGCCGAGCGCAAGTCGCTGATCGCGGATATTGCGCTCGTCTCCGGCCTGGCCCTGCTGCTCATCCTCGCGGTGCTCATCGGGTATTTCCGCTCGGCGCTGCCGCTGCTGCACGTCGGTCTTTCCGCCGCGCTCGGCTGCGGCATTGCGTTCGCCACCGCCAAGCTCGCCTTCGGTCACCTCAACATGGCGAGCGGGTTCTTGGGCTCCATCATCGCCGGCAACGGCATCAACATCCCGATGATCTACGTGGCGCGTTACCGTGAGCTTCGCGCCCAAGGTGAGCCGCTGGAGGGGGCGCTCTGCCGAGCGGCGGTGGACTGCCGTCGCGGCACCTGGCTGGGCGCAGTGGCCGCCGCCGGCGCCTACCTGTCCCTGGGAGTGACGAGCTTTCGCGGCTTCAGCGAGTTCGGGTTGATCGGCGGGGCGGGCTCGTTGGCTTGCTGGTTCGCGGCCTTTGGTGCGTGTCCGGCTGCGATCGCGGCGCTCGCTCGCTTCGAGCGTGAGAGCACGCCGGTCTCCCGGTCGCGTTCTCCGCGTGCGGCGGCCGCGCTCGCGCGCTTGGTGACGCGCCGGCCTGCGCTGGTGCTGGTCGTGGTGGCGAGCCTCGCAGTCGCGCTAGGCCCCGCGATTCACGGCTACATTTCCGATCCCTGGGAGTACGATTTCGGCAAGCTGCGCAGCAAGAGCAGTGCCCACGCCGGCGCAGGCCACGCCAGCGTCAAGGCGGACGAAATCTTCGGCACCCGCGGCGCGCCGGACCTCCTCTTGGCGAGTGATATGGCGCACGCCGCCCACGTGGCGGACGCAGTCGTTGCCCGTGACCGCGCGCTCTTCGGCGGCAAGCTGGTGCAGCGCGTGACCACCGTCTACGACTACCTCGGTGGCCGGCCGGAGGTGGTACGGCGCAAGCTCGAGGTGCTGTCGGACATCCGCGCAGAGCTGGACCGCGCGCTGCCGCGGCTTCGGGGGCCAGACCTGGAGCTCGCCCGCGAAATGCGCCCGCCGGAGCGCTTGCGGCCTCTCACCGCGGCTGACCTTCCCGCGCTCCTCCGCGAGCGCTTCACGGAGGCGGACGGGCGCTTCGGGACCTCCGTGTTCGTCGAGCTGGACCCCACGCTTTCGCGCAGCCGTGGGGAGCAACTGCTCAAAATCGCGGACTTGCTCGAGGGCGTCAGAGAGCCGAACGGGCAAGTGGTTCCCAACGCTAGCCGCGCCACCGTCTTCGCGGAGATGATCCGCTCGATGACTCGGGACGCGCCGCGCACGATAGGTGTGGCGTTCGGAGTCGTGGTCATGGTGTCCATTCTGGCGACCGGCTCTCCCAGCGCGGTATTCGGTGTGCTGTGCTCGCTCCTGCTCGGAGTTTGGCTCACGCTCGGTGCGGCCGCTTGCTTCGACGTCCGGCTCAATTTTTTGAACTTCGTCGCGCTGCCGCTCACCTTCGGCATCGGAGTCGAGTACGCCATCAACTTGATGGACCGCTTCCGCGCGCTGCGCGGCGACCTTTCCACGAGCATCAAGTCCGTGGGCGGCGCCATCACCGCGTGCAGCATGACGACCCTGCTCGGCTACGGCACCCTGTTGGCGGGCGACAATCTCGCCCTGCAATCCTTCGGCAAATACGCGGTATTCGGCGAGCTCTCCTGCCTCTTCACTGCTCTGTTCGTGCTCCCGGCCGGGCTCCAGCTACTACGGCAAAGGCGGGCACGCGGGGCGGCGCGCGAGGCGCCCAGCTCGGCGAGCTGAGCCTCATCGGAGGTGGCCGCCTCGGTTCGTCATGCGCGCCCCCTGACGGTGTCGTCACACAAGCTTCACGATTCCGTCACGAAGAAGCGGGCTGCGGCGGCTAGTGAGCAGAGGCAGAAGAAGCCTCCAACGGCATCGCCGGAGTCAGCTGAAATGAGTCACCACGAGCAGGAACAGGACCTCACCGACCCCGCGCTGTACGTGAACCGCGAGCTGTCTTGGCTTGCCTTCAATGAGCGCGTCCTGGACCAAGCGCGTGACTCTCGATGGCCCTTGCTGGAGCGGCTCAAGTTCCTCGCCATTCACGGCGCGAACTTGGACGAGTTTTACATGATCCGCGTGTCCGGCTTGCACGAGCAGCTGGACGCGCACGCCGAGCCCAAGCAGGCCGACGGTATCGGGGTCCGCGATCTGCTGGCGCAGATCCGCAAGGTAGCCCAGCGCCAGCTCAACGACGCCTCCACTTTGTACCGAGAGGTGCTGCTGGCCGAGCTCAGCGCGGCCGGGATCCGCGTCCGCGCCTTCACTGACTTGTCGGAGCTGGAGCAACGCTGGGCTCGCGACTACTTCCGGGCTTCCGTCTTCCCCGTGCTCACCCCTCTGGGCGTGGATCCGGTGCACCCGTTTCCGTTTCTTTCGAACTTGTCTCTGTCGCTGGCGGTGGAGCTCCACGACCCTGCGATCAGCGAGCACCGCTTCGCTCGCGTCAAAGTGCCGGAAATTTTACCGCGCTTCGCGCCCATTGGCGGCAAGTCCGAGGACTTCGTGCTGATGGAAGATCTCATCGGCCAAAACCTGGGGGACTTGTTCCCCGGGCTGGAGATCGGCGGTGCCTTCCCGTTTCGGGTGACGCGCGACATGGATCTGGACGTTCTGGAGGACGCGGCGGAGGATCTGCTCTCGGCGGTGGACCGCGGCGTGCGGCGACGTCGCTTCGGCGCGGCGGTGAGGCTCGAGGTTTCGCCGCAGCTACCCCCGCACATGCGGCAGCTGCTGCTGGACAAGCTGGAGATCGAGGAAGACGACCTCTACGAGTCACAAGCGCCGCTCGGCCTGTCCGGACTCTTCCAGCTGGCGTCGCAGAACAAGAGCGAGCTCCGCGATCCGCCGCTCGTGCAGCGCGTGCCCCCGGCCTGGGTCGAAAAAGCGGACCCGTTCAGCGCAATTCGCGGCGGGGACATCTGCCTGCACCACCCCTACGATTCGTTCGCGCCGGTGCTGGATCTCCTCAGCTTCGCCGCGCTGGACCCGGGCGTCTTGGCGATCAAGATGACGCTCTACCGCGCGGGGGCGGACGCGGAGGCGATGCGCGCCTTGGTGCGGGCCGCGGAGAACGGCAAGCAGGTGGCGGTGTCGATCGAGCTGAAGGCGCGCTTCGACGAAGCCAACAACATCGCCTGGGCTCGGGCTTTGGAGCGCGCCGGCGCTCACGTCTTCTACAGCGCGGCGGACGTGAAGACCCACGCCAAGGCGCTGCTCATCGTGCGGCGCGAGGGGACTGATTTGCGCCGCTACGTGCATCTATCCACCGGTAACTACAACGCAGCGACCGCACGCCTGTACACGGACTGCGCGCTGCTCACGTGCGACCCCAAGGTGGGGGAGGACGTGACGGAGCTGTTCAACTCCTTGTCCGGCTTCTCGATCTCGCCGCGCTACAGCGTGCTCTCCGTCGCGCCCACCGCGCTCCGTACCAAGATCCTCGAGCTCATCGGCGAGCAGGCGAGTCGTGCGCGTGAAGGGCGCCGTGGCCGGATCTTCGCGAAGCTGAACGCGCTCGTGGACGCGGAAGTGATTCGCGCCCTCTATCAAGCGTCGTGCGCGGGGGCGGATATCGACCTCGTCGTGCGCGGGCCGTGCAGCCTGCGCCCGCGCATCCCGGGAGTTTCCGAGCGCATCCGCGTCCGCTCACTCCTGGGCCGCTTTTTGGAGCACGAGCGCGTGTTCGCCTTTGGCCCCGAAGGAGAAGAAGAGCTCTATTTGGCGTCGGCTGATTGGATGCCGCGCAACCTCGACCGCCGCGTGGAGCTATTCTTCCCGGTGCTCAGCGAGCCGATTCGCAAGCAGGTCCTGGAGGAGTGCCTCTGGCCCCTCAACCACGAGGACTGCGGTGCCTACGAGATGGAGCCGGACGGCACCTACCGTCGACCTCAACTACCCGCCGGTGGTCCGCGTCCAGACGCGCAGGAGCAGGTGCTCGCGGTCGTGGCCCGCACCCGTCCGAGACCCAGCCTCAAGCCTTGGGACGCGGTGCCGGGACCGTCCATCGTTTAGCGGAAAGAAAGCGACAGCGTGCCTGCCTTCGACGGCTCTGGTCTCATCTGCGGCTTCCGGCTCTCCGGGCCTCACCCGACCTCGGACGAGCTGCCGGAGCCGCTGCCTCAAGACCACCCGCTCTGGCTGCACCTCAACCTGACGGACTCGCGCGCGCGGGCATGGTTGACCCGCCAGCAGGACGTACCGGAGGAAGCGCGCGACCTGCTCCTCAGCGCCGACGCGCGGGTGCACGTGGAGCTCCTGCCGCACGGAGTCTTGGCCGTGCTCGGCGACCTCTATCACGACTTCGATCTGGACCCGGAGCGCCTCGGCTCGCTGCGCCTGTATGTCGACGAGCACCGAATGATCAGCGGCCGCACCCACCCGCTGCGCGGTGTCGACCTGCTGCGGCGCGAGCTGCTCCGCTACGGCGAGCCTTTATCCCCGGTCGTCGTCTTTCAGCTCTTGATCGAGCGCTTGGCGGACGCGGTCGCGAAAGTGGCCACGCAACTGGGCGACAAGGTGGACGAAGCGGAAGACCGCATCTTGGAAGGCAAATTCGCCGGACAAAGCAAGCCCCTCGGCAACCTCCGCCGCCTCGTCGCCAAGCTGAGGCGCGTGGTGGGCGCCAACCGCTCCGCGCTCGCCACCTTGCCCCACGCGCTGCCCGGCTTGTACGACGCGGAGGCGGGTAAGGCCCTCCGCTCGGCGATCGAGCGCTTGGACGCCGTGAGCCAAGACCTAGAGCTCGTCCAGGAGCGCGCTCGCCTCCTCCAAGAAGAAATCGCCGGCAACATGAGCGAGGCCACGAACCGCAACCTCTTCGTGCTCTCCATCGCGACCACGACCCTGCTGCCCATCACCCTCATCACCGGCATCTTCGGCATGAACGTGCGCGGTCTGCCCTTCGCCGCCCACCCCTACGGCTTCCACCTCGTCATGGTCGGCATCGGCGCCACCGTCCTGCTCGCCCTCTGGCTCCTCCGCCGCATCGGGGCTCTCTAGCGCCACCGCGCTGCGTTGCCTGCCCATTCGAGCGGCACGCGCCCTCTCTCGCGCGCCCGCTCTTCATCTCCGCAGACGCACGCCGCGCTCCCCACGCTTGAAGGGCGACGTGCTTCCCGGCAGATCCAATCGGGGAACGCCTCTCCCGCCGCATCCGTACTTCGGTTCCGAAGACGAAAGACGTCGCCCGCTCCATTCGACCGGCCGCGCCCTCTCTCCCGCATCCGTACTTCGGTTCCGAAGACCAAGGTCGCGTAGCCTGACCATTCGAGGAGGGAGGGCCTTCCTCAGCCGCATCGGTGCCTCGTTTCCGCAGACGGCGCGCCCCCTAAGTTCAGACGGGGAGTGCCTCTCCCTCTCGCATCCGTACTTCGGTTCCGAAGACGAACGACGTCGCCCGCCCCATTCGACCGGCGGCGCCCTTCCCTCCCGCCACTTGGTTCCGAAGACGAAAGGCGTCGCCCTCCCCATTCGACCGGGCACGGCCTCTCTCCCGCATCCGTACTTCGGTTCCGAAGACGAAAGACGTCGCCCTCCCCATTCGACCGGGCACGGCCTCTCTCCCGCATCCGTACTTCGGTTCCGAAGACGAAAGACGTCGCCCGCTCCATTCCACCCGGCTCGTCCATTCTCACGCGCATCCGTTAGTTCGTTTCCAGAATTACGCTCCGCTCCCTAAAATCCGACGAAGAGGACCGAGGAAGATGACCTGCTTTTGGGGCCCGTACTTCGGTTCCCAAAGATATCGCTGCCGATGTCGAGCACGCTGCACGCGCGCCATCGCAGGACCACCCGACCGATTGGGCTTCGTCGGATTCGAGCAATGAATGCAGGTGGCAGATCACCCGTCTTTGTGTCTGCGGATCCGAAGAACGAATCGAGCTCAGAAGAGCCGCTCCCACCGGCGTCAGAAGTCGGTCAGAGCGAAGGCCGCCGCGAGCACGCCTGCAAGGCTGCCGTAGCGAGGTCGACGCCGAGCAGCTCGCGCAGGGTCAACTCACCCTTGGGCTTCGTCGGATTCGAGCAATGAATGCAGGTGGCAGAATCACCCGTACTTGGGTCTGCGGATCCGAAGAACGAATCGAGCTCAGAAGTGCCGCTCCTCGCGCCGTCAGAAGTCGGTCAGAGCGAAGGCCGCCGCGAGCACGCCTGCAAAGGCCGTCGTGACGCAGCCTCCGCGAAGCAGCTTCGCGGAGGTACAGTCGATCCCGAGCAACGAGACTTCGGATCCGAAGAACGAATCGAGCTCAGAAGTACCACTCCTCCCGCCGTCAGAAGTCGGTCAGAGCGAAGGCCCCCGCGAGCGACTATTTGCGCATCCGTGAAGGCATTGGCGGGAGCTACACGGTCAACGGCTATCGCTGAAAGACGGAACCGCGGCGACGCGGGCGGCTCAGGCTGCCCTCGTCGCACGGCGCGAGAGCTCGCGCAAAATGACGCCCTCGCGCAGCCCCCGCGGGGAGATACGCACCTCGCGCTGCCCGAAGCCTGCAATCAAGCCGGCCGTGACGGCCGCGCCTGCAGCGAGACTCTCCGCGCGGTGCTTGTCCACGCCGCGCTTGATCAACTTATCGGGTGAGCTTCGGCTGAGCTCTTCACACAGCTTCATGGCTTGCGTCGCGCTCGCGCCGGCGATGCCCCCGCCCAGCAGCTTTCCGATCGCGCGCGCAGTGCCGCCGGAGAGCAGCAACGTGTCGAAGCGACCAAGCTGCCAGCGCGCCTTCTCGCACTCACGCTGCACGTAGCGCGCCATACGCTGCGCGCCGCCCGGATCGCTCAGCCGAAAGGCGTGGCTCAGCCGCAAAAAGCCTAGCTGCAGGCTCTGCGCGTTGTCGCAATGGGCGCCGTCTCCGACCCCAAGCTCCACGGAGCCGCCGCCGATGTCCGCAACGAGCACGCGGCCGGTCGTCAATTTGAGCGCGCTGCGGGCCCCCCGGTACGCCAGGTTCGCTTCTTCATCACCCGACACGAGCTCGATCGGCACGCCGAAGCGGTCGATACAAGCGTCGCAGAACGCCTGACCGTTGCGCGCGTCGCGCAGAGCGCTGGTGGCGACCGCGAGCAGCTTTTCCGCTCCCAGCTCTTGCGCGACGGCCGCGGAGCGCCCTACGCATGCGAGCGCTCTCTTGAAAGCCTCGTCCGTGAGCTGGCCATGCAACTGAACGACATTGCCCAAGCGCAGCACCTCCTTGTGGGAGCCGATCTTCGAGAGCTCCGCGGCGCCGTCGGTCACCGCGACCAGCAGGTGAAACGAGTTGGAACCCAGATCGAGCGCAGCGAGTTTCATCGCTGCCTAATTTCCTGGGTCACGGTGACTATCCGGCAGAGCGCGAGTGGCAATCACGTGACGAGGTCACGATTCGCCGGCAAACGCTGCGCAAGCGCCCAGGTCGACCCGCTCGGCGTGAGCGGGGGCTGCCTCCGCCGCGGCCCCCTCGGCAGCACTTACGTGACGGCCTTCGGTACCGCGGCTCGGCTTCTGCTCGGCTTCAGGCGGTCGCGCGCAGAGTGATGACGGAGCGCGCCGCTTCCGCGAAGCTCTCCACGACCTCGCACGTGGACTCGAACCCGATGCAGCCGTCGGTCACGCTCTGACCGTACGTGAGCTGATTCTTGTCGACGAGCTCCTGCCGCCCCTCGCGCAAGTGGCTCTCCAGCATCACGCCGAGGATGTGCTCTTGCCCGCGACGTAGCTGCTCGCCCACGTCCGCCAGCACCGCGGGCTGCCGCAGCGGATCCTTCCCGCTGTTGTCGTGGCTCGCGTCGATCATGACTCGCGGGCTCACCTTCGCTTTTTGGAGCGCCGCGACCGCTTTCTGCACCTCGGCGGCCGCGTAGTTCGGGCCCGCGCCTCCGCCGCGCAGCACGATGTGACAATGGGGATTACCGGCGGTGCGCACGACGCCCACGCGCCCTGCGCCGTCCACCCCGAGGAAGCTGTGCGCGCGCGAAGCCGCGATCATGGCGTTGATGGCAACGCTGAGCCCGCCGTCGGTCCCGTTCTTGAAGCCGACCGGCATCGATAGACCCGAGGCCATTTCCCGGTGGGTCTGGCTCTCGGTGGTGCGCGCGCCAATCGCGGTCCAGCTCACCAAGTCTGCAATGTATTGCGGGATGATGGGGTCCAGCATCTCCGTGGCGGCAGGGAGGCCGAGCTCGGCTACGTCACGGAGCAGCGCGCGCGCTTTGCGAATTCCGGCCGGAATATCGTACGTTCCGTCCAGGTGGGGGTCGTTGATCAGCCCCTTCCAACCCACGGTGGTGCGCGGCTTTTCGAAGTAGACGCGCATCACGATGACGAGCGCGTCTTTCACGCGCTCACGGAGCTCCAGCAGGCGGCCCGCATAGTCCAGCGCGGCCACGGGGTCGTGAATCGAGCATGGCCCGACGATCACGAGCTTGCGCGGATCGCGGCCTTCCAGCACCGCCTGGATCTCTTGGCGAGCGCGGAACACCACGTCGGCCGCGCGATCGCTGAGCGGGAGCTCGCGGGTAACTTCGTCAGGGCTTCGGAGGGCGGTGGTGTCCACGATTCGGAGGTCTTTGGTTTCGCGCATGGTTCTAGGTTTCGTTCGGGGCCCAGAAAAACAGAAAACCCCGTGTCGCTTGTGGCGACCGGGGTTTCTTTTCTAGCCTCTTCGTCGTTTCTAACTAAAGGCTCGACCCTGTCGCCGCTGTTTCAGCGCGAAAGTAGCCAAACCAATAGAAGCGGCGAGCGGCCATGAAGTGACTGCAACCTACACGATGCGTCGCCGTCGCGCAAGGCGCAGACCCGTGAGCATCGCGACGAGACCCATGAGCGCCGCGGAGCTTCGGGGCGCACCGCCGAGCCCACCCCCTCGGGTGTTCAGGCTGCAACCGCTCGATTCGTCTGGCTCCCGCTGGTCCGCGCGGCACTGACCGGAGAAGCCGTGACGGTTGTCGCAGCTGTCGGTCGCGGCCTCGCGATCTGGCGGATAAATCGCGCAAATTCCTGCTACGTCGTCCGGGGCCAAGCTGCGAAACGAGTCGCCGTCGCGCGCGGGGTCGTAAATGGATTTCATCGTCGCGGCGCCGTCCAGCGAGTGTGAGAGTCCAAGAAAGTGGCCCGCCTCGTGCGTGAGCACGCTGAGCAAGTCATCACCCTGAATGGGGTCCCCGACCGTCAAGGTCGCGCCGACGCCGTTCAGCTCGATGTCCGCGTCCCACAGCTCGCCCGTCTTGGTGTCGAAGCGGGTGGTCGTGAGGCCGATGGCGTTTGCCGCGCCCGCGTACGGCCAGTCTTCTTCGCGGAAGAGCACGATGTTCGCGTTGCCGACCTTGCTATTGTACTCGGAGACGCCGCACTCCACGGCGCCGATGACGCTCGCCTGAATGCTGAGCTTGCCGCCTGGGCAAGAGACGTCGTTCCACGCGTCGAAGGCTTGCTTGACGACCGTTTCCACGTCGTCGTAGCTCAAGCCGTTACGAGGGGAGCCCAGGTCGTGCACACCCACGGTGACGCAGCTGCTGGCCCACGCGAGCGGGATGCCGCTCACGACGCAAAAGTCGTCGTCGATTTCACAGGCGGCTTCTGGGTCGTTCGGATCGCACGTGGTCGTGCGGCAGAACGCGGCCGCGCTGCCGCTCGCGAGGAGCACGGCGACGCAAGCCAGCCCGGAGACGAGGCGCGCCGGGCTCACGGCTGCACCGCCGCTCGGATCAAGCTGCGCGCGCGGCCGAGCGCGGTGCCGGAGAGCACCTTCACCGCGGAGGCGTCGAAGTTCATGATCTCTGGCAAGTCGGGGCTAGCGGTGAGCAGGCGCTCCGCGCGCTCCACGATAGGGTAGTGACCCTGAGACATACCGTTGACGTAGAACACGCCGTCCGGCCCCTGCAGAAGAAACGCGACGCAGGCCTTGGAGAGCGCCCACTGCACTTGCCCGTGCACTCGCTCGCCCTCCCGACCCACCGCGCCGCCCAGAGTGCGCACCAGCACCTCCGTACCTAGCCCCTCTGCCTTGGCCAAGCTCTCCTCGATGCGGACGCGGGTGTCGGTCACGATACGGCGCCGACGCCCCAAGTCCTCGTAGTGACTCTCGCTCGTGAGCGGCGTCACCACCGCGATGCCACGAGACCCCCTCGCGAGCGCCGCTAAAGAGACGCTGCGAACCACGGTAGCGGAGGCGGGCGCGCTCAGCAGCGAGCCCGCGACACCCGAACCGAACCCAATCAGTAACCCACGACGCGAGAACGAACCCATCGGACTACGGAGCTTGACAGCATTCCGGCGCTCCTTCCAAGACAATCCCTGGCGTTCGGCCTAGAGCCTGACCGCACTTTTCTCGCAATGCGCGTCTAAACGGCGGCCCCGAAGCGTTCTTGGCGCGCCCGAGCCACGTCGGCGCTCAACGAGGCGGCAGGGCTGGAACACCGTCAGGCCCGCGCCCGCGCCGAGTTCGAGCGCTGCCACCGCCCCGCCGGCCTCGCGCGTCGTTTTGGAAAGAGCGCGCGACTTTGTCGCGGGGCCGCCATCGATGGACGACAGCGCGCTGGCCAAGCACAGGCTGCTGTGTCGCCTTGCCTCCTACAATCCTCCCAATCGTAATAGGGCGGCTTAGTCGAGCGAGATTAGGCGCCCGCCCAACGCGCGAAGCGGGCCCCGACAATGAGCGAATTCGGAGCTTCACGTGGGACGGTCTTCCCGCCAGCTCTTGCCGCGAGGAGAGGATGCCCAGCACTCGTGCCGGGCTCCTCTTGAATGAGGCTCCAATCGACGGCCGTGAGTCGTGTGCAGGCGACGGCCAAACCACAGGCGAGCAGCAACAAAAGGCGAACGTCGGCGCGCATCATCGGTAGGCGGCCGCTCTTATCTGCGCCCGCTGACCGCAGCGCAAGGAACGAGCTGGTGACGTGCAGGTGACGCGCGGCCGCGGGATTTTCGCGGCACCGCAGGCTTCCTTGTCTTCCAACTGCTCGCTGCTAGGTTGGCGCGTTTCGAGTCTCGCTGTAATGCCGGAGAACGAGCCGAGTCACGCGCACCTGCTTCGAAGGCTGCTCGCCCTGTCCTGGCGCTACCGCGCGCAATGCATCGCGGTGTTCGCGTTCCAAGTCGTGTTGCTCGGCTTGGGGGTGCTGGGGCTCGGTCTGTCGGGGGTCGCGATCGACGTGACGCGCCACGCGCTCGACCCTGCTTCGACTCCGGTGAGCTGGCCTTTGGGGATCACGCCGCCCAGCTGGGGGCCGTCGCGGTTGCTCCTCGGGCTCGGAGGCCTGGTGCTCTTCGCGGCGGCGCTGCGTGCGCTGCTCAACTACCGCTATTCGGTGCTCGCGTCGGATCTGCTGCAGATGAAGCTGGTACCGGAGCTGCGGACGAGCGTGTTCGACAAGCTGCAGCGACTGAGCTTTCGGTTCTTCGACGAAAACGCGTCCGGCTCGATCTTCAACCGCGTCACTGGGGACGTGCAGTCGGTGCGTTCCTTCGTGGATGGCGTGCTGCTGCAGGGAGCGATCATGGTGCTGTCGCTGGGGGTGTACCTCGTCTACATGCTACGCACCCACGCCCCGTTGACGCTCGCCTGCTTGGCGCTCACGCCGCTGCTCTGGCTGGCGACCCACGTCTTTGCGCGGCGCGTGGCGCCCGCGTACCGCAAGAACCGTGAGCTCTCCGATCGCATGGTGCTGGCGATGTCCGAAGGCGTCGCCGGGATGCAGGTGACGAAGGTGTTCGGGCGGGAGCAACAAGAGCGAGATCGATTCGAGGCTCACAACGAGCTCGTCCGAGATCAGCAGCGCGCGGTGTTCGTTACGGTGAGTCGCTTCACCCCCACCATCGACTTCATCTCGCAGTTGAACATCGGCGTGCTCCTGCTTTACGGCGGCTCCCTGGTCGCTGCGCGGCGCATGTCCCTCGGCGATTTGATCGTCTTCGCCGGCCTCCTCCAGCAGTTCTCCGCGCAAGTCTCGAGCATGGCGGGCATCGTGAACACGCTTCAGCAGAGCCTGATCGGCGCGCGCCGCGTGTTCGAGGTGCTCGACGCCCCGCTGGAGGTCAGCGAGGTTCCCGCGCCCCGTACCCCCGTCGTCCTCGCCGGCCGCTTGCGCTTCGAGCACGTCGGCTTCGAGTACGCACCCGGTGCGCCCGTGCTCGGCGACGTGAGCTTCGAAATCGAGCCGGGCGCCTGCGTGGCGATTCTAGGCGCTACCGGCTCCGGCAAGAGCACGCTGCTCAGCTTGATTCCGCGCTTCTACGACCCCACCCGCGGTCACATCGAGCTCGACGGCGTCGACCTGCGGGAGCTGCCGCTCGACTACTTGCGCCGCAACATCGGCCTCGTCTTTCAGGAGAGCCTGCTTTTTCGCAACAGCGTCGCGCAAAACATCGCGTTCGGTAACCCGGAGGCTTCGCGCGAACGCATCGAGGCCGCGGCCAAGATCGCCGGCGCGCACGAGTTCATCGTGAACCTCCCGGAGGGTTACGACACCGTGCTGGAAGAAGGAGCGGTGAACCTGTCTGGCGGTCAGCGCCAGCGCCTCGCGATCGCGCGCGCGCTGCTCCTCGAGCCCAAGCTGCTGCTCTTGGACGACCCGACGACGGCAGTGGATCCTCAAACCGAGCACGAGGTGCTCGAGGCGATGGAAGCCGCGATCGAGGGGCGCACGACTCTGATCATCGCGAACCGCCTGTCGACGCTCCGGCGCGCGGACTGGATTTTGGTCCTGGAGGACGGAAACGTGGTGGAGCGGGGAACCCATGCCGAGCTGATGTCCCAGCGCGGCGTCTATTACCGTGCGGCCAGCCTGCAAGCCGCCGACCCAGACAGCATCGTGCTCTTGGACGCGCTCGGGAGGCGGCTTTGAAAGCGGTGCCATCGCCGGCGGAGCCGGATCAGAAGCCGCTGGACTTCGCGCTGGTGAGGCGCATTTTTGGCTATACCAAGCCGTACGCGCGGCTGCGCAACGCTCTCTTCGCGCTCGTGGCGCTGCGCTCGGTCCAGTTGCCGCTCATCGCGTGGACGACCGCGGCCGTCATCAGCGGGCCCATCGCTCGGCACGACGTGCGTGCCACGGTGTGGGGCGTCGCGGGTTACCTCGCCCTCACTGGCTTCACCTCGCTCTGCTTCGTCTATCGTCAGCGTCTGGCGCTGCTGCTCGGGGAGGCCGTCGTTCACGACTTGCGCCTGCAGGTATACGAGCACCTGCTCCGCCTACCGATGAGCTTCTTCAAGAAGGTTCAAGTCGGCAAGCTCATCGGTCGCATCACCTCGGACGTAGACGTCGTGCGCGTCTGCGTCCAAGACGTCGCGTTCATCAGCATCGTTCAGCTAGGGAGCATGCTCGTCTCCGCGGGCCTCATGCTCTACTACGATTGGCAGCTGTTCTTGGTCGTGCTGGTCATGGCGCCGGTGCTATGGGGCATGCTCCGGCACTTCCGCCGCCGGCTCTCCGCCGCTTACCGCGCGCAGCAAGAGAGCTTCAGCCGCGTCGCGGCCACGCTCGCAGAGTCCGTCTCTGGCATTCGGGAGATACAGGGCTTCGTTCGGCAAGACATCAATGGCGGGCTCTTTCAGCAGCTCATCTACGATCACTCGCGCTACAACATGATCTCGGCGCAGCAGTCCGCCATCTTCCTGCCCTTGCTCGAGTTCAACGGGCAGCTATTCCTATCCATTTTGCTGGTGGTGGGCGGCTATCAAGCGCTGGGCGGCGAAGTTCGTCTCGACGCTCTCATCCAGTTTCTCTTCCTTTCCAACGCCTTTTTCGGCGCGATCTCCCCGCTCGGAAATCAATACAATCAGGCGCTCACGGCGATGGCGGGGGCCGAGCGCGTGTTCGGGCTGCTCGACACCCAGCCAGAGTGGAGCGACGCGCCGGACGCCGGCGAGCTGCCGCCGCTTTCGGGGCGCGTCGAGTTTCGCGGCGTGACCTTTGCCTACGAACCCGGCCGAACCGTGCTGCACGACGTGAGCTTCGCCGTCGAGCCGGGGCAGACCGTAGCCCTCGTGGGTTATACGGGGAGCGGCAAGAGCTCGATCGTGAACCTGGTCGCCAAGCTCTACTTGGCGCAGTCCGGACACATCCTGGTGGATGGGCATGACATCCAGAGGGTGACGAGCCTCTCACTCCACCGGCAGATAGCGAGCGTCACCCAGGACAACTTTCTGTTCGCGAGCACGGTGCTGGAGAATATCCGGCTCGCTCGGCCACAGGCCTCTGACGCAGAGGTGGTGGGGGCCGCGCGCGCGCTGGACATTGCGGACTTAATTGAGGATTTGCCCCGCGGCTTTCAAACCGAGGTCGGGGAGAAGGGCGCGGGCTTGTCGCTCGGGCAGCGCCAAGTCGTGTGTTTCGTCCGCGCGATGCTCGCCGATCCTCGCATCCTGATTTTGGACGAGGCGACGAGCTCGGTCGATACAGTCACCGAATCCCGTCTGCAGCATGCACTCTCCAAGCTTTTACTTGGTCGCACGAGCTTCGTCGTCGCGCATCGTCTCAGCACGATTCGGCACGCGGATTTGGTGCTCGTCCTCGAGCAGGGCCGCATCGTGGAGCGGGGAAATCACCGACAGTTGCTCGCGCAGGGCGGCCGTTACGCGCGCATGTATCAGCAATTCGTGAGCAGCACGGACTTGCCGGTGGCGACTCTCTAGAGACAGCGTTGCCAAGCGCCCGGGCGAAAGTTTCCAGTCTCGTGCAACGCCGAAGGCTTGCTGGAAAGTTCCTGGTACCGGTTTCATAGCGCGGCTCCTTCGAGCAATGCTACAATCCCGTACAGCTCTGACGCGGGTCAGAATCGAGTTTGACCCGTCTGCCCTTCTACGCCACCTTCTGGAATCGGTTCCATGTCGGATCAACCAATGCAACAAGACGTTCAAGGCAAGGTCGACAGCCGCGCAATGCGGGAAGTGAATCGTTCAATCGTGCTCGACATCATCCGACGCGGGGGCAAAGTCTCCCGGACCGACTTGGCCAAGCGTTCCACGCTGACCAAACCGACGGTCTCCGCAATCGTGGACGACTTGATTGCTCGAGGCATCGTGCAAGAGGTGGGGTTCGGCAAGACGGTAGCGACGGGCGGTCGCCGCGCCCGGCTCCTGGAGTTCAACGACGCGTCGGCGGCGTACCTGGGCCTGCGCTTCGGCGTGCACACGACGACGGTCGCCGTGGCCGACGCGCGGGGCGAGGTCCGCGCAATTCGGGAGACGCCCACCATCGCCGGTGACCCCCACGCCTCGGTGCGCTCCGCGCTCGGGCTGTTGGATGGCGCGCTGGAGGAGGCGGGCCTGCCGCGTGCTCGGCTGGAGTCCGTAGGTGTCACCGTTCCGGGTATGGTGGACACACGCAGCGGCACGGTGGCGTTCGCCCCCAACCTCGGTTGGAACGACGTGCCAATCCGCAACTTGCTCCAGCAGGCGCTGGAGCTGCCGGTCATCGTTCACAACGTGACGAACGCAGGTGCCATCGCCGAGGGGCGCGTGGGCGCGGCCAAGGGAGCCCGGTCCTACGTCTGGGTCTACGTTGGCCACGGCTTGGGCGCGGGCATCGTGATCGATGGGCAGCTGTTCTCCGGCACGAAGGGTTTCAGCGGAGAAATCGGCCATTGCCCGATCGGGGACGAGGGTCCGCTCTGCAGCTGCGGCCTGCGCGGCTGTCTAGAGACGCTCGCCTCGGGCAAAGCCATCGAGCGCATTGCCGCCGAGGCCGTCCGCGGTAGCGAGCCGACGACTCTTTCCAGCCACAGCGCCCCTATCGACGCGTCCGTCGTGCTGGATGCCGCGCGCGCCGGCGACGCCGTCTCTCAGCGTATCTTGCGAGGCGTCGGGCAGCACCTGGGCGTCGGCCTGTCTTACCTCATCAACGTGCTGGACCCGGAGCTGGTGGTGCTCGGTGGCCGGGTGATGGAAGCCTCCGAGTACATCCTGGAGGGTGCGCGCGCTTCCGTGGCTCGCCACACGCTGCGCAGCTCCAAGGTGGAGATCGTGGCGAGCACGCTGGGGGACCGAGCCGGCCTCATGGGCTCCGTCATCGCCGCCATGGACCAGTCGGTGCGCTCGTACCGCATCGTGGCCACGGCCGAGCGCATGGCGTAACGCGCCTCAGCGTTCCAGCGGCGGCGCAGCGAGCGTCGCCGGAGGTGCAGCCTCGGGCGCCGGTAACGGTTCCGCCGGCAACGGCTCTGCCGGGACCGAATTCTCGGGAGCTGGCTCTGCGAGTAGCGGGCTGCCGTCCGGCACGGGCGACGCCAACCGTGCGGACGCCTCTGCTGCGCTTTGAGCGGCGGACTCCATCGCCTCGATCGAAAGCCGCCCTTCCAGCGCGGTGAGCCGCTGCCCGGAGCGAAGCAGCACCCCGTTCGGGGCGGGCGGACCGCTCACGACTAGGTTGCCCTCATGGAGATCCACGCTGAGCGTGTCGTCGTAGCTGGACCAGTCCACGTCGAACTGGGTGCCCGTTACCTGAATCACGAACGGCCCGGCGTCCACGTACCAGGCGGCGCCTGGCAAACGCGCGACGCTGAGCGCAGCGTGACCGTTCTCTATCGAGATGCGCGCTCCGTGAGCATCTACCGCGGCGATGCGGGCGCGCGCGCCCTCCTGCAGGTCCACGCGCGTGCCGTCGCTGAACGACAGCCGCGCTCCGCTAGGCCCACTGCTGCGAACGTAGCCGCTGTCACTGAGCAAGCCGCCAGTCACGTCGTAGCTCAGGCGGACGCTGCGGTGCTGCTTCCAAACATACGCGCCTGCCACCAGCGCGAGCGCCAAGATTCCAACCACCGCGACCCGGCGACGGCTCGGCGCGGTAAACCGCGGGCGGCCCTGGCTCAGCGCCGCTAGCAGGCGCTGCTTGCCGTGCTCGTGGTGATCGCCGTCCACGTAGCCAGATACGTTCTCCCTCACGACCGCCTCCACGCTCTGCAGGGTGGAAGGCGTGGGCTCCGAGCTCAAGGCAAGGCTCCCAAGCTCGCGGCGGCAGCGTAGGCGCTGAAAGCAGCGTCTTGGCTCACGGCGGCTTGGACGTGCGCGCTGGCGCGCGCGAGGCGCCGTTTGGCGCTGGCGAGCGACGCGTCCATCGCCGACGCGAGCTCGGCGAGTGGAAGGCCTTCGAAGTGGCGCAGGGTGAACGCGAGGCGCGCCTGCGCGTCCAGGTCGTCCAATATGCGGTAGAGGGCGGCGAGCGCGCTCTGAGGGCTGCTGCCCGCCGAAGCCGCTGTCGCGAGCTTTGACTCCCGCCGCTTGAGGAGCCGGCGCATGCGGTGCCGGCGCAGCTCCGCGCTGAGCACGCGCACCGTGACCGACACCACGAAGGGCTTGAGCTGCGCCGTCTCCGGCAGGCTGCCCAATTGGCGTACGACGCGGAGGAAGACCTCTTGCAAAAGGTTCTCTACCTCCGCGTGCGGACCGAGCGTGCGCCGAAGGATGCGGCGAACCACGGGGGAGAATCGATCCCAGAGCACGCTCGTCGCCCGAGGATCCCCGGCGGCAGCGGCACGGGCGAGCGTCGCGTCGTCCGCCTGCGTTAGCGTGGGGCTTGGCAGCGCAACGAGACGCGAACGGATGCGGCTGGGCTGAGGGCTCGGAACCATGAAGTCTCTACGTTCTTTAGTGACCAGTGAGGGCCCAAGCGGTTCACCATTTTGGATTTTTTTGTGGTGAGAGCGTGAGCCGGGTGGACGCGCGCGCGGCTTTTGAAGCATCCGTGAAAATGCGGACGCCTCCAGGTTCCTCCAACTCGAAAATGGGGCGCAGGCAGGGGAACCTTTCGAGTTTGTTGATCGCTTTTGCTCGGCAGGCGCGTTGGGTGCCGCCCGCAAGAGACAGAGAAAGGGAGCCGCTCGCGCCTTCCTTTCTCCTATCCGGCTCGCAGCGGGCGGTTTCTGAGACGTGTCAGGCCGAAAAAGCGGGGATGAAACCGGTTTCAGGTGCTCTGCGGTAGGTGAGACGAAGCGCAGCCGCGGCCGATACAAATTGCAGCGTGGTTGCTTGTACGTGGCGCGCATGGTGCGCTCGGGCGCGCGCGCCCCATCAGGTGACCGCATCGGGAATCGCGTCCGCGGCTCTCGTGCGTCCCGAGCCGCACTGCGTCGCGAGGGGGCCACGGGGACCGTGGTGCTGCGACGCGCTACGCTTCGCAGCGCTATGAGCACGCGCACCGAGCACGACACCTTCGGCCCGATCGAGGTCCCTGCCGACCGCCTCTGGGGCGCGCAAACTCAGCGCAGCCTCGCTCACTTTCACATCTCGCACGAGCGCATGCCGACCGAGCTCTTACGCGCGCTCACCCTCGTGAAGAAGGCGACCGCCGAGGTGAATGCAGAGCTCGGCCAGCTCTCCGAGCGAAGCGCCCGGGCGATCGTCCAGGCGGCGGACGAGGTGCTCGCGGGCCAGCACGACGCGGAGTTCCCTCTCTCGGTCTGGCAGACCGGCAGCGGCACGCAGACGAACATGAACGTCAACGAGGTGCTCGCGAATCGCGCCAGTGAGCTGCTCGGCGGCGGCCGAGGCGACGGCCGGCTCGTGCACCCGAACGACGACGTCAACCGCGGGCAATCGTCCAACGACGTGTTCCCGACCGCGATGGCGGTGGCGGCCACGCTTTCTCTCACCGAGCGGCTCTTGCCGGCGGTCGCGGCCCTGGCTCGCACGATCACGGATAAAGCCCGCGCCTTCGATGACATCGTGAAGATCGGGCGAACCCACCTCATGGACGCGACGCCTCTGCGCTTTGGCCAAGAGCTCGGCGGGTGGGCGGCCCAGCTCGAGCAGGCTCGTCGTCATGTCGAGAGCACGCTGCCGCACCTGAGCGAGCTCGCGCTCGGCGGCACCGCGGTTGGAACGGGCTTGAACGCGCACCCCGAGCTCGGCGGCCGTGTCGCCGCGCGCTTGTCCGCGCTCACCGCGCGCTCGTTCGTGACCGCGCCGAACAAGTTCGAGGCGCTGTCCGCCCACGACGCGCTCGTCTTCGCTCACGGGGGCTTGAAGACGCTCGCCGCCGCGCTGACCAAAATCGCCAACGACGTGCGGTGGCTAGCCTCCGGGCCGCGCGCCGGGCTCGCGGAGGTGAAGATTCCGGAGAACGAGCCCGGTAGCTCGATCATGCCTGGCAAGGTCAACCCGACTCAATGCGAGGCGTTGACCATGGCGTGCGCTCAAGTGCTGGGCAACGACGTCGCCATCAACGTGGGCGGCGCCTCCGGTAACTTCCAGCTCAACGTGTACAAGCCTCTGATCGCGCACGCCTTCTTGCAGAGCGCGAGGCTGCTCGCGGACGGCGCGGATAGCTTCCGCGAGCACTGCATGGAGGGCCTCGAGCCGGACGCGGCGCGCATGCGGCACCACTTGGAGCAATCACTCATGCTCGTGACCGCGCTCACGCCACACGTTGGCTACGACGCCGCGGCCAAGGTGGCGCACCACGCGCACCACCATGGGCTGAGCTTGCGCGAAGCCGCGCTGGCTCTCGGCGTCGTGAGCGCGCAAGATTTCGACCGCTGGGTGCGCCCGGAAGCAATGACGGGTTCGGGCTAGGCTGCGCCCGCGACCTCGTCCAGGACGCGCAGGGACTCTTGCAGCTGCCCGTCCACGTGTTCCATGAGCGTCAGGCGATCCACGTCGGAGATGAGGAGGAACTTGAACGCGTAGCGCGTGCCGCCGAGATGGCGTACCGGCTTGCACAAAGCCCTGATGGGGCGCGCCAGGCCCGGCATGAACAGCTCCAGCTTCATGCTCGCTCGCAGCTCGCGCTCGCTGAGCTCACGCCCTCGCTCCACCACGATGCCCGAGGCAGAAAGCTCTATGGCGCGGCAATGCGCCGCGTGCGGCCCCTCACACAGAAGCACGGGGAAGCTAGTCTTCGCTCGCAGCCCGATACCACGTTCTGGGTTGGACATAGGTATTCTCCTGCCCACTACAGATGCAGACGCCGTGCCTAGCTAGGCGTGACAAATCAGCGTCCGTCAGCGCTGGAAGTCGTACACCGACCCCAAGTCCAGCGCCTGAGTGACCTCGTCCAGCGCGACGCGCGCCTCCTCTACCAGCGCAGGGTCCGCCATGTCCGCGAGCTCCAGCCGGTCCCGGTACCGTTCTTCGATGATGCGGCGAAGGCGAAGCTCCAGCCCGTCGTCGAAGAGCACGCGCCCGCCGAGCTGGGAGCTCTCGGTGGGCGTGAGCGGTACGCGAAGACGCAAGCAGGCGGGACCGCCGCCGTTTTTCATCGAGCCGTTGACGTTGAGGTACTCCACGCCTTCGATGAGTGGGCACTCGGTGAGCGCGCGCTCCAAGAAGCTTCGCGCGCGAGGGTTGTCGCGCGACTCGAGCGGCGCCGCGAGTCGCATCTTGCCGGACGGCAAGGTAACGAGCTGAGAGTTGAATGGATACGCAGCTACCGCATCTGCCAGCGGGAGCTCGCGCTCGGTCGCGACCACTGCTCGTAGCGATGCACCGAGCCGTCGCGACAGCTCCGCGAGCAGCGCCGCGTGCTCCACGAAAGCGAGCTCGTGCATGAGCAGCACGCCGCCGTTCGCGACAGCCAGAACGTCCGTATGGAAGGCGCCGCCGTCGATGCCGACCGGGTGCTGCTGCCATAGCAGCGTCGCTCCTTCCGGCAGATTGCAGGTGCGCGCGACCGCGGCGCTCGCCGCGCGCGTTTGGCGGGCGGGGAAGCGCTCCGGCCTCGACCCGCTCGCTTGGCGGCCCCAGCCAAAGAGGTGCACCGAGCCTGTGTCCGAGAAGAGGCGCGAATGGTTGGCCGCGCCTTCGTCCGAGAGAGCGTCGCAGGCGGGCAACGGCGGGTGGACGCGGAAAAGCTCCGGATCGGCGAAGATGCGCGCCAGCACGCGCTCGGTGGACTCGGCCTCGATGCTGCGGTGGAGGAGTGACACCAAGTTCGCGGGCACGAAGTGCACTCGACGATCCGATGCGTCCGCGGAAGGTACTACGGTCGCGGCGTTGGCCGACCACATACTCGAAGCGCTGCTCGCCGCGTGCAGCAGCTCCGGGGCCTCCGCCAAAGCGCGCGTGAGCACTTGCTCGTCCGTGCCGTGAAATCCGAGCCGACGCAGCAGCGAAAGGCTAGGCCGCGGCTGCGGTGGCAGCACGGCTTGCGGCACGCCGAGGTCGTACAAAGCGCGCATCTTTGCCAGCGCTTCCAGCGCTGCTGCACGAGGGTTGCTGCGTTCGCCGGCGTGAGCTTGGCTCGCGAGGTTGCCGGGGCTCAGCCCGGCGTAGTGGTGGGTGGGACCGACGAGACCGTCGAATTGGTACTCTCGCATCCTCATCCAATATAGCTCCGTTTCGGGCTAGACTCGCGCAGGATGCGAGAACGGTTTCACGCCGGAGGGCGCTGGCTCGGCGCCAGCCTGGCCTTGTTTGCGGTCGCGGCGTGCACCGGCCCCGCCCCTAGCGACCTGTTCGAGGCGGACGGCGGCAGCAGCGCGCTCACCGCGGCAGGAGTCGCCAATCTCGGCGGCACCGGCAGCGCCGCCGGCACGAACGCGGTCATGGGCGGAACGAAAGCGGACGCGGGAGCCGCCAGCGCCCCGGGGGCGGGGACAGGAGGGACGGCAGGAACGGGAGCGACGGGAGGCGGCGGAGCCAGCAGCGGCGGTGCGCCCCTCGCCACGCCCGAAGACTGCGCGGAGGCGTGCGCGGGCATCGGCGAATGCGACGGTAGCACCTGCGTCATCCTGTGCGACGAGCGGAACCCGTGTAGCGCCAAGGTCATGTGCCCGGCCGGCGTTCCGTGCGCCGTAGAGTGCGCCGCTAGCAACTCCTGCCCGAGCGGTGTGGAGTGTCGGCAAGCGGAGAGCTGCCGGGTCAACTGTAGCGGCATCAACGCTTGCGCCGGCAACGTGGCCTGTGCAGGCGCCGAGTGCGAGGTAACGTGTGAGCAGCAGGGCTCGTGCATGAGCGAGGTGCAGTGCGAGGCGGAGAGCTGCCACTTGCTGTGCACCGGAACCAACAGCTGCCCCGGCAAAGTGAGCTGCGGCGAGGACACGCGCGACTGCATCATCGGCTGTAGCGGCATGCCCTCTTGTCAGAACTCCGTCGAGAGCAACGCCGCCGCGACGACGGCCATCACCTGCGGTCCGGGAGCTTGCCCGGGGAAGGTGACGTGTAGCGGCGACGAGTGCAGCGTGAGCTGCAGCGGCAGCGCGTGCGGCGGCGGCGTGTGCTGCAGCGCTAGCGATTGCGAGCTGGGCGACACGCCGAACAAGTGCCAGTGATGGGGGCGAGCGCGGGCGAGTCTTCGGTTGTGACTCATTTTGGAAACTTTGAGCGAGCGGCGTGCCGACGACGAAAAGTAACTGTCCGGGTTGATGCGGGGCGCAGCTCGGTTTTTACTCACCGGGCATGACCTCGCGCTTCATCGCTCTCTTTGCCTGTGGTTTGGGGCTCGCCGTCGCGTGCGGCGCTGACGACGACAAGACGCCGCCGCCTCTCGAGGAGGCGGGCGGCGCCCCTGCAGATGCGGGCGCTCCGGCCGCGAGCGGAGCGGGCTCTAGCGGGGCGCCGGGCGGTGAAGGTGGCATCGGCGGTACGGCTGACACTGGCGGCGAGCCGTCGGTAGCTGGCGGCGCCGCTGGAGCGCCGAGCTCCGCGGGCGCTTCGGGCGGAGGGGGCGCGCCCATCGAACCTGGAGCCTCCGCGTGCGGCACCAAAAAGTACGAAACCGGGGAAGGTTGCGCGGCCTGCCCAGCGCTGCCGATCCCGAACGACGTGACGACTCTCTCCTGCCAGGACAACTCGCGAGCGTACAAGAACGACAGCGCCGACTTGGAGCTGAGCTTCGCGCTGGTTCCGTTTCACGAGCCGCTCAGTGGTCAGGTGTTCGTTACCTGGGAGGACACCTTGAATCACAACGGCGACGGCGAAGGTGACGCTACCTTCACTTACTCCCCCTCGGCCGGTCAGTTTCTCATCGACCTCCCGGACGCCGCTCGTTACGCCAACGCCTGGAGGTTCGGCGCCTGGAGCTTCACGGATGCGTGCGGGTTCCTGTTTTCCGCGCCGGCGCTAAGCATCGAGGCGGAGGGCGATACCTTCGGCTGCGACGACCCGACGTGACGCGGCGGTCGTGCTAAGCGGGCGGAGTTGGCCCTCGACGCTCTCCGCTACGTTTCGTCTCTGGCTCGGCACGGTCTCGGAAGCTTCCTGAGGCAATTCTCGGGCGAGGTCACGCTCGCGGACTTGCTCGCACGCCGAGCTCGGGAGCAGCCCGAGGCGTTGGCGCTCGAGGTGGGGGAACGCCGGCTCGGCTACCGGCAGCTCGCGGCGATTGCGCAAACGGCAGCCGCACGCCTGGCCGAGCTCGGCGCTCGCCGCGGCGACGTGGTCGCGCTCGTCGGACGCAGCTCTGTCGGGTACGTCGCGGCTCTGCTGGGCGGAGCCGCAAGCGGCGTCACGCTCGCCCTCGTCCATCCGGAGCTCGGCGGCGCTCCCCTGCGCGAAGCGCTCTCTGCCGCCGGAGCGCGCTTCGTGCTTTGCGAGTCGGAGCTGCTCGGTGGGGTACAAGCCGCGACCTCGCTTCCGAGCGCGAGCTTCGACTCGGAGAGCGGAGCGCCGTTCGGGGAAGCGGCCTCGCCGCTCCAGCTGGACCCGGCGCGGGGGAGCTGCGACTTTGCCTTGGTCTTCACTTCCGGCACGACGGGCTCGCCCAAAGCGTGCCGCTTGCCGCACTCGCGCGTGCTCGCTGCCGCGTGCTTGTTCGGGGCGCCGTTGTTCGACTTCCGAGTCACGGACAAGCTCCTTTGCGTCCTACCGCTTCATCACGGTAGCCCGCTCATGCTGGGGCTCGGCGCCTGCCTCGTCACCGGAACCCCCATCGTCTTGGAGCGGCGTTTCTCTGCGAGCGAGCTGACGACGGTCGCGCGCCGCACGGGCGCCACCGCACTGCTCTACGTAGGGGATTTGGCGCGCCTGCTACTCGCAACCCCGGAGGGACCACGTGATCGCGAACACGGCCTGCGCGTCGCGGTGGGCAACGGCATGGCCGCGGACGTCTGGGAGCGGTTCCAGAAACGCTTCGGGGTGGAGCAGGTGCGCGAGTTTTACGCCGCGACGGAATCTCCGGTCGGGATCCTCAACTGGGCGGGTCGCGTGGGCTCCGTGGGCAACCTGCCGTACGCCTGGATGTTCGGGCTCAAGCTGGCGCGCCTGGATGGCGAAGGGGAGCTGCTCCGGGATGCAAAGGGGCGCCTCGTGGAGTGCGAGGTCGGCGAGCCTGGCGAGCTGCTGGTGCGCGCCCGTAAGGCTGGGCTGGGCGTGTACCACGGCTACGTGGACCAGGGCGCGACCGAAGCGCGGCTGGTTCGAGACGCGTTTCGGCCTGGGGACGCGCTCTTCCGAACCCACGACATCTTGCGGCGCGACCGCGAGGGCTACTACTACTTCATGGAGCGGGGCGGAGACAGCTACCGCTTTCGGGGCGAGAACGTCGCCATCGCGACCGTCGAACGTGAGCTCTTGGTGACGCCCGGTGTGCGCGACGCGCTCGTCACCGGTCTCGCGATTCCAGGCTACGACGGCCGAGTCGGCCTCGCGGTGCTGGTGGCGGAGCCGAGCTTCGACCCGCAAGTGCTCGAGGCCTTGCGCGAACGCCTTCCCCGCACCGCGCTGCCTCGCTTCGTGCGCCGCGTGACCGAGCTCTCGCGCACGAGCTCGCTGAAGCTCAGGCGGCGCGTTTGGGCCGAAGAGGGCGTCGACCCCGCGAAGGTTCCCGGTCCAACCTGGGCCCTGGTGGACGGCGCGTATCAGCCCCTTTCGGCCGAAACCTACCGCGACATCGTGACGGGTAAAAAGCGACTTTGAAGCGGGGCTCACGGACTTGGCACGCGAGCGACCCGGAGTCGTTGCCCAGTCGTCGCCACGCCGGCTGGCGCGCTGGCTACGCTCGCCCGTCATGCAGCCTCGAACGTCGAAGACCCTCGCGCTCCTCGGTGGCGTGGCCACCTTGGCTCTCGGCAGCTCGTTCATGCTCAGGCTTGCGGCCCCGAAGTCGCGACCTCTGCAGACGCCGTGCGCGCCCCGCCTCATGGAGCTGGAGCGCGCGGTGTGCGTGCCGCTCGCGTCCGAGCCGGCGCTAAAAATGGCGCAGCTCTCCGCGCGCTGAGCGAGCGCGGACCGAGCGCGCCCGCGCGGGCGACAGGGTAGGCGACAGCACAGGCGTGGCGTAAAACCGCGGCCGCACCGGGGGCGCGCGCCGCGAGCGGTGCGGTCCGGACAAGCCCGGCTCCGTTATGGCAGTATCCCCGGATCGTGCCTGCGCTCGCCAAGCTCTCCGGGCTCCTCGTCGCGTGGTCCTTGCTAGCGCTCCCTGCGTGTTCGTCCAAGAAGGCGGGCGCGCTCGCGCCCCTGGCGGCGCCGAGCTGGCGTGTGCCCCTGGAAGTCAAAGGCTTCGGGGCGGCGTCGGTGGCGGTGCCGCTCGGCGCCACGAGCGCGCGACCCATCGTGGTCGTGCTGCATGGGCAGAGCGACAGAGCGGAGTGGCAGTGCGGGAGCTTCCGCGGGGTCTTCGGCGCACGGCCATTCGTGCTCTGCCCGGCGGGCCAAGCGGCGGGCGGCGGTCTGCACGGTTGGGGCAGCTTCGATGACAGCGCTGCCGAGCTGCGCGCCGCGCTCGCCGCGCTCAAGGCCCGTTTCGGCGCGCACGTAGCGAAGGGAGCGATCGCCCTCGTCGGTTACGGCGAGGGCGCGGCCATCGCCGCTGAGCTCGCGCGGCAAGAGCCGAGCTTCTTCGCGCGGGTCGCGCTGGTGAACGGCGACCCGACTGCTTTCTCTTCCACCGCGAGCAAGATCTTTGCGGAGCGCGGGGGCAAACGGGTGCTCTTCTTTTGCGCGACCAAGCCATGCGACGAGCGCGGCGCGGAGCGTGCCGTGCTCCTCCAGCGCGGCGGCGTGCAGGCAAAGTCGGTCTTGCGTGACGTAGGGCCGTTCTTGGATCAGCCTTTCACGGATGCCTTGAAGGGAGAGATGCCATGGCTGCTCGAAGACGATTCGCGATTTGTGCCGCCGCGTCGTTGACGCTCCTCGCGTGTCGCACTCGCCCGGAGCCCGCGCCGGCCCGGCCAGAGATAAAGACAGAGGCAGAGACGAGAAGCGCGCCGCTGCTTGCGGCGGCCAGCGCGGCGCCGCTCCCGAGCTCCCTTCCGCCGCTCGTCGGCACGCCGCTCGTCGCCCTACCGGTGCCGGGCTTCGGTGAAGCGGTCGTCTCCGTGCCGCTCGGCGCGACCAAGCCGCGCACGCTCGTGCTCGCGCTGCACGGCAACTTCGATCGACCCGAGTGGCAATGCGACGTGTGGCGCCGCATCACCCGCGGTGAAACGTTCGTGCTCTGTCCGCGCGGCGTGCCGCGGCGAGACGTGCCCAGGGAGCTGGACCGCTGGGAGTGGAGCTCACTCGCCAAAACCAAGGCCGAGCTCGTGGCGGCCATCGCGGCCGTGCGGGCGCGGTACCCGGAGCACGTCCGCCCAGGGCCCGTCGTGTTTACGGGCTTCTCGCTCGGGGCGATCTTGGGTGCGGGCCTGATTCAGGATCCGGCGCTGGAGGTCGGAGCCGCAGTGCTGGTCGAGGGCGGGTACAAGGGGTGGACGGCGGGCAAAGCCAAAGCGCTCTTGCCCCGCGTGCGCCGCGTCCTCTTCGCTTGCGGCCAGACCGACTGCCGCAACGCCTACCGGTACCAAGTGGGCCCCCTCTTCCAGCGCGCGGGCCTCTCCTCTACTGTGGTGGCCGACGTCAAAGCCGGGCACACCTACGACGAGCCAGTCGCGGCCTTGGTTCAGGCGGAATGGCCGGCACTTTTGTCGTCGATCGAAGATCAATAAATTCGGGTATTTACAACTATCGCGAGCAAAATCGACGGAGAAAGTCGATCGCCGCCAGAATGGATGCTAGGAGGCGCCCCCCGGTAAGGCGGATCACATCGTTCCGCTCGCCAGATGCAGTCGAGGCGGTGCCTGCACGCAGGTTCTGGCTTGACTCCCGAAGGCCCCCGGCTACCCTCCCGGTCCCCTAAAAACTCTATGCCTACGATCCAGCAGCTCATTCGACAGGGACGCGAAGCGCTCATTACGCGTACCGCTTCTCCCGCACTCCGTTCGTGCCCGCAGAAGCGCGGCGTTTGCCTCCGCGTCTACACCGTGACGCCGAAGAAGCCGAACTCGGCTCTCCGCAAGGTGTGCCGCGTTCGCCTGACGAACAGCATGGAAGTTATCAGCTACATCCCGGGTGAGGGTCACAACCTCCAGGAGCACAGCGTGGTGCTCATCCGCGGCGGTCGCGTGAAGGACCTCCCGGGCGTTCGCTACCACGTCGTTCGCGGCACGCTGGACGCCTCCGGCGCCTCCGGCCCCAGCTCTACGAACAAGGCCAACCGTAACCGCTCGCGCTCCAAGTACGGCGTGAAGCGTCCGAAGCAATAAGAGGAAGACGCAGATGCCCCGTCGACGCGACGTACCGAAGCGCAAGATCACCCCGGACCCCAAGTACAAGGACAAGCTCGTGGCAAAGTTCACGAACTCCTTGATGCTCGGCGGCAAGAAGCCCACGGCCGAAGGCATCATCTACGGCGCCTTCGACATCATCCAGGCTCGCTTCAAGGAGGACCCCTTGGAGATCTTCCGCAAGGCCCTGGACAACATCAAGCCCAAGCTGGAAGTGAAGAGCCGCCGCGTCGGTGGTGCCACTTACCAGGTTCCGGTGGAAGTTCGTCCGGAGCGCCGCGTCGCCCTGGCCATGCGCTGGCTCGTCAACTACTCCCGCGACCGCGGCGAGAAGACGATGCGCGAGCGTCTCGCGGCCGAGCTGGTGGACGCCGCTCAGCTTCGCGGCAACGCCGTGAAGAAGAAGGACGACACCCACAAGATGGCCGACGCCAACAAGGCGTTCGCCCACTACCGCTGGTGAGCGGTTTCCCCCAAGGACGCTAAGCCCCGAAGGAGCTCGGTTCACGGAAGCATGCTGACGACCACATAGGATCGGGTTGCGCGTAGACACGGCAATTCGCTGGCGTCCCGCTTGCCTTAGGCAGCGGTACTCGTCGCACCCCGAACCCCTTCCGGCACATACGGCTCCCCGAATTGGGGGAGCTAGGGCTGGGAGGGGTTTCGTCCGTCCAAGGTCCAAAGCCACCTTCAGAACCCCGAACCACCATGGCCGCCCGCGAAATCAGCCTCGAGCGCACCCGAAACATCGGGATCATGGCGCACATCGACGCGGGCAAGACCACGGTCACCGAGCGCATCCTCTATTACACCGGCGTCACCCACAAAATCGGTGAGGTGCACGACGGCGCCGCGACGATGGACTACATGCCGCAGGAGCAAGAGCGCGGCATCACCATCACCAGCGCGGCGACGAACTGCTTTTGGGCACCTGCGTTCGGTCCGAACGAAGGCAAGCGCCACCGCATCAACATCATCGACACGCCTGGCCACGTGGACTTCACCATCGAGGTGGAGCGCAGCCTGCGGGTGCTGGACGGCGCGGTCGCGGTGTTCGACGGCGGCAACGGCGTGGAGCCGCAGAGCGAGACGGTGTGGCGTCAGGCGGACAAGTACAACGTCCCTCGGATCGCCTTCGTCAACAAGCTCGACAAAGTCGGCGCGGACTTCCAGATGAACCTGGACAGCATGCGCGAGCGCCTGGGCGTCGTCCCGGTGCCCGTCCAGTGGCCCGTCGGTCAAGAAGACCAGCACAAGGGCATCGTGGACCTGATCAAGATGCAGGCCGCGATGTTCCAGGACGACTCGCTGGGTGCGAAGTACACCTGGGAGCCGATCCCGGCTGATCTCCAGGATCAGTGCGTGGAGCTGCGCGAGAAGCTGATCGAAGCCTGCGCGGACATGGACGAGGTCATCATGGAGAAGTTCCTCGACGGCAAGGCCGACGAGGTGACTCCGGACCAAATCTACGCCGCGGTACGCAAGGCGACCTGCACCTTCAAGTTCGTTCCCGTCCTGTGCGGCTCCGCCTTCAAGAACAAGGGCGTGCAGCTCTTGCTGGACGCGGTGGTGAACTTCCTACCGTCGCCGCTGGACATCCCGCCCGTCACCGGCGTCCACCCCAAGGACGAATCCAAGGTGGAAGAGCGCAAGGCGGACGACAAAGAGCCGTTCGCGGCGCTGGCGTTCAAGATCCTGAACGACCCGTTCGTCGGCAACCTCACCTTCTTCCGCGTCTACTCCGGAGCGCTCACGAGCGGAACCGCGGTGATGAACACGGCGCGCGGCAAGCGCGAGCGTCTCGGCCGCATCCTGCGCATGCACGCGAACAAGCGCGAGGAGCTCAAGGAGTGCGAGGCCGGTAACATCTACGCCGCCGTCGGTCTGCGCGAGACGCGCACCGGCGACACGCTTTGCGACGAGAAGCACCCGATCGTGCTCGAGAAGATGATCTTCCCGGAGCCGGTGATCTCGATTGCGATCGAGCCGCGCACGCAAGCCGATCTCGACAAGCTCGGGATGAGCCTGCAAAAGCTGGCGCAAGAGGACCCGTCCTTCCGCACCTTCACGAACGACGAGACGGGCCAGACCATCATCGCCGGCATGGGCGAGCTCCACCTCGAAATCCTGGTGGACCGCCTGAAGCGCGAGTTCAACGTCGAAGCCAACGTCGGCAAGCCCGAGGTCGCGTACCGCGAAGCGATCGCCAAGACGGTGAAGGCCGAGGGCAAGTTCATCCGTCAGTCCGGCGGTCACGGCCAATACGGTCACGTGGTCATCGAGCTCGCTCCCGGCGAGCGCGGCTCCGGCTTCAAGTTCGAGAACGCCACCGTGGGCGGCCTGATCCCGAAGGAGTTCATTCCTTCGGTCGAGAAGGGCATCAAAGACGCCACCTTCCGCGGTGTGCTCGCCGGCTACCAGGTGCTGGACGTGCACGTGAAGCTGCTCGACGGCAGCTACCACGAGGTGGACTCGTCCGGGCCGGCCTTCGAGGTCGCGGGGAGCATGGCCTTTCAGGATGGCGCGAAGGACGCCGGCATCCACCTGCTCGAGCCGGTGATGGCGGTAGAGGTCGTGACGCCCGACACCAACATGGGTGACGTCATCGGCGACCTCAACTCGCGCCGAGGCAAGATCTTGGGGATGAGCCAGCGTGGCAAGAACACGCAGGTCATCACCGCAGAGGTACCGCTCGCGACCATGTTCGGCTACGCGACGGACCTACGCAGCAAGACTCAGGGCCGCGCCGCGTACAGCATGCAGTTCGCCAAGTACGAAGCGGTACCGACCGCGGTTCAGGAAGAAATCGTCGCGAGAGTTCGCGGGTAATCAAGGAAGCTAACGAGGGACTAGTCCAATGGCCAAAGAGAAATTCGTTCGTTCTAAGCCGCACGTCAACGTTGGGACCATCGGTCACATCGACCACGGCAAGACGACGCTCACGGCGTCGCTCGTGAAGGTCCAGTCGAAGAAG
>SECP01000019.1 GCA_004193285.1 Myxococcales bacterium | reverse complement strand
CGTCGCCCCCACCCGGCCCCCCTCCGATCGCGACCGCGAGCCTGGAGCCAGTGACCAGCGCCGTACCGACGGCGCCAAGCGCGTCTGCAGTGACGACCGTCAAAACGGCGGGCAAGCGCCCCGGCGCGGCGCCAAGCGCGAAGCCCCCGGCGAGCAGCACTCCCCGTCAGGGCCCCTTCGTGTCACCGATTCGCACTCCCGGCTTCTAACTACGGCGAGCGTGGCGGGGGCACCGTGAGCACCGGGATCGGCGAGAGTCTAATGAGCTTCTCGGTCACGCTGCCGAGCAGCAGCTTGGTCATGCCCGAACGACCGTTGGTGCCGACGACCAGCACGTCGTAGCCGGGCTTGCTCGCCTCCGCGAGGATGGCCGTCACCGGCTCGCCGCTGAGCAACCGGTGCTCGTACTGCTTCCCTGCGGGCACCTTCACCTGCGCCAAGAACTCGGTCATCTCGCGCTCTGCGTTGTCCCGAATGAGCTCGGAGAGGGAGCGCCGAGAGCCATCCGCGTGGGTCACGATTTGCTCGCCGACATAGCTCGGGCGATCCCAAACGTGCACCACGCTGACCTGAGCGTCGCTGTCCAACGTGAGGGCGAGCTCGAGCGCGCGACGCGAAGGTTCGGAGTAGTCGACCGGAACCAGGATACTGCGAAAGGCCATGTCACGATCCTGTGGCATCACGCCGCCAGAAGCTAGTGCTACCCAGGGCGCCCGCGCGCCGCGGCGATCTCCTCGAGGTCTTCGATGGTTCTCGGAAAATCCTTCGTCAATAGTCGGGAGAGCACGCGGTCCGCCAAGAGCTTGCCTTCGGTCTGACAGCGCGGGCAGTAGTTGCACTCGTTGTTGGCGTAGACGATGCGCTGCACGGCGGTGCCGCAAACTGGGCACGGCTGCTTGTATTTGCCGTGCACCGCCATCTCGGGCCGAAATGCCGTGACCTTCTCCGGAAAGCCCTCCCCCGCCTCCCGCCGCAGCCGCTCCAGCCACTCCTCCAGCACGACGCGCGTACAATCGAAGAGCCGCGACAGCTCCTCCTCGGTGAGGTTGGAAGTGCGCTGCATCGGCGACAACCGTGCGCGATGTAAGATCTCGTCCGAGTAGGCGTTGCCGACGCCGCTGACGATCGTCGGGTCGCACAACGCGCGCTTGACGGTGCGGTTCTCACGCTGGAGAGCGGCCACGAACGTCGGCTCGTCCACCTCGAACGGCTCCACGCCTCCGCGCGCAAACGCAGGCAGGGCCGCGCGCCCTCGCACCACGTGCAAGCTGGCGCGCCGCTTCGTACCCGCCTCGGTGAGCACGAGCGAGCTCCTTTCGAAGTCGATTGCCAAGAGCCCGATGCGCCCGGGCAGCTTCTTGCCGATGTCGCCAAGGTGTAGCCGACCGGCGATCATCAAGTGCAGCACGAGGAACAAGTCCTCCTCGAGCTCGAAGACGATGCGCTTACCTATCCGCGAAAACCCGCGCACTTGCTTGCCGATGGTCGCGGTCAGCGGCGGGTCGAATGTGCGAACTAGAAACGGGCTCGGTAGCCGGATAGCCGTGACGCGTTGTCCGACAAGGTGGGCCGACAGCCTTTCGACGTAGATGGCGACGTCCGGAAGCTCGGGCACGCTCGGAGCGTAAAACGGATGGCGGCCGTGCGCGAGACAAGCGGAAGCCATTGATTTAACTCGTGTTTTTCGCCGGTCGACCGTGAATCGTCTTCACCCTGCAGACCGGACCGGCTCCTCGAGCGTCCAGTAACTCACGGTCCAGCGGGTGCAAGGTCAGCCGGCATCGACCGTTCACGAAGGCGAGCATGCAAAATACCGGTCACGAAGAGCAAACGCCGGCGGCAAGCCCTCGCACCGAAGGCGACGCGGAGCTCGTCACCGCGATTCGCCGTGGCGATCGCGAGGCGGCAGCCGGGCTGTTGATCGCGACGCACGCGCCCGCCCTCGGGCGGACTTGCATGGCCCTGCTCGGCTCGCAAGCGGAGGCGGAAGACGCCTTGCAGGAGACGTTGGGGGAGGCGCTCGAGGGCTCGTCGGATCTTCTCGGTGAAGGGAGCCTGCGAGGGTGGCTCTACCGCATCGCGCGGCGCCGGTGCGCGGCGCGAGTCGAGCGCCGCGGGCGCCAGCGCGCAGCGGAGGCCGCGAGCGCCCCTGCGGATTCCCTCACGGGCGCCGAGCAAGTCGCGCTCGCGCGCCGGGCGCGGGCGCTGCTCTCCGAGGTGAGGCCGACCGAGCGTGAAGCCCTCGTGCTTCGATTCGAGGCCGAGCTCAGCTTCCGCGAAGTTGGAGAGGCGTGCGGAATCGACGAGGCAGCGGCGCGCAAGCGGGTGTCCCGCGGTCTGTCACGCCTACGCGGTTCGTCGAGTGAGGACGATTCATGAGTCAGCCATCCTGTGAGCAAGTTGCCCAGCGTTTGAGCGAGGTGCTGGACGGCAGCGCGCCCGCCGCGCTGCTAGACCACGTCGGCGGCTGCGACGCCTGCCGGGATTGCCGCCACGAAGCGGAGGAGGCGGCTCGCCTCGTCGCGGGCGCCGGGCGGGACTTCGAGCTGCCGGCGGATTTACTGGAGAAAGCGAAGGCGCGCGCGGCGAAGCCTCGCGACGCTTCGCCGCAGCGCGCGGAAGCCGCTCCGTCGGCCCCCCAAGCGGCCGTCGCTCGATCGAAGGCGATCGCGAGGCTCAAGCGCTGGACCATCCCGGCCCTCGCCGCCGCGGCCGCGGCGATGATCTTGGCCGGGCGAGGCACGGGCCCCGGCACCAGCGTGGATGACCCGGAGCTGGTGGGCCCGCCCTGGCGCGGCAAGGTGGCAAAGCTCTTGTCGCCCGCGAGCAAGCTGGAGGTATGCGCGCCGAACGGCAGCGCTTGTCGAATCGTGAAAGCCGGGGACGAGGTGCCCGCGGGGTCACAGCTGCGGACCGACCGCGCCACGCTCGCCGAGCTCTCTTTCACGGACGGCAGCACGGTGTCGCTCGATCGCGACACGAGCTTGCGTCTCTCCACCCGCGGGCGCGGCGGAGAGCTGCTCAAGGGCGGCGTGGTGGCGGACGTGCAGCGACAAGAGACCTCCGGCGTTCGATTCGAGTTCAAAGGCGGCCACTTGGACGTGCTCGGAACCAAGTTCGCGCTTCGAAGCGAAGAGGACTCGGCCACGGTGCACGTCGCGCGCGGTGAGGTTCGCCTCTCGGACGGCGCTGGTCACCAAGCCCTCGTGGTGGCGGGCGAGCAAGGCCGCGTGGACTCGGGCGGGCCGCCGGTGACGAGCTCGAGCGCCAGCCTCGGTGAAGCGCTTGGTTGGAGTGAAGCCGTGCAGACGGAGGCTGACGAAGAGCCTGAGCCGCGGCCTCGCGCGCTGGGTGAGCTAAAGGCTCAAAAACCCGGCGAAAAGGGCGAGCGGGCCGGCGCCGTGCGCCTGGATTCGCACGACGTTCGGATCAGGATCGCGGGGAGCGTGGCGCGCACGGAGGTCGAGGAGGTCTTCACGAACCAAACCGACGACGTGCTGGAGGGCATCTTTCGCTTCCCGCTGCCGCCCGACGCCAAGATCGAGCGGCTGGCGCTGGAGGTAGACGGCAGGCTCGAAGAAGGAGCCTTCGTGGACCGCGAGCGCGCCGCCGCGATCTGGCGTGGCGCCATCGTGAACGCTGCTCCGCAGCTACGCCCTCAAATCAAGGAAGAGATCATTTGGGTGCCTGGCCCGTGGCGTGACCCCGCGCTGCTGGAATGGCAGCGGGGAGGCCGGTTCGAGCTGCGCATCTTTCCGATTCCGCGGCGAGGCTCGCGGCGCGTGGTGCTCGCCTACTCTCAAGTGGTGGCGCCGGCGGGTACGGTGCGACACTACAGCTACCCGCTCGGCATCGATCCGAGCGGCAACGCGGCTCCGTTGAGCTTTTCGATCGACGCCCGGGTTACCGGCAACGACCCTTCCTACCGCGTTCGCACGCCGGGGTGGGACGTGAGCCGCAGCCAAGAAGGCGGCGCGCAGCAGCTTCGGTTCGACGCGCGCTCGTTCGTGCCGACCGGTGATTTCACGCTAGATTACGCGCTTCCAGGCGACCAGGCCGAGCTCTCCGCGTGGGCGTACCGGGACGCGAGCGCGAGTGGCGACGCGGCGCGCCCGTACGTGGCGTTGGCGCTCCGCCCTCGGCTGCCCAAAGCGCGAGCGCACGCGGGGGGCCGCTCGGTGGCGCTGGTGATCGACTCGAGCCGGTCGATGTTCGGCGAGAGCTACCGGAGGGCGACGCTCCTCGCCGCGCGCATCGCCCGTGACCTCGAGCCGAGTGACCGCGTGGCCGTGCTGGCGTGCGACAGCACGTGCCGCGAGATGCCGGGCGAGCTACGTCCCGCCGGGGCGGGGCTCTCCCGTGAGGTGCGTCGCTTTTTGGAGAACCAAACCCCTGAAGGCGCTTCGGACGTTTCGCTCTCGGTCGCGAAAGGCTTCGCGGCCCTCCGCGGCATCGACGCGCCGCCGCATGTCGTCTACATCGGCGATGCCGCCGCCACGGTGGGACCTACGCGTCCGCAGACCTTGGAGCGTGACGTGCGCGGCTCCCTGCCTGCCGGCGGGCGGGTCACCGCGCTGGGCATCGGTCCCGAATCGGACGCCGAATCGCTGCGCGCGCTCGCTCGCGGAGGCTCGGGTATGGCCTTGCCCTACTTGCCCGGGCAACCGCTCGCAGACGCGGCTTTATCGACCATTTCCGCGCTTTCAGGGGCTGCCCTCAGCGACCCGCGCCTGGAGCTACCAGAGGGTATCTCCCTCGTCGCGCCCGCGCGCCTGGATCCGATCACCTCCGGGAGCGAGCTCGTCCTCGGCGGTAGGTTGAACCGGGACGACGTGCGCGGTGAAGCGGTGCTCCGCGGCAGCGTCGACGGCCAGCCTTTCGAGCAGCGGTACCGTCTCGAGGTTTCGGCGAGCTCTTCGAGCGGCAACGCGTTCGTGCCTCGCTTGTTCGCGGCCGCACGGATCGCGGACCTCGAGCGCGACGGCAGTGAGGTCTCGCGTCGTGAAGCGGTCGCCCTCTCGACCGAGCACCGCGTCGCCAGTCGCTACACCTCGCTCCTCGTGCTCGAAAGTGAAGCCATGTACAAGGCTTTTGGCCTCGACAACGCCCGCCGCGGCCCGGAGTACACGGCGGACTTGGAGGCCGAAGGCTCCAGCTCGAGCGGGGAGCTGGCGCTGAGCGACGACGAATCCCGCGACAAGGCGAAGGAGGAGGCGTCAGTGGGCGCGCTACAAAGCCCCGCCGACCTGGCAGCACCCCGCAGCGCGCCCAAAGCCGCCCTGGGCCGCGCCGCGGGCGCTTCCGGCAGCGGCGATCCGTTTCACATGGACTTTCGGTCCGCACCGGAACCCGCTCGCAGAGCACCCGACTTTGCCCCCGCACCAGCTGCCAGTAGCGCGCCCCAGCCTCCCCCCGCCTCGCCGGAAAAAAAGCGGTTTCGCGACTTGGACGAAGGCAACGTGCTCGCCCCCGCGCCGAGCCCGCGTCGCATGATCCCGATGCGGCGCGTCTGGGAGCGTAAAGGTGACGTGCTGGTCGACCGCTTCGTGCCAAAGGCGGCGAGCGGCGAGGCGGTGAGCGCCGCCTTGCGCGAGCTGGCTCAGCACGACGTCAAACGTGAAAACCTGAAGCGCGCTTTCGCGCTGAGTAGCGTCACTGGCGACCTCGCCGAGGCGGCTCGGCTTGCCGAACGCTGGCTCGAAAAAGAGCCGCTGGATCCAGAAGCGCTCACCGCGCTCGCCGACGTGGAGGCCCGGCGCGGTAACCGGGACGCCGCGATTCGTCTGCTAGGGTCCGTGCTGGACGTTCGACCGGGCGACACCGCAGCTCACAAGCGATTGGCGCGGCTGCAGCGCTGGGCAGGCCACACGGACCTCGCCTGCCGGCACAGCGTCGCCATCGCCGAAGGTAAGCCCGGCGACCTCGCGCTCGTAGCGGAGGCTGTCCGCTGCACGCGTCAGCAAGGCTCGTCGGGGCTGGCGGACGCGCTGTTGGCGGCGGCGGAAACGAGCGCTCGCTCGGACATCGAACGGCGAGCGGCGGCACCGCGGGCTGACGACGGCGCGCTCAGCGGCGACGTGCGCGTCGACGCGAACTGGAGTGGAGGCGCCGATCTGGACGTGGCGCTGCTCGACTTGGAAGGGCATCGCATCTCTTGGCTGGGCGCCGCAACGCGGGCCGTGATCAGCGCTCGGGATTCGACGAGTGGCAGTCGGGAGAGCCTCGCCGTGCGAGGGGCGCTACCTGGCGAGTACGTCGTGGAGCTCACGCGCGGCGGCGGAGCGGGCTCCGCGAGCGGAGAGCTCGTCGTGACCATCGCCGGGGCGACTCGGCGCGTGCCATTCAGCTTCGACGGCGACCGCAAAGCGGTTGCGCTGCTCCGCATCACCATGCAGCCGCGGCTGGTGCCGCTCTGAGGCCGCTACTCTTTGCGGAAGCGGAGGGCGCCCGTGAGGCGGACGTCCGCGACGGCGCGAGTGAGCACCTCGCGACGTTCGCTCGGCGGGGTCGCGGCCCGAAGCGCAGCCAGCTGCTCGACCTCCTCCGCGGCGCCGGCCTCGGTGAGCACCCGGGAAAATTCCTCGCGCAGGCGGCGACCGAGTGAGGGAGCGCGCCCTTCGGTGCCGATGGCGAGCGTGAGCGAGCCCGCACGCGCCAGCGCCAAATGCGCGTAGGTGCTGTGCTCCGGCTGATCTATCGCACAAAAGAAGATCCGGCGCGCCTCGCACCAGCCGCCCACGCGCCGCGCGAGCACATCGTCCGTCGACGCTTGCACGACCAGCCAAGCGTCGTCCAAGTCTGCCTCCGCGAGCGCCCGGCGCTCGATATGGAGCCGGGGGGATGCCAGCAGCTCCAGACCCGGGACCGGCTCCTCGCTGACGAGCAGCACTCGCGCGCCCGCCTCCAGCAAGTTGCCGGTGCGCAGCGCCGCCTCCGTCCCTCCCCCGACGACCACGCACTTTCGGTTGTGGAGGAGCAGGTTCAGGGGATATCCGTGGGAAGTCACTTTTGCTCCGTGGAGGGGCGTACCACGGTGGGCACGAGCGGTCGCGAGTTGAACTTCAGCTCCCGCTCGGCCTCGCCCACACGCTGCAGAAAGAGCCCGGTGAAGGTGCTGAAGAGCGCGTCGCTCGGCGCCGCGGTCGCGGTACCACTCGGACGTAGCACCCAGAGCTTCAACTTTTGCATCACCTCCGGCGACAGCGGGTTCACCTGCACCTTGGCGGAGCACGACAGTTGCGCGCCATAGGGTATTTGCTGGGCCGTGCCGGCAACGAGCCGCCTCACCTCCGCGCAGCGGCGCAGCACGCCTTCCACCGTCGTCGTCCAGCGCACTTGGCTGCCACCAGGGCGGGTGATCTCCACTCGGTAGGCCTCTTCCCAGACGTGCCAGGTCACCTTGCAAGTGTGAGCGGTGGTGGAGAGCGGCGTGGCTGCGCTGGTGCCGGAGCGGTAGATGGCGGCGGTCAGGACGATCGTGGTGGGCAGCCCGCGCGAAAGCTTGGCCTGCAGCTCCGGATCGATGACGTCACGGAAGCTGGTGCTGATGTAGAGGAGCTTCGCCTCCGCGTCCCATTCGAACAGGACGTCTCGAGTGACGACCGGCCGCGCCTGAGCGCGGGCCGCCACCGGCGCGCAGAGCAGTAGCAGCAGCAACCCCAGCCAGCGCACCCCTGGCAGCCAGCGAGGGAGCAGGGTCCTATTCATTGCCCGCTGGTCCCTGACCGCGCACGGGTAGGAAGCCGAGCACGTTCGAGAACGCGAACACGAAACCGCCCGCGCTCGTGTCCATGCGGAACCCGAGGTTGAAGGTCAGGTCCAGCGGAAAGCGCGCGAAACCCGTGTAGGCGCGCGGGGGATGGGTGAAGTCCCGATCACTGGCGACGCTGTAGACGCCGCCGCTGCCGAAGAAATCGATACCGAAGATGGTGTGATGTCCGCGGTAGAGCGGGACGCGATACTCCGCGTTCGCGTCCAGCGCGTACTTGCCGTAGCGCACCTCCACGATCTCGGTGCCCAAGAAGTTCTTCGGGTAGCGATGGTCGAACGTGATGCCGAGCAGCCGGTCCGGCAAAAAGTCGCTGAAATCCCCGACGTAGTACTGCTCGAAGAACGGCGCGTTGCCGGAGATGGCCCCCGCGAACGCGGACAGTCGCAGCACGTGCTGCCGCCAAGGCAACTGAAACCAGCGCGAAGCTTGCACGTCCACGCGCGCGTAGTCGTAGTCCCGACCCGATGGCAGCAGCCCGACCTCCGCGGTGATGGTCGAGAACGAGCCGCGCGTTGGCAAGAACGGATGGTCTCGCGTGTCGATCTGCAGCGTGCTCCGCAGCGTGGAGAGCACGCTTCTGCCGCGGATGATGTCGAAGTCGATGGGCTCGGTGGCAAACCCTCGCACCTGCGAGGCGCTGTAAGGGTAGCTCGCGTTGAGCGACTCCAGGCGGTAGTGGAGCCAGAGCTGCGTGCTGACCGACAAGTCGCGCCCGATGCCCAGCGAACCGCCGAAGCGCGTGTAGTCCACGACCGCGGAGTCGAACTGAGTTTTGGAATCCGGGTACGTCCATTCGACTTGAGACGTGCCGAAATAGTCCTGCGCGTTGTTGTAAAGGAGCTGACCGCCGACCATCCACTTGGTGCCGAGGAAGGCCGGATCCAGGAATTTGACGCGCAGCGCGAGCTGCTCCGCTGCCACTGCCATCGCGCCGCCCAGCGTGATGCCGGTGCCGGCCAGGTTGGTCTCGGCGACGTCCAGCCCGGCGTAGACGCTCAGCGGGCGCACGCGCCCGTTGCGCCCCGCGTCTGCCGCTAGCCCCATCGAGACGTCGTTGATGACGATCGTGTTGCGCTCCTTGACGTCGATCACCAGGACGACGAGGCCGCGCGCCGAGCCCTTCTTGAGCGAAAACTGCACGTCACGGAAGAAGCCGGTCCCGAGCAAGCGGTAGCGGGAGAGCTGGACCTCCGCATCGTCCACATCGAAGACGCTGCCGGGCTTGAAAGGGATGTAGCGGAGGACCACGCGCCGCTCCGTGCGCGTGTTGCCCTGAACTTGAATCGCCTCCAGCGTGTAACGCAGCGGCACGTGGCTTCCGCGCTCGCTTCCGCTCGCGTCGGCCGCGTGCTCGCGTGGCATCGGAGCGAGGTCGGCCTCCAGCTGCAATGCAGGAGCCGGCAGCGGCGCCGGCTCTGGCTCCGGCAAGCGCGCGGGCGGAGGCAGCGGCGCCACCGCGGCCGCAGGCTCTTCCTCATCCGCTGCCCACAACGGAACCTGGGCGAACGCCGGTGTCGCGCAAGAGAGCACCCCCCAAAGCGCCAACAGGCGCGCGCGCCAGAGTCGCCTACAGGTCGCGACGGAGGCTGGGGGGAAGCCGCTCATACGTTTCCGTCAGCCTAGCCAGCTTAGCCGCTACCTTGGAAGAGAGCAGGCCCGCATCCAAACGGTAACCCCAGTTTCCGTTGGCGGTTCCGGGGACGTTCATGCGGGCCTCCGTATTCAAACCGAGCACGTCTTGAATCGGAAAAATGGCCGTGTTCGCGACAGAGCCGAGGGCGCTCCGGATCAGATCCCAATGAGCCTCCCGCCCGTCGCTGCCGGCGTACTCCAGCGCCCGCTCACGCTGCCGCGCGAGCTGTGCGCGCTCGGCCGCGTCCGTGCTCCGCTCGCTCGCCTCCAGGAACCCGACCATGGTGTCGTTGTCGTGAGTGCCCGTGTACACGACGCAGCGCTGGTTGAAGCGATGCGGCAGGTAGGCTTCGGCGCCCTCCGCGAACGCGAACGCGAGAACGCGCATCCCCGGCAGCTCGAAGGCGTCGCGCAGCCGCTCGACCTCGGGGGTGACGATGCCCAAGTCTTCCGCGATGAAGGGCAGCTCTCCCAGCGCTCGTTGGGCGTGGCTGAAAAAGTCTTGGCCGGGTACCTCGACGAACTGGCCCTCGCGCGCGCTCGGGGAATGGGCGGGGATCTGCCAGTACCGATGGAAGCCGATGAAGTGGTCGAGCCGAATCGCGTCGAAGCGCCGCAAGTTGCTGCGCAGCCGCTCGATCCACCACGCGTAGCCCGTGTCCCGCAGCTTGGCCCAGTCGTAGAGCGGGTTGCCCCAGCGTTGACCGTCCGCGCTGAAGTAGTCCGGCGGCACCCCGGCAACGCCGCGACGCTCACCCTGCTCGTCCAGCAAGAAGAGCTCTTGGTGCTGCCAAACGTCGGCGCCGTCGTGCGCCACGAACATGGGAATGTCCCCCAGCAACAGCACGCCCAGGTGGCGAGCGTGCCCTTGGAGGCGCTGCCATTGACGGTCGAACAGCAGCTGGACGAACTCGTGATAAGCGATCTCTTCGGCGAGCCGGCTGCGCGCGGCTTCTAGCGCCGCGGGCTCACGGCGCCTCAGCTCGGCAGGCCAATGGAACCAGGGGCGCTGGTGCTGCTCGCTCTTGAGCGCGGCGAAGAGCGTGTAGTCCGGAAGCCAGAAACGCTCGCGCTCGCGCAGCTCCTCGAGGCCGTGGCGGGCGACGCCCGCTTGAAAACGCTGGAAGGCGGACCGCAGCCGTTTGCGACGGAAGCGTTTGGCCGCGCCGTAGCGCGCGCGCACGGACTCGCGAAGACGCGCCGGCGCCGCGAGCTGACCAACGTCCAGCAAGCCGTCCTCTACGAGGTAGCGCAGGCTGACGAGCTCGGGGCTGCCCGCAAAAGACGACGGGCTGTCGTAAGGCGAATCCCCACCGCCAGGCGGCACGACCGGCAGCATTTGCCAGAGGCTTTGGCCGGACCGCGCCAAGAAGCGCAAGAACTCGTGCGCCTCCGGACCCAAGTCGCCGTGACCGTGGGGGCCCGGCAGGGAAGTAGGATGCAGCAAGATTCCGCTGCGGCGTTCGTGGAGCGGGTTCATGAGGTGCCTGGAGGCTCTTCAGCTGGTTGCGGACGAAGCAAGGAGATGCCGATCGATCCCGCGAGCACCAGGACGATCACGCCTAGGGATACCCAGGTGGGAACGTGCACCCAGTGCGCGCCCACCATCTTGGCGCCGATGAAGAGAAGGATCAGCGCGAGGCCAGTGCCCAGGTGGTGAAAGCGGCCCATCATTCCCGCGAGCACGAAGTACAGCGCGCGCAGGCCCAAGATGGCCATGATGTTCGACGTGTAGATGATGAACGTGTCGTGGGAGATGGCGAGCACCGCCGGCACGGAGTCCACCGCGAAAATCACGTCCGTCAGCTCGATGACGATGAGCACCAAGAAGAGCGGAGTCGCGTAGCGCTTGCCGTCCTTGATCACCCAGAAGTGGTCACCGTGATAGTCGGGCGTGGTGCGGATGTAGCGGCGGGCCAGCTTGAGCGCCGGGTTGTCCTCCGGGTCGTTCGCCTCCTCCTTGCGGAAGAGCAGCTTGGCGCCCGTGTAGATGAGGAACGCCCCGAATACGTACATCATCCAGTGGAAGCGATGGAGCAGCGCCTCCCCTGCCCCGATGAACACACCGCGCATGATGATTGCGCCGGTGATGCCCCAAAAGAGCACGCGTTGCTGTTTACTTTCGGTGAGCCCGAAATAGTTGAACAGCACGAGGAACACGAACAGGTTGTCGACCGAGAGCGACTCCTCCACCAAGTAGGCGGTCAGGTAGAGGAGCGACGCGTTCGTACCCATCCGGGTGTAGACGAACCCAGCGAAGCCGAGACCTACGCCGAGGCACATCACGCTGCGCACCAGCGCGACGCGAAAGGACATGTGCTGGATGCGGCCGAAGATGGCGAAGTCCACCGCCATCAGGCCCAGCACCGCACCCGCGAAGGCTCCCCAGTCCAAGAGCGTGGCAGCGGGATGCATGTTTGCCGCTCCTATCATGCTCGCCGCGGGCATGCTAGAAGGCTATTTTCCCGCTCATGGTGGCTTTCAGCGCTCTCGGTCCTCGCGTCCGTTTCGGATCACTCTCGCTGTGTTTGGCCCTGTGCCTCGCCTGCGAAAAGAAGGCGCCGGAGCCGTCCGCGCAGCCGGCATCGCCCCTGTTGCCACCGTCGAGCGTGGCCGCGGTGCCGGTGGCTCCTTCGCCCGCCGCCTCCGCTCCGCAGGAGCCCCTTCACGTCACTTGGATCGATCCGCCGACCTTCCGCCGAGTGCCGCCCTCCAACCCGATGCGCAAAGCGAGCTACGTCGTTCCGCGTGCCGAGGGTGATGCAGAGGACGGCGAGCTCACCGTGTTTTATTTCGGCCCCGGTCAGGGCGGCAGCATCGACGCGAACGTGGACCGGTGGGTGGGGCAGTTCGGCTCCGTCAAACCGGGAGACGTGAAGCGCGCGGATCGCGAAGCCAATGGCCTCCGGCAGCACACCGTCGAGCTAGAGTCCGGAACCTTCTCCGCGGGGGCGGGGATGGGCATGGCCGGTGGCGCCAAAGCGAAGGAAAACTACGGCCTCGTGGGCGGCATCGTGGAATCACCCTCCGGCGCGTACTTTTTCAAGATGACGGGGCCGAGCAAAACGGTGAAGCAGGCCAAGCCGGAGTTCTACAAGCTGCTGGACAGCGTGAAGACCGCGGCCTGAGACGCGTCATTCGAAGTTAGGCAAAGCGGGGCCGCTCGGCGCCGCAGGCGTCGTACCAGCCGCCGGCAGCGGCTCGCCCTGCGCGCCGGCGTACGTGGCCAAGACGGCGATCGCGTAAAAGCGATACTGGTGCGGCACGTTCCAGTCCGCGACCTTCACGGCCGCTTCCACGCAGCTCGTCGCGCGCCGCGCTTGCTTGCCGCGCCAGTCCCCGCTCGCCCCGGGAAAGATGTGCAGCTTCTTGCGGGCGAAGTCCACCGTCAGCACGTAGTTGATGCTGCCCTTGAGCTTGGACTTGGGAGCGCAGCCCTCGTTACCGAGGATGGCTTGCTTCAGCGCCTCCTCGAAAGGCGGCAACGTGTCGCACAGGGTACCCTCGTTGGGCGTCGCCGCCGCGGAGGCTCCGCAGCGGACCTTCTGAACCGGGCCGAGAGTGAGCCGAGGCGGGGGCGCAGGCGGCGTCGCAGGAGCCGGCTGCGCGCGGGGCGCACCTGCCCCATTGCTCGCGGACGCGCTGGCCGACGCCGCCTCCGCGCTCCCCTTGAAGGACGGCTTGCGCAGCAGGTAAAGCGGCACCGCGATGAGCACCGCAACACACACCAAGCCCACCACGACCTGAGCGCGCAGCGGACGATCACCGCCGCTGCTCGAGCCGAGACCGAGGCGGCGGATACGCGGCTCGCCCGGTACGGACGGCATCGAAGATCGAGACGGCGGTCCGGCCATCGCCGAGGCCCTCGGCTCAATCATCGAGCAGGGCGTGGACGTTCTGTCCAGGCTCTGCTCGCACGAGCGTTGCCGCTAGGTCCAGCGCTTCCGGCATCAAGCCCTGGACCTGCGAGACGACTTGCTCCACGACGTTGCGCGCCTCTTCCAGGCTCGGCCCCGTCATGCCGACGGCGAATTTGAGTGGGCCCGTGCGCCCGGCTACCGCGGGTACGAGGCTGAGCAGCAGCATCTCGGTCAGCTCCAGCACGCGCTGCGCCGCGCGACGTAACGCCAGCATCTCCAAGATGGTGGGCCGTTCGCTGACGTGCCGGTTGGGTCCGCGGATGTGGTAGCGCGCAATCGCGAGCGGTGCGTTCGCCCACTCCGCGAAGGCGCGTTCGTCTTCGATCGCTCGCACCATCTCCTCGCGTTGGTAGAGCCCGGTCAGGCCGTCCCGCCGCAGCAGGTAGGCGCGGGCCCGTTCGTGCTGGGGCGAACGATCTTGAAAGCTCACGAGCTTCACCCGGGACTCCCCGAGCTGCAGCTCCGCGCCGTGCAGCACCGCGACCGTCTTTTTGCGCTCGTAGCTGTGGTCTGCGTAAGTGCCGTTGGTGCTCCCGACGTCTTCGATGGTCCAGGAGCCGTTCTGACAACGCAGCACGGCGTGCGCGCCCGAGACCGTCGCCTCCGGCATGACGATGTCTTGGCCGGCGCGACGACCGATCGTCATCATCGGCTTCTCGAGAGAAAACATCATCCCCGCCGCCTCCGGCGCGTTGGTGCAGTAAGTGACCAGTAGGGACTGCCCACCGGGAACGAACGCTTCGCTCGCGGAGCGACCGGGAGGTGCACCGGGATTGATTCGCTCCCGTACGATCTGCACCTGGCTCGTGGTGAGAGAGCTCGGGTTGAAGAAGCGCAGGTGGCGCGCGGTGGGCCGCGAGCTCGGATCGTCGCCCAAGCAGCGGAAGATCTGCTTGACCTCGTCGACGGAGAGCCCGGACGGAACGTCGAACATGATCTGCGAGCGCATCGGCTTGGCGCGCGGGCGATAGCCCGGCTCCGGGACGCGGCAGGTCCACATCTCCCAGAGCGTGAGGCCCAGGGCGTACATGTCGTCCTCTGGGCTCGCGCCACCGGAGCGGAGTCGCTCCGGGGCCATGTAGTTCGGCGTGCCACCGTCCGGCGGAGCGCCGGGGCGACGCGCGCTCAAGCGCGCACGCTCTTGCGCGAAACCAAAATCCAAGATGATGGCGCGGTCGTTCGTCACCATCACGTTGCCGGGCTTCAAGTCCCCGTGCACCAGGCCCTGAGCATGAATAGCGGCGAGCCCCGCCGAAGCTTCGCTGGCGATCTTTCGAAACTCATCCGCGGTGTAGCCGCCTTGAGCCTTCCGCCGGCGGATGTGCGTGTGCAGAGTCTGCCCGGCGATGTGCTCCATCACCAGGATGGGCCCCCAAGGGCTGGGCGCGAGATCGTGCACGCGGCAAACGTTGGGGTGGCTTACGGAGCGCGCCAGCAGGAGCTCTTGACGAAGAGCCTCGTCATCGCCCGGCATGCGCGACTCTTCGCGCACCACCTTCAACGCGACCGGCTGCTGCGTGCTGCGGTCGTAGGCTAGGAAGACCTCGCCCATGCCGCCCTTGCCGAGGCTTTGCCGGATCTCGTAGCGATCGTTGACGACGGTGCCGTGCCCTAGCGGCGGGATATTCTTGGACGCCTGAACCATCTTGCCCGATCGGGGTCTTCGGTAAGTCGGTCTAGCGTCTCCGATCTCTCGCCATACTGCAATCCGATATCGCGGCTGGCCGCGCTGAGTAGAAAAACGGCTTCTTCCTTGCCCCAGGCAGCTAGCGAGGCGGCGATGGAGGTAGGGTCACGCGGCTCGGGCCGGGGGCCTGGGCCCCGCTTTAGGAAAAAGAGGCCTCATGACGCGACGCTCGGCTGAATTCTGGTTGGTTCTTTTCGGAGTGGCGGCCCTCGCTGGCTGCAAGGACGAAGAGACGTGCGCCAAGGCGCGCAACGCCGCCTCCGCCTCTTGGAAGGTCGTTTCGGAGTCCGCGGCCAAAAACCAAGTCGCGCCGGCGATCGGCATCGAGGAGCTGCCCGCGGACAAGAAGCAGCCCCACGTGGAGGCTTGGGGCACGCTCAGCAAGCAGGCGGAGATGGTGAGCGCCTCGTTCATGTACGAGAAGATCACCTGGAACACCGCGGACCCCGCGGTCCAGAAAGCGAAAGCGGCTTTCGACGGCTACTTCGCCAAGCAGCAGTTCAAGACTTTCGAATCGCAGCTGCGAGACGCCGACGACAAGTACAAGGCGGCGGCAGCCGCTTGTCGGGAGTGACACCTTCGCGCGCGGCGTAGCGTCCGTTCTCGCGGCGGCGGAATCGAGGCGTCAGTGAGAGCGCGAAGTCGTTACGCCCCGCGCCAGGACAATCTTGTTGCCGTAGGCTGGAGGCGGAGCGACGAGCGGGGGCAGCACGTCCCGCCGACGAGGGGCGGGAGAGACCTGAGTCTCGACGTCGATGGCGCGCGGCGGAGCTTGGACGGGAGCCGGAGTCGCTGCGCCACAGGCCGTGGAGAGCAGCGTCGCCGTTGCGGCGGCTAGCAATGAATAGACGTGCCGCATACTACGAATGTAGCAACCGCGGCTGATTCCGCCAGCCGTCCGGAAGAGATCGCACGCGGCAGAACTTAGGACAGCGCGCGCGCTCCGCCACGAGCTTGCGCCCGGGGCGCTACTTGACTCGTAGCGTCACGCGAGCGAACTCCATGCCGCCGCGGTTGTCGTGAACGACCGACCAGATCTGCAGCGGCCCCGGCGCCTTGGGAGCGCGAAGCTCACCGCGATATTTCGCGTTCCAGCCCGTCGTCGCGTCGTTTAGCAAGCGAACCTGCGACATGGAACCACGATCCACGTAGTAGTTCACCCACATCTGCTCCGTGACATCCGTGCCGAAAAGGCGGGAGCTGACGTCGTCGCGCTCGACGTTGTCCTCCTCCTCCAGCGCGGGCTTGATCTCGATTTCGGGGCAGCCAGAGTCGCCGTCTTCGTCACAGGCGTCGATGCACCGCTCCGGCTCCGCGTCGCAATCCACCTCTACCGGCATTGCGCCCTGGCAGGCTTCCCCCACGCAGTCCGCCGCGACGGGGGCGCCGGCGACCTCGAAGGCCGTCCTCCCACTGCTGTCGACCACGTACGCGGGGTTCCGGTTGCTCGCGTCCGCGAAAGAATAGATTGAGGAGTAGCCGACGATGAAGTCGTCCGAGCCGAGGGGCTGCCCGTCGTCGTCCAGACAGAGCACGGGTAGCCCCGTCGAGCCTACCGCCGTGCCATCCGCGGTCGTGTCGAAGCTCAGCGTGCCGGCGCACACCGCAAAGAACACGATGTAGACGCCATAAGCCGAGCGCCCCTCTTCCGGAGCCGGGCGGCTCGAGATGATGTCCCGCGGCAGGGTGACCGTGAAGGTATCTCCCTGCGCGAAAGCGGGCGGTTCGCCCGCAGCCGCGTTCTTGGCGTACTCCGCGAAGCAGCCGTAATAGAGGTCACCGGCCGGGTTGACGCAGCCGCCAATGAAGGCCCGCTGGACGGGGCGCGGACCCTTGGCGTCGTGCCAAAGGAGCTGGAGGGTGACGTCATCACCTGGCTGCGCGTAGGGCTTGTCTTTCTTGACGCCGAGCACGCGGAGCGAGGTCACCTCGTTACCCGGATCGAAGCTCGGACCACAGCCGGTCGCCGCGAGCAGCGCGACCGCGCTCAAAAGCAAGAGACGCTGCCTCATAGCTCACCTCGCACGCCGATACTCGGAATGATGGGAATGCCGGTTTGATAGCTTCGCCGGCTGAAATCGTAGTTGTAGACGAAGCTCTCTGCCGCCGCGTGGTTGTAGACGTTTTGCACGTCCAAGTAGGTGGAGAACGCCCAGGACTTGAACTGCCAGCGCTTGTCCACCCGGATGTCCATCTGGTGGAACAGCGGCAGGCGCGTCGTGTACGGCTTGCCCTGCAGAGGCACGTAAGCGCCGGCGTCCGCCGCGTACACGGCCGGTAGAGAGGGCCGACCAACGACCGGGGTGTCGAGGGGCCCGGAGACGATGCGGAAACGAGCGCCGAACTCCCAGCCTCGGCCGAGCCGGTAGCTGCCGAGCATGATCAGGTTGTGCGTCTGGTCGTACTGGAACAGGTACTCTTCCGCGCCCGGAGCGTCCCGGCGCACGCTGCGCGAGAGCGTGTACGCGACCCAACCGAAGAAGCGCTCCGTGGGCTTGAACTTGAGCAGGGTCTCGATGCCCTTGACCGAGCCGATGCCCGCGTTGTTGTACGCGTACCCGAGCGGGTCCGCGTTCCGCGAGACCTGGTCGGACAAGTCTTTGTAGAAGCCCTCGATGCTCAGGTCGATGGTCCGCGTGATCGCTTGCTCGATGCCGAGCGCGTAGTGCACGGAGCGGTTCGAGCGCAGGTTCGGGGTGCCGAACACTTCGTCCGTCTCTTGGAACTGCGGGGGCTGGCTGTAGACGCCCGCACCGCCCTTGATGGTGGTGCGCCGCTTGAACGGGACCCCGGAGCCGGCGTCCGCCCCCTCACCTTTCACGATGTCGTAGCGCGCGTTGATGCGCGGGCTGAAGTCCGCGTGACCGGAGTCGCGCGCGAAGTCCAAGCGCACACCGGGCACGACGCGCAGGCGGTCCAGCGGGGTGAGCTCACCCTCCACGTACCAGGCGGGGCGAAAACTGAAGCCGGAGTCTTGCGACTCGTTGAGCGGCCTCGTCGCGAACGGCCCCGGATCGGGCTCGCCGGGGCGCGGCGGCTGCGGAGCGCGCACCAGCACCTTGTAGGGCGACATCTCGAAGTCCATGCCGGCGTTGATCTTCACGCCCTTGGCGACTTTGACCGCCAGCTCCTCGCGCCAGTAGATGGGGGTCAGATCCAGATCGAACTTGAAGATACCGAGCCCGAAGTTGATCTTCTGTTTGCCGACGCTGAACATGCTCGTCAGGTCGACGGCGCTCGAGAGCTTCGCTTCGTTGAGAATTTGACCCCGCATGAACGAGGTGCCGAAGCGCAGGTTACCGCCGAAGGCCGGATCTTGCGCGGCCGGGTCGGTGATGATGACCTCGAAGCGGTCGTCCGCGCCGAACGCGCGGATGCTGGTGCGAGACTTGTTCGTGTTGTGCTCGGCGATGAGCTGGTAGTCCGAGTAGATCGGCGCGCTCGTCACGCTGGACCCGGCACTCTCCAGCGCCGGCTTGAGCCACTTGTCGAACCAGCTGTAACGCCCCGCCGCCGCGAAGCTCCACTCCTTGGAGATCGGGCCCTGCACGAGGAGGCGGGCGTCGATCAAGTCCACCTGCGCCATGCCGTGGAAGCAGCCGGTCTTGTCGGTCTTCTTGCCGTAGTCCCCATTGCACTTCGTGTCCGGCTTGCGGAGCGATACGTCCACGATGCCGCCCATGACGCGACCGTAACGAGCGCTGAAGTTACCGGGGTAGAAGTCGATCTGGTCCAGCAGCTCCGTCGGCACCACGCTGGAGAGGCCGCCAAAGTGGTAGATGAGCGGCACGTCCGTGCCGTCCACGAAATACGCCGTGCCGTCCGGCGCGGAGCCGCGCACGATGAGGAGGCCGGCCAAGCCCGGTGGCCGCGCGACGCCCGGCAAGCTTTGTAGCGAGCGCAGCGCGTCCCCACCGGTGCCGGGAATGCGGTTGATCTCGCGGCGCTCCAGGGTGCGGCGGGTGACCTCGCGCGGGGGGCGCTCACCCTGGACCGTGATCTCGAGCCCGTCGGACACCGGAGACAGACGGTACTTCACGTCGATGGCTTCGCCAGCCACGACGTCTTCCTCCACCTCCAGCGGGTCGAAGCCGGAGGCGTTGACCTTGAGCTTGTATTTGCCAGGCGGCAGAGCGGGGATCTGGAACGACCCGCTCGCGTCCGTCATGACGCGCAGCTCCGCGGCTTGTGGCCCCACGATGACGAGCTCGGCCCCCACGACCGGCGCGTCCGCCCCGGCGATGAACAGCTTGCCCCCGAGCTCACCGGTCGTGGGAGGGGGCGGCGGCGGCGCCTCCACCACCTTCAACGTGAAGTCGTAGCCGTACTTGATCTTGGCGGCGAAGGGCACGCCGTCCCGCGTCGCCGGCTTGAACTTGAACTTCAGTGCCGCCGCCTGCGCCGCTTCGTCGAAGCCGTTGCCCGCTGGCTCGAGCACCTCGGCGGCGGTGACGTTGCCGTCTTTGTCGATGGTCAGCTTGAGGACCACCCTGCCCTGGAGACCAGCCTTCTCCGCTTCCGCCGGGTACGGGGCGTTCTCGAAGTGCACGAGCTCCGGCATCACCACGACGGGCTGGGGCTGGTTGTCCGCCTCCGGCTGCTTGACGACCGCACCGGTGGAACCGCCCGGGATGGCTCCGCTTCCGGATTGTTGCGCCGACACCCACTTGGGCGTTAGGAGCAAAATCAACGGCAGAAGATGCCCGAGCGTCCAACCCGGAGCCGCACCCCGCGTCCAACGGCCTTTTCGAGCGAAGACGCTGCTCACGGGCACCCGTCTAGTGCGAAAGGCCAAAGGTGACAAGACCTTGGCACCGCCGAATCGTTGGGCGAAAAGGCGCCAAGCGCCGTGCCCCTCAAGCTTGCAACTTGGAACGTAAACTCGATCCGCGCTCGGCTAGACGCCGTGCTCGGCTGGCTGGAGACCGAGCAACCCGACGTGCTCTGCATGCAGGAGACGAAGGTCGAAGACGACGACTTCCCCAGCGACGAGCTGCAAATGCTCGGCTACGCCGTGGCGATGGCGGGGCAGCCCACGTACAACGGCGTGGCGATTTGCTCGCGACTGCCGATGAAAGACATTCAGATCGGCCAGTTGGGAGCCTCGCCGGACGCCGAGAAACGCCTGATCGCGGCCACGATCGGCGGGGTGCGGGTGCTGTCCGCGTACATTCCGAACGGACGCACCGTCAGCTCTCCCGCTTTCGCCGAGAAGCTCGCGTGGCTGGCGCAGCTAAGGCGAACGCTGAGTGAGCGAGAAGCGGGTCGTGACGTGTTTCTGGGTGGCGACTTCAACGTGGCGTCGGACGAGCGTGACGTCTACGACCCGGAGGCGTTCCGCGGCAAGGTGCACTTCCACCCGGACGAGCGGCGCGAGCTGGAAGAGCTCAAGCAGCTCGGGTTCGTCGATACGTTCCGGAGATTCGAAGAGCGGGCAGGCCTGTACAGCTGGTGGGACTACCGAGCAGGCGGCTTTCGCAAGAATCAGGGCCTGCGCATCGACTACGCGTTTCTTTCGACCGCGCTCGCCGCGCGCAGCAAGCGCTGTCGCATGGACGAAAAGCCACGCCATCAAGACAAGCCTTCAGATCACATCCCCGTCATCGTCGAGCTGGAGTGAGCTTTCGAGCTGGGCCGCGGCTTCGAGCGAAAGCCGGCCGCTTCGCATCACGGGCTCCAAGCTGGGCTCGCTCGCAAAGCGCTGCGCCACTCGCGCGTAGCCGGCGAGGTAGACGAGCTCGCGGCCCAGCCCACCGCCGCGGTGCACGCGGCACGCGAGCTCGATAGCGGCGCCCGCAGTAGCTCCGGTTCGGCCGAGGACGTCGACGGTGTCCCAAAGCTCTGCCCCTCCGCGCAGGCTGAGCACCGCCAGGTAGCGGCGGGCGAGCTCTTGCCTGCGTTCCGAGTCGAGCAGCCCCGCGCGCTCTTCGAGCAAAATCGCCCGTCCTTCTTCGTCTTCGCTGCCGCGCGCGCTCCCGGCCAAGAAAACGCCCCCGAGCGCCGCGCCGCGCAAGCGCGGTCTCACGTGACCCTCGACCTCGTGCAGCGCGATGCGTTCGGCCACGCGGGACGTGAGGCGAGCCCCGGGTCGCACCCGCACGACGCCGTCGGCGACGGCCGCCAAGGACACGAGCCCTGGCAGCAGCTCCACGCGCACGGGCCAACGCTCGCTGGCGACGCGGCGCGAGATCTTGGACCAGAGGCTCTCCGGATCCTGCTGGTCTTCACTGAGGTGCAAGTGGCCAGAAGGCTGGAGCGGCGCGGGACCGGTCAAAAAGCCCTCCGCGAGCCGCAGCAGCGCCTCCGCACCAGGCGGAACCGGGAAGCGCTGAGCGGCCAGAGGCGCAAAGCTGGGGCTCCCAGTGTGCTCGGCGAGCCGCGCCTCGAGCTCCAGCTCCCGCGCGCGCCCCGAAAGCAGCTGGTCTTCGTCGTCACCGGACTCGAGCGCACGCGCTCCTTCTTCCAACGCGCGACGCAGCTCCCCGAGCTCGGCCGGCGGCCCATACACGAAGTGCGCAGCAGGCCGAGCGCCCCTGGCGAAAGCCGAGCCCAGGCGCCCGAGCTCCACCGCCAGATTCAGCGGGCGGACGCGGTCCAGCAGCGCCACCTTCGCCTCGCACCGCTTGAGCTCTCGCGCAAAGCGCTCGGCTCGGGCGGTGAGCGGCGACCGGCGCCGCGCGCTCACAGCTTGTTGGCGGCGATGTTGGCGAGCTCGCTGCGCTCACCCTTCGAGAGCAGCATGTGACCGACGAGGGGCTCGCCGCGCAGGCGATCCGCGGCGTACGAAAGCCCGTTGGTCGAGCTGTCCACGTAAGGGTTGTCGATCTGAAAGGGGTCGCCCGTCAGCACGATCTTGGTGCCTTCACCGCAGCGCGTGATGACGGTCTTCACCTCGTGCGGCGTCAAATTCTGCGCCTCGTCCACGATGACGTATTGAGAGGGCAGGCTGCGCCCGCGGATGTACGTGAGAGGCTCCACCTGCAGCTGGCCGGATTGGAAGAGCTCGTCGTAGCCACGCACGCCGCGGCGCTTGCCGCCACCGGCGACCAGCAAAAACTCGAGGTTGTCGTAGATGGGCTGCATCCACGGGTTGAGCTTCTGGTCGACGTCTCCCGGGAGAAATCCGAGGTCGCGGCCCAGGGGCATCACGGGGCGGCTCACGAGCAGCCGCGCGTACACGCCCTCCTCGACCACACGCTTCAAGCCGGCCGCGAGCGCCAACAGCGTCTTGCCGGTGCCGGCCTTGCCGACGAGCGTGAGCAGCCGCACGTTTTCGTCCAGCAGTAGATCGAGAGCGAACGCTTGCTCACGGTTGCGCGGACGAACGCCGGAGAGCCCCTCGCGGGGCACTTTGAGGGCGCGAATCTCGCCTGCTTCTGCGTGAAAACGGCCTAGCGCGGTGCGCGGCCGCTCCGCGTCGTCCCGTAGTACCACGCAGACGTTGGGCGGTAGCTTTTCTTGGTCCGGCGGGCGCAGTACGCCGCCGCTCAGGAACCGGTCCAGCTCCGGGGCGGTGAACGCCAGCTCGATCGTGCCGGACTCCAGATGCTCGAAGTCGACGGCTTGGTTCTCGTAGGCCTCCGTCGTGAGACCTAGGGCATCGCCGCGGATGCGCAGGTTGACGTCCATCGTGACGAACACGGTGGGCGTCTCGGGATGCGAGTCCCGCAAAGCGATCGCGGTTTGGAGGATTGCGTGATCGCCCGAGCTCGGGTTCAGCGCGATCGGCAGCTCCGCCCGCACTTGCGGAACGAACACGCGCAGCGAGCCGCCGTCTACCAGCGAAACGCCGCCCGAGAGCGGCCCCTTGGCTCGCAACCCGTCCAGCAGCCGCGAGACGGTGCGCGCGTTGCGCCCGCGCTCGTTGGAGTCGCGCTTGAACTGGTCAATCTCTTCGATCACGTAGATCGGCAAGAAGAGATCGTTGTCCTCGAATTTGAAGATCGCGTGAGGGTCGTGCAGAAGGACGTTGGTATCGAGGACGTAGTTCTTCTTCATCGCGGAGGACCCCGCATCGCCGGACGGCACCGCACGGGGAGCGGCCGGATAGCCTTGTCCCCTGCCCCCGGCAAGCGTCGCGGCTCGAATCCCGGTCGATTGAGCGCCGCGCCTCGGGCAATTGGCCGGAATGTTGGGTATATAGCCGGGATGAATCGCGAGCTCGCCCTGTGTCTGCTGGCGCTCGCCTACGTCGCTTTCGCGGCGGTGAGGACGGGCGAGTCGGCGGTGGTGCTGCTCGTGACGGGGGCAAGCGGCCTCGGCTTCGTCGCGAGCTACCGGCGCGCACGCGTCGCGGCGGGCTCGGATCGCGTCAGCTCGGTGGCACGCCGAGCGGGCTGGCTCACCGCGTTCGGTATCGCCTTGTTCCTCATCGCGCGAACGGGCGGGCCCGGCCGCCCGGGGCTGGACGCCGCCGCCAACCTGGGCGCGGGTATCGCGGCCGTGAGCTCGCTCGTCGCGCTCGGGCGCATCAAGCCGCTCGGAGGCCTCCTCGTCGCGCCCAAGGCCACGGAGTCGCTGGACGGCGCCGCGTTCACCGGCCTGCTGTGGGCGATGGCGACGACGATCCCGGCCGCCTTCGCGCTCGCCCCTCGTTACTTTCTGCAAGACCCGCTGCTGGTGGACTACGCGACGACCAGCGCCGCCGCGGGCTCGCTTTTGGTGCACTGCGCGGCGAGCCTGCGCCTCCGCAACTTGCGGCGCGCGGAGCTCGGGGTCGGCGATCGCGCCGCCAGCGCCTTCGCTCTCTCCGTCACGGCTCTGCTCGTGGCCGTGCTCGGCGCCTCCTTGGCCCTGGCACCGCCTGACCGCTTCCTACCGGCCGCGGTTTGCGCCGCCTCCGCGCTGGCTGCTTGGGCCGCGACTGCGTCCGAGCCAACCACCGTGACCCGCGCCCTCCGCGGCATCTTGGCCGTCGCGATCGCGGGGGTTCCGGTGGTGGTGGCCGCTGGCACTTTGGCCCACGCGCGCCCCGGCGCGAGCGGCACGATCCTCATCGGCTCGTCGCTGGCTTGCGTGGCGGTCGGCCTGCTTGCGCAGCGTATCGCCCGCCCGCTCGGGCCCGAGCAGTCGCGCTGGCTGCTCTCGATCGAAGCGGCGAGCCGGGGCGCGCTCTCCCCGGATCCGAACACGGCCCTCACCGCCGCGCTCGTTGCGCTCCAGCACACGGCCGCGTCGGGCAACGCCCGCGCGGAAATATGGCGCTACGCGCCGAGCGAGGTGCTGAGCGTAGACGTCGCGGGGTACCTGCACGTGGAGCGCTCGGAAGCGCCGGAGCGGCTCTACGAGCTCGCGCTCGGCGAGCCGGAGCGCACGCTGCGGCTCGACGCGCTCTCCGCGGTCGAGGTGCGCCGCCCGGAGGTGCGAGGGCTGCTCGCGTGGTTTCGCGCGCGCGGCGCCTACTCGGCCACCGTCGTCTGCGACGACGACGGCCCGCTCGGGTTCGTGCTGCTCCCCAGCGAGAGCCGCAGCAGCCCCTTGTCACTCGAAGAGGCGCGCGCGCTACGTCAGCTCGCGGACCGCATCAGCTCGCTCATCTCCGTATCCGCCGCGCTTTCTCGCGCTCGCGAGCGCGAGCTCGCCGCACGCGCGGAGGCGGTGGGGCTCGGCGCGGAGTGCGAGCGCCTCACCCATGCCATCGCGGCGCAGACGACGCGGTACCGTATGCCCGCCGAGCGCCTCGCGAGGCAGGTGCGCACGACCGCGTTCAGCCCCGCGGCGCGTTTGGCGCTGGACGACCTGTCGCGCCTCGCGCGAGTAGACTCACCGCTCGGTCTCATCGCGCCCCCGGGGGTGGACTCGCAAGGTTTCGCCGCGCACGCCCACCTCGAGAGCGTGCGCAGTGGCGGTCCCTTCGTCACGATCGATGGCACCGAGCGCGAGGCGCGCGATGCTGTCGCCTGGAAGGACCCAGCTCGCTCCCCTCTGGTCGCCGCGGACGGCGGCACGCTGCTCGTGCTGAACGCGCCGTCGCTGCCGAGCGACGTGCAGGAGCATCTCTTGCAATTCTTGGTGCAGCGCGCGCATGACCAACCGGTCTCTGGCGTCGTCCCCGCAGGGCTCGTGCTCGGCTTGCCGGACCGTGCGGAGAGCTTGGCCGTTTCCGGACGCCTGCACGAAGCGCTGGCGCGGGCGGTCTTGGGCCGCGAGCTCGCTCTGCCGAGCCTGGCGGAGCGCGCCGAGGATCTCCGAGCCCTCGTGCTGGAAGCCCTCAGCCGCTTCGGCGTTGCCCGGAGCGGCGACCCGCTGGGCATCGAGCCCGCAGCCATGGCCGCGCTCGCGGAGCACGACTTTCCCGGCAACGAGCAAGAGCTCTTCGGCTTGCTCGCACGGGCCGCCGCCAGCGCGCGCGGCGTGCGTATCACTTTGGCTGAGCTCGCCGCGCAGGGGCTCGGCCAAGCTCCCCCCGCCGCGCTGCCGGGGGATCCGGATGACCCGAGCGCAGCCCCACCTCCAGCGCTGGCCACGCGGCGGCGGACCTTGCGACGTGCTCCAGGACGCTGAAGCTCCGAGTGCTCCGACGCGCGTCGTGATCCAGGGCGATGCGCTGGCATGGCTGGCGGAGACGCCCTCCCAACCGCTCGATGCGGTCGTGACCTCGCTACCGGACGTGTCGGAGCTGCCCCAGCTGGGCCCCGGTCTAGAGGGCTGGAAGAGCTGGTTCGTGGACGCCGCGGCGCGCCTCATGCGCTGGACGACGCCCGGCATGCCCTGCTTGTTCTTTCAAAGCGACATCCGCCACCACGGGCAGTGGGTGGACAAGGCTTACCTCGTGCAGCGCGCAGCCGAGACGGTGGGGGCGACGCTCGTTTTCCACAAGATCGTGTGCCGTCACCCTCCTGGGACGTTGACGCAAGGGCGCCCCAGCTACTCGCACCTTCTCGCGTTCAGCTCCGGCGACCCCATCGTCCCGAAGAAGCCCAGCGCGGACGTCCTTCCCGACGCCGGAGAGATGCCGTGGAGCCGCGCGATGGGAACGCGCGCTTGCGAGGCGGCGTGCCGCTTCTTACTGAACGAAACTCCGGCGCGGCGCGTGGTCGACCCTTTTTGCGGAAAAGGTACGGTTTTGGCCGTCGCCAACGCGCTCGGGCTCGACGCTTTGGGGGTCGAGCTTTCCGGAAAGCGCTGCCGCGCCGCTCGTAAGTTGGACGCGGCAGCCCTTGCTTCTAGCTGACTATTCGCGGCAGACCGCCGTCGGCACGAACGGACGCGCCTCCGTCGGCTTTTGGTTGGTGATGCGAAGGTACGCGCGGCACTCCTCGTCACTCTCGCAGCCGATGAACTTGCAGTAGCCCCCGTCACACACCGACTGGGCCCCGCAGGAGCCGTCGTTCTCGCAGGGGATCTTGCACTCCTTGGTGTCCGGCTTCGTCTCGGAAGGCAGGCACTTCAAGAGCCTGGGATCCTCTCCTCCTAGAGTCGGGCCGGGGGTCTCGCCGTCACCCACGCCGGTCGCGGCCAGGATGCACTCGCGGTCGGTGGAACAGCCGACGTACACGCACTCGCCGGTGCCCTCGTCGCACGCGTCGAACAGCGGGCACTCCTCGTTGTGCTGACAGGGCTTGTGGCATACGCCGGCGTCGCACGTTTCGTCCCCCTCCTCGTCGCAGTCGTCGTCCGTCTTGCACTGGACGCAGCGCGAGTCGTCACACAGCGGCAGGCCGAAGGTGATGCAGTCCGAATCCACGTCGCACGAGCGGTCCGCCACGCAGCGCTCGTCTTCACAGCGGAGCGAGCAAATGTCGGTACACTCGGGATCCGTACAGATCGCGGACGCGGGGGCGTAGTCGGGGTTCGTACAGTTGCAGACCCGGTTGGTCGTGATGCACGTCGCGCCCGCGTTGTACTGGTAGTAGGTGCACTCGGAGTCCAGCGTGCACACTCCGCCGCTCAGCGAGCAGGTGCCCGCCGCCGTGCACAGGTCCTGGCAATCCGCGGGCAGGGTGCAGTTCCCACTGATGATGCCGCCCGAGCAGGTGCCGGGCAAGCAGGTGCCGCCGTTGCAAGAGTCGTCGTCCGTGCAGCGCAGGCTCGTGGTGCAGCCGGGCAGCGTCGGCAAGCACAGCGCTTCACGACTGGCGCACTTTGCCGGCGGCTCCGACAGCTTGTTGCCGCAGCAGTCGGAAGTGTCGGCGCACTCGATGCGGTCGCATTGCTTCACCGCGACGCCCACGTCGAACTCGTTTTTCGAGCAAATCTGATTCAGGCACGCCAGCCCTGGCTCGCAGTCGTTGCGGGCCTGGCAATTTTCCCCGCGCTTGCCGCGGGTCTCCGGCTGAACCTTTTGCGCCTCGTCCTTGCTGCAGCCCACGGCCGCCGCGAGCGAAAGCGCACACACCACCGCAATAAGTGAACGCATACCCATAACCAAGCTCCTCTCCTGAGACCCGCGAAGAGCGGGATCCCCTGACCGCACAAGCTACCTCGAATCTTCCGGCGGCTGTAAGAATCCTGCGCCAACGAGCGGCGCGGCCCTCTCGCGTTTCGGCAATTCGACGACCGTGAAATGCCGGGGCTTCCGTCCGCGGGCTGCCGCGACTAGCTTGAGAGCATTGGAAGAAGAGCTGACAACGTCCGACCGCAGGCGCCTGGGGAGCCGATTCGTCGTGGAGCGCGAAGTCGGTCGCGGCGGGGTTGGCATCGTTTACCGTGCTTACGATCTGGTGGCCGAACGCCCGGTGGCGCTCAAAGTGATCGCGGCGGACGCGGGGGTGGCGCCGGACGAAGAGCAACGGCTCATGCGGGAGGGCCAGCTCCTCGCCAACCTGGATCACCCGGGCATCGTGAAGACGGTTGCCTTCGGGGTACTGGAAGAGACCGGCCAGCCCTACGTCGCCATGGAGTGGCTGGACGGCGAGGACCTCGCGCAGCGCCAGCGGCGCGACCCACTGACGATACAGCAGGCGGCCGACCTCGGTATCAAGGTGGGCGAGGCGCTGAGCGCAGCCCACGACGCGGGCGTGTTCCACCGCGACATCAAGCCCGGCAACGTTTTTCTGTGCCGCTCTCTAGAGTCTTTCGGGTCGCTCGAGAACGTCTCCCCCAAGATCGTGGACTTCGGGGTCGCGGCCAAGAGCGATATCCGCATCACCCGCTCGGGTGACGTGGTCGGCACTCCCGCGTACATGGCGCCGGAGCAGGCGCGCGGGGACGCGCCCATCGACGCGCGCTCCGACATCTACTCGCTGGGCGCCACCCTCTTCGAGCTCATCGCGGGCCGCCCGCCCCACGTGGGTCCGACCATCATCGCGACTCTGGCGCGCCTGGTCACGACGAGCGCCCCACGGCTGGCCGAGCTGCGCCGCGACACTCCACCGATGATCGACTCGCTCGTCTCCCGAATGCTGGAGACGGATCCTTCGATGCGGCCGAGCACCATGCAGGAGGTGCTCGAGCTCCTCCACGAGGCCGCGCGCGACGGCATGCGTACGAGCTGGGTCGAGCCGGTGGAGTCCGTGAGGTCCTCGCGGCTCGGCTGGAGTGGCTCCCGCCTGGTGACCTCGATCGTCGCCATCCGTTTTGGCACCGGTTCGGCGCGCGAGCGCTCGCTCGAGCAGCTCCGCCAGCGCGGGGCGGACGCGGTCCCGCTCGGGCAGGACTCGATCGTCGCGCACCTCGGCGCGCGCCGCGCCGTCGGCAACGAGGCCGCAGTGGCGCTCGAGCTGGGCCGCCGCCTCGCTCGTTCTGGCGCGCGCGTCGGGATCGCTAGCGGTCGCGCCCGGCTCGACTTTGCGTCCTCTACCGGGGAGGTACAGCCGGTGGGCGAGGTCGTCGACCGCGCGTCCGCGTTGGCCCGTGACGCGGAGCCGAGCGTGGTGCTGGCGGACGCCACCACCAGTGAGCTCGGGCGCGGCCGCTACGAGTTCCGAACCCGAGACGACGGCTCGGCGGTGGTAGGTGAGCCGATTCAGGGTCAGCGCGGCGAGCGCGGCGGCGGCGCGCCGTTCGTTGGGCGCGATCCGGAGCTGGCGCAAGTCATGTCCGCCTTCGAGCGTTCACGGCTGGACTCGACGCCCGTGCTCGTCTCCATCACCGGCCCGCCCGGTATCGGTAAGAGCCGTCTCCGGCGCGAGGTGATGGCACGTATTTCGTCCCAAGCCGGCGCCCCATTGATCGTCCTGCAGCGCTCGGATGCTTACGGTCAGGGTCACGCGCTCGGCGCCGCGGCGGACGTGCTGCGCGCCATCATCAGCCTCCCCAAAGGCGCCACCAGCGCCGAGGCGGAGCGCGCCATCGTCTCGCGCCTGGGCCCTTCCACGCGTGACGAGCTGAGCTCGCAAAACCGCATGCTGCTCGCGCGGCTACTCGCCAACGAGCCGCTGCCGGAGGGTCTGGATCCGCGCGGTTCGCGCGACGCTCTGTGGCTGAGCATGACGGACTTGGTGCTGCAGGTCACTCAAGACGAGCAAGTCGCGATCCTCATGGAAGATCTGCAGTGGGCGGATCCAGAGAGTATTGGCTGGATCGACCACATGCTGGGGCGCGCTACCGGCCGGCCTTTGGTGGCCATGGCGCTCGTGCGGCCCGAATTCTGGCAGGGCCAAACCGCGCGCTTCGCCGGCCGCGACCATGTCCGTCTGGAGCTTCGCCCGGTCTCCAAGCGCGCGGCCAGAGCCATCGCGCGCTCCGTCCTGGGCGACGCGGTGCCGGAGGAGGTCGTGGACCGCATCGCCGATCAGGCCGCAGGTTTGCCGCTGTTCGCCGAGGAGCTGGCCCGGCTCACCGCGTCGGGCCGGGACGCCCGCAACGCGCCGACGATCCAGAGCGCAATCCAAGTCAGCTTGGACGCGCTCGAGGGCGAATGCCGGGACGCGGTGGGGCGACTTTCCGTGTTCGGCTTGACGTGCTGGGATGCCGCGCTCGACACCCTCGGCATGCGCGGCTCCGAGGGCGTGATGAAAGCGGTCGTCGCGGCCGAGGTGCTGACGGAGCAAAACGTCTCGCGCTTCACGGGGACGCGCGAGTGGCTGTTCAAGCACGCCCTCGTCCGTGAGGTCGCGTACGCCTCGCTCGGGGAACGTGAACGCAAAGAGCTGCACGCCCTCGCCGCCGCGTGGCTGGCCTCGATGGGCGAGGACTCCGCGACGGTTGCGGGGCACTACGATTTGGGCGGCGAGCACACCCGCGCCGCAGATTATTGGGCAAAAGCCGCGCAGCGCGCCCTCGCGACCAACGCGCTCACGGACGCGCTCAGCATGGCCGAGCGGGCGCTGGCGTTCGCGGAGGACAAGCCAACCGGGTTTCAGCGCGCGCTCTGCCTGGATGAAGCGTGGAGTCGGCTGGACCCGCGCGCCAGTGAGCGCGAAACCGCGATCAGCGCGCTGGAAGAGAACGTGTACGACGAAGGCAGCGCCGTGCGCTCCCGCGGCGCGCGAGCGCGCTTCGACGACGCACGAGGCTCCGGCGACTCGATCAGCCAACGCCTCGCGGAGGCGCGCGATCGCGCCGCTACGCTCGGCCTGTACGACGAGGAGGCCCGCTCGTCGGCGGCGCTCGCAATGCGCCTGGCCTTCGCCGGCAAGTTCGCGGACGCGGAGGAGGAGGCGAAGCGCCTCCTCGTGCTCGGGCACTCGCAGAAGCTGAGCTCCGCAGCCGTCGACGCCTACCAGACTCAAGCGATCGTCCGGCAAACCACGGGCGCCCTTGGCGCGGCCCTGGAGGCGCGACGCAACGCCGCCGGCGCCGCCCGCGCCGCTGGTCTCCGTGAGCGCGAGGCGATGCTGATGAGCAACCTCGGCTTCGCGCTCACGACCATCGGCGCCCGGCAAGAGGCGCGCGCCGCCATCGAAACCGGCCTCGCGCTGGCCGACGCGATCGGCAGCCAGGGCGCGGTCCGGCACGCGCAGATGAACCTGCTCGGCTGGGCGGCGACGTTCGGCAACGACCTCAAGCTCGAGGGCCATTTGGCGTCCGTTCGCGAGGACGCGGACGCCGCCGCCGCCGGCGTGTGGACCGCGCCGGATCGTTCGAACCTGGGCATGCTGTTCTACCGCGGCTGCGAGCTATTGCGCGGCCAGAGCGAGGCGCAGTCGCGGCGCGCGCTCGGCCTGCTGCGGATGGCGGCTCAGGCGTATCGCCAAACCGCCAATCGAGACGTGCTCTCGGTGGCGCTCGGCTTTTGGGCAGAGGCCGAGCGCCGCTGCGGCAACATCCACGCCGCGCTGGACCTAGCGCGCGAAGCCGCGCAGCTACTGGAAGCGGGCGCTCCGAGCTTGCTGAACGAAGCCCCCGTGTTCCTCGCCTACCACGACGCCGCCATCGACGTGGGCGACGAAGAGCTGGCCAAGGCTGCCATCGCTCAAGCCGTACCGCTCGTGCAACGGCGGCTGATGGGCCTCTCCGGCACTCCGTACGCCAAGCTCTACCTGACAGAGCTGCCGCACAACACGCGCCTGCTGGCGCTGGCAGAGGAGCTCGGGGTGGTGCCGGACGCGATCCATCGCGCGCTCGAAAGCGGTAACTGAGGCGCGCATTGCGGAGCGAATTCCGGCACTTCCAGCCGCTCGTGCTATCGTGACGTTTCGGTGACGAGAGAGCTGATTTACGTAGCCGTTTTCGCCGCGCTCATCATCGCGCTGGCGGCGGTGTTTCGAGTCGTGCCGGGGGCATCGCGCCGGCGATTGCGGCGCAGCGTGCTCTTGTTCGCGCTGCACCTGGTCGTGGTGGTCATCACCTCCGCGCTCGCGCTGTCGCGGTTCGACGAGCTCGCGCTCGGCTTCTCGCTGGCCGGCGAGCTGCTGCGCGTGCTTTTGATGATCAACCTCGCGGCCCTCGCCGTGTTCGATCTCCTCGCGCCGCTCACGCGCTGGGACTTTCCGGACATCCTCCACGATTTGGTGGTCGGCGCTGCTTACTTGGTCGCCGCCGGCTGGCTCATGCACAAGGCCGGGCTGAACTTGACCAGCATCATCGCCACGTCGGCGGTGGTGACGGCCGTGATCGGTCTTTCTCTGCAGGCCACTCTCGGCAACATCGTCGGCGGCCTTGCGCTGCAGGTGGACGAGTCCTTCCAAGAGGGGGACTGGCTCGAGTTCGAGAACAAGCAACAAGCGCAGGTCAAGAAGGTGCGCTGGCGCCACACCGTGCTGGAGACCCGCGACAACGACACGCTCATCGTGCCCAACGGCCAGCTCATGGCACAGTCCATCAAGGTGCTGGGTCGGCGTGACGGCAAGCCCGTACCCCACCGCCAATGGGTGTATTTCTGCGTGGATTTTCGGTTCTCCCCGGCGGACGTGATCAGCGTCGTCAACCAAGCCTTGATCGCCGCGCCCATCACCGGCGTCGTCGCCGACCCGGGCGCGCACTGCATCTGTAACGATTTGGCGCGCGAGAATCGCGACGGCTACATCCTCTATGCGGTGCGGTACTGGATCGACGACTTGTGGAGGAACGACAGCACCAACTCGGACGTGCGTGAGCGCGTCTACTCTTCGCTGAAGCGCGCGGACATCCCGCTCGCCATCCCTGCCGCCGCGCTGTTCCTGGAGCAGGAGGACTCCGCGAAGGCCGAGCGCAAGCTGCAGCGGGACGTCCAGAGCAAGCTGCGCACGCTGGACGCAGTCGAGCTCTTCAAGAGTCTGGACGCCGAGGAGCGGCGCGCGCTCGCCCAAACCACGCGCCGCACCCCGTTCGGTCGCGCCGAGGTCATCACCCGGCAAGGAGCCCAAGCGAACTGGCTGTACGTGCTGGCCAAAGGGGAGGTCGAGGTGCGCGTCTCCACGTCCGAAGGGGACCGCCGCGTCGCGGTGCTGCGAGCGCCCAGTTTCTTCGGGGAGATGGCGCTGATGACGGGGCAGCCGCGCGAGGCTACGGTCGTCGCGCTCACGGAGGTCGAGTGCCTCCGCATCGACAAGGCCGATTTCCAGGGGATCCTGCAGCGCCGTCCCGCGATCGCCGAGCGCATTTCCGAGATCTTGGCCGCCCGTCGGGTGGAGCTGGACGCCGCGCGCGGCGGCCTGGACGGCGACGAGGCGCGGAGCCATCGCCTCAGCCACGAAAACCTGCGAATCCTGAACGGGATTCGCGAGTTTTTCGGTCTGTGATCGCGCTCGAGTAAACTGCGCGCTTCCGATGAAGCCGTGGCTACGCTGGACCGCTCTCACTTGCTTGGTGCTGGCTCTCATCCTCGTCCCCTTTGCGCTCTGGGAGGACTCCATCAGTGCGCTCAGTGCTCGCCTGCTGGCGCCCACTGCCGGTCGGGTCGCGCTCGCGGTCGTGGTCGTCTTCCTGCTCGCAGCGGACGTGCTGCTGCCGGTTCCCTCCAGCTTCATCTCGGCGGGGGCGGTGGCGCTACTGGGGGCGTTGGCAGGAGGAGTTTCGGTGGCGGTCGGCATGACGCTCGGCGCCTGGCTTGGCTATGCGCTCGGGCGCTGGGGCGGCGAGCCGCTCGCCGCCCGGGTCGCGGGGACGACCGAGCTGGCACGCGCGCGCGACCTGATGGCGCGGCACGGTAGCTGGGTCGTCCTGGTGTGCCGGGGCGTACCCGTGCTCGCCGAGGCGTCGACTCTGCTGGCTGGCGCGACCCGAGTGAGCCGCCTGCGTTTTGCCGTGACCACGACCCTCGGAAACGTGGGGCTGGCCGGCGCGTATGCCGCCGTCGGCGTGCTGGAGCTGTCAGGCACGCGCGCGCTGCTGGCGCCGTTCGTGCTCGGCGTGGCCGTGCCTGGCGCTTTTTTGCTCGCGCTCCGCGCGTTGACCCGGCGCTGACGCGCGTGCTAGCCGGTAATGTTCGGGAATTTGTCGTCCCGACGTGGCGTACATCGGCCACCCTGCTGAGTAGGTAGCATCATGAACAAGCTCTGGGTCGTCATGCTTTGCGGCGCCGCTGCGCTCGCCGGCTGCAAGCAGATCGAGGAGGCGCGCAAGGCTGCGCAAACGCTGAAGCAAACGGCAGAGGCGGCCAAAGGCGGAACAGTGGGCTCCGAAGAGGAAAAGGACGCGGAGCTCAGCGCCAAGCTCGGCGAGTACATCGACTGCATGAATGGCACCTCCAAGCGTGTCGTTCAGAGCCGCAATCGCTACCTCTCGTGGGCCGACGAAAAGCTCGGCCCTACCGGCAAGGAGCGGAACATCTACGGGCTCTACGACCTCAACGCCAGCACCTGCTTCCCTCACCTGGAGCGCGCGAAGACGCTCCAGCCTTCGTTACCGGAGGTGGAGTCCGCCGCTATCGAGTACCGCAAGGCGCTGGAGGAGCTGGACCCGCTCGTGAAGCGCGCCAACGACTACTACGACCAAAAGGACTACAAAGACGACAAGATGGCCAAGGGCAAGGCCCTCCATCCGGAGCTGATGAACGGCTTCGCCAAGTTCGAGCAGGTCAGCCGCGGCTTCGAGGAGCGCGTCCTGGCTCTGAACGACGCCGTGAATGACCGGCAGTTTGCACGGCTCGAGAAGGACCCGGCGCGCCGCCTGCAATACCTGGCGCAGAAGTCGCAAAACGAAGCCAAGTCGCTGATCAAGGTGAGCAACGTCGCCGAGCTGAAAGAGCTGGACCTGCAGAAGTACGACGTCGCCTTGCAAACTTACGAGCGCTCGATCGCGGAGCTGGAGGAGTACGTCACCGCACACAAGGCGGAAGCGGACAAGGCGTCCGGGCTCTCCTCGTACGTCAGCGACAGCAAGACGTTCCTCAAGTCGGCGAAAGAGCTGCTGCGGCGCAAGCGCGACAACAAGGACTTCAACAAGGAGTTCTTCTCGAAGTCCAATCCGCGCTTGGTGGAGGGCCACCCGGCTCAGCTGATCGAGAACTACAACCGCGCTGTCGACGCTTCGAACCGGCTGCGCTACTGACGCGTGTAGCGGTGCTTCACGCCGAGGGGAAAGTAGCTCGGGTCGGCGTGAGGCAGAAGCCGCACCCGCGGAAGGCGCCGCTCGGCGGGGGCGTAGTTCTTGAACTCGCTGTTGAGCCGCTCGAGCTCGCGCTGGATCGAACGCGCGACGTCGTCCTCGAGCTGCTCCGAGGGCGTGCGCCCCGGCAAGAGCTCTACCGTCACCTGCAGGCTCGGGTTTTCGTCGTCGTCGTGGACGATTTCCATCACGAATTTGCCGCTCAAAGCCGCGAGCAGGTCCGGTTGCTCCACGCCGACCGCCACGTTCTCCGGGTAGACGTTGGCGCCGTAGAACGACAGCGCGAAGCTGCTCCGACCGAAGACGTGCACGAAAGGCAAGCGCCGCACCGTGACCTCCGGGGGGACCAGTCGCGCAAAGCTCGATGAGAGCTCCTCGAACGGGTGAGTGCCGCCGCGGTCCAGGATCTTGTAGCGAACGAGCGGAATGCCGCCGTCGCCGGTGAAGAGCAAGTTGCCGTCCTCCACTTCGAAGAAGCGGTGCAGCGGATCGTATTGGCAGAAGGTGGGGAGCCTCGCTTCGCCGAACAACTCCCGTGAAAGCTCCGGCTCCTGCGCGAGCTTCCGCCTGATCAAGATGCTGAACGGCGTCTCGTTGGCGAGCACGCCCCCGTCGGCGGTACCGTAGAGCGAGGCGGTGGAGAGCTCGGGCTCACGCGCGCCGAGGCGGTCGCAAACGACGCTGCGCCACTCTTCACTGAATACTTCGCCCGCCATCACCAGCTTGACCGGACGCGCGTGCCAATCGAAGCCATCCGCGAGCCCCGAGTCGATCACGTCTTTCAAGAAAGGCGGGTAGCCGCACAACACGACCTGCTCGAAGCTCGGGGCCAGCGCCCGCAAAACTCGCAAGATTTCGGCCTTCTGATTGCCCGGAGTCACGAGCGTGATCGGGTAACCTTTGGCCGCGACGTGCCGCAGGCAGGCGGTGGTGTACATGCCACCGACCCAGCTGCCGAGGGCGAAGCAAATCACCGCGAGCGTACGGCGTTCATGCGCTCGAAAGGCGTCGCGGAACACTTGCTCGAAGCGGTACGCGGTGCCGACCTCGTCCGTGACGAAGCGCGGCCAAACCGTCGGCTCGCCGCTCGAGCCGGAGGAGACCGCGAGCATGTCGCACCCGGAAAGGTCGCCGCCCCGGCACAGCGCCGCGAGCGCGTGACGACGATGGTAGTTCTCCTTCGTCGCGAGCGGGGCGTCGGCCAGGCGGGTCAAACCAGACGGCCCGACCCCGGCGTCCTGCAGCAGGTGCGCGTACGCGGGGACCTGCTGCGCTACCTCCTGCAGCAGCTCGAAAGCCCGAGCCTCGGGCGACTCCGTGAGGTGCCGCCCGAGCTCGTGATCCAGAGGCGTGCCGTAGAAGCGCTCCAGCGCCGCCAGCGCGCTGTCCGCCTTGCTCACTGCGGCTCCCTTACTTCAGTGGCTCGACGACGAGCTCGACGCGGCGATTGTTGGCGCGCCCGTCTGCGCTGTTGTTCTCGGCGACGGGCCGCGACGAACCGAGGCCGGCGGCGCGGATTTTGTCGCTCGGAATGCCTCGCGACACCAAGTAGCTGCGCACCGACTCCGCGCGCTTGAGCGACAGGGTCTCGTTGTCACTCGCCTTGCCCACCGAGTCGGTGTGACCTTCCACGAGGATCGATTTGTAGCCCTGGTCCGAGACGGCTTTGGCTACCTCGTCCAGCTTGTCGCGAGCGATGGGCAACAGCTCATACTTGCCGGTGGCGAACAGCACCGAGCCGGACAGCGTGATCACCATGCCGCGCGACTCCTCCTTCACCTTGGCGACCTCGGCCAGGCTCGCCATCGCCGCCGCAGCTTTGCGCTCGGCCTCGGCGCGCGCGACCTTCTCCGCGTCGAGCTGCTTGCGCTCCGCTTCCAGCTGAGCCTTGGTCTTCTCGCTGTTTTGCCGCTCTTTGTTCAGCTCGGCCTTCGTCTTGTCGAGGCCCTCGAGCTGTGCGTCCTTGAACTGCTTGTCCGCGGTTTTGGCGTCGCGCTCGGCCGCCGCCTTGCTGGCCGCCGCCTCCGCGATCTCCGCCTTGCGCTGGGCGACGTAAGCGAGGTCCGGCGTGGGCTCGTCCGCGCCTTCGTCCGCGAAGCTCTTCTCGGCCTTGTCTAGAGCCTGTTTGGCGGTGTCCAGCTCTGCCGGTGCGAGCTGCGCGGCGAGGCTGTGAGAGGCCTTGTCATAGGCTTTGCGAGCATCCACCAGCTCGGCGGGCGGCATGGTCGCACCGCACGCCACGGTGGCGAGCACGGCCAAGAATGAAAGCGAAGTCGTTACGCGGAACATGGTCTGGGTTTTCCCTTTCCCTTGGCTCACTGCTTGAGCTTCTTTTTGAGCTTGCCGAGCTGCTCGTCGGCGTCCTTGGCTTCCTTCAACGCCTTCGCCTGCTGCGCCAGGGCGAGCGCGAGATCCGCGTCGGCCTGAGCTCGGTCGATGACGCGAGCGGCTTCTTCGTTGTCGCCGTCCTCGATCAGCTTTTTGGCTTTCTCGATCTGTTCGTTGGCGAGCTTCAAGTGGAGCTGCGCCTTTGGATCCTCGTTGGCACCACCGACCTCCGCGCCTTTGACCGAAGCTTGAGCGGCCGTGAGCGATTCCTGTGGCACTGCCGCGCCACCGCACGCCACAGCTGACGCTGCAGCCAATCCAACCCCAATCATCCGCAAGGCGAGCATCCGAAGCACGATACCTCCAGGTCTAACGGGGCGGGCTACCGAGCCCGCTAAGCTGACGCACCGGAGCTTAGACCAGCATGCGGCCGACGCGGAAGCCTGGTAGAGAAAGGCCCACTCGCCCTTACACGGGCGACGGAGGGAGAACGGGATGAATCGGGCTATCGGGCGGAAGGATTTTCTCAAGCTCACGATCACGGTCGTGACCGCGACCACGTCCGCCATCGTCGGTTGCGGTGACGACGACGGTGCCGACCCCGGAACGGCGGGGACTAGCCCCGGCGGAGCGGGAGTAAGCGGCGCAGGGGACGGAGGAAAGGGCGGCGGTGGGAGCTCCGGGCGGGGCGGTAGCGGCGGTGGCGGCGGTGGCGGCCGCGACGCAAGCGGGGGCACCGGCGGGATTGCGCCGAGCGAGGCAGGCGATCACGCAGGTGGGGCCGCGGGCTTCGGAAACGAAGAAGGCGGAGCAGGGGGCGCGGGCGGAGCGCGAGGTGAAGGAGGGAGCAGTGACGAAGGCGGCGGAGGAGCCGTAGCTGGCTCGGCTGGGGATGGTCCGACCGACCCCGAAGGGTGCGCGCAAGCCGGCATGACCGAGACGCCGGTCACCCACGACCACCTGCCAGCGACGTTCACGTTCTTCGCCAATTTCGTGAACGGCTCCACCGCCACTGCCCCGTTTCGTCTCGAGACGCTCGGCGCGGGAGCAACGGCGCACTGGCACGACATCCAGCTCACGGCCAAGGAAGTACAAACGTTGCGCGGTGGCGGCAGCGTGACTGGCAAAGTGAGCACTCCCTCGACGAGCGCCGTCGGGGGCGTCGACGCCGCCGGCCACCGGCACACGTACACGATCACGTGCGCATGATTGAACGGCGCGCTTTTCGCCGCAATTCGTAGGGTTCTAGCGGCGGTTACGGGTCGCTTTTTGTCACGTGCTCCAGCGAGGGTGCTATGTTGCACGAGCTGGCGACGGTGCTACTTCGCCCGCGGCGATTGGGGGCGCTGCAAAGACCCCCTTGAAAATCCTGCTAGTCGAAGACAACGCCGCCGTCGGGCGCGCGATCGCCAAGTCGCTCAAATCACGGGGCTACGTGGTGACGCTCGCTCACACGTACGCGGACGCGCTAGCAGTCACGGCGTACAACGACGTGGGGGTCTTCGACATCACCTTGCCGGACGGGGACGGCATCGAGCTGTGCGAGAGCCTGCTGCGCCAGCGGCGCGTGGGCGGCGCCCTCTTCTGCTCCGGCAGCATCGACGACTTGCTCTTGGAGCGCGCCGAGGAAACGGCGCCTGTCGTCTCCAAGGAGGCCAGCTTTTGGGAGCTCTGCGACGCCATCAACGCCGTCGCGTCCAACCCTGCGCCTGCTCCGGGCGGCGGCGCATCCCGTCCGCCGCCCAAGCCTGCGCTCTGAGCTCAGCTCGCTTCGAACAAGCCGGCCGCGCCCATGCCGCCGCCGATGCACATCGACACGATTCCGTAGCGGCCGCCGGTGCGGCGTAGGCCGTGCAGCAGCGTCGCGGTCAGCTTCGCGCCCGTACAGCCCAACGGATGGCCGAGAGCGATGGCGCCGCCGTCGATATTCAGCCGGTCGTCCGGGATACCGAGCTCCCGGCCGCAATAAACGGCTTGAGCTGCGAACGCTTCGTTGATCTCGAAGCGGTCGATGTCGGAGATGCCCAGGCCGGTTTGCGCCAGCAGCTTCTGGATCGCCGGCACGGGACCGATACCCATGATGTCCGGGTCCACGCCCGCGACTGCGAACCCGCGCAGGCGGCCGAGCGGCTGCACGCCGAGCTCCTGGGCCTTCTTGTCCGAGAGCAAGACGGAAGCGGCGGCGCCGTCGTTCAGCGGCGAGCTGTTGCCCGCGGTGACGGAGCCCCCTTGCTTGAACACGGCCGGCAACCTGCCGAGCACCTCTGAGGTCGTCCCCGGCCGCGGGCACTCGTCCACGTCGAAGTCAACCTCCGCGAGCTTGCCGCCCTCGAGCACCCGAGCCTTCACCGTGAACACCTCGTCTTTGAAGCGACCGGCTCCGATGGCGGCCAGGGCGCGCTCGTGCGAGCGAGCCGCAAACGCGTCCTGCTCCGCGCGCGACACGCCGAACCGGCTAGCGACGCGCTCGGCCGTGTGCCCCATCGAGATGTAGCTCTCCGGGTAGGTGTCGATGAGCGCCGGGTTGAGGCTCACCTTGTTGCCGCCCATCGGCACCATCGACATGGACTCTACGCCGCCGCCGATGGCGACGTCGCACAGGCCGGTGTGAATCTGCATGCCGGCGTGCACGATGGCCTGCAGCCCGCTCGCGCAGAAGCGATTGATCGTTTCGCCCGGGACGCTGTTCGGAAATTTGGCGACGAATACCGCGTTTCTGGCGATATTGAGGCCTTGCTCGGCCTCCGGCATCGCGCAGCCGAGCACGACGTCTTGCACGTCCTCCGGCCTGAGCCCAGGCACCCTCGCCACCGCGGCTTGCATCGCCCAAGCGGCCAAATCATCCGGTCGGGTGTGGCGCAGGGTACCCTTGAGCGCGCGGCCCACCGCCGTCCTCACGCTGCTCGCGATCACGACATTCAGGGGGAAGGCCATGTTCAGTTCCTCAACGGCTTGTTGTTCATGAGCATGTGACCAATGCGGTCGAGCGTCTTCTGCTCGCCGCACAGTGAAAGAAAGGCCTCGCACTCGAGGTCCAGGTAATGCTGGTCCGAAACTTCCGCGCCGGCTGGTACGGCGCCGCCGCAGAGGATGCTCGCGAGCTTGTTCGCGATCAGGGCGTCGTGCTGGCTAGCGTACCCGCTCTCGACGAGGCCCCAGACGCGGGCGCCGATGGTCTTCGCCGCGTCGTAGCCGACCGCGGTGTGCACGGCCGCGCGCGGCGGCCGGTAGCCGGCGCGCGCCATCCCGAGCGCTCGCCACTTGGCCGCGTACAGAAGCTCCGAGCGGTTCAAGCTCACGCCGTCCGTCGGCCGCAAGTAACGGAGCTTTTTCGCTTCCTCCGCGCTCGTCGCCACCTTGGCCATCGCCACGTTGAGGGAGGCCTCACCGATGAACGGGAGCAGGTCCACCCCCCTCACCTTCGCCGCGTCGTCCGTGAAGCGTTCGACCATTCGCAAGCAGCCGCCGCCCGCCGGGATCAGCCCGACCCCGACTTCCACGAGGCCCATGTACGTCTCCGCGTGCGCCTGACAGGCATCCGCGGCCATCGCCACTTCGGCGGCGCCGCCGAGGGTGTAGTTGAAGGGCGCTGCCACCACTGGCACGCGGGCGTAGCGCACCTTCTGCAGGGAGCCCTGCAGACCGCGGATGATCTTCTCTACCTGGTCCCACGCCTTCTGCTGCGCGGCCATCATGATGAGCATCAGGTTGGCGCCAGCCCCGAAGTGCTCGCCGTCATTGGCGATGACCACGGCTTCGAAGTCTTTTTCCGCGAGGTCCACCGCGTCGCTCAGCATCCCGATCACGTCGGGGTCCAGCGTGTTCATCTTCGTGTGGACCTCCACGTTGAGCACGCCGTCGCCCAGGTCCACCAAGGAGGCGCCGAAGTTCTCCTTGATGACCTTGCCGGACTCCTTCAGCGCGGCAATGCGGATCTCCTTGGGCCCGAACGGAACCGGGCGCCTCTCGCCCGTCCCGTAGTCGTGGAAACTCGGCGCTTTTGCGCCCCCGGAATAGAAGCTCCCGCCGGACTTGGCCAGCGCCTTCACCCAGTCCGGCAGCGCGATGCCGTCCTTCTCCATGCGGGCGACCGACTCTGCGACGCCGATAGCGTCCCACGCCTCGAACGGGCCGAGGTCCCAATTGAAGCCCCAGCGCATGGCCCGGTCCACGTTCACCACGTCGTCCGCGATCTCGCCCAGACGGCGCGCCGAGTAAGCCAGGGTGTGAGAGAGCACCTTCCACGCGAACCGCCCCGCGACGTCGTCCGCGTTGACCAGCAGCTTGAGCCGCTTGCCCGGATCTTCTTCGTTCTTCACTGCGCCCAAGGAGTCGAAGCGCACCTTGGCTTGCGGTCGGTACTCCAGCGTCTGCAAGTCCACCACGTGGATGTCCTTGTCGACTTTCTTGTAGAAGCCGCCGCCGCTCTTACGACCGAGGCTCCCCCGCGCAATGAGCTTTTGCACCAGCTCCGGCAGCGCGAACACGTCTCGCTCTTCGTCGTTGACGAGCGCGGTCTGGCAGTTCTTCGCCACGTGGGCGAGCGTATCCAAGCCCACCAGATCCGCGGTGTCGAACGCCGCGCTCTTCGGACGACCCATCGGGCGACCGACGATTTTGTCTACTTGCTCGACCGTGAGCCCTTCCTCCAGCATGGCTCTCATGGCGAACATCAGCGAATAGACGCCGATACGGTTCGCGACGAAATTTGCCGTATCTTTCGCGTAGACGACGCCTTTGCCGAGCCATTCGCCAAAGCGCGCCATGCGCTCGACCAGCTCCGGGCGTGTCTCCGGCCCCGGCGCGACCTCCAAGAGCCGCATGTACCGAACCGGGTTGAAGAAATGTAAGACCAGAAACTGCGGGCGCAACTGCGCCGGCAAGACCGCGCTCATCTTCGCGATGGAGAGTCCGCTCGTGTTGGAAGCGAGGATGGCGTTCGGCGAAACCACGGGCGCGATCTTCTCGAAGAGCTTCTGTTTGGCGCCGAGGTCCTCGATGATGGCCTCGATGACGAGGTCACACTCTTTGAGGCGGTCGAGGTGATCCTCGATATTTCCGGTTTGAACGAGCCGCGCGGCGTCCGGGTCGAAGAACGCGGCGGGCTTGGCTTTGATTGCCTTTTCCAGGCCGCTCTCCGCGAACCTGCTCCGAGCCTTGGGCTGGCCCTGCTCTTTCTCCGTGAGGTTGGGCGGGACGATGTCCAGCAAGTGAGTCTTGACCCCCGCCCCAGCGAGGTGCGCTGCGATCGCGCTGCCCATGACTCCCGCTCCGATCACGGCCGCCGTACGAATGGACTCGGTCATCGTGGGTGGATCATGCAGCCCCGCCCCCCAAGCGTCCAGAGTGTTTCATGTAGGCAAACGGGACTAAAAACCAGCCTCCCCCGCAGCTGATGGCGAAGCTACCGGAGCCTGAAGACGCGTCACCTCCCGAGCTCGGCGACGGGCCGGCCCGCGCGCCGTCGCCGGATGCGCTGGCGACCTTTCGCGCCGCTTGCGAGCAGCACCTCGAGCTCGTGTGGCGTTTCGCGGCCTACTGCGGGGTACCGGCAGAAGCGCTCGAGCAGGTGGTCTACAAGGTGTTCGGGGTGATTCACGGCCGCCTCATCAGCTTGGAGCACGCGGAGGAGCTTCGCGTCTCGGTCGCCGGCATCACGCGCCATGTCGTGCGCGGGTACCTGCGACAACTGGGCGACCACTCGGCGCTCGGGACAGGAAGCGCTGAAAACGGACCACGCGCCATCGACTTCGGCGCGATCCCGGATTTCGAGCGACGAGGCGCGTGCGAGCTGTGCGACCTGATGCTGGGTAAGATGACCGAGACGGAGCGCGAGGTATTCATTCTTTGCGAGATCGAGGGCTTTTCGCTGTCGGATACGGCGGAGGCGTTGCACATCGGCGAAAGCACCCTGCGCACCCGGCTGGACGACGCGCGCAAGATCTTCAACGTGGGCTCCGCCGAGCTTCGAGCTCACCAGTTCTGGAAGACGCGGCAGACCCTTCCCGATGAGTGAGCTGCGTCGCCATGGTCGCGAGCTCTTGGAGGCCTCCCGGCGCGAGCGCACTCCGAGCGCCGAGCGCAAGCAACGCATCCTCGAGAAGCTGCTGGAGAGCGCAGCCCAGACGACTCTTGCCGCCCGCGAGCCGCCCCCCCTCGCCGAGCGCCTAAGCCCCCGGACGAAGGCGCTGGTGCTCGTCGTGCTCGTCGCGGCGATCGTGGTGGGGATGTGGGCGGCGAGTCGTTGAGCGTTAGCGGGCTACGCCGGGGATGTTTTCGAAGCAAAACGCCGCACCGCTGACGCGGAAGGAGCCCGTCAGAAGCTCTCCGCGCACCGAGCTGCCGCCGACCAACACCTCGAAGTCACCAGGCTCGACCACCCGCTGCTCGTTTGCGTTCACGAGCGCGAGCCGCTCGTGGGGCACGAGCAAGCGGACCGCTCGCTTTTCCCCGGGCTCCAAGGTCACACGCGCGAAGGCGACGAGCGCCTGGTTCACCCAAGTGACGGAAGTGACGAGGTCCGACACGTAGACTTGCACCACCTCGGTGCCGGCGCGGGGGCCTTCGTTCACGACCTCTACCTCCAGCTCCACGTCCTGCCCCGCGTGCACGAGCGGCGTGCGGATCTGCAGGTTCCGGTAGCCAAAGCGCGTGTACGTCAGGCCCCGCCCGAAACGGTACAGCGGCTCCTGGGTCAAGTCCGCATAGCGGTCCCCGTGCTGCCCGCGCACTTGGCTGTAGAAGATGGGCTGCTGCCCCACGTGCCGAGGGTGCGAAATGGTGAGCTTGCCGCTGGGAGCGTGATCCCCGCACAGGATTTCTGCGAGCGCGGTTCCGCCCTCCATGCCGGGGTTGAAGCATTGAAGGACGGCCTTGGCCTGGCTCGCGCTCTCGGGCAAGACGAGCGGCTTGCTGGCGACGAGCACCAAGACGAACGGCTTGCCGGACGCGGCCACGCCGTCGATGAGGGCGTTTTGATTGCCGAGCAGCTCGAGGGTGCCGGTGCTGCGCGTCTCCCCGATGAAGGGAACGTCGTCGCCGACGACCACGATCGCAAGCTCCGCCTCTTCCACCAACTCCAGCGCCCGCGCCAGGTGCGCCGGGTTCTTGGACCACAGGTCACCCGCGCTCTCGTGGGACACTTGCGCGTGCGGCAGGCGAGCCCGGATTCCGTCCAGTACGGTGCGCGTGAGCTCGCGCGGGTGCTTGCCGTACTCCGGCCCGTACTGCGTGGAGCCAAGCGACCAATCACCCAGCTGAGCGTCCGCGTTATCCGCATTCGGGCCCACTACCGCCACGCGGCCGAGGGAGGCGGGGGTGAGCGGCAAGATGCCGTCATTGGCCAGCAGCACGATGGATTCGCGCGCCGCGCGCAGGTTGAGCGCCCGGTGCTCTGCGCAGGCGATGACCCGCGCTTGCGCCTCGCGGCTCGGGCGGCGCGGATTTTCGAACAAGCCCATCCGAAACTTCAGCGAGAGGATGCGGCGCACGACCTCGTCGATCTCCGCCTCCAGCAAGAGGCCACGCTCGACCGCCTCCTGGGCCGCTTCGAAGAAGCCAGGCGTCGCCATGATGAAGTCGTTGCCGCAGCGCACGGCGATCACGGCCGCTTCCACCAAGGTCGGCGCGATGCGCTGCTCGTACACGAGGCGCCCCACGTTGTCCCAATCCGTCACCAGGACACCTTCGAAGGCCCAGTCCCCCTTGAGCACCTCGCGCAGCAGCCAGTGGTTCGCGGTCGAGGGCAAGCCGTCCATCGACTGGTAGCCGGTCATGAAGGTCATGCACCCCGCGCCCACCGCGCGCTCGAACGGCGGCAGGAAGAAGCTCCTCAGCTTTCGCCGCGAGATGTCCGCCTCGGACGCGTCGCGACCGCCTTGGGTCTCCGAATACCCGGCGTAGTGCTTGGCGCAGGCGAGCACGCCGTCCGCGTCGTCTAGCCCCTTGCCCTGGTAGCCGCGGATCATGGCAGCGCCGAACTCACCGATCAGGAATGGGTCTTCGCCGAAGGTTTCACCGGTGCGGCCCCAGCGTAGGTCGCGCGAAAGGCAGAGCACCGGGGAGAAGGTCCAGTGGGCTCCGGTCACGGCCATCTCTCGGGCCGTGGCCCGCCCCACCGCCTCGAGCAGCTCGGGATCCCAAGACGCAGCGAGCGCCAGCTGGGTGGGGAAGATGGTCGCGCCAGGGTGGAACGAGTGCCCGTGGATGCCGTCTTCGCCGATGAGGAGCGGAATGCCGAGGCGAGTGGCCGCCGCCGCGTCCATCGCTTCCGCCAACCGCTCGTTCAATATGTGGAGCAGTGAGCCCGGCTGCTTGTCTTGAACGGTCTTGACCGGGTCTACCTGCCCGTTCAGCTGCAGCATCTGGCCGACCTTCTCGGCCAGGGTCATGCGCGCGAGCAAGTCCTCCACGCGGCGCGGCACCGGCTCACCGGGGTCTTTGTAAAGCGGCTCGGTCATATTAGGTGCTCGTCTTTCGTGCGCTCTTCTGGGCGGCGCGCGCCAATGCTTGCTCGACCAAACGCGTCACCAGCTCCCGCGCCGGCACCCCGCTCGCTTCCATGAGCTTGGGGTACATCGACACCTGAGTGAAGCCGGGAATGGTGTTGATCTCGTTGACCCAAAGCTTGCGGTCCTTGCCCAAGAACAAATCCACGCGGGCCATGCCGTCGCATTCCAGAGCCTCGAACGTGCGGAGCGACAGCTGCTGCGCCTCTCGGGCCTCTTGCGCGGTGAGGTCAGCGGGGATGCGAGTCACGGCGCCCGATTCGTCCAGGTATTTTGCGGCGTAGGAATAAAAGCCGTCCGGGTGGTCCACGACGATTTCACCGGGCACGGAGACGGTCGGCTCCTCACCGCCGAGCACCGCAAGCTCGATTTCGCGCGGGTGCTCCAGGCCTTGCTCGATGACGACCTTGCCGTCGAACTCGAAGGCGTGCTCCACCGCCGCGCCGAGCTCGGAAAGGTCGAGCACACGGCTAACGCCTACCGAAGACCCGAGGTTGGCTGGCTTCACGAAGAGCGGGAAGGCCAGGCGACTCGACTCCACGAGGGCGGCCGCGCGGCTCTTCGCGTGGCGCGACTGGCGGACCGTGACGTAGGGCAAGACCGGCAGGCCTGCTTGCAGGAGAAGCCGCTTCATGACGTCCTTATCCATCCCCACCGCCGAGCCGAGCACGCCGGCTCCGACGTAGGGCAAGCCGGAGAGCTCCAGCAAGCCCTGCACCGTGCCGTCCTCCCCCATGGGCCCGTGCAGCACGGGGAACACGACGTCGACACGAACCGGTTCGCGTGAGCCCACGCTCAGCTCCAGCGCGCCGCTGGCGGAGGGGCGAGGTGGCAAGGAGACCGAAGGCGCGCCCGAGGAGAGCGCGATGTGCTGCGCGTCCTTGCCGGCCGCGAGCAGGGATTCCCGGGACTCCAGCTGCCAACGGCCCTGCTTGTCGATGCCCACCAGCACCGGCTCGAATCGGGCGGGATCCAGCGCGTCCACCACGAAGCGGGCCGAGAGCAGCGAAATCTCGTGCTCCGCCGAACGGCCACCGAACAGCACCAGGACTCGTTGCTTGTCACTCATCGTCGGCCGGCGAGCATAGCGGAGCAGGCCAGACCTACCAGCAAAAGCGCGATCAGGGATCCAGCTCCGCGCAAAGGGGCGAAGCGCCGCTCAGGGGCCGGGTAGCCGTCACGATGTCGTCCAGCAGCGCGCGGGTGGCTTCGTCTGCGTAGCCCTGGGCGATGACGAGCATGCCCGTGCCGGCGCAAATCGGCACCAGGAGCAGCCGCCCACGGACGGGCGAGCCCTCCACCTGCCAGACGCGCTCCACCGCGGTGCCCAGCGGCGTGCTCACGCTCCCCGCCTTCAACAACACGCTCACTTTTTCCCCCTCCTCGAGTGGCTTTTGCAAGGCGCGCTCGAAGGTATCGAAAGATTGGCGAACGGCGCGCTCGGTGTACGCCAGATCCGAGATTGCGAACAGCAACGAGGCAAACCCAGCACCGGCGGCTCTGAAGCTGACGTCGTCTTCCTCGATGCGCGGCTCGAGCGCGCGCGTGACGGGAATGGAGAGGCCGAGCCGCGGGGCGATGAGTCGCCCATTGCGAACGAACGGCTTGGGCACCTCGAAGGCTTGCTTTACGGCCGGAATGCTGACGGCGCCAAAGGGCGGGCGAGCCGGGAGCCGCTGCGACACCAACCCCGCCGAGCCGGCGAGGGAGCGCCGCGCCACCTCCGCCCCGAAGCCACGTGCGACGCTGACGACGAGGCCGTCGCGCCGCACCAGGGTGCGGTTTCGAAAGATGGCTCGCGTCGCCTCGGGAGCGTGGTCCCAGCAGTCGGCGGTGACTCGCATCGCGCGTTCGAATTGCCGAGCGTCGGCTTCGGTGTCCCACGCCGTCACGAGCAGCAAGCCGCCCTGCTCCCCTCGTGACGCGACCGTGAACGCGTCTCCGCCCCAACCGATCGCGGCCTCGCGCGCGATCGGCCGCTCGTTGCAGACGTCCAACATGGCGCCGAGCAGGAGCTCGCCCACGTGACCGGAGCGCAGCCCCTGCCAACCAGCGGGGACCTCGGGCGCCCGCACCGGGACCATGGGCTCACCGGCGAGGTACTTTTCTGGATGGAGGATTTGCTCCGTGCTGCTCGGGGGAGCGTCGTAAAGGCGGTTGACCAGAGAGAACCCGCCCGCGCGGTGGATTTGCGCCACGAAGCTCGCGCCCGCTTGATACGGAAACATGAGGCGTTCGCGCTGGAATGGCGGCGCGCTGCGCAGCTCCGGGCTCTGCTCGATGGACGTTCGATAGTCCCGCAAGCTCGCCTCCGAAGCGCCCTGAGCCACGCGCACGAGCACGCGCGAGAGCGGCAGCTGGTTCTCGTCGGCGGCGAACGCGGCCATCGTGAGCATCGCGTCGCCTTCGAGCAACGCTAGGCGCGCCAAACGCGCGTCTTCGTCGATGACGTTCGCGACCTCCGGCGTTCGAAAGTGCTGAAACTGAAGCGAGTGCCCCAGCTCGTGCGCGACGACGAACGGCGCGTCCGCTTCGTCGCGAGCGCGAGCGCGCACGTGGACCTGGTGCGTGAACTCATCATAAAACGCAACCATCTGGCTGCGGTGCAAGCTGCCGAAGCTCGAAGCGCGCGCAGCTCCGCGGGCGGCGAAGATCAAGCCGAGCCCGAGCTGCACCGCGGGCAAGTCCACCGCCGTCGGCCGAATGGCTTCGCGCTCCGCCTTGCGATCGGCGGCCGCGTGGAAGGTCGCGTCGTCGTCGAAGATGACCGGTGTCGGCCGGCGCTCCGGCAGTTGACGGAGCCGCGCCACGCGCGCGACCAAGGACTCGGGCTGCCCCTCCAGCGCGCTGACGGGGCTGCTCGGCGGCGCGGCCTGCTTCCGAGCGCACGCCGGTGTAGCCGCCAGAAAGATGGGCAGGAGGCGTCGCAAAAGCGTGCCTGCGAGCAGCCTTGCGCGCGTCACCTGCCCTCGCTCGGCGTGAGCCTCATCGGCGTTCTTTTTACCATCCGCGGGCCTGGGCTATAAAGGGCAGCGTGAGGACCTCCGTCATGCATCGAGCGCCCGCACCCAGCGCGCGGGGCCGCGTCGCGAAATGCGGCGCCCTGCTCGCTCGCGCGGGCGTTCTCCTGGGGCTCGGCTGCAGCAGCAGCGCGCAGCTGAGCCCGGAGGCGCCAGCCCCGGCGGCGCCCGTAGACGCGCCCCTCAGCGCGCTTCAACCAGGCGCGTGGTTCGACGCGAGCGGCAGCTTGACCGTCGTCGGCGCAGGGCGAAGATTGCGCCTGGTTTTGTCCGCGCCGGTTTCGGCGTGCACGAGCGCGCTGAACGGTCAGGGGGACGCCGAGCAAGTCGCATCTCGGGCAAGCTTGCCGTTTCACGTGCTCGCCGGGTCGTGCCGGGACCCCCACCCGTCTATCCTCCTCGCGGAAGAGGGCGACACCGCGTCGCCGTCCGAGCTCGAGCGCAACTACCACGATGTCGCGCGCTGCGCGGTGGCGGACCTCGGGTTGAACGAGGGGTGGCGGCCGGACATCGTGCAAGGCGCGGACCCCTGTCCGCTCGCGCTCGGCCTCGGTTGGCGTTTGCCCTCCTTGCAGGAGCTGTCCGGCCTGACCCTGGACGACCGCAAAGCCATCGCGGGCGCCCTGTTCGATACGGAGGTCCCGGGCGCGTTCGGCAGCTTGCTCGTTTACGCTCGCGGCCGCGAGGGCGAGCTCGCGCTCGTGACCCTGAGCCCCAATGCTTCCGATCAAGCCCCGCAGCTGGCATCGCAGAAGCGCGACCAGCCGCTGTTCGGAGCCGCGCTCCGCTGCGTGCGAGACTCGTCCGGAGCCGCGCCGCCGCTGCCGGTGCTGCCCTACGCCGCGGAGTGCTTGCGCGAGCATCGCAAGAGTCGGCAGACACTCCTCGGCGCCGGCGTGCCCACCCCACCAGACTTGCAGAAGCTGAAGGCCTGGCTCGACAACGCGGAGCTGCAGCCCAGCGTTCTCCGCAACCAGAAGGGCCTCACCGAGCTCGCGCAGCTGCTCACCTCACCGACGCTCGAGCGCCTCGCCCGCGAGGAGCGCGAAGAGCGCGCCCTCACCGAGCGCTATGCGGAGCTGGCGGACGGGGTCGACGACCCGGCGGTTTCGGCGGCCGAGCGCGCACGCCGACGTGAAGAATTCGCCCACCTGCGGCGCCGTTTGGGCGGGCAAATCGTTCAATCCGCCGAGGGCGCCAGCGTCGGGCGCCGGCAGCTGGCCGCGGTGCTCGCGCGACTGCAATCGATGCTGGCCGCAGCCGCCGAACAAACCCCGAAAAAGGGCCCCAAGCCGAGCTACGAGCCCGTTTTGACCCGCGTCCGCGAGCTCGGAGCGACGAACAGCCCGTGACCGGCGAGCGCAGCCCGGCGCGCGGCCCTGTTTCCTTTCCTGGATTCCCGCCCGGGCCGCCCGCGGCGCGGCACCTGTGGGAGGGCCTGCAGGGTTTGAACGATCTGCGCCGCGACGTGCTCGGCACGGTGAGGCAGCGCTTCGCGACCTACGGAGACTTCTACTTCGCCGAGGGTCTGGACGTGGACGTGTACTCCACCTGCGACCCGGAGCTGATTCATCGCGTCCTCGTGACTCAAGCCCGCTCCTTCCACAAGCGAACGCGAGACCTCGAGGTGCTCGGCCGCGGGCTGCTCACCAGCGACGGCGAGCTCTGGCGCCGGCAACGCCGACGCGTTCAGCCCGGGTTCCGGCACGAGGCCATCCAGCGCTACGCGAGCCTGATCGTCGAGGAGACGGAGACCACGCTGAGCGGCTTGCAAGACGGCGCGGTGTTGGACCTCCGTCAAACGATGATGCAGCTCACCCTGCGCATCGTGTGCCGGGCGCTGTTCGGTCAGCATTTCGCCGGCCGCAGCGCGCGACTCGGTCGGGCCATGGCCGTGCTGCAAGAGCAGGTGCTCTGGCCGAAGCTTTTTCCCGAGTGGCTGCCCACCCCCGGCAACCTCTTACGGCGTCACATGCTGGCGGAGGTGGACAAGGAAGTCTTTCCCATCATCGATCGCGGCGGCGAGCCGGGCTCCCTACTGGCGGAGCTCATCGCGATCACGGACGAAGAGGGCGCCATGTCGCGTCAGCAGCTGCGCGACGAGGTGGTCACGCTGTTCCTCGCCGGTCACGAGACGACCGCGCTGGCGCTGACCTGGGCCCTCTATCAAGTCGCGCTCCAGCCCAGCCTGTACGAAGAGCTCGCCCAAGAGCTGCGCCCAGCGCCGGCGAGCTTGGTCGCGGTACGTCCGCACGAGCTACCGTTGCACGAGCGCGTCGTGCTCGAAACGATGCGCGTGTATCCGCCGGCCTACACGGTGCCCCGCGTCGCCGCGGAGCCGGTGGACCTCGGCGGCTACCGGCTGCAGCCGGGCGCGGAAGTGTGGCTTTGGATCTACTTCATGCACCACGACGCGCGCTGGTTCCCCGAGCCCGAGCGTTTTCGACCGGAGCGGTTTTTGCCGGAAGCGGAGGCGACGCGCCCGCCCAACACCTTCATTCCGTTCGGCGCCGGCAGCCGCGCCTGCGTTGGCCGTCACTTCGCCATGCTCGAGGCCGTGCTGTGCCTTGCCACGCTTCTGCGGCGATTTCAGCCGTCGCTCGTCAGCGCGCGCACCGTGCCGCTGCACCCCCGTATCACGCTCGCCCCGGCGCGCCCGATCCACGTGCGGCTGCACGCGCGGAGCTGATCGAGCGCGCCGGCTCATCGCGACTTTCAGAGCGGCGGCGCGCACGCCTCGAGCAGGCTGCGCACCGCTTCCGGAACTGCGAGCACACGCTGCCCCTCGCCCCCGCGGAGGCTCACTCGACGCGCCTCTCGCTCACGCTTGCCGACCACGACCACGTGCGGCACCCCGTGCTCGTGCGAAAGAGCGATGCGCCGTGACAGGCTGTCCTCGCGCAGGTCCACGAGGCTACGCAGACCCGCGCTCCTGAGCTCCCTTTCGATTTCGCGCGCGTAGTCGTGGACCTCCGCATCGGTCGGTAGCACCACGACCTGGTCCGGCGCGAGCCAGGCGGGCAAGCGCCCCCCGTGTTGCTCCAGTAGGATGCCCAGGAACCGCTCCAGGCTACCGAGGGTGGCGCGGTGAAGCATCAGCGGGCGCTCCCTCGCCCCCGACGCAGAGACGAACTCCACGTCGAAGCGCTCCGGCAGCACCAGATCCAGCTGAATCGTGCCGCATTGCCAGCTCCTCCCCAGGCGGTCCGGCAGCGCGAACTCCAGCTTGGGTCCATAGAACGCGCCTCCTTTGGGGACATGTGCGGGCTGCAGACCAGCGCGCTGCGCGGCCTGCTGCAGCAGCTGCTCGGCGCGATCCCAGACCTCGTCGGATCCGGCGCGATCGTCTGGACGAGAAGCGAACCCCACCTCCACTCGTTCGAAGCCCAGCGCTGCGTACAGCCTGACAAGAGAGCGGCAGAAGCGCGCGACCTCGGCTTCCATTTGCGGCTCGTCGCAGAAGACGTGGCCGTCGTCCTGAGTGAACTGGCGGAGCCGGAACAGGCCGTGCAGCGTGCCGCTCGGCTCGCTTCGATGAACGAGGCCGAGCTCCGAGTAGCGGAGCGGGAGGTCGCGGTAAGAAGGCGCGCGACGACGCAAAATCTCCAGATGCCCCGGACAGCTCACGGGCTTGATCGCCGCCGAGCCATCCTCCAGCACGAACATGTTCTGCTTGAAGTGCTGCCAATGGCCGCTCGCCGCCCAGATGGGCTGACGGAGCAGCTGCGGCGTCCGCACTTCGTCGAAGCCGTCCGCCTCCGCGTGGCGCCGGATGAGGGACTCGAGGGCGCGCAGGGTTCGGTAGCCCCGCGGGTGCCAAAAGACCATGCCGGCCGCCTCCTCCTGAAAATGAAACAGGTCGAGGCGCCGGCCAATCTCTCTGTGATCGTCGTGTGCGAGCATCGTCGTTCTCCGTCGGGTTCGAGCCGATTTCCGGGAGAACGACGCCACGCGGCCGCGCCCTGCCGGGTTTCGGCGGGGCTGGTTTCGTGGGCGATTTCTCGATGCCGAGCTTATGCGCAGACGAAGCCGAACCCGCCGTTGCGGGTCGTCGTCGTCGTGGTGCACACAGGCCGTGCGAACATCGGAGCCGTTTCTATACGACCGGCTCCAACGTTCGTCAACGCCGGCTCACTTGACGGGCGGCTCTACCACCGTGTCGCAACCGAAGATGACGTCGATCTTCGAGCCCAAGTCCGCCTTCACGCCTTCACAGTCCGAGCCGCAGAGGATGATCTTGGTCGGGTTGGTCTCGCTGTCGTACTTCCAACCAGCGTCGCAAGCGTCCGGGTTCCCCTTGCCGAGCGAAGACTCCGTGCCGTCCCCCTTGGTGTAGAGGACGTTCACCTTCTGCGGGTTGAGCGTCTGCCCGGTCGGAGACGGCGGGATGACGTACTCGCAGGTGCTGATCTGGCCGGCGACCTGGGCGAGCCCGGCGGTGAGAGCCGCCGCGAAATCCTGCGCGGTCGTCATGTCCAGGTGGCAATAGTTCGGGCCGGTATCCGAGCAGCCGTCCGTCTTGGTGCCGCCCAGGCTTGCCATCTTGGAGAGGTCTTCGCGCGCGTCCTCGCTGCCGGGGCTGCCGATGACGAAGGTGCTCGCGCCGCTACCGCCGGCGTACGCCGCCTCCACCGCGCTGATGAGCGGGGCGTTGTCTACCGGAGTCATGCCTGGCTCCGGCTGCGCGCCCATGCACTCGAGCGTGAACGTCGGCACGCCGTCCGTGATGAGCAGTATGAATTTGCGCCCCTCGAGATCGCTGCCGTTGAGCGTTTGCAGACCGAAGTTGTAGGCCGCGTGAGTCGGCGTGCCGTTGTCGGGATCCGCGCCGTCGATCGCGGTGTTGAATGCGCGCCGCTGCGCCGAGTTGGCCGCCCCGAGCAGGTTGATGGGGACGTCCACCCGGTTTCGGATGCAGGAGTTACGCGGAGGGTTGTTGGGGTAGAAGTTGACGCCCACCGCGATGTTGGCAGGGAGCTTGGCGACCGCAGCCTTCAATGCCGCGCTCGTGATGTCCCACTTGGAGTCCTGCCCTCGAGGCGGATTGTCCATCGTACCCGGCGCCCAATTCATGGACCCGCTGATATCCACCACCATCTGCACCACCGCGGGCACCGCGTCCGCCGTGCCGGAGCTGCTGGCGCACTCCGAGCCCTTGTTGATGACGGTGACGCCGCCATTGCTGCCGGTGCCGCCCGACCCGTTCGGGTTGTTGGGGTCGCCCAAGCTGGGTTGGCTACCGGCGCCGGTGTTGCTGCCTTGCGAGCCGTCTCCACTACCGCTGACGTTGCTGCCGTCCGCGCTACCTCCGCAGCCCACCGCAAGCAGGGCGGAGACGGCCAAGGGGAACGCGACGAACAAGCTGCGACGTAGGGTGGGTATCGGCATCGTAAGAGAACCTCCAGCGCGCCCCCCGACCGCATTTCGAAGGGTAGCAAAGGGGTGAGGTGTCCGTCAGGTCGATCGACGGCTCACGTGCATTACCTACATCGTACCGGCGACGGTCTTGCGGCGATGGGCACCAGTCCGTGCGGCGTCATTCCACGTTTACAACGTGCCTGCGATTGCGAGGCTCGTCACGGGGCGCCCGCGGCGTGAGACCAGCGCTCAACGCGGAAGCGAGATGTCCGCGTAGCTCGAAGGCGCCGCCGTGAGGCGTTCACCGCGCTCACCCGGTTGGAGCAAGACGGAGCGTCCCTCGCGCACGACGAACGCGCCCTTCCACGCTGCCTTCGCTTCGGCGGCGATGCCGCGCATGAAGGAGTCGTCATGGTCCGGGTCGTGATGAAAGATGCCCAGGCGCCGCGCGCCTGCCGCTCGGCAGAGCCGGACGCCCTCCTGCCATGTGGAGTGCCCCCAGCCCACTTTCGTAGGAAACTCGCTGTCCGTGTACGTGGAGTCGTAGAGCACGAGATCTGCGCCTTCGATCAACCCGAGGATGTTCGGGTCGAGCTTGCCAGGCGTGTGCTCCGTATCCGTGATGTAGCAGAACGAGACGCCGCCGTGCTCGATGCGGTAGCCGGTGGCCCCGTTCGGGTGGTTGAGGCGAGTGGTCCGGATCGCCGCCTCGCCCAGCATGAAGGTGTCCCCAGCGGCGAAATCCTCGAAGGCGCGCGCTCCGCGCATCGCCTCGAGCGGCACGGGGAACATGGGGTCGGTCATCTGGCTCGCGAGCACGGAGCGGATGCCGGCCTCATGCGGCAAGTGGCCGGCGAGGATGCGCATGGACCAGCGAGCATCGTAGGCGGGCGTGAAGAACGGGAAGCCGCAGATGTGGTCCCAGTGCGTGTGGGAGAGGAGCAGCGTCGCGCGGTCGATACCGCGGCGCAGAAAGGAGCGACCCAAACCGCGAATGCCGGTGCCGGCATCCAGGATGATCTCCTCGCCCGCGACCGAGACGTGCACGCAGCTGGTGTTGCCGCCGAAGTGAACGTGGGTGCGCGCGGGGCAAGGGATGCTGCCGCGCACTCCCCAAAAGGTGATCTTCATACGCGCGACCCCACCAAGGTGGCGTGCGCGTAGCTCGCGGCGGCTGCGATCCCTTCGCGCATCCTTCGGAGTTTATAGCCCAAGCGAAGTACCGTGGCGATGAAATTCCCGCCGGGTGTCGGAAAAGCTCAGCGAATGCCGATTCCGAGCGAAACGCCGAGCGAGATCGCGGCCGTGGACCCCCGTGATAGCCCCGCCACCGGCGGATCCAGGATGACCGTGAGCGCGGAGCGAAAGCGGCTGCGTTCATGCGCGGCGCTCGCGCCAACGATGAGCGAGACGAGCCGCTCCGAGGTGCCATCCAGCGAGCGTCCGGCGAGCGCGACGTCGCCCGTCATTCGAAGCCTCAACGCGACGCTGGCCGCGAGCCAGTCCGTGGCGAGCGCGCGCGAGCCGAGAGTGGCGTCGAAGCGAGGACCCAACTTCCGCGAGCTGCCCAGCACGTGATCTTCGAAGCGGTACGCGCCTTCCCCCGAAAGCGAGATTTGGAGTCGAGGCGCGACCGCGCGCATGAGCTCGAAGCCAGCGCCCACTTCCCACGCGCCGAGGCCGCGCTGCGCGCCACCAGAGCCGAAGCTCCCGACTCGATCCTTGGCGATAGCTCCGAGCGGCGCGCGCAGGAGCGCGGTGAAGGAGATCGCCGGCATCGGGAAGCGCTCGTGCGGCATCGCCTCGTCGAAAGCTCGGTAGCGAGCACGCAAGAGTGCGTCCCCCAGCCCCGATTGCTGCTCGGCCAAGCGCGGCGCGTGGAACCGGTACGAGCTGTAGCCGAGCTCGCCGACCCCCTCGAAGCGAGCCGGCCCGCGAAAGCCGGCTCGCAGCAGCAGCTCCTCGGAAGTTTCGCGCTCCTTTGGGCCGAGCGCGGAGTAGTGACTCAGCGCATCGAAGCGCCCCAGCGCTTGCCGCGACGTGGCCACCAGCGCTGCTGCGTAGCGTTCGTCTTGCTGGACGAGGCCCGAAAAGCTCCCGGAGTCATCGCTGCAAGGGCAGCCCCGAGCGCTTCCGGCCGCCAGCAGCGTGGAGGCCAGCGCACCGCACGCGAGCGCCCTCACGGCACATCGACCGGAAGGCTGGCGTGGTCCACCTCTCCGTCGACCTCCAGCGTGAGCTCGATGAGCCAGCGACCCGTCATGAATAACTCGAGCGAGCCTACGTGAAAGAGCCCGTCCGCCTGGTCGATGCGATCGGCGTGAGAGCGATGCCCGTGCGTCACCATGGCCGCGTCGACCGCCACGAGCGCTGCCTCCGAGCCGTTCAGCGGCGTCAGCTGCACGTAGAGCTCGTTGCTGCCGCGGATGACCGGCGTCACGACATCCACGTCCGCCGCTACCCGGCCGCTGTCCGACACGAGCTGAACCGAGACCGGCGCGGGCTCGGGCGCCGAGCAAGCCGAGAGCAGGAAAAGGAGCAGCCCGAATGGGGCACTGCGGCGAGTCACCAGCGCTTCCTAACGTCTGCGGAGGGCCCGCGGAATGCGTCAAATCGTCGCGGCCGCCGCTTGACGGCTAGGGACCCACGAGTTAAGAGCCGCGGCGATTCAGTAACCCTTCGGTTGAAGGGTGGGAAGCCGGTGAGATTCCGGCGCGGTCCCGCCACTGTCATCGGAGCGACGAAGCCCAGGCGATCAGCCGCCAGCCACTCGGGAAGACCGGGGAAGGCCGAGCCAAGTCGATGCTCCGAGAGCCAGGATACCCCCTTCACCCGATCCTCGAACACCCCACGGTCGATGGGGCGAGGCTAAGCAGCATCGTGCTGCATTAGCGCTCGCTCTTCGACCGGGTGACCACCGCCGGCCAGGACCGGCGAGGAGCTCGCGTGAAGACTCTACATATTGCCTCGATTCTGGCCCTCTCGACCGCGCTCACCTTTGCCTGCGGCGACGACGACGAAAGCAGCCCGGTGGGCGCCGCAGGCTCGGCCGGCAGCGCGCAAGCCGGCGACAACGGCGGCGGCGACGGTCCCGAGGCTGGCGGCAACGCGGGCAGCGGACAGGGCGGCGCCACTGACCAGGGCGGCGCCACTGACCAAGGCGGCGCGGACGCCCAAGGCGGCGCGCAGGTGGGCGGTGCGGGCGGCGTCCCCACCGAGACTTGCGAGTTCGGCAACTACGGCGAAACCGCTGAAGGCGGCGCGGCCGGAGCCGGCGGCGCGGGCGGCGCAGCCAGCCAGGGCTTCGAGCTCGTGGGCACTTGGGAGGAGGAGTTCGTGGGGACGGTGGAGATCACGTCGTCCTTCTGGAACAGCTCGGGCATCGCCGCGTACGACAGCGAGGCGAACGTCGTCTACACCCAGACCTCGTGCGACAGCGAGTACAACCCGGGCGCGTTCTCGAAGATCGTGTACACGGAGCCCACCGACGACGCTTTCTACTACTGCACGGCGGCGTTCGGGCTGAAGACGCTCGCGGAGGCGCAAGACAGCGAAGCCACTGCAGATCCGGAAGACCTCGAGGCAGGCTGCGGAGCCAGCGGTTTCCCATGGTCGAAGGTCACTCGCTGACAAGCCTCGGCTGCGCGCTGCTGCTCACGCTCGTCGTGGGCTGCAGCGCGGAAGACGGCGCCCCGGCGCCGATGGGCGCGGGCGGTGATGCAGCGGGCGGTGATGCGGCCGGCGGAGCCCCGACCGCACCCGCGCCTAGCGGAGCTCTGTACGCCAGCAGCGTCGAATCCTTCACCCCCGGCGACGGCGCTGGTTACAACGCAGAGGAGCTGCCGGACATCGTGCTCGGTGCGCCTCGCGGCGGCGGGCAGCTCAAAGGCTCGCTCGACGTGCTCTCGCTCGGCGCCGGCGGCGAGATCGTGCTCGGCTTCGGCGACCACGGCTTCGTGGACGGCCCGGGCGCGGACCTCGTCGTGTTCGAAAATCCTTTCTGGCCCGAGGGCGACGCGTCCCAAGTGTTCGCGGAGCTCGGCGAGGTAGCGGTCAGCGAAGATGGCCGGACGTGGCGCTCGTTCGAGTGCGACACCGATGGCGACGACGAGGGCCGCTTCCCGGGCTGCGCCGGCTTCACCCCGACGCTGCAGTACGACGCGGAAGCGCTGGTGCCGCTCGACCCGGAAAAGTCCGGGGGCGACGCCTTCGACCTCGCGGACGTCGGCCTCAGTCACGCGCGCTTCGTACGTATTCGGGATCTGGAGACTCTGGCTCCTGGCGGCACCGCGAGCGGATTCGACTTGGACGCGGTCGGCGTGATTCACCCCGACTAGCTCAGGAGCGCCGCTCCGAGCCGCGCTTCTCCGCCAACTTGCTCGGGGCGAGCTCCGCCAGCGCCACCATCAGGTGCCCCAGCTTGGGGTGGTCCGGCTCGATGTCGGGGCGGAGGCCTGCGGCCGAGAGCGCCTCCGACGTCAGCGGCCCGACGGAGGCGATGACCATGCGCTCGAGACCTCGGTAAAGCTGCTGGGTTCGCCCACGCTCTTCCGCAACTTGCAGCAAGTGCGTGAGCTGAATGCCGCTCGTGAAGAGCGCGACCTCGGCGTCGTCTTCGGCGATACGCTCGATCGCGGCGTGCAGGGGCGCTAGGTCGTCCGGCAACTGCCAGGCGTAGGTCTTGATCTGGCGCACGCTCCGCGCTCCGCGCTCGGCGAGGCCCTTCACGAGCTCCGCGTTCGTGCGACCGTACTCCTGAACGTACACGCTGTTTTGAGCGAGCAGCTGGCGGTCGTCGATCTCGCGCAGCACGTCACGCCACGTGTTGGGCTCCCCCACGATCACCGCCGGCTTCAAACCGACCGGCTTCAGCGCGGCGTGAGGCTTCGGACCGCGGCAAACGAGAGTCGTGGTCGGGGCGCCAAGAAAGGCGAGCGCGCGCTCTCGAGAAGAGCCTTGGGCGAGGCCTTCGATGAGCAGCTCCGTGCCGACCCCCGTGAGCAAGACGAGCAGAACCGGCACGCCCTCCTGGAGCTCGCGCTCGAGCTCGTCGATTCCGGAAGGACCGCGCAGGGGCACCTCTCGAAGGGTTGGGGCTTCGATGGGGACGCCCCCCTGACGCGCGATCATCCGGCTGGATTCTGCGCTGCGGCGACTCTCGAAGCAGACGACGCGCAGGCCACTCAAGGGTCCAGCCGGTTCGGAGGGAGGAGGGCTCACGGAGTGGGACATCGCCGCGCTTCCCATACATGCCGCTCACCTCGTTTCACGAATGTTTCGTTCATCCAAGTGAGCCCGCGCGAATACCGAGAGCGGCGCGAATTTCTTCTTCCGCCGCACGCTCGCTCGCGCCGAGCTGCGCGTCGGCCAGCAGGGCGGCTTTGGCCGCGCTCCAGATGAGCTCGCGACGCATCGGGTCCAGCCCCAGCTCGCTCAAGACTCGCAGACACTCCGCGCGGCCGAGCTCGGGAGCCGAGAGCCGCGCGCTGACGAGCGCCGCGAACGCCTGCGACAGCTCCTGAAGCGTCGCGGCGTCTTCGGCCGCGAGCCGAGAGCCGCGCACCACGTCGACGAAGCGTTGCGTCTCGGAGCTCTGCACCACGCCGTCCGCGGTAACGATGTGAGCGAACGCGGCCGCTACGCCCACGATCACGCGGTCCCGCTGGCGGCCGCCCGCGCCGCGAAATGCCAGCCACAACGCCGGGAAATGAGCCTCCGCCATGCTGCCGGTCAGGCTACGCGACATCCGTGATAGAAGCCACGGCCTCATCCTTGGCGGGCCGCGCCAGCAGCGATAAAAAATGAAGGTACTCATCATCGGAGGCACCGGCCTCATCAGCACCGGCATCTTGCCGCACCTCCGGGAGCGCGGCGCGGACGTCACCTTGTTCAACCGCGGAAAGCGCGCGGCGAGCGTCGAGGGAGTGCGCGTCATTCACGGCGACCGCAACGTGTCCCTCGACCTCGGTGCGGAGCGGTTCGACGTCGTGATCGACATGGTGTGCTTCACGCCCGCGCAGGCGGAGGCGTGCGTCCACGCGTTTGCGGGAAAAATCGAGCAGCTCATCTTTTGCTCTTCGGTGTGCGCGTACGGGGTCGAAACGCCCGCGAGCGGCGTGATCGACGAGTCGCTGACGCCGCGCCCCATCAGTGACTATGGGCGTGACAAGCTCACGTGCGAGCGCCGCTTCGAGCGCGCGCAGGCCGAGGGAGCCTTCAAGGCGACCGTCCTACGGCCGAGCAACACCTACGGGCCGGGGGCGTCGCTCATCGATCAGATGGAGTTCGACAGCGTGGTGTGGGACCGCGTCGAGCATGGCCTCCCCGTGCTGTGCGCGGGCGACGGCATCGGCCTGTGGCAGTCCACGCACCGCGCGGATGTCGGGCGGCTGTTCGCCTACGCCGCCGGCAATCCGAAGACGTACGGCGAAGCCTTCAACGCCACCCACGACCGCATCTTCACCTGGCGCGACTACTACCGTGAGGCGGCCCGCGCGCTCGGCACCGAGGCCAAGCTCGTCCTCGCCCCTGCGGGCTGGGTCGTCGCGCAGGGCCCGCAGCGGTTCGCGTTCTTGCACGAGGTCACGCGCTACCACGGCGCCTACAGCTCCGCGAAAGCCAAGGCGGCGGTGCCGGAGTTTCAGCCCGTCGTCGCCTTCGAGGACGGCGCGCGCGAGACGCTGCAGGACGCGAAAAAGCGCGGAGCGTGGCGTCACCACGAGGGCGACGCGGAGTACTCCGCGCTCGTTCAGCGTGCGGTGGACCTCGGCTTCGAGACGCTGACCGCCTGACCTCGGCTCAGAAGCAGTTCACGGTGTCGTTGACGCAGAAGCACTGCTGGCCCGTGCAAAGGCCGGTACCGGTGCACTCGTCGTCGTCCTGCGCGTCATCCGGGCACTCCGCCTGGCCGAAGCCGGGGCCTCCGCCCTGCCCTCCGGCGCCGTCGGTCGTGCCGTCGCCGCACTCCCACACTCGCATGCCCTGCCCTTGGCCACCTTGGCGGACGCAGTTGCACGTCGTCTCCGCGTAGTCGCAATCGACCTGTCGCGGCAGCGTGCAAGCTTCGCCAGCTTCGGGCTCGGTCGCCGGACACTCGTCGCTGCCGGCGCCGCCCGCGCCCGGGAAAGTCGGGCCTTCGCCGCCGCCCGGGAAGTCTGGCCCGTCGCCGCCACCGCTCGGCGGCGCGCCGCCAGCCTCGCTGCCGCCCGCGGCCATACCACCCGCGGCCGTGCCGCCGGAGCTGGTGCCCGCCGAGGCGCCGCTGCCTCCGCTCGAGGAAGTGCCGGCGGTGGAGCTGCCACCGGTACTGCTGCCAGAAGTGGAGCTGGTCCCAGCGGTCGAGCCGTCCCCATCGTCATCGTCCGACGAGCCGCCGCACGAGACGATGATGGCGCAACCGATCGTGAACAAACCCAGAGCCCAGGTTCCCATCTTCATGGTCATATTCGTGTCCTTCTAAGTTGAAATGATCGGACCGGAGCAGAAGCACAGCGTGCTCTGCAGTCGATCCTGGAGTCGCGCGCGGCAGGTAATTTCCTGCCGAACGGAGTGAATAGTGGGCGGAGCCGACACGGAGCAGGCAACGCGCACCAGTTCGTGAGGACCTCGTCTTCCGCCTCCTCCGATCGCCACAGCCGCCTAGCGCAGCAGCGGAACCAGCACAGCGTCGCCGTGTTTTCCCCCAAACCACCCCAAACTGTACTGGTCACTCCTCAGTTCGACCAGTACACTGCTGAGCATGGCTGTCGTCGCCGAGTCCCCTCTCTACGAGCGTTTGGCCCACGACCTCGGAGCCAGCATTGCGAAGGGGCAGCTCCGCGCGGGCGACCGCTTGCCTTCGGTGCGCCGGCTGGCGCGCGAGCGAAGCGTGAGCGTGGCCACGGTGCTGCAAGCGTACTTCGAGCTCGAGAACGAAGGCCTCGTCGAGGTGAGGCCCAAGAGTGGTCACTTCGTTCGCCGGGAGCGCGGCCCGGAGCTGCTCGAGCCGAGCACACCGCGCCGCAGCACGGTGCCGTCCGAGATCACGGTTTCGGCCGCAGTCGCGGCGCTCATCGCGTCCATTCGCGATCCGAACGTCGTGCCGCTCGGGAGCGCGGTCATGGCCGCCGAGCTCTTGCCCATCGCCAAGCTCAACCGAATCTTGTCCGAGATCTCGCGGGAGATGTCGACCGCGGCCGCCAATTACGACGCGCCGCCGGGGCTCTCGACGCTGCGTCGCCAGCTCGCGCGCCGCGCCGTTCTGATTGGACTGCCGCTGCGTGAAGACGATTTCGTCACCACCGTTGGCGCGATGGAGGCGCTGCACATCGCCCTGCGCGCGGTGGTGCGTCCGGGTGAGACGATCGCGATCGAAAGCCCGACCTATTTCGGCGTGATGCAGCTCATCGAGGAAATGGGCATCAAAGCCCTAGAAATCCCGATGCACCCGCGCACCGGCATGGATTTAGACGCGCTGGAGGTGGCGCTCAAGACGGGCGGTATCAAGGCCATCTTCGGCATGCCCACCGTGTCGAACCCGCTCGGGTCGGTGATGCCGGACGAGAACAAGCGGCGCCTGATGAGCTTGCTCGAGCGCCACGACGTGCCGTTCATCGAGGACGACGTCTATGGCGACATGTTGTTCGACGGCTCGCGGCCCGCGCCGCTGAAGGCGCTGGATCGCGACGGGCGCGTGCTCTACGTGGGCTCGGTTTCCAAGACGCTCGCCGCGGGCTACCGCGTGGGGTGGATCGCAGCCGGTCGCTACCAGAGCACGGTCGAGCGGCTCAAGTTCACTCAGTCCGTGGCCACGCCGACGATGACGCAGATGGCGGTCGCAGAGTTCTTGGCGAGCGGCGGCTACGACCGGCACCTCCGCAAGACGCGGCGCCTGCTATCGGTGCAGGTGGAGAAGACTCGCGAGGCCATCGCGCGGCATTTTCCCGCTGGCACGCGGGTGAGCGCGCCGCGCGGCGGCTACGTGGTTTGGGTGGAGCTGCCCGGGCGCGTGTCCGCGTTCGCCATTCAGCGCCGGGCCCTGGAACGCGGCATCTCGGTCGCGCCGGGGCCCATCTTCTCGGCAGGCGGGCGCTTCGAAAATCACCTCCGGCTCAACGCGGGCGTGGTGTGGTCGGAGCGCATCGAGCACTCGCTCGAAGTGCTGGCGGAGATCGTCAAGGAGCAGAGCGCGTAGCCCCACGGCGGCCCTTGACGCTCGAGGCCCTTCGAGGAGACGCTGCGAGAAGATGACGGACCAGCCCGGGCGAGTGCTCGCCGGAAAATACGAGCTCATCGAGCAGCTGGGCCGAGGTGGAATGGCCGTGGTTTGGCGAGGTATCGCGCACGGGGCGAGCGGTTTCGCGCGGCCGGTCGCGATCAAGCGCATCGATAGCCAGGTCATCGGCTTCGCCGAGGTCGTGGAGATGTTCGTGGAGGAGGCCCGCGTCGGGGCCCTGCTCAATCACCCGAACATCGTGCAAGTCTTCGACTTCGGTCAGGACGAAGCGGGCCATCACTTTCTGGTCACCGAGCTCGTGAATGGGCTGCACCTCGGCCAATGGGTGAAGAGCCATTTCGAGAAGGCGGGCCGGGAGACGCCGTGGCCGCTGGTGGCGGCGATCGGCATCGAGATGCTGCGCGGGCTGGAGGCGGCGCACGGCCGCAAGGATCCGGACGGCAACGCGTCCCCCATCCTGCATCGGGACGTGACTCCGCCGAACATCTTGCTGGACCTCAGCGGCATCGTGAAGCTCGCGGACTTCGGGCTCGCCCGCGCGATGGATCGCGCACGGATGACGCGCCCGAACATCGTGAAGGGCAAGCTCTCCTACATCGCTCCCGAGCTGATCGGCGGGGACGCACCCAGCCCCGCGACGGATCTGTTCAGCGTGGGCATCGTGCTGTGGGAAGCGCTCACCGGCGAGCGCCTGTTCAACGCCGGGACGGACGTAGACGTGGTCGCGCAGATTCGTGAGGCCAAGGTGCCCCTGCTCACCTTGAAGCGTAAGAACTTGCCGATGGCGCTCGCGAGCGCCGTGCACCGCGTCCTGGAGAAAGACCCCGCGCGGCGTTTCCGAAGCGCTCGAGACATGCTCGAGGCGCTCACGGAGGTGCTGCGGGTGCTACCCGAGAGCACGGATGCCCTCGCGCTCGGCAAGAGCGTTCGTGAGGCGAAGGGGCGCTTGGGCTGAGCGATGTCGCGGCAATTTGCGAAAATTTCACCGCTGAATTTGAAACTCGTTTTCAATCCGCTAGGCTGATCGAGCCGTGCCCATGGTGCTTTCCGAGATCAAGCCAGGTCAGATCGTGGAGGTCGTGAAGGTGGCCGGGCAGAGCTCGTTCCGCCGTCGCCTCATGGAGCTGGGCCTGGTTCCGGGAACGCGGGTGGAGCTCCTGCGGGTCGCACCGCTCGGGGACCCGGTCGAGCTGCTGGTGCGCGGAGCGAGCCTTTCGATCCGCAAGGCCGAGGCCAGCATCATCGAGGTGGTCAAGGAGAGTGCGGCGAGCCCGGAAAAGTCGTTGCCCAAAGCGGTGGGCCTGGAGCCGGACCTCGGGGTCTGAGCAGCACCGTTGTCCAGCGCTTCCCACTGCCACGACGTAGCCCCCGCGCCCTCCCCTGCCGTGAGCGCCAAGGCGGGTGAGCGCCCCCTGGTGCTGCTCGTCGGTAACCCCAACACGGGGAAGACGACCCTGTTCAACCGTCTCACCGGTCAGAACGCGCGCATCGGCAACTACCCCGGGGTGACGGTGGAGCGCCGCAGCGGCATGTCCCGGTTGGACGGCAACCGCCAAGCGGAGGTCGTGGACCTGCCGGGGACGTACTCGCTCAGCGCGCGCTCGGCCGAGGAGCAGATCGCGCTGTGGGCGGTGCTCGGCCACGGCGCGTTTCCGAAGCCGGATTTATGCGTGTTCGTCGCGGACGCGACCCAGCTGGCGCGGAACCTTTACCTCGCGGTGCAGCTCGCCGAGCTCGGTCTTCCGCTCGTCGTCGCGCTGAACATGATCGACGAGGCGGGCGACAATCCGCCGAACACCGCCGCCATTTCGGAGCTGCTCGGCGTGCCCTGCGTCGCCCTCAGCGCGCGGCGCGGCAGCGGCATGTCGGAGCTGCTCGCCACCATGGAGCGCGCGCTCGTGGAGCGCCCGGTGCCGCGGCTGTCCATCGCCTATTCGGCGGAGCTCTTGGCGGACGCGGAGCGGCTAGGCCAGGCGCTGCCGCTCGAGCTGCGAGAGCCACCTTCGCGCGCGCGCGCGGTGTCGCTGTGGGCGCTCACCAGCTTGGATGAAGACGACGAGCTCACCGACATCGATCCGGAGCTGAGGCGCAGCACGCTCGCGATTCGCGCCGCGAGCGGGCGAGATCTGGACCATGAGGTCATCGCCGCACGGTACGCGTTCATCGACCAGCACCTGCCGGAGCTGTACCGAAGGCTCGACCGTCACCCCAAGAAGCGCCAGCTCTCCGAGCGCGCGGACCGCCTGCTGCTTCACCCCGTGTGGGGCTTCGCGCTGTTCGTGGCCGTCATGCTCGTGGTGTTCCAGTCGCTGTTCTCCTGGTCGGACCCGTTCATCTCACTGATAGAAGGCGCGTTCGGGTGGGTGAACGCGGCCGTGGAGGGTGCGCTCCCCCCCGGCATTTTTCGGGACTTCCTCACCCAGGGTCTGATCAGCGGCGTGGGGAACGTGCTCGTGTTCCTGCCGCAGATTTTGATGCTGTTCTTCTTCGTGGGGCTGCTGGAGGACTCGGGGTACATGGCGCGCGTCGCCTACCTGATGGATCGCATCATGCGCAGCTTGGGCCTGCACGGGCGCGCCTTCGTGCCGATGCTGAGCGGCTTCGCGTGCGCGGTGCCGGCCATCCTCGCCACTCGCACCATGGAGCGGCAGCGGGACCGACTGCTGACGATGCTCGTCATCCCGCTCATGACCTGCTCGGCGCGGCTGCCCGTGTACACCCTGATCATCGCGGCGCTCTTTCCACCCTCACGCGTAGCCGGCGTTCTCCCCGTGCAGGGGTTGATGATGGTGGGCATGTACCTGTTCGCGACGGTCATCACCTTGCTCGCAGCGGGCGTGCTCGGGAGGACGGTCGTCAAGGGCCGTCGCGTGCCGCTCATTTTGGAGCTGCCGCCCTACCGCGTCCCCAGCCTGACCGGCACGCTGAAGATGATGGGCGAGCGCGCAGCCACGTTCCTCAAGGAGGCGGGCACCGTGATTTTGGCGTGCACGGTGGCGCTGTGGGTTCTCCTCTCGTTCCCCCGCGCGGACCCGCCGACCGCGGGCGAGCCGGCGGGAAGCAACGCGGCCGCACAAGTGAGCGCCCCGAGCCCCATCGCAGAGAGCTACGGCGGGCGGCTGGGCCACGCCATCGAGCCGGTGCTGAAGCCGCTCGGCTTCGACTGGAAGATTGGGGTCGGGTTGATCGGCGCCTTCGCGGCCCGCGAAGTGTTCGTGGCCACCCTCGGCTTGGTCTACGGCATCGACGACACGGGGGATGACGGCGCGCCGCTGCGCGAGCGGCTGCGCTCCGAGAAGGGGGCGGACGGCAAGCCTGCGTACACGCCGCTCATGGGCTTGTCGCTGCTCGTCTTCTTCGCGATCTCTTGCCAGTGCATGAGCACTTTGGCCACGGTCAAGCGAGAGACGAAGACGTACCGCTGGCCCGCCTTCATGTTTGCGTACATGACCGGCCTCGCCTATGTGCTGAGTCTTGCCGTCTACCAAATCGGCCGCGCGCTCGGGTTTTGAGCCACTTCCGCGGGACTTCTACGCGCGCCCGGTGCTGACCGTCGCCAAGGACGTGATCGGCAAGGTGCTGGTGCACGACTCTCCGGAGGGGCTCGTCGCGGGGCGGATCGTCGAAGCCGAGGCGTACCGAGGACCCGAAGATCGCGCGGCGCATTCGTTTGGTGGTCGCCGCACGCTTCGAACGGAAGCGATGTTCGGCCCCCCGGGCTACGCGTACGTCTTCTTCGTGTACGGCATGCATTGGCACCTCAACCTGGTCACGACGCGCGAGGGAGCGCCGCACGCGGTGCTGTTGCGAGCGGCTCAACCGATACTGGGCCAAGAGCTGATGGCGGCGCGGCGCGGCTTGCCGGCTCAGCACGTCAACCTGTGCAACGGCCCTGGCAAGCTGTGTCAGGCCTTCGGGGTCGACCGTCGACACTACGGCTTGGATTTGACGCAAGGCTCGCTCTTCCTCAGCGACGTCGGCGGAGCGCGACCGAAGCTGGGTCGCTCCCCACGTATTGGCGTCGACTACGCAGAAGCTTGGGCCGACAAACCGTGGCGCTTCTTCGAGCTGGGCAACCCCTGGGTTTCGCGCGCCCGGCCTTCGCGGCGAGAGCCGCGTTAGGCGTCGCCGCCGTCACTGCGTGTAGGTGACGCGGAGCACGGGCCGATTGGCCTCGTTTTTGGCCTCGCTGGTGGCGAAGTCAGTCCCGTTCGTGCCCTTGGTGGTCAGGTAAATGCCATGGGGCGCGTGCTCGCCGGACAGCCAGGCTTGGACGGCGCTCGTGAGCTCCAGCTCGATGGGGCCGGACTGCGAGCAAGTGATGCTCCCGAGCGCTGCTCCCAGCTCCGGCCGCTGCAGCCACCGCACGGCAGCTTCTTGCCAAGCCTCGTTCACGTAAGAAAAGCTCACCGCGTCGCCCGCGTCCACGCAGTGCAGCGTGAGCTTGGCCTCTTGCACCTTCGAGCCGCTCGGCAGCGCCGTGAGCGGGAACCCGAACAGCGCTTGGTTCACGCAAACGCCGATGCCGCTCCCGGACGCGTCGACGGTCAGGCTCGGCTCAGCGCCGAAATTCTCTGTCGGGTGACACGACACCACGCTCGCGTCTGCTATGTCCCGAAGCTGCACCGTGATGGGGTCCGGATTCGGAGGAGCGCCGCCGCTGCCGCCAGCTCCTCCGCCACCGCTAGCGACGCTGCCGCTGCTACCGGCGGCAGCGCCGGCTTCCCCGGCGGAGGCGCTTCCGCCCTGGCCCGCCGCGTCCGCACCGGCACCGGGCTTTGCCGCGCTCCCGCCGCTCATTTCCCCGCTGAGCCCGCCAGAACCGTCGCCGGCCGCAGCGGCAGGCTCACCGCCCTCGCTCGCTCCTTGGGAGCCGCCTTCCGCGCTCCGGCTGCCGCTCTGCCCTAGCTCGCCGTCCTCGAACAGCGCGCTCGAGTCAGGCTCACAAGCGGCAGCACCGAGCGCGAGCGCAAGCGAGAGCGAGAGGCGAAGCCCAACGAGGCAGTTCGACAAGGCCACGGTCTTCACGTGGGGTAGGTGTAGCATGGGGCACTGCGCGGCTCGCGCATTCCGTTCTCGTGATAGAAGCACAGTCACGCTAATGAGCGAGCGACCCTCCAGGCCTCACGCAGCGCGCAAACCCAGAGCCGCTATGGGCGAGCGAGCCAACCTGCCGGTACCCAGCGGGCGGCTGCGTGGCAAGCGCGTCACACTCTGCGTGACTGGCAGCGTTGCCGCATACAAAGCGGTGCTGCTCCTGCGTTTGCTGAAGCAAGAGGGCGCCGACCTCGAGGTGGTGCTCACGTCGAGCGCCACCGAGTTCGTGGGCGCAGCCACCTTCTCCGGGCTGCTCGGGCGCGCGCCTCACACGAGCATGTTCGCCGAGTGCGTGGCCGGGGAGCTGCACGTGGAGCTGGCGCGGCGCAGCGACTTGCTCCTCATCGCGCCCGCCACCGCAGACTGCTTGGCTCGGCTCTCTCAAGGTCGCGCGGACGACTTGATGAGCGCGACCGTGCTCTGCGCGCGCTGCCCGGTTCTGGTCGCACCCGCGATGCACCCGAGCATGTGGTCTCATCCGGCCACGCAGCGGAGCGTGCAGGCACTCGTCGCTGATGGCCGCGTCGGCTTCGTGGGTCCGGTGGAAGGAGAGGTAGCTTCCGGCGACGTGGGGCTGGGGCGCTTGGCCGAGCCGGACGTGATCCTCTCGTTCGTCATCGCGCAGCTTTCGTCCGGCTCGTTACGCGGGCGACACATCGTGGTGAGCGCGGGGCCAACCGCGGAGGATATCGACCCCGTTCGCTTCATCAGTAACCGCTCTTCCGGCAAGATGGGCTTCGCCCTCGCGGAGCGCGCGGCCGCGCACGGCGCCAAGGTCACCCTCGTGGCGGGCCCAGTGGCGCTACCGACACCAGCCGGAGTGACGCGGGTGGACGTGCGCAGCGCGCTCGCGATGCGGGGCGCCATCTGGCAGGCGCTCAAGCCCGACCTGAGCGGAGCGGACGCTCTGATCATGACCGCCGCAGTCGCGGACTACCGCCCGGCGGAGACGCACGCCAGCAAGCTGAAGCGTGGCGAGAACAGCATCGCCTTGGAGCTCGTTCCCAACACCGACTTGCTCGCCGAGATCGGCGCGGCGCGCAAATCGCCTCGCCCGCTGCTCATCGGTTTCGCGCTCGAGACGGAGCAGAGCGACCGGCTCATCCAAGCCGCCCGCACCAAGCTCGCGAAGAAGCGCGTGGATTTGGTGTTCGCCAACCATCCAGACAGCTCCATCGGGCGGGACAACATCTCCGGCAGCCTCGTCAGCGTGAGGGAGGCGGAGGCCATTGGCCCCTTGCCAAAGCGCGACGCCGCCGACCGCATTTTGGACTTCGTCGCTACGGAGCTAGAAAAGCCGCCCGCGGAGCTCAAGTCACGTCCATGAAGCTCACGTTCACCTTCGTTTCACTGGTCGTCATCACGGCCGCCATGGCGTTCGCATTCCGGCTCGAGGTCGCCGGCACCCCGACGTTCTGGATCGCCCTGTTGGTGCCCTATGGCGCTCTCGCTATCGTCGCGGTGAAGCGGCTCTGGGACGACGGCACCTTGCTGGATGTGCTGGGGCCGCGCTGGGGAGACCTCTCGCTCGGCGTCGTCACCGGCGCGCTCTTGCTCATCGCCTCGTTCGGCGCGCGCGCGGTGCTGGCGCCAGCCGACAGCACCCGGCTGCCCTGGTTGTTCCGAGTCTACGCGCAAGTCGGAGACCCGGACCACGTGCAGCGCTCGGTGGCGTACACGGTCGCGCTGTTCCTGGTGGTCATCTTCGAAGAGCTGGTCTGGCGCTCGCTGGTGCTAGACGAGCTGACCGCGCGCTTCGGCACCCGGCGCGCCTGGCCGCTGTGCGCGCTGTGTTACGCGGTCACGGCACTGCCCACCTTGTATACTCTGCGCGACCCGATAGCCGGCTACAACCCGCTCTTGGTCACGGCCGCGCTCGGCTGCGGCATCGTGTGGAGCTTCTTGGCGTCGATCAAAGGGAGACTCGTCCCTGTCATCATCGCCCATGCGGTGTTCACGTATTTTTCGCTGGTCCAGTTCCGCTGGCCGAGCCATTGACTCGCCGCCGCTAGAGCGCGCTCGCCACGTCCGCGATCAGGCTCCGTAGCCAGCGCTGGCCCGGGTCCGCCGCTTGCTGCTCGTGCCAAACCATGCCCACGTTGCCACGCGGCAGCTTGAGCGGCGGCGGAAAGAGCTTCAGCCCCAGTGGGCGCGCGAACACCTCCGCCACCCGCCGGTCCAGCGCGGCAACGTAGTCCGTCTGCGATACGAGCACGGGTACGGTGAGGAAGTGCGAGACCCGCGCGCCCACCGTGCGCTGCTTGCCGAGCGCGGACAAGGCGCGGTCCACCGAGCCGGGGCTGTCCGAGCGCGACGAGACGAGCACGTGCGAAAGCTGGAGGTACTTGGCCAACGTGAGCCGCGTCTTCACGCTGGGGTGATGGCGCCGTACGACGCACACGTACTCGTCCGAAAATAGCAGCTGCTCTTGGTGGTGTGGCGGCAGCTTGTCGTAGAAGCCGAGCATCAGATCCAGCTCGCCGCGAGCCAGCTCCGGCGGCGCTTCGTGCAAGCTCCACGGTCGTAGCGCAAGACGCACGCCGGGAGCGACGCGTGCCAGGCGCCGCAACAGAGCAGGCAAGAGCACCAGCTCCACGTAGTCGCTGGTGGCGATGACGAAGCGGCGACTGCTCGATTCCGGTGCGAAGCTAGAGCCGCTGAGCGCCCCCTGGAGCAAGGCCAGCCCCTTGCGGATGGGCTCCGCCAGCTCCTTGGCGCGCGGGGTGGGAGTGAGGCCGGTGCGGTGCCGAAGGAAGAGCGGGTCTTCGAACAGCACGCGCAGCTGCGCGAGCGTGTTGCTCATCGCGGGCTGGGTCACGCCCGCGCGCCGAGCCGCGCCCGTAACACTGAGCTCCTCGATGAGCGCGTCGAAGGCAACGAGCAGGTTCAGGTTCACGCCCGTGATATTCATGATTCGAATATCTCGTATCATGAACATCAGTTGGATTGCATGGGCGGCAGCGCGCATGGTGGTCTTGCTCCGGGCGAGCCGCCCGGGGCGAAAGGAACCCGCACGTCATGCAAACCAGCCCCCACTCCACCCTTGCCGCGTCCATCATCGACACCGACGAGCTTCGCACGCGGCTCGCCGCCAGCCGCCCGCCGCGCGTCGCGGAGATCCTCGGCCCCCAGTCCTTCGCGAGCGGTCACCTGCCCGGCGCGGTGAACCTTCCGCTGGAGGGTTTCACCGGGAACGCCCCGCGACTACTCCCGGATAAGAGCGCGGAAATCGTCGTGTACTGCGCCAGCGAGACTTGCCAGAACTCGGCCATGGCCGAGCGCAAGCTCCGCGAGCTCGGCTACGCGAACGTGCGGGTCTATCAGGGAGGCAAAGCGGCTTGGAAGGCAGCCGGCCTCAGGCTCGAAGCATCGGCAGAGCCGAACGTCAGCCCGTGAATTTCGACAGGTCTTCTTCGGACACGTCGAAGTCACTGAATACGTTCTGAACGTCCTCGTGGTCATCGAGCGCGGAGGCGAGGTTCAAGCACACCTCGGCGTCGCGCTCGGTGACGGTCTTCTTGTTCTTCGGGACGAAGGCGGCCTTGCTCGATTGAACGGGGAGCTTGGCGGCCTCCAGAGCCGCGGTCACCCGGTCCACGTCGTGCGGCGGCGTGTACACCGCCCACACCTCACCCTCGTCCCGGTAGTCCTCGGCGCCGGCCTCCAGGGCCGCTTCCATGAGCTGGTCCTCCGTGACCTGGCTCTTCTCCAGAGTGATGACCCCGAGCCGGTCGAACGCCCACGCCGCCGCGCCGGACCCGCCCATGTTGCCGTTGTGGCGCTCGAAGATCTTGCGGATTTCCGCGGCGCTGCGGTTGCGGTTGTCGGTCATGCCTTCCACCAAGAACAGCGTGCCGGCCGGACCCGTTCCTTCGTAGAGCACCTCGTCGTAAGAAGCGCCTTCGATCTCACCCGTACCGCGCTGAACGGCGCGCTTGATGTTGTCCGCGGGCATCTGCTGCGCCCGGCAATCCTGCACGGCCTTACGCAGACGCGGGTTGGAGTCCACGTCCCCACCGCCAATGCGCGCGGCGGTCACCACCTCGCGGATGAGCTTCGTGAAGACTTTGCCTCGGGCCGCGTCCGTTGCGCCCTTCTTGCGCTTGATGGTTGCCCATTTGGAATGACCGCTCATGCGGCGCCGTGCGTACCACGCCTCCGACGGAAAATCAGCCAGCACCGGAAAAACGCGGCTCCTGCCGGCTCGGTAACCGGTGCTACCCTAGCCGAATGGGACAGGGTGATTTAGGCGGCGGTATGAGCTCGAGTCAGGCCGGGGGCGGCTTGGCTCGCTATCGAGTGCACGCGCTGTTCGTGCTCACTGCGCTCTACGTGGCGGTGAAGACGTTCGCGCACGACTACTGGTCCGTGGGCTTCGGCCTCGCGGTGCTCAGCATCGTGCTGCTGACGCCGGAGCCAGCCGCGGATAGCGAGCCCTGGCGGGGGCACGCGCTGCGCGTCGTCTCGGCGTGCTTCGTGGTGGTCACGCTGGCGTCGATCGTGACCACGTTGAGCGGCTTCTAGCGGCTCTCGAGTCGATCCTTGCGGAGGTACGCGATGAGCTGCTTTTCGGCCGCGACCATCGTGTACCGCTGCTCGAGGAAGGCGGAAAGCTCCGCCCACTCGTCCAGCGGGTCGCCGCCCATGTCGTGATGGTAGGTGGACCAGAGAATGAGCCCGGGCGGATGCTTCTCCAGCTCTGCCATGAACTGACGTGTCACGTCCCCCGGACGAAGCTCCAGCCGACCATAACCGCGGTTGCAGGTATTGGTGTTGAGCGTGGTCACGGTACCGATGGTCTTGTAGACCGGCCCAGGAGCGAGGCGGTGACAGTGCTCGTACACGCTCCACGCCTGCCAACCCCACGCGAGGACGGCGTCGTCCGCCGCGAGCAGAGGCTCGAGCTTGCGGCACATCCCCGCCACCTTGTGGTCGTTTTGCACGAAGTACCAATGTAGCCAGAAGCGTTCGTGGAGCCCCGGCAGCGCCACTGCCAGGCCGAGCAGGAGTGGGAGTCGCCTCACCCACCCTTCTCGGCCTCGCTTTTCTAGCGCGCCGAACAGCCTACCCACGAGGCCGCCGGGCCGCAGCCCGAGCACGGCGAGGGCCGGCCACAGCTGCGCGTTGTCGTGGGTGAAGAAACGCAAGGTCATGCTCACCCCCACCACCGACGCGAGCAGGAACAGCCAGGGCACGAATGCGAGCTTGGATGGTCGCACGTCGAAGCGGCCGGGTAGCACCCCGAGCCCCGCCGCCGCCAGCATGCCTGGCATCTGGTCCGGCAGGCACTGCATGCCGATGCCCACTGCGTTCAGGTAGCCCCCCGTGCCTCGCACGACGAGCCCCACGTACTCGGCTCCAAAGCTCTGCACCTGGCGCAGCCCTTGCCCGAGCACATCCAACCTACCGTGGGCCCAAAACGGCACCGCGACGAGCAAGGAGGCGAAGAGCGCGCCGCACAGGCCCCACGCGGGTAGCGCGAGCGCGCGAACGAAATCTCGACGCCACAGCTCGCGCAGCCACAGGGCGGCAAAGACCAGCACCACTGGCCAGGCAGAAGGCTTGATCGCTACGGCGAGCAGGGAAGAAGCTCCCGCGCTGCTCCAACAAGCGGCGTAGTGCCACTCGCTCTTGGCGCGCGCGCCCTGCGCGGCCAACGCCGCGGCGAGCGTGAACGGCAGCGCCATCCAAAACGAGTAATTGATGTCAGCGTCGTTGGCGACGACCGAGGCCGCCGCGTGGACGATCGCGACGCGCCGTCCCCACCGGTCCCCGTAGCAAGCTTTCGCGAGCGCCCCCGCGGCGAGCGAGGTCAGGGTGCCCCAAACGACGCCGAGCAGCCACACGCCGCGTAGCCCGAGCAACCAGAGCGCTGGCGCGAGCAGCACGAATGCGCCGGGCGGCTTGACCTCCGCCGAGTCCAGGTACGGCAGCATGCCGCTCAGCAGGAGGCGCGCGTTGTAGACGATGCCTGTGACGTCTAAGTTTCGAAACCCAGGATCGATCACTCCCCGGCCGAGCCACAGCGCGTTGAGCAAGAACGCGCCGAGCAGCACCTTGCGCCAGCTGCCGCCGGAGCGGCTCGGCGGAACCGAGGAAGCAGAAGCCAAGTCGGAGGCCGGTTACCACGATCGAATCCCGACCGCCGAAGACTTTGTGGCCCCAGTGGAGCGATTCGGGCCGAGGCCTAAGCGGCGCTCAGCTTGCGTGTAGGACGAGCCTCCGAAGTTGGCGGAGAGGAAGCCTGGGGCAAGGCCGTAGCGGAATGATCCGCCTGGCCCTCCAAGAAGCCGATCAATCGCTCACGAAGCTCGTAAAACTGAGGATCGTCCAGGACCGTGTGGCGCTCGCGCGGGCGCGCGATGGCCACGTCCATGATCTCCCCCACGCGCGCGCGCGGCCCGGAGGTCATCATGACCACGCGGTCCGAGAGGAATACCGCTTCGTCCACGTCGTGGGTGACGAGGAGGAGCGTCTTTTTGTCCTCGCGCCAAAGCTGGAGCAGGACGTCTTGCAACTCGCAACGGGTGATGGAGTCCAACATGCCGAACGGCTCGTCCAACAGCAGCATGCGCGGCGAGAGCGCGAAGGCTCGCGCCAAGCCGACCCGCTGCCTCATCCCCGCGGAGAGCTCTGCAGGCTTCTTGTGCAGCGCATCGGCCAAACCCACGCGAGAGAGGTAGTAGCCCGCCTTCTCCTTGCGCTGAGCAGAAGATGCCTTGGGCATCGCCTGCTCCAAGCCGATGACCACATTCTCGAGCGCGGTCATCCAGTGAAACAAGCAAGGGGCTTGAAACACGACGCCGCGATCGGTCCCTGGCTCCGTGACCTCCTTGCCGCCCATGATCACCGTGCCTTCGGTCGCGCCGGTGAGACCGGCTACGATGGAAAGCACGGTCGACTTCCCGCAGCCGGAGTGCCCGATCAAGCTGATGATCTCGCCCTCCGCCACCGTGAGGTTGAAACCCTCGACGACCGGGACTTTGCCGAGCGGCCCGGGGAAGGCTTTGGCGAGATTCCAAATATCCAAGAACTTCTTCATGTTGACGCTCATGAGGTCACCTCCGCGATGCGCACGGCCTCCGTTTGAGAGGGCGCGGCCCCGCTGTCCTTTGGCGCTGCGGCCTCTCGCTCGGCGCGCTTCTGTTTACCGGACTCCAGCAAGTACTCGAGGACGCCGAGGCGGATTTCCCGAAAGCGCGGGTCGTGATTCAGCTCTTTGCGATCGCGTGGCCTCGCGATGTCCACCACCGTGGCCGGCCCGAGCGAGGCGCGCGGCCCCGCTCCGAGCGGGATGATGCGATCCGACAGCAAGATGCCCTCATCCACGTCGTTGGTGATGAGGAGCATGGTCTTCCCGCTTTCTTGACTGATGCGCTGCAGCTCCCCCTGCAGTACGGCCCGAGTCAGCGCGTCCAGCGCGCCAAACGGCTCGTCTAGCAGCAGAACCTCGGGATCCATGGCCAGGGCGCGCGCCACCGAGACGCGCTGGCGCATGCCCCCCGAAAGCTCTTTGGGCCGCTTCGCGGCGGCGGGGCCCAGATTCACCATCTCCACGAACTTCATCGCGCGGGCGCGGCGCTCGCCCTCCGTGAGCTTCGGAAAGACCTGATCGACGGCCAGCTGCACGTTCTCCAGCACGCTGAGCCAAGGCAAGAGCGAGTAGTTTTGAAAGACGACGCCGCGCTCCGCGCTCGGCCCCTTCACCTCCTTGCCCCCAACCTTGACCGTGCCTTCATCAGGGAAGATCAGACCCGCCAGTAGAGAGACGAGGGTCGTCTTTCCCGCCCCCGAGTAGCCGACGATCGACACCAGCTCGCCGCGTTCGATCGAGAGGTTGACGTTCTCGAGCACGTGAGTGCGCTGCTTGCCGGTGCCGTAGCCTTTGTGAACTCCCGATAGCTCGATGAACGCCATGGTCATGCCACCTTGAAGCGACGCTCCACCAGGCTCATCACCCGGTCGAGCAAGAAGCCGATGATACCGATCGTGAGGATGCACAAGATGATGTGCTCGTAGATGAGAGCGTTGTACTCCTGCCACAGGAAGCCGCCGACGCCGGGGGCCCCCGTCAGCATCTCCGCGGCCACGATGACCAGCCAGGCGATGCCGAGGCTCAGCCGAAAGCCGGTGAACATGTACGGCATAGCGGCGGGGATGGTCACCTTGACCAGCTTCTTCCACGGTGAGAGCCGGAGCACGCGCGCGACGTTGATGTAGTCCTGCGGAATCGACCGCACGCCGAGAGCGGTGTTCATGACCGTCGGCCACATCGAGCACATCGCGATGGTGAAGATGCCGGCCGGCTCGGGCTTCTGGAACAGCACGAGACCGAGCGGCAGCCACGCCAGCGGCGACACCGGCCGAAGCACCTGGATGATGGGATCGAACGTATCCGTAAAGCCTTTGGACATGCCGAGGAGCAGCCCAATTGGCGTGCCGATCAGCACCGCCAGCACGTAGCCCTTGGCCACGCGGATGAGCGAGTACCACGTGAAGCGCAGGATGCCTTGGTCCAGCTCCCCGCGCTTCTCGAACGGCTCCAAGACGTAGGGCTTGCTCATCTCCCAGGTCTTCAGCGGCGACGGTAGATTGGACGCGACGGTGGAGCTCGCGATTGCCCACAGCAAGACGATGCAGCCCGCGCCGAGCATCGGCAGGAGCACGTATTTGACCAAGTTCTCGACCAGGTTGCTCTTCATCGGGGTCCTCCGAGCCTCAGCTCTTCATCGAGTGCACGGCGAAGGAGGTGGCGAACTTCTCCGGCTCCTTGGGGTCGAAGACGGCGCCGTCGAACAAAGTCTCTGGCGCGTCGCTCAGGCCGCCATGGGTGACGCCGAGCTCCTTCATGGCTTCCTCGTAGATGTCCGTGCGCATGACTTGCTTGGCTACGCCTTCGTAGTCCGGCGCGCCCGTGACCATGCCCCAGCGCCGGAACTGCGAGAGCCAGAACTTGGCGTACTTGGGCTGCGGGTAGTTGCAGTTGCGGCTGCTGAAGATCATGTAGTTTTCGTCTTCTTTCTTGCGGCCGTCACCAAAGTCGTAGTGGCCCTGCAGGCGACCGAGGATGAGCTCCGGCGCGCAGTTGATGTACGTGGCTTTCGACACGAGCGCCGCTTGCTCCGGCCGGTTCTTCATCTCGTCCAGCCAGACGCTGGCCTCGTGCAGGGCCTTGATGACGGCTTTGACCGTCTTCGGGTTCTTCTGCGCGAACTCCTCCGTGAAGGCGCACACCTTCTCCGGGTGATCCTTCCAGATGTCTTGCGTGTTGATGGCGGTGAAGCCAATGCCGTCCGCGATGGCGCGGGCGTTCCACGGCTCGCCCACGCAAAAGCCGTCCATCTTGTCGACCTTCATGTTCGCGACCATTTGCGGGGGCGGAACCGTGACGAGCGCGGTGTCCGTATCCGGATTGATGCCGCCGGCGGCGAGGAAATAACGCATCCACATCGCGTGAGTGCCGGGCGGGAAGGTCATCGCGAAGGTCATGGGCGTCCCCTTCTTCTTCGCTTCATCCACGAGGGGCTTGAGCGCCTTGGGGTCCGCCGCGACCTTGCCTTTGAGCGCGGTCTTCAAGGTGATGGATTGCCCGTTGCGGTTGAGCATCCACGGGATGACCATCGGCTTCTTCGGCGAGCCGAGTAGGCCCATCGTCGAGGCGATGGGCATGCCGATGAGCATGTGAGTGGCCTGAATGTCACCGTTCGACAACGAGTCACGAATGGCGGCCCAGCTCGCGCCCTTCACGATCGTCGAGTTGATGCCGTACTTCTTGAACAGGCCCTTTTCATGCGCAATTACGATGGGGGAACAGTCGGTGAGCGCGATCATGCCGAAGCGGAGATCCGCCACCTCTGGCTTGGACGCGTCGACCACGCCGGCGCTTGCCGAGGCAGTTGGCGAGGCACTAGCTGCGTCCGACTTGTTGCACGCCGGCAGCGCGAGCGCGGCGGGCAGGAGCGCGCCAGCTTTCAGAACGTCACGTCTTCCAAACGTCGTCATGGTCCCTTACCTCCTAGATACTATCAAAACGCGACGGGCAGATCGAGCTGCACGACCTTGTATTCGAATTTGGACATCGGATCATCGATTGGCATCGAGAACGCGATGCCAGGACGAAACCAAACGGACTCACCCAGCTTGAAGTGAGCACGCGGACCAATTGCCCACGTCGTTTGATCGCGCAGACCAATCGGCGCGGCGGACGCTTCGTCGTTTTTCACCGCGGTCGGAGTGCTCACGAAACGCTGATGACGGAGCTCGGCTCCCACGGAAAGCTGCGGGATGAAGAAGTAGCCGACGTGCAGCCCCATCGTCAGATTGGTTTTGGACGAATCGGGGTTCTTCGGCGCTGCCCCGCCGCCACCCTTCACGCGCATCAGCTGCAGCAGGGTGGCTTCGACCTGAACCGTGAATCCGTTGGAAACATAGGCAAAATCGACCCCGGGTAGGATCGTGAAGTCATTCGGCGAGAACATCGCGTTGTCCATCGCAGAGCGAGTGCGAATGCCGAACGGGCTGTTCGCCTGGATGCTGTTCAGCTCGGCGTCGTCACCACCTCCAGAGCCGATGGGGAGCGTGACACCGAGAAAGAACGCGAGGCGCAGCGGCTTTGCCGGTTTGAGGGCGTAGGTGGCGCCGAGCACCGGGTTCAAGAAGTTCGTCGCCGAGTCGACGTCCTTCATGTTCACCATGTAATTGCGAGGCGGGCGCATCGACGCCACGCCCAGGCGCACCATCGGAGCCAGTGAGTCCGTCACCTTGTAACTGAAGAGCAACATCGACGCGACGCTGGCGCCGGACTCCTTACCCGCTGCGTCTTTGAAGAACGCCCATGCCGTATCGGAACGCACCACGCTCGCGGCGACGACCGGACGCAGCTGCCAAGGCAGCGAGTAGGGGGGCGGCTTGGGCTTCGCCGCTGCCGGCTCCGGCGCAAGGACGTCCGTCGAGGGCGGCGCGGGCTCCAGCGCGGCGGGCGCGGGCTCGGCAGCGGGGACAGGCTCGGCAGCGGGGGCCATCGGGGCGGCTGGCGCGTCCGTGGCGGCCGCCTCCGGCGCTGCCGGCGGTGGGGTTTCCTGGGCAACAGCCACTACAGAGTGGCTCGCAACCGCGAATGCGAGGGTGAGTTTCAGCGAGCGGCGGACAAAACTATCCATCTAAGTATTCCTTGGATCTAGGCGCACGTCGGCTAAGCCCCGGGTCGTTCCGGGATGAGGGAGAGACACAACTTCCAGCGCCGCAGCCACCTCGAAACTCGAGATTGCGAATCAGCTACGAGTCAGCCCGTTGTGTTGATAGATAATCCCAAACCGTCACAATCCAATCAAGCGACGCACCTTGCTATTTGCGTTTCCCCGCAGTTTCTGAAACGAAGCAGACACCCGCGCTCGACGACGTGAAACAAACGTTCGTCACCCCGTGGTGTTGCGCTTGGCCCGCCGCAGGAGCCGAGCGTTTCGACTATTCGCGCTGCGTGGTGAGGCTGGCGGAGGGGACGTTCGGACGTCTGAGCGCTCCGTGACCTCCGATGACGATGGCGACGGCGACGGCGACGGCGACGGCCGAGCCGCTGACCGCGGCTGCGCGCGTGCCCACACCTTCCGAATAGGTGTCGCCCCCGTTGTGCTCCGTCCCCCTCTCCCCTCACTGCCGCGCTCGCTCGCTCGTGAGCGACCCCAAGGCCACGAGCGAGAGCGCGCGCGACGCCCTAGCCCGAAATCACTCGACCGCGGTACGTGCGCGGCACACCGTGCGACCCGGCCATGCTGGGAGGCGGCGGAGTCACGCTGCCGCGCGAAGCGACGGGAGGCGGCGGGTGGCTGAGCATCGCCACTATCTCCGGCTCCAGGCGCCGGGTGGTCAGGGTGAGCGCCATGCGCAAGGCCGCGGCGTTGATGTCGTTCGCAGTGATGACCGCGAGCAGGCCATGCGCGAAGCGGGTGACGTACAGGCGGTGCTCGTCGAAGCGGAGGATCGCAGAAGACACTTCGTCGCCGTCCGCGGCGAGGGTCTCCACGAAGCGCGACAGACGCGCGCCCACCTCCAAGAACAGCTCGTCGTGGAACACGGCGGGCAGGTCCTTCCCGATCAGCTCACCGGTGGGATGGAGCACGAAGCTGCCGTGCACACCGGCGACGTCGCGCAGCGCGGCGAGCGCGCGAGAGATGCCGCTCATAGACCGAGCCTCTCCCGAACCTGCGATAGGTCCGCGTCCGGCGCGGCCGTGAGCGCGAACGTGTTGCCGCTCTTCTCGCGGTAGATGAGCGTCCGTGAGCGGTCCTGGCTGACCTCTACGCTCACCAGCCCGAGCATGCCCAGGCCGTCCCCCACGAGCTCGGCCAAGCGCGCAGCGTACGCAGCGACTTGGCTCAGACCTGCCGCGTCACCCTTGGAGCTCACGACGTTGCCATTTTGATCGAGACGCACCGCTGCGCGCACTTGAGCGAGCATCGGCGTGGGTTCAGAGCTCACGGTTGCCTCCAACCTGGAAGAGCCGGATGCCGGCGGAGCCGACGGCGGCGGCGATGACGAGCGCGTCACCGCGCTGCGCGCTCCGGGGAACGCGACGAGGTTGTGTCGCCCCGACTCATCACGATGCTGGGCGGCGATGAGCAGCAGGTTCTGCCAATTAGAGCTGATTGAATCACGGTCAGGCCAGCCCGCGCTGCACGGCTCGATGCTGCCGTCGTTCCAGCGCAAGATCTCGAGCGCAGCGCTCTCACCGATACCGCGACGACTCACCGCGTGGACGATTTGCCCGGCGCGAAAGTACAAGTAGCCAACCTCGTTGCCCGAGCTCACGCGCAGCACTCGCTCGCGGCCCGACAAGCACTCCATCTGCACGAGGTCCGCGAGGCTCGTACCGTGAAGGCTCGCGCGAAAACCACTTTCGCGCATCGTGTTGGGAGACTCTTCGCCACTGTTCATTGCAGGCATTGTGACTCCGAAGCGCGCAAGCCGCGCGCCGTGGGATGGACGATGAACTCAGCATGAAGGCTTTTCAAGGACGATCTGACGACATGGGTCACTCTTCTCTCACTCCTCATTAGTGAGTCGTCGAGCTTCCTCGCTTCGCACGTTCGCGTCTTCGCGCGCTCCTGCTCCTGCTCCTCATAGCGCGTAACCAGAGAACGCGAGAGAGCGCGAGAGAGCGCCAGCGACCGAAGCGAGGCGGCTAAAAACCGCAAATGTACGAGAATTTTCGGGGGGACACGCGTGCGAAACAGAAGCGAAATGCGCGTCCGACCAAGCTCAGAACATCGAGGCACGTGGCCGCTTTCGCGTCCGTGCAGCGCCCATGGTCGAGCCCACAACCCTTCAGGAAGTAGCCAAGCAGTCTGCTGCAACCGCGCAGGGTTTGGGCCAGCTCACGATCAGCGCAAACCTCGTTTGGACCCTTATTTGCGGCTTCATGGTCATGTTCATGCAAGCCGGCTTCGCGATGTTGGAGACGGGCCTCACCCGTTCGAAGAACGTCGCGCACACGATGGCGATCAACTTCCTCGTGTACTCGATCGGGGTCGTCGGCTTTTGGGCGATCGGCTTCGGCCTTCAAATGGGCGGCGTAGGCGCGCTCGCCACGTTCGGGGGCGAAACCACGCTGAGTCACGAGTTCGTCACCACCGTGGGTGACAAGGTATGGGGCCTATTCGGCACCACCGGCTTTTTCCTGCCGTTGTCTCAGTACACGCCGGCCGTTGCGGCGCTGTTCTTGTTCCAGGCCGTGTTCATGCTCGCGGGCTCCATCATCCCGACCGGAGCGCTCGCCGAGCGGTGGAAGTTCGGCAGCTTCGTCGTCTTCACGTTCGTGATGACGAGCTTCATCTACCCGCTGTACGGCAACTGGGTATGGGGCGGAGGTTGGCTATCCGCGCTCGGCGCGAACTACGGCCTCGGCCATGGTCACGTGGACTTCGCCGGCTCCTCCGTCGTTCACATGACGGGCGGGGTGACCGCGCTCATCACGTGCAAGCTGCTCGGCCCGCGCATCGGCAAGTTCTCGGCGGACGGAACGCCGAACCCGATCCCCGGCCACAACATTCCGATGGCCGTGCTCGGGACCTACATTCTTTGCTTCGGCTGGTTCGGGTTCAACCCAGGGTCCACCCTCGCCGCCAGTGACACGCGCTTCGCCATCGTAGCCGTGAACACCATGCTCGCTTCCGCTGCGGGGGGTCTCTCCGCCACCCTGTTCGCGAAGCTCAAGTTCGGAAAGCCGGACCCGACGTGGATGTGCAACGGCCTCCTGGCAGGCTGCGTCGCGATCACCGGTCCGTGCGCCTTCGTGAGCTCGGGTAGCTCGATCTTCATCGGCGCCATCTCCGGCCTGATCGTGATTTGGGCTGCGCTGTTCGTGGAGAACACCCTGAAGGTGGACGACCCGGTCGGTGCGGTAGCCGTGCACTGTGCCAATGGCACCTGGGGCATCCTCGCGCTCGGCATGTTCGCCAACGGAACCTACGGGGAAGGGCTGAATGGCGTTCCCGGCCCCGTCAAAGGCTTGTTTTACGGAGACAGCGGCCAGTTCTTCGCCTCGCTCATCGGCATCGGCGCCAACGTGCTGGTCGTCGGCTCGCTCGCAGCTCTCACTTTCACGATCATCGGGCGCCTGATCGGCAACCGCGTCACCGCCGAGGTCGAAATGGCCGGGCTGGACGTGCCCGAGATGGGCGTGGACGGCTACGTCGGTGACCCCGGCATCGTTCTCCCGGACGAAGCGGCCATGCAGCCCCCTACCCCTCTCTACTCCGCTCACACGGCCGGAGGCCACCAGTAAGCGGAGCTCGAACGGATCATACTCGGCCGGAGGGACTCCTCGCCCAAAGGCCAGTCACGACAGCAGACAGACCGAAAACAACCCAATACATACGCGGCAACCGACGGCCGCCGGGTTCACGCAGCCCGGCGGCCGTCACTAATTTGCGCGGACTGCGAAGCGCGCGGCTTCTTCGCTTTCACCGGCAAAACCCCGGACTTGTCATTCGTAGCCTGGAATGCTTCGCTTTCGGATCATGGACGACCGTGAGTGGCTGGCTCGGCGCTTCGAAGACATGCTCGCTCCCGATCACCTCGATCCGGCACTATCGGAGCGCGCTTACGCGCACTTCAACGCTTTGCTGCTCGAGTACGGCACGGATCAAACCGTGGACCCGGTGATGAGCACGGACGCGGACGCCGCGCTGCAGCTGGATACGACGCTCCGGCGCGCCACCGCGCGCGCGGTCCGCGAAACCGCAGCCGCGCTGCGTAGCGGCAAGCTGTAGGCGCCGCAGGCTGGCGAGAGCCACGCACGAGGGCGGCGCTCACGAGCGCTACGCTACGCCCGCGTGAGGCCGCCACGCGCTAGTCTTCGTGCGTGACGTCAACCGCGACGCTCAGGGTGTGCTGACCACCGCCGAGGACGATGCCGCGCAGGGGGCTCACGTCCGAGAAGTCGCGGCCCCATGCCACCGTAACGTGGCGCTCACCGGGGAACACGGCGTTCGTCGGGTCGAAGTCAATCCAACCCAGCGAGGGCAAGTACGCGGCCGCCCAAGCATGGGAGGCATCCGCGCCGACCAGCTTGGGGCGACCAGGCGGTGGCTCTGTCTCGAGGTAGCCGGAGACGTAGCGCCCCGCGAGACCCAAGGAGCGTAAGCAGCCGACGGCCAGCTGCGCGAAATCTTGGCAAACACCGCGCCGTTCACGCAGCACTTGAGCGAGCGGGGTGCTCACGTCGGTAGCGAGCGGCTCGTACTTGAACTCGCGAAAGATGCGCTCCGAGAGCTCGCCGATCGCGTCCACGAAGGGGCGGCCGGGCGCGAAGGTGGGGGCCGCATACTCCGCGAGCATCTGGTGACTGCGGACCAGCGGGGAGTCGAAGCAGAACTCTCGCGCGGCCAGGTACTGGCGATCTTGCTCGAGCTGTTCGCGGACCTTTTCCCACGATAGACGGGTGGCGGGCGTGAGCTCGAGCTGCGGCGGTGCGACCTCCACGCGGCTTTCGCTCTTCACCTCGAGCACGTCGTGCGGAGCGAGCACTTCGCAAAAGTGGGTGGGGTTGCCGAAGTAGTCTCGCCCTGCCTGCAGCTCCGCCTGCTCGGGCGAAACGGTGATGCGGCTCTCCAAAACGCGCTGGTGCAAGAGGTTGCGAGGCTCGAGGTGCATGGCGTGCGTGGCATGCAGGACCGGGCTCTCGTACTCGTAGCGCGTGGTGTGAGAAAGGCGGTAGCGCCTCACGTCGCCTCCAAATCTTCGTTGACCCAGTGCGGCGGGGAGACCGCGCGCTCCTTGGAGAGGTGGGAAAACCAGGTCGCGCTGATGTCGTCCGAGAGCTGCCAGAAGAGCACGAGGGTCTCCTCCAGCAGTTGACGAAGGCCAGCGCCGTCTCCCGCGCACGCTTGCTCCACGTCCGCCGTGAGCAAGCTGCTTTCCAGGGCGATGACGCGTCGCTCGGCGCGACTAAGCACGACTCCTTGGTGGCCCGGCAGGCGCCGCAGGTGGTCTTTCGCCAGCTCGACCTGAAACGCCACCGAGCGTGGGTTGGTCGAGTCAGTCAGCAGCAAGTCCACGACGGGCGCCGCTTGCAGGCTAGACAAGTAGCGCGCGCGGTACGTGAGTAGGCTGTCCGCGACCTCCAAGAGCGCTTCCAGGTGCAGCCGCGTCGCGCCCGGAGCCAGGAAGGCCTGGAGCAGCTGCAGCATGTACGTGCCGCGCTCGACCCGGCGGCCCAGATCCAAAAAGGTCCAGGCGTGCCCGCGGACCATGTTGTCGAGGGTGGTTCCGCTCACCGCGGCGAGGCCGAAAATGAGCTGGTCCAGCGCTTCTATCGCGACGACGGGGCTGGTGAGGGAGCGAGCGTCCAACCCGCTCAGCGTTCGCGTGAGGCGACGCAGCACGTGCCACGCGTCTCGCGAGAGGCGGCTGCGCACGCTGAGGGTAAGGCCATGGATCCGGCCGAGCATGGACGGCAGCCCCTCGTGCGCGACGCGGTCTGCCACGAGCCCGTAGAGCAGCGCCTCGGCGGGCGTCGCTTCTTGGGTGGGATGCGGCACACCAGGGTTACCGCCGGCGGTACGCGGGAGGACCCCCAAACGGCCGAGAGTATCGATGATCGCCGAGAGCACGAGCGGCGCATCCGGGCCTGCTTCCGAGCCGATGCGCTCGAAGCCGGCGCGCGCCAAACGCGCCGTGGAGTCCACGCGCTCGACGTAGCGCCCGAGCCAGAAGATGTCGTCCAGCAAGCGGCTCGGCAGGTCCAGCCCACCGCGCTGCAGCTCCACTCGCTGATCCGGCATCGCCGGCAGCGCCGGCTCCGCGCTGCCCGGGGCGGCAGGGATCCACACGTCCTTGCTGTACGCGTTGCTCTTGATGGCGAGGAACAGACCGTCCGGGGCTTCGTTGATGCGCGCCAGCCCGCCCGGCATGACGTCGTAATCGGTGCCGTCACGCACCAAAAATGAGCGAAACGCGACGGTGCCGGTCGAGAGCTCACCGCGGTCCAACACCGGCAGCGCGGACAGCTCGGGCCACCGCTCGGCAACGAAGTCGCCCGAGTGCATGCGAAGCCGCTCGAACAGCTCGCGACGCGCCTCCGCCGATAGCTGGCCCGGCACGAACGGCTCCCCTCGGCGGTCGCCGAAAGCAGGCTTGACGACGAATTCGTCCGGGTGCGCGAGCACCTCACGGAGTGAGTCGGGATCCCCGCACCAGAGCGTGGGGACGGACTCGAGCAGCAGCTCCTCACCGAGCAGGTGCTTCGAAAGCGCCGGCAAGTAGGCCTTCAAGGCCGGCGTCTCGCCGATGACGGCGCCAAGCGGGTTGGCCAAGCCGACCTTTCCGGCGCGCGCCGCCACCGTGAGCCCCGCGACGCCTCCGAGCGAGTCCTCTCGCAGCTCCAGCGGGTCCGACCAAGCGTCACCGACGCGGCGGAGCACGACGTCTACCTTGCGCAGGCCGGAGATCGTCTTGAGGTACACGTAGCCGCCGCGCACGCTGAGGTCCCGCCCCTCGACGAGCTCGTAGCCGAGGTAGCGCGCGAGGTAAGCGTGCTCGAACGAGCTCTCGTCGCGCGCGCCGGCCGACAGCAACACCACGCGAGGCTGACCGCGTGTGCCGGGTGGCGCGAGGCTCTCGACCGTGCGGCGCAGCTTGTTGAAGAAGCCCGCGACGCGCTCGACCTTGTATTCGCGGAAGAGCTCGGGGAGCGTGCGGCCGAGCACCAAGCGGTTCTCTAGCGCGTAACCGGCGCCGGTCGGCGCTTGGGTGCGGTCCGAAAAAACACGAAAACGGCCCTGCGGATCGCGGCCAACATCCGCGGCGTAGAGGTGCAGCCACTGGCCACCGAGCGGCTGCCAGCCGTGACAGGCGCGTAAGAACTCCGGATGGCCGAGGACCAGCTCCGCCGGGATGAGGCCGTCCCGCATCAACTGCTGCGGCCCGTAACAATCTCGGATGATGGCGTCGAGCAGGCGCGCACGCTGGCGGAGCCCGGCCGAGAGCGCCGCCCATTCCGCGCGCTCCAAGACGAGCGGCACCGCGTCCAGCTGCCACGGCCGGTTCGTCCCCTCCGGCACCCCCAGGATGTTGAACGTGACTTCCTGCTGAGTGATGCGCTGCCGAACCAAGCGGCCTAGCTCTTCTAGGTCCTTTGGATCTTTGCTCTCGAGGAAGGCCGCGAGCGGGCGCTGGTGCAGGCGGATCTCGCCCGCGCCGTCCCGTAGCTCGTCGAAGCTGCCGGCGCGCCGCGACGGCGGAATACTCGAGCGGCGCTCCTGAGTCTGCTCCACGCTGCCCCTTGTAAGCGAAGAAGCAGGCGGCTGTCGATTCTGGCTCTGGATCACTGAATCCAGCGCAAATCCAGCGTCATCGGAAAGTCGGGATTCACGCGCACCTGCTGAGGGGTGAACGAGCCCTGGGTATGGCCGAAAGCGTTGAATCGCGCGATGCGTCGCCCTTCCGCGGCGGCGGCATTGACTGGCCGGTCGAAGGCGGCGCGGCCCCCAGGATGCTCGATATGATACGTCGCGCCGGCGATCGAGCGTTGGTTCCAGCGATCGTACAAGTCGAAGCGCAGGGGCCCGTGGACGCCGATGGTCGGGTGCAGGCAAGAAGGCGGTTGCCACGCGCGGTACCGGACGCCGCACACGTACTCTCCGCGCGTTCCGGTCGGGTTCAGCGGAACCTCCACCCCGTTTACCGAGACATGATGACGCTCGGGCGCGACCCCGAACACCCGCAGCTGCACGCGCTCGAGCGATGAGTCCACGTAGCGGGCTTGACCGCCCCCCGCGCTCTCTTCGCCGAGCACGTTCCAAGGCTCCAGCGCGGCGCGCAGCTCCAGCTGAGTCGTGTCTTTGACGACCGTACCGAGCAGCGGGAACCGGAACTCGAAATGAGGCTTGAACCACGCACGATCCAGCGCAATTCCGCGGCGAGTCAGCTCTCCGAGCACGTCTTGGAAATCCAGATCCACGAAGTACGGCAGGAGGAAGCGGTCGTGCACCTGGGTGCCCCAATGCACGAGCGGTTGCGTGTATGGCTGCTCCCAAAAGCTCGCCAGCAGGCCGCGGATGAGCAGCTGGGTCGCGCTCGACATGCGCGCGTGCGGCGGCATCTCGAACGAGCGGAGCTCCACCAAACCGAGCCGCCCCGTCGGGCCGTCCGGCGAGTACAGCTTGTCGATGCAGATCTCGGTGCGGTGGGTGTTACCGGTCAGGTCCACCAGCAAGTTGCGGAAGATGCGATCCACCAGCCAAGGGGGGGCGCTCGCACCTCGCGGTGGCAGGCGCGAGATGGCGAGCGACAGCTCGTGCACCGACTCGTCCCGGCCTTCGTCCGTACGCGGCGCTTGCGAGGTGGGCCCGATGAACCGGCCAGAAAAGAGGTAAGAAAGCGACGGGTGGTTGTGCCAGAACGAGACGAGGCTCGCGAGCAGATCGGGCCGGCGCAAAAAGGGGCTGTCCCCCGCGGTGGCGCCGCCCATGACGAAATGATTGCCGCCGCCCGAACCGATGTGCGCGCCGTCGAGCTCGAACTTCTCCGCCACGAGGTGCTCGGCGCGCGCTTCTTCGTAGAGCAGCTCGGTCTGGGCGACGAGCTCCGGAAAGGAGCGGACGAACGGGACGTTCACCTCGATCACGCCTGGATCTGGCGTGACCTTGAAGTTGCCGAGGCGCGGGTCGTCGGGCGGACCGTAGCCTTCTAGCTCCACCGGCATCTTCAGCTCTTTGGCGCAGAGCTCGATCGCGGCGACGAGCTCGAGGTAACCCTCGAGCGTCGCGACCGGCGGCATGAAGATGCGCAGGATGCCTTCGCGTGGCTCGGCTACCAAAGCCGTGCGCACCACTCCGGTTGCGGACTCGAATGCGGAGGGTGCGGTGCGGCGGACACCGTACGCGTCCAACGCCGGCTTGGGCGCGGAAGGGGCCTTGCTACCAGCGCTGCCTTCGCCGGCACCCGGAACGCGGCTCCTATCGAAGCGGGTCGGCTCACTGCGACCCGTGTATTGCTGCGGCCCTCCTTCCCCGCCGCGCGCAGCGACCGGGAACGTGAACTGCCGAGGCAGCGGCGGGCGCTCCGCGAACGGGTCCAGCGGCGGCTCGAAGCCGCGATCTTGCTTTTCGGCCCACGGCTGCGAGTCCAGCGGGAGGCGGAAGCCCGCCGCGGAGTCGCCCGGAATCAAGAAGCAGTGCTCGTCGCGCAAGAACCAGCGACCGCTGACCCACCGCCCCCAGTGCGCGAGCGGCAGCACGTAGCCGACCACCCGGTCCAGGCCTTGCTTGAACACGCGCGTCAACCGGTCTCGCTCGATGGGGTCGTCCAACCGAGACTTCAGAGGGTCCACGTTCGTGGGAAGGCGCTTCTCGCGCCAGAGGTGGTACCAAACGTCTTCGTAGGCGGGCATCGTGCCCGGCTGCTCGACTGACAGCAGCTCCGTGAGCCGCTCGATGAAGCGCTTGGCGTGCTCGGGCCCATGACCGTGGTTGGCGCCGGTCAGCGCAATGAGCGATGGGTCCTGCCACGTGGGGACGCCGTCGTGCCGGAAGTAGCAAGCGAGCGCCCAGCGCGGCAGCGGCTCGCCGGGGTACCACTTGCCCTGGCCATGGAACAGAAAGCCGCCCGGCTGCCAGGCTCCGTGCAAGCGTCGAAGCAGGCGGTCGCCCATCTCGTGCTTGGTGCCGCCCAGCGCGGCGGTGTTCCACTCTGGCTCGTCCGGGTGGCGGCTGCTCACGAACGTGGGCTCGCCGCCCATCGTCAGGCGCACGTCCCCCTCGACCAGGCGACGGTCCACCTCTTTGCCGCAGGCCACGAGGGCCTGCCACTCTTCTTCGGTGTAAGGCTTCGTTACGCGTGGGCGGTCGATGACGCGCTCGACCTTCATCTCGAAGCCGAACTCGGCCTCCACCTTGTCCGTCGTCACGATGCCGCCCTCGATGGGGGCCGCCGACGCTGGCTCTGGCGAGCAGGCGAGCGGGATGTGACCTTCGGAGGCGAACAACCCCGAGGTCGGATCCAGGCCAATCCAACCGGCGCCCGGCACGTACGCCTCGCACCATGCATGGAGATCCGTGAAGTCCGACTCCGGACCGGTCGGACCTTCCAGCGGCTTTTGGTCGGGGACGAGCTGGATGAGGTAACCCGAGACGAACCGCGCCGCGATACCCAGCTCGCGGAGCACGTGCACCAAAAGCCAGCTCGAATCGCGGCAGGAACCGCGGCCCTTCAGCAACGTTTCCTCGGGCGTTTGTACGCCCGGTTCCAGACGGATGACGTAGTCCACCACTTCGCGGACGGAGCGGTTCACGTCTACCAGGAAGTCCACCGTGCCGCGCGACCGCACGTCGAGCTTCGACATGAAGGCCCGGAAGGCGGCGTCGCGCTCACCCTTGGCGAGGTACGGCGCGAGCTCTTTCTGCAGCGCTGGAGCGTAGGTGAACGGGCACTTTTGCGCGCTCTCCTCCAGGAAGAAGTCGAAGGGGTTGATCGCCTCCAGATCGACGACCAGGTCCACGTTGACCGCGAACTCTTGAACGCGCTCCGGCACCACGACCCGCGCCAAGAAGTTCCCTTGCGGGTCCTGCTGCCAATTCAGAAAGTGCTCGCGTGGCTCCAGACGCAGCGAGTAGCTGAGCACGGGCGTGCGCGCGTGCGGCGCGGGCCGGAGCCGTACGACCTGGGGGCCGAGTAGCACGGGCGTGGCGTAGCGATAGCTCGTCTTGTGAGTGAGCGCGACACGAATAGCCATATTACGGACCTAAGCTAGAACTCGAAAAACTGACTCTGAATTGCGGAGCCGGCTTCGTTGAGCTGGCCCTGCAGGGCGTCGACGTATTGGTGGAGGCCTTGCTCCATGATCTCGTCGATCTTTGCGTAGTCGAGCTCGGAGCGCAGTCGCCCGAGCAAGCGCTCCCCTTCACTCTCGAAAGAGCCCAGTGGAGCGCCGGAAATGCTGTGCAGGCTCTCCTGCGCGCGGCGGACGCAGCGCAAGATGCTGCGAGGAAAGTTGCGATCCAACAGCAGGAACGCCGACACCGCCTCCGGCGACGTCACGTGCCAAATCTGACGGTACATCTGCAACGCGCTCGCCGAATTGAGCAGCGTCGACCAGCCCACGTGATCCACCGCGACGCTGCCGTTCTGAGTCTGGGTCTGAGTCTGCGCCGAAAGGGTCTGCGCCTGGGTTTGGCTCTGCGTTTGGGTTTGGCTCTGCGCTTGGCTCTGCGCTCGCGCGGGGGTCTGCGCTTGCGCCTGCGTCTGCGACGGCGTGAGCAGAAAGAACTTCACGTCCAAAATGCGAGAGGTCTTGTCCGCTCGCTCTAGCATGCGGCCCAGGTGCGCGAAGTGGAAGGCCTCCCCTCGCGACAGCGTAGCGTTGGTGACGCCTTCGAAATAGATTCCGGCGCGTTTCACTTTCGCGCAGAAGTCGATGAGGTCCTCCGGCTGCTGACCGGGGCGGGCGGCGTGCAGGACCATGAGGTAAAACTCGTTGAGCTCCTGCCACATCTCCCGCGAGATGATGTCGCGGACGCTGCGCGCGTTCTCACGCGCCAGAGAGACGCTCGTCAGGATGGAGCTCGGGTACTCGTCGTCGAACGTCAGGAACTGAGTGACGTTCTCCGGCGTAGCCTTGCCGTACTTCTTCTCGAAGAACTCCTGGTCCCCGGTGGTGTGCACCAGTGACGCCCAATCCCGCTCGCCGTGAGCGGAGCTCTCCAGCATGAGATTGAGGCTGACGTCGATGAAGCGCGCGACGTTCTCCGCGCGCTCCACGTAGCGGCTGGCCCAGTAGATGGCGTCGGCGACACGGCTCAGCATGGCTCGTGAGCTCCCAGCAATCGCAGCGCCGTCACGACGCCAGCACCCAGGTGTCTTTGCTACCGCCGCCCTGCGAGGAGTTCACGACCAGCGAGCCCTTCTTCAGCGCGACCCGCGTGAGGCCGCCAGGGCTGACCTGGATGTCCTTGCCGTACAGTACGTAGGGCCGCAAATCGACGTGTCGCCCTTCGATGCGATCGCCGACGATGGTTGGCACGCGCGAGAGCGAAAGCGTGGGCTGAGCGATGTAGCCGCGGGGGTTTTTCTTGATGCGCTCCGCAAAATCCACTCGCTCTGCGGCGGTGGAGTGCGGCCCGACGAGCATTCCGTACCCGCCCGCGCCGTCCGTCGCCTTCACGACCAGCGCTTCTAGATGAGAAAGCACGTAATTGCGATCTTCTTCGTGGGTGCACACGTAGGTGGGGACGTTGGGGATGATGGCGTCCTGATCGAGGTAGTATTTGATGATCCGCTCGACGTAGCGGTAGATGGCCTTGTCGTCGGCCACGCCGGTGCCGGGCGCGTTGGCGAGCGCGACGCGGCCCTTCAGGTACACATCGAAGATGCCAGGCACACCGAGCAACGACTCCGGCCGGAACGCCAGAGGGTCCATGAAGTCGTCGCTGACGCGCCGGTACACGACGTCCACCCGCTGCAGGCCTGCGGTCGTGCGCATTTGCAGGAAGCCGTCCCGCACGACGAGGTCGAACGGCTCTACCAGCTCCACGCCCATTTGCTGGGCAAGGAAGGCGTGCTCGTAATAAGCGCTGTTGTAGCGACCGGGGGTGAGCACCACCACGCGCGGGTCCGGCACCGCGTCCGGCGCGAGGTGGCGAAGCGTCTCCAGTAAGCGCAGCGGGTAATCGTCCACCGGCCGGACCCGAAGGCTCTCGAAGATCTTCGGAAAGGTGCGCTTGAGCACCTGCCGGTTTTCGAGGACGTAACTGACCCCGGAAGGGCAGCGCAAGTTGTCCTCGAGCACGTAGAACTCGCCGTTCTTGTCGCGCACCAAGTCAGAGCCCGTGATGTGACACCAGATGCCGCGAGGAGGTTTGACCCCCTCGCACTGGACTCGGTAGTCCGCGCACGTGTGAACGAGGTCGGCGGGGACGACGCCGTCTTTGATGATCTTTTTGTCGCCGTACACGTCCGCGATGAACAGGTTCAGCGCCTCGATGCGCTGCTTGAGCCCGCGCTCGAGGCGCTCCCATTCTTTGGCGGTGATGATGCGCGGGATGATGTCGAATGGGAAGATGCGCTCCCCTTCCCCCTTGAGCGTGAAGGTGATGCCCATGCTGAGCAGAGCGCGCTCGGCGGCGGCTTGCCGCCCGAGAAGCTCTCCATCAGGTAAGCCATTGATGCCGTTGACGAGCCGAGAGCAACCGGAACGCGGGGCGTCCGGCGCTTCGAAAATCTCGTCAAAAAACGGACCGTTCTGCGGATCGTAACCGTGGAACTTCATCTCCCTCGGGCTTTCCTGCGCATCCAAGCGCGCTCCCTGGTTCCCGGGAGCTTCGCGAATATTTCAGGTTTGTTTCACACTGACCAGTGTGAAAGCCGAGCCGAGGGTGAGCTCGGGCGACCCGGCTCGAGCTCGCCGGCCGCCGGTGCGCTATTTCACCGCGATTAGGGCGAACGACGCTGCCGGAAATGCGGCTCCGCCGCGAGTGACGCCAGGTAGTCCACGAAGCCGACCTGACGGTCGATGAACGCGCCGCGCTTGGTCTCGCCCAAGCAGGCCTCCGCCACGCCGTTTACGTAGGTGGAGACCAGCCCGGTGGTGCACTCGTAGGGCGCCTTCTGAGCCGCGAGCCCCTGCGCGAGCTCTTCTTGGCTGGTGAACTCGAACAGGTGGTCCGCGGGGTTCACGCCGGGCATGTGGCTCACGCTGTTGATCGGGAGCCCGCCGTCCAGCTCACGGTAGCGGCCCGCTTCGTCGAAATGCTCGAAGCCGAAGCCGATGGGGTCGAAGCGAACGTGGCACCCCTTGCACGACGCATCGTTGAGGTGAATCTCTTCGTAGTGCTGCCGGGTCGTGAATTGGCCCGGCATGGGCTCGCTGAGCTTGGGTACGGTGGGCGGCACCGGGGGAACCACGCGGCAGAGCAGTCGATCCATGACGAGCACGCCGCGCTTCGTGGGGGACGACGCCTTGGGCCCAGACTGGGCCGCGAGCAGCGCGCCTTGCGCGAGGATGCCGATGCCACGCCCGGCCGGCCGCGGCGTGACCGCGAAAGCAGAGGCTGGCGCCGGGAAGCCGTAAAACGTGGCGAGGTTGGCGCTGGGCGTGGTGAACGAGGCCGTGAGCAGCTCGTTCAAGCCGCCGTTCTGGGTGATCACGACCTCTCCGATGAAGCGGCGTGTCTCCGCTACCATCTCGTCGCGCAGCGTTTCGAAGTTGGAGACGTTCGCTTTCGTGACGCTGGAGGTACGACCGTAGTGGAGCCAGGAGTCGAAGAAGCGCTCCACCGTGCGCAAGCCCGCCTCGGTCATGAGCAACTCGCGCGCGGTCGCTTCCAGCGCTTCCGGCGTCGCCAACTGCCCGGCTTCCGCCTTCGCTAGCAGCGCCTCACTCGGCGCGGTTCCGGTGTAGTCGTACGCAAGCTCGGTGGCGAGCTCCGCCGGCGTGAGCTGGTAGGTGCCGTTTTGGGCGGTGCCGATCTCGCGCCGGTAAACGACGTGCGGCGACTGCACCAGCGCCCGCGTGAGCCACGCGATGCCGGCCGGGAAACCTTTGGCGGTGGAAGCCTGCGTGAACAGGGCCAGGTACTTCGTCTTCTCGTCCGCGGTCAGCGCCCGGCGAAAGAGTCGCTTGCCGTACTTGTCCAAAAATTGGCCAGCGCAAGTCGCGTCCGGCGCGCTCGCCGAGCAGGGCAGCATCGTTGCGAGGGCGGCTCCGCTCACCGCGGCTCCCGCGGCTTTACCCGCCTGGTCCAGCTCGCCCGCGGTCTGGTTGCTGACGATGAGCAGGGTCGCGTCGTTGTCGAAGCCGTGCTTGGAAAGCGGATCCGCGCTGAGCTTCAGCGTCCACGCGCTCTTGGCCTCCGGGAACGCGTCTTCCAGCGTGCGCTGGAGCTCGTCGCGGGTCAGCCGGCGAAGCCGCGGCAAGCCGAGCTTGGACTGACCGCACACGGAGCTGGGATCCGGCCCCGGATCGGAGCCACCGGTACCCGAGGTGCCCGCCGTTCCGCCCGATTGCGGAGAACGATTGTCGTCGCTGCCTCCCCCGCTGCAAGCGGCCAGCGTGACTAGCCCGATGACACCAAGGAGGCGCCTCATGCCAGCACCTCCGCCATCGGGCCCGTAGAGTCTGGAAAGGTGCCGGTGGTGCCCATGGCCTGGCAGAGCGCGAGGTACAGGTCACCCGCCGGACGGTCTTGTGGGAACGTGACGACGCGGCCCGGCTTGAGCGCGCCACCGCCGCCCCCGATGATCACCGAGGGGATGTAGGCGTTCACGCCGTCCGGCCCCTGGGTATTGATGAGGCGCGTCTCCGTCGTGTGCCACGCGCCGTCGCCAATCTCGCTCATGACGTAGACGATGGTGTTGTCGATGACCTTCTTGCTCGGATCCGCAGGATCCGGCTCCAAAAGGCCGGCGAGCGCGTGCGTGTAGAGCTGCTCCATGAACCAACGCTGGCACTTGCCGAAGGCCTGGCGCGCGGTGACCTGCAGCGTCTTCGCCGGATACGCGTCGGCCTGGGGCGAGGTGTGCGAGAGCAAGCTGTGGTGCGGCCCTGACGACTGCATGAATTTGAAATCGAACTCGCAGTTCGTGTACATCGGCTGAACGGCCACGACTTGGCGCGCATTGCACTTGATCGCGGCCCCCGCGACGGCGAGCTGCGCGGCGAGCAGCATCGGGAAATTCTCCTCCTTCAAGAAGAACTCCTCGGACTGCCCGGCGGCGGCGGTGCGCAGCGCCTCCAGCGCGGGCAAAGCGGGTGCGCTGTCGCAGCTGATGGCGCCGCCCCCGCCGCCGGCCTTGAGCGAGGCGATGGCGTCCAGGTGCTTCTTCAGCTTGGTCTGCTCTTCCGTGAGGCCGCTGAGCTCTTGGGAGAGAGTCTGCAGCTCGCCTTCCGTGAGTGAGCGCAGCGAATTGGTGAGCTCCACGTCCGGGTCCGGGCCGGTGTCGGGCTTCGGGGCAGAGATACCGCTGAACACTGCGTCGTAAGCCGCAAGGGGACTCTTCTCGGGCACCACGGGCGTGCCGTCCCACATCAGCATGCCGTCATGATCCAAACCGAAGGGACGGTGCGCGCACGCGCCGAGGATCAGCGGCCTCACGTTGAGGCCCGCGGCGATCTGGTGCTCGAGCGTGACCCGAGCGACCGAGTCGTCCGGCAACGACGTCCCCCCCGCGCCGTTGAGGCCCGAGAGTGCGACTTTGAGCGCTTCGTGCGTGGATGCGCCCTTGGGGTAGCGGATGCCCTGCACGACGGTGGTGTAGGCCTTGAGCTGCTCCTCGAACGGGCCGAGGACGCCAACCCCCGGAGCGCTGAGCGAGAACTGGGTTGGGTCGCTGCCCATCACCTGGGGGGAGAAGTGCTCCGGCGGCGCGCCGTGGGGCATGTAAAAGAGCAAGAAGCGCTTGGAGGCGGGGGTCGCCTGCGCAAGCGCGACGTTCGACAATCTAGAGGCCACCGCCGCCGAGAGCCCCAAGCCCACGGCACTGAGAAAGACGCGGCGACGAACGCGGAAGGCAGCGTTGCTCTTACCCATGTTGTCCTTCCGTCGTAGCACGCGGAGTGCTCCCAGCCAGCGTTTTGCTCGAAGGAAAGGCCCTTGGTAGCGCTCCCACCCGGGACCGGTTCCAGTGTCGAACCGCGCCACTGTGGTGGAAAGTGGTGGCGTGCCTGAACGCCGTCCGCGACCCTTGCACGTTTTGTTCACGCTGCGAGCCACTTGGCCTCGCAAGTCGCGCGCGATGCGAGGCGCCGCGGCTCATGGAGCTTCGAGTCGCGACCACGCGGTGGGGGCCGTAGCAACGCGGGCTCGGGCCCGTAGCCTCCGCCCCCGAGCCCCCCTCACCCGCTCCCCGCTCACCGGCCTCGCGACCGCCGCCTCAAAGCTGGGGGTCGTTAGCTCGGCTGGGGTGCGGCCCGCCTGCGCGCGAACACGAGGTAGAGGACGGGCAGGACGACCAGGGTCAAGAGCGTCGAGGACAGCACGCCGCCGATGACGACGGTTGCGAGCGGCCGCTGCACCTCGGCCCCTATGCCGGTGTTGAGCGCCATGGGAACGAAGCCAAGGCTCGCGACGAGCGCGGTCATGAGCACGGGTCTGAGCCTTCGGTGGGCGGCGCTGTGAACCGCTTCGGCGAGCTCGACCCCCTGCTCGCGCAGCTGCTGCACGGTGGAAACCAGCACCATGTCCCCCAGCACCGAAACGCCGGACAGCGCGATGAAGCCCACGCCCGCCGAGATGCTGAACGGCAGGTCGCGGAGCCACAGCGCGGCGATGCCGCCGATGGCCGCGAACGGCACCCCGGTGAACACGCGAAGCGCGTCCAACACTTTGCCGTAGGTGAAATAGAGCAGCGCGAAGATCAGCGAAAGCGCGACCGGCACCACGATCAACAGGCGGGTGCGCGCTCGTTGCAAGTGCTCGAACTGCCCGCCGTAGCGAATGAAGTAGGACGGAGGCAGCGTGACCTGCTTCGGGACCGCTGCTTGGACGTCTCGAACGAAGCTGCCCACGTCCCGGCCCCGAACGTTGGCCTGGACCACGACGCGCCGCTTCGCCCACTCACGATTGACGGCGGTCGGACCATCCACGACCGAGAGGCGCGCCAGTTGCGCGAGCGGTATGCGGTCACCGTTGAGAGCGGTAACGGGGATGGTTCCGACTGCTTCGGGATCGAGGCGGTACCGATCGGCGATGCGCACGGTGATCGGAAAGCGCCGCTCGCCCTGTTGCAGAAACCCGACCTCTCGCGTCCCGAGCGCTTCGACGACGCTCAGAATTTCGCTGGCAGCGATGCCGCGCCTGGCGATCGCGGCACGGTCCACGTCGATCTGGAGCATGGGCTGCCCCGTCACTTGCTCGACCGCGACGTCTACCGCGCCGGGGATGCTTTGGACGACCTTCTCCAGCTCGCGAGCTTTGGTCTTCAATACCTCCAGGTCGTCCCCGAAGAGCTTGATCCCGACGTCGCTGCGGATGCCGGCCGACATTTCGTTGACACGCATCTCGATGGGCTGGGTGAAGGCTGCCCGCATGCCGGGCAAGCCCGCGAGCTCGGCTTCCATCTCGGCCACCAGCTCACTTTGGGTCGATGCGCGCCGCCACGACGCAGTCGGCTCGAGGGTGACGAAGACGTCCGAAACCTCGATTCCCATGGGGTCGGTCGCGACCTCTGGCGTACCGGTTCGGGTCCAGATGTGCTCGATTTCCGCGCCGAACTTCGCGAGCAGCGCCTTTTCGATCTGGCTGCCGTACCGGACCGACTCCTCGAGCGAGACGCCGGCGAGGCGGACGGTGCTGATCACGATCGTTCCCTCTTGCAGCTTGGGCACGAACTCCGAGCCGAGCCGGGTCCCGACGAACGCGCCGCTGCCGAGCGCGAGCAGCGACGCCACCAAGACCCCTTTGCGGTGGCGGAGCGCCCAATCGAGCACCGGGCCGTACACCCGGCGCAAGCCGCGCATGACGAAGCTCTCCCGCTCCTCGATGCGCCGGGGCAGTAGCAAGCTCGCGAGCACGGGCATGAGCGTCAGGGACAGCACCATCGAGCCCAAGAGCGCAAAGATGACCGTGAGCGCCATCGGGCGGAACAATTTACCTTCCATGCCCTCCAGCGCCAAAATGGGCAGGTACACGATCATGATGATGAGCTCGCCGAACAGCGTCGGCTTGCGCACCTCGACCGCGGCCTCTCGCACGATGTCCAGCTTGCTGCGACCGCTCTTGTCCTCCGCGAGCCGCCGCACCGAGTTTTCGACCATGATCACGGAGCTGTCGACGATCAGTCCGAAATCGATCGCGCCGAGGCTCATCAAGCTGCCGGCGATGCCTGCTTGGAGCATCCAATTGAAGGCAAACAGCAGCGAGAGCGGGATGGCCGCCGCCACGATCAAGCCGGCGCGGAGGTTGCCGAGGAACACGAAGAGCACCGCGATGACCAGCAGAGCTCCCTCCAATAGATTCGTGCGCACGGTGTGGAGCACTCGCTCCACGAGCGTGGTTCGGGCGTAGACCGGGCGGACCTGGATGCCGGGCGGCAAGGTCTTTTGCACCTCTTGTAGCCGCAGGGCCAGCCGCTGAGTGACGGAGTGGCTGTTCTCACCCATCATCAGGAAGCCGAGCCCGAGCACGACCTCCCCTTTGCCATCCGCAGTGGCAGCGGCACGACGAATCTCGCTTCCTGGCACGACTCGGGCGACGTCCTGAACACGGATCGGCACGCCTTCCTTCTCGGCGACGATGATTTCGCGAATGTCTTCGATCGTCGTGACGATGCCCACCCCTTGCACGAGCAACGAAGCTCCGGGTTGCTCGAGGAGCCCGCCGCCGGCGTTGGCGTTGTTGCGCTCCAGCGCGTCGATGAGCTGAGCGAGCGTGAGCCCACGCGCGTGCAGCTGCGCAGGATCTACCTCGACGTGAAACTGCCGTTCGTCGCCGCCCCAGGCGTTCACCTCTGCGACGCCTGGCACGGATCGCAGCTGGGGACGGATCGTCCAATCGTGCGCGGTGCGCAGCTCGGCGAGTGACCCCTCACCGGTGACGAGGTAGTGAAAGACTTCGCCCAAGCCGGTCGCCACCGGGCCGAGCTGTGGACGCTCGATGTTCGGCGGCAACGTGACGCTTGGGAGGCGCTCGCTGACGACCTGCCGCGCGAGCCAAAGGTCGCTTCCGTCGGCAAAAATGAGGGTTACTTGAGAGAGCCCGAACCGGCTCAGCGAGCGCACCTCTTCGAGCCCCGGGAGCCCCGAGAGGGCCTGCTCGACTTGAAAGGTGACTTGCCGCTCGATCTCGAGCGGGCTCAAGGCAGCGGCCACCGTGTTTACCTGAACCTGGACGGGCGTGGTGTCGGGGAAGGCGTCGATGGGCAGGCGAACGAACGCAACGACGCCGCCCACGACGATGCCCAGGGCCAGGAGCAGCACCACCAGGCGATGACGCAGCGAGATTCGTACGAGCCAGTCGAGCACGTTAGTGCGCCTCGCAGCCAGCGCCGATGCCGTCTTTGAGCGTTTCCGTCTTGAGCAGGAAGCTCCCCGTCGTCACGACGCTCTCACCAACCTGGACGCCCTCAAGCACCTCGAAGTACGCGTCGGTCGACGCACCCAGCTGAACGCGGCGTGTCTCGAACTCGTCGTCCGCCAGGCGCACGAAGACCAACGGAACGTCGCTCACGCGATGGACCGCGGCTCGCGGCACGGAGACGCCGCTTCGGCCCTCGCCGGCCGCGATGCGCGCTTGCCCGTAGAGATTCGCGCGCAGCATGCCGTCGGCGTTCTGGAGCGGCACCCGAGCCTTCGCGCTGCGAGTGTGTGGATCGATCGCCGGAGCGACGTACGAGATGACCCCGCCGAGCTCATGACCGGGTAGCCCCTCGAACGTCAACGCGACGGACTGTCCGACCCGAACCGCTGGCAGGTCGGGCTCAGCGACGTCCAGCTCGGCCCAAACCTCGGTGGTATCGACGATTTGCAGCAAGACCTCTTGGGTGCCGACGAACCGCCCGACATTGATCTGGCGGTCCGTGACTATCCCGCTGAGGGGCGCGGTGAGGGTGTAGCCGCCGACACCTTGCGAGCTGGCTCCCAGGACGGACAGGGACGCCGCGAGCGCGGCTTCCTCCGACTTGGCCGAGTCCAGCTCCTGCTGGGCGCGGAGCACGCTCGCGCGCGTGGAGACCCCCTCCGTTTCGAGCTGACTCTCGCGCCGGAAGCTCTCGTCCGCGACGCGAACGCGAGCTCGAGCCGCGACGAGCCGTGCGCGATCGGCGCCCACGCCGGCGCTGTCGATCGTCATCAGCGCGTCCCCCTTTTTGACTTTGCTCCCCGTGTCGACCTTGAGCTCACGGACCACACCCGGCGAACGCGCGTTGACGAGCGCCAACCTCGTGGCGTCGTAGGCGACGCGCGCTGGAGCGACGAGCGCAGCTTGATTGGGGCGTACGGCGGCTCGCGCGGTCTCGATGCCAGCGATGGTCGCGGTCTGCTTGCTCTTGAAGCGAATGCGTGTGCCGTCCGCCGGCGCAGCATCCGCACTGACTTCCGCGGCTGGCCTTCCGCCACGTTCCGGATGACAGGAAGGGCAAAAAGACTCGGGAAAGCCGTGCTTTTCGCACCAATCCTGCTTGTCTTTGAACACCGGGATGAGCTTGGGATTGCACTGGGTGCACACGGCCTCGAGCACGCGGTGCTCTTCGCACATGCCGTCACCCACCGGAGCGGCGGCGGGCTTCGCGCTCGAAGTCGGGGCGTGCGAACCCGAGCTGTGTTGGTGTTCGGTTTTCGAGCAAGCGGAAAGCGGCATGGCCGCGGGTACGACCAAGAGCGTGACGATGAGACTGCGCATCGGACTCCCGACGAAATCATGGGGCGCGGTCGCTCGCCGATTGGCGACGACCAGCAGTGACTGAACGTGGCTCAGCTCCGCTTGGCGCACACGCCCAGCAGAACGAACGAAGCAGCGGCTAGGAAGACCTAAGCCGCGAGCTTGGGCACGTGCAGGATCCCGCGAGCGTCCGGCGAAGGCGGCGATGGCTCGCGCCCGGGGAGCTCCAGCTGCTTGCTTTCACCGACCGCGCAGTCCAGCGCGAGCGCTCGAGGTGCGAGGGCTCGGCTCGGAGCGCAGCAACCGAGCCCGCAGTCGAAGGGGCACGGACAATCCGGGTCCGCCGCTTGATTGCCTTGCGGCGCGCTGGCGGACGAGTCCAAGCTCGAGCCCGCGGCGGCGCTCGGGGCCTCGCTGGCACGCACGGGCGCGCAGCACTCCGAGCCGAAGGCGCCCGTGAACGCGCAAAGCTGCACGCCGCCCAGGAGCGACTGGCCGACCAAGATGCACGCTACGAGCAGCGCCGCGAGTCGCGCTAGCCCAGCGGGCAGTCTTTGAGGGCGAGGCACCGCGCTCAGGTTAAACGATGGCTCCGGACGGCGCCAGGCGCGCGGGGCAGCGGCGCCCCAAAAAAAAACCGCCTGACTCATCATCAGGCGGTTTTAGTGCAGCGGAGAGGACTTGAACCTCCAAGCCAGTTACGGCGCCAGCACCTCAAGCTGGTGTGTCTGCCAGTTCCACCACCGCTGCGTAGGGGTCGAAACCGAAAGGGTGCGGGGGTTTACCTCATGGGCAGGGGAGCCTGCAAGAGGCTTCGACACAAACCCGCAACGGGCAGACCGGAGCCGCGCAAATCCAGGATTTCAGCTGGTTTTTTTGAGCGCTTAGCCCGCTTTTTCGCGCGCGTTCCAGCCGCGGGCACCCAAGATGGCGCCGAGCGCGGTCACCATCTCCGGGCCGACGCTCTGCAAATGGTCGCGGTGCCGGTGGGAAAGCCGCTGCAGGAGGTCGCGACCCGCTTCGGTCAAGCGAACGAGGACCTCGCGTTTGTCCTCGAGGCTGCGCTCTCGCCGCACGAGGCCGCGCTCCTCCACCTTGTCCACGAGGGCGACCGCGGTGTGGTGCTGCACGGACAACCGCTGGGCCAGGGAGCGGATGTTGGGGCGCTGCCCCGCCGGCAGCCCGCCGATGGCCAGGAGCAACTGGTGTTGTTGCGGCTCGACGCCGGCGTCCCGCGCCGCCTGCTCGCTGAAAGCGAGGAAGCAGCGCAGCTCGTAGCGGAATGCGGCCAGCGCGCGCAAATCCGTGTCCGAGACGCGCGGCGCCTTCAACTGGCGGCCACCAACGGCAAGGCGCCACGTTTGGGAGCTCGGGCGATGAGCTGCGTGACCTCCGTCTTGCAGGAGCCGCAGCCGGTGCAGGCTTTCGTCGCGACGCCCAGCGCTTCGATTGTCTCGGCTCCCTGCGCGACCGCCTCGTAAATCTGGCCCTCCGTCACCTTGTTGCAGTTGCACACGATGCGAGTCGCGGGGTCGGCGGCGACGCTCGTCGGGCACAGGAGCTCGAGCGGATCTTCCGGCAAGAGGTCGCCGCGGTCGAAGCACTGCACCAGCGCACCAGCCGCGGAGGTGTCTCCGACGAGGATCGCGCCCACCAGCCGGCGGTCCCGCACGATGAGCTTGCGGTAGGTGTCTTTGCGATCTTGGACGATTTGCAGCACGTCGTCCTCGGGGCGTTCGGGCTCGCTGATACCCATCGTGGCGACCTCCACGCCCGCGACTTTGAGACGGGTGTACAGCTTGGAGCCGCGGTAGGTCGTGGCGGAGTTCCGGCCGGTGAGCACGTCCGCCAAGACGGCCGCCTGTTCCCACGCCGGCGCGACGATGCCGTAGGTCTTGCCCTGGTGTTCGGCGCATTCACCGAGCGCGTAAACGCTCGGAACCTCGGTCGCGAGCGTGTCGTTGACGATGATGCCCCGGTTCACGGGCAGCCCCGAGGCCTTGGCCACGTCCGTGCGAGGGCGCACGCCGCACGCCAGCACCACGATGTCGGCCGGTCGATTCGTGCCGTCATCCAGGTAGACGCCCTTCACGCGCTCCTCGGCGTACACCGCCTCTACCGTGCGGCCGGTACGGACGAAGATGCCGGTGCGCTCGATCTGCCGCTCCAGCATCTCGCCTCCAATCTCGTCGAGCTGGGCGTTCATCAGCGTCTTCTTCAGCTGCACCACCGTCACGTGCAGACCGCGGTCGGCGAGCACCTTCGCCGCCTCGAGACCTAGCAGGCCGCCGCCAACCACGATCGCGCTATCCCCCGACCGCGCTCGCTCGCGCATGCGCATGCAGTCGCCGATCGTCCGGTAAACGAAGATGCCGGGCTTGAGCTCACCGTTTTCGTCGTTCATCCCCTCGAGCGAGGGCACCACCGGCTGACTGCCGGTCGCGAGCACCGCGACATCGTAGCTACGTAGCTGACCGTCTGCGGTTTCGACCTGCTTGCGCAGCGTGTCCAGCTTCACGACCCTCGTGCGATCGATCAGGCGCACGTTGTGCCGGTCGTACCACTCGAGCGGCTTGGTCACGATGTCGTCCGGGGAGCCGCCGGCCAGCACCTTTCCGAGCATGATGCGGTTGTAGGCGCCGCCCTGTTCCTCCCCGAAAACGGTAATTTCGTACTGAAATGCCGCCCCTCGGGCCGCGAGCTCGTCCAGCAGGCGGCACGCTGCCATGCCGTTGCCGATGATGAATAGCTTCTTCTTGCTCATCTGTGCTTCCTCGCGCCGCCCGCTGCGTCCGCGCCTAGCGGCCTCGCTCGCACCGCGCACACTTTGAACTCGGGCATGCGACTGAACGGATCGAGAGCAGGCATGGTGAGGAGGTTCGCCGCTCGCTTGCCCCCCCAGTGAAAGGGCGCGAACAACGTGTCCGGCCGGATGTCTCGGCTGAGCGTCACCGCGAACGTCACGCTGCCGCGACGACTCTCCACCAGGAGGCCCTGCCCTTCCGTCACGCCGAGCTCGAGTGCCAGCCGCGGGTGTACCTGGATGCGCGGCTCCGGCTGCGCGTCCAGCAACTGGGGCACGCGGCGTGTTTGCGCGCCGGAGTTGTAGTGCTCCTTGTAGCGCCCGGTCGTGAAAAACAGCGGGTAGTCGGCGTCCGGCAGCTCGGCCGCCGGCCGGTGGGGCACGACGTGAAAACGCGCCCGGCCGTTCGGAAATGCGAAGCGCTCTTGGAACAAGCGCGGCGTCCCCGGGTGCCCGTCTTCCGGGCAAGGCCAAAAAACGCCCTGTTCCGCGCGAATCTTGGCGTAGCTGATGCCGCTGTAGTCGGCCTTGCCGCCGGCGGTGGCGCGGCGCAGCTCGTCGAACACGGCCTCGGAGCTTTCGAAACGAAAGCCTTGCTCGTGGCCGAGCCGCCGGGCGAGCTCGTACATGATCTCCAGATCCGTCTTCACGCCCTCGGGTGCCTCGCGCACTTGCTCGCGCAAGATCACGCGCCCCTCCAGATTGGTGAGGGTCCCCACTTCTTCACCGAACTGCGCGATGGGCAGCACGACGTGCGCGCTCTGCGCGGTCTCGTTCTCGAACGCGTCACACACCACGAGCAGCTCCAGCTGCTCCAGCTTGCTTTGGATGTTGCTCGCGTGCGGCGAGGCGACGACGACGTTGGAGCCGAACACCAGGAGCGCCCGCACTCCACCTTTGGGGCCCATCGCGTCCAGCAACTCGTAAGCGCTCTTACCTTTTCCCGGTAACGAGTCCGGCGACACCCCCCAGACGCGCGCGATCGCGGCGCGGTGCTCGGGATCCTCGATCAAGCGGTAGCCAGGCAATTGGTCCGCTTTCTGGCCGTGCTCTCGTCCTCCCTGACCGTTGCCCTGCCCGGTGATACAGCCATAGCCGCTCGCGGTCTTGCCGACCTTGCCCAGGGCGAGCATCAGGTTCGTGAAGGCGAGCACGGTCTCGGTGCCTTTGGACTGCTGCTCGGCGCCGCGCCCGGACAGCAGCATGCTGCTCTCGGCTCGCGCCAGGAGCTCGACCGCGCGCTGCTGCTTACCGAGGGAGACCCCCGTCACCCGCTCGACGTGAGTCGTGTCCACCCCGAGCAGGTGCCGGCGCAGCTCCTCGAACCCCTCCGTGCGCTGGGCAATGTAGTCGTGATCCAGCAAATCGCGCTCCAGGGCGATGGCGAGGAGCCCATTGGCGAGCAGGAGGTCCGTGCCCGGCGTCGGCTGCAGGTGAAGCGTAGCGCCGCGCGCGGTGTCCGTCTGCCGGGGATCGACGACGATCGAGCTCCCTCCGCGCTCCTTCTGCGCGTACACCCACTGCATGATCGGAGGCATGGTCTCCGCGCAGTTGGACCCCCACAGCATGAGGGTCTGCGCTTCCGCGATGTCAGACACGGGAAATGGCATGCCCCGGTCGAGCCCGAACGCGCGGTTTTGGCCGGCGGCGGCCGAGGACATGCAGTAGCGGCCGTTGTAGTCGATGTTCGAAGTTGCGAGCGCCACGCGCGCCAACTTGCCGAGCAGGTAGGCCTTCTCGTTCGTCAGCGCACCGCTACCGAAGACTCCAACGCAGTCCTTGCCGTGCGCGCGCTGCAGGGCGAGCAGCCGCTCCGCCACGAAGTCCAGAGCGTCCGTCCACGACGTGGGTACGAGCCGCCCGCCTTGCCGCACCATCGGCGTCACGATGCGCTGCGGGTGATCCAGTAGCGCGCCGGACGTGAACCCCTTGATGCACATCTGCCCGCGGTTGACGGGAAAGTCCGGGTTGGCAACGATCCGAAGCGATGGGCTGGAACCTCGCGTCGTCGTGACCTCCATCCCGCACTGGAACGCGCAGTAGGGGCAGTGCGTCTTGACGGTCTGGTCGGGGACCGACACCAGGTGCGGCGCGGGGCGGGACATGCGGGCGACTCTGTTGTCGCGCCGGGCGTGTTTCTCTGCCGTATCCCGCCCGTGTTGCGCCGGTGAAATGTATCGATGCTCGATAGATTTCGCCCCGCCATTCGGGGATTGACTGCACGCTCCTGAAATAAATCAGGCTGCGGCAGCGCGGCAGGCCGCGAGCGGCCGCTGCTTCGCCTGCGCGCGCCGCGCGAGGCTGGCCGCAACCGCCAAACCCTTGAGGGTGAGGCTCTCACCGCGCGCGGAGAAGGTCAGCAGCTCCTCCTGCTCCAGCCGATCGAACGCGCGCTGGAGCTGAGAAACGCTCAAATCGAAGCGCTTGCAGAAGGCGGTGAGGTTCGGCTGCTTGCCCGCGCGGGCGCAGCGGAACACCAGGACCAGGAGAGCTTGGGGAACAGGCATCTGCATGCCTGTTCAGTAACAAACCACTGAACGTGGGTCCAATAATTGGCGGATGTTCAGTGCACTTCGATAAGCCGCGAGCGGCGCCGCCGCCGCCGACGGAGATCGCCACGCCCCCGGTGCCAGCCAATGAGCCGGAGTCGCTCCGCCTTCCACCGCCGGTCGCTCATCGATGGCATGGGGGGTCACGGGAGCTCGCGCCGCGAGGTGAGACCTCAAATGCCCCACCGCTCGCGGGCGACAGCGGCTTAAACCGTTTCACGAGCTGGGCGTATTGAGCGAAGCCCATGAGCGCAGCTGCAGCCGAGCATTCGAACGTCGTCGCCTACCGGCGCATGATCGAAGGGTTCAACTCCAACGATCTGAGTGCCGTGGCAGAACTCGTCGACGAAAATGTCGCGTACACGATCCCCGGCCGGAGCCTGATAGCGTGCCAGACGACGGGGCTCGCCGCGCACCTGTCGGCGCTGAGGCGCGCGCGCGAGCTGAGCGACGGTACGTTGAAGCTCGAGCCCCGCGCGATCGCGGCCGACGGCGACTACCTTGTGGTGTGGGGTAGGATTAGCGCGCAGCGCCAGGGGCGAGCTCTCGATTGTGAGCACTGCGTCATGTATCGTTTTCGATCTGGAAAGATAGTCGAAGGACGCACCGTACCGATCGACCTCTATGCCTTCGACGCGTTCTGGTCGTAGGCAGATGGGCTAGGAGAAGCAGACGCGAGATGTCTTATCAATCGTGTGCAGTAGAGGGCCTGTTCGTCGTGCGCTGGGGCAAGAGTCCCTCGCTGCCCGACGTGGAAAACTACGCGCGGGACTTGGCCGCGGCGCGGGCCAAGCAGGGCCGACCACTGGTGGGGCTGTTCATCATGCCGCCGGACAGCGCGGCCCCGGACGACAGCTTTCGCAAGGCTCAAGCCAAAAAGCTGCCGGAAATCATGGAGAACCTCACGTACGCGGTGGCCGTCTTCGAAGGCACTGGCTTCATCTCCAGCCTGAAGCGGAGCGCGCTCGTCGCCATCTTGCTGCTCGCGCCGAAGAAGTACTCCATTCACGTGCGCTCGACGGTGGAAGAAGCGCTCCTGTTCAACCCCGCCGGTCCCATCAATTTCGACGCCAAGCGCACCCTCGCCGAGCTCAAGCGGCGCGAGCTGTGCTGAGCGCTGGCGGCTAGCCGCCGATCAGCGAGCGAATGTCGCTGGAGCGCTTGAGCGACATGAAGCCCGCCAAGGTTTGCACCCGGCGAGCGAGCGTGGGCGCGAGCTCTTCCGCGTCGATGATGGCGTCGATGACGGTGGGCAGCTGCGTCTCTCGAAAGGCCTCTACCAGGGCCTGACGCAGCTCGACCGGGCTCGACACCTGCACGCCCCGGGCTCCTAGTGAGCGAGCCACGCCGGCTGAGTCCACTCGCTGCACGAACTGCGAGGCACCCAGGTCGCGGCCGCGCATGAGCTTGTCCCCTTGGTGCACCATGCCGTGGCCGTTGTTGTTGAGCACGACCCAGACGATGGGCAGCTTTTGCTCGACCGCGGTGTGAACCTCGAAACCGTTCATCGCGAACGCGGCGTCGCCAACCAACGCCACGGAGCGACGCCCCGGAGCCGCCAGCCCGCCGCCCACCACGCCCGCGACCGCGCTGCCCATCGATGCGAGGCCGAGATCGATGAAGAACGTGTCGCGCTCCCGGACCTGAAAGTAGTGCACGCCCCAGATGATGGACGTGCCGTTGTCTACGAAGAGCAGCGCGTCGTCCGGCATGGCACGGCGCAGCTCGGTCATGAGTCGTTGCGGCTTGAGCGGGCTCGCCTCGGACAAGGTCGTCGCCTCCACCAGGTAGCGCGGCGTCGAAGCGCGCAGGTCACGCAGCGGTTCCGCCTCCCGTGCCACGACGTCGCCGCACTCCATCAGGCGAGTCAGCTCCGTGAGCGCGGTGCGAGCGTCCGCGGCGACGGCCACGTCTACGTTGTGGTTGCGACCGATGACGGTGGGATCGACGTCCAGCTGAATGAGCTTGTGCTGGGCGGCGATGGGCAGCGACCAGGCATTGGTGACGAACTCGTTCAAGCTGGAGCCAATGACGAGGAGCGCGTCAATCGCGCCGGATTGAAGGTACTTTTCCGCGAGCTCGTGCCCGCCGAAGCCCAGCACTCCGAGCCACAGCGGGTCCGTCTCCGGGAACACACCTTTACCCTTGGGTGACGTCATCACGGGGATGCCGGAAGCGTGAGCGAAGCGCGCCAGCGCGTCGGAGGCTCCCGCCAGCGCGACGCCGTGACCGGCCAAAATCGCCGGCCGACGCGCCTGCGCCAGGATTTGGAACGCTGTCTGCAGGGCGCTCCAGTCCATGCTGCGCGAGGACTTACGGGTCGGCGAGCTCACCGCGCGGACCGACACCGGACGCCGCAGCATGTCCGCCGGCATGTTGAGGTGTACCGCCCCGGGGCGGCCACTCTTCGCCACCCGAATCGCCGCCTTGACCATGTCCGGGATGCGCTCGGCGCTCGGAAACATCGCCGAGAGCTTGGTCACCGGCTCGAACAAAGCCACCAGATCGATGCCGAAGACGGAGCTCTCCTGAATCGCTCCTTTGCCGAACACGTTGGTGCCGACCTGGCCCGTGAGGAAGAGCACCGGCAGTGAATCGGCCTGAGCGCTGGCAATGCCGGTCAGAGCGTTCGTAGCCCCGGGACCGGTCGTGGCGCAGCACACCGCGAGGCCGCGGCGCACACGCGCGTGCGAAGCGGCCATGAAAGCGGCTCCCCCTTCGTGCTTGGCGAGGACGAGCTTGATCGTGTTTCGCTCTTGGATCGCCTCGAACAGGGCGGTGAGCGGTCCGCCCGGGACGCCGAAGATGTACTCGACGCCTTCTGCCTCTAGCAGTTGCAAGAGAGCGTGAATGGCGGGGATGTGCTCGGATTCCACTTCGCTACTTACGGCCGGTCTGCGGCGCAGCAAACTCCCCGGAGTTGTTTTTTTCAGGCCTCGGTGTGCGCGCAGGTGCGGAAAGACGCGGGTCTGACTCCGCGCGCTCGCGCGAAGGTCCGAAAGCGACATCTCGAAGCCGAAACGCGTCGGCGTGAACCCGCGTCCTGAGTGTGCTATGGCTGCCCGCCAGATGGTCTTGGCCCGAGCCCCGCAATCCCGCCGACGTCGCTCCGCGACGCGCGGGCCGCTGCGCGCCCTGGCCACCCTCGTCGCGGTGCTGGTTGGCCTGAGCTCACTCGGCCAGTTCGCTCATTTCTTGCTCGTTCCGCACGCCATCTGCGCCGAGCACGGCGAGCTCTTGGAGCTCGGCGAGTCGGAGAGCCACGGCGCGGACCACGCCGCGCCGGCAACGGAGTCGTCGGCCCAAGCGTCGAGCCAGCTCGCGGCGGAGCACGAGCATTGCCAGTTACTGGCGCGTGGCCAGCGCGAGCAGGCGCAGCCCACGCCGCCCGCGCTCGTCGTGCTGCCGCCGGCTCGGGCCGCCTGTGGGCCGCCGGCCGCCGCGCGCGCCGCCGTTTTCGAAGCGGTTCCCGCCTTGTCCTTCGCGCCGAAGACGTCACCGCCCCGCGCCGTCGCGGGTTGACGTTCATCGGTTGAACGCGGCCGCCGAGCGCGGTGCGCGGTCTCGTCGTATCCGCGGCACACTCGCCGTGCGGCTACGCTGGCACTTACATCCTGGGGTATCATCATGCTTCGCGTTTCTACGCGCGTCGCGTTGGCAGCGCTCGTGTGCGCCTGCCAGCTGACCGTCGCGCCCTCCGCCCACTCTCAAGTCATTTCGTTGCCTCGTCCCACGCAGAGCCCCGCGGCGCTGGTGGCCGGGCCCGTCGCGTCGGGTGCGACGGTTTCGCTGCTGGTTACGGTCAGTAAGAGCGGGACCGTGCTGGACGCCACGCTCGTCGAACCCGGCGACCCGGCGTTGGACGCAGCCGCGCTGGAAGTCGTGAGTCATTGGACCTTCACGCCCGCGATGCGGGACGGTGAGGCCATTCCGGCGCGTATTCGCGTGCTCGTACCGCTGCTCTCGCGACCCGACGCCGTGGCTCCTCCTCCCGCTCCGGCCGCGCCGCCTCCGACCGCCGCGCCCCCGCCCAGACCGCCAGAAGTCGAGCGTGAGCCGGAGCCGGCGCTCGAGCACACGGACGCTCCGAGGCCGGCCGCGCCGCAGGAAGTGACCGTCACGGGCCGTCACGCGCCGCCCCCCGCGGGCGCCTCGGATTTGCGCTTGGACGTCGGTGAGCTGGCGCGTGTTCCACGCAAGACCGCGACCGAGCTGCTCCAGCTCGCCCCCGGCATCTACCTGTCCAACGAGGGCGGTGAAGGGCACGCGGAGCGCATCTACCTGCGCGGCTTCGACGCACGCGAGGGTCAAGATCTCGAGCTCACGGTGGGCGGCGTGCCCATCAACGAGAGCGGCAACTTCCACGGCAACGGCTTCGCCGACGCGGGTTTTCTGATTCCGGAGCTCGTTCACGGCCTCCGCGTGCTGGAGGGCCCCTTCGACGTACGCCAGGGGAACTACGCGGTCGCCGGCAGCGCAGACTACGAAACCGGTCTGGACCAGCGTGGACTGACGGCCAAGTACACGCTCGGCTCGTACGACACCCACCGCGCGCTCGCGCTGTTCGCGCCCGAGGAGGGGGCTACGTACGCGGGCGCCGAGCTCTACCAGACCGCAGGCTTCGGACAGAACCGCGACGTGAAGCGGGGCCGAGCCATGGCCCAGTACGAGGGGAAAATCGGGCAGACCGGGAGCTTCCGCCTCAGCGGCGCCGCCTACGGCGTCAACTATCATAGCGCGGGCGTGCTCCGCGAAGACGACCTGGAGGCAGGGCGCGTCGGGTTCTTCGATACGTACGACGCGCGTCAGGGCGGCAGCGGCTCGCGCTACCACGTATCGGCCGACCTCGAGCAACACTCGGGGAGCTTTCACTTCGGTCAGCAAGTGTTCGCGATTCGACGCACCATGCGTCTGCGCGAGAACTTCACCGGCTTCCTTCTAGACAAGCAGGAGGCGATTCAATCGCTCCACGGCCAGCGCGGTGATCTGCTGGATCTGGCGGTCGACGAAACCACCTACGGAGCGCGCGGGTATGCGCACACCTCCTTGGACGCGTGGGGTCTCAAACAGGACGTGGAGCTCGGGTATTACGCGCGCGGCGACGCCACGAATAGCCAGCGCCAGCGCGTGGACTCCGCGAGCATCCCCTACCGCACCGACGTGGATTTGGGGGCGAATTTGGGAAATTTGGCCCTATATGGAGAGGTCACGCTGCGCCCGGTGCGGCGCGTGAGCTTGAAGGTCGGCGCGCGCAGCGAGCTTTTTTGGTTCGATGTCCTCGATCGCTGCGCCGTGCAGGGAGTGTCTCGCCCCTCGCCGAGCGACCCGCCCGGTGACGCAAGCTGCCTCGATCAGCAGCGCTTCGGTCAGCACCGTGAGCCGACTCAGCGGTCCTCCACCGCCAGCAGCAAGCTTCTGCCGCGGGCTACGCTCACGTTCGGCCCCTTCGATCACTTCAGCTACTCACTGAGCTACGGCATGGGCGTCCGCTCGATCGACCCGGCGTACGTCAGTCAAGACATCGCCACCCCGTTCGCCAGCATCCGCGCGGCCGACGGCGGTGTGGCCTACGCCCGCGACCTCGGCAGCGTGAGCGTGGCCGCACGGTCGATCTTCTTCATGACCCACGTGGACCGGGACCTCGTGTTCAGCGAGACCGAGGGGCGGAGCGTGCTCGCCAGCGGCACCACGCGCACCGGTTGGAACGGGCTGGTACGGCTACGAGGCCATTTCTTCGATCAAAATGCCAACATTTCGCTGACCAAGTCACGCTTCGACGATACGGGGTTACTCGTCCCGTACTCGCCGGATTTGGTGGTGCGGTCGGACAGCTCACTGTTCGGGGACCTGCCGCTCGCACCGCGCGGTTCCGCGGTGCGAGGCACCTTCAGCCTCGGCGCAGGCTACGTCGGCCACCGCGCGTTGCCGTACGGGCAGCGCAGCGACACCATCTTCACGCTGGACACCGGAGCGAGCGCGCGCTGGCGAGCGTACGAGCTCGAGCTCCAGATCACCAACCTGCTCGACTCGCGCTATCGCTCGGCCGAGTTGAACTACGTTTCGGACTTCCGCTCGCAGCCGCTCCCCACGCTCGTGCCGGCGCGGCACTTCGCGGCGGGTGCGCCGCGGATGGTGTTCCTGTCTTTCTCCATGAACCTAGGAGGCGTGCCATGAAGGCGTGGACCATGCTCGGGATCGCTTGCAGCCTGCTCGCGCAAGCGGGGTGCGTCGGCACGACCGGCGGGGAGCTGTTCGAGCTTCAAGCGTACGCCGCCGGAGCCGGCGACGCGGATGGGAGCCTGCGCTTCTCGAACAGCCAGGGCTACGACGTTCGGCTGGACGAAGCGCGGCTCTTCGTCGGCGGTTTTTACCTGAATCGCTCGCGCCCGGCGTCGGTCTCGTCCGATACGAGCTGCACCCTCGCCGGCATCTACGTGGCGGAAGTCTTGGGTGGTCGCGAGATCGATCTGCTCTCCGCCGAGCCGCAGCCATTTCCGGCCGGCGGCTTCGCGACGAGCGAGCCGGCGCTCAGCGGCGAGGTGTGGCTGGCGCGCGGCGACGTCGATCAAGCCGCTAGCTCGACCACGGTGCTGCGCGTCCGCGGCCAAGCCGAGCGAGGCGGCAAAACGTACCCCTTCGAGGGCGCGCTGAGCATCGGACAGAATCGCCTCGTCCCCGCGACGGATCCGGCGCTCCCCGGTCAGCACCCGATCTGCAAGCAGCGCGTCGTCTCGCCCATCTTGGTGGATTTGGCCGCGAGCGCCGGGCAGAGCCTGCTGCTTCGGGTGGACGCGCGGGGCATGTTCGCCAACGTGGACTTCGCCACGTTGACGCCCGGAGGCGCCTCCGGTGAAGCCTTCAGGTTCGCGGACGAAAGCGGCGTGAACCAGGCGAGCGACAACCTGTACGCGGGCCTGCGCCGCGCCGCGGGCGTGTACTCCTTTTCGTGGTTGGAGGAACGATGAACACAGCGAATTGGGCCGTTCTTGCAGTTTTTGGCGTCCTTGGGCTCGGCGCCTGCTCACCCGAAAAGGGCAGCCGCGGAGGCGCGGAGGGCGGCGTGCAGGTCGCGATCTCGGGCGAGGACATCGCGACCCAAGGCATCTCCTTCCCGACCGGCAGCGAGGTGGCGTTCGTGGACGGTTGGGCCATCGAGCTCAGCCACGTCCTGGTCACGGTTGGCAACGTCACGCTCTCCGAGACGCCGGATCTCGTTCCCTCGGATCAATCGCAGACGGGCGCCGTCGTCGCCAGCGCCGCAGGCCCCTGGGCGATCGATCTGCACGTCGCGGGCAGCATCGCCGCGGCCGGTGGTGAAGGGCTAGCGACGCCGCTCACCCTGCTAAAAAATCAGAACGAGCGCGGGGGGGCCCCGTTCGCAGCCGAGGACCGCTACGCCTTCGGCTACGACATCCTGGTCGCCAGCTCCGACGCGCAGCTCGTCAACTTCGAGGGCGACGAGGCCGCGGAGGCCGCGTACGCGGAGATGATTCGAGTCGGCGCCGCGGTGCTCTACGTCGGCACCGCCACGTTTGGCGGGCAAAATTGCGAAGCATCCGACGATAGCTACGACTTTGGCCGGCTTCCGCAGCGGGTGCCTTTTCAGCTCGCCTTTCGGACCCCCACCAGCTTCTTGAATTGTCAAAACCAAGACAACGAGGGCGCGCCCTTCGACGACGAGGAGTTCCCGCGCGGGATCGCGATTCCCAGCAATCGCAGTGCGCTCGCGCAGATCACGCTGCACCTCGAGCACCCCTGGTTCAGCGCCGCCGTGCACGATCCGGCGCTGCGCTTCGATCAGCTCGCCACCCAGCTCGTCGGAAAGCCGGAGGGCACCGTCGTGACGGTGGACGACCTCGTCGGCGTCGACCCCAGCGCATTCACGGACGCGGAGGGAACCGCCCTACCGGCGCGCAGCTGCGACGGTAGTGAGCTCCCTGCCGGTCGCCAGCTCCGGTTCGACACCGGCTCGGTCCCGCTCGATCCAGGGGCGCGACCGAACGAAGCGCTGCGCGACTACCGGGACTTCATGCAGTACGTGCAGAGCACGCAAGGGCACCTGAACGGCGGGGAAGGCCTGTGCTTTCCCGCGCGCCGCTACCCTTCGCCGCCCTGAAGCAGCTCGAGGGCGCTCAGGTAAGCTCGGAGAGCGCGCCGGAGATGAGCGCCGGGTCGGGTTGGGTGCCGAAGCTGTCGACCTCTACCCCGAAAGCCTGGGCAATCGACACCAAGATCTTGCTGTTGGTGATGGTCTTGGAGGACGGGTCGGTCTCCTGGCACCACGAATTTTCCGGAGGACAATCCGGCGCGAGGCGTAGGCGCCGGCCCATCCGAAACTTCCCGTTCGCGCCGCCGGCGAGGATGGTGGGCACGTTGCGCGTGCTGTGAAGCGCGGGGTTACCCATGTCGCTCGACGCGTAGATGAGCGTGCTGTCCAGCGCCCCCAGCTCGTCCAGCTTCTGCATGAGCCGGGCGACCTTCGAGTACGAGTAGCGGTTGAACTGCGCGAGGGGAAGCCAAGTCGACGGAACGCCGTCCCCCGGGTGGCCGTTGTTGCCGACCGGCGAGGCGTTGTACGTGTGGGCCACGCTGCCGTGGTTGTCTTTGGGCAAGCCGAGCGGGTTGTTGTCGTACGACAAGTCGTTCAGCAAGAAGGTCGCGAAGCGCGTGAGGTCGCAGGCCAGCGCGTGCGCGAGGATGTCGATGTGCGCGTCCGTGATCGCATCGAAGTACTGCTCGCCGCCGTTGTACTGCTTGAGCTGGGGGAATTTGGAAGAGTCCGGCCGCGCCGGCACCGCGCACAGGGCGCCGCCGCCACTGCTGCCGCCGAGCTGCTTTTCCAGCTCGCTGAGCGACTGGAGGTGCTGGTCGAGCTTGGCTTGCTCCGGCGGCGCAAGCTTGGCGCGGAGCCGCTGGATGTCCCACTTCTGGTAGTCGATGACCGACTGCCCGAGCTTTCGCTTCCGACCGGCGGCGGCCACGTCCTCCGGCTTGTCGCTCACGACGACGCCTTCGAACAGAAGGTCGAACGCTTTGGCGGGGTCGATGATCTTGGGCAGCGGTACGCCGCCCTCGCCGTAGGAGAGCGTCTGCCCCACCTCGGTGCTGTCGTTGCCCACTCCGAGCGAGAGGCTCGTCACGCGCGTCGCGCTGCCGAGCCCGCTCTTGACGGCCAGGTACTGGTCGATGGAAATGTTCTTCGGCTGAGTGCCGCCGTCGATGCGGCTGCCCGTGAAGATGGTGCCGCCGGTCGAGTGACCGTTGGCGTTGGACATCAAGTCGATGCCCTCGATCACCAGCAGCTTGTCCTTGTAGCTCTTGCCGTAGGCGGCCGCGTCGTCGAACGGCTTCAGCGAACAATTCTCGTAGCCGAGATCGAAGGTCGTCTCCGTGTCACCGGACTTCATGGCCCAGTACTCGGCGGAGACGCCGTGCGGGTGGTACATCCCCACGAACTTGAGGGGCAGCGTCTCTCCCGCGGCTTGCGCGACCGAGTTTTCCAGCAGGCGCGCGAACGGGAGAGCAGCAAAACCGGCGCCCATGGCGCGCAAGAAGGACCGGCGGGTGCGAGATAGCGGCCTCATCATTGAGCCTTCCGGAAGTTGAAGCTGGGGCTCGTGAGGTACGAGCTGAGCGTGCCCGCGATGCTCGATTCGGTGACCGTCGCCATGCCGGTTTTCCAATACTCCACGAAGTCGTCCTCGCTCATGCGGCTGGCCTCACTGCTCGTGCCGGCCAGCGCGCGGAACATGTTGCGCGCGAAGCACTCATGAACTTGCGGGCTCTGCGCCATCGCCTTCACCAGCTCGTTGCTGTTCGCGAAGCTGCCCGCGAAGTCGGTCCCGATGACGGACACCGTGGTGTCGACCGGGCGTTTGTTGTCCTCGGTCCGCGCCATGCCCATGGCGTCGAACCCTTCGAACGCGAAGCCGAAGTTGTCGATGCGATTGTGACAGGCCGCGCAGGCCGTGGTGGCGTGGACGGTGAAGCGCTCACGCGTCGTCTTGTTCGGATCCGGCGGGGGGGGCACGATCGCGGTCGAAAGGTCGATGGGGTCCGCGACCGGGCTGCACGCAACGCGCCGCATGATCGCGACGCCGCGCAGGACCGGCGCCGTCTCGTGCGCGTGGGCGAACACGGACAGGAACGCAGCCTGATTCAGGATCCCTAGCCGCTGGGGGGTGGTCACGAAGCCGGCGCTGTCAGCCCCCGTCAGATTGTAGGCGGCGAGGAGCCCCTGCGGCGCTACCGTCCAATCCGCGGAGAGAAGCGTCGCAAGGCTGCCTCCCTTTTGATCTTGCACGAGCCTGCCGAGGAAGCTGGCCGTCTCGGCCTCTATCTCGGGTCGCAGACCTTCGTAGAGCGGGTAGATGTTGGAGTCCTTGGCCGTGACCGAGATGCGGTCCGTTCCCAGCCATTCTTGGATGACGCGCCGGACGCGTGCGCTCGGTAGAGCGGTGGAGAACCCCGCGCCATCCTGAAAGAGACCCTCCGCTATCAGCGCCGCGCGACCAGAGGTCGTGTCCAGCTCGCCCGTGAGCGCCTTGTCCACGAGCGCGTCCGTCGGCGGACCGCCGAGGAGCAAATAGCTGATGGAGCTCGCGAGCTCGTACGGCGTCAGCTTGACGGTGGCGGCCGGCGCGTCGCCAATCTCCGTGTGGTAGAGGAACGCCGCGGATTGAAGCATCGCGCGCGTGACGAGCTCGATGCCCTCGGCGTAACTGCCGCCGTCCAAAGCGACGTTGAACACCGTCATCAGGTGCTCGACCTCGTCGTCGCCGAGCGGGCGACGGTAGGCCTTCTTCCCGAAGTCCCGAATGAATGCGTCCGCGCATTGGGCGGGCGTGCTGGGCGCGGCGCACGGCGCGGCCTTGGCCCGCACGTCGGCCGCGAGCTTGCTGGCCGCGTCGGCCAGCTGCCGGGCCAGCACCGGGTCCACCCGCTGGGCCTCGTTGACGGTGAAGCCACCTTGACGCGAGTCCGGCACGAAGTCCGCGCTGACGCCGTTGGCACCCTCGCCGACGAGCGCATTGACGGTGAGCTGGTACTCCGAGTCGGTCAGTCGCCGAATGCGCGCGGGGAGCAGCGAAGCGGTCTCCGTGCCGGGCGGCAACGTCGCGCCGCCAGCTAAGTTTTGCGCACCACCGGCGCCGCTCCCACCCGTACCTGGTCCGGACGGCGGGGCATCTTCGATGGATGCCTGACAGCCCAGCGCAAGGAGGGTGAACAGCGGAGCCGCGACCAGGCCGGTCCACGGCAGAGCTCGCATGAGAGTGATCTGAACCAACGCGCTGACGTTCGCAAGCGTTACTTGCGCAGCGGCGGCGCAAAATTGCCGTTGAAATCGGTTCCATGGAGTCACTCTCGGGAGTGAGCACACGGTGTACGACACGCCACGACACGCAATTCGTGCGGCGTTACGCGAAGTCGTTGAAAAGGGTCAACGGTTCACTGGTTTTTCTCGAGCAAGCGTTGGCAACTCGCAATCAAAACGAGACGCGCGGCCAGCGCGGAATTTTTCAGCCGCGCGCGCGCGCTTCGAGGATGCTCGCGAGGACGGCGAGCACTTCACCCATCTCGAACGGCTTGCGAACCCACGCGCTCACTTCACTCGCGAGGTTCTCCGGAACACCGCTCGCGACGCCGCTGATGAGGATGATCGGGATGCCTGGGTGTCGGCGACGCAGCGCTTGAAACGCGCCCGCCGCGTCCGCAGCCAACGGCGACAGGTCCACCAGCGCGGCGTCCAGCTCCTGGCCTTGAGAGAGGACCAGATCGAACTCTTTGCGGTTGGCCGCCACGTGCGCCTCCGCGCCGCGCGCTTCGAGCGCGAGCTCCACGAGCGACCGCACCGCCGCGTCGTCCTCCACGACCAGCACTCGTGCGCCCATGACCGTGGGCCGCGTGACCTTGGGCGAGGTCCCGGTGCGAAGCTCGGCGATCGGCCAGCGCAGATCGAAGCAGGCGCCAGGGCTCGTGCGAGCAACGCTGAGTGAGCCGCCCTTGGCACGTGAGAGCGCCGCGGAGTGACGAAGCCCCACCCCGGCGCCGCCGCGGCGAGTGGAAACCGGCGCAGTCAGCAAGGTGGCCACGCGCTCCGGGTCGATGCCAGGACCTTGATCGCTCACACTGAACACGAGCGACGCGCGCTCCTCGCGAACACCGAGGGTGACGACACCGCCGCGCGGCGAGAAGTCGATCGCGTTGAGCAGCAAGTTGGTGAGGATCTGCAGGAGCGCGCCCACGCCACCGAGGAGCGCCGAGCCTGAATCCGAGAGCTGAAGGTCGAGCTGCACACCGCGCTGCTCGGCCTGAGGACCGACGCCGGTGAGAGCGCTCTCCGCGACACTGAGCCCGCTCGCTTGTGCAGACGACTCCGGCGCCTCCGCGCCGATCGCGGTGCGCGACACGCCATGGCCCAGCCGCGCGTGGGTGCGAGCGATCTCAATCGCGTCCCTCGCAGGGCCGGCCGGCAAACGAGAATGCGCGACATCCAACCAGCCGAGTACGACTGTCAAGGCGTTGGACACCTCGTGCAGTGCACCGGCGAGATCCGCCTCCTGGTCGGGAGGCGGAGGCTGAAGGCTTCGGGGTGCGCTCGAAAGAGGCACGGGCCAGAGAGTATTATGGCGGGCGAACTGCCGCCACTCCATTCCCGAGGGTGGGGCTCGCCCCGCTCCGATTTGTACGGCTTGCCGCGGCGGGGCTCTCCCAGATCAGATGGGACTAGAATTGGGGGTCTTACTTTGGGGCAACTAGCGGGGTAGCTCGGCTGGAAGGAGGAGCCGGAACATGCCCTCCTCGTCCGCTCGCGTTTCCGCGACTTGCACGACCGTCTCCGCTTCGCTCGGGTCCCGCGTGTATTTGAAGTCCCGGTCGAGGTACGCGTACGCGCGGATGGCTGCCGAAGCCAGCGTCAGTGTCGTGCCGTTCTCCAGCACGGACGCCTTCCCCGTCAGGACGGCCGGTACTGGCAAAGTGACCCGCCCCAAATCCTGGTTGCCCAGGCCGAGCTCCAGGCCGGGACGCACGAACCACCCGAAGCCGAGCTCTTCCGCGGGCTGCACGCTGATGTTGACGCGGGTCCGCGGAAGCTCGTCCACTTGCAGCACGAATTGGCCGTTTTCGTCCACGAAGCCGCCCGTGGACCTCGGCGTGAACGGCTGCGCCCCGAAGACCTCTTCGAATGGAAGCACGGTACGCGGCGCCGGATCCGCCTGGACCGGAGAGCCTTGTGCCCCTGACTGCCCGGTGACTCTGGACCTGGGAGTCAGCTCCAGCAACTTGCCGAACTGCACCGGCACATCCAGAGGAACATCCCACTCGGCCTCGAGTACCGAAAGGGCGCCGCTCGCGCTGCCGGTCGCGACGGGAGGGTCGGCCTGAACGGCGTAGACGCCAGGCGGAAGCCGCACCGAGAGCACTCCGTCCGCCTCGACCGCGACCGTGGTTTGAAATGAGCCGAATACGCCGGCGTCCACGCCGTAGATGGTCTTCGAAACGAAGCTCACGGCCCCGCCGACCGGCTGCCCCCCGTCCTTCCGCACCATTTGCCCGAGCACCGTCACCGGCTCAGGGAAACTGGTGAAGATGGTCAGGTTGACCGGCTGGTCCTGGTTCTGCAGCAGGCCCAGAGCGGAGCGGTCCAGGTAGATCGTGGGCGCGATGAGGCCTTCCGGCGGGCGAAGCCGCAGCAGGTCCGTGGCCGCGTTCACGTTCGCCTCGGCCCGCTCGGTGACAGCGGAGTAGGCGAGGCGCGCCGCGTAATCTAGCCGACCCTGCTTCGACGTCGGGGTAGTGAGCACGACCTCGGTCGAAATCGGATTGCCACCCAGTGGCTCGATGAGGTCAGCGCTCCAACCTACCAGGCTGGGCGAGGACTCCGGCCAGAGCACGTGCAAATCCAGCTCGGAAATCGCGGCGAGGTTGAAGCGATAGACGCCATTGGGCGCGCCGCCGTCAGTCACGCCGATCGGCACGCTGCGGAAGAGCTGCGGGGGGACCACGCAGGCGCCCTTTTGGCGCTTTGGGGGGACGAGGTAGACGTCATACTCGCCACTGGGCACCTGGATGCCGAACGTGTAGCCCCCCACCGGCGCCGTGACCGTCTTCGCATAGTAGGGCTGTTGACTCAGACCAAGAAGGCGCTGTCGGAGCGAGAGGGTCGCCGTCAGCGGCAGCGTGCCGTCCCGGGACTCCAGAATGGCTCGGTCCGGGTCGTCACTGAGAAACTCCGGATAACAGCGGCCCTTCGGCAGGACCAAGCTGCCGGTGACGGCTGCGCTCCCGGGCCAGATCACGTCCTTGGCGCCGCCGGCGGGCGGGAGCTCACTCAAATGGGTGACGAAGGTCAGGTGCGGACCGGAGCTCTCCGCGGCCGGCGTTGCCGTGAGCAGCACTGCCTCTAGCTGACCGTTGAGTGATTGGCAGAGGCCGTCGATACAGCTCTTCCCTTTGCCGCAGTCATCCGAAGGGGAGCAGGAGTTCTTCGGGCTCGCGTCCTCCTTGCCGCTCACGGCGGTCACGGTGCAGCCCAGCGATGCGAGGAGCGGGAGCAAGCTCAGTGAGCGCCAGGCAGTCATGGTGCCGGGTCCTCGCCCAGGTAGGCGCAATCCGGTGCCCCGCTCTGGTCCGAAGGCAGGTTGAGGTAAGCCAGCCAGTAGGCTTCGGCTAGGTCGTCACTATCCAGGGGAGCGCTGTCGCCGTCCGGCAAGTTGGAAGCGTGCCCCACTCGGATTTTGAACTTGTGACACACGCCCTGCAGCTTCGGCACCGTGTAAGTGAAAAGCACGAGCCGTTCGCGCGGGTCGTCCAACGTGGAAGGCGGCAAGGCCTTGAAATTGGTGAACTGTTCGTCCACGTACAGCAGGCTCACCAGGCCCTCGCCCGCGTCCTCCGAGGCCACCGGTATGCTGAATTTGAGCTGGTCCGGCGTGCTAGCCACGATGACTTGATCGAGCGGTGGCCGCGCGCGGTGGTACTCCAGCCGGGGCGGGGTGCGCTTCGGTTGCGCAAAGGGCGGCGGGTCGTCGATCAGGCAACCAGTGAGCATGGCGAAATGCAGCGCCCCTAGCGACAGCCGTGCCAAGGCTGAAAACGTGCGCTTTGTCGATGGAGCGCCGGCGAGCTCTGACAAGCGTGTCGCGGCACGCGGGTGCTTCACGGCCGCGTTCCTCGCCCGGGTTGATAGCGCGTGTGGGCGTACTCGGCGCCGAGCGCGAGCGAGTACAGATTGTGGGCGGTTGCGTTGTCCCGGACGAGGGTGCGCATGTTCTGGTCAGCGGTGTCCAGCGCGTAGCGGTCCTCGGCGGCGACCTGGCGGAGCGCCACCCCCAGATCTCCCGCAGCAAAGAAGCCGGCCCGGCGCACGGCCAGCTTCGCTGCGCTCAGTGCGGTGTCGTAATCCAGCGAGTCCGGCTGATCGCAGAGCTCGCGCAGGCGACGCTGCAACCGAACCGGGATGCTCTCCCACAGCACCTCGGCCAGATTCAAGGTCGCGCCGGCGCTTCCGGCCCCCGGTCGAGGCGGACCGAACGCGAACGCGAGGCCACGCAGCACCGCGCGCCCTTGGGACTCTGGCGAGCCGAAAAGCAAGGCGTATTGAGGAGTTGCAGCGGCCAGCATGGCGCCCAGGTGGAAGCGTAGCTCGGGACTGTCTTGGCGCACGTCGCCCGAGAGGATGACCGCCGGAGGTGAGAGTAGGGCGAGGCTCACGGTCACGGGCCCTGCGCTCCGCCGCTGAAAGAGCGGCGTCCGCAGCAGCCCGAGGGCTCGGGCGAGCGCCGCGTAGGTCTTGGCAAGCGGCGTCGGGGCACCGGCGGGGACGCGCTCCAAACCCGTGACGCCATACGTGCTCGGGTCACGACGAAACACGTGCTCGGCGCCTTCCCACACGAGGGACAACGCCTCGAGCGTGTGGCTCGACTGCTCCCGGAACAAGAGCGCCCGCACGGCGTCCGGCTGCTCCGGCTGATCCGAGAGCGGCGGGGCGTCGCTCACCTGCCCTTGCGTCAAGACCGAGAGCACGTGCTCCACGGCTCGCGCGTAGACGGGGTCACGGTCGAGGAGGGCCGCTTCGTGCAGCCTCGAAACAGCCTGAACGTCTCCGGGCTGGAGCAACGCCAAGCGCCGCGCGACGCTCACGAGATCGTGAGCTCTGGAGGGCCGCTGCTCGAGCTGCCGCAGCAGCTCCACCCCGGCCTCGATGGAGCCGCGCCGCAGCGCGTCGTACAGGGCTTGCTCGCCCGTCGACTCCTGCCCGACGAACGTCGCGGACATGTCGAGCGCGGCCTGCACGTCGGGGCGCGACTCGAAAGCCGCGCGCGGCTCTGGCAGCCGCACCTGAGGAAACGATTGCTCCGAGCTCGTTCGCGACGCGGCCGCGCGCTCTGCGTCCGCCTCGGGTCCGAGTGAGTAACGCCCGGAGATGTTCGGACGTAGTGAGCCCATGCTCCGAGGGGCGGTCGCGCCGCGCGGGCTCGGGGGCGGAGCAGAGGGCACCGCCAGGCTGGCTTCCGCGTCGGCGCCAGAAATCCGTTCCTCGGACGCGGAGGGTCGTTGCGAATAGCGGCCCCGCTCGCTCAGCGGATTGCCGACGATGGTGGGTGAGCGCTCCCGCTCACTCAGCGGAGTCTCGACGAGGGTCGGAGCGCCGCGCTCGTACACCGGAGGCCGTGAGGAGATGGCGCTTGCCCCGGGCGCGGTCGAGCGGCTGCGACCGCGTAGAGGGGTCAGCTCCGCGCTGAGCGTGCGCGCCGCGTCTCGAGTCTCCGGATCTCCGAGCGAGGAGTCCAAGTAGACGAGCGCGCGGTCCACCTCGTTCACGCGCTTGGCCGCGAACGCCGCCGCCAGCGCTACGCGGCTCTTGGCGCGAAGGTCCCGCAGATCTCCGGCGAGCGCGCGGTCGAACAGCGGCAAGGCCTGCGCCGGCTCGCTCGCCTCGAGGCGCTCCGCCATTCCGAGGGCCACGAGGGGCGTTTCCCCTAGCTCCGCCCGGGAGCGCGACAGCTCGCGGAGCCCGGCGCCGCCGCCGATCGAGCGATCCAGCGCTTCCGCGACCAAGAACGCGCGGAGATCGCTCTGCTCGACGCTGAGGTCGTCGCCCTTGAGACTGCCGAGCTCTGCGGCCGCGGCGCGCGCTTCGGCCTCGCTGCCGGGCCCGCCCCGCGTCCTGTACTCGAGGTAGCGCGCGACGAGCTGAGCCTCGACTGCCTCCGGGGCGAGCCGCGCGGCGCGCATGGCTTGAGACAGCGCCGTCGCGGAGTCGCCGGTCGCCACCGAAATGCGCGCTGCTTCCACCAAGAGCGCGGCGCGCTCGGAGGCGGGGCGGGCGGAAGCGGTCGCTAAATCATCCAGCGCCTCCGCGAGCGCGACCGGATTTTCACGTCGCCGCTCCACCTCCACGCCCAGCTCCAGCATACGCTCGGAGCGCGCCCAGGTGCCCATGCTCTCCAGAACGCGCCGGGCTGCCTCCACGTCACCGCCCGCGAGGTACGCCTCGCAGGCCCGACGTGACAGATCGGCAGCTTCATCGCGCCCTGGCGCAACCGCGCTCGCGCGGAGCCAGAGCGCGGCCGCGCGCAGCGGAGCTCCGAGCCGTTCGTGCAGATCCGAAAGCACGCGCAGCACGCTCAAGTTGTCGCCGGTCGCGGTCACGAGCGCCTCGAGCTCCGCCGCGGCCTCGTCGGGTCGCCCCAGGCGCTGCTCGAGCACGGCGGCTCGGTGAAGCCGGATGCGTCGCATGTCGTCCACCATGCTGGCGAGGGTGGCGCGGCGCTGCAGCAACTTGACCAGGGTCTCGTAGTCCCCCCTGCGCTCGGCCTGCCTTTCGAGCGCAGCGATCGCCTGCGCGTCGTCCGGATCCAGCTCCAGTACCGCGGCCCAGCGCACCAACGCCGACTCCTCGTCGTTCTGCTCCTCCAAGAGCAGGGCCAGGTCGCGCAACAGGGTGAGGCGCTGCTTCTCGTCTTTCGTTCGCTCCAGCCATTGCGCGAGCGCCTCGAGCTCGATTTGACGATCGCCGGCTTGCCGCGCTAGCGCGACCAAGTCCGACCAGAGGCTCTCGCTATCCGGAGTCTCCGCGAGCGCGCGGCGCATGATCTCGATGGCTCGCTGCGGCTGCCCACGCGCGCCGACCAGCGCTGCCAGCTCCGCGGCCAAGCGCGACTGCCGCGCCGGCTCCAAGCCGAGCGTGTCCATGCCTCGCGTGAGATGCTGCTCCAGCTCGTCGTGACGACCCTGCTGCCGGAGCAGCTTCGCCAAGCGCTCGAACACCTCCGCTTGCTGCGCGTCCGGCAGGTCGTCGACGGCGGCCGCGCGGCGCAAAGTGGCCTCGATCTCCGCGGGGTCGCTCGCCGAATCGGCGAGGTCCAGCAAAGCCTGGCCGCGCTCCCGCGGCGGCACCGCTTCCAGCACCGCGTTCATGAGCTCGGCGTCGCCCAGCGCGCGGGCGCTCGCCTCTGCACGCCGGACCAAATCCGAATTCTCCGGCTCCTTGCAGGCGCCGCGGACGAGCAGTCGCGCCTCCGCGCGAACGTCGCCCAGCGCGCCGGCGAGCCGCCCCCCCAGCTCGAGCAGGGCCGTTCCGGCGCCGCTCCATTTGTGACCGGAAAGCTCGATTAATTTGGCCACCGTGGCGGGGGCCTGAGGTGAGCGAGCCAGCCCTTCGACGACATCGAACAACGCGGCGTACTCTTCCAAGTCACCGTCGCTGCCGTAGGCCCGCGCCAGCGCGGCCAAGGCCAGGTCCGGTGCATCGAAGGTCAGGAGAGCGGCCCGGGCGGCGGTGATGCCCATGCGCGCACCTTCCGGACCGTCCACCTTGGCGAGCAGGGCCTGCGCGGCGCGGTCGAAGCGGAGCAGGAGCGTTTCGCGCTCCTCGGGCGCCAGCACCATCAGCTCGCCGCACGCATCGGCGAGCGAGCGCAGCAGCTCTGCGTCACCGCGAACCGAAAGCGCGCGGAGCAGCACCTCGATGCGTTGCCGCACTCCTTCCTCGCTAGGACCCGCAAACATCGCGGCTCGGCGCAGCCACCCGGCGCGCGCGTCCGTGCTCGCCGCGGCGCTCGCCACGCGCTCGATGGCGCGCACGACGTCGGCGGAGCGATCCGAGCGCTCCGCCAAGCGGGCCATCGTCACGTAAGCCACGCCCTCCGAGGGCACCGCCTCGAACGCGGCGATTGCGTGCCGCAAAGCGCGCGCGTCTTCTCGGCGGCGCTCGAACTGACGCGCGGCGCGGTAGTGCACCGCGCGCTCGCCGTATCGGCCCAGCGTCGCTCGACCGAGGCCGTCGTAGATGCGCTCCAGCGCGTCGAAATCTTCGTCGTCGGCCGTTCGCTCCGCCAGGGCCAAGACGTCGGCGCGAGCTGGGTCCAGCTCGAGCGCGCGCGCGGCGGTCTCGAACGCGTCTTGCATCCGTCCCGCGGATAGCGCGACGCCGGCCGCGACCGCCAAGAGCCGCGCGGCCTGAGTCGGGTCCGTGCGCGACACGGAGAGCGCCTTCAAGCGCCGAAACGCGGCGTCGTGGCCGATGAACGCGGTCACGTCCGCCGCGAAGAGCTCCGGGCCCCGCTCGGGGTCGAGCGCCATCGCTCGCTCCCACGCCCGCAGCGAGCCCTCGGTGTCGGAAGCCAAATCGTACAGCGCCGCGCCCAGCTCGCGAAACGCGCGCGCAGTGCCAATCTGGTCTGCCTCGGGGTGCGCGCTCAACGCCTCCGCGCGTGCCTCCAGGATTGCAAGATCACCGTCGGAGCCGCGAGTCGGCAGCGCGACGTCCAGCTCCGCGAGCACGTCGCCCGGGGGGGCTCCCTCTTTCACGGCGCGCAGCAGGGCGCGCGCGGCGCCGTCCGCGTCGCTTGCAGCGCGGCGACGCCGCGAGAGCTCCAGCAGCAGCACTGGACGCTCCGCGCCAGGAGAGCCTGCCGACAGCCAGCGCTCCAAAACCGCGATGCCGAGCCCGCGCTCGCCCGTCGTATCCGCCACCGTCAAAACGGCGTCGCGCAAGCGCGTCGAGCGGGGGCCCACGACGTCCAGCGCGCGGCGCGCGAGCGCTCCCGCACGCATCGGCTCCAGCGGCGCCAGCTCCCGCAGCGTCTCGGCGATTTCGTCCACGAGCTCCGCGAGCGACTGGTGCTGCGAGAGCAGCCACGCCAGGGTGTCGGCCAAGCGCGACGGGTCGCTGGCCTTCCTCATCCGCAGAAGGCGCGAGCGGGCGGCGTCCAAGTCGCCCGGGCGAAGCGCGATGCGTCGCTGGGTCCACGCCAGCGCCAAGATCTGCTCCCCGAGCCGCTCGTAAACGTTGGCGAGCTCCGAGCACGCAGCCGCACGCGGGACGACCATGCCCATCGCGCGCTCGAGCGCCTCCGCTCCGCTGCGATCGCCGCTCAGGACCCCCACCCGCGCGCGCACTGCCGCCGGGCGCGCGAGCGAAGGGTCCGCGTGCACCGCCTGTTCGGCCGCCACTCGGGCGCGCTCCAGCTCTGCGCCTTCCAGCAAGGCCTCCGCGGCCAAGCTTCCGAGCACCGCCCGCAGCGAAGGCGACAGCCCCGAGGCGACACGCAACAGCGCGCGCGCCCGCACGCTGTCCGCGCCGCGCTGGGCGCCGAGCAGCAGCGCCGAGCAAGCGACGGAGGGCTGCGCGCCCGCGTCGTCCAAGAGCGGTGCGAGCTCACGGAGCGCGCCGTCCAGATCGCCGCGGCGCCTCTTGGCGCTCGAGAGCTGCAGCCGAAGGCGCCCGCGCTCGAGCTCCGAGCCGGCGCGCTCGGCCAGTAGCGAGAGGTGCTGTTCGAGCTCCTCCCCGCGGCCGAGGCGGGTGAGCAGGCGATCGTAAGCCAGCTGATACCCGCGCTCTTCCGGAACCATTTGGGTGAGCTCACGCAATACCGAGAGGTACTCTTGAGCCTGGCCGGGCCTGCCGGCGAGCACGCCCGCCAAGCGAGAGAGCACCTCCAGCCGCTCCTCACCCTGCGCGTTGACCAGCTTGCGCTGAGCTTGAGCCAGCGTCTCGTCCTCACGCGTTACCTGAGTCGCCAGGCGCAGCGCCGCGTCCCGCAGCGACTCGTCCGTCGCCCCCGCCGCGCTCAGCTTCGCGATCGCCCAGCTCGCCAGCCCCGCGTCCCCCAGACGCTCCTCCGCCAGTGAAAGCAGCTCGCGGAGGCACAGCACGCGCTCCTCCGCGAAGCCTTGCGGCTTGCCCTCCCCGATTCGGATCAAGGCCTCGGTCAGCGCGGACAGATCCCGCGTTGCGATGCCGTGCGAGCGAAGCGACTCCTTCGCCTCCACCGAGCCCGGCTCGACTACCAGCGCCTCCAGCCAGCACTCCACCGCGCGTTCGGCGCGGCCCAGCGACCCCGCGTACAGCCGCCCGAGGGCGAGCCGTGCGCGCGATAGCTCGCGCCCCGCCAGCAGGTCGCAGCCGAGCTCCAGCCGCGCCGCGAAGAGCTCGTGCATGCCCACGCGATCCAGCAGCTCGTCGAAACCGAATGCGGCGTCGCCGGCCGGCTCGCCACGTCGATCGATGGCGGTGAGGACGCTCTTCAGATCCAGCTCGGCGTCCAGACGCGCGTCGAACGCGGCGCCCATCGCGCGCGGCAGATCGCCGTCTTTCAGCGCGTCCCGAACGCGCCGCAGGTGAATCGAGCGCGCCTGTTCCGGCAGCGCCCGCGCGTGCTCGCGGCGCACCTCGTCCGCCGCGCCGACGCGGCCGCGCCCGGAGAGCGCTTGGGCCAGCCGCTCAACCGCGGGCCCGAAGTGAGGCGCGATCTCGAAGGCGCGCATCAGATTCTCGAACGCAGCGGGACGCTCCCCGGCCGCCTCTCGGCGCTCGGCCGCGTCCAAGTACGCCTGGGCGGACTCCTCTGCGGAAACCTGCTGGCTCCACGCGGCGATGGCCGCGAGCTGCTCCACTGGTTGGGGATCGGTTGGCCTCTCGCGCGCCGCGGTGACGAACGCTTCGCGCGCCGCCCGCGCGTCGCCGCCGCGCGCCATCAGCTGGCCGATGCGCATGGCGAGCGCCCCGACGTCCACCGAGGGCAGCTCCAGCAGCGGCCTCAGGGTCGCGCCGGCCAGAAGCGGCTCCCCGAGACCGGTGAACCACGCCGAGAGCTCCTCGCGCAGCAGCGGCTCCTCACCGAGCAGCAGGGCGCGACGCGCGAAGCGGGTCGCCGCGTCCAGCTCCGTGCCTCGCGCTGCGAGCGCACGCGCCAGCGCCGCCGCCGAAGCGCGCTCTTCGTGATCGCTACCAGCGCGGTTGGCCGCGCCCAGCTTCGCGGCCAGAGCGGCCAGCTCCGCCCGTGGCCCTGGCCTTCGTGAAATTGCCGTGTCTAGCTCGTAACGAGCTAGTGCCAAAGAGGACGCGGAGCGCGGCCCCTCGGACTCCGCCGGAGCCAACGTTCGACGCGCTGCATCCAGTATCGCGTGTCCCCCCAGCGCCGCGCCCCCTGCCGCGCCCGAGCCCTCGCCGGAAAGCGCGGGTTCTTTCGAGTCAATTGTCGTCATGGCCGATCAGCGGGAGGAGACTATAGGCCAGCCGGAACCCCGCGCGCGCTCATCACGTGGCGAGCCCTGCGATAGGTGGGTGCGGCGCTATCCCCCGAGCCGGGCGCGCTGCCGCCAGCCGGCCGCGCTGTCGCCGCCCCGCGAGCGGGTATCCGCTTGTCGGCAGGGTGAGGCCCGGTCTAGCCTTCCGATCGGCGCCCCCCGGGGCAGCCGGAGGCTCAATGTTCAACCGTACTCGTTCTCCCCTGCTGCCGCGCTTCGTGGCAGCCGTCACCGCCGGCGCGCTCGTCAGCGCTAGCGTCGCCCCCGTGATGGCGGCCGACCCGGCGACGTCCACCGCCCCCACGAAAGAAAAGGCGGCCGCGCCCGCGCCTGCGGCCAAGCCCGCCGCTGCCCCCGCAGCCAAGCCAGCTGACGCCGGTGCCACCGCGAAGCCCACCGCGGTCACCACGTCGGCCAAGCCTCCCGCACCCAAGCCTGTCGACAAGAAGACGAAGGACGCCGCGCGCAAGGCTTACGGCGAGGGTGAAAAGGCGTACGCGGCTGGCGATTACACGGGCGCGTACACCGGCTTCGCCAAGGCAAACGAGCTCGTGCCCGCCCCGCAGGCCGCTTACTGGGCAGCCAAATCGCTGGACGGCCAAGGCAAGGCCGAGGAAGCCATCGCCGCCTACGAGCAGCTGCTCGCGGATCCCGAGATCAGCAAGCTCGGGGAAGACAAAGCGACGGACGCCAAGGCGCGGCTCGCCGACCTCAAGTCCAAGCAGAACGGCGAGGTTTTGGTGACCACCGCTGCCATCGGCTCCACCGCGCCGCTCGCCGCCACCGTGTCGGTCGACGGCACGCCCCAAACGGGCGAAACGCCGCTCACCCTCAAGCTTGCGCCTGGTCCGCACAAGATCACGATAGTCGCGGCCGGCTTCGAGCCCAAAGAGCTCGACGTGAACGTCAAGGGCAGCGAAAAGCTCGAGCAGAAGATCGAGCTCACCGCCAAGGCACCCCCGCCCCCGCCCCCGCCCGAGCCGGTGGTGGAAG
>SECP01000113.1 GCA_004193285.1 Myxococcales bacterium | reverse complement strand
CCGCCGGCTCCTGCGCCACCCCCGCAGCCGCCCATCCCGCCAGCCGCGCCACTTCTGCCAGGGCAGGTGCCGGCGCTCCTCGCGGATCCACCTCCGCCTCCTCCCTGACCCGGGAAACCATCCGCGCCGTTCATTCCGTCGGCTGCTACGTAACCGAGCCGCCGGAAATAGCCTCGGACAAGAGCGGCCGCGCCCACATCACCGTCTTCTCCCCGAGACCCAGCCCTGCCGTCTCCGCCAGCTTCGCTGCTATCCAATGCTCCCGAACCACGATTGACCTGATTCGCGGGCGTCACGTTGGTCATCGGCATGCCTGGTTCGCCGCTGCTTGCCGCTGACGGAGAACCATCACCGCCGTCGCCACCTCGTGTGCCGCCGCAGACCGACTCCAGTGGCCAGGCGCCTCCCGCAAAGTGCTGCGCTTTACAACTGCGGGTGCTGCCATTCTGCGCTGAGCCGGGTACGGCGCCGTCTGCGCCCGGCAATCCGCGAGCCCCCTCCGCGCCCGCGGCTCCGTCACCTGCGGCGAGCGCGACGCGCCGGAGCACGATGTCTCGACTGTCTGTCACGAAGGCGCCATAGCTGCTTGCGTCATATGCAGAACCAATCGCGTCACCGGCGATGATGCGTAGATTTTCCAGGATCACGTCATTGGACTCATGAATCTCGATGCCAATGTTCGTCGTCGACTTGATGGCGACATATCGCGTTTTGACGTAGCCCCAAGTCTCACAATCGAATCCACCATACACAGCCACGTGTTCAACGCCTCCGAAAGACAGCGTCTCCACGTAGTCGCCCGCCGCGCCGGAGCAGACGAACACCTTTTTGCCTGCGGCCGCACTCAGCCCTTTGGAGATGCTCGCGAACGGAGCCTCTTTGGTTCCGTCCCCACTGGCGTCATCTCCGGCGACGTTCGAAACGAAAACGCCGTCGTCATCGTTCGTCCAGCAAGCCGCGTTGTCGGCGACCTCGCCAGCACACGGCGTGGCCACGCCTTCGCCACCAGCGCCGCTCGCTGCTCCCGCACCTTCCGAGCTGTCACCGTCAGTCGAGCCCGCGGCCGAGGCATCGCCACCATCGGCGACGCAAGAGCCGGCGCTGTTGCAATCATTCGCGCCAAATCGCTCCGTGCACGCCGCGACGAAGACTGGCGCAATCACGAGCGCAGCAATGATGACCCAACCCGAACGGCGCAATACGTTGTCTGCCACGTCCCCCCTCCCCTTGTTATGGAATCTCGAGCTCAGTTCCTGATACGCCCGCAGAGCCGTCAGGCGCTTTCGGCGCATCCATATCCAACTGGCCACCAGGGCCGGCCTCGCCGCCAGCGCCCGCCGTCAACGTCGAGTCAGGCTCGGTGTATGCCGGCTTTGTGCCGCGGTAGACCAGCGAATACGAGGGTCCTCCGGTTCCGCCAGAGCCGGAGCCGCCGATACCGCCGTTGCCACCGGCGCCGCCTGCACCGGCGCGCGCGACCTTGTTGCCGCTGTCTGGCTCACCGCCATCCCCACCCTTCGCGCCGGTGCAGGCGGCGCCGGTGGCAACGGCGGTATC
>SECP01000072.1 GCA_004193285.1 Myxococcales bacterium | reverse complement strand
TAGCTCGGTGAGGCGGAAGGTCTTTGGATCGTACTGGTAGGTCGTGGTGGCGCCGTTGGCGTAAGCGCACAGCAGGCGTTGTCCGCGGGCGTTGTAGTCGAGGTCGGTGATGACGGCGGCTTCGGCGGCTCCGCGGACGGCGACGTGGACGGCTTCGAGGAGGTTGGCTTCGTTGTATTCGGGGCGCGTGACGGAGCCGTCCGGCGCGGTGGCAGTGGCGACGCGGTTGAGTGCGTCGAAGGAGCTCTCTGTCGTGAAGGTCTCGTCTTGCAGGAGGACCGAGACCGCGCTCAGGACCGCAGCGGGTGTGTCGACGTCTTCACCAGCTGTCCAGTCGGGCTCCGTCTCGTACCCGACCGCGAGGCGGCGTGAGGCGCTGAGAGGGTTGCCTTTGAAGTCGTGCTCGATGCTGACGACGAGGCCAGCGCAGTCGTAAACGTGGTGGGCACGGCCCCGCAGGTTTGCTTGCTGCGCTGGTGATGCAAACGCCGGATCGGTCGGCGGCAGGCCAGGCGGGTCGAGCGCTTCCCCATAGACGGTGCGGAGGAGGAGGCGCTCCGCGGCGCCTTTGCGGACGTAGAGGTGGGTGGGGCGTTGCAGGGCGTCGAAACGCTGGCGGTGGGTTTGCCCGCGGCTGTCCCAGCTGCGGAGGGGTTTGCCCGCGACGTCTGCGATCGTGAGGCGGGTGCCGGCGTCGGCGCTGATGACCCGGATGCGACGCTGCAGGACGTCGTAGGTTTGCTCCATGGTGGGGAGCGGTGCGGCTGCGTTGGCTTTGATTTGGCGCGAGTCGAAGATGGCGAGGGTATTGCCCTCGATGTCTTGCTTCGTTTTGGTGAGGTAGTGGTCGTCCAGCCCATCGGTGCGGTTGTGGGCGTCGCTCAGGAACGGACGGCCGAGGGTGTCGAGGTGCGAGGTCGTGGGTGTGTTGGCGTGCTGCGCGGCGAGCCAGGCGGCGCGCGCTTCGGGCGCTGATGGCTCGGGGCCTGAAGCAGCCGGAGCCCCACGATCCACGTACCACTGGCTCTGGAAGACGGTGTCGTTCTGATCCCAGCTCGTTTGGCTCCACGAGTCGAATTCGACTTTGGTGAAGGTGCCGTCGGGGAGGTCGGTGCGGATGAGTCGATCGAGGGAGTCGTAACGGAGGATGGGGGTGACGCCCGTTTCGACGACTTCAGCCTCGGTTTCGAAATCGCTGGTGGGGCTGAAATAGGGCTCGTACTGTTTTACGGGGTTGCCCTTGTTGTTGAACAACGTGCGTCCGGTGCCGACCCAGCGGGGGGCGGTGGTGCCGGGGGCGGGCTCGGCTTGTACTTTGGTGAGGACGACGCGTCCGAAGCCGTCGGAGTAGGTGAAGGTTTCTTGGATGGGGGCGTTGGGGTCGACGGTGAGGTGCTGTTCGCGGGCGAAGGTGTGGACGCGTGCGGGCTCGCGGCGAGCTTGGAAGGCGAGGAGGTCGTAGAGGAGCCAGGTGGTGGGGTTTTCGAGGGTGTCGCCTTCCGCTAAGTTGGCTTTGCCCATGACGGCGGTTTTGACGACCATGCCGAGGGCGTCGAAGGCGACTGCGCAGCGGTTGAGGTTGCTGTCGGTGAGGTGGGTGGGGGCGAGGACTCGGTAGTCGTTGAGGGAGGTGACGAGGTTGCCGAGGGGGTCGCGGGCGCTGGTGACGAGGAGGGCGAAGTCGTCGTAGGTGACGAAGGAGTGGGCTCCGAAAGGGTCGATGGCTTCGACGGGGAGGTAGAAGCGGGCGGCATCGAAGAGGACGCGGCCGCTGGCGGTCCAGTAGTGGGCGTCGCGCTGGGCGTAGCGGCCCTCCGTCAGGAGGAGGGCGGGGTCGAAGGGGGTGCCGGAGAGAGCTTGCGAGTCGGCGATGATTTGCGCGACTTGGCCGGTGGTGAGGGCTAGTTGATAAGTTCGGTAGGGGAGGGCGTGGGGGCCGACGGTGCCTAGTGCGGCTTCCGTGCCGAGGCCGCCGCCCGCCTCCGTGTAGAAGGTTTGCTGGAGGCGATCGATGAGGCGGCGCTGGATGGTGCCGGGAGTCGGGGAGGCCTCGAAGGGGAGCTCGGCGGCGGGAGTGAGCGCGTCGAGAGTGGCGCGTGCGCCATTGAGGTTGGTGAGGCCTTGGCCGGCGGCGGGTAGCGAGAGCTCGGCGTCGAGGCCGGTGATTTCGTAGGTGCGCTTTTCGACGGCGGTGCCGAGGCGATAGAAGGCGTCTTGGTCGGCTTGGTGGACGAAATCGGCTTCGGTGAGCGTCGCGTAGGCGACGCGTTGCTCGGGGTGGCTGTTGGGTTGGGCTGCAGCGCGGGCGTAGGCGAGGGAGAGCTTGCGGGTGACGTTGCCGAAGTCGTCGACGTCGAGGACGAGCTCGTGGGAGACGCGCGGGTCGGCGAGGTTTCGCTCCGTGGAGATGGAGACGGTCTCGCGTGAGAGGGCGAAGAAGACGCCGTAGCGATCTTCGCCGCGCGACTTTTGAAGCAGCCTGACTTCTTGGTTTTGCTCGGTGATCGAGTACGGCAGCGCAGCGAGCGCGGTGCCGTCGTCGGCGTAGACTTCAGTGCGGAGTGGGGAGCCCTTGAGAGCGCGGGCGGCTTCGCGGGAGTCTTGGACGGAGATGCCCGGGGGGAGGAGGGTATCGTCGACGAGGAGAACGGGCGGGCCGTTTTGGAAGTACTCGTTGCGCAGGGCGAGCTCGAGCCGCTCTTTCTCGAGCCAGGCGCCGGTGTGGTGCCAGCTGACGACGCGCACGGGCGGCTGGTAGAGAAGCGGATCCGTGGCTTCGTCCGCGAAGTCTTCGGCATCGAGTTGTTCGACGCGGGCGAAGCCGCGGAACTCGCGCTCGAAGCCGTCGTAAAAGCCGTGGCGGTAGCGGTAGGTGGTGACGAGCTTGCCGCCGGAGATGGCGTCGACGCGCTCGACTCGCTCGAGGACTTGGACCGGGAAGGGGAGCCGCGTGAGCCATCGGACGCCGGCCTGCTTGTCCGCCAAATAGAACTTGGTCGAGGAGGCGTAGGTGAGGGTGGTGGTGGCGCCGAGGTTGTTCGAGACCGTCTTCAAGACGTGCGGCTTGAGGCTGTTGAGCAGGTCGACGAACAGGACCGTCTGCGCAGGGTGCGGAAGCGGGCTCGACCAAACGAGGCAGCTCGTGCCGTTGCCCAGCAGGTCGGCCACGCTGAGCTGAGCTGCGCTGTCGACGGGCGGAAGCGAGCGAATGGGCACGCCGTCCGAAAGCCGATTGCCCGACTCGTTGAGGTAGAGCGTGATGCCGCTACGGCCGGCGTAGAACAGATCGGTGGTGCCGCTGCCGTCGACATCCCCCAGGCGCACGCGCGCGGCGCGAAATTCCTCGGGATTCGCGAAAATGGGGCAGTTTTCGAGCGTGATCTTCTTGCCGAACTGGCCGTGGCCGAGGTTCGGCCAGTAGCTGAGGTCGCCGTTGCGCACGCGCACGATGTCGACCAAGCCGTCGCCCGACATGTCGGCGAGCTGGATGGATTGCTCGGGGTCGTCGAAGACGACGTGCGGACCCTGGTCCTCGTCGAAGGAAACCGGACGCCGCTGCGCGGGCTCGAAGCCGAGCTTGGCGCGGGAGCGGTAGAAGACGAGGGCGTGATCCTCGGTGATGAGCAGATCTGCGTGGCCATCCCCATCGAGATCGATGAAGCGGAGGTTGGGATCGTTCCAGTTGATGCGCGGTAGGCTCTCGAACTGGCGCAGCGGGTCGAAGGTGCCGCTCTCCGTCCGCTCGAAGTAGCCGCTGAAGCGCTGTTCGTAGGCGACGAGCTCCAGCCGGCCGTCGCCGTCGATGTCTTCCAGCTTTTGGACGCCGCCCGCGAACGCTCCCGGCATCGGCTGAGTGGCGAGCTGCCGCGGGGGGCTGAGGACGCCGCTACCTAGATTTTCCTTGTAGAACCAGCTGCCGCCCTGATCGATCAGGATTCCCGGGATGCCTTCGCCGTCGAGGTCGACCCACTGCTTGCGAGCGCCGTCGGCACCTCCCGCAAGTCCTTCCAAGCTCCGCTCCGGAAGGACTTGCAGCTCGTCGTGGAGGACGGCACGTTGGTAGTCGAGCGCGAGCGTCGGCATCGCCTGGTGCGTCCAGGTGGAGCTCGCGACGTCGAACAGGTGACCAACCTGAGTGATACCCGTGAGGTAAGTGACGACCGGGCTGGCGTCGTAGGTGAGCTCTGTAGAGCGGACCAGCAGGGGCGCCCGTGCGGCGTCCAAGCGATGGAACATCAGGACGCCCCGGCACAACCGATAGGTTCGAAGCTCGAAGCCCGTGCGGTACGACGAGAACGGATCTTCGCGCACTGACCAATCCAGCGAGCCTTGCGGAGAAGGTACGGAGGTTGGCGTCGGCGGAGAGTGCTCGCCGTAGTCGAAGACGAGCTCGAACAAAAAGTCCGCGGCGACTTCAGGGGCAGCGTTGCCGTAGAACACGCGTTTCAGGTACTTTTGTGCGGTTTGCGTGAAGACGGGCGTCGCGGCCGAGTAGTCGAAGCGGCTCCGCTCGCTCAGGCGCGCCGGGTCCACCCCCCTGCCGTCCTCGGCCTTGTACTCGTAGGCAGTGACGTTGCCCTTGTCGTCCGTAGTCCTCTCCAATAGCCACGTGAAGACGTGGGCTTCTTGATCCGGATCGTAAATCCGCGTCGCGCTCGAGGTGCCGTAGACGTGAGTGACGTCGTCCTTCGTCGTCACCCGCCAGTGCGCGTCGCGGCTGGTGGAGTGCACCCAGCGCTCGATGCGCGCGAAAAGGCCTTCGATGCGAGGTCGGTAGCGGTAGGCACGGTGAGCGCCGCGGCTGACGAACACGTGCTGGCCCTGGTCGTCCAACAGCGGCACCAGGTCCTCCGCGCCCGACAGGACGAACGTGTCTGACTCCGCGTCGTCCACGTAGCGGGGGACGCCCTTGTCCGTCTTGCGCGAGATGGTCGGGACCGAAAGCTGAAACCCGATGCCGAACGGACCGTTACCGGCGCCGCTGCTGTAGCTGAGCGAGACGTCCGGCCCCTGGCCACCGCGGCCCGGTGACGCTGGCAAGGGGATGGCGAGCGAGGCGGTGCCGGTAGCGGTATTGACCGTGAATTTCTCGCCGATGCCCCGCACGGCGCCGCCGCCCTTCGGAAGGCTGACCGCAGGCAAGAGCGACGGCTGCGTGCCTGGGGAGGCTGCGGCCGACTCCGACCGCGAGCTGCCGCCGGAGGAGACTCCGCCGCCCGCCGCTGCCGCGCGTTCCGGCTCCTTTCGGGCCGACGCCCCTCCCTTCGTCTCGGCGCCGGCACTGCCTCCTCGCGCCCGATCGTCGCTCCCGACCATACGAACCTCCCGTTACGCTGCCGACAACGAAGGCCTCTTCAGGCGCTCGCGGCGTTGATGATGATTTGGACGCTGGGCTTCGGGCTCTGGGCGTCCTTGGCCGCGAACAGCGCACGCATGCCCTCGAGGCGCTGCTTGATCCATGGGCTCGCCGTAACTTGGGTCAGCGCCTGGCGCAGCGCTTGCGGAGTCATCACGTCCACCTTGGGAGCGATGCCGATGCCTGCGCGTTCGATGCGGAGCGCGTTGTCCATCTGATCTTTGCCGTGCGGAAAGATCACGATCGGTACCTGCTCCCAAATGGACTCTTTGATGGTGGCGAGCCCGCCGTGCATGAACACCACCTCAGCGGTCTTCAAAATCTCCAGCTGGGAGACCCAGGCGCTGAGCGTGACGTTCGAGGGCAGAGAGCTCTTCCCGATGTCCACCTGGTACAGAACGTTGAGCTCCGCCAGCAGCTTGTCGCCCATCGCGAGCACGAGGTGGTAACCCTCCATGCCCGGTGTCTGCATCATGCCGATGAGCGCCTGAAAGTACTGTCGCGCCTTGTCTTCGTAGTCGGCGACCTGGGACCCCGAGGTGGCGAAGATGATCTTTTTGCCCTCGGTGGGAATGGCCGGGTTGAGATTCGTCGGATTCGTGGGCAGCGTGATCGCAGGGTCCAGCGGGACGCGCGTGACCATCGGCTCCACGTACGTGACGGAGGAGCCGTGCTCCCAATCGTCGTCGAAGTAGTCGAAGTCGCGTGGGCAAGGGATGAGCTCTTTGGCTTGCTCGAGTGGCGCCAAGAACTCCTCGAGCGTCGCGTCGGTGCCCACCTTGCCCATCGCAACGTTCATGATTTTTTGGGCGACTTGCTCGTGCATGAACAGCAGCTTGGTCTTGGCGAACAAGGCTGGCTCTTCGTCCGGATGGCGCAGGTACGTCGTCAAAAGAACGATCGGGACCTGATACTTGTGGTGCAAGATGAGCGCTTCCAGGCCGGCGAAGTAGCCGGCTACGAGAACGTTGGGCCTCACTCCGGCGGCAAATAGCTCTGCCATGCCGCCCTGCCCGCGGCACATCGGCAGCAGGTGGTGAGGCTTCCAGCGTTGGCCGACCGGCTCCAGCCGATCGTTCAAGGTGTGGCCGACCGGATAGATGCCACCGAGGACCGGACGGAACGTGGCGCCGTAGGGAGACACGATCGACGCGCAATCGGGAATGCCCATGAACTCGACCGTGTGCCCGGCGTCCTTGAGTGACTTTGCGAGGTTCACGGCGGGCAGCCAGTGGCCGTGCTCGCGGTACACGTCCGGCCAAATCATTACTTTTGCCATGGTCCGTTCCTCCTTCAGGTCGAGAGCGTGTATTTGACGACGAACAGCAAGTCGTCCACGTTCTCGGGCGAAAGCTGGTCTTGAGTGAGCACCCACGATTCTGGCGCACCGCCCGTCAAGAGCGCGCTCGTGCCGCGCTCGATCGACGTGGCGACGACTCCGTTTTGAGGCGTGCCCGTCAGCGCCGCTTGCCCACCGGGGGCACCCCCGTTCAACCCCAGCCGCAAGAACGCACCCGTGGGCAGAGGCGCGCGCGTCACCGCGTGGAGCCCAATGTTGCCGTTCGGATCCAAGAGCGAAAGCGTGAAGCCTTGCTGCCGGAGCAGGAACGGAAAGTGCTCGGGCTGGAGGCTCAAGGTTGCGCTCTTGCTGGCGAGGAGCTGGTGCAAAGCCTGTGGGAACTCGCGCTTCATGCTGAGCACGCGCACGAGGCCCGTCGGGCTCTCTGATACGAGCTGGAGCGCGCGATTGAGCTGCTCCTGAACGCTGTTTTGTGCGCCAAGCTTCAGCGACCCGCCCGCCTCTCGCGCGGTGTAGCTGACCGAGACGACGATGTCGGAGATCGTGTGGTAGTCGAACTGGCGTGTCTTTTCCGGCAGCTCGAGCCGGAAGCGGCTGATGGCGCCTGCTCCTTCGAACGGTAGGTAACGCTCGTCTCGGAAATTGAGCTCGAACAGGCCCGCGTCGTCCTGCGCGGTGCTGGTGGCGATCGATTGAATGCCGCCGACGTCGTGGACGAAGCGCGAGTCCTCGTAGCCCTTGTACGGGTACTCGGTCGCCGCGGGATTGGCGGTGCTTTCTACGCGAATCGCGCTCCCGAGCAGGCTGAGCTTCGCGCTCACGCTCGTGTAAGGGCCAGTGACGCACGGGATGGTGACCCGCACCGCGCGCATGCGGCGGAAGTAGTGCCCGGGAAAGTCCAGGTCGAACAGGACCTCGGGGAGGGAGAACTCGCAAGCGCCGTGCTCGCGAAGGTCTTGCAGGGCAAGCGGGTTGAGCGCAGCGAGCGAGATGGGCTTGGTGATCTCGAGCTCGCGCTTGTTGCGCTCGAGGTACGCAATGTCCATGCGCTTCAAGTCGTAGGTGAGCTTTTCTCCCGCCAGCAAGCCTTGGCGTAAGCTGTCCATGTACGCGAACTGAACGAAGCTGGTCTCTTTTTCGCCGAGCTCGAACTGAAAGGCTCGTTCAGCGGTTTTGGCCACGTCGTACGTGAGCTTGTAGATCTGCTGGTAGGTGCGGCTCAGCTGCGAAATCATCCACTGATACAGCTCGCGGCTGGTGAATTTCTCTTTGAGAAACGCGCTCACCTCCTCCGACTGCTCGAGCTGCACTTCCTGGTTTTCGAGCTCTTTCTGGGCGACATAGGCGCGAATTTCCGCGGCCACCAGCTCCTTGTCGATGTTGTCCATCTCGAGCTTGGCTTGCCGGGCTTGCAGGTCCCAGTCCTCCTTTCGGCGCTCGTAACCGCCGATGGTGCTCGCTTGTCCGGCCGCGGCGCGCATGACTCCCGCGCCGACGTTCATGCCGCTCGCGAGCGCAGAAAAAATGCTGGCCAGATGCAGGCCTCCGAACTCCGCCGTTGCGCTGATGAACCCCGCTTGAATCTGCGGGATGGCCCCGAGCGCGCCGCCGATGGTGTTGAACACCCCCGCGGCGGTTTCTAGTCCCGACGCTCGGGACGTGAGCTGGAGGCTCGCGGCTTCGTTCTGGCTGATGAACTCGCGGCTGGAGTAGTCCGCGAAACGATCTTCGGCGAGCTTGCGGCGCGCGCGGATGACCTCCACGTTCTGCTCTGCCTCGCGCAGCTGCTCCTTGCGCACGTCGCGCATGAGCTTCAGCATCCGAATCTCGTGACCTTGGCGGAGCTGAGAGAGCTCTTCGGCGTCCGCCTTTTCCAGCGCCGCGAGCAGCGCTCCGCCGAAGCTCTTCAGCTCGCCGGCGAGCTCCGTCGATTTTTGCATCCACACGTTGAAGCGGTAGCAGGGGAGCGGGCGTCCGAGCTGTGAGAGCACCGCGCCCAAATCCAGCCCCGCCGCAGCCGCGCGGACGAGGAGCGCCGGGTCGATGGGCGGCTCGAACAGCGCCAGCGTGCGCTTGACGCCGTCGATGCTCATGCTGTTCCTAATCTTGAACAGCCGGTCCTGGACGGTGTCCCAGTAGCGATCTAGTCGGTCATTGCGGGGGATGCTGAAGTAGAGGCTCAGTAGCGCGGTCGACTGCACGCCCTGGCTCTGGGGGGAGGGCGCGTCGACGTCCTTGCCTTCGACGTGCTCGGACGTCGCCACCATGAGGTTTTCAACCTCCACCAGCGCGTTGGCGAAGTCCGTGATGCCGCGCGCTTCGAGCTCGCGGTACGTGTAACGCGGCTCGCTCGTCAGTGGCTCGATGACCTCCGGCCGCTTGCCGAGGATGTCCGCGGCGAGCACGTAAAGCTGCGTCGCCTGGTTGATCGACTCGAACGAATCCTGGCGAAAAAGCTGGTCCGCCCAGGCCACCAGGTTGTCCAGGTACTTCATCACGACGAACTTTTGGTAAGCCGAGATGCGCTGGCGAGCGATCAAGTGGGGTGAGAACGGGTGACTGCGCCACTCGTCGATGAGCCTCGCCAGGTTTTGCCGCTCGTAGCTGGAGAGCGCTTGCTTCACCCCGAACACGTCCAGCAAGGTATCGGTCGCGTCGCGGTTGGCGAAGAAGGGGAGGAAGTTCCAGTAGCGCGCGCCGGCCGGGAGCGTGGCTGCCCAGCGCTTGGTCTTCTCGTATTGATTCAGATCCTGGCGCGGGTCGAAGACGTAGTGGTACCACTTCATCGCGTCCTCGAAGCGCATGTCCTGGCTCAGCCGCTCGGCGATGAGCATGGGCGCGTGGAAGAAGAGCTCCCAGTTGTACACGCCGGCCGGCGTGCCGTAGCCGAACTCTACCGTGGCCAGCGGGAAGGGCCGCTCTACCGCGGCGCTGGGCGCGAGCTGCGTCTCGAAGTCGCGCTGCGCGACGCCCCACGCCTCGCGGTCTCCCGCAATGTGGTAGCCCAGATAAAGAGTGCTGTAGTAGCTATAGCGGTTGGGGTACCCGGACGCGTAGCTGCCGGTGTTGCTGCTCAGGTAGTCAGTCGAGTAGTTGTAATAGTAGCGAACCGTGGAAGCGGGCAGCGCCTGAACCAAGCGCTGCATGATGCCGGCCGGTCCGCTCGCGCGCAGTCGACCTTTGATCTCCGAGAGCACCGGGTGATCGAAGGTGGTGAACAGCGCCACCTGCGTGAGCGCGGAGGAGAAGCCGCCGACTCGCTTCGGGCCGCGGTTGAGCGCGAAGAGCTTTTTGCTCGAAGCCTCGAACAAGAATGGGTCGTGCTCGGCCGGAGTGAGGTAGCCAAAGTTCGTTGCGATTGCCCGAAACCCATCCGGCACGCGCGAAAAGAAGGGCTCGCTCAGCCGCAGGCCGAACGTATCCCAAGCCCGCAGCCCCTCGATCCGGAGGTTCGTCCCGTGGGCGGCGTTCCGTAGCAGCACCGAGCCAACCGGCCAATTGTTGCCGATGCTGAAGAGCGTGTCGCTGTCGTAGCCGTAGTCATCGCCGGACGCGCTGATGACGAAGGTGCCGATGCGCGTCGGGTACAAATTGCCGCCGTACCCGCCGGGGTACTGCGTCTTGTAGACCGCCGCCATGACGCCGCCGTCTGCGGCGGATGCGGTCTGAAAGTGGTAGTAGCTCGTGTCGGGTCCGTCGTCGCGCTTGTCGCGGTCGAACACCGTGACCGGCCGCGGGTCGAACACCTTTCCCCGGCCTAGCCGCGGCTTCGACCAGCGCCCGGTCTTGCTCTCCAGCGTCGACCACATCAGCCGCAGCTCCGCCGTGGAGCCGAGCACCGATGTATCGGTCCCGGTCACGACCTTTTCCTTCAGCGTGACCATTGGCCAAAGGATGCGCAGGCTGCCTTCCGCGATGGCAGGCGTCACCGCGTCCGCGTCGATCTCCACCGGGATCTTGCGCCACGGCGTGAACACGCCGTCCGTGAACTGCCGGCCTTGAAATGAGCGGTGGTAGTAGGTGAAGGGCTTGGAGCGAGTGCGAGCCACCAAGTGATAAACGCTCGTATTGCCGCCGTAGAAGCGCCCTTCCGAGCACATTCCGACCACCAAGAGATCGGATAGCTCCGACATTCCCTCCACGTAGCCGTGGAGGATGTGCTCGGCGCGCTCGTTCGTGAGGTCGTCTTGGACGAGCTCTTCCTCGAGCTCGCGAAAGAGCTCGGTTTTGTCGTCGCGCAGCCCGGGCTCGATCCAGTTCTCCGGAAAGAGGAACACTTTGCGATTGGCCTCCCAGACCCGGTAGTTCTGCATCCAGGTCCACTGCTCCTTGAGCCGGTCCAGCTGCAAAAGAGCGCTCTGCGATTCCAGGCCCATGAAGATGCGCTGCACGAAGAGCTGCACCGAGTTGAGCGCCAGCCGGATGCGCGAGATCTGCGTGTCCGGCTCCATTTCCACGTCCACCAAAAAGAATGGCAGCAGGTCGTTCGAGTCGATGAAGAAGCGTTCGGTAAGCCCGACCCGAACCTTGCGCGAGGTCAGGTAGCCGACCAGCGCGTCGCGCTCGCGCCGGCGGAGCTGGTCCCGGAGGGCCTTGAAGGAGGAGCGCCAGCCCTCGGCGGTGTACTTCGATCGCAGCGCGGAGCGAAGAGCGCTCGCGTTCGCCGCGGAAGGCTCCGCGAGTATCAAAGCCAAGACCTGGCGAATACGAATGTCGATCTTCGCGCCGAGCCGCAGGGCGGACTGAAGCACCGACCAGGTCCTCGGCTCTAGGAACGACGCGGGAGCGGGGAGCAGTGATGTGACAGCCTTGATGTCGTCCTGCTCCCAGCCCGAGAGCTTGGCTACCTTTTCCGCGCTCAGCTCCGACCCCTCCCGCCAGAGATCGAACAAGGTGGTCTGATCCAGGGAGACGGAGCGATTGAGGGCGAGCTCGTCCAAGAACGGGGCCACCGCCGCCCACGGGACGTCGGGCCGCGCCGGGTCCGGCTCGGCGAGGGGCAGGTCGTCCAACAGCAGGCCCTCCTCGATCAGGTATTCGAGCTCGTTGGTCGATAGACGCAGGCCGCGCACGACGGTGAGCGCCTTCCACAACTTGAGGTAAGCGCGTTCATCGAACGGGGAGAGGGCGGACGCGGGCAAGACGCCCGGATCTCCGTCGTCACGGCGGACGAGCAGGGTGACCTGGCTCGCGCCGGTGTATTGAAAAGAAAGCGCGACGAGCGCGCTCGATTTGTACTCGGCCGGGGCAAAGACGAAGCGCGATTGCCCGTCCACGGCGATGGGCGCCGCCGGCGTGAGCGCCTGCCCGTTTGCGCGCAGCACGAGGTCGCTCGCGCTAGCGTTCGCGGCGTTGACCGCGACGACGAAGGCGTAGCGCCCGTCCGCGGGTACCACCCAGTGGGAGGCCCAAGTGCCCGCCGGCTCGGACTCGAGCGTTTCGTCGCTCGTTCCATCACCCTTGCGCCAGGCCCCGAGACCGGCAACCAAGTCGTCCCAAGCCGTCCCCGAGCTGCTCGTTACGGAGCTCAAAGCTCGCCGCAATAGAGCGTCCACCGTTTCGCGTCGAGCCACCAGCAGCTCGCTTGCCAGTGTGAGCGCGGCCTCTCGGCGCGCACGCTCCAGCAAAAACGGCCGCAAGCGAGACCAGACGAGCCCCAGTCGCTGCGCTGGATCGGGGGTACTTCGGAGCAGGTTCGCGGTGAACGGAGCGGTACCGTCGGCGAGGAAGAAGGTGAAGGCGGTCGCGACGAAGGCTTCGTCTTCTGCGCTGATGTCGGCTGCCTCGCGTCGAAGCACGTCTACCGTGCGCGCGACTCGGTCCGCGGAGAGCGCTTCGCCGAGCGCAGCCCCTACGATTTCCAGCGAGGGCGCTGCGAGCGCCGGATAGCGAGACGCGAGCTCGCCACCGACTGACGCCATGCGCCGGTGCGCTACCTGCAAGTCTTCAGCGGAAGGTCCTGCGCTCTCGCCGGCAGGAACTTCGTGACGCAGCAGGTACTGCCAAAAGCGGGCTGAAATGCCGCTCGTTTGCAGCCGGCGAATCTGCTCGATGGCTTGAAACGTCGACAGTAGGTTGGCGCCGCCGCTCGGGAAGGGGTCGATGCCGAGGAGGAGCTTGGCCGCCAAGAAGTCCTTCACGGAGAGCCCGACCGCGCGGCAGAAGTCGCTCATGCGGTAGAGAGCGGAGAGCTGCGCGACGGTGAGGGGCACGCTGGCGTTCGGGAGCGCGTCGTCTAGCGCGGCGGGACCTACGGCGGCCCACAGCGCTTCGAAGTCCTGAGCGCCCACGCGAAGCGCCCCCCGGACGTAGTTCTTGTAGCCCGCGACGTTCTGATGAGTGAGGGTGAGGGGTTGGCCCTGAGCGAGGCCGTTCATACCCTGGTACTCGTCGCTCACGGGCGCGCCGCGCAGGTAAACGTCGTCGAACAAGCTCTTCGGGTGGCGCTCGCTGCGGCGCAGGTCCAAATCCGCGAAATAGCCGAGCAAGGCTGATACAGGACGAGCGAGCCAGCGCGAAAGCCGGACCAGCTGCGCTAGGCGCACGAAGCTCGTCGGCAACAGCACCGAGCTTCCGGCGCGTTCGCCGAGGAGCATCAAATACCGGTCCAGCTCACGCATGGACCAGCCCAGCTTGCGCATCGCGCGCAAGAAGAAGCTAATGCGACGCAGGCGCTCTGCGCTCAATCCAACCAAGAAGAAGCGGTTGTAGTTGGCCTCGAGGAGGCTTTCGTCACTGGCGTCCAGAGCGATTGGCGCGCCGGTATCGTGAATGAACTGCGTGTCCAGCAGCTCGTTCAGCTCGGCGTACGTCAGCCCGGCGCGGTGCAGGAAGACCGACACCTCCGCGAGCACGTCCAACCAGGGGCCGGAGACGAGAATGTGCGGGCTCTCCGGGCGTGGGACGGATACGTTGCCCGATACGTTCGGGAAGCCCCAGTAGGCGTTGACGTCCGCGAGCGGCGTGAGCACGGCGGCGGCTTCGGCCGCGGTCAGCCCCAGGTAGGCTAGCGCCAACCCGGGATCCGTGAGGATGCTGCTCGTGCTCGGATCCGCCCGAAATGTCTCCAGCACCTCCGAGCGCGAGGAGCCTCGTTGCGCGAGGATGAGCTCGATCTCTTCGCGGGAGAGCGCGAGCGGCAAATTGAGGGGGAAAACTGCGTTCCTGAGCGCGGTTTCTGCCCCTGGATTGGCGTGCTCCGGAAACACCTCCAGGTCATCTGCCCGCGCGCTCGTCTGAGGAGCGCCGAACGCGACGAACGCTCCCGTGGAGTGAGGAGGCGTGGCCGCTCTGATGGTGAAGCGCCACGCGTCGTCTTCCACCAGCCACTCGCGCTTGGCCGGCTTGTCGAGGGGGCTTGCCTTGACGAGGGCGCGCTCCGTCAGCAGGTAGCCGGCGCCGCGCAGGACGCCGAGGACCAGCGCCGTGCTCGGGCCATCCCCCCCGGCCGCCAGCGTGAGCACGGTCGCGGCGATGTTCGCGGCCGGCGCGCCCGCCCGCATGGCCACCTGGTGCGGCGCGATGACGGCGGCGAGGATCTCGTTCACCAGGTCGATGTACGGCACGGCGCGGTCCGTGTTGGCGCAGGTGAGCTCGATGTCAGCTAGATCCGCGCGTCGCGCCAGGAGCTGGCTCTTCACGGACGGCTTCAAAAAGTTGTCCAGGAGATCCACCAGGTACGCGCCGGGGCTCAGCACGGTTTGGCAGTGCTTGGACGCCGCGCTGTAGAGGCTGCCGAAGAGCGTGACCCAGTTAGGGAATTTGCTGCTGGCTTGGACCGTTTCCGCGAGCGCCGACTGCAAGCTCAAGGCCGCTGGCAACACCTGCGACCCGCCTGACCCCGCCAAGCTCTGATTGAATCGGACAATCGTCGAAAAGACCTCCGCCGAGTAGTGCTTCGCCTTGCGGTGAATCGACTGGGCCTCCGTCAGACCCAGAGCCTCCTCGTGGTCGGCGATGAATTGGCCCTCCTCCACTCGAGCGATCGCGACCGCCGAGTCGAGCCCCGCCGTGACCAGGTAAAGCGCCGCGGCGAGCTTGGGGGTGAGCCGCGCTACGCGCTGCAGCTGCTTGAGCTTGCTGAGGACGGACGGGTCTAGGTCGATGTTCTCGTCCGTGAGGTACTTGTCGATAGGCGTCGTCTGCAGGTTGAAATCCGCGTGGTCGGCGACGAACTGGGCTGCCCCTGCCAGCGCCACGTCGTTAGTCGACTGCGCCGCTTTCAGCGCGTCGTTCACGAAGCGCGTCTCAGGCGACCTGCCTCCGAACTTGTCGTACAGTCGCTGCGCGAAGACGCGCGCTTTTTCTTCCGGCGTCGCTCCGGGAACATCGCCGGGGAACGTGTTCGGACCCGTGGTGTACGACTGCTGATTGAGCGCGTACGCGTACCAGCTGGCGGCAGCGCCAGAGGGCTCCAGGGCAACTTTGGAAAGGTCGGCGATGGTTTGGTAACCCCGGCTTGCCTTGTCCAAGTAGATGGCCTTCACCAGCGGAAAATACTGGTCGAGCGCTTCGTACAGCTCGAACGCGAAGCGAAGGTTCTGCGCTTCGGGTGTCGTGATGGCGCCCGAAGCCGCCAGCGCCTTCAGCATCTCTGCGAACGGGAGACCTAGCTGGAAGTGTGCGGCGGTGACGACCTTGCGCTTCGCGCCAGTGTTGGGCGCCGGCCGGATCGCGATGGTCTGAGCCACCCACTGAATGGCGGTGGCGATGACGAAGTTGCCAGGGTCCTCACTGGCCGCGGTCAGCTCGCGGCGGGCGGAGAGCGTGGTGCAGTTGCCCGAGGCGGTGGAAGAGTTGGTGCGCTCCGGGCCAGCGTAGCTCGGCGGAGAGCTGGAAAGCGCGAACTCCCGCCCATGCGCGGCGGCGGTGAGCCAGAGCGTGAGGTCAGAACCCCAAGGTGGCGACAGCGGCGGCGGGTTGATGGTCGTGCTGTTGCCGCTGGCAGCGGCGCCCGCAACGACATCCGAGAGCGAGCCGGTCCAGCTGCCAGCTTCCACCCGGTAAACCTGGGCGGCCAGGTGCTGGTCGGCCGCGGTCTGGAAGTTGACGGTGGCGGGGGACACGTCCTCCGTGCCCGCTCCGGCCTTGACGTACCCGCCGAAGCGGACGGCGCTTGCGCCGGTGCCGTTCAACGTCGAGAACAGCTGAGTCCAGCCGGGAGGAGTCGTCACCGTCGACGTTGCTGAAGCGCCGCGATTGCTGACGAGCGCGATGAGTAAGTCGCCCGGGTTCACGACCGTCGGCATCGCGACCGCGTGCGCCGTGCCGACCGCGAAGACGCTGGCGCGCGGCGCGGCCGTTTTTGCGTAAAACTTATCGGCGGGGCCGGGGAATACCAGCTCGAGCAACTTGGCCTGCCAGCTCTCCGTGGACAGCCCAAGGTAGTGCACGAGCACCTCTCGCCACTTGTTCTGGAGAGAGTCCGTCACGTCCGGATCGAGATTGGCCTCCAGCGCGCGGTCGACGACGTTGCGCTCGATGGCGTCCACCACCGCCGTGAGGAACGCGGTCGGCTCCAGCTCCAGCAGCTCGTTCAGCGTGCTGCCATGGCCGAGGCGAACCAGCCCGTAGACGGCCTGGACTTGCAGAGCACTGAGCCCCAGAGCCGACCACGTGATGTCTTCGTTGATTTGGCCGGTGATACGCCAAGCGGCGACGTAGGCCTTGAGCAGGTCGAAGCCTACCCCGCTCGTTCGGGCGACGATCGACAGCAGGTCTTCGCGCTCCCCAAGCTGATTGATGGTGGCCCAGCGCGCTTCGTCCGTCGCCCCGAGGCAGCCGGAGAGCTTCGCGTGAGTGTCCGTGTACTCGGAGACGGTAACGGAGGACACCTTGTCGACCACGAGGTCTACTCGTTGGTCAGTTGCCGCCGGCGAGACCGGGGGGGCTTTGCCTAGCAGGGCTCCCGGCGCGGCTGCCGTTCCCTCCTTGGCGTAGACGATGAGGTTGACCTCGTCCGCATCCGGACCGCAGTCGAGGAGTGGCTGCTCGGGAACCTGCGGGGTGTAGCGGATTTCGTAGTCACCTTTGCCGTCGCTCAGGACCGCACCGAGCAGGATTTCTTGCAAGCCCGCCGCTGTCCACACGACCTGATACGCCTGCACCAGCACGCCCGCGACCGGAAGCTTCACCTCGTTGCGGACGCTGCCGAACACGCGGAACTGCCCGGCGGGAAGATCAGCGGCGGTCAGGTCGATGATCTCATTGGCGGACGCGGCGACGCGAAGGGCGGACAACGCGAGCACCTGGCCTCCCGTATCGAAGGCGCGCACCCTCAGGTTGGGCTGGGTGTGCGGCACGCCGTTGCTGCTGAAGCTGATTGAGGTGTACGCAATGGAATAGGCCCCGGTTGCGCTCAGCGACACGGTGCCCAGTAGTGCCTCCGACCCGGTCGTGACGTCGAACGCTTGGACGGTCCCGGATGTGACGAGCGAGCCGCTCTCCCTGCGAACGGTGCCCGAGACCACGAATGGAGTGCCCGCGCCGATGAGCTGGTCACTTTGGCCGATGACGATGCGCACCGTGGAGCCGCTGGAAATCGTGCCGAATACCTGCGTGGTGTGCACCACCTGCTCGCTCGTATTCAGTACTTGGAAGCGCAGATTGGGCTTTTCCCTCGGGGGGTAGAAAGCCGCGATGTTCTGCATGAACACCGGCTGCCAGCCGCCGCTCGCAGGGTCGTACCCGCTTTGCCCTTCGTCCGTGACAGTGGCGCCGTTCACGTCCACCGCCTTCACCCTCGCGATCTGATTCTGAGTCGGCCGCGTTAGATCCGGCCAGAAGAGCTCGATGTGGATGAAATAGGGGTTCGGAACGGACATGGCTACGTTTCCCTCCAACGCAATGAATGAGGCCGTTGCCCGATCCAAGAGACGGGCAAGCCACCTGCGACGCAGCGGCAGACTGATTATTCAGAACTGCGCACCACCACCCGTGGCCGCTTTTCGGCCACTCTTCACTCGACAGCTACGTGATAGACCCGAACGCTGACAGCGCCTTGGGCTCCGCCTCAGGAACCCTCATCGCATGCACACGACCGCTTGCGGTGAACACCCAAACGGGTACACCGAGCTCGATTCTTGATCCCAACCTCGAGCGCTACGCCTCAACCCGCGGCAGGAAACGATGGTGCCCCGCCGCTCTTGGTCTGTCAACCACGGGGGTGTCATTGTTATTCCCACCCGACGGTCGGCCGCCGCGCTGCGATTATGACTATTGCGCGGAGCCGGCGGCCTAGCGAAGCCCCATTTGTTGGAGCTTATGCGGGGGGGGCAGTCACCCCAGCGAAAGAATCGCGCCGCGGATGCGCTCTAGCCAAAAGGCGCGCTCATCTGCGCGGTGCGTGACCATGAGCACCGTGCTCTTGCGCTGCGTGCACAAGGACTCCACGAGCTCTAGGGCGCGGGCGCGATTCTCTGCATCCAGGCCCGCCGTCGGCTCGTCCAGCACGAGGAGGGGCGGCACCTTGATAGCGGCGCGCGCGATGAGCACCAGCCGTTGCTGCCCAAACGACAGCTCACGGAACGCCGCGGTCGGTGAAAGCCCTAGCTCGAGCCACTCGAGCCACGCGCGAGCTCGCGCGTGATGGCTCGGCTCCGGCCGCTGGTAAACACCGATGCTGTCGTAAAGTCCGCTCAGCAGCACCTCTTCCACGCTGCCGCCGACCCGGTAGTCGCGGTGCAGGCGCGACGAGACGGCGCCGATGTTCTTCTTGATGTCCCACACCGTCTCGCCGGTGCCGCGGCGGCGACCGAAGAGGTGCAAGTCGTTGCTGTATGCTTGCGGGTGATCGCCGGTGAACAAGTCCAAAAGAGTGGACTTGCCGGAGCCATTGGGACCCTCAATCAACGTGTGCTGACCGGCCGCGACCCGAAAATTCAGTCCCGCGAAGACTACTTGCTCGCCGTACGTCACGTTGCCGTCGACCAGATCCACCAGCACGACGCTCGAGTCGAGCGGCTCGTAGTAGCTGCCGAGCTCCACGGGGGGCGGCGTGCGTTTCGGCGGCTCCAAGCGCCGGGCGAGGAAGGCCTCCACGGAGCCGCGGAACACGAGCTCGCTTCGCTCTATCACCAGTACCTCTCGAACTGCCTCGGCGAAGGGCAGCTCCTGCGTCACGACCACCACCGGCAAGGTGGCCGCCACGGCCGCGATGGCGCGCGTAAGCTCCGCGCATGCGGCGCGATCCAGGCCATCGAACGGGTCGTCCAAGATCAAGAGCGACGGCGCGCTCAGAACGGCTTGGAGCAGCAGCACCTTGCGCCCTTCGCCGGTGGACAGCAGCCGGTAGCCGCGCTCCCACACCCCTTCGAGTCGAAAGGCGCCGAACAGCGGGTGTACGCGTCCCCGTTCGCCGAGCAGCTCGCGCACTCGGGTGCCGGGGTCCACGGCCTCCTGGAAGTTGCTGTCGTCGGCCGCTAGCTCGGCTTCGTAGAAGGCCTGCTGCGTCTCGGCCGACAGCAGCACCGCGCCCGGCACGCGCTCCGCAAGGCCGCGCGCCGCGCTCGACTTTCCCGCACCATTCGGGCCAGTGACTACGGTGAGCCCTGGCCCGGAAGCGATGTCGAACGCGGCGCTCATCGCGCAGCCGAAGCTCAGCCGCCGACCGCGATTTGCTTCATCGCGGTCATGTAGCCGCGCAGCGTGCCGCCAATCTTCTCCACCGGGTGGCCCTCGATGGCTTGATTGACGGTCAGCAGGCGCCGGTTGTCGACGTGCTGGCTGCCGGGCGCGAACGCCTTGCCGATCACGTCCGTGCTCTGCTTGCCCATGAACTCCTTGAGCAGGGGAACCGCGGCGTGGCTGAACAGGTAGCAGCCGTACTCGGCGGTGTCGCTGATGACCTTGTTCATCTCGTACAGCTTCTTGCGCGAGATGAGGTTGGCGATGAGGGGCGTCTCGTGGAGCGACTCGTAGTACGCGCTCTCTGGCTTCATGCCCACTTCCACCATGCACTCGAACGCCAGCTCTACGCCTGCCTTCACCATCGCGACCATCAAGACCGCGTGATCGAAGTATTCTTGCTCGCTGATCTTGTCGGCGCCGGCCGGGGTCTGCTCGAAGGCGGTATCGTTCGTCGCGGCGCGCCAGCCGAGCAGGTTCACGTCGCCCGCGTCCCAGTCTTTCATCATGGTCGTGCTGAACACGCCGGTGATGATGTCGTCCTGGTGCTTCTTGAACAGCGGGCGCATGAGGCTGCGCAGCTCCTCCGCCAGGTCGAACGCCTTGATCTTCGCGGGGTTGCTGAGGCGATCCATCATCAAGGTGATGCCGCCCTGCTTGAGCGCCTCCGTGATCGTCTCCCACCCGAACTGCACCAGCTTGCTGGCGTAGCCGCGGTCGATGCCTTGGGCAACCATGCGGTCGAAGCACAGGATGCTGCCGGTCTGCAGCATGCCGCACAAGATCGTCTGCTCGCCCATCAAGTCGCTCTTCACCTCGGCGACGAAGCTGGACTCGAGCACGCCCGCGCGGTCACCGCCGGTGGCGGCCGCGTAAGCCTTGGCGATCTCCAGGCCGTCTCCGTTGGGGTCGTTCTCCTTGTGGACCGCGATCAGCGTCGGCACGCCGAAGCCGCGCTTGTACTCCTCGCGCACCTCGGTGCCCGGGCACTTCGGCGCGACCATCACCACCGTGAGGTCTTTACGGATGTCCTGGCCCTCCTCCACGATGTTGAAGCCGTGGCTGTACGCGAGGCAGGCGCCCTTCTTCATCAGCGGCATCACCTTGGACACCACGTCCGCGTGCTGCTTGTCGGGAGCGAGGTTACAGACCAGGTCCGCAGTGGGGATGAGCTGCTCGTAGGTGCCCACCTTGAAGCCGTTGCTCGTCGCGTTGGTGAAGCTCGCGCGCTTCTGCTCGATCGCGTCGGCGCGGAGGGCGTAGCTCACGTCCAAACCCGAGTCGCGCATGTTGAGGCCTTGGTTCAGGCCCTGAGCGCCGCAGCCGACGATGACCACCTTCTTGCCGCGCAGCCGCTCGACGCCGTTGAACTCGCTGCGGTCCATGAAGCGGCACTGGCCGAGCTGCTCCAGCTTCTGCGCCATCGTGAGGGTGTTGAAATAGTTCTGACGGGTCATGGGCCTCTTCCTCGGGTTTCGATGCCTCAGGGGCATCTACGGAGTCGCAGGATAGCTCGCGACCGGTCCTCGGCCAATGTTGCGGTAAGTGATATTATCGGCACTTACAATTGCAGGAATCGCAATACAGGGGCCGTGGTCAGGAGCGCCGAAAGCTCCAAGTTCCGTCAGCGTGGATCTCCAGGACGGCGTCGTACGCGGTCGTGGGGGCGCTACTTCCTCCAAAGGCGAGGTAGCTGATGGAAGCCTCCGACAGTTGGGCGAGCGCGCGCGCGAGCTGCTCGGGCGCCAAGCTCGTGCCCGGGTTCTGCAGGACGACGAAGGCGGGCGCGGCGAGCAAGACTCGCGCGACCGCGAGCAGCTGCTGCTCACCCAGCGAGAGCACGTGTCCCCAGTCCCCTTCTACGTCCAGCCCGCCCAGGCGTTTGACCGCCGGCTCCAGCCCCAAGCTCCGTAGGACGTCGAGCACGCGCTCGTCGGTCGACTCCTCTTGCCCGCCCCGAACGATGAGCTCGCGCAGCGTGCCCGGCGGTACGTAGGGCCGCTCCGGCAAGAACAGAATCCGCTCCGGGCCGGGGCGGACGATGCGCCCCTCCGGCGTGGTCCGGCCGAGGGCGGTGGCTCGAAACAGGGCGCGCCGGGCCTCGTCCGTACCGATGACGAGCAGGCGCGTACCCGCGAGCACCGTGATCGTGAGGTGGGAGACCAAGCGCTCCTCCGCGCCGGCCGCTTGCAAGGTCACGTCCTCGTAAACGAGCCGCTCGGGACCCTCGTTCGTCTCGCTCGGAAGCCGAGCCGGCTCGCCGTGGCGCTCCATCGCGGCGCGAAACGTGCCGAGCCGGGCCACCACCGCCGCGTACGAGGACAGCGACTGGAATTGGGTGACGACGAGCGAGAAGGCACCGAGGATGTGCGCGAACGCCATCGCCGACTGCGTGATCACGCCGAACTCGACCTTGCCGTGCATGAAGAGCGGGCCGACGATGAGCGGGGGCACCAGCTGGATGCCGTAGTTGTAGCCGGTGGTGAAGAACCCGAGGTTCCGGTTGACCGCGATGATGCGCCGCATGTTCGCGACCAGAGCCGTGAGTCGGCGGCGGAGGCGGCCTTGCAGGCGCCCCTCCAAACGCAACACCGCGACCGACTCTGCGTTCTCTCCCAAGTGCACGAGCTCGCTGCGGAAGCTCGCCTCACGGTCCGACTGATCGTAGTTCAAGCGCACCAGAGGCCGTCCGAACAAGATCGTGAACGCGGACCCGAGCGCGGCATAGCCCACCGCCGCGAAGAAGAGCAGGGGGCTGATCGACCACATCACGCCCGAGAACGCGAGGATGGCCAAGAGCGCGTTCAAGAGCATGAGCACGACCGACAGCGTCGTCGCGGTGAAGGCGCGCGCGTCGTCCGTGATGCGTTGATCGGGGTTTCCTAGCTCGCCATGCTCGCGGAGCCGCAGGTAGACGCCGCCGGCGAGGTATTCGCGAAGCAGGCCCTTCGTCAACCACTCGCGCCACAAGAGCGCCAGGCGTTCTTCGATGAATCGGAGGGTGACGGCCGCCGCGGTCAGACAGGCGAAGACGCCGAGCCACGAGAGCGCAGTCTTGAAGAAGGCGGAGGAATCCCGCTGCTCGATGGCGGTCATGAGGTCACGGCCGGCGTAGCTGCTCAGCACGTTGAGCCCGCTGATGGCGACAAGCAGGGCGACGATGCCGCCAAACATCAGCCGGAATCTGCCGCCCACCTCCGAGCTCACGACGTCCCGAACCGCCTGCAGCAGGCGCGCGGCCACGGAGCGGCCGAGCGACGGCTTCGTCGCGCGGGCCCGAGCAGCGGACTGCGTGGCCTGGACCATGACACCGTGGACTAGCAGACCGTCCTACCCGGGGTCGCGCTTCACGTCGGCTTGCGGCAATTCGCTACTCTGCGGAAAAAGGCCGCAGCGAGGCTCCGACGCGAAACGTCAGGGTGACGCGGGCGCTGGCGTGCTCCGCAGCGGAGTCATGGTTGCCTGCGGCGCCCGAACCGCGCGGAGGGAGCCTGGGTGAGCCCAGCTCACACCGCGCCGCATGGTGTCGAAGACTCCTACCCAAAGGTCGCCGGTGACCGGAGGCGAATCGGTGAAGCTCGAGCCAGCGCGCATACTGCCGACCTCCGCTACTTGACCCCGGATGAAGCGCCGCTGCCACTGCAGTAAGCCCGCCTCCGTGCCTTCTCCGCCGTGGTAACCGTGCTCCTCATTGCCGTGCAAGCCGTCCGCTCCGTTGTAAAAGTGGAGGCGCGCGTCGTTGTATGATTCGTAGTCGTGGAGGGCCTCGTGGAGGAGGTATTGATTGGGGAAGTCCGCGGGCCATCCGCCGCGAGTCATCTGATTCATGAAGAGGATCTGCTGGCCCCCGCCCCAGAAGCAGCACGGCCCATGGACCACGCCGTCGCCCGTCGCACGGAAGCGCGAATACAGGAAGATGACCGAGTCATAGCTCGCGAGCACGGACGTGAGGCCCGCCTCGGTCAAGAAGCGATCGGTATCCGGCGAGCTCGCCGGGTCCGCGCTGCGGTGGAGGGGAACCGCTTCCTCCGTCGGCAGCACGGTGATGTCCCACGTCGTGAGCTCATAGGAAAAGGGCTCGAGCAGACGGTCCCGCGTTGCCGCTGCCTGAGAGCTCATGACGGCGATGTCCGAGTCCAGCAACAGCCCCGTATTTTCCGGGGTTTCGTCGCCGTGATAGGTCGTGCGAATCGGCAAGATGGCGACGCGGGTGCGGTTCGGTCGGCTCAGCGCCGGGCTGCTCGTCGGCGTCACCGTGGCGGGGGATGCTCCCACGAGCACGCGCTCCTCGAAGTAGCGACCGGTGTACTCCCCCTCACTCCCTTCGCCGACGCCCACGCCGACGGTGTAGCTGCCTTGGGGCAGGGTGAGGATTGCGGGCAGGCTCAGGCCCGTGAAGGCGTCGTTCAGGTAGAGCTTGCCCCCGGTCGTTCCGCCCACGGCGAGGGTTTGTGGCGGCGGACGGCGCGGCGTGGCGACCTCGTACTGTCGATCGAACAAGATGCCTCCGCCCTGGGCCACATCGTTCGCACAGGGCGCCGAGGCGCACGACTCGTCCACCACGAGCTGACCATCCACGCGGAGCTGCACCGAGTACGACGCCGGCCCCAGCGTGTTGGCTGCTTGTATGCGCAGGGTGTTGGTGCCTTTCGCGAACCACTCGCTCACGTCCTCCTCGACATCAGGGCCGCTAGAAAAAACGCGACGCCGCACGCCGCCGACCGTGAGATAGACGAAATCATCCACCTCCTTCACCGACAGCGTCACGACGTTCGGAGCGCACCTTCCGAGGGCCGGCGGCGCGTCCGGCGAGTATGCGGCATCGCAAGCTTCCTCTTCGCTGCTGCCCAAGCATCCGAGCGCAGCCAGCGCCCCCACGAGACAGAACGCAGACCCAAGAACGTGACCCATGAGCTCTCCTCGTCGCGCGACATCGGAGCGATCGCGTCGACATGAAAACTCTCGACTTCACACCAAGCGCGTCCTTCGCGCATGCAAAAAGCGCGGTCAGCAGCTCACGCCGCGTGTGTCGTCATTTGCCGCAGCGTCAGCTACTCGCAGCTGCCTTTGAAGCACGTCGGCGTCGACGGCGGCTCACAGGGCGGGATGGGGGGCGCCGGGCAAGCGGGATTGCAAGTTGCGCGCGCGAACGCGTTCAGCTCGGCGTCGATGGACGGCCGAGAAGCTGAGTCGATCAGAGCGCCGCACGAGTACACTTGGCACTCGTTCTTGTCGTAATAGATGGCGCAGTCCGTGCTCGCGGCGCACTTGTACGGCGCGTACTTGAAGAGCACGGCTTTGCGGTAACCAGCGTAGTCGTCCCGCTGCCGATCGCAGCTCGCGTGGTCCAGCTCGCATTGGAAGCAGCAGCCGCTCGGGGTGGGCACCGAGATGTAGCCAGGGGCGCAGGCGATGGGATCGCACGCGCAGGCGCCGCCGAAGCCCCCTGATGCCACCCCACCGACGCTCGAAGTGCCCGCCGTTTGTGCCGCGCCCCCTCCAATTGGCCCCGAGCCGCCACCGCTCGAAGCGGCGCCCAGGCTCGAGGTGCCCCCCTGAGCTCCCGAGCCTGCCTGGCCCGTGGACGTGCCGCCCAGCCCGCCGTCCTCGTCACCGCGCTGGAAGCGCCCGCCGCAGGCGACGGACCAGCATAGCCAGACGAACACCCAGCCCAAACTACGGCCCATGAGCGAACGCTATCATTCCCTAGGGCCACGGGCCAAGACGCGACAACGCCGCGCGTCGGTGCGAGCACCGGGGGCGCGGCGTTGCCGGAACGGTGAGGTTCAGTGTTGGTTGTGGTCGCGGGTGAGGGGCGGCGACGCCGCGGTCGTCTTCGTGCCGCTACCGGCGTGTCCGCCCGTGGGTTGCTCTTCGCCCGTTACCTTGTCTTTTAGCTCGCTCAGCATGCTCTTGCGCACGCGGACGCTGTTGTGGACGTCCTCCACACCGAGCACGTCGGCTGCGAGCTCCTCCGCGCGGTGTTTCTGCCGGCGGGTCTCGACGCTCCCTTCGAGCGTGACCTCACCGCTCTCCACGCGAACGCTGATCTCGCTTGCGTCCACGTCGTCGTCCTGGCTCAGGCGCTCGCATACGTCTTCGCGGATACGCTCGTCCGTACGCTTGTAGTCCTTCGGACCTCGCCCCGCGTAGCCTCCGAGCCCTCGGCCGTACCCCTGCTCGCCGCGCGCCCCGAGTCGGTCGCGGTCGAGCCCGGTCGGGCTGTACGAGCTGGACCCGCCGCTGAATGCGCCGTAGCCGCTCGAGCCATAGCCGGCCTCCCGCCGATAATCGCCACCGCCGACGTTTCGTTCGCCGCCGCTGCCGTAGCCGAACCCGTGGTTAGGACCAAAGCCGTGGCTGTAGTCCCGAGTCCGGTCGTTCTGGCTGCCAAAGCTACGCTCCGCGCCCGAGTAGAAGCCGCGGCCTTCGTTGCCGCGCTGCTGGTAGCCGCCGCGCTCGTAACCGCGGCTGGAGTCGTCCGACCTCCACGTTTCATCGCGGTTCCGCTCGCCGAGGCCGCTCTCACCGTAGATCTCCGTTCCGTACCCGCGGCGCGCTTGCCCTTGGCCTTGCCCCTGCTGTTGGCCAAGGCCGTAGGCGGCGTCGCTGTAACGTCGTTCGTTGCCCCGCTCGAAGCGATTCGCACCGCCGTTGTTGCGCGCCCAGTCGTCCTCGGCGGGATGCCGGTCACGGCCCCAGCCGCCGTCCTCCTCCCGGCTTTGCCACATGTTGCGATCCTCGTTCGGATCTTCGTCGCGGACGCGGTCGTAGCCGGCTCGACGCGCGCGGTCGGTGTTCTGATTACCGTATTGATTGCGGTCGTAGGGATTGCTCATGATCTGGGCCTCCTTTGAATGCCAGTAGGCCCTCGAGAGCAGCAAGTCGCATGCCGGAAACAATCAGCGGCGGCTGACGGGAGCAAGCCAGTCTGGGTCAAGGTGCACCGGACAAACTGCCCCCATCGTCGGAGCTGGAGTCTGGGCTCGAGGCGAGCCCGCTGTCACCGCGAGCGCGGTCAGCGAGGTTGGTACACGCGCACGTAGTCGACGCTCATCGTGGACGGAAACACGGTGCTCGCGTCGGGAGAGCCCGGCCAATCCCCGCCGACCTGCAGCGATAGGTTCAGCCAAAAGGCGTCTCCCGCTCCAGCCGTTTCGCTGACCGCGTAGTGCTGCGTGATGACACCGTCGACGTACCAGACCAAGCTCGTCGCCGTCCACTTGAAGCCGTAGACGTGATTGACGCCGTACTGATTGGGAACGGTGTATCTCCCGTCGTCGCCCGCAGCGCCCCCCATGAAGGTTGCTTTGCCGCCCGGGGCGGGGTGGGCGTAGCCGTGGTTCACGCCGTTGACGATCTCGAAGATGTCCCACTCGGGCGGCCATCGCGTCGAGCTCGTCAGCCAAAACGCAGGCCAGAATCCCTTGCCAGCGGGGACCTTCACGCGAGCCTCTACGTAGCCGCGGGTGAACGTGCGGTGCGTCGTGAGGCTGCCCGAAGAGTAGGGCTGCCCAGCGGTGTTGCCACGCGAGCGCGCGGCGGTGAGCTGCGCCGCGCCATTGCTCAGTGTCACGGCCTCCGGAACGAACGCCTGAAGCTGGTTCGAGTCTTCGAACCACTGCACGTTCCAAGGCGCGCGCGTGCTCCACTTCGCGACGTCCAGCTTGCCGCCGGTGAACTCGTCGCTGAACACGAGCTCGTAGCCAGCAGGCACGAAGCGGGACCCCGGGTCGGCGGCTCCGGGGAGGCAGCTGAGCGCAGAAGCATAGTAGCCGGGCTCGCACACGCAGCTCGCCTTGCCAGCCGTGACCACGCACGTGCCGTGACCAAAACACGTGCGACCCTCACACGACGAAGCGGTTAGGGAGAGCTCACTCTCCACTTCGCTGACCGGTTGCTCGCCTTCGGCGGCACCTTCCGTGGGCCCCGGACCCACGCCGCAAGCGGCGGAGGTCAACGCGACGAAAGCGCCGAGCACAGGGGCGACCCGGACCAGAGAAAATACCGAAATTGAGCGGGAAGAACGAACGATAGACATAGTGATGGCGTGATTTCCTCGGTGAGCGCACGGCAGCTCGACGAGCTCGTCCGTGCAGCGCGGCTAGGGTGGGCTCGGAGGCGCACGCGTCGAGCACGACGAGTCGAGCGAACCGAGTAAGCTAGACGCGTGAGCGCTCTCGAGGAGCTGCGAACGCGCTCTGGGCACTAAGCTGGTGCGGACACTCCGAGGGGAGGCGACCAGGGCGCAAGGTATGGCGCGTGCTGCGCGAGCTCGCAAGCACGGACTGACGAGCCGTGACGCTGCCACCTGCAACCACACGTGAGCTTCTGCAATCAGGCTGCGAAGTGGCAGCCCTACCGAAATCGAGCTCTCACGAGGGCAGGCACGACGGCCACGCTGAGGCCGTTTGCGCCGCTCTGCGCGCTGCATGCTCGGAAAAACGCGCGGAGTGCGCGAAGTGCGGCGTGGGTACGAGTTCTGCTTACGGCCCAGCAATGAATTCGTACACTTCGCTCTCGCTGCTCGGTTGGGTGGCGCTCGTCTCCTGCACGCCGCCGAAACCTCTGCCGGAGGTGAACGAGCCAGCGGCCCCCACGAAGGAAGTGGAGCTGCAGCCCACCGCTCCGACGCCGATCCCGGAGCCGACCGTCAACAAGCCCCTCGATCCTCCGCCCGCGGCCGAGCCCTCCATCGAGCCGGTGCTGAAGTTCACGGGCGCGTTCGCAACGCCGGAGAGCGTGCTTTACGACGCGGCGGGCGATCGCTACCTGGTGTCGAACATCAACGGCGACCCCGGCGCGGTCGACGGCAACGGTTACGTGCTGGAGCTTTCGCCGGATGGCCGCATCACCAATCCGAAGCTCATCGCCGGCGGATTGAATAAAGTCCGTTTGGACGCGCCCAAAGGCATGGCCATCGTGGGTTCGGAGCTGTGGATCGCGGACATCACGGTCTTGCGGAAGTTCGACTTGAAGACCGCGGCTCATCGGGGAGACGTGCAGCTGCCGGGCGCAACGTTTGCGAACGACGTCGTGGCCGCGCCCAGTGGAGGCGCCTACGTCTCCGACTCTGCGGTGAAGTTCGTGGACGGCGCGCCGCAGCCTTCCGGGACGGATCAGATTTTCTTCGTCGACAAGGCGGGCAAGGTGAAGGTGCTCGCGAAATCTGCGGACCTGGGAGGACCGAACGGCTTGGCGCTCGCGCCCGACGGCACGCTCGTCGCGAGCACGTTCAAGAGCGACGAAGTGTACCGAGTCACCGACAAGGGTCAGCGGGACGTCGTGACCAAGGTTCCCGGCAGCATGCTGGACGGCCTGCTCGCGGTGGACGACACGCTCATCATCTCCAGCTGGAAAACGGAGAGCGTGTACCGTGGTCCCCTCGGCGGCGTCTTCAAGACGGTGCTCACCAAGGTGAAAGGCGTGGCGGATTTCGGCTACGATTCCAAGCGCAAGCGCTTGCTCGTCCCGCGTTTCCTCGACGACACGGTGGAGGTTTACGAGCTGAAGTGACGAGGCGAAGAGGGCCGGCGCCTACATCGTCGCTGCGGGCCCGTGCAGTCGAGCGCGAAACGTCCAAGCTGATTGCGTGAGGGATCGCGACCCGGAGGCGAATTTCCAAGAAGCCCTGACGTCGCCGGCGGTAGTCGGACACTAGCCGAGGATGCGAGCGAGAGCTTTCGACGGCGCGCGTACGGTCGGTGCGCGCGCGGGAGCGGCGGCGCTTCTGATGGTGGTCTCTATCCTTGGCACTGCGTGCGGTGAGCCGGCCTCGGGCTGGGACCCGCTGAGCAGCGGCGGCTCCGGCGATGGCGCCAAGGGCGGCGCTGGAAGTGGGGGCGGCCTGGCCAGCGGGGGCAACGCCGGAGCATCGACGGCCGGGGGCGGCGGCAGCGG
>SECP01000112.1 GCA_004193285.1 Myxococcales bacterium | reverse complement strand
GTTCGCCTCACCCCCGCCCGTCTGCGCCGCGTCCCCGGCCGCGCTGCTCTCGGCGCCGGCACTTCCTCCACTGGTGCTCCCACCGGCCCCGACCGGCGTGGAATTTTTGCGCGTCGAGCCACACGCGACGAGAATTGCCAGTCCGCAGACGCCCAGGCCCCTCCACGTGCGCGTCCACGGGCCCTTCAGAGACAGCCCTTCACTCGTCATTTCGCCCATTTCTGATCCATTTCGACGACTACCGCAGCGACGACCGGGCTCGCCCGCCCTGACCTCCCTGGGTGAGTGACAGCGGGCGGGGAAAGTCGCTCAACTGAATCGTCGCGGCGAGCAGTCGAGCGAGTCCACGAAGACGATGACGCCGGAAGGCACGGCGACTAATCTCGCAGGCAGGTCGCGTTTCTGCGATCGAGGATGACGGGATGGCAGTCGACGAACTGACGTGCGGGCAAGAGTTGGCGCAAGACGCCGAGGTGCCGGAGCTCCTGGGGGAGCTCTGGGAGCACGTGGCAACGAACCTGGCCGTTCATGCCAAGTGGGTGGGTACTGCTACGCCGGAGGCAGCCGCGGAGCATGATTGTCTCACTCACATCGCGCGTGAGTACCGGAGCATCGCAGCCGCCGCCGAGCGCGCCGCCGCCATCATGCGCTCAATGGCCGATCAGCCCGCCGCGCCCCACGATCCCGCGCGTGCCGACCGCCCGGCTCAAGCGCGCTTCATTCGGCGCAAGATCGACCTTCAGCTGGCGCTGGCGGATCTATTGGTCCGCCATGCCGACACATCACGAAGCGCCCTCGCGGAGCTGGAGCTCGACGCCGCCGACGTTTGATCCCTACCGCGTCTCCGTCAGCTCGTCGGGTCGTCGCTCTGGGCCCCTTCGCGCGCCCTCCGCCTCCGCCTCCGCCGAGATGCGGCAACCGCGCGCATCCCACGCTATCCGCGCCGCTGGGGCCCCAGTGTTCCGTCTCCCGCCAACGTCCCTTCGCGCTGTGAGCCTCGAGACGGCAACGCGCTGACGCGCGCACTCCGCCCCAACTCAGCCCAACGCGCGCTCTCCGCCCTAACTCAGCCCGACGCGCGCTCTCCGCCCTAACTCAGCCCGACGCGCGCAGCGTCAGCGCTCGACGGTAACGCCTACGGGGGGCGGTATCTCGCGCCTCCCGCCAACGTATGGAACCTTACTAAAAATCCTGAATCATTTCGCCGCGCCGATGCGTCATCCCCGAGAAGTACCGTTCGGTACATCATGCGACGCACAGTTCGGCTAATCGCGACCGGCACGTCACGCGACATACGGTCGGCTCATTCCGCGGCGTGCGGTCCGCACGTCACGCGCCATACAGTCGGCGCACTACGGGCGTGACGTCGATACATCACGCGGCGTGCGTCGGCACACGCGGCGTGCAGGTCGGCACATCACCCGGCGTGACGTCGACACATCACGCAGTGAAGATCCCCCGATCCAGTGGACAGCTTGACTATGCCACGCTCTGTTGGAGTTGCGAGCGCAATTCGAACTCGAGGGGGCTGAGGTAGCCGAGGTGTGAATGGCGCCGCTCGACGT
>SECP01000018.1 GCA_004193285.1 Myxococcales bacterium | reverse complement strand
GCCCCTACCGAAGCAACCGCGCCGGCCCCCACAACCGCGCCGGCCCCCGCAACCGCGCCGGCCCCCGCGACCGCGCCCGCGGCCCCGGCTGCGGCGCCTCGAGTCGTCGTGTCGCCCGGTGAAGCGATCGTCCACGTTGCGGTCAGCTACCGAGACGCGTGGCTCGAGACGCGAAGCTACGTCGACCGCGGCGCCTTCGAGCGCACCTGCTTGGCTCCGTGCGACCTCAAGCTGCAGGTCGAAGGCCGCGAGGCACGCGTCGTCGCGCCGGGCATGACGACGTCCAACGTGTTCCGGTTCGACGCCGGCGCCGGGGTCGCGGGCGTGCGGGTCGACGGCGGTTCCGCCGCCGCGCGCCGCGCCGGCGTCATCAGCCTCGCGGCTGGCATTCCGGTCGCGCTCGCCGGCATGGCGCTGTTCGGGCTCGGTAAGGTCAACGACAAGCCAGGCCTGGAGGCGGGCGGAATCGCCGCGCTGGCGGTTGGCGGCATCAGCGTCGCGGTGTCGCTACCGCTGCTGCTCATCGGCACGACGAGCGTCAAGAACGCCAAAGGCTCACAAATCGCGCTCGGCGCCTGGGGCCGCCCCCAGCTCTGAAATAGCAAAAGGCCTGGCGCCGCCCGAAGGCAGCGACCAGGCCCTTCCCGCTATTCGCTTACTTCTTGAAGCCGGTGACGAGGTCGGCCAGAGCCGCTACCCACTCACGCGAGGCCGCGTTGTAGATGGAGGCGCGGAAGCCGCCGACCGAGCGGTGACCCTTGAGGCCTTCCATGCCGCGCTTCTTCGCCTCGGCCAGGAACTCGGTCTCGAGCTCCGGCGTCGACGCGGTCCACACCACGTTCATGGCCGAGCGCGAGCCCTTCTCGACCGGGACGCTGAAGATGTCCGAGCGCGACTCGAGCGCGTCGTACAGCAGCTTGGCCTTCTCGCGGTTGATCTTCTCGATCGCCGTGAGGCCGCCGCCCTGCTTCAGCTCCGCGAGCACGTTGCGCAGCAGGTAAACGCCGAAAGTCGGCGGCGTGTTGTAGAGCGAGTTGTTCTCGCTGTGGGTGCGGTACTGGAAGATGACCGGGATGTCCTTGCGGCCCGCCTCGACGAGGTCTTTGCGCACGATGACGACGGTCACGCCGCTCGGGCCCAGGTTCTTCTGGGCGCCGGCGTAGATGAGGCCGAACTTGGAGACGTCGATCGGGCGCCAGGCGATGTCGCTCGACATGTCCGCGATGAGCGGCACGCTGCCCACGTTCGGGAACTCGGCCCACTGGGTGCCGAAGATGGTGTTGTTGCTGGTGATGTGGGCGTACGCGGCGTTCGCGTCCAGATCCAGCTCGTTCTGCGCAGGGATGCGCGTGAACTTCTTGTCTTTTTCCGTGCTGGAAGCGACGCGCGCGGTCCCGAGCGTCTTCGCTTCCTTGTACGCCTTCTGCGACCACGAGCCGGTCAGGATGTAGTCGGCGCTCTTGCCCTGGGGGAGCAAGTTCATCGGCACGACCGCGAACTGCTGGCTGGCGCCGCCCTGGAGCAGCAGAATGTCGTAGTTGTCGGGGACGGCCAGCAGCTCCTTCGTGAGCGCGATCGCCTCGTTGTGCACGGCCTCGTAGGCCTTACCGCGATGGCTGTGCTCCATCACGCTCATGCCCGTGCCGCCGATGTCGAGCAGCTCTTTCTGAGCGCGTTCGAGGGCTCCGAGCGGGAGCGCAGCCGGACCAGCGTTGAAATTGATTGTGCGAGCCATGTTCCTCCAAAACGATTTGCGGGCAATTCGCCGCTGGGTTCGGGCGCGGCCCGACCCGTCGACGGAACCGGGGCGTAGCGCCCGTGCTGCGTAGCGTCAAGCAAGCTGGAGACGAGCCGCGCGGCCGCCCGGAAAGCTCACTCCGAGAGCAGGGTCAGGCCCGCGCGGCCCCCGATGTCCCGCCGGTACTGCATGCCAGAAAAGCCGAGTTTGTGTACGGCCTGGTAGGCGCGAGTGTGGGCTTCCTTCAGCGTCTTGCCCCGGCCGGTGATGCCCAGCACGCGGCCGCCGGCGGTAACCACGTTACCGAACTGATCGAGCGCGGTGCCGGCGTGGATGACGACTACGCCCGGGACCTTGGCCGCGTCGCCTAGGCCGTCGATCACGTCGCCCTTGCGCGGGGCGTCCGGGTAGCCCTGCGCGGCGAGCACGACGCACACCGCATGCTCGCCGGAGGCGCTGAGGCTGGTCGGGTCGAGCGCTCCCCGCGCGGCGGCCGCGAGAGTCTGCGCTAGGTCGCCTTCCAGGGTCGCGAGCAGCACCTGCGTCTCCGGATCGCCGAAGCGTACGTTGAACTCGATGAGCCGCACGTGCTCGTCCGGGGTCACCATGATGCCGGCGAAGAGCGTGCCCTTGAACGGGCGCCCCTCCGCGGCCATTCCTCGTAGAGTCGGCACCAGCACGAGCTCCTCGAACTCGCGCATGACCTTCGGCGTGACGACCGGGGCGGGCGCGTACGTGCCCATACCGCCCGTGTTCGGTCCTTCGTCGCGGTCGAAGATGCGCTTGTGATCTTGCGCGGCGTGGAGCAGCACGTAGCGCTCGCCGTCACAAATAGCGTGAATGCTAGCCTCGTTGCCGAAGAGCCGCTCCTCGAGCACCACCGTCGCGCCCGCCGCGCCGAAGCGCGCGCCGCTCAGCATCTCGCGCGCGGCGCGCAGCGCCTCCTCGTGCGTCTCCGCGACCACGACCCCTTTGCCGGAGCAAAGCCCGTCTGCCTTGACGACGGGTGGGACGTCGAACGTCTTCACGAGCGCATCCAGCTCGCTCGCCTGCGTGACCACGACGTGGCGCGCGGTAGGAATGCCGTGCCGCGCCGCGAAGCCTTTCATGAACGCTTTGGAGCCTTCGAGCTCGGCCGCGAGCTTGCTGGGGCCGTACGCGAGGACGCCGGCGGCGGTAAGCTCGTCGACCAGCCCCTCGCACAGCGGCACCTCAGGTCCTACCACTACGAGGTCAACCCGCTCGCGCTGGGCAAGGGCGAGCGGCGCCTCTGTGCTGCTGCGGAGGGTCTTCCCGGGCGTCGGCGCGAGCAAGGATTGAGTGCCGGCGTTGCCCGGCGAAACGATCACCTCGGTCACGCTGGGGGACTGTAGGAGCTTGAGTGCGAGCGCGTGCTCACGCCCCCCGGAGCCGACGACCAACACCTTCATTGGAGCCTGATGAGCGGGAGCGGACACGTGGGCCGCGTAGCACATTCCCCTGGGAGATGGGCTCTGGGAGTGTTATTTTGAGAGAACTAGCTGGGAGGCTTCGATTCCGTGAATCCCGTCGTCGTCCACGTCGTCCGTCCGTACGCGAGCGAGCAAGAATACTTGGCCGCGGAGGCTTGGAGTATCGACGCTCGCGGCATGCTGCTGGTCGACGCGGAGCCGCTAGCGCCTGACACCGCGGTGCTCTTCGATATTGCGCTCGCCGACGGCAGCAAACCGATCCGCGCGGAGGGCCGAGTCACCATCGTCGTCGCCCCCCACGGGGATCGCCCCGGCGGTCTGCGGGTCCGCTTCAAACGCTTCGGCGCCGCGACGAAGGCCTTCATCGAACGCGCCGTGAAGGCCAAAACGGACGCCGATCGTCCGAGCCAAACCGATGCCGAGCGCCCGAGCCAAACCGATGCCGAGCGCCCGAGCCAAACCGATGCCGAGCGTCCGAGCCTGCTGGACCTGGAGCGCGTTAGCCTTCCGGAGGTGCGGCAGAGCATGACCGACCTGGAAGCGGTGGTGGCGCCGTCGGCACCGCCCTTTTTCGCTCCGCCTCCGCCTCCGCTGGAGAGCAGCGTGCGCGAGCGCATCCCCGGCCCCATCGCCGCACCTGCCAACCGCGAGGAGCTCCTCGCGCGCCTCCGCGATCGCAAGCGCGCCAGTTAGCCTGCGGGGCCAACGACGACGTTCACGCGCCGGCACGAACGCTGCTCGGCCTCGCTTCACCCTCGTTGTTCGCCACGCGGGTCCGCGGGGTGCGCACCGTTGCCGCGCCCCGCCATCGTTCCGCCACTCACAGCGCGCCCGGCGGCGATACGAACTTTTGAGGAGCGACGCACGCGCTCTATCACCTCGGCGCCCCCCCCCGCCCTGTCCATCGAACTCCGCGCAGTCGCCTCGCTCGACGCAGAGACGGCAAGCAACGCCCAATGAGAAACGCTCGAAGCTCGGCCGATACGGTCAGGCGGGGAGCTGGTCGATGGGCAGATGGAGCAGCTCGATTTTGAGCTGTTCGCTCAACTTGAAGATGCGCTCGTCGCGGTAAAACTCGCCGAAGACGATGCGCTGCATGCCGCTGTTGGCGATCAGCTTGAAGCAGCCGAAGCACGGCGAGGCACTGACGTAGATGTCGCTGGCGTCCAGCTGAATGCCGTTGCGCGCGGCCTGGACGATGGCATTCGCCTCCGCGTGGACGGTGCGAACGCAGTGCCCGTCCTCCATCATGTGGCCCTCGTCGTCGCAGTGCGGCAGGCCGCGGATGGAGCCGTTGTAGCCGGTTGCGAGGATCATCTTCTCGCGCACCACCACGGCGCCGACGTGCTTCCGGTCGCAGGTGGAGCGCGTCGCCACCTCACGAGCGATGGCCATGAAATACTCGTCCCAGCTAGCTCGTTTGCGTTCGGTCATTTTTCGCCTCGTTCGCGCGCCCGGAGGCCCGCGCTTGACGTGGGGACCCTCGCATGGCTTCGTTCTCGCGTGAATCGAAGGAAAATCGCGCTCGCCTCGGGCGTTTTCACCTGCCTTCTGGCTGGCCTGGCCGTTTCAGCGGCAGATCCCCGCACCCAGGCCGCCAGTCTCGTCGCTTCGCTCGAGAAGAAGCCAGAGGCAGCGCAGGTGGCAGAGGCATCGCTCGCCAAGGCGAAGGACGCGCTGCGGCGCGCCGATCAGCGGCGCGCTTCCGGCGATCAGAAGGGCGGAGCTCTCCTCGAGCAGACCGCGCTCGAATGGGCTAGCGCCGCGGAGCTGCTGGACAAGACCGCGAAGACCGAGAAGCAACTCGCGGAGCTGCAAGCGCGCACCACCGAGATCGAGACGAAGGTGTTTCGCGCTCAAGCGCTCGTCGAGCAAACCGTCGCGCGCCGCGCTCGCGCCGAAGAAGCGTTGAACAAGCTAGACCAGAAGGGAGCCAAGCCATGAAGGCGCTGCTACCCGCCGCGCTACTGCTATCGCTCGTCGGCTGCGCCACCACCGCTCGCCCTCAAATCATGGGCGAGGTGGAACGGACGCGCCAAGGAAGCGCGGTCGCGGACGCGAAGAAGGCGGCGCCGCAGGCGTACGCCCGCGCGGAGCTGTACCGGCAGCGCGCCGAGCAGGCGTACGCGGATGGGGACTTGGCCACCGCGCAGGTGCTCGCCGAACAAGCGCTGGCCGCGTACCTGCGCGCCACCATCGAGGCCCGCCTCACCAAAGCCGAAAACGGCCTCGCCGAGGCGCGGCTCCAGGAAAAAGCGCAGGCAGGGCGGCTCGCGCAGCTCGAGGCGGAGCAGCAGCGCATCGCGGCCGAGGCGGCGGACCTAGAGCTTCGAGCGAAGGTGGCTCGCGACGCCGAGCCGCTCGCAAAGAGCGAGCCGGCCTCGCCCGAACGTGAAAAGGCTCGGCGCGAAGCCGCGCGCTCCATCGTCACCCAGGGCTCGCTATTGTGCGTGGCGGCGCGGCTCGTCGAGCCGGGCCGGGCCGCGCTCTCTCCCCTACTAGGCAAGGCGGACGAGCTCCGCAAACGGCTGGACACCGCCGCTCCCGCCCCCATCGACGACGCGAACGCGCTGCGCTCGGATTGTCTGCGAGAGCTCACTCTCGCTCGCCGGCCGCGCGCACAGCAGAACCCCGCTCAAGGTGAGTCGGACGCGCTGCTGACGGAGCTGAGCCGCGCCGATCTCCTCCCCTTCCGCGACGACCGCGGCGTGGTCGTCACTCTCCACGCCGTGCGCGAGCAGGGCAAGCTGAGCCCGAAGCTGAACGAGAAGCTCACAGAGCTGGGGCGCGTAGCCAAGGCGCACCCGCAGTTTCCGGTGCTGCTCGTGAGCCACGACGCCCGAGGCGGAGCCAAGGACGACGGGCTCGCCGCCCGCGCCGCGGAGGCGCTGACCGCGGCAGGCGCCGGGCGAGTGGAGGCCCAGAGCGCCGGCGGCACCTCACCGGTCGTACCGCAAGACCGAAGCGGAGCCGCGGCGCGAAACGAGCGGCTGGAGGTCGTCTTCGTTTCTCCGGGCAACTGAGCTCGCCGCTCCAGCTCCACTGAAAGCTGCCGCTCCTAGCCGGCTAGAGCCGGGCCCCCGTTGACGTAGCGGCGCCTAGAGCGCAAGTTTGTCGGACGCAGGTCGTACTTCGCGACAAGGAGTAGTGTGGCTCGAGACTCGCTGTATGGAGAGCGGATCGTTTGGACAGGTCGTCCGAAGTCCGTTCGACCTTCAGCGCTACTACGAGCCATGTCGGGCCTGTGCTTCGTCACCGCCGCGATCTCGTTGCTGTTCGCGGTCGTCACCTCGCTCGTGCTGCGAGTGACGCCGGCCGGCACGCTCCTGTTCGCGTTCTGGACGACGACGCTGGGCATCGCCTTCCGCACGGTGCCGCGCATGCTGCTCGAGCGGTCGCGCTACGTCGTCACCGAGCACCACGTGGTCGTCCACTTCGGTCCGTTTCGGCGCAGCATCCAGCGGAGCGCGGTGAGCTTCGCGCGGATCTTTTGGGACGCGGATCAGCCGGACACCGGCGACCTGGAGCTGGTGCGCGCGGTCCCCACGGGCGCGCTCCGGCGTCGCCTGCTCCTGCGGCTTCCCGGCGTCGCCGCGCCGGACCGGGTCTGGGCCATCGTGCGCGGCGCGGAGGACCTCGCCCCCCTCGGCAGCGCGGAGATGCCCATCGGCCAGCGCCTCGATCGCGGAGAGCGCGTCATCTGGTCGGCCCAGCCCCGGCAGCAGTTGAAGGCGTATTTGCCGCACGGTCAGCGTCAGTGGCTGCTGATGGCGGTCTCCCTTTTCACGGTGCTCATCGGCGTGGAGATGGTGGCTCGCGCCGTGAGCGCGCTCGGCAAGGTCGCCAGGAGCGGCCTGCCCTACCTGTCCCCGCAGTTCCTCGCCTTGGCGGCGGGGGTGTTCCTCGCGGTCGCGGTCGTGCTGCTCGTCGGCGGCTACATCGCGTACGACACCCTCATTCGCCCCGCCAAGCTCGTGGGTGACACCCGCTACCTCATCACGGACAAGCGCGTGCTCATTCAGCGTCGCGGCGAGGAGCTCCACGTGGACCGCTCCAAGATCGTGGACGTGATCGACGCGCCGGCCGGCGACGGGCTCAGCAACGTCTTCATGGTGCTGGACGGCCCGCAAGCGCGCGCGCTCGCCGCCCACGGGGCTTTCGGTGAGATCGAGCGCAGCCCTCACCTGCGCCCCGTGTTCGAAGCAGTGGAGGACGCGGAAGGCGCGCGACGCGTGCTGGGCTCCGGCCCGGTGCTACCTCACGCGGCCTGAGCGCTCGCGTTCGAGCCGGGCCAGCGCCTCCAAGCAGCGCTGGTTGAGTCGCACGGCGTTGGACAAGAAGCGATCCTTCGAGGCCTCGGCCGCGGGTAGGTACTGCTCCCAGCTCTCCACCGCGACCTCGTAGCGGTCTTGCTGGACCTCGCGCGAGCTCGCCGCGGCGGCTTCCGACATCGCGCCGAGCGCGCGAAAGTAGTGAACGTCGTACTCGGGGAACCAGCGCAGGGTCGGGAGATCCAGGACGCTTTCGCTCGGGTAGGGCGGCACCGGCAAGCGCAGCGCGACCCCCCTCAGCGCCTCCTGTAACCCTTGTGGGTAGTCCCCGCTCCGCTCCAGCGCGACGCCAAGACCGAAGTGCGCCAGCGCCATCACCTCCACCCCACGCGCGAGCTGAACCGCGGCGCGAAAGTCGCTCACCGCCTCGCCGAGCCGCCCCGCGAGCATGCGGACCTTGCCCCGGTTGCGGTGGATGCTGGCGCGGTAATCGGGGTCCCACGCGAGCGAAAGGGCCGCGGTGAAAGCTCGGTTGGCGCGCTCGAGGTCACCGCTCAGCATCGCGCCCAGGCCGACGTCGAAGAGGCTACCCCGCTTGAAGTCCGAGTCCGGCAGCCGATACACCCCGCTTTCGATCAGCGCGATGGCCTCTCGCTCGCGGCCCGGTTGAGCGTCCAGCAAGACGCGCCCCAGAAGGACGGCTCGCCAAGGGTCACCCCGCGCTCCCCCGCTGAGCTCCATCAGCGCCACGCTACCCAAGGAGAGGTCGCGCATCAGCTGCGCATCGCCGCGCACGTCCGCGGCTTGGTCGAAGAGCTGCTCCGCGCGAACGCGCGCCTTGTAGCGCAGCGCCGCGCCAGGCTCCCGAGCGCGCTGCCACAGCGTCGGCTCCCCGGCGTGAGCGGCTTCGGCCCAGCTCAGGGCCGCGAGCACCGCCAAGCCGAGGCGCGCCCTCACCTGCCGCCTCGCTTCGCTCCCGCTTGGCGCGCCGCGAGCTTGGCGAGCTTCCCCTTACCGAGCGGGCTCTGTGCGAGGGCTCGATAGTGCTGCGCCGAGAGCTCCGGCTGCGAACGCTCCAGCGCGACGGCGAGCGCGGCGTCCAAAACGCCGTCCGGCAACGCCACCGCTTTGCCATCTCTGAACCGCGCGAGCCCGGTCGGGTCGGCCAAGTCACCGAGCGCTCCTTGAGCCTCCGAGTCGCGCCCTTCTCCCAGCCATGCCACCGCACTGAGCGCCGCACACAAGCCCGAGAGGCCACTGCCCGAAGAGCGGCGACGCGCCTCGCGCAGGTACGCGAGCACGTCGTCGACGGCGGCCGAGTCCGTAGCCAACAGCGCGCTCGCGATCTCGATGTACGCGACGACTTGTTGGCTTCGGTCGGGCAAAAGCGCGGCGCGGCTGCCGAGCGCCCGATAGAAGCGAGCCGCCCCGAGCGCGTCCTTCTGGGCGAGGGCCGCGCGGCCGCCGTCCCAAAGCGCCGCGGGATCGGCGACGCCGGTCGCGCCCACCTCCAGCAGGGGCGCGAGATCCGCGAGCGCGCCCTTGCTGTCGCCGAGCCGCAAGCGGGCGCGCCCGCGCACGATGCGCGCCTCCGTGAGCTCCGGGGCTTCCGCGAGTAAACCGGACGCGAGATCTTTGGCTCTCGCGGGAGCCTTGAGCAGGAGCGCCTGCGCGCGAGCGAGGTCGCGGCAGCGCCGCGCCACGAGGGCTTGCCTCGAGGCCTCCCACAGCCCCGGCGCGCCCAAACAGGCGGCGGGGCGCGGGCTCTGGGCGGCCCAGGCGACGGGCCGCGGGGACACTCCTGCCGATCGCGTTTGCATCACGATCACGAGCGGGAGTGCCCAGGAAAGCGTCACGGCGCCGCGGCTCTCCCGACGAAGGGATTGTGGAGCACGATCGTCTCGCTCCGGCGCGGACCGACGCTGAGCAAGTAGAGCGGCACCTTCGCGGCTTCTTCCAGGAAGCGAACGTAGTTGCGCGCGGTCTTGGGCAGCTCGTCCAAAACTCGCACGCCGTCCAGCTTCTCGCTCCAGCCCGGCATCTCTTGATAGACGGGCTTTACCGCACCAGGAACGTCCAGATAGTCGATCGGAAACTCTTCGGTGCGACCCTCGGGCGTGTCGTACGCGGTGCACACCTGGATGCGCGAGAGCCCGGTGAGCACGTCCAGCTTCGTCAGCGCCAGCCCGTCGATACCGTTCACGCGGGAGGCGTAGCGCAGCGCAGGCAAATCAAGCCAGCCGGTGCGGCGCGGGCGGCCCGTGACCGAGCCGAACTCGGCACCGACCTCACGCAAGTGCTGACCGTCGCCGTCGTTCAGCTCCGTCGGAAACGGCCCAGCGCCGACGCGCGTCGCGTAGGCCTTGGTGATACCGAGCACGGTCGAGATGCGGTTCGGCCCGATGCCGGTGCCGATAGAAGCGCCTCCCGCCACTGCGGAGCTCGAGGTCACGAACGGGTACGTGCCGTGGTCGATGTCGAGCAGGGTACCTTGGGCGCCCTCGAGCATCACGCGCTTGCCCTCGCGCACGGCGCTGTCCACGATTTGCGAGGTGTTCGCGAGGAGCGACACCATGCGCTTCGTGGACGCGTCCAGCTTGTTCAGCATCTCTTCCGCGGTGGGGACCTCGCCGCCAAGGTGCTTGATCGTCGGCGCCCACGCCTCCAGCGCGGCGCGGATGCGCTGCCCGAGGCGCACGGGGTCACGCAGATCGCCCGCGCGCACGCCGGTGCGGCGCGCCTTGTCCTCGTAGGCCGGGCCGATACCCTTCTTGGTCGTGCCGATGCCGCCGGGAGCGGCCTCGCGCAAGGTGTCGACCAGGATGTGGTACGGCAAAATCAGGTGCGCTCGGTCGGAGACGCACAGGCGCTTTTCCACGTCACGGTGGCCGCGACGGATGAGCTCGTCCACCTCACCGAGCAACACCTCGGCGTCGATGACCATCCCCTGCGCCAGGACGCAGCGCGTCTGCGGACGAAGGATACCGCTCGGCAGTAGGCGCACGACGAGCTTGTCGTCCCCCACTACGAGGGTGTGACCGGCATTGGGTCCGCCGGCGTACCGGACGACGACTTCGGCGTCCTCCGTGTAGATATCGACGATCTTGCCTTTGCCTTCGTCGCCCCACTGGGCGCCCACGATCACGACACACGACATGCTGACACCGCTTCTTCGGTTTTGGACTGAGACTCAGTCAGGGATTCTTGGAGCTATCCGGCCAGGGCGCGCGCTACCGAGGCAGCGTCGAGCGGAGCGCGCTGCTCCACCTGGTCGGGGACGGACGTCACCACAGCCTGCCCGGCCGCGGCGCTCACCCAGTGCGTGTACCGCCACAGCTTCGCGTACGCCAGCGGATCCTGCTCTGGGCCGACCGCGCAGCGGAGGCCGGCCGCGCGGAGCGCCGGCGCGAGCGCGCTCGCCTCTCCAGTGAGCAGCAAACGCGGCGGAATTTCGGTCAGTACGTCGCTGCCCAGCGCCCACACCAGGTCGTCTAGCCCGAACGCAAAGCCGAAGGCCGGTAGCGGCCGCCCGAATCCGCCGAGCAGCCCGTCGTAGCGCCCGCCCGATGCGATGGGCACTCCGGGGCCGTGAGCATGCAGCTGGAATGTAGTGCCAGTGTAATACGCAAAGTTACGCGTCTCGCCCAGATCCACGACGACGGCGGGCGCGAGCCCACGTCGGTCCACCTCGAGGACCACGCGCGAGAGCTCCGCCAGACCAGCCTCGGCACGGGTGCCGGCGAGGACCGACGCCGCTTCGGGCAGCACCTCACGCCCCCCGTGGAGCTCGCTCAGCGCACCGAGCGCGTCGCGCTCACGCTGCGACAAGCCCGCCGCCGCGGCCGCGCGCACCAGCTCGGCGCGGTCTTTGAGGTGAAGCGCCTCGACGGCCGCGCGCTGGCGGGAAGGCTCGACGCCTTCCAAAAGGGCGAAGGCGATCCTCGCGTGACCGAGGTCCAGCACGAAGTCCGAGAGGCCGACCGCACGCGCAGCCGAGCACGCGACATCGAGCGCTTCCAGATCCCCGGAAGGCCCATCCAAGCCAATCAGCTCGATGCCAGCCTGGAAGATCTGTCGGTGGCGCCGCGCGCGCTCGCGGCGACGACGCAGCACCGAGCCTTGATAAGACAAGCGGATCGGCGGGGCGGCTTGCGCGAGACGCGTCGCCACCACGCGAGCTAGCTGCGGCGTCATGTCAGGGCGCAGGGCCACGACCTCGCCCGTCTCCGGCTCGACGAAGCGGAGCACTTCTTCCGGCTCGAGCGCGCCGAGCCCTCGCTCCAGCACGCTCTCGTACTCGAACACGGGCAGGGTAACGAGCTCGTAACCGAACAGCTCGAAGCTGCCGAGGAGCCGCCGCGCGAGCTCGCTCAGTCGCCGTGCGTCCGGCGGCAAGAAGTCGCGCATACCGGAAGGGAGCGGATGAGAGAGGTCACCGGAAGCGCTCGGGGCGCGAGCGCCTGACGCGGTGCGCGGCGAGGGCGTTGGCGCGGTGGCGGGAGCAGGAATCGAGGCGGGCAAAGCCGGCGGAGACTAGCCGATCCGTGGTACACGTCCACCATGAGCGACCCCACCCACAGCACCACCGCCCACTCGCCTCGCGAGCACCAGGTGGACGTGAGCGAGCGCGGCTCGGACAAGAACGGCGCCCCGGTCAGCATCAATCGCCGCATTTTCATGCAGCTCCTGGGCTTCGAGTGCGACGAGCCGGCGCGAGTGCTGCCGCTGCTCGCCGGGGCGCTCCGCGAGCAAAAGGTGCCCAGCGTGGTTTACGAGGACGTGAACCACCCGCGCGGCCTGGCCGTCCTCACTTTTTCGGAAGATCCGGCAGATTTCGTCACGCGCGTGCGCCCCGTGCTGAGCAGCCCGGAGCTTCGTCCGCGACCGGAGCTGTCCATGCTCGGCCGCACTTACGCGACCGGGTTCGAGCAGGACCTCGAGTTTTGGCTACTGCAGCGCCCCCGCCAAACCGTGCTGAACGAAGAGTGGCCGTGGGCCATCTGGTACCCGCTGCGGCGCGTAGGTCCGTTCGAGCGGCTGGACGCCCGTGAGAAGGGCCAGATCATGCGTGAGCACGGCGGCATCGGCCGCGCCTACGGCCAGCAAGACTTGGCTCACGACGTGCGGCTGGCCTGTCACGGTCTGGATCAAGCCGACAACGACTTCGTCATTGGCTTGATCGGCAAGGAGCTCCACCCGCTCTCGCACGTGGTGCAGTCCATGCGCCAGACCCGGCAGACTGCGGAGTTCATGGATAAGATGGGGCCCTTCTTCGTGGGCCGGGCCGTGTTCAGGAACGCAGGGTGAGCCCGCTGCGGAACGTGCGCGCCGTCGTCTTCGATCTGGACGGCACGCTGGTGGACTCGCGTCGGGACATCGCGGAAGCGGCGAACCACGCGCTGGAAAAGTCCGGCCGCACGCGGCTTTCTCACGCGGAGCTCGAGTCTTACGTGGGGGACGGCGCTCCCCTGCTCCTCGCCCGCGCCGCGCGGCTGGAGGTAACGGATCCGCGAACCGCGCTGATGGTCGCGGACTTCCTGGACTTCTACGAGGCGCACCCCATCGACCACACCACGCTCATGCCCGGCGCGGTGCAGGCGCTGGACGCGCTCGCCGGTCACGCGCTCGGCGTCTGCACCAACAAGCCTCGGCGCACGTCGGTCGCCGTGCTGGAAGGTTTGGGCCTCGCCGCGCGCTTCGCCAGCTTGGTCGCGGGGGACGACTTGCCGCAGCGCAAGCCTCACCCCTCCATGGTGCTGGAAGGAGCGCGTCAGCTCGGCGTCTCCGTGAGCGAGCTGGTGATGGTGGGGGACGGCCCGCAAGACGTGGAGTCCGGCCGCGCCGCGGGCGCGTTCACGGTCGGCGTTCGGGGCGGCATCCAAGCCATCGAGCGGCTCGTCGCGGCGGAGCCTGACCTGCTCATCGACTCGCTGGCGGAGCTTCCGGAAGCGCTAAGGCGCCTCGCGAACGTCGGCCAGGGCGGCGCGCGGCGCTAGCACCGGGAAGAGGAGCTAGCTCGCCGCCCGCTCGAGCGAGTGGTAGGCGGCGCTCAACTCGGCAAAGCGCGACAGCAGGCGCGCGCGCTCTTCCGAGCTCGCATGCGGATGGCGGTCAGGGTGCAGGCTCCGCGCCAAGCGCCGAAAGGCTTGCTGAATCGCGGCTCGATCGGCACCGGGAGGTAGGCCCAGCAGCGCGTAGGCCTGCGAGCCCGGCAGAGCTTCGCGGCGCGGGGGCGTTTGCGCTCTGGCTCGCGCTCGTGCTCGGGGGCGCCCATGCAGGAACTCCCCCGGGGCGAGCGGAGAGCGGTGCCCCTCGTGCGGGCGCGGTACCCGGAACGTGATCTGCGCGTCCTTGAGCTCGAACAAAGCTTCCAGCTTTTGCCGCAGCTGTCGCCTGAGCCCGGCGCTCACCAGCTCGTGGCTCGCGAAGCCCTCCTCGACCAGGATCTCACCGGCACGCTGGGTCGGAGCTTCCAGCAAGCGACGCGCGAGCCGCGCGAGCGCCCGCGCGCCGACGAGCCCTTGCCGAGCGAGCACGTCTCCGAGCCGCTGCCGGAACAAGTCGGTGTCGACTTGGGTGATCATGCCCTGCTTGAAGTAGACGCGGTGGGTGACTCCGCGGTCTTCGCCGAGCTCGAGGACGCCGCTCGCGGCGGCGCGGTGCAGCCCGCCGAGCACGTCGCCCAGCGTCGTCAGCCGGAGCCTTCCAGGAAGCTGCATACCTTGCGGCTAACAAGGGAGGCGGCACCTGGCCAAGTTCCGCGACGCCCCTCAGGAGCCGACGCGCAGCTCCGCCGTCAAGTTCTGGCTGTGCGGACGGCAGCTCTCCTGCTCCCCTTGGCCGTGACAGATGACCGAGCGCGCTCGCACCGTGACTTGCCCCACCCCGCTCACCAGAGCCACGAAGGCGAGGCTCACTTTGCGCTCGCCCGGCTCCGCTCCCCGGGAACGCTCGGGGGTCACGCGGGAGCGCAGCGGTCGAGCGAACTCGGGGGCTCGCAGCACGAGCGCATCCGCCCACGCGAGGCGTCGCCCGACGGCCGCGCGGTAGCTTAGCTCGCACAGCACCCGGCCTGGGGCTGCCTCCGGCCGGCACGAGAGCTCCACCTGGACCGGGGCGGGCTCCGCTGCCGACGCGCTGGCCGCGACGGCGACCACCGCGACGCCGCTCGTGAAACTAGCCCACGTTGGGCGGCGCATAGAAATCGACCAGCTTGATGGGCGTCGGTGAGAGCAGCGCAGAGATGGTCCGGCGGGGCCCGCGCGGATCGCCGGCGATCTGGAAATCTGCCTCGGGGTCGACCTCGATGGTGACCGCGTCCACGAGGTAATCCACGATCTCCTCCGGGTTTTCGTACTCACCTCGCCAGATTTCGCCGAAGTGCCGAACGAAGCTGACCGGGCCGATGGTAGCGATGCGCAGGTTCATGCGGTCCGAGCGCTCCTCCGCGAACGGGAACATGCGGAAGCCGTAGCCATAGTACGGAATGGTCGACAGCGCGCAGATGCGCATGGGCCCTTCGTACAGCGTGCCGCCAGTCGGGATGGGCGGACCGACGATGGCGCCCTTCGGCCCCAGCCGATACGCCTCCGCGCCGTCGTTGCGCACCCGACAATGCGGCATCTTCAGCACGAAAAACCGCGGGATGCTGCGCGTCGTGGCGGCCAAGATGTAACCGAGCGGCCCCGGAGCCACGCGCTTGAGCGGCGTCTTACCGAGCGCGCCTTTGACCTTGCCGTAGTCCGCGAGAACCAGCGCATCCGCTCCCAACCCGCAGAAGGGCGCGATGAAGCCCTCCACCTCGATGAGGCGCATGGAACGGCTACCGGCGTCCTCGATCAAGCGACCGATGTCCGCCTGCAGCTCGTGCTTGTCCGCGCCCTGCGCTCCCACCACCCACGCGAGCGAGTTACCGGTCCCGAGCTTCAGCAGGCCGAAGCGCGGTAGCGGTTTGCCGCAGCGCCTGGCTTCGTGAACCACTTCCGTAACCATGACCGTGAACGTGCCGTCACCGCCGCCGGTGAGCACGGTGCCGTAGCCCCGCGCGACCAGCGTCTTCGCGATGTGCCGGGCGTCGGACAGCTTGCGGGAGACGAACAGATCGCCCCCACTCAAGATCTGATCGAGCGTGGAGATCACGTCCGCGGTCGCGTTCTTGGCGTTGCCGTTCACCACGACGGCGATCCGTTGCTCGACGGGGCCGCTCGCGGCGGGGTCACTGGGGCGCTCTGCGCTGTAGGGGGAGCTCATCGAAATTCGGAAAACTGGCGCAGGTATAATACGCTTCGGGTGTTAGGAGCCGATCCGCGCAATACGCGCGGGTCTACGGCTGCGGCCATGCCCAAGAACAAGCCCAAATCCCCGGCAAAAGCCAGCGTCGCTCGCAAGTCGGTGGCACCGCCGCCGGCCTCCGGAAAGTCGGTCCCCCCGCCCGCAGCGCGTAAGTCCGTCGCGCCGCCGACCGCCGGCCGCAAGTCCGTCGCGCCGCCGGCCGCGGGCCGCAAGTCGGTCGTCCCCGGCGCTCGCAAGCCGGTCGGCGCTACCTCGCGCAAGTCGGTCATTCCCCCGGCGCCCGAGGTGCCTCGCAAGTTAGGCCTGCGCGGCGCCGCACCCTGGGCGCTGCGCCACGCCGAGCGCCAGGCCGCCGAGGCGGCGCGACGCAACCGCGAGCCCCCCAAGCCAGGCAGCGCCCGAGCCACGCTTCGCGAGCCTCAAGAGGCGGACCGCATCAAGGCCTCGGTGGGCGAGCTGCACGGCTTGATCCAGAAGCTCCGCAGCTTGCAGAAGAACCTGAACGAGGGTTTCTTCGAGCTGGGCGAAATCCTGCGCGACATCGAGGGACGCAAGCTCCACGAGGCCAAGGGCTACTCCAGCATCGAGACCTTCGCCGAACGCGAGCTGGCCCTGGGCAAGGGGCTCGCGTCCAAGCTCGTACGCATTCCCGCTCTGTTCCAGGCCCAAGCCGCCAAGTCGCTGAAGCTGGACGCCCTGTCCCGCGCCATCGACGCCATCGACCAAGCTCCGCAAGCGGCGGCCAGCCGCGTCGCAAAGCTACCGCTGAAGCCCCCGCGCTGAGCGCTTGGCTCCGGGCTCGCCCCCCCAATGACCCAATTCCTGGGCAATTGGGTCCAGGTTGCTCGCGGTCGGTTTCGCTTCTAGAACACGCCCCCCCGTGAAGTTCATCGATGAGTGCACCCTGAGCGTCCACGCCGGCACCGGCGGAAACGGCTGTGCCGCGTTTCGGCGCGAGAAGTTCGTTCCGTTCGGCGGCCCCGCCGGAGGCGACGGAGGTAGAGGGGGTGACGTCGTGCTCGTCGCGGACACCGGCGTGAACACGCTCTACGAGCTCACTCACTTGACGACCGTCCGCGCCGCGCATGGCGGTCCCGGGCAGGGCAAGGACTGCTACGGCCGCGGCGGGGTGGATTCGGAGCTGAAGGTTCCGGTCGGTACCGTCGTCTACGACGCGGAGACGCGTGAAAAGCTGTGCGAGTTCCTGCGCCCGAACGAGCGCTTCGTCGTCGCGGTCGGCGGTAAGGGCGGTCGCGGTAACAAGCACTTCGCTACGCCCACCGATCGCGCGCCGCGGAAGTACGAGCGCGGCGAGCCTGGGCAGGTGCGCGAGCTGCGGCTCGAGCTCCGCGTCATGGCAGACGTGGGGCTCCTCGGCTTTCCCAACGTCGGCAAGAGCACGCTCATCAGCGCCGTCTCACGCGCGCGTCCCAAGGTGGCGGACTACCCCTTCACCACCCTCGTCCCGCACTTGGGCGTCGTCACGATTGGGGACTCGCGGGCGGGGCTCGGGCGCAGCTTCGTCATCGCCGACATCCCGGGCTTGATCCCGGGCGCGAGCGAAGGCGCAGGTCTCGGTATCCGCTTCCTACGCCACCTCGAGCGCACGCGGGTGCTGCTCCACCTGATCACGCTCGCCGAAGAACCCGGTCGTAACCCGGTGGACGACTACCACGTCATTCGACGCGAGCTGCTGACGTTCAACCCTGACCTGGCGGGTCGCCCGGAAGTGGTCGCGCTCACCAAGGCGGACCTCCCCGATACGGTGGAGGCGTACCCGGAGCTGGTGGAAGAGTTCAAAAAGCTCGGGGTGGAGCTGCGCCTCGTCAGCGCCGCTACTCACCAAGGTTTGAACGAGCTGATGCAAGAGCTCTCCGAGAAGCTTTTCATCTAGCTCGCGGGCGCCGTGCGGCTAGCCGCCGCCGCCGCCCCCGCCGCCGGAGAAGTCGTCCAGCTCGTCGAAGTTGTATTCGTCGGCCGCGAGGTTGTCGAAGCGAGTGAACTCGCTGGTGAACTTGACCATCACCTTGCCGGTCGGACCGTTGCGCTGCTTGGCAACGATGAGCTCCGCGATCCCTTTGTCCGGGCTGTCCTTGAAGTAGTACTCGTCGCGGTACACGAAGATGATCGTGTCGGCGTCCTGCTCGATGGCGCCGGACTCGCGCAAGTCCGACAGCTGCGGGCGCTTGTCCTTGGCGTTGCGGGTTTCCACCGCGCGGTTCAGCTGAGAGAGCGCGATGACGGGTACGCTCATCTCCTTGGCCATCGCCTTGAGACCTCGGGAAAGCTCGCTGATCTCCTGCTCGCGGCTACCGGCGTCTTTGCGCCCTTGCATGAGCTGCAGGTAGTCGATGACCACGAGTCCGAGCTTCTTCGCGGGCATGCCGTTGTCCGAGCCACGGCCAATCTCTGCTTGCAGGCGGCGGATCTTGGCGCGTAGGTCCAAGAGCGAAAGCGCAGGTGTGTCGTCGAGCCAGAGCGGCAGACGCCCCATGCGGGCGGCCGCGTCCGTGAGCAAGTTCCAGTCCTCCCGCTGCATGCGACCACTGCGGATCTTCTGCATGTCCACGCGCGCCTCTGACGCGAGCATACGAGCGGCGAGCTGCTCACGCGGCATTTCCAAAGAGCAGAACAAGACGCCGTAGCCCGGCTCCTCCACCGGAGCTTCCATGTACGGCTCGTTCTCCCCCGAAACTTCCACCTGGCGCGGGCGGGCCACGTTGACCGCCAAATTCAGGGCAAAAGACGTCTTTCCCATGCCGGGGCGAGCGGCCAAAATGTAGAGGTCGCCGGAGTGCAGCCCCGAGCACTGCTTGTCGAACATCGTGAAACCGCTCTCGATGCCGGTGATGCCGCCGCCCCGCTGCGCCGCGTCCGCCAAGATCTTGAAGGCGGCCTTCACGGCCTCCTTCATCGGCACGATCGTGGAGCTCTCAGGAACGCGCGCGATGTCGAACACCGCTTGCTCGGCCAAGTCGATGAAGCCCTGCACCTCGCCGTAGTCCCCGTAGCCCTCGGCCGCGAAGCGCTGGCAGGTGCTGATGAGCTGGCGCACGCGCCACTTCTCCCGAATCACCTTAGCGTGGGCGTCCACGTGAGCTACTGCCGGCGTCGCGTCCGAGAGCTGCGCCAAGTAAGGCGACCCGCCGACTTGCTGCAGACGCCCCTTGTCGCGCAAGTAGCCGGCGACAGAGACGATGTCCACCGGACGGCCGCTGCTGTTGAGATCGACGACGGCCTCGTAGATGCGGCGGTTGGCGTCCGCGTAGAAGTGCGACGCCGCGAGGATCTCCTGCACGCGATCGAACGCGTCCGAATCCAGGAGGATCGCGCTCAGCACCGCGGCCTCCGCGTCCAGATCGCTCGGGGGGACCCGGCCACCGACGGCCTCGGGCACGGCTCGAATCTGCTCAGCAGCGCTCATCATGCTCGCTCCAGCCAGCTTAGCACCGCCACTGAACGGCCGCGCAGCTCCGTTGACAACACCTCGACATCACTCGTCAATTTCGAAGCCGACAGCTCCGCTTCGCCACCCCTGCCTGCACTGCCGCACGACTTCAGGTTCTCCACCGACTCCTCCATAGCTCCTCAGCAGGTTGTGCACAGGGCGCCAAATGCACGAAACCCCGGAAGCCGTGCAGGCCATCCGGGGTTTTCGTCCGCGCGGACACTCTCACGAGTGAGCGCGCACTGTCAACGCTTCGGTCTTGTCGCTCGCGTCCAGGCTTTGCCCAGACGCGCGCGCCTCACTTCTTGACGACGTTGACCTTGAGGGTCGCGTTGACGGAGGTGTGAAGCTTGATCGGAACCTCGAACGTGCCGAGGGTCTTGATCGCGTCCGCCAAGACGATCTTCTTGCGATCGACTTTGACGCCCGCCGCGCTGAACGCGTCCTCGATGTCCTTGGTCGTCACCGACCCGTACATCTTGCCTTCTTCGCCGACCGCGCGCGTGATCGTGACGCTGGCGCCGCCGAGCTGCGCGGCGGCGGCGTTCGCTGCTTCCAGCTCCGCCTTCGCCTGCGAAGCTACCTGGCGCTTCAAGTCGTCGACCCGGGCCAGATTGCCCGCGGTCGCCGGCACGGCGAGGCCGCGCGGCAACAAGAAGTTGCGCGCGTAGCCCGGACGGACCTTGACGACCTCACCACCCGTGCCGAGGCTCGGCACGTCGTTCTTCAGCAAAACCTTGATCTGGGTTGCCATGGTGCTCGGTTCACTCGTTGGAGGTGAAGGGCAAGAGCGCGATGTTGCGCGCGCGCTTGACCGCCAGCTGGACGCTGCGCTGGTGCTTGGCGCACAGGCCGGAGATGCGGCGCGGTACGATCTTGCCGCGCTCGGTGACGAAGTAACGCAGGCCTTGCGGATCCTTGTAGTCCACCGGCACCGCGTCGTCCGAGCAGTAGGTGCAACCACGGCGACGCGGGCGGCGCCCACCGTTGGCCAGAGCCTCGTTGTCGCCGCGCATGTCGCGATCGGCGGAAGCGCCACGGTCTCGAGTTTGCTCTCTCATTGTGCGTCCTCCGAGTTGTCAGCGAGGGGGTTCTCGAAGTCTTCCTCGTCTGCCGGCAGGTCGTCACGCGAGTGGCGATCCGGTCCGCCTTCGAAGCCGAGCTTGCGCTCGATCGTCTCTTCGACCTCGTCCTCACCGGGCAGCTCGACGGCCTCGAACTTCAAGGCCTCCGCGTCCACCGCGACGGTGCTGGCGTCAACGTCGCTCTGTACCTGAACGGTCTGGTACTTGAGAACGTCGTCCAGCATGCGGAGGTTACGCTCGACCTCGGCTACGGCCGCGCCGCCGCCGACGTACTTCACGTAAACGTACACGCCGCGCTTCGCCTTCTTGACGGCGTAGGCGAGCTGACGACGACCCCAGTTTTCCACGCTGGTGAGCTTGCCGCCTTCACGGACGACGGCTTCGCCAACGCGCTGGTTGATCTTCTCTTGGCTGTCCTTCGCGACGTTGGGTCGCAGGACATAGATGGTTTCGTATTCGCGGGCATGGACGCCCGCTGCTTGGGTCTGAGCCATTCGATTGTGGTCTCCTTTTGGACCGAGGGCCCCCCGGCGACATGCCGAGGAGCAAGGAGCAATCAACGCGGGGGCCGCTGATTGATGCGGTTCATCGCCTTCTCGAGCCCGAGGCTCGTCACTAGCGAGACCGCCTCCGCGCCGCGGGTCAGCATCTGATCGACGCCGGCCTGCTCCGTAGAGGCGAAGGCTTGTAGCACGAAATCTGCCGGGTCACCCCGAAAGTCAGGGGGCGGGCGGCCGATTCCAAGGCGAATCCGGACGTAGTCCGGGCCGAGGTGCCCGCTCACGGAGCGGACGCCGCGGTTGCCGCCGTCTCCCCCGCCCTTCTTCAAGCGAACATCCGTGAACGGAAGGTCCAGCTCGTCGTGAGCGACGATCAGCTGCTGCGAGGGATTGATCTTGTAGAAGGTGCACGCGGCCTGAACGCTGCGGCCCGATTCGTTCATGAAGGTGTGGGGGCGAAGCAGCAAGAGCTCCTCGCCGCCGGCGCCGCCCAGGCGCGCGCTCGCGATCTCGCCATGAAAGCGCTCGCGGAACGCGGAAGCTGGCACGCCGCATTGGCGCGCCAGCTCGTCTACCAGGCGAAACCCGATGTTGTGCCGCGTGGCTTGATAGCGAGGGCCTGGATTGCCAAGCCCTGCGATCAACAGCATGTCGTTACTTCTTGTCGCCCTTGGCCGCCGGAGCCTTGGCCGCTGCGCCAGCCGCCGGAGCCGCCGCACCTGCCGCCGGGGCTGCCGCGCCCGGAGCCGCGGTCTCTTCCTCGCGCACGATTTCGTGGACGATGGAGGCGATGGTCTGCTCCGGGGGCAACCGCACGGAGACGCCTTCCGGCAGGGCCAAATCCTTCGGGGCGACGTGCCCGTCCAGATCCAGACCGGATACGTCGTGGACGATCTTGACCGGGATGTCGTTCGGCAGCGCGCGGATCGGCAGCTTGCGGAACACCTGGCGCAGCGTGCCACCCTTGACGACGCCCACCGGCTTGCCCGGGAGCTCGAGCGGAACTTCCACGTCCACCGGCTGATCCAGGTGGATCTGCACGAAGTCCGCGTGGAGCAGGTGACGAGAAACGGGGTGGTACTGGTAGTCCCGGAGCAGGACGGTCAGCTTGTCTTTGCCATCGACGTCCAGCTCGATGACGTTGTTGCTGCCGTACGCGCTCGCCAAGACTTGCTTGACCGCGTCCGGCGCTACCGCCAGCGCCTGGGCGGGCAGCTGCTTGCCGTAAGCGACGGCCGGGATCTTACCGGTGGCGCGCAGACGGCTGGCGACACCCTTGCCGCTCTCGCTGCGACGATTGGCACTGACTTTGATCGATTCCATTTCTATCTCTACCTTTGGTGGGTCAGCGGGGAAACCGCCCAACCACCGCTAATCCGAGCTCGTTCAAACGAAGAGCGAGCTCACCGAATCACTGTTGTGGATGCGCCGAATGGCCTCGCCGAGGAGGCGCGCGATCGAAATATAGCGAATCTTCTTGCTCGCCCGCACCTCGGCCGAAGGCGCGATCGAGTTCGTGACCACGACCTGCTCCAGCGGCGACTCCTCGATGCGCTGAAGCGCGGGGCCGCTCAGCACGCCGTGGGTAGCGCAAGCGAATACCCGGCGCGCCCCGCCGTCCATCACCGCGCGCGCGGCGTTGCACAGCGTACCGGCGGTGTCGATCAGGTCGTCTACGATGATGCAGTCTTTGTCGCGAACGTCGCCGATGAGGTGCATCACCTCGCTCACGTTGGCGCGCTCACGGCGCTTGTCGATGATGGCGAGGGACGCGCCGAGGCGCTTGGAGTAGGCGCGCGTGCGCTCCACCCCGCCCGCGTCCGGAGAGACGAACACGGTGCCCTGATCGAAGCTGTGCTGCAGGTAGTCCGAGAGGAACACCGGCAGCGCGTACAGATGGTCGAACGGAATGTTGAAGAAGCCTTGGATCTGCCCCGCGTGCAGATCCACGCAGACGACGCGCGAGACGCCGGAGGCGACCAGCAAGTCTGCGACGAGCTTGGAGGTGATCGGGGTGCGCGGCGCGACCTTGCGATCCTGCCGCGCGTAGCCGTAGTACGGGATGACGGCGGTGATGGATGCGGCCGATGCGCGGCGCAACGCGTCGCACATGATGAGCAGCTCCATCAGGTTGTCGTTCACCGGTGAGGAGGTCGGCTGAACGATGTACACGTCCAGACCGCGCACGTTCTCGCGAATTTCGCAGAACGTCTCGGCGTCGCTGAAGCGCGACACGCGCGCCTCGCCGAGTGGCGTATCCAGGACCTTCGCGATCTCGGTTGCCAGCTCGGGATTCGCGTTCCCGGTGAAGATACAGACTCTCTTGACCGCCAAGTTGACCAGCTACTCTTGCTACCTAAATCCGCGAAAATACGGCATATAAGAGCCGGGCGGGCTTCGGGCGGCGGACAACTAGCAAGTGACGGCCGCCGTGTCAACGACGCGAGTCGGCCCGTGTACCGAGTTACCGGTAAGGGTTTCTCAAGTCCACGTCATCCGCGGGCTTTTTCTTTTTCTGGCGAGCGGGTTGGGAAGGCGCCGTTTGAGACTTGGGAGGGGCGGCGACGGGCGCGGCCGGCACCGCGCCCAGGGCGCTGGGCGGCGTCGGCGGTGCCACCGCCGGCGGGACGACCGGTTCCGCGGCCGAAGAGGGTGCGACCGGCGCGGGTGCGGGTGCCGCCTCCGGAGCGCCGGTTGCGGCTGGCACGGGACCGCCGCCCAAAGAGCGCGCGGAGCGCGTGAGCATGAAGCCGCCTGTCCCGAGCAAGCCGATCAGAAGCAAGGCCCCGAGCACGAGCGGCAGGCGCGAGCGCTGCGGAGGTTGCACTGCGCCGAGTGAGCCCGTGACCCCGCTGCGGGACACGTCCACCGAGCCGGGGATGGAGATGGCGGCGGCCGAGACGCTCGATGACGGAATGACGCCGGAAGGCAGCTCGCCGGGAGCGGTGCTGGTCGGCTCACTGTGCGCGAGCCAAGCGCGCACGTTGTCGCGCTGCTGAGCGATCTCCGGGCCGAGGACCTCGTTCACGTAGGCCGCGAGCTCTCGGGGGCTGGCGACTTTGTCTTTCGCTTCGGCGGCGGCTTCCAGCGCGTCGGCAAACGCGGCGCAGCTGGCGAAGCGCTTGTCACGATCTCGGTCGAGCGCGCGCATCACGACCGCGCTCACTTCTTTGCTGACCTGAGGCGCAATTTGATGAAGGAGCGGCACCGGCTCGGCGATGACGCGCGATAGCGTAGCGGCCTCGTTCTCCGCCTTGAACAGGCGCTTGTGGGCGAGCGACTCCCACACCACGATGCCGGCGGAGAACACGTCTGCCCGGCGATCCAGCTCCTCCGAGCCCGCCGCCTGCTCGGGCGCCATGTACGCGATCTTGCCTTTGAGCTGGCCCACGCGCGTCGCGGTCAAGCGGCTGGCCGCGCGCGCTACGCCGAAATCAGTGATGCGCGCGATGCCGTCTTGCCCGACCAGCACGTTTTGCGGGGAGACGTCCCGGTGCACGAGATTGACGGGCTGGTTGTGGTCGTCGTGCAGCTCGTGAGCGGCGTGCAAGCCGGACAGGGTGTCGATCGCGATCCGTAGCGCTATCGAGACGGGCAGCTTGCGCGTGGTGGTCGCCGCGCGGGCGAGCAGCCGCGCGAGCGTGTCACCCTCGATGTACTCCATCACCAGGTAGTAACCAACCTGGCTTGCCCCGACCTCGAGGATGGGGACGACGTTCGGGTGGTGGATGCGCGCGGCGATGCGCGCCTCATCCAAGAACATCTCCACGAACTCTTTTTCGCTCGCGAGGTGCGGGTGCAGGCGCTTCATCGCGACGAAGCGCTGGAACCCGCCCATGCCGGTGAGCCGCGCCAGGTAGACGGTCGCCATGCCCCCGGACGCAATCTCGCCCATCAGCTCGTAGCGATCGACGCGCTGGCGGCCCACCCCCGGATCGAAGAGCTTCGCGGCCACCTCGTGCCTCAGAACCTTCCGATCGCCTGCAAGCCGCCGCCGTCCACGCCGGCGTAGGGCGCGACGTTGACGCGCGGCCGCAAGCGTTGAGCGGAGCTCTCCGCGGACCGCTTGCCGCTCCAATCCGTCAGGAACAAGCCGATCACCGCCGTCGCGATCCCCACCCCTGCCGTCACCGGAATGAGGATGTTCGTGCGGCGCTGCTTGCTCAGGCCCTCTTGATACAGGGCGCAGTCCTCACCCTGCATGCGCTCAGCGCATTCTTGCCTGACGCGGTCGGCGCCCGGATTGTTGACGGTATCTATGCCGCTCCACACCGTGATTCCGCCTAGCACGGCCGTCAGCCCGGCGCCGACGTAGAAAACCGCAGGCGACCATCCGCTCGGTTTTTCGGCCGCGCCTTCGTCCTTTTGCGGGGAGCCCTCGGGGACAGGCCCGGTCGTGGTCAGCTCCGCCGGCTCCTTGGCGCCGCCGGCCGCGGGCGCCGCAGGCGCCGCGAACATCAGCTCCCCCTGGGAGCCAGCTTGCGCCTGAATCTGCTTCGAGTCGCTGCGGTTGTCGGACCAGCCGGCGCGGACCGTCAACGCGCCCGGCGCGATGTACAACGTGCGCTGGGTGTCCGGCGTGCCGTGCACCAGCTTTCCGTTCACGGTGAGATCGCAGGGCTGGTCACACGTGGCCGTGAGCTCGAACAGCGTGGGGCGCGCGCGCTTCGCCAGATCCCCGGCAAGGCGCAGCAAGTTTTGATCCTCGGGATGACGCTTGAGCGCGAGCGAGGCGAGCGTCGCCGCTCGATCCAGCTCCCCGGCTTTGTCTCGCGAGCGAATCGCGAGCTCGATGGCGGCAGGGCTCGGCGCGTTGTTGTCGGCGCGCTCGAATTGCTCCGCCGCCTCCACGAACTCTTCCGCCTTGTAAGCCTCACGCCCTTTATCGAACGCTTCCGCCGCGACGCGAACTTGCGCGGGTGTCGGCTCGGATGACCCCTCCTGCGCAAACGCCACCGGCCCGGCGCTGAGCACCAGCGCCAGTACTGAAATCCGAAGAGCTGCTCTCATTCTTGTGCGGCCTGGCCCGAAACCATCTTCGATAAACTACACCGATAATAGCGCTCGAGCGAGCGGCGGTTCCGCCCGTTTCGCGATTTGACGGCGCGCCCCGGTCGACTGGCTCCGACGGATTTCGACGATGTAGACCAATGTAGGCGCGAGCCACCGCAGTGACTCGCGACTCGCCTACTGGCCAGCACGGTGCTCGGCGCGCCCGCCGCGAACCGCCCGGCGTCAGCTCATCTCGACGAGGAGACGATCCGGATTCTCGAGGTAGCCGATGATCTCTTGAGCGAAGCCGGCGCCGACGTCGCCATCGATGATGCGATGATCGAACGAGAACGAGAGGTTCATCACGTCCCCGATGACGATCTGGTCGCCCTTGACGACCGGCTTCCGCTTCATGGCATGGACGCCCATGATGCCGACCTCCGGGTAGTTGATGATCGGCGGGGCCATGAGGCCTCCGAGCTTGCCGAGCGAGGAGATCGTGAAGGAAGTACCGCCCAGGTCTTCCTTCTGCACTTTGCCCGCCTTGGCCGCGGCGCCGAGCCGCTCGATCTCCTTGGCGATTTCCACGATGCTCAGGCGGTCCGCATCGCGAAGAGCGCAGACCATCAGCCCTGCGTCCGTCGAGATGGCGATGCCGATGTCGTAGTTGTGGCGGATCACGTGCTCCATGGCCGCCTCATCCACCACCGAGTTCAGGCGGGGGTGACGCTTGAGCGCGGACACCACCGCCTTGACCAGGAACGGAAGGAACGTGAGCTTGGCGCCCGAGCGCTCCGCGTGCGGCTTGAAGCGGTCGCGAAGGCCGATGAGCTCGGCGCAGTTCACCTCGTCGATGTAGTGAAAGTGCGCGGCGGTATGCTTGGACCGCGCCATGTTTTCCCAGATGCGCTTGCGCATGCCGCGCACGGGAACGCGCTCGTCCGAGTCCTTCGACGCGGGACGGGGAGCCTCGGGAAGCGGCGCCGGGGCCGCGCTCGCCGCCGGAGCGGGAGCGGCGGGAGCAGCAGATTTTCCGCCACCGCTCGAGGCGCGTTCCACGTCCTCCCGGGTGACGCGACCGGCGGACCCGCTGGGCTCCACCGTCTTGAGGTCCACCCCGAGCTCGCGTGCGAGCTTGCGCGTCGCCGGCGCCGCGAGCGGCTTGTCGCTGTAGTAATCGGTCGCCGGCGCTTTCTGCATTCCCGGCAGCGTCTCGCGGAGGTCGCCCACGGCGCTCGCCACGGTGCCCTCGGCCTTGGCCGGGGCTTCCGCCTTGGCGGGCTTCGCCTCGGGCGCGGGCTTCGCGGCGGGCGCGGGCGCGGCGGCTTCCCCGCCTGCGACGTCCAGCACGACGAGCACGTCGCCGACCGGCACCGTATCGCCCACCTTGTAGCGGCGCTCGGCGACCTTGCCCGACTTGGGGGCGCCGATGGTGACGGTGGCCTTGTCCGTCATCACCTCCACCATCTCTTGGTTCTCGCTGACCTCGTCGCCTTCGTTGACGAGCCAGTTGACGATCTCGCCCTCGGCAACGCCTTCGCCAATGTCAGGTAGCTTGAACTCGAACTTCGACATCAGGGAGAACTCTCTTTCAAGCCCTGGCTACGTCGAGCAGGGCGGGCAAAATCCGGTGGGAAAGCGGCATATACTCCATCTCGAGCGTGTACGGGAACGGCGTATCGAACCCCGTCACCCGCACGGGTGCGGCCTCCAGATGGTAGAAGGCGCGCTCCACGACCAGCGCGAGCAGCTCGGCACCGAAACCGAGCGTCCGGGGGGCTTCGTGGACGACCACGAGGCGACCGGTACGTTTCACGCTGTCCAGGATGGTGTTCATGTCGACCGGCCAGAGCGTACGAAGGTCGATCACCTCGGCCTCGACGCCCTTTTCGGCGGCCTTGGCGGCCGCATCCAGAGCTTCGTACAGCATCGCTCCGTAGGCCAGCACAGTGACGCTGGTTCCAGGCCGCACCACACGGGCGCTCTCCAGCGGCACCGTGTACGCGCCCTCCGGCACGTCACCCTTGGCGGCGCGGTACAGGCGCTTGGGCTCGAAAAAGATGATGGGATCCGGGTCCGCCAGGCTGGCGAGCAGCAGGCCCTTGGCGTCGTACGGGTTGGAAGGACACACCACCTTCAGCCCAGGAACGTGGATGAACGCCGACTCTGGGTGCTGCGAGTGGTAGTGCCCGCCCTTGATACCGCCGCCAACCGGGGTACGAATCACGACCTTGCAGGAGTGGTCGCCGCCGGAGCGATAGCGGTACTTGGCCAGCTCGTTCACGATCTGGTCGTAAGCGGGCCAGATGAAGTCCGCGAACTGGATTTCGCAGATGGGCTTCATGCCGTACAGACCCATGCCCACCGCGCAGCCGACGATCCCGTTCTCACTCAGCGGGGTGTCGATGACGCGCTCGTCCCCGAACTCGTCGAAGAGGCCTTGAGTGACGCGAAATACGCCGCCGACCTTCCCGACATCTTCGCCGAGAACGACCACGTTCGCGTCGGCTCGCATGGCCACGCGCAGCGCGTCGTTGATCGACTGGACCATGTTCATTTGCGGCATTGTCAGGCTCTGATGGCGTCGCGGCCCGCTTGGAGCGGGCGAGATATTCTTACGAAAGGTCGGTCTCGATCGGCTTGCCGGGACGAGAGCGAGATTTTCTTACAGGAGGCTAGAAGGCGTCGGAGGCGAGAGAAGGACGAGATCTCGAGCCGCCATGGTGACTAGTGGACAGGCGTCAGTGGGACGAGGGGGCGCGGGGGCCGGAGAGCAGTTGTTGGCGCTGTTCGACGAGGTGCCACGGCGCTGTCTCGTAAACATCCGAGAAGATCGACTCCAGCGGCGGGGCGGGCGTTCGCTCGGCGATCGAGACGGCCTCGCGGAAACGCGCGTCGATGTCCGCAACCAGAGCGCTCTCGCGCGCTTCGTCCCACGCGCCGCGGCGGCTCAAATAGTCACGGACGCGTTCGATGGGGTCGCGGTCGGCCCAGGGCGCGAGCTGATCCGCCGGGCGGTAGGCTTTCGGGTCGTCGCTCGTGGAGTGGCCGCCCATGCGGTACGTGATCGCTTCGATCAACGTAGGCCCCTCCCCTCGCTCGCCGCGCTCTCGTGCCTTTCGGGTCACGTCTACCACCGCGAACAGGTCATTGCCGTCCACCCTCACTCCCGGGATACCGTAGGCGGCGGCCTTCTCCGCGAAGGTCTTGGTGGCGGTTTGTCGCTCCACCGGGACGCTGATGGCCCAGCCGTTGTTGCGACACAAAAGGACGCACGGCACCTTGAAGACGCCGGCGAAATTCACCCCGCTGTGAAAGTCCGAGGACGAGGTCGCGCCGTCCCCGAAGTAAACCAGCGCGGAGGCGTTCGTCTTCTTGATCTTGGCAGCCCAGGCAAAGCCCACCGCCTGCGTGATCTGGGTGCCCACAGGCGAGCTGATCGAGCACCAGCCCACCTCTCGGCAGGTCGTGTGGTTGGGCATCTGACGCCCCTGCACGGTGTCGTTCGCGTTGCCGAACATGTTGTCGATGAAGTGCTGCAGCGGGAGCCCGCGCATGAGGGCCGCGCCGAACTCGCGGTAGCAGGGGAACAGAAAGTCCTGCTTCTGCATCGCGAACGCGGACCCCAAAATGGCCGCCTCTTCCCCGAGCGAGCCGACGTGGAAGCCGATGCGCCCTTGGCGCTGCAGCATGACCAGCCGTTCGTCCATCTGGCGGGTCGTCACCATCTGTCGGTAAAGAAACTCCACCTCCTGGTCGGAGAGACCAGGATCGTGCTGCGGATCCAGCGTGCCGTCGGGACGGAGCGCGCTGACGATCTCAGAGCTCGGGGAACTTGGGCTTGGCGTGCGAACTTGCGGATTCATGAGCGAAACGGCGGGAACGGATCTAGTCGGCGAGCGCGCTTTGAGCTTCGGTGACGGCCGCGTCTACGGCGCTCGAGTCGAGCCGCAGCTCGGCCGCGAGCTTGCCGATGACCTCGCGCTCCACTCCGCTCACCCCGCCGGAGACGTGCGCGAGCAAAGCGGCGATACGCAGCACCTCGCGCGCTTGATCCTCGCGCACGATGCTCTTGGAGACCATCTTGACTCGCTTCTCCAGACCGTCTTCAGCGAGCTGGTCCGCGAGATCCTCGAGCAAAGCGGAGACCTGGCGCTCCACCACCAAGCCGCCACAGGCAGTAACCACGACGTGGCGAAAAGCCGACTGCTCAGCGGCGTCGAATTCGCCATCCGCATTGGCCACGAGGTACGCGGCTTCGACCACCGACTCGAACAGACGCGCGGCCTCGGGGTCGAAGCCCGTCGGCTGTGTCACTTCGTCGCCGGACTTCCACCCATACGAGGCGGCCGCCATGCTGAGGATGGAAGCCTTCTTGCTCGCTGAGTACGACGGAGGTCGGCTGAGCTGCGTGGCGACCTTGCCGAGTAGGCTTTCGTCCGGAACCGACATGGGCTGAGTGACCTAGTGGTAGAACCAGTTGCGATGCTAGTCGCGCCGAACTGATTCTGCGAGCCCTTTCTCCATCGGAAAGGGTGTTTCCGGGGAGGAGGCGGAGGATCTCTTGCGGGCGGGCCGCGCGCCTCTCGGGGTCGCGGCTTGGCACGACGCGGGCGGTGGTCAGCGCCGAAGCAACGACGAGACCGGGATGAGTGGTTGCCCGTCAGGCAGATTCGGGAGTGTTCGCTCGGGGGCGGCGGTCGGGTTCAGTTGCGCGGCGACGAACCCTTCCGCAGCGTGGTAGCTCGAGCGCACGAGAGGGCCCGAGGCGACGAACGCGAACCCGAGCGCGGTGGCTTCGCGCTCGTAACGGGCGAAGGTTTCCGGCTCCACGAAGCGCTCCACCGGCGCGTGCTTGGGCGTCGGTCGCAGGTACTGCCCGAGCGTGACGATGTCCACGCCCGCCTTGCGCAGGTCGGCCAGGGTCTCGACGACTTCGTCGTCTGTCTCCCCGATGCCGACCATGATCGAGCTCTTGACGTAGCGACCGCTGGCGCGCTCCTTCGCGTAGCGCAGCACGTCCAGCGAGAGGTCGTAGTTGCAGCGCTGATCGCGGATGCGCGGCGTTAGCCGACGGGAGACCTCGATGTTGTGGGCGAACACGTCCGGCGCGGACTCGAAGAGGCTGTCTAGATCGCGCTTTCTGCCGCCGAAATCCCCGACCAAGGCCTCGACGATGAGCTCCGGGCAGCGCTGGCGCAGCTCCGAGATCGTCTGCGCGACGTGGGCGGCCCCGCCGTCCAACAAGTCGTCGCGGTCCACCATGGTGAGGACGACGTAGCGGAGGGAGAGCTTGGCGATGGCGCGCGCCACGTGCACCGGCTCGCGCGGATCCACCGCGCCGCCGGGCTGCCCCGTGGTCACTGCGCAGAACCGACAGCCGCGCGTGCAGGTGTGACCGAGGACCATGATCGTGGCGGTGCCGGCGCTCCAGCACTCGCCCACGTTGGGGCAGCGTGCCTCTTCGCACACCGTGTTCAGGTCCAAGCCGCGCAGCGTTTCCTTGATGCGCGCGTAGTTGTCGCCCCCGGGCGCACGCACCTTGAGCCACGGCGGCTTCGGCTCACGGATGGGCAGCGGTGCTCCCATTTACGCCTCCGCGATGAGCTTGTTCAAAAGCTCGTTCACCAACTTGGGGTCTGCGGAGCCGCCGGTGTCCTTCATGATCTGACCGACCAAGAAGCCGATGACGCCCTTCTTGCCTGCTTTGACGGATGCCACTTGGTCCGGAAAGCTTGCCACGACCTTCTTCACCGCGCTCTCGATCGCGCCCGCATCCGACACGACCTTCAGGCCCTTGTCCTTGACGATTTGTGCAGGAGATTTCGAAGGCTCCGCCTCCATCGCGGCGAACACTTCCTTCGCTTGTTTGCCGCTGATTTGCCCGGAGTCCACCAGACCGAGCAGCTCGCGCACGTTCTCCGCCGTGACCGTGAACGTCGCCGAGAGGCCGTGAGTCTTGGCCCCACGCAGCACGTCGTTGGCGACGAAATTGGCGGCGCGGGTGGCGTCCTTGGAGCCCTGACGCGCCGACTCGAAGAAGGCGGCGTAGGCCGGATGAGCGCTGAGAGTCGCCGCGGTCGCGGCGGTCAAGCCGAGCTCGCTCGTCCACCGAGCGCGCAGCGCGACCGGCGACTCCGGCATCTCTGCCTTGGCTTTGGCGAGCAGCGCAGCGTCGATGACCAGCGGAGGCAGGTCCGGCTCCGGGAAGTAGCGATAGTCGTGAGCGTCTTCCTTCGAGCGCAGCGTCGCAGTCTGGCCCGTGTCCGGGTCGAAGCTGCGAGTCTCCTGCTTGATCTTGCCACCGGCGTCCACGATCGCGGTTTGACGCGCGACCTCCGCGTCGATGGCCCTTTGCACGAAACGGAAGGAGTTGATGTTCTTCAGCTCGCAGCGCGTGCCGAACTTGTCGCTCCCGCGCGGGCGGATGGAGACGTTCGCGTCGCACCGGAAGCTGCCCTCTTCCAAGTTGCCGTCGTTCACCCCCGTGAAGACGAGCAAGTCGCGCAGCGCGCGGAGGTACGCCGCCGCCTCCGCGCTCGAGCGCAGATCGGGCTCACCGACGATTTCGCACAGGGGCACGCCGGCGCGGTTCAAGTCCACGACCGAGTCCCCGCCCACGCCGTGCAGGTTCTTTCCCGCGTCCTCTTCCATGTGGGCGCGGGTGATGCCGACCCGCTTGGTCTTGCCGTCCACCTCGATGTCCAGGTGGCCTTGAGTCGAAAACGGCTCCTCGAATTGGCTGATCTGGTAGCCCTTCGGCAAGTCCGGATAGAAGTAGTTCTTGCGGGCGAAGATGCTGCTCTCGTGCACCGTGCAGCCGAGGGCGAGCGCGGTCTTGACCGCCAGCTTCACGGCCTCACCATTGATCACGGGCAAGGAGCCGGGGAGCCCCAGGCACACCGGGCAAACATTGGTGTTCGGAGGCTGACCGAAATTCGTGCTGCAGCCGCAGAAGAGCTTCGTCTTCGTGAGCATTTGCGCGTGAACCTCGAGCCCGATAACGACTTCGTAGTCAGTCACTTCCCCGCCACTATAGCAGCCCCTTCCCCGCCGGCCGCCACCCCACGGACCTGTACAGATCGAGATTTCTTACCGGAAGATCGGAGGGATCGGGAGGCGAGGACCCGGGAGGCGGGATGCCGCCGACGACCGGTGCCGACTTCGGCCAGGTCGATGGAAGGCGCCCAGATTCACGACGAAGCAAGGAGCTCAAGAGCCACATTCGAGGGCTCGCGCGCTCCCCTCGCATGACTCGCGATCTGCTTCTGAAGGTCGCGAAGCGCGATAGCCAACCAGCTCGCGCCGGGCCCAGTCGCGCCCTGCGCAGCAGGCGCCAGCGCAAGTCCAGAAGTCTCGCGCCGCCTTTGCTCTCTCTACGAAAGCTCGGTTCGAACGAAGGGCGTCCGGTTCGAAGAGAGCAACCCAGCAACGCTACGGAAGCTTCTGCAAGAGGGCTGCGGTAGGGCAGCCCCCTCGCACGAAGCGATCAGTGGCCGTGAGCGCGGTCGACGCCGGGGTGCGTCGATTCGCCGGGCTCGTGGCGCGGGTTTGCGGTCGCGTGTGAGCCGTCCCTCCCCGGAAAGCCCATCAGCAGGTCCTTCTCGAAGATGAACTGATCGCGCGAGTCGTACGGAGCGGCGTGCATGCCGGTGTCCATGCGAATGGCGTCACACGGGCACGCCTCCACGCAAAACCCGCAGAAGATGCAGCGGAGCTCGTCGATCACGAAGCGCTTCGGGAAGCGCTCGTAGCCGCGCTTGGGGTCGCCCTCGGGGTACTCGCCGGCCTCGATGTGGATGCACTGCGCGGGGCACGCGGTGGAGCAACAAAGGCACGCCACGCAGCGGGGCGAGCCGTCGTCCCGGTGGGTAAGGCGATGCAAGCCGCGGAAGCGCGTCGGGTACGGGCGGCGCTGCTCGGGGTAGCTGAGGGTGTTGATACCCTCCTCAATGGACTCGAGCACCGGATCGTTGCGCTGACCGAGCACCATGTCTTTCGTGTTCTGAAAGAAGTGCTTCATCGTGATTCCGAGACCCTTGGCGATCTCGGGGATGTACGTCTGAACGCCGGCGCCGCGCCCGGGGCGAGGGATCGGTACGCCCGCGACATTGCGCGGACCCAGAGTCTTCGTAGTTTCGGTCATGCTCCCATCCGGAGGGTACGAGTGCCGCCGACCTCAGCCGCGTACTGCGCGGAGGTCGTCGTCAGGAGTTGCTTGCGCTTGCGCGGGGTGCACATGAACACCGCGAACCAGACGACGAGGCCGAGGCCGCCGAGCGCGAGGACGATGTTGCAGACATTGGCCAGCGAGCTCATCGCCTTCTCTGCCGCCGGCCCGCCCGTGCGGATGGCCATGACGACGAAGCCGGTGATGAGGATGTTGGCGAGCGAGGCCGGCAAGAGCTTGCGCCAGCCGAGCCGCATGAGCTGGTCGTAGCGGAACCGCGGCAGAGTCCAGCGGATCGTGAGCTGCAGCCAGCAAAGGACGATGGTCTTCAGGATGAAGCCGAGGGCGCCCAGCGCCACCACGCCGCCGTGCGGGAGAGCGGCGCTGAATAGCTCGCCGTTACCCACCGTGACGTGAATGCCGTCCCGGTACACGAACGGCAAGCTCCAGCCACCGAGGAACACCGCCGCCATGAGGGCGCTGGCGGTGACGACCGCGATGTACTCCGCGAAGAAGAACATCGCGAACTTCATGCCCGCGTACTCCGTGAAGTAGCCGGCGACGATCTCGCTCTCACCCTCGGGGATATCGAAGGGGATGCGCTTGGATTCCGCCACCGCGGCCGCGAAGAAGAGCACGAAAGCGAGCGGCTGCGCGAAGATGCCCCACGTGTTCTCCTGCTGCCAGAGGATCATCTTGTCTACCTGCAAGGTGCCGTAGATCATGATCATGCCGATGAGCGTCAGGCCCATCGTGACCTCGTAAGAGACCATCTGACCGGCGGCGCGAAGGCCACCGAGCAAGCTGTACTTGTTGTCGCTGGCCCAACCCGCCAGCGCTGCCCCGACGATGCCGGTGCCGCCGATGGCGAAGAAGTAGAGCAGGCCGATGTTGAGGTCCACCGCCTGAATCTTGAGCGCGCCCTCCGAGCAAACACCGACGCGCGGCACCGAGGAGGCCAGCTGGCTCAGCTGGATCTTGCCGTCTACGGTGGCGAAGCACAGCGTGTCCGCGAACGGCACGCACGCCAGCACCACCAGCGCGGGGAAGAACGAGATGAACGGCGCGAGGTTGAACAGGAACTTGTCGGCGTTCGGCGGGACGAAGTCTTCTTTGAAAAGCGTCTTCAAGCCGTCCGCGGCGGGATGCAGCAAGCCGGCCAGACGCAGGCCGATGCGCTTCTCGTTGCGGATGCTGTAGACGGCGTAGCCTGCGCCCGCCACCGCCGCGAAGGCGAACAGGGCCGGCCCGGCCGTGGACGTGACGGTCACGAAGGTTTCGCCGGCCGCGGAGCCCCGCAGCGAGAGTGCGGCGAAGAACAGCACCACGTGCGCGACGAGGCCTCCGAAGAAGAAGTACCGCGGCTCGCCGAGAGACTGGATCCACAGGTCGAACGCCGACTTGGGCCCCCGAGCCTTGACCTGCGTCGCGATGACGGCGCCGGTGAGCCAGATCAGCAGCACCGCGAGCTGGCTGAAGAGCAGCCCTCGTTGCTGCAGCTCGGGCCCCTGCACGTCGTGAGTGTGCACGTAGCCGAGCACGCCCGCGGCCAGCAACAGGGCCGGACCCAGCGCGAGGCCCATGGCGATGGGAGTCGGAATCCACGCCACGGCGCGGTTCGGGCCGACGCGGTCCTGAATCATCGAGCCCTGGCGGCGGTCCACCCAGGTGAGCACGACGGCCAGGTTCATGGCGAACATGGCCACGGCAAAGCCGATAGCCACGAACTTGATGGCGAAAATCGCGATGTCGTTCATTTCACTCGCCTCCCGGCGGGGCCGCCGAGGGGGAAAGCGCGGCGGCCGCGCTGGTGCTTTGGCTTGCGCTGCGCAGCTCCGCCGCCTTCTTCCAAGGCAGGCTGACATTGAGCAGCTTGGCTAGCTCTTGCACCCAGCGGAATGCGGGGCGCGACTGACCTTGCGGGACGATGGCGCGGTCGCTCTCTTGGTAGATGCCGGTGCGGTTGACGAACGTGCCGTCCGCCTCCGCCCAGCTGCTGGCCGGGAAGACCACTGCCGCTGCCGCTGCGATCGGGCCTTCGTGAGTGGAGAGCGCCACGACCTGCGCGCCGCCCGGCAACACCGAGGCCTGGCTCGGGTTTTCGATGGCCGACCCGAGCGCGAGCAGGACCGCGATCTTGCCGTCCTTCAACGCAGCGGCCAGGTCTGCCAGAGGCTTGGCCTTGCCGCCCGACAGCGCCAGGACGCCGGCGCGGTTCGGGTTCTTGTCCTCGGACATCAGGATGTCGTCGCTCTTGCCCGGGGGCCGCCCGGTGTAGAAGATCTGCAGCGCGCCGATGGCCTTGCCCAAATCCAGCAGGGCGAGGTTGTCCTCGTTCGAGTGCTGTGCGCTGAGCAAAATGGCTGTCTTTTGCGGCGACGCTCCCTTGAGGATCTCCGCTGCCTTGACGAGCGCCGCTGCGTCCGACACGCCCTCGCCCTTGAAGCGGGGCTCGAGCACGCGGCTGTCGTGGATGCGCTGGTAATCCAGCATGCCTTCGTCGCACATCCAGTACTTGTTGACGGCTGCGTTCTCGCGCGGGCGATAGCGGTACACGTGCTGATTGCGGGGATCGAAATCCGTGAAGGAGCTGCAGCCGGTCGCGCAGCCGACGCAAGTCGTGCGCGCAGAGCGGAGAAACCAGACGCGCGCCTTGAAGCGGAAGTCGCTCGAGGTGAGCGCGCCGACCGGGCACACGTACTCGGTCATCAGCGTGTAGTTGTGATCGAGCTGCCGCCCCGGCGCGACCGTGATCTCGTTCAGGTTGCCGCGCTCGCGCATGCTGAGCACCGGATCCTTGGCCAGCTCCGCGGAGACGCGCACGCAGCGCGTGCACATGATGCAGCGCTCCGCGTCGTACACGATGGTCGGGCCGAACACGACGCCCTTGGGCTTGTGCACCGGCTCGTCCCGCATGCGCTTCTTCGAGGCCTGGTGCTCGAGCCAGTAGTCCTGGAGCCGGCACTCGCCGGCCTGGTCGCAGATGGGGCAGTCCACCGGGTGGTTCAAGAGCAAGAGCTCCTGCACCGCCGAGCGGGCCTTGACCGCATGCTCGCTGCTCTGGCTCTTCACCACCATGCCGTCTGCCGCTGCCTGCTGGCAGGCGGGCTGCAGCTTCGGCTTCTTTTGCGGGACGTACGTCTGGTGCAGGTCGTCCCACGCCAGAACGTCCAGCATCATCGCCGGGCGGCCGGGCGGAGGCATCACCTCCACCAAGCACATGCGGCAGTTGGCGGCGACGCTCAGGCCGGGGTGCCAACAATAATGCGGGACGTCCACGCCCACGCGGTGAGCAGCGCGGATGATCGTGTCACCCGGCTCGAACGGAATCTCTTTATCGTCAAGTTTGAAGCTAGGCATATCGCTCTAAAACCTCAGCGGTCGCACTCTCCACCGATCATGTTGAGCGAGCCAAAGCTCGGCACGACGTCGGCCATCATTTGTCCGGTAATCACGCGCTCGAGACCGGCGGTGACGAGGAAACACGGCGGGCGAATGCGGACGCGGTGGGGAGTACCGCTGCCGTCGCTCACCAGATAAAAGCCGAGCTCGCCGTTACCGGCTTCGGTGTACGAGTACACCTCGCCTGCCGGCAGCTTCAGGCCTTCCATCACGATCTTGAAGTGCTGAATCGTGCCTTCGATCGTGCTGTACACCTCGCTCTTGGGCGGCAAGATGACGCGCGGATCGTCCACGTTCACGGGGCCCGAATCAGGCATGCGCTCCAGACACTGGTCGATGATGCGCGCGCTCTGACGCATCTCCCCGATGCGCACCATGAAGCGGTCGAACGAGTCGCTCGTGCTGCCGACCGGCACGTCGAAATCCACCTCGTCGTACTTGAGGTACGGGTGGGCCTTGCGGACGTCGTAGGGGACGCCCGCCGCGCGCAAGCACGGCCCCGTCCACCCGAGCGAGATGGCGTCCGCCGCGCTGATGACGCCGACGTTCTCCAGCCGGTCCAGGAAGATGCGGTTGCCGAGCAGCAGGCGCTCCACCTCGTCCAGCACGCTCATCACGTGCTGCGAGACAGCGCGGACGTGCTCCTTGAAGCTGTCCGTCGGAGGCGCGGCCATGCCGCCGATGCGACCGAAGCTGTGCGTCATGCGCGCGCCGGTCTCCTCCTCCATGATCTCCCACACCATCTCGCGGCACTTGATCATCCAGAGGAACGGGGTGAAAGCACCCAGCTCCATGGCCATCGCGCCGTCGCACGTGAGGTGGTCGGACATGCGGGCCAGCTCGCCCAAGATCATGCGGTACCACTGGCAGCGCTCCGGCACGGTGATGCCGAGCATCTTCTCGCCCGCCAGCGCGAAGCCGACGTTGTTGAGCATCGGCGAGACGTAGTTGCAGCGGTCCACGTAGGGGAACACCTGCGTCCACGTGCCGCGCTCGCACATCTTCTCGAAGCCGCGGTGCAGGTAACCGACCTGCACGTCACAGCGCTCGATGATTTCGCCCGAGAGCTCCATCACGATGCGCACGGTGCCGTGCATGGCAGGGTGAGCGGGGCCGACGTTGAGCAGCATCGGCTCCGTCGGAAGCTCGAGCTCGGATTCTTCTAGCTCTTGATCGAGGGGTTCCATGGCTCAGTTGTCCGCAGGGGTAATGACCTTGGGGCGCGCGGGCAGGTCGTCGTCCTCCCCGACAATCCCGAACTTGTGCGTTTGGCGACCGAAGGACATGCCCTCGTCCACTCCGAAGGGGGCGACCTTCTCGATGTTCGGCACGTCACGGTACTGGAGAAGGGGCTGAATCTTCTCTGCCGGGTAGTCCTTGCGCAGGGGGTGTCCCTCGAACTCCGGGTAAAGCAAGATCCGGCGCAGATCCGGGTGACCTACGAAGGTCACGCCGAACATGTCGAAGCACTCGCGCTCGAGCCAGTTCGCAGCGGCCCAAAGCTCCGTGAGCGAATCGAGCTCCACCGTCTCGCCGTCGCGGTCGCCCACGCGGGCCTTGAGCCGCAGGCGATGACCGCGCTCCAGCGAGTAGAAGTGCGCCACGACCTCGAAGCGCGGCTCCCGATCCGGGAAGTCCACCGCCGTGAGGTCCGTCAGCATGCTCATGCTCGCTCGCGGATCGTCACGCAAGAAGCGCGCGACGTCCTTCCACCTGCCGGGCGCGAGCACGACCGTGTCGTCACCGAGCTGGGAGTGGCTCTCCAGCACGGCGTCCGGGAAGGTTTGTTTCACCAGCTCCAGTAGCGCTTTGCTCATGGATCACACCGCCGAGGAGCGCGAACGACGCAGTTGAACGAGAGCGGTGTCCGGAGCCTGCACCGGGTCGATGCGCGGCTTGACGATGCCCGGCGTGCGGTCGCCACGCTGGATCTTGTCCTGGAGCAGCATCAGGCCGTCCAGCACGGCTTCGGGCCGCGGCGGACAGCCCGGGACGTACACGTCGCAGGGGATGATCTTGTCGATGCCGGCGACGCAGGCGTAGTTGTCGTAAAAGCCGCCGGAAGACGCGCAAGTGCCGAACGCGAGCACCCACTTGGGCTCCGCCATCTGCTCGTAGATGCGCTTCAGGATCGGCGCCTGGCGCTGCACGATGGTGCCGACGACCCAAAGCAGGTCGCTCTGGCGCGGCGAGAAGCGCGGTGCCTCCGAGCCGAAGCGCGAGAAATCATAGCGCGGGCTAGAGACCGCCATGAACTCCATGCCGCAGCACGCGGTCACGAAAGGGTTCATGAACAGCGAGTACTTTTGCGCCCAAGCGAGCAGTGACTCGAACTTGGTGGTCGCAAATCCAGATTGCTGACCGGGCTCGAGGATCGAGGTCGCGGTGCTTTTCAGCTCTCCCATTCGAGGGCTCCTTTTTTCCAGCAGTAGGCGAGCGCCACGATGAGCGCGACGATGAAAGAGAACATGCTGAGGAAGCCGTACCAACCGAGGCCCTTGAAGAGGGTCGCCCAGGGGTACATGAACACCACCTCGACATCGAAGACGACGAACAGAATGGCCGTGAGGTAGAACTTAACGTTCATCTTCACGTCGCGAGCGCCGGGCGTGTCGTTGCCGCACTCGAAAGGCATCTGCTTTTCTGGCGTCGGGTTTTTGGGACCGACGAAGTGCCCGCCAGCGAACATCACGGTACAGATGACCGCGACGACGGCGAACATGATGAACATCGGGGCGTAAAGCTCGAGCATCGACTTGTTCTTCCGGGCCCGAGATTAGCGCGCAACTCGCGGAAATCACGGGGTCCGGCCGGCGTTGTAGTGCCGTGCCAGCAGGCCTGTCAATGTGAGCAGGTCGAAGGCCCGCTCTGACGGCAAATTGGCAGCGATTTTCGGAAGTTGGACAACCGAAGTTCAAGCAGCGCCGGTCGGCCACCTGGCCGACACATCGGACACCGCGGCGAGGGCCGCCGTCGCGCCTCGCCCTACGATCGCGCGGTCTGCTGCTCGAACTTGAGGAATGCGGGGCCGAGCACCTCCCGCACGTTCTCGGTGACTTGAGCGACGGCTTCGGCGCTTGCGCCCGCCGAGAGCGCTTCTAGCGTCGCGGCATAAGCGGCGATGAAGCGGCCGCGCGCCGCCAGCGCCTGCGCGAGCAGCGGCCAGACCTTGTCGCCGGGAGCACCCAGGTTGGCGGCGCGCCGCAGCGGGCCGATCGCCTCGCCTGCGCGCCCGTCCGACAGCATTGCGGAGCCGAGCCGGAAGTAGATGTCCGACGCGGCTGGACCGTCCCCCGCGTACTGCACGCCGAGCCGCAGCACTTCCTCGCCCTTGCCGATCTCTCCGAGGACGATGCACGCGCTTCCGAGGAGGCCGAGCGCGCGCGCGATGAGCCCGCGCGTCTCCACGTTGAGCATCTGCCCTTCGGGCGTCCTCAAGAAGATCGCGAGCGGCGCGGGCCAGGCTCCGAGCAGCTCCAAGATGCGGACGTGGTCCCCGCGCTCGGCAGCCTGCTCGGCCTCTGCGACGCGCGAAAGCTCGATGGCCCCGCGGGCCTGCGGCCTCGTGACGCGATCCAGCTCTTCGCGCACGTGGGCTCGCATTCGCGCCCGGAAGGCGCTGAGCAGGTACGTCTCCTCGATGCCGTCGTGGAGGAGACGAATGCGCGAGCCCTCGGGCTCTACCGTCAGCTCTCGAAGCGCGTAGCCGTAGAGCGGCGCGAGGAGCAAGTAGCGCACCCCGACATGCAGCTGCACGGCCTCCAGATCCGTCACGCGCTTCGGCGGCTCCGCGATGGGCTCCTCCGTGATGAGCGCGGAAACGAGGCGCTTACGGAAATCCGCCAAAGAGAGCTTCTGCGCATCCATCTCGGCCGCTTCCGCGCCCTCCGGCCCCACCACGAAGTCCACGAGGGTGTTGTCGGGAGTGCGGCGGTCCACCGTGAGCGACGTGATGCGCGCGCCGGTGATCATCGCAAATGCGAAGAAGCGGGGCCCGACGATGTCGCAAAGGGCCTGAAAGCTTCCGATACCCTCACCAATGCGCTCGAACCACCCATCGGTGCGAATCGAATCGAGAGAGACGCTGAGGGGCGCGGGCATCGCCGAAAATCGGGTAAGCTCTGAGTCTGTCACGAAAACCGCAGACAAAACAAGCCTTTGGCGAAGACGGCTCCGCAGCGGCTTTTTCGGACGGCGGCAGGTCTGTCCCGCGTGCTGCGTCACCCGCTCCGCCGGCTCCTGTGGCCGGTCCTGTGGCAGCTGCTCTGCCCGGTCCTATGGCGGCACCGCCGGCTTCGCTCGCGCGCCTTCTGACGACTTGGTACGAAAGCCGGAAGCGGGACCTCCCTTGGCGCAAAACCCGCGACCCCTACGCGATTTGGGTGAGCGAGGTGATGCTGCAGCAAACGCAGGTCAAGACCGTGCTCGGCTACTACGAGCGCTGGATGGAGCGCTTCCCTACCCTCACCGCGCTCGCCACCGCAGAAGACGCAGACGTGCTCCACGCCTGGCAGGGGCTCGGGTACTACTCGCGCGCACGTCGGCTCCTTTCCGGGGCACGAGCGGTGGTCGAGCGACACGGTGGGGAGCTGCCGCGTAGCCCCGAGGCACTACTCGCGCTGCCCGGCATCGGCCCGTACTCCGCGGGCGCCATCGCCAGCATTGCCTTCGGCCTACCGGAGCCGCTCGTGGATGGGAACGTCGTGCGCGTGCTTTGCCGCCTCTTCGCGCTGCGAGGGGACCCCGCCAAAGCGCCGCTGAAAGCTCACCTCTGGCAGCTGGCGCGCAGCCTCGTACCAGCGGACAGGCCGTCCGAGTTCAACCAGAGCTTGATGGAGCTCGGCGCTACGGTGTGTACGCCCACGTCCCCGCGCTGCCCCGAGTGCCCGGTCGCCCAACAGTGTCGGGGGCTAGCGCTCGGCATCGAGCGAGAGCTGCCGGAGCTGGCGAAGCGTAAGGCACCAACCGAGCTCCGGACCGCGGCCGCGTACGTTCGCCGAGCCGACGCCGTGCTCCTTAGGCAACTGCCCGCGGACGCGAGTCGGTGGGCAGGTTTGTGGGTTTTGCCCTTTGCGGAGCTCTCCGCCACCGAAAGCGCGCCCGCAGGCTCGGCGCGAGCGCTCACGGAGCTCGGGCTCAAGACGAACGGCGGCGCGCTGCTGCGCGAAGCGCGCCACACCATCACCCGCTTTCGCATCACTCTCAGCGTCGTCGCCCATACACTGAGCAACCCGAGGCACGGCGCGGCCACGTTCTTCACGCGCCGCGAGGTGGAGCAACTAGCGCTACCATCGATTCACGCGAAGCTGCTGAAAGCGCTCTGGTAGAGGTCAGAGGGGTTAGCGAATCGGGCGCGCAGCAGCGCGACGAATAGGCATCTGCTGAAAGCGGCGGCTACGGCACCGGCAGCTCGAAGATCACGGCGTAGTTCGGCTGAGGCGTGCGGCTCTGCGCGCCGCGGAAAGGGTCGGAGTCGCGCAGCTGGCCCCAGCGACGCGTGCCGCCCGGGCGCGGCTCCGGCATCGCGGTCGCCGCGTAGCGCACCGTGAGCCGGGACGTGGCGGGCTCGGCGTGGCGAACGATGACGCTGTCGCCTTCGATGGTCACGGACTCGATGCGCACCGGACGATCGCCCGACGAGAGCTCGAACCCGCGCCCTTCCCGCCACGCCACGACGCCGCTCTTGTGCGGGGCGGGCAGCCGCTCGTCCCACGCCAGAGGTGGTACCGGGACGTGAAACCGTACTTTGACGAGCCCGCTTTGGCTCTCGACGGAGAGCGGGGACAGCGCGCGAAACTCCCGGCCGCGTACCACCCGCTCGTAGTACGCCTGCCCGTACTTCTCCCCGAGCCGCACGTAGCCCACCCCTCGCAGATGAACCGCGTCATCGTCGTACTCGTACTGGTAGCGCGGCCCCGTGCAGAGAATGTTCCTCGGCTCCTGCGCGGCGGCTTCGAGCACCTGAAGCGCCGAAGCCGCGACCGAGCCCGCCTCGCTCGGGCTCGACGCCTGCTGAGAAACGAGCAGCGGGATCGGCGCCGTTTGGCCGGTGATGCTCGGCAGATCTGCGCTGTAGTCGCGCCACAACGTTAGCAAGCCTTGGGCGTAGTCCGAGCTGGTTGCGTCGGTCTCACCGTGAGTGAGCACGACCGCAGACACACCGAAGCTGCGCTTTGCCTCTCGCGCCAACCGCGCGATCGCCGCTACCTCGAACAATGACGCGCGGTAGGCTTGCCCGCCCTCGTAGGTGGGCTTCGCGCGCTTGTCGATGACCTTCAAGGCTTGCCCCGACTCACCGACGACGCTGTGCACCGTCACGTAGTCTCCCTGGCCTGCGGTATCGCGCAGCGCCAAGGCCGTAATCTGGCTTGCCATCGCCGTGTGCGGCGTCTCGCCGTAGATATTTCGCGGGTACGGCCCCGGGTAGCCGTCCGTGAGGGCGCGAATCGGCTCGCGCAGCGCCACCAGCGAAAGCCGACGGCTGGACGGGTCCATCGCAGGAGAGAGGCGATTGCCGAGATCGAGCTTCAAGTTACGATACGAAGGCTCCACCGAGACGACCCCGCCCTGCACGCCGACGGCCAAGCTCTGCCCGGTGCCGATGACGCCGTTCCAGTCCCAGGTCGCGCTGGCGGGCAGCCCTGGCAAGCGCGTCGCCGGTGGGTCGCTCCGGGCGCGCGAGCACGTGCACGACGCCAGCAGCACGAACAGGCATCGCGAGATTCGGGTCAAGCGCTGCACCTACGGCACGTTATCACGCCCGCCGGTGATCACGCCGCGACCCACGCACTTAACCGCCCCGCTCTTAGCCGCCACGCTCTTAGCCGCGACCACGCTCTTAGCCGCGACCACGCTCTTAGCCGCGACCACGCTCTTAGCCGCGACCACGCTCTTAGCCGCGACCACGCTCTTAGCCGCGACCACGCTCTCCACACACGGCCGCCTCAACGGCCGGTGTCGCTTGCGCGGCAATAGCTGCTGGCAGCGAGCGACAGCGAAGAACCAATCCATAGAACGCGAGTCGTCGAACCCCGCGCTAAAGCTCGTGCCTTCTTCGAACTGCTCACCCGCCTCCGAGTCGTCGAGCCCCTCGATCAGTCATCCGAAGACGTCCCGTGCGTCGACGTCTCCGACGTCCTCGAACCACGCAAAACGTCAGTTCGTCGACCGCTCCTGGCACTGCGCGAAACGTCAGGGCGTCGACCTGGTCCGGTCTTCCTCGAACGAAGCGAACGGCAGTTCGCCGACCTGGTCCGGCCTCCTCAAACGACGCGAAACGTCAGAGCGTCGACCTGTCCGACTTCCTCGAACGACGCGCGACGTCAGGGCGTCGACCTGGTCCGACTTCCTCGAACGACGCGAACGTCAGTTCGTCGACCTGGTCCGACTTCCTCGAACGACGCGAACGTCAGTTCGTCGACCTGGTCCGACTTCCTCGACCGACGCGAAACGTCAGGGCGTCGACCTGTCCGACTTCCTCGAACGACGCGAGCGTCAGAGCTCGACTCGCCCCGGAGGACACGTTCCTCGCCTCGATCGGTTCTTCGGATCCGAAGTACCTCCCGGCCGACGAGTACACGGCGGGAAATTCGCAGACTTTGCCGGTACTTAAGACGCACCTTTGAGGCGGAATTTCGGTTCTTCGGATCCGAAGTACCGCCCGGCCCACGTGCAGGCGCGCATAATTCTCCCCTATTTTCGCGGACTTGGGGCACGCGCTGAGGACGGTATTTCCATTCTTCGGATCCGAAGTTTGATTGGAGCGAGAAGAGTGGCCGGCTGCGCGCGGTCACGCCGGCTGCGCGCGGTCACGCCGGCTGCGCGCGGTCACGCCGGCTGCGCGCGGTCACGCCGGCTGCGCGCGGTCACGCCGGCTGCGCGCGGTCACGCCGGCGCGAGCGCCTGACAGCGTTCGTGCCGGGGCGGGACCAAGGTCGTTGGCCCCACCCTTCCGGGTTACTGGAGAGCGGCTCAGACCTTCATCGGGTCGAGCTTGTCGGGGTCGATGCCGAGCTTCTTGATCGCGGCCGCGACTTCGGCCGCGCTCATCTTGCCGTCCAGGCGCAGGCCGTGGAGGGCGCCGAGGACGACGTTTTCGGCGTCCACTTCGAAGTGGCGGCGCAGCGCTTCGCGCGTGTCGCTCATGCCGAAACCGTCCGTGCCGAGGGGCACGAAGGTGCCGGGGATGAAGCGCGCGACCGCGTCCGGCGTGTGCTTGATGTAGTCGCTGGCCGCGATGAAGGGGCCGGCCGCGGCCGACAGCACTTGCGTGATGTACGGAATCTGCGCGGGGGCTTCCGGGTGGAGGCGGTTGTGGCGCTCGCAGGCAGAGGCTTCGTTGCGGAGCTGCTGGTAGCTGGTGACGCCCCAGATATCCGCAGAAACGCCGAACTCTTTCAGCATTTCTTGGGCCCTGAGGACCTGCATCATGATGCAGGAGGAGCCGAGCAGCTGGACATGCTTGCCTAGCTTTTCTTCTGCAGACTTGAACTTGTAGATACCCTTGAGGATGCCTTCCTTCGCGCCTTCCGGCATCGGCGGCATCGGGTAGTCTTCGTTCTGCAGGGTGATGTAGTAGTAGATGGCCTCGTTCTTCTCGTACATGCGGTGCAGGCCGTCTTCGATGACGGCGGCGAGCTCGTACGCGAACGAGACGTCGTAGGCGATGCAGTTCGGAACCGTCATCGCGATGTGATGGCTGTGACCGTCTTCGTGCTGCAGGCCTTCACCGTTGAGGGTGGTGCGACCGGCGGTGGCGCCGAGGATGAAGCCGCGCGCCATCTGGTCGCCGGCGGCCCAGAACTGGTCGCCCGTGCGCTGGAACCCGAACATCGAGTAGAAGATGTAAAACGGGATCATCGGCTGGCCGTGCGTCGCGTACGACGAAGCGGCGGCGATGAACGAGGCCATGGAGCCCGCCTCCGTGATGCCCTCTTCCAGCACCTGACCGTCTTGGGCCTCGCGGTAGTAGAGGAGCTTGCCCTTGTCGATCGGGGTGTAGAGCTGGCCCTTGGGCGCGTAGATGCCGACCTGGCTGAACAGCGCGTCCATACCGAAGGTGCGCGCTTCGTCCGGCACGATCGGGACGATGCGCTTGCCAATCTTCTTGTCGCGCAGGAGCTTGGCCAGCAGGCGCGAGAAGACCATCGTGGTCGACGCTTCGCCCTTGGCCATGCCCTTGAAGAACTCGTCGAACACCTCGCCGCCCGGGATGTCGACCTTCACGTCCACCTGCGTGCGGCGCTTGGGGATGAAGCCGCCGAGGGCGCGGCGACGTTCGAGCACGTACTCCACCTCCGGGCTCTTCATGCCGGGGTGATAGAAGGGCGGCAGCTTTTCGAGCTGCTCGTCGCTCACCGGCAGCTCCAGCACGTCGCGGAATGCCTTGAGCTCGTTCTGGTCCATCTTCTTCTTTTGATGGGTGACGTTCGAGCCTTCGAAGCCTTCGCCCAGCATCCAGCCTTTGACGGTGTGCGCGAGCACGACCGTGGGGCGGCCGTCACGCGTGGTCACCGCGCGCTGGTAGGCGGCAAACACCTTGCGGCTGGAGTGGCCGCCGCGCTGGAGGCGGCCCACTTCTTCGTCCGTTAGATCCTTGATGAGCTCGAGCATCCGCGGGTCGAGCGCGAAGAATTGCTCACGCACGACGTCGCCGGACGCGGTCGTCAGGCGCTGCCACTGACCGTCCACCACCGTGTTCAAGTGACGGCGCAGCACGCCCTCCACGTCACGCGCGAAGAGCTTGTCCCAGTTTTCGGCCCAGACGACCTTGACCACGTTCCAGCCGGCGCCGCGGAAGACTCCCTCGAGGTCCTGCACGATTTTGCCGTTGCCGCGGACCGGGCCGTCCAGACGCTGCAGGTTGCAGTTGAGGACGAAGGTCAGATTGTCCAGCTGCTCGCGCGCCGCGATGCTGAGCGCGCCGAGCGTCTCCGGCTCGTCCGACTCGCCGTCGCCGATGAAGCACCAAACGCGGGAGTTGGAGGTATCCGCCAGGCCTCGGTTGTGGAGGTATCGGTTGAAACGGGCCTGGTAGATGGAGCCGATGGGACCGAGGCCCATGCTGACGGTGGGAAACTCCCAATAGTCCGGCATGAGGCGCGGGTGCGGGTAAGACGAAAGGCCTTTGCCGCGCTCCACCTCGCGGCGAAACCGGTCCATCTGCTCGGGGCTCAGGCGCCCTTCCAGGAACGAGCGCGAGTAGATGCCGGGCGAAGCGTGACCCTGGAAATAGATCTGGTCGCCCGCGCCGTCGCCGTCTTTGCCGCGGAAGAAGTGGTTGAAGCCGACCTCGTACAGCGTGGCGCTGGAGGCGTAGGTGGAGATGTGGCCGCCCAAGCCGTCGAACTGCTTGTTGGCCTTGTGCACCATCACCGCCGCGTTCCACCGGATGATGCGGCGGATGCGCTCTTCCATCGCTTCGTCGCCCGGGAACTCGGGCTCCTCTTCCGGACGGATCGTGTTCACGTAGTCCGTGCTCACGGGCAGCACCGGGTCCAGACCGCGCGCGCGCGCTGTCTGCAAGACCCGGTTGAGAATGAACTGCGCGCGTTCGCGCCCTTCCGCCTCTACGACGGAGTCGAGCGAGTCGATCCACTCCTGAGTTTCTTGGGGATCGCGATCCGATTCGGGCGTGTAGCTGTCCACGTCGCCTACGTACGCCGGCCTGTGACCCAGTTCAAGCCTCCGAAAGGGCACCGCCCGACCGGTACAGTTGGCCCGAGCGCGGCGACGATGCCGGCTTGTGTCACGGCGGGGTCACGATCAGCTGCCGAGCCCGGCGATCGCTCGTGCCACCCGCTGCCCGTCCAGGGCCGCGCTCACGATGCCGCCCGCGTACCCGGCGCCCTCCCCCGTCGGGTAGAGACCAGCGAATCCGGGCGCTTCCAGGGTCTGAGGGTCCCGCGGCACCCGCACCGGCGAGCTGGTGCGGGACTCCACCCCGATGAGCACGGCCTCTTCGCTCTGGTATCCGCGAAGCTTCTTGTCGAAGGCGCCCAGCGCCTGCCGAAGGCGCGCCGCGAGCTTCAGCCCCGCCGAGTCCAGGATGGGAGCGATGTCCGTCGGCGTCAGCCCCGGGATGTAGCTGCTCTCCGGCAAGGTGCTGGACCCCTTACCGGCCAGAAAATCCGTGACCCGCGTGGCGGGCGCCGAGAGGGCCCCGCTGCTGGCCGCGAACGCCGCTTGCTCGATGCGGCGCTGCAGCTCGATTCCGCCCAGCACCCCGGAGAAGCCGGCTTGCTCCACATCCTCCGCTTCGATCCCCACGACGAGGCCGGAGTTGGCGTACGGCGAGTCACGGCGGGACAAGCTCATGCCATTGACCACGAGCTCGCCCGGCTCGGTGGAAGCCGGGACGACGAACCCCCCGGGGCACATGCAGAACGAGAAAACGCCGCGGCCTTCTACCGTCTCCGCCACGCGGTACGACGCGTTCGGGAGCTTGGGATGATCCGCGAAGCGCCCATATTGAATGCGATTGATGAGCGGTTGGGGGTGCTCGATGCGCACCCCCAACGCGAACGCCTTGGCCTCCAGCGGCACGCCCGCTTGCGCGAGGAAGCCGAACACGTCCCGAGCGGAGTGACCGGTCGCGAGCACTACCGCGCGCGCGGCAAGCTCTCGCCCGTCCGCCAGGCGCACCCCCGTGATGCGGCCGGGCTGCTGCAAGAGCCCAACGACGCGAGCGCCGAACTCGAAGCGTACCCCAACGCCCTCCAGCTTTTCGCGCAAGGCAGTGACGACCTTGGGCAAGCGGTTCGAGCCGATGTGCGGCCGCGCGTCGACGAGGATGGTCTCCGGCGCGCCGTGAAGCGCTAGCAGCTCGATCACGTCCCGCACGCTGCCGCGCTTGTGAGCGCGCGTGTACAGCTTGCCGTCGCTGTAGGTTCCGGCGCCGCCCTCACCGAAGCAGTAGTTGCTGTCCGGGTCGACTTGACCGCGTTGATGGAGCCCCTTCAAATCGTGGCGGCGCGGTTGAACCGGCTTGCCGCGGTCCAGGACGACGACCGGGATGGCATGGCGGGCGAGCTCGTACGCGCAAAACAGCCCCGCGGGTCCGTCCCCCACGACCACCACCGGCAGACCGGTGCCGCTGGGCTCGCGCGGAGGAGCGCCTCCGAGCGACTCTTGCGGGACGCCGAGGCCGACGATGAGGTGAAAGTGCACGGAGCCGCGCCGCGCGTCGATCGAGCGCCGCAAGACGCTCGGCTCGGGCAGCTTGCTCGGCGCGACGCCGAGCTTCTTGCCTATTTTTTGGCGGAGAGCTTCCGGATCGGTCGCTTCGTCGAGCCCGAGCTCGATCTCGATTTCTTCTGGCAAAGGCTGGCGGGGCACGGCGAACGCGCTGGCATAGCGCAGGGGCAGGCCTGGCGAAACCCAGGAGGGCTTGATAGGTTGCTTGCGCTTGGCTTCCCCGCCTGCGGCCAGCTCCCTTTCCGACGTCGAGGTCGTCCATGCCATGGCGCGTGGCGACAGCGCCGCGCTCGCCGAGCTGTACGACCGCTACGCAGGCCCCATGCTGGCTTTGGCGCAGCGCATCGTGGGTCGCGGCGCCGAAGCCGAGGACATCATTCACGACGTCTTCTTGGAGACCTGGCGGCATTCGGCGGACTACGACGGAGCGCGCGGCACCGTCAAAGCCTGGCTGCTGCTTCGCACCCGCAGCCGCTCGCTGGACGTGCAAAAGTCGGCGCGCGTCTCCAAGCAGGCAAGCGGCCTCTCCGACGACTGGTTGGAAAAGCTCGGCGACCCCAGCCGGGACACGACCGCGGGGGCCGATCAAGCGCGGCTACGGGAGGTGCTGGTCGAGCTTTCGCCGGAGCAGCGCGAGGTGCTGCTGCTCGGCTATTTCGAGGGGCTGTCGTCCAGCGAGATCGCCGAGCGCGTGGGCGTGCCCATCGGAACCGTGAAGTCGCGCGTCGCCGCCGCGCTCGCGGCCCTCCGCGGCGCCCTCAGCGATTCGATTGCGGAGCTCGGATGAAGAAGGAGCTGCTGGAAGCGCTCGTGGAGCTCGTCCCGCTCGGTAAGGAGCCGCCACAGCTGCTGCGACAAAAGCTGTTGAGCAGTGCCCAGCGGCCTCGGCTGAGGTTCGCGCCGCTCTTCGGTAAGCTCACGGAGCTCTTCGACTTGGGAGACTTGGACCTCGCTGGGCTCTTCGAGCGCGCGGACACCGACGCCGAGTGGGTCACGACGCCGATCGCGGGCGTGCAGCTGTTTCACTTGAAAGGCGGGCCGCGAGTCGTGAGCGCCGACAACGGCCTCGTGCGGTTGGCCCCCGGGGCGCGCTTCCCAGGTCACCGGCACCTCGGCCGTGAGCGAGTCTTGGTGCTAGCCGGCGGCTACGTGGACGAGCCGAGCGGGCGAACCTACCGCGCGGGTGATTGGCACGAGATGAGTGAGGGCTCCTCGCATGCCTACGCTGCCCTGCCGGACCGCGAGCTCTTGTTCGCAGTATCGCTGGAGGGCGGCGTCGACGTGGAGGGGCTCGGTAGGCTGGAGCCGTCGAGTCCAAAGCGCTAAGGCGTGGGCGGGGCCGGCGCCGGCAACTCGACCTCGAAGGCCGCGCTTTTTCCGCGGCGTACCATGCGGTGCGAAGGGCTGACTTGGCCGCGCAGCGTGATCACCAGCCGCACGGACTTCTTGCCCGCAGCGAGCCGCGCGGTCACCGCGGAGGAGTTGAAGTCGCGCAAGATCAACGGATTTCTGTTGTTCTTCAGCGGGACCGCGGCACCGACCAGCGTGTACTCGATGACTTGGCCGTTGCGTGAGACCTCCACTGCAACCGGATCCGTCAGCTCCACGAACACGGTCCCGCGGTTGCCGGGGAGGATTTGGTATCCAATGAAAGTAACCTCTGCGGAGCCCTTGACCTGGCCCGCGTCCGCCCGCGCCGCGCAGCCAGAAGTTTTGGGATCGGAGCTTTTGATGCCGGGCTCTTGGGGACAAGCGTCCTTCTGGTCGGGCACGCCGTCCGCGTCGGAGTCGGCTTCCAACGGGCAGCCGTTGGCTTCGGCGTCATTGCTCACCGCGCCGCGTACCTTGGGACACGCATCCGTGCGGTCCGGCACGCCATCGCCGTCCGCGTCTGGGGCCGGCGGCGACGCCGCTCGCCGGGACCCCGTCTGCTCTTTCCCCACGAGCCCTATCGGCGCACCGAACCGTTGGTTCGGACCGTCCTCGGCGCGCGCGGGGTCGAGCGCGAGGAAGCACAGCGCCGCCAGCGCTCCGCCGAGTACCTTGCTGGGAGTAGCCGCCATGAAACTAGTTTGCCATTTCAGCTGAGAGGTAGCGGGCGGGAAGTACCCGCGCGCCCCGCATCATCATTTATCGAAGCCCTTCCGTAGGCTCACGCGTGAGCGCGCCGCCGCATGGCTTCACCCATTCAACCGGGGGACGGCATGCGCGGAGCTAGGTGGTGGGTGAAGATGCGACCATCCGCGAGTGAAGCCGCGGCCGACACGTCACGGCCATGATGCGTAAACAGCAAGATTTGCAGGTGGTCGGAGAACTCCGCCAGCACCTCCAGCGCGACGCGCGACCGCTCGTCGTCCCACTCCACGAGCACGTCGTCGAGGACGAGCGGCAGTGGCGGCGCGGTCTTGAGGTATTGCTCCAGGCTCGCGAGCTTGAGCGCCAAAAACAGCTGAAAGCGCGTACCACGTGACAGCTCCTCGAGCTCGAGCCCCCGCCCGCCCTCCGCCTCTACGCACTCCAGGCGCGTCTCTTCCAAGCCCACCTGTAGCTTGGCGAAGCGCCCGAGGGTGAGCCGCCGAAACAGATCACTGGCGCGGGAAAGGACCGGCCCTTGATGAAGCTGCCGGTAGCGTTCGACCACGCGCTCCAACACCGCGGCGGCGACGCGGCGCCGGGCCCACGCCGAGGACAGCTCGCCCAGCCGCGCCATCGTCGCCGAGAGCTCCTGCGCGGCGTCGGCTCCACTGCGCCCTTCATACGCTCGCAAGCCGAGCTCGAGCTGCGTCACTTCCCTAACCAGCTCGCGCGCCTCTTCCTCGCGCAGCTCTATCAGGTCGTCTAGCTCCGCGAGCCGGGCCGTGACCGCGCTGCGATCGCTCTTTCTGGCTTCTTCTACGAGGGCCTCCACCGCCTCGCCTTCGCAGACCTCGGCGAGCCGCGCGTCCAGCTGAGTGAGCTCCTGCTCCAAGGCGCGGGCGCTCTCGACGCGCTGCTCCAGTGACGCGAGGGTCGCCGCGTCCGGCACGCCTGCTTCACGGCATAGCTCGGCGAGCGCCGTCGAGTGGTCACGTAGGCGTGACTCCACCTCGCCGAGCTCGCGCTTCACGCGGGCCATCTCGCCCTGAATCGAGGCGCGGCGCTTGGCGCTCTCGGTCGCGATCTCATACAGCTCAAGCAAGCGGGTAGCCGCGACCGGCGGAGAGAGCGGAGAGAGCTCCGGCGCGAAGATCTCCGTTTGCTCGCGCACCTGGGCGGCAAAGCTCGCGATCTCTCGCTGAATGCCGACGACGCGCCGCTCGCGATCCGCCAGCGTGTCACGCTGAGCCGAGAGCTCTGAGAGGCCATTCAACAGGGCCAAGGCCTCCTCCGGCCGCGACGCCTCCGTGAGGCCGAGGGGCGCCACCGACGCTTGCCATTCGGTTCGCCACCGGACCATGGCTGCGGCCGCGTCGCTCTGCCGCACCTCCGCCGCGCTCAGGGCGGCCTGGGCCTGGGCGAGCTCACGCTCCGTGCGCGCCAGCTCGCGCCACCCTTCGCGCTCCTCTTGCAGCAAGCGAGCGGCTTCGCGAGGAAGGAGCTCTACCGCGCCCAAGCTGCGCAGCGCGCTCGCCCAGCGCGCGTTCACGCTCGAAAGCTCGCTGCGCGCGTTTTGCAGCTGCTCCTCCAGCCGTTCGCGGTGCCGGTCGTGCTTGGCCAGCTGCTGCTCGAGCGCCTCCGCGTCCGCCACCCGCTTCGCTTCGCTTCGCAGGCGGTCCGTTAGCGCGTCTGCATGCGCGGTGGCTCGAGCCAGCGCGGCCAGCGGCAAACAAAGCTCCAGCGCCTTGCGCTTCGGGTCGGCCGCGAGCTCTTGCGCCTCGCGAAACCGCGCGTCGCGGTCCACGCGCGCCTGCGCGAGGAGCGCCAGGCTCGGGACGCCGTCGCGGCCGCGCAGGGCCTCCAGACGGCTGACCAGGTCCCCGCGCTCCCGCGCGCCGTCGTCCAACCGGCGAACGAGCGTCTCTACCCCCTCTTCTGCCTGCGCAAGCTCGCCATCGAAGCGGTCCACGACCTCGGGCGCGAGCAGCGCGTCGCGAACCAGGCGCCGCGCGGCGCGCGCCTGTTCGAGCACGCGCGTCAGCCCCTCCACCTTGGCGCGCGCGTCCGGCAGCTCGCGTTCAGCCGTCTCCAGCTTGAGCGAAAGCCCTTGGTGCTCGCGCCCCAGCGCTTGCAGGCGCGCCTGCTGGGCCACCGGCAAGATGCGCGAGATGACGCTGTCCAGATCCAAGCCGAGCCCCAGCCGCGGCAGCTTGGCGGAGATGGCGTCGCGGATCGTCCGCGCTTCGCCCTGGCGCTTTGGCAAATCCGCGATGTAAGCGTTTGCCGCGCCGATGCCGGTGCCTAGCGCGCGCACCGTTTCCGGCGAGAGCGTGACGATGGGACCCGGCTCGGGCAGCACCGCGAGCTTCTGTTCCTCCTCCGCCAGCTTCTGGGACAGGCGCCGCAAATCCCGCTCGGCCTCCAGGAGCTCGGCCCCGAGCCGTTCTCGCTCGGCGCTCACCCCGCGGCGGAGCACCGGCACCTCGCCGAGCGACGCCCGCTGCGCGCTCTTTCGATCGCGCTCGAGCACGCTCGAGAGCACGTTGCGCAGCCGCACCGCGTGCTCCTTTTCGGCCCGGAGCTCGGCCAGCTCCGCGCGGCGCGCCTCCGCGTCCCTCCGTTTTTCGCGGACGCTCTCCTGCTGCTCTTCGTACTTCTCCGGCAGGTGAACGCTGTCGCGCGCTTGGCGCTTCTGTTCGGTGTAGACGGCGAGTAGCCGGTTCAGCTCCGGCTTCTGCCCACGATCTTTGAACAGCGCGTCCGCTTCCTCCACGAGGGCGAGCCTCACGCGGTGCACGGACCGCCCCGAAGCGCCCGCGTCGAACAACGCCTCGCCCACGTCCCCCTGTCCGGAGAGTGTTTCTTCCGCGCCTTGCTGGAGCCGCTCGTGGTCCAGCCCGAAGAGGCGGTCGAACGACGGGGCGTCCAGACCGTTGAGGAAACGCGCCAAGCGAGCCTCCTCGAGCGGCTGGTCGTCGAGCGTGCTCAGCGAGTCCTTGCGCTTCTTTCGACGGACGAACGCTAGCTCCTGCCCGTCACGCTCGATGAGCGCAGAGAGCCGAAGCGCGGCCGTGGGGTGCAGGTGCGCGTCCGGGCTATTCTGGGGAAAGCCGAACAGCAAGTCGCGGATGGCCCGGAGCGAGCTGCTCTTACCGGCTTCGTTGGGGCCGTACACGAGGTGAAGCCCGTTGCCCTTCGCCCGCGTAAAATCCAGCGAAAGCCCGGTGAAGGGGCCAAATGCGTCGAGCCCGAGCCGGCGCAGCCTCATGCGCCGTGCCCCGCCGCGAGGCGCTCGCGCAACAGGCTGCGCACGTCCACCGCGAGCTCCTCCGCACCCGCGCCGGAGGGACCTCGCAGCTCCGGTACGAGCTCCAGCACCTCCGCCGGCAGCTTGCGACTCAGGTCTCCGAGCAGCTCCGTCAGGCCTTCGGCGCCGCTCTCCGCGACGAGCTCGGCAAGCGCGCGATCGATCTCCGCCAGCGCGTCGTCCCCGAGGGCCGCGCCTTGCTCCAGCGGCTCCGTCGCGATGACCAGCTTCTCCAACCACGCGCCAGCGCTCACCCCGTAGGAGAGGCTACAGAGCTCTTCGCGGAGCTGGTCCCGGCTGGCGCGGAGCTGCGCGTCCAAACGCGTCGGCCCGCTCAGCTTGACCCGAAACGCGAGCAATCTCTCTTGGGCGCCTTCGGCGGCTCGCTCGAGCTCCAACTTCGCGGCGCTCAGCACGTCATCCAAGTTGTGGGCGGTGGCGAGCGGCACGGAGAGCTCTGCCCAGCGCACGACGTCCAGGCAGCGGTGCTCCACGGCACTGATGCGGTCGCCCTCGTAGGTGACGAGCGTCGCGCCCTTTTCGCCGAGCTCTCGGGCGTGGCGGCCCTGCAGATTGCCCGGAAAGACGAGATACGGCTCGCGGTGCACGACCTCCCGCTGGTGCACGTGCCCGAGCGCCCAGTACTCGTAGCCGCGATTGACGAGCGTCTCCACCCGCGTCGGCGCGTAGCGGTCGTGACCCGTGCGGCCCTCGAGCGCGGTGTGCAGGAGCCCGACGTTGAGCGCGCCCGACACGCGCTCCGGGTAGGTCGCGGCCAGGTCCTCTGTCACGTCCCGCCGGGCGAAGCTGCGGCCGTGCACGGCGACGCCGAGCTCATCCAGCACTCGCGTCTCGGCTTGCTCGTGAGAGAGCTCGATGACCGGCTCGGGCAGGCGCACGCTCTTGCGGATCTGGCTGACCGCGTCGTGATTGCCGCGGATCCAGGCGACCCTCACCCCGGCCTGGCACAGCTTGTTCAGCTCCTTCGCGAAAAAAAGGCCTGTCGATACGTCCCGCCAGTCTCCATCGAACAGGTCGCCGGAGATGACCAAGAGCCCCGCCCGCTCCTCCAGGCACAGGCCCACGAGGTTGCCGAAGGCACGGCGAGTCGCCCCGCGGATCTCGTCGGCGGGCGCCGACTCGTAACGGGTGAGGCCGTGCAGCGCGCTGTCCAGGTGCAGATCGGCGGCGTGAACGAGCTTCATGCGCGCGGAGGTGTACCACGAAGGCGCGCCCAAGCTCGGTCGAGATATGTCCGCTCAGGCGGCGCGGGGCCGGGCCGGTTCCGGGGCTATTTCGAGGCTTCGCCGCTCTCGTTTGCCCTGGACGTCGACCAGGACTGCGGAACCGTCCGAAAGCACGAGGGCTCGCTTCAAGTCGTCGACTCCGAAGAGCGCCGTTTGCCCGACCCGCAGCAAGAGGTCGCCGGGGACGAGGCCGCTGCGGTGCGCCGGCGAGCCGTCGCTCACCGAATGGATCCGCACCGCGCGGGGCTGCCCGACTCGAAGCGCGTCGGCCGGAGAGAGGTCGACTCCGCGCGCGGCCACGCCCAGAAGTGGCCGCTCCACCCGGCCGCGCCGCATCAGCACCGCCGCCACCCAGCTCGCGGTGTGGGCCGCGATCGCGAAGCCCAGCCCGCGCGCTTGAGGGATCACCGCGGTATTAATGCCGACGACCGCACCGCTCGCGTCCAGGAGCGGACCGCCCGAGTTACCGGGATTGATGGCCGCGTCGGTTTGCACAAGACCTTCGAACAGCGTGCCGCGGGGACCGGGCAGCGCGCGCTCTAGAGCGCTGACCACGCCGAGGGTCACGGTGCCCTCGAAGCGCAGCGGATTGCCGATCGCGACGACGAGCTGTCCGACGCGTAAGCGCCGGGATTCGTGCAGCTCGAGGGGAGTCAGGGGCGGGCCCGAGACCCGCAGCACGGCCAGATCACTCTCGGGGTCGTCCCCGACCAGCTCGGCCGTGAGCTCCTCCCCGGTCGGCAGCCTGACGCGGAGGCTGCGTGGATCGCCGCGCGCCACGTGAGAGTTCGTGAGCACGTAGCCATCGCCGGCGATCACGACTCCCGTCCCCTGCCCTCGCCCCTGCTCGACCGCGACCACGCTCGGCGCCGTCTTCGCGACCAGCTCCTCGAGCTCGTGCGACAGCTGTGGCAAAAGCCCTGGATTCATGAGCGCGCTCCTGGCGTGACTTCGACGCTGAGCTTCTGCCCGCCGCGCAGCAGCGAGAGCGGCAGCACCTGCCCTTCGGAGTCTTCCAGCGCGGCTTGCAAGGCCGACGCATCGCTCAGCGCGGCTGCCGCCATTTCGAGCAACACGTCACCGATCAGCAAGCCCGCGCGCTCCGCGGCGCTGCCCGGCTGGACCGACGACACGAGGAGACCGAATGGCCATGCAGGGTCGCCGAGACGCACGGCTTGCGTTCCGACTCCCAGGTAACCGCGCCGCACTCGGCCATGCTGCAAGATCGCGGACACGACTCGCTCCACGGTCGGTTGCGGCAGCAACAGCGGCACACCGCGAAGCAGCCCCGCGGTGCTCACGCCGACCACGCGGCTCTCCGAGTCGAAGGCCAGACCGCCGGAGAATCCTGGCTCTGGCGCGAGGTCGGTCTCGACGTACCGCTCGACGCGGCCTCCCCGCGGGGTGTGCCATGCCTCGCCCAGCTGGCTCACGATGCCAAGCCGGACCCGCACCGCGCGCCCCGGCCGAGTCGCGGAGAGCACCTGAAAGCCCAGCGGAGCGACGGCGGTCGACCAAACCGGCGGGGTCCCGAGCGGCGTCTCCAGGCGGACCACCCCAATGTCGGTTGCGGCGTCGTAGCCAAGCACTTGGGCGGCGCTCTCTCGCTCACCTTGCGCCACTTCGAGGCGCTCGCGCCCGGCGACGGCCCGCGCGGTGGTGACGACCAGGCCGTCCGCGCCATGGAGGTGGCCGGTGGCCCCCCGTCGGCACGGCGCCGAAACGTGCACCAGCGCGTCACCAGCCGCCGCGGCCGCGCTCACCCATCGCTCCGATTCTGCTTGCGTCATGATGTAGACAGCTTGGCCACGGCGGGGCGCGCCGAGAATCGGTCGAACGGAGAGGCGACGCCTAGCCGTTCGGGCGGGCATGGACAAAGGACGGAAGGGCCTTACGTTCCTCTACCTGGACGCTCCTCTTCGCCCTTCCGCCGTCGTCGTCGCGCGCGATCCGCTCGTTCGGAGCGGTTTAGTCGCGGTTCTCGGCGCCTACCCGGGCCTAGTGCTCCGCGAAGCCCGGCCCGAGGCCGAAGGCGCCGCGCCGGCCGATGTCGTGATTGGGGACGCCCCGGACGCAGCCCGTCCCCGCTCGTCCGCGCCGTTTCTGGCCCTGGTGAGCACGGCTCAAGAAGCTCGCCAAGCGCTGCGCTCCGGCGCGCGCGGCGCGCTATCTCGCTCCGCCCCTGCGAGCACCATCGCGCCGGCCGCCCTCGCGGTCGCGGCCGGGCACTGGGTGTTGGACGAAGCGTTCGCGGCAGTCCTGCTACAGGTCGCGGCGGCGCCCGTCGGTCCGCCCTCGCTGCTCAGCCCCCGTGAGCAAGAGGTCCTGGGTCTGCTCTCCGAGGGTCTTTCGAATCGGGAGATCGCAGGCCGGCTCGGCATCAGCCGCCACACCGCGAAGTTCCACGTCAACGCGATCTTGGACAAGCTCGGCGCCACCACCCGCACGGAGGCGGTCGTCCTCGCGGCGCGCAGCGGCTTGCTCAGCCTCTGAGCGGCACTTCAGACCGGCTCGACGATACGCTGGCGAGCCGCACCTAGACCCTCGCCCTCGTACTCGACGACGTCCCCCGGGCGGAGAAAGAGCGGCGGCGTGCGCCCGGCTCCGACGCCGGCGGGCGTGCCGGTGCTGATCACGTCGCCGGGCAGCAGAGTCATGAACTCGCTGATGTGGCTGACGAGCGTCGGTACGTCGAAGATCATGTCGGAGGTGCTGCCGGCCTGCATGGGCTGGCCGTTGACCCGCAGCTCCAGGCGCAGGTTCTCGAACGCGACCTCGTCGACCGTGACCAGCAGCGGCCCGAGCGGCGCGAAGCCGTCCGCGCTCTTTCCTTTGACGAATTGACCGCCGCGCTCCTTCTGGTGCTCACGCTCCGAATAGTCGTTCATGAGCGTGAACCCCGCCACGTACTCGCGCCAGCGCGCCTTCTCCACGTAGCGGGCGCGCCGCCCGATGACGAGCGCGAGCTCGACCTCCCAGTCGGTTTTGCGGGAGCCGCGCGGTAGCGGGAGGTCGTCGTAAGGGCCCGCCAAAGCGGTCGTGGATTTGGTGAATAGCATCGGCTCGGTTGGCACCTGCGCGCCGGTTTCGGCAGCGTGATCCCGGAAGTTCAAACCGACGCACACGATCTTGCTCGGCCGAGCCACCACCGGCCCGATGCGCTCATCCGCGCCGACGTTCGGGCACTCCGCCGCGTGCGCCTCGTACCAGCGCGCGAGCCGATTCAAGCCGTCCGTGCCGAAGAAGGCTTCGTCGTAGTCCTCCCCGAACGCGGAAACGTCCACGCGGCCCGCCTGATCCGCAAGCAGGCCGATGCGCTCACGCCCAGGAACTCCAAACCTAAAGAGCTTCACGGAGCGTGACCTTAATGCAAGCTGCCCGAGGGGCGGAGCTCAGTCGCCGTAGCCGGCGGGGTGGGCCAAGAACCAGCGCCAGGCGCTCTCGATCGCGTCCGCGATGTCCGTGTGGCGGGCGCGCCATCCGAGCTCGCGCTCGATCTTGCTCGGGTCCGCATAGAGCGCGGGGGGGTCGCCGGCGCGTCGCGGCCCGGATTCCACCTTGAAAGGGCGATCCACGACGCGGCGCACCGCGTCCAGAATCTCTTTGACGCTGTGCCCTCGGCCGATGCCCAAATTGTAGACGCGCGCGTCCCCCGGCGCGAGCGCCTCCATGACCTTCACGTGCGCGTCGGCTAGATCTTCCACGTGCACGTAGTCGCGGATGCACGTGCCGTCCGGCGTCGGGTAGTCCTCGCCGAAGACGGTGATCTTCTCGCGCTTGCCGAGCGCCGCCTGCAAGATGACGGGAATGAGGTGAGTTTCCGGCTCGTGATCCTCGCCCAAAGATGCATCCGCGGCGCAGCCGCACACGTTGAAGTACCGGAGCACGGAGTAACCGAAATGCGGCGACTTCGCGGCAAAATCGCGCAGCATGTGCTCGGACAAGAGCTTGGACATACCGTAGGGATTGATGGGCGTCTGCGGAGTGGTTTCACGAATCGGCATCTCCGTCGGCTCGCCGTACGTGGCCGCGGTGCTCGAGAAGACGAGCCGCGGGGTTTTCGCCCGCTCCACCGCACGGAGCACGCTCAAGGTGCCGCGCGTGTTGTTGTCGTAGTAGAGCAGCGGATCCTCGACCGATTCACCGACGTAAGTGAACGCCGCGAAGTGCATGACGCACTCCACGCGGCCCTCGCGCAAGATGGTCTCCACCGCGTCCGTGTCGCGGACGTCCACCTGGTGAAACGGCACGTCCGCCGGCACCGCGCCGCGATGGCCGCGGCTCAAGTTATCCAAAGCGATGACGCGATGCCCGGCGCCAACGAGCGCGCGCAGCGCGTGCGAACCGATGTAGCCGGCGGCGCCAGTAACTAGAACCTGCATGCTGCGGTTTTAACATCGTCGCGCTCGGTTGCGAGCCCGGTCGAAGGCGACATTTGCCCGTGGTTTCGCGGCCTTTTGTCGCCGCCCAGCCGTTTCGCCCCCATGCTCGTGAGGCGGCTTGGCCATCCACCAGAGTGGCCGAGCGCGGCCAGGGCTCGGTCGGAACCGTCCAATGGAATCGGTCCGGCGTCCTCGAGGAGCACGATTTGCGCCAGAATTTCCATGCGATAGCTGGCATGCGGCTTGCTGACCGCGCCTTCGCCCGTGCCCGCCGACCCGAACCCCCAGCCCGGAGCTCACGCGAGTCAACGCGTCCTCAAGAGCGACCACGATCCGTACCGGGCGGTGTTCGACATCAACCCGGTGCCGATGCTCCTCTGCGAGGTTGGGTCACTGCGGGTGGTAGCAGCCAACCTGGCCGCCGCCAAGCTGCACGGCGCGAGCCCAGAGCACCTGGCGAACCGGACGCTGTTCGAGCTGCGGCGCGTCTCGGACCTCACGAGCGTGATGTTGAAGCGCGCCATTGGCCACGAGATTGCGCTCGGCTTCGGCTACCACATCCGGCAAGACGGCAGCGCGTTTCCGGTCCAGCTCACGGTGCATCCCAGCGAGCTGGGGGGTAAGCCCGTATGGCTCTGCGTGCTCAAGAGCCTGGATGAGCTCTTGGCGCCGCGCGAAGGCGAGCAGCAACGCCGATTGCTGGAGGCAGTCGGGCGCGTCGCGGGCGGCGTCGCGCACGACATGAACAACCTGCTGTCCGTCATCCTCTCGTTTGGCAGCTTGGCCGCTTCTCACCTGTCCAGCCCCGAAGCCGCGCACGGGGATTTGGCTGAGATTCGCGGCGCCGCGGAGCGCGCCACCCAGCTCACGAAGCAGCTGCTGAGTCTGTCGCGCAGGGGGCCAAGCTCTCCCAAGCCGACACGGCTGAACGACGTCGTGACGAAGCTGGAAAGGCTGCTCCGGCGCATGCTCGAGGACGACACTCGCTTGGTGCTGGATTTGGCGCCGGACCTCGACCCGGTGCTGGCGGACGCGGCGCAGGTGGAGCGCTTGCTCGTGCAGCTCCTCGCCGAAACTCGGAGCGGCGGCAAGCCGGGAGCGCTCTTGGTCGAGACTCGCAACGTAGAGCTAGAAACCGAGCGAGGCTCCGAGCGCCACGTGCTCTTGCGGGTGACGGATAGCGAAGGCTCGCTCACTCCCGAAGTCGCGGCCCTCGCCGCCTTCGTCGACTCGGGCAACGCCTGGCTGGAAACCGAGGCGGGCGTCGGCTCTCAATTCGTGGCGTGCTTTCCGAGCGTGAAGGGGCACGCGGCGTCGGCGGAGAGCCGGCCACGCAAGGTGCGGAGCCAGACCGTCCTCGTCGTTCAAGACAACCCGCATCTGCGCAAGACGCTGCGCAACTACTTCTGCCGGGAGGGCTTCCACGTGCTGGACGCAGACTGCGGGCTAGAAGCGCTGCGTCAAGTGGAGCAGACGGAAGGCGTGGACCTGCTCCTGACCGACTTCGTGCTCACCGACGGCAGCGGCAGCGAGCTGAGCCGCACCTTGCGCGAGCGGCTGCCATCGCTGCGCGTCCTGGTCGCGATCGGCAACTCGGAGCAGCGCGACGCTCTGAGGCTGGACGAGCGCACCGACGCCATCAGCAAGCCGTTCGACTTGCGAGAGTTCGGCGCGCTCGTCGAGCGCCTGCTCGCTCAGCCAGACCTCATTTGACGCGCCGGCGACGCGCGACGCCGAAGAGCGCGCCCAGCACCGCCAGGAGGCTCACCGCTCCGCGACTCGTGCTCGCCGGACCGAATTGGCAAGCGCTGCTCTCGTTGCCTTCCCCGCTACCGGAGCTGGCCTCGGGAGCGCCCGACGTCGGTGAGCCGTCGTTCGGCGTGCCCTTGCCGTCGTCGCCACGAACCGGCGTGGTCGGACCGCTATCGTCTTCGCCGACTCCCCCGCCGTAGTACGGCGGCCGGCACGTGGAGGTCGAGGGCATCGGCGCCGGCAGAGCGGCGCAACCGTCGCCGGCACAGGCGGGGGCCGAGGCAACGTCACCCGCCTCGCAAGTCCAGCCTGCCGGGCACCCTGCCTCGTTTTCACAGCCAATTTCTTGCGGAATGCACTGCTTGACCCCCGTCGGCTCGCAGCTGCAATCGGGCGGCAGCGGCGCCGCGTCCGCCGGCGCGCCACCTTCAGAGGGTGGCAACGGAGCCGCGCCGCTACCCGAGCTCGGCGGCACTTCCGAGCCCCCGGAGCCGGAGCAGCCGCAGCTTTGCGTCTCTTCGCAGTTGAAGCCAGCGCCGCAGTCCGCCGCGGCTTCACACGGCAACAGGTAGCGAGGCGTGCACGTGCTGATCGTCTTCGTTTCGCACGGCGCCGGGTCACCGCAGTCGCACTTTTCTCCGGGCGCGCACGCGCAGTCGGTCACCGCGCAGCCCTCGGTTCGTTCGTGGCAAACCATGTCGCTCGCGCAGTCCGTATCCACCTGGCAGTGCGCCGGCGTGCAGCCATAGCTCGACGTCTCGATGCAGGGCTCCGGCTCCGGGCACGAGGCGCCTTCCGCACAGGCGGGGGTCGGCGCACAACCGGAGGTCGCCACGACGCTGCACTCGAAGCCGAAACCGCACCCTGGGCCGTCGCCGCAGCCGGCGCTCGGCTCGGGCGCTGCCAGGGCGTGGGCGAACGAGCTCAGCAAGAGCACGGTCGGGGCGGCAAACGCGGCGGGAAGAAAGCGGAAAGGCTTCATGGAGATCTCCTCGGTGCAAGCGCCGCAGATTGCGGGCGACTGAGCTGGGCTCTGCACCCAATGTGCCAGGACCACGAAGACCAATCCAAGCGAGATTGCGCTGTATTTTCGAGTACATACACCCACCCACCCTTGACACACCCTGGCACAGGTACCGGCAGGCGGGTCGTGAATTTGGTAAGGCGGCGGCACGTTGAGCGTCCTGAGCTGCCCGATTCAAGCCCGATGCCCTGGCTGCCCGCTCGGTTCGAGCCCGTACGAGGACGGCCTGCCGTCCAAGGGAGCCACCGCGAGCGCCGCGCTTTCCCAGTACCGAGAGCTCACCCCGGAGATTGCGCCGCCACGGCCTGCAACACCCGTCCACGCGTACCGGCTACGGGCCAAGCTCGTCTGTAAGGGCACGGCCCTCGGCCTGTTCGAGCGTGGTTCGCACCGCGTGCTCGATGTCAGCGGCTGCCGCGTCCTCTCCGAGCGCCTTACGAGCGCCGCCGCGGCCCTGAGGCGACTGCTGCCCCTGCCCATCTACGGCGCCGACTTGCGCGAGACCTCGGAGGGCGTGCTGGTCACGTTGCTCACCGAAGATCCCAGCGCGCGCCGTGCGCTCGAGCGAGCCGCGCAAAGCTTGGTCGCGTCCGGCGACGCGCTGGGCGTCGCGCTCGGCTTCCGTCGCCGCGGCGACGCGCGGCTGCTCGCCGGCGCCCCGGAGGTCCTCGCAGGTCCGACCGAAGCGCGGCACGCGCTGTCGCCGGGCGCTCCCTACGCGTACGCCGCCCACGGCGGATTCGTGCAGGCGCACGCCGGGCAAGCCAGCTACGTGTACGACGAAATCGCGCGCGGCTTGCGCCAGCGGTTAGGCTCCGTCGCGGCGCCGCGCGTGCTCGAGCTCTTCGCAGGCAATGGGACCCTTGCGCTGGCGCTCGCCCGGGAGGGCGCGCAGGTCACCGCGGTGGAGTCGTTCGCGCCTGCCATTGGCCTCGCGGAGCGGGCGGCGCGCGAGCAGGGGCTCACCTTGCGCGCCATTGCCAGCGACGCCGCTCGCTTCGTCACCGATCTCGAGCCGGGCGCGTTCGACGCCGTGGTCGTGAACCCGCCGCGCCGCGGGCTGGACGTGGCGCTACGCCAGGCCTTGGGCCGCGCTGCACCGCGCGCACTCGCGTACGTATCCTGCAATCCGCACACCCTCGCCCGCGATGCGTGGCACCTGGCTCGACTCGGGCTTCGGCTCGCCCGCGCGGAGCCGCTGGACATGATTCCATGGAGTGACGCGGTAGAAGTGCTCTCGTGGCTCGAGCCAGCGCCCGCGCCGGCGCCGCGCGTGCTCTTCGAGAACGAGGCTTGGTTGGCAGTAGAAAAATCGCCGCACGAGACCGCGCGGGCCCTGACCGCGCGGGTGCGGCGCTTGCCAGGCGGCGAAAGCGCGCAGCCTTTGGATGCGTGGGGCGACGAGGTGAGCGGCGTCTTCTGGCTCTCCAAGAGCGCCTCCGCCTTGGGCGCCTCCGGCGAGCGCGAGGTCACGCTGGCGTGCCGCGGCAACCAACGCAAGCAAGGAACCATCGCCCGGCGGTCGTCGCCCCTCGGCACGCGCTACCGCAAGGTCCGCGAGCTGGGTCGTCATTCTCTCGTCGATGCGTTCGTCGTCGACGCGGACGAAGCGGCGCTGCTCCGCGACTTCGACGCCATTCGTCACCCGGTCTTGGGGAGCCGGGCCCACGGCGACTCCGAGACGAACGACTACTTTCACCACCGCCACGGGCTGGACCGCGCGTTTTTGCACGTCACGAAGAGCGTGATTCGTGACAGCGCCGGTGCGCGGCTGGAGGCTCACTCGGAGCTCTCCCCGGATCTCCAGCGTGTGCTCGCGAGCGTGGAATCAGACGAGGCCCCGGTGCAGCGCCGTTAAAATCGCGCCCACGTGCACCCCGTGCACGATGCTCCCGTCGGTGGCCATCCTCCCGATGTCCGACAGCGGCACCTTGACGACCTCCAGCACCTCGGTCTCCTCGGGAGCAGGACTGCGAGTCAGCCGGGCGTTCCTCGCGCAATAGAAGTGCGCCTGAGTCGTATGCCGCGCCGGCTCGGTCGAAACAGTCTGGATACGTACCCAATCGTCCGACTCGAAGCCTGTCTCTTCCGCCAGCTCGCGCTTGGCTGCCTCTTCCGGGGACTCGTGCGCTTCGATTACGCCTGCGGGAAGCTCCAGGCTCGCCTGCGCGATGCCGTGGCGGTACTGCCGGACGAGCACGACTTCGGAAGCCTCCGTGACACAAAGCACGCTCGCCCAGTCCGGCCCGTGAATGACATGAAAGCGGTCGATCTCGTGGCCATTGGAGAGGCGGACCCGGTCCTCCCGAAGCTGAAGCCAGCGTTCGCTGATGAGGAGCTTGGTATCCAAGACTTGCCACGGTTTCACGCGACACTCGTAACACGACTCGCGGTAGGATGCGGCGAGTGAGCGAAGACCTGCGTCGCGCCCTGGAGGACCCCGGATACACCCCGCCTCGCCGCGCCTTCGGCGAAATGTTCGCCCTCCTCTCTCACCCAGAGCTGGGTGAGCGCGCCGAGCGGGCGCTCCTCTCGGCAGGGCTCCCTGCCGCCACCTACGCCGCCGAGACCTTGGCGCAGGACCCTGCCGCCGCTGAGCCTGCCCTGGTGAGGCTCGTCGGCCGCGCCGCGCGCACGCACGACGAGCCCGCTCTCTTGGAAGCGCTGTGCAAGGCACTGCAAAGCCCACACGCGGAGACGCGCCGACAAGCCGCGATGGCGCTTGGAAAGAGCGGGCGCCGCGAAGCCGAGCCCGCGCTGCTCGCGTGCCTGAGCACGACCGACCACAAGCTACTCCGCTCGGTGGTGGAAGCGCTCGGAAAGGTCGGCGGGGAGGACGCACTGGCGCAGCTCACCGCGCTCCAGGTTCCGGCCACGCTACGTCAGGTCGCGGATCGCGCGCGGCTCATGCTCGAGCGCGGCCTGGGGCGGAGCCAAGGCCCCGCCGAGCCCATCGCGTCGGATCGCCCCCTGCCGGCGCCGCTCCGCGTCAGCTTGCTCTGCCGCGGCGGCCTCTCCGAGTTGCTCGCAGAAGAAGCGGCGTCCCTCCAGCCTCGGGTCGAGAGCCCTTCGGAGGTCTCACTGAGCTACGCCGGCGCGCTCGGCCCGCTTCTGGAGCTCCGGCTCGCCACCGCCGTCGCGATCGCGTGGCCTCTCACCCAGGGCACGAGCCCGGGCGGGGTGCTGACGGCGTTACTCAGCGCGGAGCTCGTGGCTGCGCTCACGGCTTGGTCGAACGGGCAACTACGCTTTCGTTTGGAGTGGCAGGGCGCAGGGCACCGGCGCGCGGACACCTGGCGCATCGCGCAGGGTCTGCGCGACGCAGGCTCTCCCCTCCTCAATGACCCAGCCCAAGCGCCTTGGACGATCGAGGTGCAGCAAGATCCGCCTCGCCTCTTGCTTCGCCCGAGCGCGGGCGCGGACCGTCGCTTCGACTACCGCGTGCGCGACGTGCCCGCCGCCTCCCACCCGACGATTGCGGCGGCGCTAGCGCGCGTGGCCGGTCCAGACGCGGCGGACGTCGTGTGGGACCCGTTTGCGGGCAGCGGGGTCGAGCTCATCGAGCGCGCGCGGCTCGGTCCGTACCGTGAGCTCCACGGCACGGACCTCGACGCGCGAGCCCTGGGCGCCGCTCGAGAGAACGCCGAGCAAGCGGGGCTCGTCGGCCTGAGCTTGCAGCAAGCCGACGCGCGCAACCATCGCGTGCCTGGCCTCTCACTGGTGCTCACGAATCCTCCGATGGGGCGCCGGGTGCTCCGCGCGCGAGGCCTCTCCGGAGTGCTGTGTCAGGTAGTGCGCAACGTGGCTTCGCAGCTGGTGCCCGGGGGCCGCATGATTTGGCTCTCGCCTTTCCCGGACGTGACCGCCCGCGCCGCCGCGGACGCTGGCCTCCGCGTCGAGCGCCTGCGTTCGGTGGATCTGGGCGGGTTCGACGCCGAGCTGCAGCGCTTCGTGCGCGCCGGCTGAGCTCACCAGCCGAAGCTCGACCCACAGCGGCCGACGTGGACATGTAGGGAATGGTGGTTAGGGCGCGCGCGGTTGCTGACTGATGCTGTTTTTTTGCGGCTCGCTGGGCTGCGAGCTCCACGCGATGACCCCTCAACCCTTGACGGTTTGTGGCCGTTCATAATATTGACCCACCGGTCACTGACTGATTGGTCACTGACCGACCCTCGAGCACATGCCCCGACCCAGTGATCCCCACGCCCGTGCTCGCCTGCTGGACGCGGCGCGCGCCGTCTTCTCCGACCGCGGTCTAGACCGCGCCAAGGTGGAGGACATCACCACGCGCGCGCAGCTCTCGAAGGGAGCATTTTACCTTCACTTCGGCAGCAAGGAGGAGGCGTTTCGGGAGCTCCTGGCGGGCGTCGTCTCGCATCTGGAACGCATGCTGGACGAGTCGAGCAGCAAGCAGCTCTCGGTGGCCCCCGGCGACGTCGCGACCATCCGCGCGTACCTGGACGCGTGCCACGAAAAGAACGTCGAGATCTTCGCGTACATCTGGGAAAACCGAGCTCTGATGGCGATGGTGCTCGAGGGCGGGGGCTCTGCCAGCTACCAGCACCTCATCGAGGACTTCGCGCAGCGGGCACAGCGTCAAACCGCAGTCCTGCTGCAACATGGGGTGAGCTTAGGGCTCTATCGAACCGACTTCGACTTGAGCGCAGCCGCCGCCTTCTTGGCCGGAGGGTTCGATCGCGTGGCGCGGAAGCTCGTGCGTGAACCGCACCGCCCGGACATCGACGCTATGATGCGGCAGGTCGAGGCCCTCTTCTTGGGGGGGTTGGCGCGGCGGGACGTGCTGGATGTGTTGAATCGTGAAGAGCAGAAACTCTCCGGAAAGCATGCCGTAGAGCGAGGCGAAAGCCTGGCCGGCGGCGGCGTGACGACCGGTTGAACAGCGAGCGAGAACTACAAGCAATGTCTGAATCCAACGTGGTTGGTAGGGGTACGGGCGGGGCAGCGGCACAGCCGGAGCGTGTGAAGGCGCCGCTCATTGGCATCGTGGCCGGTCTGCTGATGGTGGGCGGCCTCGTGGCGTGGACAGGCTCACGCATCGCGACCGCGACGAAGGCGCAGGCCGCGCTGGCGGAGAAGCGCGCGGTCGAGGCAGAAAAAACTTTGGCCGCCGCCAAGGCTCCCGAGCGCGTCAGCGTCGTGAGCCCCGCCGCCGCGACTTGGCTACCGAGCGTCACGCTAGACGGCACCCTCGCTGCCGAGCAGTCGGCCAGCCTCGGCTTCAAGGTCGGAGGTAAGATCGGCTCGCTGAAGGTCAAGGTGGGTGACCAAGTGCGCGCCGGGCAGCTCCTGGCCACGTTGGACGCAACGGAGGCAGGCGCTCAAGCGGCGGCCACCGCCGCGCAGGTGCGAGCCGCCGAGGCCCAGCTCGCGTTGGCGCAAGACACCGCTCGCCGCACCCAGGCGATGGTTCAGAGCGGCTCTTATGCGGAGGCGAGCGGCGTGCAATCCACGCAGCAGCACGCGCTCGCTCAAGCCCAGCTGGACGCGGCCAAAGCCCAGTCCGCGCTCACTCGCGTCTCCCTCTCCAATCACTCGCTCGTCGCCCCATTCGCGGGCACCGTCACCAAAGTGCCGGACGGCATCGGAGAGGTGGTCGGGCCCGGCGCGCCGCTGTTCGAAATCGTCAACACGAAGGTGCTCAAGCTCTCGACGACCGTGAGCGAGCACGACGCGAACCTGCTCACGCTCGGCGCCCCCGTACAGGTCGAGCTAGAGACCGGTAAGGCCACCGGCCGCCTCAGCGCCGTACTCGGCACCGTGGATCCGAAGACTCGCCGCGTGCCCGTCGAGGCTGCCTTCGACAACCCCGGATTTTTGCGGGCGGGCGCGTTCGTGCAAGCTCACGTGGACGCCAAGAACGAGATCCAGGTGCTGCGCTTGCCGCACGAAGTGCTGCGCCCCGGCTCTCAAGACGAAGTCGTGGTGGTGGACGCCGGCGGCCGGCTGGACGTGCGCCACGTCGTGCTCGCGGTCGACAAAGACGGCTCGCTGCTCGTACGCCGCGGGCTGGCGGCGACGGACAAGGTCGTGGCCAAACCCAAGCCGGAAGCCAAGACCGGCGACTCGGTGGCGGTCGAGCCGGCGGGGACCAAGCCGTGAAGGACACGTCCCCCGCGAACAGTGGCGGCGGCTTCAACATCTCCGCCGTCGCGATCCGCCGTCCCGTTTTCACGGTCATGGTCACGGTCGCTCTGCTGGTGCTCGGCTTCATGGGCTTCGCACGGCTGGGCAGCGACTTGTTCCCGGATGTGTCGTTCCCGGCCGTGGTGGTGACGGTGCCCTACCCCGGCGCCGGCCCGGCCGAGGTGGAGCAGCTCGTCAGCAAGCCGCTAGAAGACTCCGTCGTCAGCATCAACGGTATCGATCGCGTGCGCTCGTTCTCTCGCGAGGGCTCGTCGATGTTGTTCGTGATGTTCAACCTCGGCGTGGACGTGAAGGATGCGGCCACGGAGGTGCGCGAGCGCATCTCCCAAGTGCGCTACAAGCTGCCGGCGGAGACGAAAGAGCCGATCGTGCAGCGCTTCGACGTGTCGGCGGCCCCGGTGCTCACCTACACGCTGCGCGGGAGCGGCTCCCTCTCCGAGCTGCGCTCCTACGCGGACGACGTGCTCCGCCCCGCGCTGGAGCAGGTGGAAGGCGTCGCCGCGGTCGACGTGAAGGGCGGCGCCAAGCGTGAGATCCGCGTGGAGCTGGACCGCGCGCGGGTCGACGCGCTCGGCTTGAGCCCGGGGCAGCTGGTGCAGCGGCTGCGCATGGAGAACCTCAACGTGCCGGCCGGTCACTACGACGAAGGCACGCGCGAGATCAGCGTGCGCACGCTGGCCGAGTTCACGAACGTCGAGCAGATCCGAGAAACGATCGTAGCCAACGCGGCGGACGGCTCGGCCGTGCGTCTGCGAGACGTCGCCACCGTTACGGACGGCTTCGAGGACCAGCGCGTGCGCGTCCGCGTGAACGGCTTGGAAGCGGTGACCTTCGAGGTGCGCAAACGCTCCGGCGAGAACACGGTGGACGTGGCGACCGCCATCAAGGGCCGCATGGCCGCGCTGGAAAAAGCCTTTCCCAAGGGCATCTCGAGCGCCCTCATCATCGATCAGGCGCGGATCATCAAGAGCCAGGTCGACCAGGTCGAGCACGACATCGTCTTCGGCGCGGCGATGGCCGTGCTCGTCATCTTGGTGTTCATGCTCGACATGCGGTCCACGCTGATCAGCGCCGTCGCGCTGCCCACCAGCGTCGTGGCCACGTTCTTCTTCATGTACGTGTTCGGCTACACGCTGAACATGATGACCTTGCTCGCGCTCTCGCTGGCGATCGGCCTGCTGATCGACGACGCGGTGGTAGTGCGCGAAAATATCTTCAAGCACATGGAGGCGGGCAAGCCCCCCCGTCAGGCCGCGCTGGACGGCACCAAGGAAGTAGCGCTCTCCGTCCTCGCGACGACGCTCACGATCGTGGCCGTCTTCATGCCGATCGCCTTCGTGCAGGGCCTGGTCGGGCAGTTCTTCCGGCAGTTCGGCATCACCATCTCGGTGGCGGTCGTCATCTCGCTATTCGTGGCCTTCACGCTGGACCCGATGCTCTCGTCGCGCTTTTCGAAAGACTTGCACGACAAGACGGACCGGTTCGCGTGGCTCAAGGCGCCGTTCGAGTGGGCGCACCGGCAGATGGAGCTCACCTACAAGTCGCTCCTCCACTGGAGCCTCCGGAACAAGCTCATCGTGGGCGCGCTGGCCATCGGCAGCCTGTTCTTCATGGGCTTCATCGCCAAGCTCACGGGGCAGGAGTTCGTCAACTCGGAGGACCGCGGTCAGTACGTGCTCGAGGCGGAGCTGCCGGCCGGCACCTCGCTGGACGAGACGGCCAGGCTCACCGCCAGCGTCGAGACGGAGATCCTCAAGCACCCGGACTTCACGACCGTCTTCGCGGTCATCGGTGACGGCGACCAGGTCAACAAGGTGAAGTGGCGCGTGGTCGCGGTCCCGAAGATGGAGCGCAGCGCCAAGCTCGCGGAGCTCAAAGAGATCGGGCGAAACGCGGTCGCCAGCCTACCGAGCGCCAAAATCTCCGTCACGGACCCGCCGTTCGTGGAAGGCGCTTCGACGGAAGCGCCGATCATGATCAACGTGCGGGGCGTCGAGTTTACGGACATCGAGCGCGTCGCCAACCAGATCGAGAAGATCCTGAAGAGCACGCAGGGCGTCGGTGACATTCAGGTCAAGTACTCGCCCGGGCGCCCGGAGCTCTCCGTCACCGTGGATCGCCAGCGCGCCGCGGACCGCGGGCTGACTGCATCAGAAGTCGCCCTCGCCCTGCGCGCGGCGGTGGAAGGTGAAGAGGCCGGCAAGCTCCGCCAGCCTGGTCAAAAGGACGACGTGCCGATCAAGGTGCGGCTGGACAAGAGCTACCGCGGCGATCAGGCCGCCCTCGCCAACGTGACGATCCCGACCTCCCGCGGTCCGGTCAAGCTGACGGACGTCGTGAACATCGCGCGCAGTGACGGCCCCCAAGTCATCGAGCGCGAGAACCGAAACCGACAAATCACGATCTGGGCGACGCCGATCGGCCGTCCCCTCGGTGACGTCGCGGCCGAGTTTCAGCCGCAAATTGCCAAGCTACCGCTCGCGCCCGGCATGTCCATTTTTTACGACGGGCAGCTCAAGCTCATGAACGAGAACAACTCGAACATGGCGATCGCGCTCGGCCTCGGCGTCATCTTCATCTACATCGTGCTCGCGTCGCAGTTCGAGAGCTTCATCCACCCGCTCACGATCATGGTCACGCTGCCGCTCGCGCTCGTCGGCGGCATCATGGGCCTGTTCTTGACGAACAACACGTTGGCGATGGGCGCCCTCATCGGCATCGTGCTGCTCATGGGCTTGGTCACCAAAAACGCCATCTTGCTCGTAGATCGAGCGATCGTGCGCGTACGTGACCACGGTGAAACTCCGTTGCAGGCCATCCTGGAAGCAGGGCCGGAGCGCCTCCGTCCGATTTTGATGACCTCCGCCGCGATGGTGCTGGGCATGTGGCCGACCGCGGTCGGAAACAGCGAAGGCAGCGAGTTCCGCGCTCCCATGGCGATCGCGGTCATCGGCGGTGTGATCAGCTCGACGCTGCTTTCGCTCATCGTGGTGCCGGTCGTCTACCTGACCATCGAGAACCTCAAGGGCTTCATCGGTCGCCTCGGCGGCGGGAAGCGACGAAAGGCTCGCAGCGCGGCGGAACCCGACTACGCTGCTTCCGCCGAGCCTGGCGATTTGAGCCCGGTCTTGACCAAGAGCCTCTGAGCGCGGCACGCGAGCCGCCCCCGCGTCTTTTCAAAGCCGCGTTCGATACCAACAGGAGACTGTCTTTTCATGACTCGCAAAGCCGTCGCGGCCCGCACGTCACTTGCGCTGCTGCTCAGCAGCGCCTTCAGCTTCGCGCAGGCCCCCGCCCCCGGCGCCGCCGGCGGCCGCACCTGGAGCGGCGGGGCCGGACGCACCCGTGAGCAAGGTCACCCAGGCGCTGCAGGAAAAGCTCGCGGCGATGATGCGCGGCAACGGCCTCACCGCCGATGAAGTGGCGGAGCGCGCGGTGCGCAGCAGCAGCCAGCTGCAGGCTAAGCGTCACTCCATCGAGTCGGCGGACGCGCAGGTGGAGCAAGCCAAGGCGGGCTTTTACCCCGTGCTCAACCTGACCGCTCGCTACACTCGTCTATCCAAGATCGACGTGCCGAACCTCGGCGTCATCGCCGCCCCCGTCGATCAGCAGCCGGGGGTCATTCCCGCTGGCAGCCAGCTCGTCGCCGTTCCGCTTTCTTTTCCGGTCATCTTGAACAACTACGTCCTGCAAGCGCAGCTGAACGTGCCGCTTTCGGACTACGTGCTGCGCACCTCACGCGCTGTTTCGGGCGCCAACCGGGTCAAAAACGCGAGCGAGCTCGACGAGCGCGCCACGAAGCTCTCGGTCGCGCGAGACGCGCGCGTCGCCTACTACCAGTGGATTCGCGTGCAGGGCTTCTCCTTCGTCGGCGCGCAGTCGCTCGAACAAGCCAAGGGTCACCTGACGGATACGAGCAACGCCTTTCAGGCCGGCTTGATTTCCAAGGCGGACGTCCTGCGCGCAGAGACGGGAGTAAAGAGCGCGGAGCTCTTTTTGGAGAAGGCGAACAGCAACGTGCAGGTCGCCACCGCCCGGTTGCGCGTGCTGATGCGTGACACCGCCGGCAAGCCTTACGAGGTCGGGGAGAACATCCTCGCTCCCAAGGCGCCCATGGCGGGGACGCTATCGGACGAGGTCGCTTACCAAGAAGCGTCCCGACAGCGCCTGGAGCTCAAGATGTTGGGCGAAAACGAGCAGGCCATTCGCGATCAAGCCGCGCTGACCCGCGCCGGCAACTACCCGCGGCTGGACGCGACGGCGAGCGCTCAGTACTCGAACCCCAATCCGCGCTACTTCCCCCAGGAAGACAAATTCCGGGGCACGTGGGACGCAGGAGTGATGCTGAGCTGGGCTCCCACCGCCATCTTCGGGGTCCAAGCTGGGGCGCGCGCGCTGGAGGCGAAAGCGGCGGAGCTCGTGGCGCAGCGGCAGGCAATGCTGGACGGAATCCAGCTCGAGGTTGCGCAGTCGCTCGCAGCCGAGCGCGACGCCCAATTCGCGGTGACGGTGTCGCAGCAGGCGCTGGTCTCCGCCGAGGAAGGCTATCGCGTGCGCCGCGAGCTGTTCCGTACCGGCCGCGCCACCTTGGTAGAAGTGACGGACTCGGAGACCGAGCTCACGCGCGCGCGGCTCGAGCTGGTCAATGCCCACGTTGACTTGCGCATCGCGCAGGTCGAGCTCGCCCACGTGCTGGGGCGCGACGTGAAGTAAGCCGCAGCGGCGACCGAAGCTCCTGGAAGCCGAGCATGCTACGGGTCCGCGGGCGGCGTCCCGATGAGGTACGTCAGCTGCGTCGGCATGCGCGGCACCGGGAGCCGGCCGTACTCCCAGCGGTAGCCGGAGCTCGGCAGCTGCCGCACCAACGCCTCGAGCTCTTCGGGATCGTAGACGCGCAGGCACGAGACGATGCCGTCCCACAAAGTGCACAGCGGGACCACGGGCAGCACGTACGTGAGCAGCAGCCGGGTCCAGCGGAAGGGCTTGATGAAGGGGGAGACGGCGAGCAGCGTGAGGGTACCAATCGCTACCTGCAGCACTGCGAGCGCTGACCTTTGGGTGAGCTCGACAAGCGCCACCCCTCGCCGGTTCGACACCGCATCCAGCAAACACGCGCGCGCCTCGTGCGGTTTAAGGTGATGAAACCCGTTACACACGAGCCGAAAGCCTTCCAGGTCCTCGGGCACCTGGCGCGCATCGATGGGCCGCGCTTCGAGCTCGACCCAGCCCGGGAGCACGGAGCGAGCGTGGGCGCGGCGCGAAGGCCGCGGGTAAAGGTCCGTCAGCACCACCTCCATGGGGCGTCCCAACCGCTGGCGGAGCTCTCCCGCAATCACGAGAGCCGGCCCGCCCCCGCCTGAGCACAGGTCAACGACTCGGGCGTCGCCGGTGCGGCGCAGGGCCTCGGCCAGCCGCTCGACGAAGGGCTGGTACGGTATTTTCGACCAACCCCCCATGTGGCTGAGAAAATCGGTCATGTATTCGCGGACCACGCCCGGAAACCAGGTTTGGTCTTCGAACTCGAACGCGTGGATGCGAGCCATCCCAGGCGCTAGCCTAGCCCGAGCCCTTGACTGAAAGCATCGCGAATCCGGCCGCCCCGCTCGGCATCTACGTCCACTTTCCGTGGTGCCTCCAGAAGTGCCCGTACTGTGATTTCCTCAGTGTTGCGGCCGCGCGCGACGCCATCCCTCACCGCGCCTACGCTGACGCCGTGCTGCGCGAGCTGGAAGCGCGTTTGCCAGAGCTCACGCGTGCGTATCGCTTGGAAACGATCTTCTTCGGCGGTGGCACTCCCTCTCTATGGGCGACGGAGGAGCTCGGCCGCGTGCTCCAGGCGCTGCTGGCGGCGTTCTCGGCCAGCCGGGCCAAAGAAGTGGAGATCACCGCCGAGTGCAACCCTACGAGTCTGGACCTCGAGAAGGCGCGCGCGCTCGCGGCCGTCGGGGTCAACCGGCTGAGCCTCGGCGTCCAAGGGCTCGACGCGGAGCGCCTCGCGTTTTTGGGTCGTCTCCACGATCCGAACGGCGGGCTAGAGGCGGCGCGGGCGGCGCTCGAATCGGCGATGCCGCGCGTGTCCCTGGACTTCATCTTTGGCGTCGCCGGCCAGGCTGCGGAGCAAGCCGCCGCCGAGGCTCGCACGTTGGCCGCGCTCGGGACGACGCACCTGTCTGCCTACGCGCTCACGATCGAGCCCGGCACGGACTTCGGCGCGCGCGCCAAAAAGGGCCGACTCCCACTCCTTGAAGAAGCGCAAGTGGCCGACTCGTTCCTGGCCGTGGATGAAGCGCTTTCGGAAGCCGGCTTCGACCATTACGAGATCAGCAACTTCGCTCGCCAAGGCGACGTCTCGCGCCACAACCTCGGCTACTGGCGCGGCTACGACTACCTCGGCCTGGGTACGGGCGCCTGGGGCACGGTGACGCTCGCGAGCGGCCGCGTGCGGTACCGAACGACGCCGTCGCCAGAGCGCTTCGTCGGCTCCCGCTTCACGCGGCCGTTCGAAGTCGCGCTCGACACCACCGCCGTCGTCGAGCCGCTGGACGCGGAAACCTCCCTGCGTGAGCGCATCATGCTGGGGCTACGACTCGCGGAGGGCTTCGACCTTCAGGGAGCGGCGGCCGAGCTGGGCGTCCCCGCGCTACCGCCGGAACGAGGTCGCGCCTTGGACCGACTCACCGCACGCGGTCGCATCGAGGTCGCGGACGGCCGCCTGCGAATACCCAAGTCGAAGTGGCTCTTCGCAGACGGCATCATCAGCGAGCTCTTGTGAGCGAGCTCAGCGGCGGCGACGCGCGAGCGCCAAGCCGAGGCCCGCCACGCCGAGGGCCACGAGCGCGCCCGCGCCGCCGCTCCGCGGCACACTGACGCTGCAGCCGCCGTCATCCGCGGCCGGAGCCGGTGCCGGGGTGGTACCGGTGCCGGCGGTGCTTGTCGTGCCGGCGGTGGAGGTCGAGCCGCCCGTCGACGTGGTGCCTGCAGCGGAGGTGCCGCCCGCTGCGGTGCCGCCCGCGGCGCTGCCGCCGGCGCCGCTACCACCGGTTCCGGCAGGCGCTTCGCTCGGTTTGGTGAACGAGCAGTAAGGCGGCTTGCTGCAGTTGGCGCCCTCCGCCTTGCACTTGCAGTCGCTGTCGTCCGTGCACCAGCCGTCGCTGCCGCGGGGGCTCGAGCCGGCGGGGTTGCAGGTGAATGCCTTCTCGCCGACTGGAGCCGGGTGCTGCTTGGCCCAGTTACACACGTCCCCGCCGCACACGGCGCCGCCGCCGGGGCAATCGTCGTCGTTGTAACAGGGCTCACCTTCGGCGAGCGCCGTCGCGGACAGCGACAGCAGGAAGCAGCTCATCAAACCGGCGAGCGAACCGCGCATCAATGCTTTCATCAGGTGCAATCTCCTCGAGGGAGCACAGCACACCCAGCGTTACCTGGGAATGATGATCGGATTGCAATTCGTGAACACGATCGACGTCTCCACGCGGAAGTGCGAGGCGGTCGTGTGCCGCTCTGCGTGAAACAGGTCCAGTGTGTAAGTTTTGCCCAGCTCGAGGCCAAATTCCCTAGCAACCTCGTCCAGGCGGATCGATTTGCTGCGCTCCGGATGCAGCCCGCCCAAGTCGATACCCAGGTGTCCGTTGACGAACACCCACAGGTCGTCGTCCCCGGTGAAGGTGAAGATTTCTTTCCCCTTGTACGCAAACTCGGTGTGAAGCTCGAACGTGAAGCCGAAGTTGTGCTTTTGGTCGACCGCCTTGCCGTCGACCATCTTCACGTAGTTGCCGAAGCCCTGGTCGTCGATCGGAAAGAACGCCGCGCTATCGAACGTCGCGACGCCATTGGGCATCTGCGTCAGCGGAACCGTGAATTCGATGGCTTGGTTGACGCCGTCCGTGTCGCGGTACCACTGGTCAAAACGCTCTTTGCTGGTCGTCTGCGGACCGAAGCTCGAGACCAAGGGTCCCTTCGGCTTGTAGACAGGCTTGCGGTCCATCCCCAGCATGTCCTCCACGATGCCGAGCGATGCGTCGTCGCCGCGAAACGCTTCGAAGTCCGGGTGGCCCCCAGCCTCCTCCTTGGCCTTGAAGTCGCGCACGCGACCGGTCAGGGCGCTCGCACACGCCCCGGACCCATTCCCGCCTGAGGCGCTGGTGCTCCCGGCGCCGTTGCCGCCCGACCCATTTGCCCCACCTAGGTCCAACGAACCGGGCGGAGGTTGCCCATTGGACGACCCGCTACCGGGGCCGACTTTGCTCTCGTCGCCGTCTCCGCCGCAGGCGGTGACGCACAACGAAATGGCAAGCGCCGAAGCGCGACCCAAACCCAGCCAAGTGACGTCAGAGAGGCAAAGCATCTTTCCGAAGAATACTCGATGTGGCGAGAGCGCGCAGGCGGTGACTTCAAGGCCCCGAGACGGATCATAAAAATGACCTGTCTGCGCGCTAGAAATTTCCTTCAGAGCAGATTTACCCAACCCTCTAAGCTTCGAGGCTCGCGCGCAGGAACCACGCGTGTTTCTCGAACTCGCTGATCACGGCCGTAACGAGATCGACAGTGTCGGTATCCGCTTGCTGCTCTGCGACGCCGCGAGTCGCTCGGCTCTGCACCAAGTATTGCTCGATGCGATCCGCGAGCAGCCTCACATGCTCCAAGTCGCGAGTCGTCTCTTGCGGGTACTCGCTGATCTTCGAATGGGCCGCGACGTGGCGCGCGGTGCCGTAAGCTTTTGCGCCGAGGGTGACTGCGCGCTCGGCCACGCTGTCGTTGTGGGCCGAAAGCCCCACCGCGAAGGTCTCGAACAGCGGGTGGAGGGCTGCGAAGCCGGGTCCCTTGATGTTCCAGTGGGCGACCTTGATCTGGCTGTGCAAGTCGAGGCCGTTGACGAGGAGCTCGTTCAAGCTCTGCGAAACCACGGAACGTGCAGACTCGGATAGATGACTGGGACTCTTGTACATGTTGGCTCTCCTCGAAAAGAAACGCACGCCCGCCAAGGCGCGAAGTCGCACCTTGCGCTCGAGCGCCGCGATGGGATTGATTTGGTTTAACGCCGCGTAGCCGCCGCGCGACGACCGCGCAGCACGACCTGGTACTCACGCACGTCGAACCCTCGTAGGGCCTCCACGTGCTTCACCTGCAGAGCCTCCCAGGGAATGTCCACGATGCTCTGCGTCTCTTCGTCGATGAAGTGGTGGTGCGGCATGAGCTTGGGATCGAAGACCACCTTGCCTTCGGCCAGCACCAGCTCCCGCAGCAACCCCTTTTCCACGAATAGGTTGAGGGTGTTGTAAACCGTGGCTCGCGAGAGCATCGGAAAGCGCTGTTTGACCCGCGCCCAGACCTGGTCGGCTGACGGATGCTCTTCCGTCGCGAACACGTAGTCCGCGACTGCGACCCGCTGAGCCGAGGGCTGAATCCCTGCTTGCTCGAGGACGTCGACCACGCTGGCAGTCATGAAGTTTAGACTAAGTCTAAGCCTCGACAGTGTCAAGTCGACCACCCCCAAGATTGATGCGGAATGCTACCCTCGCCCCGTGCCCGCACCCCGGCTCCTTGCCTCGCCGTAGCTCCTCTCGGCCGTCTTCATGAAGCAATGGCTCGCTGCCCGCTGGCAGGCATTCCTCGCCTCCTTCGACCCCGATGAAACGACGGCAGCGTCGACGCCTATTTCATCGGTGGGCGCGGTGGGCGCTCTGGTGCTGGTCTTCATAGCCATCGGAGAGGTCCCCTGGCTACGTGCCATGTCCCACGCCGAAGCGACGGGACCGTGCGTCGCACTCGCCCTCATCGGCGGCGGGTTCACCCATCTGGCTTATCGGAGGCGCTGCCGGGGCACTTGGGGCGCCCTCTCCACGCTCCTCGACAACGGTTGCTACGCGGCCTCGCTTTCGCTCGCGGCGCTCCGCACCAGCGGCGGTTTCGCCATCGGCTTCGCCATCGTCCACGTGCTGATGGTCATGGCGTTTCCCACGAGCTTTTACGGCTTCAGCCTGCTGATGGCGGTGGTCCTCAACGTACCGACCCTTCTGATGTTGCTGTGGCTGCGGCCCGAGGTGCCGGTCACGCTCGTGCTGCTCTCGTCCTCAGTGATCTCGGTCATGATGATGGTCCACACGCAGAAGCGCCGCGAGCTCTTGGAGGGCGCCAAACGCCTACAGCAGGCGCTCGGCGCCACGGATCAGATGCTGGACGTGGCGATGCAGCGCGCGCTCACGACGACGCTGCTCAACCTCGGCAACTTCCTCCACGAGCTGCGCAACGTGCAGACGGCGGTACGGATGAACTTGGAGTTTTTGGATCGCGATCAGCTAAACGAGGAGCAGCTAGCCGCGGTAGGTGACGCGCTCCAGGCGGCGCGCAGCGAGCAGAGCTTACTCGAAGAAACGTTGGAAGAGCTGCGCCGTCAAGCCCAGCCTCGGGAAGGCTCCGTCTTGGAAGTAGGCGACGTGCTCGAGCGTACGTTGCGCGGTCGTTTCGCCGGGCTCAGCATCGACTATCGGGACGAAGCGCCCCGATTTCAAGTGCGCGGAGAGCCCACCCACCTCGCCACCGTTTTGCGGAATCTGCTCCGCAACGCGCGACAAGCCGGAGCCAGCAATGTGGACGTGCGAGTCAAGCTCGAGTCTACCGCGCGCGCCGTTTTGATCAGCATCGCCGATGATGGCCCCGGTATCGCCGCGGAGCGCATCGCTCATTTGTTTCAGCCGTTCGTCACGGAAGGCAAACCGACCGGCACTGGCCTCGGCTTGTATTTGTGTCGCCGATACGTCGAGCTCATGCATGGCGACATCCACGTACAGAGTACGCCGGGTGAAGGCGCGCAGTTTTTGATTCGCTTACCCGGTAGCCTCACCGCGCAGCCCTCGCTACGCGCCGCCCGCGCGCAGCGAGCGTGACGCGTACGCACTTCTTCTGCTCGGCGTTCGCGACCAGCTCGCGCTAACAAAGTACGCAACCAGCGCCGCGGTCGAGCCGACTGTTCGAGCGTGAGCGCACCTGTGCGAAAGTTGCCCCCGTGCATCGAGTTGAGAGACGCTCCGTCTATTCAACCGAGGGCAGATACGCCACTCCTCGGGTATGAGTGGGAATCGGGTGGTGGATGTATAAGGTGGGAGGGGCGGCGCGGGGGTGCGCGTCAATCGCTACGAAGAGCTCCTCGCCCATGTAGGGCGTGCGTCAACCGAAGGAAGCACAATGAATACTGACGACGACATCGAAGTACACGATTTGGAAACGATCGAAACGCGCCTCTGCGTCGAGCCCGCCGGCGAGCAGGAGGCGAGCCTCGCGGAGAGCAACTCCGCGAGCGGATTCATGGTCGGCTCCGCGAGCGGATTCATGGTCGGCTCCGCGAGCGGATTCATGGTCGGCTCCGCGAGCGGATTCATGGTCGGCTGAGAGCCTCGATCCGGGCGCTGACGCGCCCGTCATTCATCGAAGGCGGGGGTCCCGGTCCAAGTGTTGGGCCGGGACGCTCCATCCGCGCGGGGGGTCGCTCGGGAGGATTGAACATGAAGCACGCGCAACCGCGCGAACGGAGCAGTGTATGCAAAATGAGCGAGCAACGGGCTTGACCGGCTTCCTCGGTCGGGTCGAACGGCACATAGACGAGGCGATAGTCGCAGGGCGATTCGATGCCACCCAGCGAGACCTCCTCCTCGCCAGCGCGGCGCAATACCGTCCGCGCACGCATCGCAATCCGCTGGGCGACCCGCTTGCGGTCTTCTACCTCATTGCTCGCGCTCATCGCGACGAGCTGGACGAGCAGGCGGTGGAGCTGGCGACGTTCTGCAGCTTCTACTTGCTGGCGCTGGACCTGCTGGACGACGTGCAAGACGAAGACTTGTCGGGCAAGCCGCACGGAGCCGTAGGCACCGCGATGGCCGTGAATGACGCGCTCACCTTGCTCTTTTTAGGCCTTTCCGCGCTAGAGCGCACGATGCGCCTCGAGCGGAGCCCGCAGCGCCGCATGCTCTACCTGAAGATCGTGAACCGCGTCGCCCTGACCACCGGGCGCGGGCAGCATTTGGATTTGCTCGGAGCAGAGGGGGCCCGCACACCGGACGAAGTGCTGCAAATGCAGCGCGAGAAGACCGCCAGCCTGGCGCTCGTGTGCGAGTGCGCAGCGCTCTACGCCGGCGTCAGCGACGAAGAGCGCGAGCATTACCGGGTCCTCGGCGAAAACCTTTCGCTGCTGGTGCAAGTTCTGGACGACGTGCGGGACGTGTACGGCAAGCCGCGAAGCCCAGACCTGGAGACGAGCAAGATGACGTACCCGCTGGCTTGTTTCTTGGAGCATGCGACGGCGGACGAGCGTGCGCGCTTCGACGAGCTCAAGGCGCGACTACCCGGTTCACTGGGCGAGCTCCGCAAGCTGCTGTACGAGAGCGGCGCGGTGCGCCGGGTGGCGAGCGCCATGGAGCGATTTCGTCGGGGAATTCACGCAGAAATAGCGGCTCTGGGTGAAGAATCCCCGACTCATCGTCTCCTGTTGTTCGTCATCGACCAGCTCGTCGAGGGGGTTTATACGCCCAAGCCGGTGCCCGAGACCGCGAAGCTGCGCGCACCGCGCTTCGGTTGGCATGCTCACGTGCAGCGGCTCGCACGGGACTTGTCGACTCGGCTCAGCGTCTTCGGCGCCCCGCCGACACCACCGCTGCTGCCCTGGCACCAGCCGCAATGGATGTACGACAAGAAGCGCGGGGTCATCTACTACCCCGACATCGAAGGCTTGGCGGAGGAGACACTCCCCTTTCAAGCCGCGCTGCTCGGCGAGCCGAACCTCGAGGAGGTAGCACGCGTCATGTGGAGACAAGCGCCGGCGGTGGTAGCTCACGAGCTCTTTCACCACTACCGCGACGCGATGGGGCTGCTCGGCAGCGACATGTGGCTGGAGGAGCTGGTAGCGAACACACTCGCCATCGCCTACTGCGCCCAATACGAGCCGGAGGCGGTGGCGGGCGGCGTGGCCGTCGCCGAGCAGGTCCTGTTGCGGCCGGAGCACGCGCTGTCACCAGAAGCCGCCCGAGCGCTCGCGGACTTGCTGGATCCCGAGCGCCCACTAAGGCCGGACACCGGCTACGGCCTGGATTTTCACCAGACCGCGCTCGTGCAGCTGCACATGATCCGGGAGCTTGCGCGAGCGCCCGAAAGCCTGCAAACGGCCATGCAACGGCTACTCGGCACCCGCTCGGTTGCCGCCTAGCTCAAGCGAGCGCCTCTAGAAACTCGCGCAGCAAGTCGCGGTGATCTTCGACCCCCACCGAGACGCGCACCAACCCCTCGCCGATGCCGTACCGCGAAAGCTCGTCGGCCGACATCTCCGAGTGGGTCGTGGTGCGCGGGTGGCACGCGAGGGTCTCCACCCCTCCGAGGCTCACGGCGTTCTTGGCGATCCGCAGCCTCCGTAAAAAGTCGAATGCTGCGCTGCGGCCGCCTTTGAGATCCAGCGCGAACACCGCGCCGGGGTAGCTGCACTGACGATCGCGGATCCGGATCTGCTCTGGGTCCGCGAAGAGCTCGGGGTAATAGGCCCGCGCCACCTTGGGGTGCGCTGCGAGCTGGGGGACGATGCGCGCGGCGTTCTTGCTTTGCCGCGTCATTCGCAGCTCCACCGTGGGCAGGCGGCTGTCCAAGATCCAGCACTCGTCCGGCTGGAGGATGTTACCGAGGATGGCGCGCATGCCGCGCAGGCTCGCGATGAGCGTGGGGTCCTTGCCCATCACCACCCCCGCCAGAATATCGCTCTGCCCGGCCAGGTATTTCGTGGCGGAATAAACGCTCAGATCCGCGCCGAGCGGCAGTGGTTGCTGAAACACCGGGCCCAAAAACGTGTTGTCCACCACGACGAGGGGGCGCGCGGCCTGCCGCGTCGACGCGAGCTTCACGGCGCCCGCGATGTCGGTCATGGTCAGCGTTGGATTGGCGGGCGTCTCGATGAACACGACCCTGAGCTCGGGGGTGCTCTCGATCGCGCTCGCCATCGCCGCGCTGTCCCCCGCTGCCACCGGCACCGCGCGAATACCGAGCGGCTCCAAAAACTGATGAATCAGGTGCTGCGTACCACCGTAAATGGGCGTCGTGTAGATGAACGCGGAGCCGACCGGACAGAGGGAGAGGAACAGCGTGGAGATCGCGGCCATTCCCGAGTTGAAGACGGCCGCCGCCTGGGCGTCCTTCTCCAGCGGAACCAGCTGATCTTCCAGAATTTCCGCGTTCGGGTGGGAGAGCCGGGAGTAGATGAGATCGACGCTCTCGCCTTCTGCCGCCTTCGAGCGCCCGAGCGCGATCGCAAAAGCACGCTCGGCGGCCTCAGGGCTGGAGAAGACGTAGGTGGAGCTACGAAACACCGCCGGCCGGGCCGAGCCTACCGAGAGGCGAGGGTCGAACCCGCGCGTGAGCACGGCGGTGGGCGGGCGTACCAGGTAGGGGATCTTGTCTCTAGCCATGGTGAAAGCGCTCCGAAGACGCTGCCTTTAGAGTACCACGGTTGCGAGGCCCCCACCCCGAGATTAGCGTCCGCAGACCTCCGCGCTCAGCTCCGCTCAGTCCCGCTCCGCTCCGCGGAGCCCCAAGTCGTGTCAGCTTTGTCCGCTTCGCCCGCTTCCTCGCAAACATCCGCCTTCGCGGTCAACTTCGCTTGGCTCGTGAGGCTCCGCTTCGGCGCCGTGGTGGGGCAGCTTACGGTCATCATCGCGGTTCGGCAGCTCCTGAACACGGAGCTCCCCCTCGCGGCCCTGAGCGCCGTGCTGGGGCTCGAGCTCTTGGTCAACCTGTGGGCCATTGCGCTCCTCCAGCGCCCCGCTCGGATCGACGAGCGCCACGTCACGCTCGGCGTGAGCCTCGATCTGTTGCTCTTCTCGGCGCTCCTCTACCTGAGCGGCGGGCCGGCGAACCCGTTCAGCTTTCTCTACCTCATTCACATCGCGCTCGCCGCGGTCGTGCTCCCGCCGCGCACGAGCTACCTGCTCGTGGCGGGGGCGCTCGGCTGTTCGCTAGGCCTCTTTTGGCTGCACGTTCCGCTGCCGCACAATCATTCCGAGCACCAGCACGAGTACAGCTGGCACATGCGCGGGATGTGGGTCGCGTTCGGGCTGGCCGCGGTGTTCATCGTTTACTTCATTCAGCGCGTGCTCAAAGAGCTGCGACAGATCGAGGACGAGCTCCTCGCGTCGCGCGAACGCGCCACGCGCGGCGACGCGGTCGCGGCGCTCGCCATGCTCTCGGCGGGCGCGGCGCATGAGCTTGCGTCGCCGCTCTCCACGATCGCGCTCGCGAGCGGTGAGCTGCTGCGCCGCTTACCGGAAGGCGCCGGCAATGCGAGCGCGCGGGACGACGTCGTCCTCATCAAGAGCCAGGTGGAGCGCTGCCGAGAGATCTTGGATCAGCTCGCGGCGGAGGCGGGGCAAGCGCACGGGTCGAGCTTCGGCGCGCTCTCGTGGCCTGACATTCTGGAGCGCAGCTTGGAAGGCGCGGCTCGCCAGCGGGTCCAAGTCACGACGCCTTCCGCCGAGCCGCTGCTCCTGACAGGCTCCTTGAGCGCGGTGGCGCAGGCGGTGCGCAACCTCGTCAAGAACGCGTTCGACGCGAGCGGGCCACAAGGCAGCGTCCGCTTGTCCATCGAACAGAGCGCCGACGAGCTCTCGTTCACCGTGAGCGACGACGGGCCGGGAATGCCCAGCCCGGTGCTCGCGCGTGCCACCGAGCCCTTCTTCACCACGAAGCCGCGCGGGCAGGGCATGGGGCTCGGTTTGTTCCTGGTGCAGAGCGTCGCCGAGCAGATGGGCGGGCGGCTGGAGCTCGACTCGGAGGTCGGTCGCGGAACGCGAGCTAGGTTGGTGCTCCCGGCGCATGCGACAAATGGTCGCATGGCGAGGGCGACCGTCCCCGCGCAAGCTGCCGGCTGACATGGCCGAGCCCGCTCTCGCCGCCACCACCGTCTTGGTCGTAGAGGACGACGACTTCCTCCGCGAACGCTTGGTCCGCGCTCTGCGCGACCGAGGACTCGAAGCCGCTGGCGCTGCCACCGTCGCGGACGCGCTGGTAAAAGCGGAGGATGCACCCGAGCTCGCGGTGGTGGATCTGCGCATCGGCGAGGGCTCGGGTCTGGACGTCCTGCGCGCTCTGCTCGCCAAGGACCCCGCGACCCGCGTGGTCATGCTCACCGGCTACGGCAGCATCGCGACTGCGGTCGAAGCGATGCGGCTCGGAGCCGTTCATTACCTCACGAAACCGGCAGACGCCGACCAGATCTTGGCGGCGCTCACGCGCGGGAGCGTCGACTCCCCCGCCCCTGCCGAAGAACCGCTCACGCTGGCGCGCGCCGAGTGGGAGCACATCAACCACGTCCTGGTTGCGGTCTCCGGCAACATCTCGGAAGCGGCGCGGCGCCTGGGGCTCCATCGAAGAAGCCTTCAGCGCAAGCTCGCCAAGTACCCTCCCGCCCGTTGAGCTACTCCACGACGGGCGGAGGAGCGGCGCAGCGACCGTTGATGCACAGGGAGGTGCTGAGGCAGCAGTCCTTGCTCTTCTTGCAAGTCTCGTCCACGTTCGAGCAGGAGTTCTCCGGCGGGGGCGTGCAAGTGAGCACCGGCGCCCCTGCCTCGTCGCGCGATGTCTCTCGGCAGAAGCCGTCGCAGCACTCGGCCGCGGACTCGCAGCCTTTGCCGCGCTTTTTGCAGGGTTCCAGCGCGGCGAAGGCGCGCATGTTTCCGGACTCCAGCTCCTGGCCGGGAAGGTAAAACGCGGGGTGACTCGGATCGACGACGCCTTGGTGGTCGATGTCGACCGCCGCCACCCAGATCTTCTTGCGAGGGCTGGGCGACTCCGTCGCGGGCGGCACCGGCACGCCCCAGATGTCGTCGCCGCGCTCGACCGAGCCGCCGGGGGCGATGGTGTTACCGTAAGTGCGCCGGCTCGTGAACAGCACCCAGTAGTAGCCGCCTACCGGCACTGGCAGAACGCTCGGCTCGTAGTTGAGGTGCGCTTCTTGAGCCGCCCCACCCGGTAGGTAGAGCTCGCCGTCGGAGTCGTAGCCATTGAGGGCACGGAGCTCGTTCACGGCCTTGGTCGCGACGTCTACCAGCCGAATGTCGGCGTACAAAGCGCCTCCACCGGCCTTGGCGGTGTCGAAAGAATCGCCAGCGTGGAACAGCACCGCCGACGCGTCGGGCACGAAGCTGGGCCAGGCGACCACGCGCTTCGCGTCGGTCACGACGTCGTCCACTACACCGAACTCGGGCGTCGCTCCGGAAGCGTCGAAGCTCGCTACCGAGAGCACGTGCCCGGCGGCGCTGCGGTCGTGATTGTTGAAAGCGACGCGGCTCCCGTCGGGCGCGAAGTTCGGCGTCATGGCGACCTTCACTCCAAAGCTGGGCGCGGCCACGGTGTTGCCGCTCGCCGTAGCTACGAGGCGCGAAAACAGCTCGCCAGTCATACCGCGCATTTTGGCGCCGGAAGCCGGTACCCCGCTCGTCAGCATCAAGCTGCCGTCCGGTGTGAGCCCACCGAACGAGTAAACCCGCCCTTCCTCTTGCTCGTTGCGAAGCCCGAGCCCGCCGCTCTCAGGCAAATCGAAGGCGCGACTCACCTTGGCGTTCTGAGTGTCCCACGATACCCCCGCGACCATCACGTTGCCGTGCGCGCTCACGCTGTGACAAACGGTGCAGCCGCTCTGCAGCACCTTCGCCGTCTCCCCCGGCTTGATGCGCATGATCGCGCCGCTATCGCCAGCGAGCGTGGAGCGGTAAGTGTTGTAGTAAACGAAGCCTTTCAGGCTGCCGGGGGCGATGAGGAGCCGTTCGCTGACGGGACCCGTCACCTTGCCGGCCGTCACCTTGGAGACGCTCAGCTCGATGGCCTCACCGAGCGGAACGGAGAGAGTCGCCCCGCGCCAAACCGCCTCCGGCAAGATGACCCGCGTGAGCCCGTTCACCTCGGCAAATGCCTCGTAACTGAGCTCACCGGCGGTGAGCCGGACGTACGTGCCGTCTGCGTCCTCGCCTCCGAGCTGAAGCACGGGCGCCGACAGCCCGAGCGGGAACACGGTGCCGTCGTACGGATACAGGAACCTAAACGCGTCGTCGGGCCCCACCCCGTTTGCCCCGCCCTGCCCGCCCATCACCAGCGAGTCCTTCACGTCGAGCTCGAGCGAGCCGTCGTCGTCCTGGAGCGCGGCCGTGATGTGCACCGCGATGGTCGCGGTGTGAGCTCCAACCGTCGCCGTGATCGTGAGGGTGCCCGCAACGAAGCCGCTCGAGCGCAGCTCGCCGTCCTCGTTCACGGAGCCGATGCGCGGGTCGTCGACACTCCACAGGACCTGATTGGGATACGAGCCGTCGTCGAAGCGCGCGCGGAGCTGAACCGTGAGCGGCTCCCCCGTCGCTTGAACCTCCGTCTCGTCGGCGCTGATCAGCAGCTTCAGGCGCGCCGCCGCTTCACCGCCGCTGGGCCCGACCTGGCTGTCGGCACCGAACCCCAGCTCGAAGCCGGTCCCGCCCTCACCAGGACTGCCAGGCGTTTCACCGCCCCCGCCGCCCGCCATGCCGCTTCCGTCTCCGTCGCTCGACGCGCCATCGGACGCGCCGCAGGCGGCCGCGAGGCCGAATGCCAGGATAGAGGTAAGAAGGACGCAGCTTCGGGCGAAAGAGGCGCGGCGCATGGCTCCTCCTCATAAGCGGCCAGCCAGCCCGAGTGTTTAACACCTTCATCAACCTACATGTAGGTGTTGCGCAGTGGTGGCGAGGCGGCTCCGTCTGCGCTCATGAATTGTGCGCGGACGGCCACTCAGAGCGCTTTTCTGCAACCGGTTCCTTCATCGATCCAGTCAGCGCAGATAATTGACGAATACTGGCGAGAAAATGGCACTGAAACCGGTTCCCGAAATCTTGAAAGTCGAGTGCATTTCTCCTGGCCAGCCTGCCATTTAGCTGGTTCAATCAAAAAGAACGTCAGCGTCCAAGCGCCCCTGCGCCAGCGACGCCGTTGCTCTGCTCCCCAGCAGTTGATCTCGGAGAACCATGAAGTACGGCCATTTTGACGACAGCGCTCGCGAGTACGTGATCGAAAATCCCAAGACTCCGGTCAAGTGGATCAACTACCTGGGCTCGCTGCGCTTCGGCGGCTTCGTGGACCACACTGGTGGCCTGTTGCTCTGCAAGGGTGATCCCGCCCTCAACCGCATCACCAAGTACATTCCGCAGCTACCGAGCTCGCAGCTCAAGGGGCACACGCTCTACCTGCGGCTGCGCACGGCGGATGGATTTCGGACGCTGAGCCCCCTCTTCGTCCCCACGTTGGAGCCGCTCGACAAGTACGAGTGCCGCGTCGGTCTCGGCTACACCCGCTTCGTCTCGGAGCTTGCCGGCATTCGCGCCGAGATCACGCTGTTCGTACCCACGGGCTCGGAGGTCCTCATCGAGGACATCACGCTGACGAACGTCTCGGCCGCGCCTCTCACGGTAGATGCGATTCCGCTCGTCGAGTACACGCACTTCGACGCGCTCAAGCAGTTCACGAATGCGGACTGGGTACCGCAAACGATGCAGAGCGTGGCGCACGACGCCGGCGGTGGCCGCAAGCTGCTCGCGCAGTATGCGTTCATGAACCGCGACACGCGTCAGACTTACTTGACCGCGACGCTGCCCGTCTCGTCCTTCGAGACCTGCCGCGCCAGGTTCCTCGGCGACAACGAGTACGGCACGTACGCCGATCCCCTGAGCTTGAAGCAGGAGGAGCTGTCGAACTACGAGGCGCTGCGCGGGGACAACGTGGGCGCGCTCCTGCTGCCCGTCGGCACGCTCGCGCCTGGGGAATCCAAGCGCTTTCGAGTGCTCCTCACCCAGCAAGAAGGCACGCGCCCGGAGAGCTTGAGCCGCGCCCAAGCTGCCTTCGCCGCTTTCGAAAGCGACGACCAGACGGACGCGGCCCTCGCGGCGATGCGCCGCTACTGGGACGACTACCTCGGCAAGCTGCAAGTGAAGACGCCGTCGGCCGCGCTGGACAGCATGGTCAACGTGCACAATCCGCGGCAGTGCTTCATGACCAAGAATTGGTCGCGGGACCTCTCGCTGTACCAGCTGGGCTTCGGCGGCCGTGGCATCGGCTTCCGTGACAGCTCGCAGGACGTCATGGGTGTCCTCGCCTCGATGGCTCCGGAAGCGAAGGACCTGATCGAGAAGCTGCTCAGCGTCCAAAAGGCGGACGGCTCGGCCATGCACCAATTCTACGCCTCCACGATGGTGGCAAACGAGGGTGACTCGCGTGAAGAGCCGGACCGCCCCAAGTACTACGGCGACGACCACCTGTGGATCGTGCTCGCGGTGTGCGCCTACTTGAAAGAGACGGGCGACATGGCGTTTCTGCAGCGCAACCTGCCGTTTTACGACAAGCAGCTGGAGCTCTCTCAGCGCGAGCAGGGCACGGTGCTGGAGCATTTGAAGCGCGCGGTCGCCTTCACCAAGCAAGACGTCGGGGCCCATGGCCTCCCGCTGCTCGGCTTCGCGGACTGGAACGACACCGTCAACCTGAAGAAGGGCGCGGAGAGCCTGTTCGTTGCGAACCTCTACGGCAAAGCGCTGCTGGAGCTGATCGAGCTGTGCACCGAGCTCGGGGACATCGAGCAGGTCCAGCGCTACAAGCGCGACTACGAGCAGATGCGCGCGCGGGTGAACGAGCACGCCTGGGACGGCGACTGGTACGTGCGGTACTTCGACCACGACGGCAGCATCATCGGCACCCACAACAACGCCCAGGGCAAGATCTGGACGAACGGGCAGAGCTGGCCGGTCATCTCCGGCTTCGCGACCCCGGAGCGTGCTCAAAAGGCGCTCGAGTCGGTGCAGCGCCACCTCAACACGAAGAACGGCATCAAGCTCTCGGCCCCCGGCTACGACGGCTACGATCACACCAAGGGCGGCGTCACCACGTACCCGCCGGGCGCGAAGGAAAACGGCGGCATCTTCCTGCACAGCAATCCGTGGGTGATGATCGCGGAGACGCTGGTGGGCAACGGCGATCGCGCCTTCCAGTACTACCAGCAGATCAACCCAGCCGCGAAGAACGAGGTGATGGAGGAGTACGAGCTCGAGCCGTACGTCTACGCCCAGAACATCCTCGGTGACGAGCACGCGCAGTTCGGCCTGGGTCGCAACAGCTGGCTCTCCGGAACCGCGAGCTGGTGCTACCAGGCGGCGACCAAGTACATCCTCGGCGTTCGCCCGACCTACAAGGGTCTGGAGGTCGACCCCTGCATCCCGAAGAGCTGGGACGGGTTCGAGGTGACGCGCGTCCTTCGCGGCACCACGTACAAGATCAAGGTGAAGAACCCGAGTCACGTCAGCAAGGGCGTCAAGCAGCTGCTCGTGGACGGGAAAGCGGTGCCGGGCCACGTCATCCCGCTGTCGAACGACGGCAAGGTGCACGAGGTGGAGGTGCTGCTCGGCGCGCCGGAGGCGGCCGCCCACACGCACCCGGCGGCTGTCAACGCGGCCGCGCCGGCTGCGCCTTGAGGTAGGAATCAGCGACCTTCAGGAAGCGGTCGCGAGCGAGCGCGTGCTCCACGATGGGCGTCGGGTAGGTCTTACCTAGCTCGACGCCCGCGGACGCAAGCGCCTTTGCGGGCGCTTCGTGCGGTCGGTGGATGAGCTTGGCAGGGAGCGCCGCTAGCTCCGGCACCCACCGACGCACGTAGTCCCCGTTCGGGTCGAACTTCTCGCCCTGAAGGGTAGGATTGAAGACGCGAAAGTAGGGCTGAGCGTCCGTTCCGCAGCCGGCTGACCACTGCCAGCCGGCGTTGTTCTGCGCCCAATCGCCGTCCGTGAGGTACTTGAGGTAGTGGGCCTCGCCGTGCCGGTAGTGGATGAGCTGGTGCTTGGTCAGGAAGCTGGCCGCAATCATGCGCGCCCGGTTGTGCACGAAGCCTTCCGCCATGAGCTGCCGCGCCGCTGCGTCCACCACTGGATACCCGGTCTTTCCCGTGATCCAAGCGTGCCAGCCCTCTTCGTCGAAGCCCCACGGAAAGCCCTCGAAGTCTTCTCGAAAGGGCCGCTCCAGGAGGTGCGGGCGGTCCCACAGCGTCGCGTGCGTGAACTCCCGCCAAAGCAGCTCATTGGTGTACGTCGTGATGGCGGCCGGAGCCTCGGCCTGTAGCGCGCTGACCGCGCTCCAAACGGTTCGCACACAGAGCGTGCCGAACTTCAAGTCGGCCGAGAGCCGGCTCGTGCCCGGAAGATCCATGCGGTCCCGACGAGCGTCGTAGTGCTCGGCGGCGGCCGCCACGAATTCCTTCAGGCGCTGGCGAGCAGCGCGCTCTCCCCCGCCCTGTAGTTTCGGATTGGCTTCGATGCCCAAGCTGGAGAGCGTCGGCATCGGCGCGGATTCGAAGCGCACGTCCGGCGGCAGCGGGGGCAGGCGCTTCGGTGCGGGGAGCACGCGCACCTCCGGCAGATCACGCCGGAGCGCGCGTGCGAACGGCGTGAACACCGAAAACGGCTGGCCGCTGCCGTTGCGCACCGTCTCCGGTGCAGCGAGGGTTTCGCCGCCGAAGAGCTCGAACGGAACGCGCAGCGCAGCCGTGATTCGCCGGTCTCTTTCGCGCCCGAACGGCTCGCTCCAGCGCTGCGCGACGACGCGCGTCACCCGAAAGCGCTCGGCCAAGCGCGGCACGACGTCCACGCTCTTTCCTGCCGCGAGTAGCAACTCCGAGCCGAGGTGGGCGATGTTGCTGCGCAGCGCCTCGAGGGACTCGAGCAAGAACTGCATGCGGTGCGGCAGCTCGCGCGCGCGCGCGGGGGCGAAGAAGTACGGATCGAGCACGAAAAGCGGGATGAGCTCGCCGTCCTGAAGCGCGTCCGTGAGCGGCGCGTGATCGCTGAGGCGTAGATCCTTGCCGCGGAACCACACCAGGGTTCGTCTGCCGCTAGTCATGCGGGCGCGACTCTACGTTTCGATGCGGCGCGCGTCGAGTAGCTGCCGGAGCTGTCGGCCCAGCGAGTCCGGCGTGAACGGCTTCTGCAAGAAGGCCGAAAGCTCGTTCAGACTCGACGTGTCTACGATCTGTCTATCCGTGTAGCCGGACATGAACAGCACCCGAATGCCGGGCTGCAGAACGCGCAGTCGCTGAACGAGCGCGACGCCCGACGTGCCGGGCATCACCACGTCCGTCACCACCGCGTGCAGCGGCCGCTCGGCCGTCGCACAGAGCTTGACGGCGTGCTCTTCGTCTTCCGCCACGACGACCTCGTAGCCGAGGCGCTGCAAGGTCAACGCGCAGACGCGGCGCACCTCCGGCTCGTCCTCGACGAGCAGCACGCGCTCCTGTCCTCCACGCGCAGGAGCGCCGCCCACCGGCTGCCAGGAGTCCCGCCCCGCCGCATACGGCAAAAAGACGCGGAAAGTCGAGCCTTGGTTGAGCGCGCTGTCCACGATCAAAGAGCCGCCAGCCTGGTGAACGATGCCGTAGACGGTGGACAGGCCCAGCCCGGTGCCGCGCCCTTCGGCTTTCGTCGTAAAAAACGGCTCGAAGATCCGGCCCAGGGTCACCGCGTCCATCCCGGTGCCTTCGTCGCGCACGCACAGCTCCACGTGCGGACCCAGCTTCGCGTTCGGGTGCGCGAACACGTGCTCGGGCGAGAGCTGCGTGAGCTTCGTTTCGATCGTGAGGTGCCCGCCGTGCGGCATGGCGTCCCGCGCGTTGATCGCGAGGTTCAAGATCACCTGCTCCATCTGCACCGGATCCACACGCACCGCGCATGCCTCCGCGCTCTCCACGATGACGAGCTTGATGTCGTCGCCGATGACGCGCTTCAGCATCTTGTCGAAATCCCGAACGAGCCCTCGCAAATCCAGGTGCCGGGGGCTCACCACCTGCTGGCGACTGAACGCGAGCAGCTGCTGGGTCAAGCCGGCCGAACGCAGCGCCGCTTGGCGGATGGTGTCCAGCGAGTCGAACAGCTCGTGCTCGTCATCGGTGTCCAGCCGCGCCAGCGCCATCTCCGTGTGGCCCAAAATCACCGAGAGCATGTTGTTGAAGTCGTGCGCTACCCCGCCGGCGAGGCGGCCCACCGCGTCCATTTTTTGGGCGTGACGGAGCTGGTCCTCGCTCTTTTGCAGCGCGCTCTCGGCCCGCTCGCGGTCGCTGATCTCGCGCTCCAGGCGCGCCACCGTGAGCGAGAGCTCACGGGTGCGGAGCGCCACCCGGCGCTCCAGCTCGTCTTGAACGCGGCGCAGCGACTCCTCGGCCTCGTGCCGCTCCGTGATGTCCAGCGAGATACCGAGCAAGTAACGCGCCACCCCTTCGCGATCGACGACGGGGATCTTCTTGGTATGGAGCCACCGGCGCCCGGCCGCGGTGTCGATAGGCTCGAGCGGGATGTCTACCAGCTGCTTGTCCTCGAGCACGCGTCGGTCCTTCTCGACGAAGAAGGCGGCCTGGTCCGGCGGGAACAAGTCGGTGTCCGCCTTGCCAAGCAGCTGCTCGCGCGGAATGCCGAGGAGCGCTTCCCCCGCCTTGTTGAACAGCTCGAAGCGCAGCGACTCCGCGTTCTTGACGAAGATCATCGCCGGGATGTTCTCGACGATGGATGACAAGAACGTGCTCACGCGCTCTAGATCGCGGCGCGAGCGGTTGATGGGATCTTCGAAGTCTCCGGGCAAATCTTTGCCGGGGCGCGGCACGCCCCGCCCTCGGTTTCGAGCGTACCACGGAGCCTCGACCCAGGAGCTCACCGAACCGGACGCGAAAATTGGGCCGGCTTTGCGCCAAGAGCCGAAATTCGCCGCGAACCGCGCGAAGTCCAGCCTAGGCTAGGCGACCTGCTGGCCGCCGGCCTGGGGCCAGGAGTAGTCGACCGCTCATGCTGCGCCGCCTGCCCATCCGCCTCAAGCTCATCCTGCTCGCAGGAGTGCCGGTGCTCGGCGCGCTCATCCTCGCGACGCTCATCTCGCGTGACGCGCAGCGGCGCGCCCAGAGCGTCGCCGCGCTCGGCTCGATCGAAGACTTGGCGCGACTCTCGGCGCACATGAGCAAGCTCGTTCAAGAGCTACAGTTCGAGCGCAGCGAGCTCGCCTTGCGACTCGGGCTGAAGGCGCCGAGCGCGCCGGAGCTGCCGGTGCGCTTCGCGCGCACGGACGCGGCGAGCCGCGAGCTCGGTGCCTTCTTGGCGCACCGCCGAGTCTCCACCTTGCCGGCCCGGCTTGCCCGCGACCTGAGCGAGGCCCGACGACAACTCGAGCGGCTGCCGGAAGAGCGCAGGGCCGCCCTCGCCGGCGAGCTGGACTTCACGCGCTGGTCGGAGCGCTACGAGACCGCCGACCGAAGCCTGATCAGCGCCACCGCCGCGCTGGCCCAGCTCAGCGACGACGGCGAGCTCATGCGCGCCATCTCCGCACTGGTCACGACCATGGAGATCAAAGAGCGCTCCAGCCAAGAGCACGCTTTGCTGAGCTATGTGTTCGCGATCAGTGAGTTTCCCCCCGGTACGTTCAAGCAGCTCGTGACGCTCACCACGCAAGAAGCGGACTACGTGCAAGTGTTGGAGGTGAACGCGAGCGACGCGGTCAATCGCCGATTTCGCGCGGTTTGGTCGGGCCCCGAGCGGCAGCGGGCGGCAGAGCTGCGCAAAGTCGCGCTGGAGGCGGTGGACGACCAGTTCGGGGTGGATCCGCGCGAGTGGAGCCGCGTTCAAGGCCAGAAGGTGGACGGCCTGCGCCTGCTCGAGGTCGAGCTCAACGACGCGGTCGCGAGCGCAGCGCTCGACAAGGTGACGGCGGCGCAGCGGGCGCTGAGCATCTCCTACAGCCTCGGCGGTAGCGTGATCGTCGTCTCGGCGCTGCTGGCGGGATGGATTGCGATCGGTGTATCTCGCTCGGTGCGCAACCTATCCCGGGCCGCGGAGCGAGTCCGGACGGACAAGGACTTCAAGGTGCGCGCCGTGAAGACGAGCGACGACGAGCTCGGCCAGTTGACGGACGCGTTCAACGAGATGCTCGCCGGCATCCAGACCCGCGACGACGAGCTCGAGCAGCATCGCAGCCACCTCGAGCGCTTGGTCGAAGCGCGCACCGCCGAGCTCTCCCACCGCAACCAAGCCATGCGCCTCGTGCTCGACAACGTGGAGCAAGGGCTCGCCACCATCGAACCGACGGGTAAGCTGAGCGGTGAGTGCTCCAGCGCCTTCGACGCCTGGTTCCCCGAGGGCAGCGGCGCGGGCGTCGCCGAGCGCTTGGCCCAGGGCGACTCCACGCTGAAGAGCTGGCTCGGCCACGGCTGGGAGCAAGTTACGGCCGGAATCTTCCCAACCGAGGTCGCGCTCGATCAAATGCCGCGCCGCATTCACGTGGGGGGGCGCCACTACCAGCTCGGCTACAAGCCAATTCAGGAGGGTGAGCAGCTTCAGGGCGTGCTCCTCGTCGTGTCGGATATCACCGCCGAGATGGAGCGCTTGGCTCGAGACGCCGAGCAGCGCGAGCTCATCCGCACCTTCGAGCACCTGATGCGTGACCGCGGCGGGACGCTCGAGTTCTTGCAGGAGAGTGAAAATCTGATCCGGCAGATCACCAGCGCGCAGGGCCGCGACCGGCAAGGCGTGCTGCGAGCGCTCCACACCCTGAAGGGCAACGCGGGCACCTTCGGGGTGACGTCCTTGGCCGAGGCCGCCCATCGGCTGGAAAGCCGCGTCATCGCCAGCAGCGAGTTGCCCGGCGAGACCGACCTCGCGGAGCTGAATCAGGCCTGGCTCGTCTTCTCGGAGCGAATGGCGGGGCTGCTCGGCACGAGCCAGGAGCCGGTCGTCGAGGTCGCGGCGTCGGAGCTCACGAAGCTGCAAGAGGCGGCCCGGCGCGGCGCCCCCGCGCGCGAGCTCTCCGCGCTGCTGGCCAGGCTCGAGCTGGAGCGCGCATCGGTCCGACTCCGGCGCATCCAGGAGCAAGCGCGGAGCTTGGCCGGGCGTTTGGGAAAGGCGTCGCTCGTCGTCCAGATCGAGGCCCACGGAGACGTGCGATTCGACCGCCAGCGTTGGGCCGCATTCTGGGCCACGTTCGTGCACCCGGTCCGAAACGCGCTGGATCACGGCATCGAACCGGAGGCGGAGCGCCTCGCCGCCGGCAAGCCTTCGTTCGGTACGCTCCGCATCGCGGTGCGCGAAGACGCGGAGTCGATCACGATCGAACTATCCGACGACGGCCGTGGGGTGGACTTCGAAAAGGTGCGTGCCAAGGCGCAGGCGCTCGGTTTGCCGCACCAGACAGAGGCGGACCTCACGGCCGCGCTCTTCTGGGAGGGCCTGACGACCGTCGACCGAGCCACGGAGCTCTCGGGGCGCGGCCTCGGAATGAGCGCTTTGCTCGAGGCGACTCGCGGCCTCAGTGGGGAAATCAGCGTTCGTTCGGTGCGCGGTCGAGGAACCGCGCTCACGGTGCGCTTCCCGCAGAGCGCGGCCGGCTAAGCTCGCGTTTCGTGCGAGACTCGCTCGGTCTTGCTGGGTCCGCTGCTTCTGTCCTTCGAGGTCTCGGTGCTCGCCACGCTCCTGGCTGGCATCTTCGGGATCGCGCTGGCGGGTGTGCTCTCGGCGCGTCGCTTTCCTGGTTCGGAGCTGCTCGACGCGCTGCTCAACGCGCCACTGGTGCTGCCGCCCACCGTGCTCGGCTACTACTTGCTCATCGTCCTTGGCCGGGAGACGCCTCTCGGCCGAGCCTACGAGTCTCTGACCGGCTCTTCGATCGTGTTCACGCGCACCGGCGCGACCTGTGCGGCCGCGCTCGCCGCCCTCCCCTTCGTGGCTCGCTCCGCACGGGCCGCGCTGGACTCGGTGGAGGCGCGTTACGCGGAAGCGGCGGCCACCCTCGGTGCCGGGCCGCTCCGCGCTTTCCGCCGCGTGCTGCTGCCGCTCGCTTCACGCGGAATCCTCGCCGGGCTCACGCTCGGCTTCGCGCGCTCGCTCGGGGATTTCGGAGTCACGCTCATGGTCGCGGGCAACATCCCCGGCCGCACTCAAACGGCGTCGCTCGCGATTTATGACGCAATCCAAGCCGGGCGCGATACGGAGGCGGGCGGTCTCGCCGCCGTGCTGACGACCATTGCGGTGCTTTCGCTGTACGCGATCAACAAACTGTCACCTCCCCGCGCCCGCTAGTCTGCTTCCGCCGGCGCGGCCGGACAGGCGCGGTGCTCGAACTCGCCGCTCCCGCGGGGCAGCTGCTCGAAACACGAGAGCGAGCACACGCCGTGCGCGCGGTAGGTGTATTGCAGCAAGTAAACGCGGCCGTCCCGAGGCCAAAACCTGAGCCCACGCGCGCAGTAACCGTCCGAGACCTCGACGTTTCGCAGCACGGTGCGGTACCGGGTGTCGTAAGTGGTCGTGGAGATCGACCGCGTGCAGGTACGAGGAAACTGCCCATAGCCACACGAGTACGACTCCGTGCCGTAATGATGTTGGGGCACGGTGTAGCTCTCCACCACGACTCGCGGCTCCACATGATAGAAGTTGGAGGAGACCTCGAAGGTACTGGGTACCGGGTGCGCCAAGACCGCGTCGGTGCGAGGAGTCGCCGCGACCCCGGCAACTTCCCCTTGCCTCAAGGCAGCGTGACCTTCGATGTCCACGCTCTCCTGCAAGCGCGCTCCCGCGACTCGATCGTAAGAGCGCCGCAGCTTGACCACCGCGTGCGGCTGATCCAGGCGCGGCGGCTCGTATGCGGGGACGCAGGCGCTGGCGCACGCAGCGATGACGAGCGCCACTCCTCGCCCGGCGCGGCCCTCAATCACGGGCACCCTGCCGAGCACAGCGCGCCTCGCTCGTCGCAGGTCTGAACCTGCTGCGCGTTGGTCGAAGCGAGCAGGCAGCTGTCCTTGTAGCGAGCGCAGCGCGAATAGCACGCAACGCTCTCCGGGCTCGGCGAGGTCACGCAGCCGGAAGCTAGCAGGAGCCACACCCATCTCGACATGCACGCCGAGCCTACCACGGCGGAGCGGGCTCGCCGCTCCACCCCTAGGTGTCGCGCTCTGCGCCGCTCCCCGCCTGCAGTCGGTGGCCGGTGATCAGCCGCGAGCCGCGACGGTACGCGAAGTACGCGTAAGCCCAGTCCACCAACACGACGACGCGGTTGCGGAAGTCGATGAGGTAAAAAATGTGAACGGTGAGCCACGCGAGCCAAGCCAGGAAGCCGGTCATCTGCAGCTTGCCGACCTGGGCGACGGCGCGACTGCGGCCGATCGTCGCCATCGAGCCCTTGTCCCGGTACTTGAAACGCTGACGCGGAGCGGCTTCCAAGCTCCGCACGATCTGCCGGGCGATGAACCGCCCTTGCTGCATCGCCACCGGGCTCACCCCGGGCAAAGGCACGCTGCCCCCTTCGGGAATGAAGGAAGCGCAGTCGCCAATCGCGAACACCTCCGGGTGGCCCTTCACGGAGCAGTCTTGCTCGACCAGCGCGCGGCCGGCGCGATCCACCTCGAACCCTAGCTTCTGGCACAAACCCGACCCGCGCACGCCCGCGGCCCACAGCACGGTGGAGGCCTCGATGCGCTCATCGCCGCAGGTGACGCCGCGCTCATCCATCGCGGTGACGCGCAGCCCGGTCCGGATTTCCACCCCCATCTCAGCGAGCGATTTTGCGGCCTCGGCGGACAGCTTGGGGTCGAAGCTGCCGAGCACGCGCTCGCTGCCCTCCACCAGCACGACGCGGGTTGCGTCGGACTGAATGGCACGAAAGTCCTTGGCCAGAACGAACGTCGCGAGCTCGGCGATGGCGCCGGCCAGCTCCACGCCCGTCGGCCCTCCGCCGATCACCACGAAGGTCAGGTGCCGGCGCTGCACGGCGGGGTCAGGCTCGCGCTCGGCGGCCTCGAAGGCCACGAGCACCCGCCGTCTGATCTCGACCGCGTCATCCAGGTCTTTCAGGCCAGGAGCCACTTTGGGCCAGTCTTGGTGGCCGAAGTAGCTATTTTCCGCCCCCGCCGCGACGACCAAGTAGTCGTATTCCAGAGGCAAGGCCTCGCGGGTTTGCACGCAGCGCTTCACGAGGTCGACACCCGTCACCTCCGCCAGCAGCACGCGGGCGTTGGGCTGACCGCTGAGCACGGCCCGAATGGGCACCGCGATCTCCCCGGGTGACAAGCCGGCCATCGCGACTTGATACAGGAGTGGCTGAAACAGGTGGTGGTTCGAGCGATCCACCAACGTGACGTGGACCGGCGCCCGCGCGAGCTCTCGCGCCGCCGACAGTCCGCCGAAACCGCCGCCGATGATCACCACGCGTCGCTTCAGCTTCATCGATCACCGGTTTAGTGGTGTCCGGAGTTCTACGACAGGGGAAAGCTGAGACTTGGGGCGAAAAACGTCGATTAGCCGTGGGTTCCGGCGTGGTCTCTGGTGATCGCAGTGGAGCTGGATATCAGGCGGAAGCTTTGGGCGCGATGCGGCTCATGCAGAGCTCGGTCATGGCCGTGATGGTGAGGGACGGATTGACGCCCAGATTGGCGGAGATGGCCGAGCCGTCGCAAACGTACAGGCCCGGGTAGTGGTGTACCTGATGATCGGGCCCAATCACGCCCGCGGTCGCGCTCTCCCCCATGCTGCAACCGCCCAAAATGTGCGCAGTGGTCGGCGCGTCCAAAAGAGCTTCGTTGATGGCTCCTATCGGCACCGCGTCTGTCTTGGCCGCGACCTTGCGAGCGATGAGGTTCGCCGCTGGAATGAACGTCGGCGGTCGGCTCTGACCGGACGGTAGCTCGCTCACGAGGCGGTGGCTGAAAGGCCACCACCAAGAGCGGCGAAGCTTCACCCGCAGGTGATTGTCCACGGACTGCATCACGAGCAGGATGATGGTGCGCTTGGCCCAGCCCCACGGCACCTGCGTGCGCACGAAGTCCAACGGCGTCCGCGCGATTTGGCCGACGAAGCGCAGTAGCCGCCGTGCGCGGCCGCCATGACCGTCCACCATCAGCGCGGCTAGCCGGCCCATCGCGTCTTGACCCTCGCCGTAACGCACGATCTCCACGTGAGTGTTCGGCTCCGGGTAAAAGCCGCTCGTGATCGCGATACCGCGTGAGTTGGAGGCATCCGCCCGGCGTGACAAGGCGCCGACGATGGCCTCCGAGTTCGTCCGTACGTAGTCGCCGAGGCGGTCGCTGAGCGCCGGCAAGAGCCCACGCCGTTTGCAGTCCAGCAGCAAAGGAACCGTGCCGAGGACGCCGCCCGCGAGCACCACCTGCCGCGCGCGGAGCACGCGCCCGCGCCGACCGAAGGGACCCGTCCGGCGCGTGCTGACCTCGTAGCCGCCGCTTGGATGAGGGGTGATGCCGGTGACGGTGGTGAGCGGACGGACCTCCGCGCCTCGCTTTTCCGCCAGGTAGAGGTAGTTCTTGTCGAGCGTGTTCTTGGCCCCCACGTTGCAGCCGACCATGCAGCCCCCGCAGTAGTTGCAGCCGACTCGCGCCGGGCCCTCCCCGCCGAAGTAGGGGTCCGGAGCGGCTTCGTCGGGCTTGCCGAAGTAAACCGCGACCTCCGGCTGGTGGAAGGTGTCGCCCACGCCGAGCTCGTCTGCCACCTCACGGAGCGTGTGGTCCGCAGGCCCGAGGAAGCGCGATGCGGTCGCGCCCAACATGCGCCTCGCCTCCGCGTAGTGCGGTGCAAGCGCGCGCTTCCAATCCGCGAGGCCAGCCCAGCGCGGATCTTCGAAGAAAGACGCCGGGGGCTGGAGGAGTGTGTTCGCGTAAACCAGCGAGCCCCCTCCGACGCCGGCGCCGGAGAGCACGAGCACGTTCTGAAGCAACGTGATGCGCTGAATGCCGTAGAAGCCGAGCCGCGGCAGCCACAGGAACTTGTGGGCGAGCCAGTTGGTCTTGGGAAATTCACCGGTCCGCCAGCGCCGGCCGGCCTCCAGCACCAGTACTCGATAGCCCTTCTCCACGAGCCGCAGCGCGCTCACCGACCCACCGAAGCCGCTGCCGACGACGATGAAGTCGGCGTCGAAGCCGGGCTCGGGGTCGAGGGTCACTGGAAGCTCATCTCCGCGCGGCTCCAAGTCAGAAATTCGCCGTTCTCCTCGCGCTCGAGCTCGGCGCTGTCTTTGCGCGTGCGGAAGGTCTCCGTTTCGAAAAGATCGTCTAGCTCTTGCCGCAAAGCTTTGGGCGCGGTCGCAACGTACTTGCTCGCGAGGCTGTGCACCGTCATCAGGATGTCCCGCGGCCCCACCTCGAGCACGCTATAGCCGTTCCGCGCGAGGTCTTGATACGCGAGGTGGGGGTTGGGACGCAGGGTGGTGTTGCCCAAAAAGAGCTCGATGTTTTGCGCCAGCGCCGCCACCGCCGCCGGCACCATTCCGCTCTCGCTCAGCGTCGAGGCGATGCCGTCCTTCCACGTCGTCGAGCTCACGCTGCTCGTCGTCAGCTCCACGACCCGCGTCTCCTCGTCCCCTTCTACGAAGGGAGTGCCGGCCAAAAAGCAGTGCAGGTCACCGGAAAGTACGACGACGTTGCCGGCAGCCGAAAGCTCCTTCAGCAGAGCACGCCGTTCGTTCGGGAAGCCGTCCCAATCTTCCGCCGAGATGCTGATACGCGTCCGCAGCTCCGGCGGTGCGGCTGCGACCTCGGAGAGATCGATGTGGCGCGATTGAAAGCAAATCTCGCTGCCCCACACCTTGAAGGTGCGCTTGGATTCGCGCAGCGCGCTCAGAAACCACTCTCGCTGCGCTGGACCCATCAAATTTTCACTCTGCCCCTCCGTGCTCTTCCATAGCTTGGCGGCGAGGGCCTCGAACGGGCGCACCGCGACCGCATAGCGGGACCCCACCCGTGAAAATTGCTGGGACTTGAGGAGCGAGTGGTACGCGTACCCGCGCGGCAGCTCTGAATCCTCCAGGTCGATCGGCTCCGGTAGCCCTGAACCGGACAGCGAGGCGAGCGCGCCGTTGATCCACACCGCGCTGAAGTCGCCCGCGAGCGAGTCTGCCGTGATCCCGAGCGCCTCCGCGTTGTCGCTGAGGGCGGCCTGGTACGCCCCGTCCGCAAACGATTCCAAGTCCACGTAGGGCACCAAGTCCGGCGGCGGCTCATCGAAGAGCTCCACCGCATCCGCCGCGGTCAAGAAGACGGCGCCGGGCGCGGCGTCCTCCGGCACGAGATGGTCGGGGCGAAAGCGGCGCAGATCCGTCAGGACCAGCTCCAGGTGCTGCCCGAACAGGAAGCTCCGATAGATGGTGAAATTGTCGGGGAATTTCCCGTCTCTATCGAGCTTGCTCGCGACCGCAGCGTCCGCGCGCGGCGTGTAGTCCACCGGCATGTATTCGGACCATGCCCGGTCCGCGGAAGCGCGCCGAGCCGGAGACGCTTCGTCCTCCGTGCCATCCGCGTAGGTGGAAACGTACCCGTGGCAGTCGTCCGAAAACTCGTGATCGTCCCACATCGCGATGATGGGGTGGCGCTCGTGCAGCGCCTGCAGATCCGGATCGCTCCGGTACGTTTTGTACAAGTCCCGGTAGTTGGACAGTGACTGGGCGGCAAGAAACGGCGCTCCCCCGCGGCTCAGTTCCAGCGCGTCCTCCGGGGCGCTGAACGTGACCTGCCGCTCGTCGCTCGCGGACTGGAACGACGGGTCACCAGTCGTCTCGTACACGTAGTCGCCCAGGTGGAGCACGAAGTCCACGTCTTGCTCGGACAGGTGACGCGCGACGTGAAAGTATTTGCCCACGTAATCCTGGCAGCTCATCACCGCGAAGCGGACCGGCTCTTCCGAATCCAGCGTGGGGGCGGTGCGGGTACGGCCGATTCGCGACTGGGCCACTCCCTCCAGCTGCTGGTAGAGGAAGCGGTAGTAGTACGTGGTGCCCGGCTCGAGCCCTCCGATTCGCACCATCAAGCAATGGTCCGTCTCCGCGGTGGTGACCATCACCTGCGCGCCGCTCAGCCCCAGCCGATCCGTCAACGCTTCGTCCCGGGCAAGGATGAGCTCCAGCTGCGAGTCCTCTGCCGGCCGCTCCGGATCCAGCGCGCGGACCCAGAGCACGACGCTGTCCGGCCGAGGGTCCCCCGAGGCCACGGACTGCGGAAAGAAGCGAGCGCTCGCTTCCTCCGAAAAGGCCTCCGGCTCGGTGGTGGCCCGGTAACAAGCGCTGGGGAGCGCCGCGCCCACGCCGAGCACGGAGAGCTTCAGAAATTGACGACGCGGGTGCAGTTGACTCATCGGCCGCGCAGGTTACCTCATGACCTTGATGTTGAAATCAGCCGTCTTCAAGGCCCCGAAGAGCCGCACCCAAAGGGCCACGTAACTTTCTAGCCCGCGCGCTTGGGAGATGTCGCCGAGATCGATCACGCGCTGCCAGCCGAACCAGTCTTTCAAGATCTCCGTTACCTGCGCCTTGGCCGAGGCGTCGTTGCCGCACAAGAGCGCGTCGTGGTCGCCTCCCGCGACTCGCCCCGGGTCCACCATGACCGCCGCGGTCACGGTGTTGAGCGCCTTGACGACCTTGCTCGTCGGTAGGGCGCGCTGCGCCTGCTCGCCCAGCGAGTCCACATTGCCGGTGAACAGGGTGGGCGGGAAGCCGTTCGAGAAATCCAGAGAGTTCGAGATCTCTACCACCACCTTGCCCGCTAGGCCCTCCGCCGCCGCCTCCAGCGCAGGCACAGTGCCCGCCCCTGACGTACAGTTGAAGGCCAGCTCGCCGAAGGCGGCCGCCTCCGCGAAGGTACCCAAACTAGCGCCGGCGCCGGCGCGGCTTACCCAGGCCAGCCCCTTGTCGTTTTGGGCGCTTCGCGAGCCCATCCGCACCTCATGACCTAACTGGACGAGCTTGGTCCCGATGGCGGTGCCCACGCTGCCGGTGCCCAATACCGTGATCTTCATTGGCTCTCCTCGAGGAGAAAGCAGCTTAAAGCGCGCCCTCCCCGAACGGAAGTGCTCGTATGATGACGTCGTGAAGCGCCCTTCAGCGCGAGCCTTGCCCGAGCGCTCCTCCACGCGTCCTCCGCCCCCTCCCCCACTCGAGCTCGGCCGCGCGCACGCGTTCCTGGCCGCGCAAAACGCCTTCACCTCCTTTCTGGACGTCCCGTGCTCGCTCGTGACGCGGACCGGTTCTTGGATCGTCGTCTACAACTCCGGCGCGCCTTCGGCGGTCGAGGCCCAGAGCTCGCTCGGCCCGGGAATGTCACGCAACGACTACAACCAGCGCAACGTGAGCCATGTGCTGGAGACGCACCAGACCTTGGAAACCGAGCTCAATGGCTTCCACGATCTGTGGGTGCCGATCGTGGCCAACGACCGGTGTGACAACCTGCTCGTGAGCGGCCCCTTCTCGCGCCGGCCGTGGAGCGCCGACGACATCCGCCGCAGCTGGCGGGCCCTGACCGGTGAGAATGCCACCACACGCAGCGCGCGGTTCTTGGACTACGCGCGGTCCGTGCTGCGCACCCAGGTCCTGGGGGACGAAGAGCTCGCGAGGTTTCAGGATTTCCTGCGGGTGTTCGCCGAGCTCGTCGCCGGCCGAGGGGAAGAGAAGAAGCACGCGGAGCGATTTTGGCAGCAGGCGCGGCGGGATTTTTCACGGCTACCGAGCGCCCAGCTGCGCAAGGGCGCTCTGCTCGTAGATCCGGTGGCGAGCTGGACGTGGGCCGAAGGCTTACGGCCTTGGGATGCCGAGGAGCTCGGGGTAGAGGCGCTCCCGACCCACGTCCTCGCGGTGCTGCCGGCGCACCCGAGCTTGGCTGCGGAAGAGACGGTAGACCTGCTGGCGCGAACGGAGCGCTTTCAAATGGAGTGCGTACGGCTGGCCCGCGAGCTGCCAAGCACGATGGCCGCCCGTCTGGAGGACACGGGCGTTCTCCTGCTCACCCACGTCAGCCCCCGGCTATCGCGTACGCAGCGCCGCTTGCAGCTGCGCGAGCGCTCGGAGCAGGTTCAGCGCTTCGTACGCCGGCATTTCGGTAGCGCCGCGTTCATCGGCATCGGGGAGGCCGCCGAGCGCGTGCCGGACTTGCATCGCTCGGCGCGCGAGGCCGTGTTTGCGGTGGAGCTTTGCGTGCACCGCGAGCAGCCCCTGTGCTTTTACGCGGACGAGGTCGAAAAGCGTCCGGAAAAGGGCGTCCAGGGCGAGCCCGCCGCGCGCCTCTCCGGACGCCTGCTCGAGCTCTTCGGGCGCGCCGAGCCCGCTCTGCTGGATGTCTCGCGCATGGATTACGTGCGGGCGGTGCTCCAAGAATCCGGCGGCCGGGCCTCGGCGATGCGCGTGCACTTCGAGCACTCTTTGTTCGCGCTCCTGGCCCTCGTCGAGAAACGCGCGCAGCTCGAGCCCAAACCACTAGCGGAGCTCGAGAGCAAGCTGAGCGAAAGCTTGGACACCTCGCTCACGACCGTGGAGCTCATCACGATGTTTCGTCAGTGGTGGGACACGCTGCTGCGCCTGGAGAGCGAGCCGTACGCGGAGGCGCGCAAGTTACGCCTCGAGCGGGCGCGCAGCTTCATCGCCGACAACTGCCGTGAGCCTCTCACGCTCGCGCAGGTCGCGCGCCACGCCGGCTTCTCCCGACCGTATTTTTCGCGGGTCTTCAAGCAAACCTTCGGCAAGGGATTCGAGCGCTACCTGACCGAAGAGCGCCTGGCCCTCGCAGAGAGGCTGCTCCGCACCAGCGCCCTGCCGGTCGGGCGGATCAGCAGCGAGGCCGGTTTCGTGAGCCCCGCTCACTTTTCGGCCGCCTTCCGGCGTAGCCGCGGCGTCTCCCCGCTCGCCTACCGCAGGGCGAACCGCCGGAAGGCCGCCTCGACGAAACAAAGCAACCACAGTTAACTAGATTCATAACCTGGCGACATTTCAGTCTGCCTGGCTCGGGCACTCTTGCCAATGTGAACACCGCTCCTCTCGAATGCGCCGCCGTAGCTGCCCGCCTCGTGCGTGACACGTTGTCGGGCGATCGCACCTTCCACGAGCTTACCTTCACGCAGCTGCTCGTCGTCACCTCCGGGCGCGCGCGACTCCGCGGGCCCTTCGGCGAAGAGAGCCTTGTCGGCGCCGGGAGCGTGCTGCTGCTCCACCCGGGTGAGACGCTCACCTTGCGCAGCCCCGAGGAGCTGAAGCTCACGCGCTTGGACTTCGACGCCGAGAGGCTGTTGCCCTCGCGCTCCGCATTCGAGCCGCTCGGCAGCGTGGACAACGCCCTGCGGGGACAGGCCGCCCGCGGCCCCGCCCTGCTGGGGCTCTCGCCGCGCCACGCCGGCCGCGTGAGTGACGCGCTCGGCCGCATCGAGGCCGAGCTCTGCGAGCCTCGCCTGGGCCACGAGCTCTTGTTGCGCGCGCAGCTGCTCGAGCTGATCGTCGTGCTGGCCCGCGCGGAGCACGCCCCGGAGGGCGACCCGCTTCGGCATCGCCCGCGCTTGGAGCTCACCCTGAAGCTGATCCACGAGCGTTACAGCGAGCAGCTCAGCCTCGCGGCGTTGGCCAGGCACGCCGGGATGTCCATCAGCCGATTCTCCTGCGTGTTTCGTGAGGCGCTCGGCACCTCACCGCTCGAGTACGTCGCGGCAACGCGCATGCGGGAGGCGCGCCAGCGGCTGCGCGCGCCCGGTCTGTCGATCGCGGAGGTGGCCTACGCGGTGGGCTTTCAGGACAGCAATTACTTCTCCCGGTCGTTCAAACAGCACCACGGAATGAGCCCTCGCGAGTTCCGCGACATGGCGCGCATCGCGGGCTGAGCTTCGGGTCTACGGTGAGGATTTGTGCGTGCACAGCGGAATGAGTTGACGCGTGCCCTGCACGGCAGGAGAGCAGCGCCTCATGCGACGTTCCAAGCTTCTTCTGTGCGCGAGCTTCAGCCTGCTGACCTCGCTGGCCTGCTCCAAGCAGCCTCCGCCCCTCACGGCTCCTTCGGGTGAGCAGCCCGGCTATGCCGAGCAATATCCCTCGCGGCTGACCGCGCTGCGCACGCGCTTTGCCGAGGACGAAGCCAAGGTGCAGGCCGCGCTGCCTCAACTCGAACCGGCAGCGCAAAAGCTCGGCAACGCCGACCCTGCGACGGTCAAGGAGCTATTCGAGCTGGCGGACGAGACTGGCAAGAGCCAGGCCTACGCCGACCAGTCGCTCGAGGCCGAGACCGTTTCGCGATTCTGGGACGAAGAGAAGCAGCCGCTCCACCAGAAGATTGCCGGTGCGGTGAGCTACCAGAGCAAGCAGAAGCAGTGCTCCAAAGAGTGCGGTGACGATCTCGCCGGCGTGGCCGCGGGTGCCTCGGACCGTGCCGTAGAAAAGCAGCTCGAGGAGCGGCAACAGCGCGTCGGGGAGCTGCACCGCTACGTGGAGGATCACGAAGAGCAGCTGGGCAAGCCGAACGTGGACGCCGCAGAGAAGCAAGCGGGCGCGATCGCGCAGCTCTCGCACCTCACCTACGTGCGTTTGGAGATGTACCGGCGTGAGCTCGAAGCGGCGCTGAACGACAGCAGCGACGTCGGCTCCACGCTGGACCGCACGCAGAAGGACGCGGACGCGGTGCTCGCGGACGCTCAGGCCAGCAAGAGCCGAAAGGCGCTGGCGGAGAAGCGCAAGGCGAGCGCGTCGGCCGCCAAAGCAGCGCTGGACGCGGAGGTTCAACAAGCGAGGCAGGCGCTCGCGGACATGGAGCAGCGCCAGAAGAAGCTGATCGCCGACTACGAAAAGTCCTTCGGCGCGCTCACGGACGCGCTGGAGCAGAAGGCGAAGAAGTAGCGCCCGCGCCTAGAAGCGGCTTCGAGCGCGGCTGGATTTCCAGCGTGATGCCGTGCACGAAGCCGCTGTCGTCGCCGAGCCAGCGCCAGGCGTATTCGGTATAGGCGCTGACGCCGATGCGGCTTTGCGGCAGCTTGAGCCACAATCCCAGCCCGACGCGCGGCGAGAACATGCCGAAGCTGACGCCGTGGCCGACGTCCAAGTGCAGCAGCGTGAAGCCAACGCGAGCCATCGGCTCGAGCGGCCCCAGGCGCGGGCCGGCCTCCCATTGCCAGCGCGAAATATTCAAACTAAGTGAGTCGTTTGGTACGAATCTCAGCTCGTGCTCTTGCAGCCCGCCGGCCAAGAGCGCGCCTCGCGAGGTCGTGAGCCCCTCACCAACCGCGAACGAATACCCGATATTGTCGCGGTTTCCGGCGCGTTTTTCGTTCACCGGCCGATAACCGAGCATGCCGAACGAGAGCTGGGACCAGTGGCGCGCGGTGTACGGATTGAGGAGCTGCCAGGTCGCGAATTTCGGCGCCCTGGCCGGAAATGGGCGGCTGGCGCGCTTCGAAGCAGGCGCGGAGAGCGCAGGTATCGGCGGTTCAGGCGGTTGATCGGAAGCCAAGGAGTCGTCTATACCACTCTGGCGAAAGGGTGCGTGTAGCGCCCTGGTTAGAGGAGAAACAACAGATGAAGATGAAGCTAGTTGCCGTGGCCTTGGCGCTCGGTGCTCTCAATGGATGTGCCATGGCTCAGGGCGGCAACGCGCACGCGATGGGGACGATCTACTCGGGCTACAAGTCCCCGGGTAACATCGGCACGGCGGCGGCGGGGAAGACGGGCGAGGCTTGCATCAGCTCGATCCTCGGCGTCGTCGCCACCGGCGACGCGTCGCTCGAAGCGGCCAAGAAGGCCGGTGGCATCACGCAGATCGCGCATGTCGATCACGAGCAGTTCTCGGTGCTCGGCGTGTACGCGACCAGCTGCACCGTCGTTCACGGCCAGTGAAGACGTCGCGGAAAGGCGGGCGCGCCTCCAAGGCGCCCGCCAACGCGGCGACCGCGCCGACGAAGGTCAGTGCGAAGGCCAAGGCCAAACGTGCCCCCGCGGCGAAAGCCGCGTCGTCGGGCGCGAAGTCGGCCCTCGCCAAAATCAGCGCCCTCTGCCTGGCGCTGCCGGAAACGAAGCTGACCATGACCTGGGGCAGCCCGCACTTCCGTGTCGGCGAGAAGATCTTCTGCGGCTTCGGCGAAGAAGACGGCAAGCAGACTTTGGGGGTGAAGCTCCGCATGGGTCACGCCCAGGCCCTGGTGCAGGAGCCGCGCTTCTGGCCGTCCAAGTACGTTGGCAAGCATGGCTGGGTCACGATGGACGTGAAGCAACGCAAGAGCTGGGCCGAAGTGGCGGCGTTGATTCGGGAGAGCTACGAGCTCGTTGCGCCCCGGGCGTCGCGGGCCAAGTTGCGCTAAGCCGCGCGTATGCGCAGCATGACGGCTCCGGGCGCCCCTGGCAGATGCCAGCGCTGCCTGCTGCTCTCCGCGTGGTGCGTCTGCGACGTCGTGGGGCAGGCACAGCCCAGTCGCCCCGAGGTGCTGGTCGTGCGTCACCAGTGGGAGGCGTTCAAGAGCACCGGCACCGCGCGGCTCGCGGCGTTGGCTCTCTCCAACCTTCGCATCTTGGACATGGCCGCGGAAAACCCGGAACCGATTCGCGAAGCGCTACGGTCCCTGCAAGATGCCTGGTTGCTCTATCCCGGCGGAGTAGCTGCGGACCAGACCGTCACCCGGCCCAAGACGCTCGTGGTGCTCGACGGCACGTGGCGGCAAACTCGCAAGATGCTGCGGCGCTTGCCCGAGCTGTCCCGGCTGCCGCGCTTCTCTCTGGCTCCTCCTGCTGGGGCCGAGGCACGCCCGCGTCTTCGGGAGGCGCCGCGTCCGGACGCGCGCTCGACGCTCGAGTCCATCGCCGACGCGCTCTCGGAGCTGGACTCCCTGGAGTGCGGCGAGCGGCTCCTCGCGCTACACGCCACGTTCGTGGAGCGCACCCGCCGCTCGCGCGGTCAGCTGGACGCGTCTTGGGGGGCGGCGGGCACCGGAGGGTGAGCGCCCGAAAAAAGCGTACTGAGATGGTAGGGCCCTTGCCTGATGGGCGGGCGGAGCGGTGACTCTGAGGGGGTCACACCTGGGCGGCGAGACCACGGACCGTTCGCCGGAGACTCCCAGAACCCCAACCCCCCGAAAGCCCGCTTGCCTCCCCCCCGGCAGGCGGGCTTTCACTATGCGCAGTGCTCAGGGGCCCACGTACAGTGCCGACGGACGAATCAATCGGCCTTCGCGGCGCTGCTCCGCGTAATGCGCCGCGTAGCCCGCCACCCGCGCGCACGCAAAGATCGCGGTAAACGCCGCCCGCGGCACCTCCAGCGCCTCTAGCAAGAGCGCGGTGTAAAACTCGACATTGGCTCGCAGCGGGCGCTCCGGGTGCAGCCGAGCCAGCTCGGCCTCGGCCGCTTGCTCCACCGCGCGTGCTAGCTCGAGCCGAGCATTCGCCACGTCCGAGCGCTGGTAAGCCGCCAGCGCTCGCTCCAGCACGAAAGCGCGCGGATCGCGAGCTCGGTAGACGCGGTGGCCCATGCCCATGATGCGCCGACCCAACGCGAGCTCGGCACGCACGTACTCTCGGGCGTGCTCCGGCGTGGCCACCGCGTCCAGCATGTCTAGGACCGGTCCGGGCGCCCCCCCGTGCAGCGGCCCGGACAGCGTGACCACGCCGGAGACCACCGCCGACGCCAGGTCAGCGCCCGTCGACGCCGTCACTCGCGCGGCAAACGTGGAGGCGTTGAACCCGTGCTCGGCGACGGTCACCAGGTACGTGTCCAAGAGCCTCGTCGCCGCGGGAGTCGGGGCTACGCCGCGGGCGAGGCGCAGCAAGTCTTGCGCGTGGGGCAGCTCTGGCTCGGGCGCGAGCGACGTTATACCTCGCGCCTTGGAGAGCCAGGCAGCGGTAGCCACTCCCGCCATACCGATCGCATCCGCCGGCGTGGCGTCCGACGGCAGCAGGCTGAGCGCGGTGGCGAGCGAGCGCATGGGATCGGTCGAGCGCACGGCGCGGCCGAGGGGCGCAAGGCGCGCGTAAGCACGAACGCGCGCGGCCCCGAGCTGAGCCTGCAGCTCGCGTAGGCGCTCCGGCGGGGGCAGCGCGCCATCGAGCAGGAGCCCCACCATGGCCTCGTACGGAGCCTCGGAGGCCAAAGACTCGATGAGGTGGCCCCGTATCGTCAGCCGCCCCACGTCGCCTTCGACGGACGAGAGCGTGGTTTTCGCCACCAGCACCCCCTCGAGTCCTTCGTGAATTCGTGCGCTCGTCATGGGCCTCAACTTGATTCGCCGGCTTAAGTTGATCAATGTTGATTGATCAATGCAGCTCATCGAGGGAGCCTCCCTCACCGCCGCCGAGGCCGCCGCTCTCCTGGGAGTGAAGGCGCAAACGCTCTACGCCTACGCCAGCCGCGGCCTCGTGCGCCGGGTGGGGGACGGGAAGCGGCGGCGCTACCTGGTGGAAGATCTGGAACGCCTGCGCGCGCGACAGCGGGCTCGCTCCGGTCACGGGCCCGTCGCCGCGGGCGCGCTCGCGTTCGGCGAGCCGGTGCTGGACACTTCGCTCAGCACCATCGACGAGCGTGGTCCCCTGTACCGCGGCCGACCTGCGGTGGAGCTCGCCCGAGCGGGAACGAGCTTCGAGTCGGTGGCGGAGCTTTTGTGGACGGGCAAGCTGCCGGAAGCCGCCGCTGCTTGGGAGCTGGGAGTCCTCCCACGATTTTCTCGCGATGAGGTCGCGTCCATCGAAGACCTGTTGCTCGCGCTGCCGCCCATCGTACAGGGCGCGCCCGAGCGTCACTCCCGGGCGCCCGAGGTCGAGCTCGCGCTGGCGCGCCGCACGATCGCGCGGGTAGCGGCCCAGGTAACGCGAACGCCCGCTCGCGCCGGCTCGATCGCGCAGCGCTTTGCGACGCTCACGAAAGCGCCGCGAGTCATCGCGGAGCCGGCGCTGAACGCCGCGCTGGTGCTCCTCGCCGATCACGAGCTGAACGCGTCCAGTTTCGCCGCGCGCATCGCTGCGTCCACGGACGCTTCTCTTCCCGCGTGCCTGCTCGCCGCCCTCGCGACGCTCAGCGGGCCGCGCCATGGCGGCGCCAGCGAGCGCGTGGAAGCGCTCCTGGACGAAGCCTTGCGCTTGAAGCGCCCCACTCAGGTGCTCGAGCTGCGGCTGCGCCGCGGTGATTCGATTCCGGGCTTCGGTCACCCCCTCTACCGAACTGGCGATCCGCGAGCCGCGGCGCTGCTCGAGCTGGCTCGCGGGCTCGTGGCCGGTCGCGCGCCCCAGCGCGCTCGCCTCGCGCCGATCCTAGCGCTCGCTCAGACCATGGCGAAGCAAGGGCTCGCGGCGAACGTGGACTACGGCTTGGTCGCCCTCCGTCGAGCCCTCGGCGGGCCGCCCCACCTGGCGGCCATGCTGTTTGCGGTCGCGCGCTCGGCAGGGTGGGTCGCGCACGTCTTGGAGCAGCGGAGCTCGAGCGCAGTGCTACGGCCGCGAGCGCGCTACCGCCCCTCCCCCGCGCCCTGAGCCTGAGGCGCGGGCGAGCGGCGAGCGGACGGCGGGCATCGCGCCCCCCAGAGTCTTCTTGGGTGAATCACGGAGCCGTCGAGGCTAGGCTCCCGGCACCATGTCGGGCTCGGACGCACGCCTTTTGATCCTCGAAGAGAAGGTCGCCTACCAGGACAAGACCATCGCCGAGCTGAACGAGGTCATCGTGGAGCTGAACCGGCTCGCGGCGGACCTCACCAAACGCCTCGCGCAAGTGGAGCGATTGGTCGGCGGCGAGCTGTCGCGGCGAGAGATGCCGAACGAAAAACCTCCTCACTACTGAAGGTTTCGAAACATTCGGCGGTCCCGCGCTCTTGAAATGTTTGCGTCGGGGCGGAGCTTACGCCTCATCACCCGTCGGGAGGAGGCGAGAAATTCGCGCCGGGCCGCACTTTCCGCCCTTTTTTCGAGCACGCCGCGCCGGCGCTGGGCCATGCTGCCCGGCCGTAGCCCGCAATGACTTTTAGAATCGCGCGTGCCCTCACACTCTCCGGTGTTGTGCTTTGGAGCGGTTGCGGCAGCTCCGCTCCGCAGCCGGAAACGGCAGACGGCGCGGATGACGCGGCGCCGCTGCGGGCGGCCGCGGGTCACGGCGAGCCGGCCCCCCGCCAAGAGCTCACGCCGGCGGAGGTCGTCATCAAGCTGCGTGGCAACGAGACCGACATTCGCCGCTGCTTCTTCGCGAATCCGAGCGCGCGGGGCACGCTGTCGCTCACGTGGACGGTGAACGCCGACGGCCGAGTGGAGCGCATGAAACGCGAGCAATCGACCCTGTCGGACTCGCGCATCGAACAATGCCTCGCCGAAAAGATTCAAGAAGTGCGCTTCGACCCGCGCGAAAAGCCAGCCCGCGCCGGGTGGACGTTCGTCTTCCGCCTGATGGAGCCGCAGAAGGACCGCAGCGGCCACGTCAAAAAGCTCACGAAGCGAGATCGAGATCGCGCGGAGCGCTCGGATCAAGGCGTCCAGCTCGAAAAGAGCTCGCCGGGTAAGCTCGATCTGGCGGCGGTCGAGAACGTGGTCGAGTCGGGCTTCCCGCTGTTCGCGCGCTGTTACCGCGACGGCGTGCAAAGAAACTCCAACTTGGATGGCGCGGTGCGTCTGCGGTTCGTCGTGGGCGACGCCGGGCACGTCACCTCGGTCGAAGATTTGGGCTCGGACCTGACCGATCGTCAGGTCATCGACTGCGTGGCCGAGGGTTTCTACGCCCTGCGGTTCCCCGAGCCCCAAAGCGGCGACGCTCACCTCGTTTACCGCATTCATTTCGACGCCGGCTGAGGCGAAACCGGTCAAGACGGTTGCGTTTACCTACCGGGCGGCCCCATATGCTGAGGGTTGCGATGGCGCCTACCAGCCTCACCATCGATGTGTTCTCGGACATCGTGTGTCCCTGGTGCTACATCGGCAGCACGCGGCTGACGCAGGCGATCCAAGGGCTGGAGGGCGTGGTGCAAGCCGAGGTTTGTTACCACCCGTTCTTGTTGGACCCCACGGTGAGCAGGTCCGGAGCCTCCATCGCGGACAAGCTGCGGAAGAAGCACGGGGTGGAACCAAAGCAACTCTGGGGTCGCGTGGAAGCCGCAGCTCGTGACTCTGGCCTCGAGCTGGACCTTTCACGTCAGCAGCTCATGTACCCCACTGACGCGGCCCACACCCTGCTCCGTCATGCGCACGACCGCGACACGCAGCCCGCGCTGGCTCAAGCGCTCTTCAAGACCTACTTCGTCGACGCGGAGAACATTTCGGACGTGGAGGTTCTTGCGCGCGTCGCAGTCGACCACGGCTTTTCCTGGAGTGAAGCGGAGGAGCTTGCCAGCTGCCCCGCGGAGCTGGAGCTCACTCGCGAAGAGGCTCAAGCTTCGGTGGCTTGCGGCATACGCGGCGTTCCGTTCTACATCTTCGCGGGCAAGCTCGCGGTCTCGGGCGCGCAGAGCGTCAGCGTGCTTCAAAGCGCCATTCGCCAGGCTCTGCTGCATCCGGTCGAGAGCGAGCCGCCCCCGCCGCCGGTGTAGCGCGTGGTGGAGCCGCTTGCGTTTCGTTGTACGAGCTGCGGCAATTGCTGCCGCTCCCTGCGCGTCGCAGTGACCGCGCACGACGTAGCGCGCCTGGCGCGCGGCACCTCCCGACCGTGGAGCAAGCTAGTGGAGTGGCTCGCGCCGGACGCAGTGGACATGAGCGGTGAGCCGGAGAGCTTCGTGGAGCTCCCCGAGGGCCGCAGGCTCATGGTGCTGGCCCAGCGCGACGGCGCCTGCGCGCTGCTCGGCCCGGACGACCGCTGCCGCGCCTACGCCGCCCGCCCGCGGGATTGCCGTGCATTCCCTTTCGACTTCCAACCGTCGAGCGATGGCCGGCAGCACCTCGCGCTGCTACCCCTCACCGGCTGCGACTACGCCGAGGACGGCGACAGCCACCTCCCCACGTTGGCGAGCGAGGACGCGGAACGTTGGCGCGAGCTACGCGAGTACCAGCGCTGGGTCGGAGCATGGAACCGCCAGGCGTGGCATCGAAAGCGGCTGTTCAAGCGCCTCGGCAGCGCTGCAGAGTTCCTGGAGCGCAGCTTCAAACAGCTCGAGGGTGGCGACCCCTCGCGGTGCTCGACTGCGCCTGGGAGCCCCCGAACCTCGCCGGCCGCTGAATCCGACGGTTAAGTTGCCCTGCGGCATCGAGAGATGCTCGTGTTCGGCCTCGACCAACGGCCGAACGTCAACGACCAACGTGCTGATCCGGTGATTTTGGAAGAGTACCGTATGAGTGCGGATCTAGGCGATTTGTAAGGACTTTTGCTTTTCGAAGCCATTGGCTCGTCCCCAAATCACAAGCTAACGTGGTGCCTACATGTCGAACGCTGCCGTTGTTCAAGACGAAACCGAGGATCGTTACTACACGCAGGTCGAAGCCGGTGATGTACGCCTCTTCACGCTCGACCAGCTCGACGCCGCCTTCAACGCCGGCCTCATTCACGAGAACACCTACGTGTGCCTGGAAGGCGAGTCGGAGTGGCTCACCCTCGCCGAGGTCGCAGGTCTCGGGGATGAAGAGGAAGAAGCGGCACCGGTTTCCGCTCCGCAGCTGATTGCCCACCCGGCAGCGCACGCGCCGGCGCCGTACGCCCAGTCGTTCGCCGCGCAGCCCTTCGGCGTCGCCGCTTCGCCGAGCATCGTTCCTTCGGCGCCCTCGGTCGCGCCCTACAGCGTCGCGCCCATGGTCATGACGCCCAGCATCCGCCCCGTCGTCAACGACCTCGCGTTCGATGACGACTTGGACATGATGGCCATGCGCCCCAAGCGCCGCATGGGTAAGGTCGTCGCGGGTCTTGCCGTTCTCGCCCTCGGCGGTCTCGGCTTCGCGGTCGTGCAAAGCGGCGGTATCCGTCTGCCCAAGCTCGGTGACGACGCCGCAAAGGCGAGCGCCGCCAGCATGTCCCTTTCCAGCATGAAGCAAGCGGAGGCGCCGAAGCCGGTCGTCGCGCCCACGCCGGAGCCTGCCAAGCCGGAGCCGCCCAAGGAGGAAGCGAAGCCTGCAGAAGCAAGCGCGGACTCTTCGGATACGGAAAAGGCCAAGAAGAGCGAGGACGATCGCTTCAGCGAGGAAATGAAGGCTGCGCTCCTGAACAAGGACAAAAAGCAGGCCGCGACCTCGAAGCAGAAGAAGACGGCCCGGGGCGCAGTGGCCGCGAAGTCCAAGGGTGGCGGCAAGGCCGCGAAGGCTGGCGGCGGTTTCAAAGCCGGCGGCAGCGCCTACGACCCGCTGAACGGCAAGCTCTGAGGCAGGCGGCGCGCTCGGCTCACCCGACCACGTTGAGCTGAGCGCCTACACCGGCGGCCGTATTCGCGGGTGGGCCTACCATTGAGGGGGAAGTGGCAGCCTCGATGAGAGCCACCGCGTCCCTCCCCTGCTGCTCGACGGCATCGAGTTGCTTCTTCGCGACGAGGATCTCTCGCTGGGTGGAAAGAAGCGAGGGTGAAATGGCGCTCATCTGCGGGGTGAACGGCGCGAGGCCGGAAGACTTGAACGACTCGGCGGCAGCGCCGGCAGCGCACCCCCGGCCCGGTTCAGTGTGCGCCGGCGTGAGCCGCAGCGGCAGGTAGCCTGAGGGCGGTTCCTGCGCGGAGGACACGCGCCTTGCCGCCCGCCGTGAAGAGGCGCACCTCTCCTCTGCCCACCGACACCTCCAGCCCGGTGAGGTCGCTCCATGCCAGGTCCAGCTCGGTGCCCACCACCCGCACCTCGTAGGGGCCGGCGAGGAAGACGTAGCTGGTGTCTTCATCGTGGACGACGCTGACGTGCAGCTTGCCGGAGGCCAGGCGAGTGACAGCCGAGCGCCGGCCGACCAATTCCACCCGAAAACGCGTCGCGTTCTCGGCCAGGATGGAGCTGCCGTCCGACAGCGACACCGTTGCCTCGCCTCGTCGCGCCTCGATGACCCCGCCCTGCGAGGAAGCGCCGCGCAACTCGAAGGTTAGCTGCGAGTCGCTACGAAAGCCGAGCGTGAGAAAGGTGGCGGCCGCAATCGCGATGGCTCCGGCAAATAGCAGGAGCCGGCCGGAGCCGCCCGCTTCGTCCGTCGCGCGCAGCGTGCCCACACTGCTGGTGACGCGACTCCACCCCCGAGCGGTCGTCTCGTGCTCGCTGGTGGACGCATCCGCCAAGCTGGGTGCGCTCGCGCGATCCGCATCCTCAGTCACGACGCGTAGGCTCCTGTAGGCCGCGCAGGAGCCGACGCGACGCTCCTCGAGAGGTCGTCCACGGCGTCCGACTGAAGATGCAACGATGATTCATGAGCGGGCCGACGCGACCCATATGGACTTAGTGTCGCGCCGACGCCCAGTCCGTGCAGGTTTCGAAGGCGGGCTCGGCTTCGCGGCGTGCATCGAAGAGAGGCGGACATTTCCGCCTCCAGCCGATGCTCCTGGTCACGGGCCGTCGCGCGAACTAGACGAGTACGTATGTGCCCTCCGGACGGTGACTCGCCCCTTTTCGGCAGCCTGTTGCTCGGCGCGGCGCTCCTGAGCGGCTGCAAGAGCGCGCCGAATCCCACCACGAGCGGCGTTCAAATCGCCGCCGCCTCCGACTTGAGCCTCGTCTTCGAGGAGATGGGTAAGCTTTACGAGGCGCGCACCGGTGAGCACGTCACCTTCTCGTTCGGCGCATCCGGCGCGCTCGCCAAGCAGCTCGGGCAAGGCGCTCCATTCGACTTGTTTGCGGCGGCCAGCGCTACCTTCGTGGACAGCGCCGTGAAGTCGGGCGCGTGCGACGCCGCGACCAAAGCCGGCTACGCGCGTGGGCACGTCGTGGCGTGGACCAAAAAGGGCGGGCTCGCGCTGCGGTCGCTCGCCGATCTGCGCTCGGCTCAGGTGAAGCACATCGCGATCGCGAGCCCGGAGCACGCGCCCTACGGCATGGCCGCAAAAGAGGCCCTCACTCGCGCGGGTCTGTGGACCGAGCTGGCGCCCAAGATCGTGCAAGCCGACAGCGTGCGGCAAGCCTTGCAGTTCGCGCAGACTGGCAACGCGGACGTGGCCCTCGTCGCGCGCTCGTTGATCGTCCACGACGATAGCGGCGTCGTCCTCGACGTTTCGCCCCAGCTCCACAGCCCCATCGAGCAGACGCTGGTCGTGTGCCGTCGCGGCCAGAACCCTGCCGGCGGCCAGCGGTTCGCGGCTCTGGTTACCTCTCCAGAGGGCCAAAGGTTGCTCGCCCGCTACGGTTTCGGGAAGTCACTCGAGCAGGTCGTCAAGTAACGCGCGCCCCTCGGGCCATGCGCCGAGGCCGCTACCGGCGTTGATGTGCCCGACCGGCCCGACGTCCACGAAGTCGCTGCCCCAGCTGCGGGCGCAGCTCCGCGCGAAGCCGAGCGTCGAGTACGGGTCGTTCCGGCTCGCCACGAGCCGGGTTCGAAACGGTAGGCGCACGAGCGGAACGGGCGCGAAGCTCCGAGCCTCGGTGGGAAAGATGGCGCTGTCCGGATCGGGCGGGGCGACGAGCAGCGCGGCTCGTGCTCGGCCGCCACGACTAGCGTAGTGCGCGACCGCGAGACAGCCCAAACTGTGCGCGACGATGATTGGCTCCCCACTGGCGGCGTCGACCGCCGCCTGGAGCGAAGCCAGCCAACCTTCGAGCTCCGGCCGCTCCCAGCTCGGCATTTCCACGCGTCGGAAGGCGGTGTCGCTCGCCTCCCAGAGCGTTTGCCAATGCGCAGGCCCTGAGCTCCCGATGCCGGGGACGATCAACGTGGGCGTCATGGTCGTAGGCACTCTATGCAAGCCGGCGCCGCAGCGGAAGCTCGCACCGCCTACCTGGCGTGAGGGGCACGGAGCCGCTGCGAAAATGTTGGCCAAAAAAGTCTTGCAACTCCGGCAGCTTACGCTCCAGCTAATTGAAATTGATTTTCATATTCATTAGCTCGAGGTAGAGGAAAGAAGTCGCTGGTGAGCAACCGCTCATCGGGCTCGGCAGTTCGATAGCGCTCCTAACCCTCTGATCCAAAGCATGGCTCCACACGCTATCGAAAGGCTCGGTCGTCATCTGGTGGGAGGCGAGCGGACGGGAACGAACGCTAGGGACAATTGCGTGGCGCGACCCTCCCGCCAGATGACCGACTCTCAAGCGCCGTCGAACAGCGGCAAAGCCGCGCGGATCTCCGAGCTGGTACCTACGAAGTACACGATGTCCCCGGCCTCGAAGGACGCTTGGGGATCAGGGTTTTGTAGCAGCTGCTCGCCGCGCCTCACCCCCACCACCAGAACGCCGGTGGTGCTCCGGAGCTGCATCGACACCGGGGAGGCGCCCGCGGCCTGACTCTGTTCGCGCACGAGCACCGACTCGATCTTCAGCTCGGACAGCGCCTTCACGTCCCCGAGCTGGGCGCGAGGCAGAGTTTGCTTGCGCTCACTCGTCTGCGTCTCCGCGCGGATACCCTGGATGCTGGACTCGATGACGTTGCGGGGAAGCTCGATGTTGCGCAATAGCCGCGCGATCACCTCGACCGCGCCTTCTACCTCTTCCGCCACGACGTCTCGCGCGCCCATCTTCATGAGCCCTTCACGCTCCGCCAGGTACCGCGTGCGCATCAACACCGGCACGTGCGGCGCGACTCGACGCAGCATGTCCACCACCCGCTGGGCCGCCTGTTGATCGTTCATCAACAGCACGACCTGCCGCGCTTCACGCAAATGCGCGTGACCGAGCGCTTCTTCGCTGGTCGCGTCGCCATAGTACACCGGTAGACCCAGCTCCTTGCCCTTGCGCACGTTGTCGGCGTTCAGCTCCAGCACCACGAACGGGGCGCCCGCGGCCTGCAACGTACGCGCGGTGAGCCGCCCCGCCACGCCGAAGCCGATGATGATGACGTGATTTTCCAGCTTTCGGCTCTCGTCCGCCTCGTCGATGCTGCGCACGCCGATGAGGCGCTCGAGCGGCGCGAGCAGTCGCTCCCCCGCCGTGATGTGCGGGGCCGCGCGCACGAACAGCGGCGTGACGAACATGCTGGCGATGCCCGCGGCGAGCAGGGGCCGCACCTCGGCGTCCGTGACGAGACCGCTGGTCTGAGCTAGGCGAGACAGTACGAAGCCGAACTCGCCGAATTGGGCCAAACCGACGCCGGCGAGCCAGGCGACGCGCGACGGGAAACGCATGGCCATCGCGGCCAACGTGGCGAGCAGCCCCTTGGCCAGTAAGAAGCCGGCCAGGAGCCCGCCGACCAGGAGCGGCTCGGTCGCGACGACGCGAACATCGAACAACATGCCGAGGGAGACGAAGAACACGCTCACGAACGCGTCCCTCAGGGGGAGGATGTCGCCCATCGCGCGGTGGCTGTATTCGGTGTCGGCCACCACCATTCCGCCGAGAAACGCGCCCAAGGCGAGGGATAGGCCGACCATTGACGTCAGCCACGCGGTGCCGATGCACAGCGTCAAGATGGCAAGCAGGAACACCTCCCGGCTGCGGCTGGCGTCCACCCAACCGAGGATCTTCGGCACGACGAAACGCGCGACCAAGATCGTGCCGATCACGACCACCGTCGCTTTTGCGAGGGCCCACCCGATGCTCGCCGCGGCGGCGCCTGCCTCTGCTCCCGACGCAGAAAGTAACGGCACGATGAGCACCATTGGCACGACGCACAGATCTTGGAAGATGAGCGTACCGACGATGAACTTGCCGTGGGGTGCGTCCAGCTCGCGCCGCTCCGCGAGGGCGCGAAGGACGATAGCGGTGCTGCTGAGCGCGAACGCGAAGCCGTAGAACAGTCCCTTCCCCATCGACTGCCCGGCGAGCACGGCCACACCGGTCACGACGAGGGTCGTGAGCCCCACCTGGAGCGCGCCGCCAACCGCGACCTGGCGCATGATGTCGCGAAGCCGCGCGAGCGAGAACTCTAGCCCGATCGAGAAGAGGAGCAGCACGACTCCGACCTCGGCGAGCACCTCGATGGAGTGCACGGAGGAGACGAGACGAAGCCCGAAGGGCCCGAGGAGCGCTCCCGCCGCCAGCAAACCGGCGACCGTCGGCAGCTTCAGCCGAGAGAGCACCACCGTGACGAACACGGCCAGCGCCGCCACGATGGCGAGCTCATCGAGCAACGGAACGTGACCCATGCAGCGGACGACTGTCGCCCGATCGGCGTGACCTTGCAGCAAGAAAGCGGAAGACAGTACGTTGCGCGATCGCCGCTCTAGGTGCGCGCAGGTGAGTGTAGCGGACTCGCGGAGTTTCCTGCCCGTGACCCCAAGGTGTCAGCCGCCGCCGCGCAGGCGGGAGCTTTTCGCGTTCAAAAACCGGTCACCGCTGCCGACCCGCTTCCGCTCGAGGACCCGGGGCGCTAGGAAAAGTCCATGAAAACCCCGTTCGGCAAGCAACCCAGCGGCCTTCGCTTGGAGCGCATGCACGGCTCCCAACGCTACCGGGACGGCGCTTTTCAAAACGTGCACCCGCAGCTTCCGGGGCTCCGCGCGGGCGTCATGCCTTCAATCGGGGATTTCCTGTGCGCCGGCGGCCGCCGCGTTCCCGGTAGCCCCCTCGCGACCTTGGATCCACGGCCCACGTGGGGACGAGCGCCGGAGACGGGGCTGCGCGTCACTTGGCTCGGCCACTCCACCCTTTTGGTCGAGCTGGACGGCGTGTGCGTGCTCACGGACCCAGTCTGGGGTGCGCGCGTCTCGCCTGTCGGGTTTGCGGGTCCCAAGCGGTTTCATCCCGTTCCCGTGCGCTTGGATCAACTGCCACCCCTGGACGCGGTGATCATCTCGCACGATCACTACGATCACCTGGACTACCCCACCATCTTGGAGCTCGCCAAGAGTGAGGTGCCGTTCATCACCAGCCTCGGGGTCGGCTCCCACCTGGAATCTTGGGGGGTAGCCGAGGCCCGCATCACCGAGCTGGATTGGTGGGAGTCCACGCCAATCGGCGGCGGCAAGGCGCGGGTGAGCGCCGCTCCTTCGCAGCATTTTTCTGGGCGCGCGCCCGGGCTCAAGAACACCACCGCCTGGTCCTCGTTTGCGGTCCAGGGAGAGCGGCACTCGTTCTTTTTCAGCGGGGATACGGGGCTCACCACGGAGTACTCGAGCATCGCCGAGCGGCTCGGCACCTTCGACTTGGTCGCTCTGGAGGTGGGCGCCTTCCACCCGGCGTGGGGCGACATCCACCTCGGACCAGAGAACGCGCTCAAGGCTTTCCAGCTCCTCGGCGCTCGGCGATTTTTGCCCGTGCACTGGGGGACCTTCAACCTGGCGATGCACGATTGGGACGAGCCTGCCGATAGGCTCCTGGCGCTCGCGCACGGCGCGCCGCTGCTCATGCCGAGGCTGGGCGAAGCCGTGGAGCCGGCCCGTACCGGCCTTCCGGAACCGTGGTGGCGAGCGGCTCAGCTCAGCGCGCCGAGCCCGCCCCGGCAAGAGCCGCCGAGCGAGCTGAACGCAGAAGCGGCCGTCCCCTGGCCGCTGGATTAGAGCGAGCCATGAGCCAGGTGAGCGACGTGAACATCTACGAGCTTTCCCCGGAAGACGCGCGGGCGTACAACGAATTTTTCGCGGCTGGTGCGGCTCGGCACCCGGACACCCTCCGTATTTCGCCGGCGGACGTGCGCGCCGCCCCGTTCGAAAGGATGAGCAGCGCGGACGGCGTTACCCTCGCCGGGCGTGACGACCTCGGCGCCTGGCTCGGAGTCGTCACGCTCGAGCGCGAGCTGGGGCGCGAGAAGCGCCGGCACATCGCGTGGGTTTTGCGCATGTACGTGCCGGAAGCGAGCGCCGGCAAAGGCGTCGGCCGCGCCCTGCTGACGGCAGCGCTCGAGCGCGCCCGACAGCTCCCGGGCATCTCTAAAGTGAACCTCACCGTCGCGGAGCACAATGTGCGTGCGGTCAGGCTCTACGAGTCGGCCGGTTTCCGCGCTTTCTCGCGGGAGGTGGACGCCTTTCGCGACCGGGAGCCGCGCACCGAGCTCACGATGTCCCTCCAGCTGTAGGCGCGGGCTCCTGGGAGCGCCCACAGAGCTCGCTGACCACCCGACTCAGCTCCGCGAAATCCACCGGTTTGACGAGGTGGTCGTCGCAGCCGGCCTCGCGCGACAGCCGCCGGTCCGCCTCCTGCCCCCAACCGGTGAGCGCGATGACGACCAGCCGCTTGCCCCAGTCTTGCTCGCGGATTCGCCGCGTCGCGTCCAGGCCGTTGAGGCGTGGCATGCCTACGTCCATGAGCACGACGTCAGGCCGCAGCTGCTCCGCGAGCGTGACTGCCTCTTCGCCGTCGCTCGCGGTGTGCACGTCATTGCCGGACAATCGAAGCATGGTCGCGAGTAGCTCGACGGCGTCACGGTTGTCGTCAGCGACCAAAATTCGGCGCTTCGGTGCGTCCAAGACGGACGCGGCGGTGATTTGCGCCAGCTCCTCGGCCGCCCCCGCGACCGCGGGCAAGCGCACCACGAAGCGACTGCCCAGCCCGGGGCCGTCGCTCTCCGCGCGCACGCTGCCCCCGTGCATCTCCGTCAGGCCGCGTACGAGAGCGAGCCCGATCCCGAGGCCACCGGTGCTGCGCTCGAAGCCGTGATCTACCTGCGAGAACAGATCGAAGACTCGCTGCAGCGAGTCCGCGTGCAGCCCAATTCCGTTGTCTTCCACGCAGACCACCGCCTCTTCGCCGCGCCGCTCCGCCCGCAGAGTGATCTGCCCGCGCCTCGGCGTGTACTTCGCGGCGTTCGTGAGGAGGTTCGCGAGCACTTGCGAAAGCCGGGTCAGATCCGCGTCCAGCAAGATCGGCTCGGCGGGGAGAACGACCTCCAGGTGGTGCTCCGCGCTGTCGATGCCTGGCCGTGCTGTCTCCACCGCGCTCGCGACCACGTCCGCCAAGGGTACGCGCGCGCGGCGGAGCTGCAGCTTGTTCAAGCTGATCCGCGAGACGTCCAGCAAGTCGTCGATGAGGCGAACCATGTGCGACAGTTGTCGTTCCATGATCGCACGCGCCTTGGCTACCGCGGGAGAGTCGGGCGAAGCCAGCCGCATGACATGCAGACCATTGCGTAGCGGCGCGAGCGGGTTACGCAGCTCATGGGCCAAAAGGGCGATAAAATCGTCCTTCTTCCGGTCCGCGTCGCGCAGCTCACGCACCAGCCGAAGGCGTTCGTACGCCACCGTCGTGTACCGACTGACCGTGCGCATGCACTCCAGCTCGTCTACCTCGAACTCGTCGCGGCGGCGGCTGCCGATGGCGAGCGCGCCCAGCAGCCGCCCATCCGCAAAGAGCGGAAAGCAAGCGTAGGCGCGCAGCTGCAGCGCCTTCAGGGGCTCGTGCGAGGACTGCTCAGAGCCCGCCAAAGCCGAAACCGAGTACGGCTCCTGCGTCTCCACCGCGCTACCCATGAGGGCGTGCTCGAACGAGATGCGAGCCAAGAGCTCCGCTTGCTCAGCAGAGGTCCCCTCAGTGTAGGTGAGCCGGAGCAAGCCATCCCCATCGCTTGCGTAGCTGAGCACCAAGTCCACTCCCAAGTGCGGACCGATGCGAGCGAAGAGCGCGCGGGCGAGCGACTCGCCGTCCTCCGTGGTGAGCAGCACGGCCGCGGTCTCCCACAACAAGCGCAGGCGGTCGCTGTGGGTTCGGAGGCCTTCTTCGCTGCGCTTGCGCTCGATCGCGATGCCGGCGGTGCGCGTGATGACATCCACCAGGCGCTGCTCCTCCACCCCGGGCGCGTGCGGCCCTGGGTAGTAGAGCGCCAGCGTTCCGAGCACGGAGCCGCCCGAAGAAAAGATGGGGCTGGACCAGGCCGCGCGCAGGCCGTGCTTCAAGGCGAGCTCTCGCCGAGAGGCCCACGACGGGTCCTGACTGATGTCGGCGGCAAGCACGGGCTGGCGCGCGTAAGCCGCGCTACCGCAACCTCCGGTTTGCGGACCGACCGGCCAAGGGTCGATGGCCTGGGTCCACGCCGCGGGCATGTGCCTGCCGGCGGCGGGGCGCAGCTGCACGCCGTCGTCTTGCATCAGCAAGATGGCGCTCCGCAAACGCGAGGTGGCTTGGCGATCCACGACGTCGCACAGGGCCTCCAGCACCTCCGGCAACGGAGCGCCCTTCACCATCAGCTCCAGCGCATGCGCCTGCCCCGCCATGAGGTGCTCCGCTTGCTTGAGCACGGTCACGTCCCGCGTCGTGCCGGCGATGGCTTCGACCTCGCCGTCTTTGCCCAGCACGGGCACGAAGATGTAGTCATGGATGCGCTCGCCCTGGGGGCCTTTGAACGGCACCTCGCCGCGGATGCTCTGCTTGGTCTTCGCGACTTCGTCGAGCTCGGCGTCGTGCATCGCCGCTTGCCAGTCCGGGTAGCCAATTTCCAAGCAGGTTTTGCCGAGCACGTCGCGCAGCTCGCATCCCCAAGCCTCGAGGAGCGCGTCGTTGGCGTAGACGAACCGGCGCTGCAGATCGAAAACGCAAATGAGGTCCGGTGTGCCGGAAAGGATCGTCTCGAACAAGCGGTGCCGACGATCCGCTTCGGCGCTGACGCGTGACGCAAGGTCGTCTGCCTCGCGGCGCTTGGCCCCTTCCCGGTGGCGCTCGACCAGCAAGGCCTCCACCGCCCTGAGCTCGGACTCCAGGGCCGACTCCGTGCGCGCGCGCTCCACGAGCGGCCAGACGCGCGACAAGAAATCCTCCAACAGCGAAAGCTCGTCCCGACGAAAGTGCCGAGGGGCGTCGGTGACCACGGTGATGGTCACGCGCCAGCCGCCGTTGCGCTCGAGCGCCTGGGTCGCATACGAGGCCGCGCCCGGCCCCGCCAGCGGTTCGGGCAGCGGCGCATCCGCATGCTCCGCGACCGCGACGCTGCCCTGCGCGAAGTGACGCCACCAGGCGGCCCCGCCCAGCCGCTGCAAGCGGTAGCCGCTGAAAGTGACCTGGTTCGGCTCCCCCCACCCCGAGCCACTGACCAGGACCGTTCCCTCCCCCTCGTGACACTCCGCGAAGAAGACGCGCGCCGCGCTGGAGAACACCGCGAGTGCCTGCAGCGCGGCTCGCAGGATGTCTCGCTCTTGACGCACGATGCCGAGCCGAGCGGTCAGCTCCGCCAAGAACGCGGCCGCTCGCTCCGTGCGTTTGCGCTCCGTCACGTCCACGACGAACGCCAGGAAGGCGCCGGGCTCGCCCGGTGCGTTGCGCACCGCGGTCACGTTCGTCACACCCCAGAGCGCGGCGCCGTCCTTGCGGACGTACTCCTTCTCGAGGACGTAGCTTTGACCGCCACTTCGAAGGTAGCTCAGCTTGCGCGCGCTCTCCTCCCGGCTCCTCGGATGGGTGATGTCGTCGACGGTCAAGCCAACGAGCTCGGAGGACTCGTAGCCGAGCATGGCCGCGAGCCGGGCGTTGGCGACCACGATACGCCCTTGGTCGTCGGCTTGGCCGACCCCGACTACCTCTTGCTCGAAGAGCGCGCGCAGCGCCGCGGCGCTGCCGCTCGGCAAGAGATCATCGCAAGGCCCCGACATTGAGCGGCGCAGTGTAACACGCGCTCTTCGTGCTAAAACCTGCCTCGTCATGAGTGAAGCAGCGAGCGGTTCTCCCGCTTCTACCCCCTTCGATCGGATTGGCGGAGAGGGTCCGGTACGGGCCCTGGCGGAGCGCTTTTACGACGCGATGGACGCCCTGGAACCGGAGCTTGCCGCCCTGCACCCGCTCGAGGGCGGCAAGGTGAGCCGCGCGTCGCGCGACCGTTTCGCGTTGTTTCTAATTGGCTGGCTCGGTGGCCCACAAGATTACATGCGCCTGCACGGTCACCCCCGGCTGAGGATGCGGCACGGCCACGTCCCCGTCACACCATCCATGCGAGATGCGTGGATGCGCAGCATGCGCGTCGCGCTCGCCGATCCGAGCATCCCGACTGAGCTGCGCGTGTTCCTGGACGAAAAGCTGGCGGACCTCGCGACGTTCCTGCAAAACCAGGCAGGCTGACCCTTCGCTCGGAGCTTCCGGGACCGCTCGCCGGGACCGAATGTCCGAAATCGTCGGATCCATGTCCTTTGCGCCATCGAGCTTTACCCCCAATATGGCGCCATGCCGCAGCGTCCACGACGCATTGGTCTTCTGGTTTTCGACGGGATCACCGCGCTCGACCTGGTCGGCCCCGCTGACGCGTTCGGCAGCGCACGGCTGGGGCCGGAGGCCGCGCCGCGGCCGGCGTACGAGCTGGTCGTGCTGGGGGCCTCTCGGCGCCCTTGCCGCTCGGAGACCGGTCTGCGGCTGACGCCGGATCGCTCGATGGCAGAGGCACCGGCGCTGGACACTCTCATACTGCCGGGCGGCTCTGGCCTTCGCGAGCCAGGGACGAACCGACTCGTGGCGGGCTTCGTTCGCGCGAGAGCGCGGAAGCTACGTCGAATCGCGGCGGTGTGCACGGGCATCTATGGCCTCGCCGCGACCGGTCTGCTCGACGGGCGGCGTGTGACCACGCACTGGGCCTTTGCCGATGACGTGGCGCGCCGGTACCCGAAGCTGCGGATGTCCGCGGACGAGCTCTTCGTCAAGGACGGGCCCTTCTACACCGCGGCGGGCGTGACCTCGGGTATCGACCTGTCGCTCTCGCTCATCGAAGAGGATTTGGGCCCGTCGCGAGCCCTCGCGGTCGCCCGCGAGCTGGTCGTGTACATGAAGCGCGCGGGCGGCCAGCAGCAATTCTCGGAGCCGCTCCGGTTTCAGCTGGCGACGCGTGAGCGCCTAAGGGACCTCGGCGACTACGTGATGGCGCACCTCGCTGAAGACCTCAGCGTCTCGGCCCTCGCGAAAGCCTTCGCGCTGTCGGAGCGGCAGCTCAGCCGAGCTTGCCAAAGCGAGCTCGGTCAGTCACCGGCGGCGCTGGTGCAGCGCCTGCGATTGGACGACGCGCGGCGGCGCCTGCTGGACAAGGGCGCGAGCGTGGAGGCGGTGGGCAGCGCGGTCGGCTTCGCCAGCGCGGACGCGTTTCGGCGCGCCTTCGAGAGGTCCTTCGGCGTGAACCCGAGTAACTACCGCCTCCGCTTCCGCGCCACGCGAGCGCCCCGCGGCCGCGCCGTGGCGCCCTAACGCAGGCTCGGCTATGAAGCGCGCATGTCGGGCAGTGACGAAGCAGCACCGAGGCCGCGAGGCCCACTCTCGCTCACGCCCATTGGCTGGGTGTCGTCACCGTACCGTCGACGCTTCGGCACGCCTCAACAAGCATCGGCGGTGGATTCTGGATGCGAGGCCACCTTGGTGCTCGACCCCGCGATGATTCCTCCGGAGGCGCTGCGTGACCTCGCCGGCATGGAGCGCCTCTGGGTACTGAGCTGGCTGCACGAGAGCGGCACTTGGGGTCCGCTCGTCCGGCCGCCGCGAGGCGCGCGCGTGCGGCGGAGCTTGTTCGCCACGCGCTCCCCGGACCGGCCCAATCCCCTCGGGCTCTCGGCGGTCGAGCTCCTCGGTGTCACGGGCACGGACCTGCACGTGCGCGGCATCGACTTGCTGGATGGCACGCCCATTTTGGACCTCAAGCCCTACGTGCCGTACGCGGATGCGTTTCCGAGCTCTCGCGCCGGATGGATCGACGAGATCCCGCGCGAAGAGCTGCAGTTCGCCAAGCGACCGCCGCGCCCTTGAGCGCGCTCAGCTCTGCGCGCGCTCGGTCAGTGCGTAGGTGCCCGACCCGTGGGCAATCAGCCGCCCTTGCGCGTCCTTGAGCCGCGCTTCCGCGGTGACCAACCGGCTGCCACGATGAACGACCCAGCCTTCGACGACGACGCGCGGCATGCGGGTGGTGATCGCTCGAGTGAAGTGAACGGAGAGGGTGACCGTGCTGCAGCCCGTCTTCGCGTCCAAGGTCGTCAGGACGGCGGCGCCCATCGCGCCGTCCAATAGGGTGCCGGTGACACCGCCGTGTACGACGCCGAACGAACCGTACAGGTGCTCTCCTGGCTCGAGCTCGAGCTTCGCGAAGCCGTCGCTCACTTCCGTGAGCTCCATGCCGAGCGTGAGCTGAATTGGCGCCGCTGGCACCTGGCTCTCGATGAGCGCGCGCAGCAGCTCGAGGCCCGATTTGCCCATAGTGGTCGCCGCCGCGGCCGCCGGGTCGTCGAATTGAATCGTTCGGGTGCGCTTGCCGCCCATCCGCTGCAGCGTGCCGGAAAGTGAAGCCGGAGACTAGGTGGTCAGAGGCTCGCCGCGAGCCGGTCCATCAGAAGCTCAGTGCCGGCGCGCCGCTCGGAGCCATCTTCCGTGCCCTCCAGGTACGCGCCTTGCTCGGTGAGCGAGAGATGGGTGCGGCGGCCGTGAGGAGTGAGCTCGACGGTCGCCAGCGAGACGGACAGCTTTTGCGCTCCCACGTACATGTCGTAGGCGTAGATGATCCGTCGGTTTTCGACGATGTCGAAGTAGCGCGCCTCGTAGGTGTGGGGGGTGCCCCCGGGCGGTCCTCCGCTCAGGACCTCCTTGCCGCCCACGCGAAAGTCCAGCTCACGCCGGGCCGTCACCCAGGTTTCGGGCCCGCCAAACCACTTGGTCTTGGTCTCCAGGTCGGCGAACGCTCGAAAGACGCGCTCGGCGGGCGCATCGAACGTGCGCTCGATGCGAAATGTATCGTGCAGGATGTTCGATTTCATGGCTTTTTACGTGGCTTTTTCCGCGGCGCCGGCGCGCTTTCGGCGAGGAAGTCGCCGAGTCGGTCCAGACGGCGCTCCCAGGAGCTTCGTCGCTGCTCGATCCAGTGCTGCGCAGTCCGAAGCGCGCCCGAGTCCATGCGGCAAGTGCGCACCCGGCCGACCTTCTCGCTTTGCACGAGGCCGCTCGTCTCCAGCATTCGCAGGTGCTGAACGACGGCGGGCAGCGACATGTCCAGCGGCTCCGCGAGCTCACTGACGGACGCCGGGCCCCGACTGAGCCGCTCCAGCATCCAGCGGCGGGTGGGGTCGGCCAGCGCCTGAAACACCTGGTCCAGGGCCGCGCTTTGGTTAAGCATTCACCTAACTATTGTGCCTGGCAGCGAGCCTTGTCAAGCTCACCGCGTTCGCTCGCCCATGCGCCCCAACTGGTTCTTCGCCTTCCCGCTCAACGGCTCCTTCGTTGCGGAGCTGCCGGCGCCGCCGCCCCGATTTCGTCTGTTTCACGCCGCCGACGTTCACCTGACCGTGTCTTTTCTCGGAGCCTGCGACGAGGAGGCAGCGCGGCGGGGGCTCGCGGCGCTCGATGCCGAGCTCGCGCTGCGCCCCCAAGCTCCGATCGCAGTGTCTTTGGCGGAGGTGGTGCCAATGGGGCCCAAGAGGGAGTACTCGGCGCTCTCCGCGCTGCTCGGCCAAGGGCGGCTCGAGACGGAGGCGTGCATCGCGCGCCTCCGCGACGTCGTGAGCGACGCCGCGATCGGCCGCCGCGACGCTCGGCCAGCCAAAGCTCACGTCACGATCGCGAGACCTGAAAGACGCGCCACGAAGGACGCGCGCCTAGCGGGCCTCGCGTGGGCCCGTGGCTTGAACCTCGGCGCGGTCGCGGCCGACCTGGACCGCCTTGCGCTGTACACCTGGAGCGAAGGTGACCGCCGCCAGCGGCTGTTTCGAGTGCTCGTCGAAAGGCAGCTCGCGCCCGCGCCGTCGCGGCAGTAATCGATCGCCAACGCCAACTTGCCACACCGCTCCATTTCGCCACAGCGGGGCCTGTTTCCGGCGGCAAGCGGGGAACGCGGAGGGCCTTGATTCTGCCTGTTCCCGCGGTCTAATGCCGACTGACATTCGGCACTCCAGGAGCCCAGCAATGACTCTGAAGAAGGTGGCGAGCGCGGATGATCTCATGACCGCGTCTGACGCGGGTCGCATCCTCGGCGTCTCGGTCGACACGGTGCGGTTGCTCGCACGCGGCGGCAGCCTGCCGTTCACGAGCACCATCAGTGGCGTGCGCTTGTTCCGGCGCGCGGACGTGGAGACGCTCGCGAGGACGCGTGAGCACGCCAAGTCGAGCACCCGGCTGAAGAGGGCGCGATGACCGCAGCTTCGAAGCAGCTGCTGCCGCGCCTCGAGCAGGGTGATCTGGAGCGAGTGCTCGCCTTGGAGCTCCGCTACTCGCGCTCACTCGAAGAGCTGCTGAGCGCGACCGCAGCCAGCGGCGACTGTGCCCAGCTGCTACCCCGAGTCGTGGTGGCGTTCCAGGATCTGATTGGCGCCCCGGCCGCGGTGCTATGGATGCGCGACGGAGCACTGTTCTGCGCAACCACGGCCTCTGGTGTCGCTGCGGACTGGCGCTCGGGGGCGCGCGCGGCCGCGCCTAGCACCTTGGATTCCGGGCCCATGGAGCTCCCCCGCAGTCACGAGCTGTGCGCTGGGCTCCGCGGCGACGGCATCTGCGTCCTCATCCCTGGCCCTGAGCTGCCGCTGGGGGTGATCTGCCTGCAGGTGCCGGTTCCGGGCCCCAGCGCGGTCGAGCGGTCCCGTTTGCCGCAGCTCGCGCGGCATGCTGCCTCCGCGATCGCGGAGCGCACGAGCCACGACGAGCTCATGCGCTCCCTGCGTGCGCGCGACGAGGTGCTCGGCATCGTCGCCCACGACCTGCGCAATCCCCTGAACGTGATCGCAGCCGCTTCCAGCAGCCTGCATCAGCGGCTCCCCGATCTGCTCTCGCGGCGGCCGGTCGAGCGAATCATGCGCGCGACTCAGCGCGCGGAGCACCTGATCCGAGACCTGCTCGACATCAGCGCCATCGAGAGCGGGCAGTTCTCGATCGACAAGCGGCAGCTGGACACCGCCAATACCATCCTTGCCGCCACGGAGTCGCAGCAGGGTCTGGCCGCCACCTCCTCCGTAATCCTCGCCAGCGACCTCTCCCCGGAGTTGCCCGGCATCGACGCCGACGAAGAGCGCATCCTCGAGGTGCTGGAGAACCTCGTCGGCAACGCCATCAAGTTCACGCTCCCCGGCGGTACGGTGACGGTCGGGGCCAGCGAGCAGGACGGCAGCATCTTGCTGTGGGTACGCGATACCGGTCCGGGGATTCCCGAGGAGCAGCTGCCGCACCTGTTCGACCGCTTCTGGCAAGGCTCCAAGGGCGACCGACGCGGGGCGGGTCTGGGTCTGACGATCTGTCGCGCGATCGTGGAGGCCCACGGCGGGCGGATCTGGGCCGAGAGCGTCGTGGGACAGGGCACGACGATCAAGTTCACGCTGCCGAAGCGCGAGCGCGTTCCTCAGAGCGGCGGCACCCAAGTCGCCAATATCTTGATGGTGGATGATCGCCCCGAAAACCTGCTGGCCCTGCGAGCGATCTTGGAGCAGCCGGACTATCGGCTCGTCACCGCGAGCTCGGGTGAGGAGGCGCTCAGCCTGGCTCTCCGCGAAACCTTCGCCGTCGCGCTCATCGACGTGGCGATGCCGGGCATGGACGGCTTGGAGGTCGCGATTCACATGAAAGAGCTCGAGCGTAGCCGCGACATTCCCATCATCTTCATCACCGCCTTCGGCGACGACCCGCAGGAGATTCACCGCGCCTACTCGGCGGGCGGTGCGGACTACTTGGTCAAGCCGCTAGACGCGGAGATCGTGCGCAAAAAGGTGGCCGTGTTCGTGGATCTGAGTCGGCGGCGCAGCCAGAGCCTGCGGCGGCCCCCAACTTTAGGTGAGGAGTGAGCGATGGCAACGAGCCCCATCATCGGCAATGGTAATGGTAACGGTAGCGGCAACGACCTGCCGCCCCCCGGTCCGGCCTCGACCGACCAGGAGCTGCGCGAGCTGCTGCGCGTGCTCGTCTCCGTGCGTGAAGGTGATTTCAGCGTGCGCGTGCCCGGCCATTGGACCGGCCTTTGGGGGAAGATCGCCGACACGTTCAACGAAGTGGTCAGCGCCAACCAGGCGATGGCCGGCCAACTGGAGCGCGTGGGCCAGGTCGTCGGGCGAGAAGGCAAGACGCGACAGCGCGTCCGCTTCACGAGCCACGCGGGGGCCTGGGCGGAGATGGAGAGCTCCGTCAATACTCTCATCGAAGACTTGCTGTGGCCGACCACCGAGGTGACCCGCGCGCTCGCCGCGGTCGCGCAGGGTGACCTCGCCCAGACCATGCGCCTGGATGTGGAGGGCCGCCCGCTGCAAGGCGAATTTTTGCGATCGGCGACCATCGTCAACTCGATGATCAAGCAGCTCGGCGTGTTCACCTCCGAGGTCACGCGCGTAGCCCGCGAGGTCGGCACGGACGGCAAGCTCGGCGGCCAAGCCGAGGTGCCGGACGTGAGCGGCGTGTGGAAGGACTTGACCGAGTCCGTGAACTCCATGGCCAGCAACTTGACCGGCCAGGTCCGCAACATCTCCGAGGTCACGATCGCGGTTGCGAGCGGGGATTTGTCGAAGAAAATCACGGTAGACGTGCGGGGCGAAATCCTTCAACTGAAGGAGGCGATCAACACGATGGTCGACCAACTGCGCGGCTTCGCGAGCGAGGTGACGCGCGTCGCGCGCGAGGTCGGCACCGACGGCAAGCTCGGCGGCCAAGCCATCGTTCCCGGCGTCGCCGGCACCTGGAAGGACCTCACGGACTCCGTGAACGCGATGTGCGGCAACCTGACCGATCAGGTGCGCAACATCGCCCAGGTGACGACGGCGGTGGCGCGCGGCGACCTATCGCGCAAAATCACCGTCGACGTGCGAGGGGAAATCCTCGAGCTGAAGGACACCATCAACACGATGGTCGATCAGCTCAACTCCTTCGCGAGCGAGGTGACGCGCGTCGCGCGCGAGGTCGGCACCGACGGCAAGCTCGGCGGCCAGGCGCAGGTACCGGGGGTCGCCGGCACCTGGAAGGACCTCACCGACAACGTGAACTTCATGGCCAGTAACCTCACCGGCCAGGTCCGCAACATCGCGGAGGTCGCAACCGCCATCGCAGGCGGGGATTTGAGCCGAAAGATCACGGTAAACGTGAGCGGCGAGATCCTGCAGCTGAAGGAGACCATCAACACGATGGTCGACCAGCTGAACGCCTTCGCGGGAGAGGTGACCCGCGTCGCCCGTGAGGTCGGCACCGAGGGTCGCCTCGGCGGGCAAGCGCAGGTGCCCGGCGTGGCCGGAACCTGGAAGGACCTGACGGACTCCGTGAACTCGATGGCGAACAACCTCACCGCGCAGGTGCGTAACATCGCGGAGGTATCGACCGCGATCGCCAACGGAGACCTGTCCAAGAAGATCACGGTCGACGTGAGCGGGGAGATTCTACAGCTCAAGCAGACCATCAACACCATGGTCGACCAGCTGAACGCGTTCGCGGGTGAAGTGACGCGCGTCGCCCGTGAGGTCGGCACCGAAGGCAAGCTCGGCGGGCAAGCGGTGGTCCGCGGCGTCGCGGGCACGTGGAAAGACCTCACCGACAACGTGAACTCCATGGCCAGCAACCTCACTGGCCAGGTGCGCAACATCGCGGAGGTGGCGACCGCGGTCGCTCAGGGCGACCTTTCCCGCAAAATCACGGTAGATGTGCAGGGCGAGATCTTGCAGCTGAAGGTCACGCTCAACACGATGGTGGACCAGCTGAACGCGTTCGCGGCGGAGGTCACGCGCGTCGCGCGCGAGGTCGGAACCGAGGGCAAGCTCGGCGGGCAAGCGGAGGTACCCGGCGTCGCCGGAACCTGGAAGGACCTCACCGACAACGTCAACTCCATGGCCGGCAACCTCACCGGTCAGGTACGCAACATCGCGGAGGTGGCGACCGCGATCGCAGGCGGCGACCTGTCACGCAAGATCACGGTGGACGTGAGAGGCGAGATCTTGCAGCTCAAGGAGACCATCAACACGATGGTCGATCAGCTGAACGCCTTCGCCGGCGAAGTGACGCGGGTCGCGCGCGAAGTCGGCACGGAGGGCAAGCTCGGCGGGCAAGCTCAGGTGCCCGGCGTCGCCGGGACGTGGAAGTCCCTGACCGACAGCGTGAATTTCATGGCCGGTAACCTGACCGCCCAGGTGCGCAACATCGCGGAGGTGACCACCGCCGTCGCGAAGGGCGACCTTTCCCGCAAAATCACGGTGGACGTGAAGGGGGAGATCCTCGAGCTCAAGAACACCATCAATACGATGGTGGACCAGCTGAACGCCTTTGCGAGCGAGGTCACTCGCGTCGCGCGGGAGGTCGGGACGGAAGGAAAGCTCGGCGGCCAAGCCGAGGTCCCCGGCGTCGCCGGCACCTGGAAGGACCTCACCGACAACGTCAACTCGATGGCGACGAACCTGACCAATCAGGTGCGCAACATCGCGGAGGTAGCGACTTCGATCGCCAGTGGCGATCTCTCCAAGAAGATCACGGTGGACGTGAGAGGCGAGCTCCTCGTGTTGAAGGAGACGCTCAACACGATGGTGGAGCAGCTCCGCTCCTTCGCCGGCGAGGTGACGCGCGTCGCACGGGAGGTCGGCACCGAAGGCCGCTTGGGCGGCCAGGCCAACGTGCCTGGCGCCGCCGGCACGTGGAAGGACCTCACCGACAACGTGAACCTCCTCGCCGGCAACCTCACGACACAAGTCCGCAACATTGCAGAGGTGACGACCGCGGTCGCTTCTGGCGACCTTTCTCGCAAGATTTCCGTCGACGCTAAGGGCGAGATCTTGGAGCTCAAAAACACCGTCAATACGATGGTCGACCAGCTCAACGCGTTCGCGAGTGAAGTAACGCGGGTCGCGCGCGAGGTCGGGACCGACGGCAAGCTGGGCGGGCAAGCGCAGGTGCCCGGCGTCGGTGGCACCTGGAAGGACCTGACCGACACGGTGAACGTGATGGCGGCCAACCTCACCGAGCAAGTGCGCGGCATTGCCAAGGTGGTGACGGCAGTCGCCAGCGGTGACCTCAAGCAGAACTTCACGATCAAGAGCAAAGGTGAGGTCGCGGCCCTCGCCGACACCATCAACAACATGACGAGCACGCTCGCAACCTTCGCGGAGCAGGTCACGACGGTGGCACGCGAGGTTGGGGTCGAAGGGCGCTTGGGCGGTCAGGCCAACGTGCCCGGCGCCGCCGGCACTTGGAAGGACCTCACCGGCAACGTCAACATGCTCGCCGCCAACTTGACCGGTCAGGTCCGCGCGATCGCGGAGGTGGCGACCGCAGTCACGAAGGGCGACCTCACCCGCTCGGTGCAGGTCGAGGCGCGGGGCGAGGTCGCGGAGCTGAAGGACAACATCAACACGATGATTGACAACCTTCGCCTGACGACGGAGCGGAACACCGAGCAGGATTGGCTGAAGACGAATTTGGCCCGCTTCACCAGCATGCTCCAGGGCCAGCGGGACCTCATCCGCGTCGGGCAGATGCTGCTTTCGGAGCTGGCGCCGCTGGTCGGCGCGCAGCAGGGCGTGATTTACCAGCGTTTCGACGATCAAGGATCGATTTCGGGGCTGCGCCTCCTGGCGAGCTACGCGGATGACGGCAAGGGCGGCCACCCTGCCCTGCTGCGCTTTGGCGACGGCCTGGTCGGGCAATGCGCGGTGGAGCGGCGACGCATGCTGATCACGGAGCTTCCGCCGAGCACGATTCGGGTCGGCTCGGGGTTGTTCAGCGCGCTGCCCAAGAGCGTGATCGTGCTGCCGGTTTTGTTCGAGGAGCAGGTCAAGGCCGTCATCGAGCTCGCTTCGCTGAGCAGCTTCACCACCTCTCAGCTCGCGTTTCTCGACCAGCTGACGAGCAGCATCGGCATCGTGCTCAACAGCATCGAGGCCACGATGCAGACCGAAGGGCTACTGGCCCAATCCCAGAAGCTCGCAACCGAGCTCCAAACGCAGCAGAAAGAGCTGCAGCAAACCAACGAGGAGCTGGGACAGAAAGCCCGAGAGCTCGCGGAGCAGAACGAAGAAGTCGAGCGTAAGAACCAGCAAATAGAGCAGGCCCGCCGCGCACTGGAGGAAAAGGCCGAGGAGCTGGCGCTCACCTCCAAGTACAAGTCCGAGTTCTTGGCGAACATGTCGCACGAGCTGCGCACGCCTCTCAACAGCATCCTCATCCTGGGTCAGCAGCTCAGCGAAAATCCAGAGTCCAACCTTTCCCCGAAGCAGGTCGAGTTCGCGCGCACCATTCACAGCGCCGGTACGGACCTCCTGAACCTGATCAGCGACATCCTGGATCTTTCCAAGATCGAATCGGGCACGGTGGCGGTGGAGCCGGCGGAGGTGTTCTTCAACACGATGCTCGAAGGGATTTCTCGCCCCTTCCGGCACGACGCCGAATCTCGCGGGCTCAGCTTCGACGTGCAGCTGGACAGCCGGCTCGGGCGCAGCCTCGTGACCGATCCCAAGCGCTTGCAGCAGGTGCTCAAGAACCTGCTGTCGAACGCGTTTAAATTCACGGAGCACGGCGGCGTACGGCTCAATGTCTCCGCGGTCGCTGCAGGTTGGTCGCCGGAGCACCCGGTGCTCTCCCAAGCGGGCACCGTGGTCGCGTTCGAGGTGTCGGACAGCGGCATCGGGATTGCGCCGGAGAAGCAGCGCATCATTTTCGAGGCGTTTCAGCAGGCGGACGCGGGCACCAGCCGCAAATACGGCGGCACGGGCCTCGGCCTCGCCATCAGTCGCGAGCTGTCCACGCTCCTGGGAGGCGAAATCCAGCTCCGCAGCACCCCCGGCTCGGGCAGCACGTTCACCCTGTACCTACCGATTCGGTATCAGGGGCCGTCAGCGGTCGTCCGCGAGCCCAAGCCGCACAGCGAACCGGCGCCACGCAGCACCGCGGTGTTGCGCGTCGCCGACGCGACCCCGGAGCGCGTCCCCGATGATCGCGCGGCGCTACACCCGGGGGACTCCAGCCTCCTCATCGTGGAGGACGACCCGCACTACGCGCGCGTGCTGGCTGATTTGGCGAGGGACCGCGGCTTCAAGGTGCTGGTCGCAGGCCGCGGCACCGAAGCGCTGGACCTCGCGCGCGAGTTCCGGCCCACCGCGGTATCGCTCGACGTGTTTTTGCCCGACATGCTGGGCTGGAGCGTGCTCAGCCACCTGAAGCAGGATCCGGAGCTTCGGCACATTCCCGTTCAAATCGTGACGTTGGATGACAACCGCCAGCACGGTTTGTCGCGCGGCGCCTTCTCCTTCATCACGAAGCCGGCCACGACGGAGGGCCTGGAGGAAGCATTCCAGCGCATTCAGGACTACGCCGCGCCACGTCGCAAGCGCCTGCTCATCGTGGAAGACAACCACGCGGAGCTGCTCAGCATCAAAGAGCTGCTCGGCCATGACGACATCGACGTCGTCACCGCCAGTAACGGCGCGGAGGCCTTGGAGATCTTGCGGAAGGAGAGCATCGACTGCATGGTGCTGGATCTGCGGCTGCCCGACATTTCAGGGCTGGACGTGCTGTCGCGTGTTCAGGGGGAGCTCGAGCTGCCGGATTTGCCGGTGGTCGTTTTCACGGGAAAGGACCTCTCCCCGGATCAGGAGAAGCAGCTCACGGACCTGGCGCGCCGGGTGGTGATCAAGGGCGTGGAATCACCGGAGCGGCTCCTGGACGAGACTTCGCTGTTTCTGCATCGCGTCATCTCGGACCTCCCTCCGCACAAGCAAGCCATGCTGGAGCGCCTGCATCGCTCCGACGAAGATTTGAAAGGTCAGCAGGTGCTCGTCGTGGACGACGACGTGCGCAACATCTTCGCGCTGGGGAGCGTGCTGGAGAGGCACGGCATGAAGGTCATAACCGCGCAGACCGGGCGCGAAGCGATCGCCACTTTGGAGACCACACCGGACATCGCCATCGTGCTCATGGACATCATGATGCCAGAGATGGACGGGTACCAAACGATGGGGCTCATTCGCCAGCGCGCGGAATTCCGGCGGTTGCCCATTGTCGCCCTCACCGCGAAAGCCATGAAGGGTGACCGGGAGAAGTGCTTGGACGCGGGAGCTTCCGACTACCTGGCCAAGCCGGTCAACACGGACCAGCTGCTGGCTACGCTGCGGCTCTGGCTCCACCGCTGAAGACGCGAGTACCGGGGTTAGGGACTCGGAGCCGCACGAGGGATGGCGTGCGGCTCCGGTCGGAGTTTAGGGACTCGGCGCCCTGCGAGGGATGGATCGCACGGCGCCGGTCGGAGACTCGTCCCGCCCCTAGCTCGAGGGCGGTGACTTTGCACCTCACCCTGCGCGCGGCGTGCCAACCAAGAAAACGCCGAACGCGCCCACCTGAGGCGCGAACGACGTCCGGTTTCCAGGACTCGAATCCGGATTCTCGGACTTGGCCGTCGCACGCGACGGGCCTGGTGCTTCCACCTCGCCCACCTTCCGCGGTAGGAGGATTCATGCGCTTCATCGTGATGCACAAGGTCGACGCCAAGATGGAGGCGGGTGGGCCGCCGGACCGCAAAATCATCGACGACATGGGGGCGCTCGTTCAGGGCAGCCTGAAAGACGGGGTGTTCCTGAACGGCGCGGGCCTCCATCGCAGCTCCCGCCGAGTCCGGCTGGAGGTTGACCGCGGAGGGGCCGGGCTAAGCGCGGTGTCGGGTCCGTACGAGGGGCGCAACGAGCTCGTTTCTGGGCTCGTCATGATCAGCGCGCGCTCGCTGGATGCGGCGGTGGAGCACGCCAAGACGGTCTCCAGCTCCCTCGGAGGAGCCGAGGTCGAGGTCGGGCCGGTCGTCGAACCCTGGGACTTGGGGCTCATGACCAAGCCGGGCGCCGCACCTGAGCGCTTTCTGCTGCTGTGCAAGTCGACTCCGGCGGACGAGGCGGGCCATGGCGGCGCTCGGCACGCCGCGGCCGCTCGAGCGCTCTCCGCGCGTCTCGGCGATGACGGCGCGGTACTCGCGGCCGAAAGCCTGGCGCCGGCTGAAAAGGGCTCGCGGCTCGCCTCCGCCTCGAACGGGAAGCGCTGGTGGGTCGATGGTCCCTTTGCCGAGTCCAAGGAGCTCATCGCCGGATTCTCGATCCTGCAGCTGCCGAGCAAAGCCGAGGCGCTCGCGTGGGCGGACCGCTACGCCGCCATCCTCGGAGACAACGAGGTGGACGTGCGCGAGTTGAACGACCGCTGAAGAAAAATGTCCGGAGCGACGGACGTGGGACGTCGGTGAGGATCATGAGTGATTTCGTATTTCTGCTGAGGAGTAGCGAACCGGACTTCCAGGAGGCGATGGGCACCCCCGAGCGCGCCCAAAAGAGCCTGCAAGCCTGGCTAGCCTGGATCGCGGAGCTAGAGACTGCCGGGCAGCTCAAGAGCCCTGGCCTACCTCTGGAGCGCGCCGGGAAGTGGGTGCGGGGCAAGCAGCAAGAGGTGACCGACAGTCCGCTCGCGGAAGCGAAGGACATGGTGATCGGCTTCATCGTCATCAGCGCCCGGGACCTGGACGAAGCGGTCTCGATCGCCCAGGGCTGCCCGATCGTGCGCGGCGGCGGTGCGGTGGAAATCCGACCCGTGCTGCCCGCGCCCGCGTAGACGATTTTCCTGTCGCCCCTGTCCGGCGGCGGGCGCTGCGCGCGTCGTTGGAAACAAGGAGACAAGACATGACGCAGCGACGAGTCGTGATGTTCAACCAGGTTTCGGCGGACGGATTCTTTTCGGACTCGAACGGGGGCTTGGATTGGGTCGTCAGTGATCCGGAGGTCCACCGTCGTGCGGTGGCGAGCATGCCGGCGACCGACGCCATGCTTTTCGGGCGCCGAACCTACGAAAACTTCGCCGCTTTCTGGCCGGGAGCACTCGAGCAAATGAACGAAGCGGGTCCCCACGGTGAAAACAAGGCCGATCCGGGCTTCGTTGCCATGGCTCGCTGGCTGGACCGGACCAAGAAGCTCGTCGCCTCACGCACCCTCTCGCGGGCGGATTGGAACAACAGCAAAATCGTCCCCGAGCTCACTCCGGCGGTCGTGCGCGCGCTCAAGCGAGAGCCAGGCAAAGACATCCTGATCTTCGGGAGCGGCACCGTGGTGAGCCAACTCAGTGCAGCCGGGCTCATCGACGAGTACCGATTCGTGGTGTGCCCGGTGCTGCTCGGCTCCGGTCGGCCGCTTCTGCAGGGCGCAGCACTGCGACTGAAGCTGAGCTTGAAGGAAGCGGTGGCGCTCCCCTCCGGGAACGTGCTCGTCACCTACGAGCCGCAGGATTGACGGTGGAGCTAGCCGACCACTTTTTCCGGCACGAGTCGGGTCGCCTGGTGGCGGCCCTGACTCGGGTGTTCGGCGTGCACCAGCTCGCCCTGGCCGAGGACGTCGCTCAGCACGCCTTCTGCCGAGCGCTCGAGGTGTGGAGGCTGCGCGGAGTGCCGGAAAGTCCCGCCGCCTGGCTCCTCACGACCGCCAAAAACCGCGCGTTGGACGTTCTGCGCCGGCAGCGAACGGAGAGCGGCCTCGCGCCGGAGGTGGCGCGCAGGTGGGGCGGTGAGGCGGAGCTCACCAGCGCGCTCGAAGACGCCTTCATGCCGGGTGCGATCCGTGACGAGCAGCTGCGGATGATGCTGTCGTGCTGCCCACCGACCCTGCCGACGGGAGTGCAGCTGACGCTGATCTTGAACGTGCTGTGCGGCTTCGGCGCCGCCGAAATCGCCAGCGCTCTGCTGGCGAGCCGCGCCGCCATCGAAAAGCGCATCACCCGAGGCAAGCGGGCGCTCGCACGCAGGGGCGAGCTGTTCGACCTGAGCGACGCCGATTTCGAAGCTCGTCTCGGAACCGTGCAACGCGCGCTCTACCTGCTGTTCAACGAGGGGTATCATGGCGCCTCCACCACCAGCGCGGTGCGACCGGAGCTGTGCGAAGAAGCGATTCGGCTCACCGCGCTCCTGGCTGAGCATCCTCCCAGCGCCTCACCCACGACTCATGCTCTGCTGGCGTTGATGTGCTTGAGCGCCGCGCGGCTGCCAGCGCGGCTCACCGCCGGAGGCGGACTTTTGCCCTGGGCAGAGCAAGACCGTTCGGCTTGGGACCAGCGACTGCTGGCGGAGGGGCTCCGTCATTTCGAGCTCTCGGCGGCGGGCCGCGAGCTGAGTCCCTTTCATGTGGAAGCGGCGATTGCGGTCACCCACGCGAGCGCTCCAAGCCACGAGCTCACCGATTGGAGCGCCATCACCGCGCTTTACGACCGACTGCTGGAGCTAGCCCCCTCACCCGTGATCGGCCTCGGCCGCGCGATGGCCGTCGCCGAGCGGGACGGCCCGGCGCGCGGGCTCAAAGAGCTGCTGGAGCTGCCGGGCCGCGAGCGCTTGGCGGCATCTCCGTTTCATAGCGCCGCGCTGGGCGAGCTGGAGCTGCGGCTCGGCAACGAAGCGGCCGCCGGGGAGCACTTTCGCGTCGCGCTCTCACGCGCCCGAAGCGAGGTGGAGCGCCAGTACCTACGGAAACGCCTGCCGCTGGCGAGTCACTGATGCGGCAGCTCCGCCTTGGGCGGATGGATGCGATCGTGGAAGTCGAAACCGTACGCCACGACTACGTAGAGCAGTGACTGCACGAGGCCGCCTCGATCGATGGGCATGTCCCGCTCGTAGGCGAGGTGCACCTCGAACGGCTCGTAACGGCCGATGAGCTCGCCGGTCAAATCGAGCTCGCTGGGGCGAAGAACGCTCGAGGCCTGCTTGTCGGTGAAAAAGGTGCCGTCCGCTCCCAGCGCCAGCCGGCGCTTCCACACCGAGAGCTCACTGTGCAGCGCGTAGCGAAGGAGCGCACGGCCGCTGTTGTCGGGCCGCGCCGCGTAAGTCGGATTCACCGCGAACCAGCCGAGGGTCAGGTACCCGGACACGTCACCGTCCGCCAGGCTCGGACCCAGGTGGGGCGCCAGCGCTGCGGCCGAGTAGAGCACGCGAGCGCGGGCGTCCACGTAGGTCTGCGAGTAGTTACCGCGGTCCACCGCACGATCGGTCTCGACTCGCGCGCCGAGCTCGCCATCGAAGCCGCGCGCCAGCGAGTGAGTCGAGGTCAAACCCGCGATCAGGTCCAGCTCGGACGGCGCAAAAACGGCGGCTCCGTGACGCTCCCGGTCCGTGAACATGTTCACGTCGATCGGGATGGACAGGTAACGACCGAGGAGGTCGATGTCCAGGTGGAGCGCGTAGCGAAACAGTGCACGACCGGTGTTGTCGGGGCGAGCCGCGTAGGTCGGGTTGTAGAGTGACGCCCCGAGCATCGCGCTGCCAGAAACGTTCAGCTCCTTCGCGTCTCCGCCCACCTGGCCGCCGTGGGCGCTGCCCTGCTTGTCGAGCGCGTGCGCCGGCGCTGGCGCGAGGCAAGTCAGCAGGCCCGAAGCGCAGATGATCCAGGGAAAGAGGCGCAAGCGCCGCTAGCCACTAGCATACCCGCCGTCCCACCGGTGAAAGGCGCTCCTGACCGAAAGCTTCGGCGCGGCCGGCAAGCGAGTGGACTAGGGTCGTTGGACGTGAGCCCTAGTAGTTCGACGAGCCCCGTCCGGCGCGCAGTGGCGGCGGACATCGCCGGAATGTCAGAGTCCCTGCGCCGCGCCTTTGGCGATGATCCCTTCTACGATTGGGTCCTGCCGGCTGGCGCTCACCGTGAAGCAGCGCTGCGCGGGTTCTTTCGGCTCCTGCTCACTCAGCTTTCGGACCAGCTTCAGGAGACCTACACGACGAGCGGCCTCGCGGGCAGTGCGGTGTGGCTCGCACCCGGCAAGCATCAGCTCTCGTGGTGGCGGCAACTGCGGCTCGTCCCGAGCTTCACCCAGGTGGTGGGGCTCGGCGGCATCCGGCGCGGGCTGCGAATCATCAGTCACATGGATGCGCTGCATGCGAGCGTGATGACTGCTCCCCACTACACGCTCTCGCTCCTCGGTGTGGAGCCGAGCGCGCAGCGCCAGGGGCTCGGGCGTCAGCTGCTCCAGCCCATCCTCGACCGCTGCGATGACGAGCGCATCCCCGCCTACGTGGACACCGCGAAGGCCGACAATGTCCCGTTTTACGAGCGGGTCGGCTTCGACCTGCAGACGGAGGCCCAACACCCAGAATTTCCCACGTTTTGGTGCATGACGCGGACGCCTCGCTGACGGGGACTCGAGCGCCACTTGGCACGAGCTCACTGAGCTCACTCCGCGGCGCTCGCATGCCGGAGCGCGGCCGGGCCGTGACGAATCACGTAATCCACGAAGGCCCGGACTTGCGGCGCCATGAGCTTGCGCTCGCTGTGAACAATCGCGACCGTACCCTCCAGCCGCAAAGATTGCGGCAAGACTCGCACGAGCTCCCCGCGCGCGAGCGGCGTCGCGACCAACGTGGCCGGGAGGTAAGCAATGCCCAGCCCCCGTAGAGCAAAGCGCAGGATCAGATGCGGATCGTTGGCAAACAGCGCTCCCGTGAGCTGCACCTGGCCTTCGGCCGCGCGCCATTGATTCTGCGGGCTGCCGTCCGCCCCAAGCCCCATCAAGCAGCGATGCTTGCGCAGGTCTCGCACGCTCGACGGCATGCCGTGCGCCGCCAAGTAGGTCGGCGCGGCGACCGCGGCCAGCCTCACCCGGCTGAGGGTGCGCGCCACGAGGCCCGGCTGGAGCGCGCGGGTGGCACGGATCGCCGCGTCATAGCCCTCACGCCGCAGGTCCACCACGCGGTTGGAGACGTGCAAAACGAGCTCGATGCTCGGGCGTTCACGGGCAAAATCCGCAAGCAGCTCGGGCAAGCCGCTGCCCGTCATCGGCGGCATCGTCACCCGAACGCGACCTCCCGCGACGTCGGCGCGAGGGCGCACGCTGGACTCCGCGGCGCGCGCTGCGTCCAGCACGAGCTCGGCGTGGCGGTGGAAAGTCCGGCCAGCCTCGGTGAGGGTCATGCTACGCGTCGTGCGCTGGAGGAGGCGCGCGCCGAGCCGCTCCTCCAACGCCGCTAGCTTGCGGCTCACGGTGGCGCGCGGCACCCCGAGCTCCGCGGCCGCTCGCGAGACCGAGCTCGACGCGACCACCTTGGTGAAGATGAGCAGCTCATCGGTATCCAGCATTAGGATCAATTATGAGAATATGTTTCTCATTCGTCCAATCTTGTTGCGATCATCCTCGTCACCCATGCTTTTCTGCATGAAGACCATCCTCTGGGCGACTCTCACGGCTAACGGCAACTACGCTCGCTCCACCCCCGCACACCCACCCCGGCCGGAGGCGCTCGCGGACTTCGCCACGCAGGTCGGCGCAGCCAGCAATTTCATCGTGGGTCGCCAGACCTTCCAGGAATTCCAAAGCCAGCCTCAGCGCTCGGCAACTGACGCGGGCGCGGTGTTTGCGCAGGCAGACGTGGTCGTGGTGTCCCGCTCGGCGGAGCTAAAGGGCCCCGCGGTAGTGACCTCGCCGCAAGCAGCGCTCGCTTACTTGCGGGAGCGCGGCCACGCGACCGCGCTGCTGGCCGGGGGCGAGCGACTGCACAACGCCTTCCTCGCGGAAGGTCTGGTGGACGAGCTATGCCTCAACTTTGCCCCCACGTTCGAGGACGAAGGGCTCCGCCTCCGCTTGCCTCCGGGCGGGTTCGAACGGTTGCAGCTGCTCGATTCTCGCGCTTTGGGAGGAGGAGTTTGGCAGCTACGCTACGCCTTCGTGCGCGCTTGAGGCGAGCTCGCGCGCGCACCGGGGTGACTCAGCCGCCGCGGCGGGCGGCGCGCCACCCTGCCGGAGTCAGCTCGTGGGCGCGGCGGAACATTCTGATGAAGTGCGTCACGTCCGCGTAGCCGACCCGCTCTGCTATCGCTTCCACGCGCTCGTCCGAATGCAGGAGGAGTCGCCGCGCTTCTGCCATCCGCCCGCTCACGATCCAGGCGCCGGCGCTGAGCCCGGTTGCCTGGGATAGCGCGGCCGTCACGTAAGCGGGGCTACGCCCCACCGCGGCCGCAACGTCGCGCAGCGAGAGGGGCTGCAAGCAGTTTCGCTCGATGTAGCGAAGGCTATCCACCACCACTCCGGCTCCGAGCGCGGCGCGTGGGCCCCCCGGAGCGCGGGCGCGTTCGACCTCCGCAAGGATGAGGGTGAGCAAGCTGGTGCGCACGGCTTGCTCGGCTTCACCCGGCCGCCAACTGCTCCCGTGGGTGAGCTGCTCGAGCTCCCGGAACAGCCCTTCTAGGAACGCCTGGCGCGCTGCAGGGATGGCCACGACCGGCGCCGCGCCGTCGCGCACGTGCTCCAGCGGTTGGAGGAGCGAGGCTGCCCCTTCCGCGGCGAAGCAAGGCGCGCAAAAGCCGAGCCCCCAGTACTCGGAGCGCTGCATCTCCAGAAGCCGATGCGCTTGACCCGCCGGTACCAGCAGCACGTCTCCCGCACCGAGCGCCCACTCGCCGCGCTGCTCCACGCGCGAGCGACCGCCGGTGACGAGCATCACCACCGAGTAGTCGTGAGTCGCTGCGCGGGCGTGGGGCGCGCTGCGATCAGTGGGCCCCGCGCGCTCGGCCGCCACCGGCAGCCCACCGCTGAGAAAGCCTTTGCTCGGAACCGGATGCGCGGAACGCATGGGGCAGGCTACCACAGGCTGCCCGCGCCGCAGACTCGCCGCTGTGCGCGCTCACCGTAACCCGGCCATCACCAGCTCGGCGGTCAGCTCCATGTTGATGACGGTCGCGGCGTGAGTCGCGGCGGCCGCGGCCAAGATGGCGCCCTGCATGCGAGTTGCCAGGTCCCCGGCTGCATACACGCCGGCGCGCGAAGTCTCGCGAGTCATGGGATCGACGCGCACGAAACCGTCGTCGTCCAGCGCGACTCCGAGCTCGCGCACGAGCTCCACCTGCTTCTGCGCTGGATGGGTGAAGAGCGCGTCGCGAGGCACGGTCGAGCCGTCCGCCAATTGCACCGCCTCGAGCTTCGCGTCTTTCCGGAGAAGTCCGACCAACGGCTGCGTTTCCACGCGAATGCCAGCCGCGCCGAGCGCCTGCAGCGCGGCCTCCGGCACATCCACCACGCCGTGGGTGAAGACCACGACGTCGCGGGTCCAGCCGCGTAGGAGCAGAGAGAACGCCTGGAAGTGCTGCGGGTCAAAAGCACGCACGAAGTAACCCCACTGGCGGTCACGCAGCTCCCAGCCATGGCAGTACGGGCACTGGAAAATCGACTGACCCCAGAGCTCCCGGAAGCCGGGGATGCTGGGCATCTCGTCGATCATGCCCGTGCAGAGCAGCACTCGCCTCGCCTGCACCCGGCCGCTCCCGACGCCGACCTCGAACGCGCCGCGCGCTCCGGTGACGCTGGAGACGTACTCGTCCACGACGGCGACGTTTGCGTATTCGCTCAGCTGCTGACGAGCCACCGCGCGAAACTCTTCTGGTGGCGTGCCGTCGCGCGTCACGAAGTTGTGAATATGCGTGGCCGCGGCGTTGCGCCGCGGCCCAGCGTCGCAGAGCAGCACCCGCTTGCGGCCTCTACCCAGGGCCACCGCGGCGGAGAGGCCGCCAGGGCCTCCACCGACGATCACGACGTCATAGGGCTCCGTACGATCGCTGCTCATCCTGTATTTCTAGCGTCCCCGTCCACGCCTGACGAGGGCGCCGCTTTCGACCCGATCGGCGTCCCTTTCGATCCGGCCAGCTTTGGCTCAGTGCAAGGGGGTGCGAATAGCCGAATCAGTAGGGCTTGTCTCCCGGCTCCATCACGAAGTTGGAGGCCGGCGCCTGCACCCCGTTCACGCGCGTACCGCCGTTGTGGATGCTGGCAAACATGGGCTGCATGCTCTGGGGGAAGCCGAACACGGGCTGGGTCAGCTCGCTCAGCTTGGCGCGTTGCTCGGCGCTCAGGACGAGCTCCAGCGCCTTCACGTTGTCCTCCAGCTGTGTCAACCGACGCGCGCCGATGATGGTAGAGGTCACGCCGGGCTGGCCCTGCACCCACGCTAGCGCCACGCGGGCCGGTGAGCTGCCGAGCGACTGCGCAATGCTGGTAAGCTCGTCCACCACCGCGTAGGCCTTGTCGTTGAGCGCCCACTGCACGAACACGCGATCCGCCTTCTGCTCGACTGCGTTACTGCGCGTGTACTTGCCGCTCAGCACGCCGCTCTTGAGCGGCGACCAGGGAGTGATCCCGAGCCCCAGCTCGAGCGCCATGGGTACGAGCTCCTGCTCGACGGTGCGCTCGAGGAGGGAGTACTCGATCTGCAGGCCCACGAACTCGGACCAGCCTCGAAAGTGCGCCATCACGTTCGCTTGGGCGATCTTCCACGCTGGCGTATCCGAAACGCCGATGTAGCGAACCTTGCCGGCGCGCACCAGGTCGTGCAGCGCGGCCATGGTCTCGTCGATGGGCGTGTGCAAATCCCAGTTGTGGAGCCAGTAGAGGTCGATGTAGTCGGTCTGCAGCCGACGGAGCGAGCCCTCGCAAGCGGCGATGATCGCTTTGCGGCTCGAGCCGCCCGCGTTGGGGTCCCCCGGGTAAAGATTGCCGCTGAACTTGGTCGCGAGCACCATCCGGTCACGCCGCGCCGGGTGGCGCCCGATGTGGTCACCGAGGATCTTCTCCGAGTGGCTCTTCGTGTAGAAGTTGGCGGTGTCGATGAAGTTCCCGCCGAGCTCGACGTAGCGGTCGATGATTCGCTCGGACTCCTCCACGCTGGAGCCCCAGCCGAGGTCTTCACCGAAAGTCATGGCGCCGAGGCAAAAGGGGCTGACGCGGAGGCCGGAACGGCCAAGGGTGATGTAGTGGTCGAGGGACATGAGCTGATCCTGCTTTGGGCTATTGATTCAACGTGTGCTTAATTTAAGATGAAACTAGTTTAGGTTGGAACTACCCGACCGCAAGCCCCCATGCCGAAAGTCGACGCTGCAAAAGTCTGGTCACTGAACTACCGGCTGCTCCTCTCGGTGATCACGAGCGTCACCCCTGCCCTCGCCAAGCTGGGGTTGGATTCGAAGGAGCTCTTCGTGCTCGCAGAGCTGGACGAGCACCCGTACCCGGCGGAGCTAGCGGCTCAGCTGTGCATGCCGCGCCCCACCATCACCAGCAACGTGAAGCGCCTCGAGGCGGCCGGCTTTCTCCGTCGCGAAATCGACGCCGAAGATCTCCGGCGCCATCGCCTCCTGCTCACGCCCTCCGGACGCAAGGCCATGAACCTGGGCATCGCTCTCCTGTCGGAGGCGTTCGGCGCTCGCCTCTCGCGCCTCAGCGGCGTCCAGCAAGCCGAGCTCAATCACCTCCTGGAGAAGCTGGCCTGAGCCCGGCGCGGCGGACCTGCCGAGGGTCGGGCATTTCGCCGGAGCCCGGGCGCAGCATTCCAGCCGGCCGTTTCGTCCCGCGCGGTTGATTTCCGGCACGTTACCCTTGACCTGCTCCGCGCCGCGGGTACTCTGCGCCCCACGAATTCCGACTTAGCTCAGTTGGTAGAGCAGGCGGCTGTTAACCGCCGGGTCCAAGGTTCGAGTCCTTGAGTCGGAGCAGAGAGAAGCCTCGAGGCAAACGCCTCGGGGCTTCGGTGTTTTTGGTTCAGGGGCCGCCTTTGACGGGGAAGGCTCCGACGACTTCGTCCACCGCTTCGAGCACCGGCGGCAATTCGGTCTGGTCGAAGGTCAGCTCGAAACGAAGGGTGTTGCCAGTGCCAGGCTGATCACGCGCCTCGCACTGATCCAGAAAATGGCCGCGGCCGTCGCCCTGAATGTCAACGCGGAGCCAGTGCTCCATCGTTTCGAAGGTTGCGGATCCGTTGAGCGCGGCGTGAAGCGTCCTCAGCTGTTCTCTGAAGAAGGCAAGCCCATCGGTGCGGAGGAGGGCCTCGTACTCGCCGCGAAACGCGCCCTACCCCTTTCGCGCCGGCTGATACGTGCAGATGACCACACCGGAGGTCAGCACCGCGGTGTGAACCAGGCGGAGGTCGACGCGCTTTGCGCCGTCGTCGAGGAAGCTTCTGCCGGTGCCGAGTAGGACTGGATGGATCAGGATTCGATACTCGTCGATCAAGTCGTGTCGCAATAAACTGTGCATCAGGTCATGGCACCCGTAGACGACCAAGTCTTGGCCTGGCTGTTGCTTGAGCATCGCGACGGCCTGAGCGACATCGCCTTTGATCCGATGGGAGTTCTCCCAAGTCAGCTCCTCGAGCGTGGTCGACGCGACGTACTTTGCCATGCGGTTCATCTTGTCCACGTAGGGAATCTTCCCGGCCATGGCTGGCCAGATGGCGGCGAAGATCTCGTACGTTTTTCGTCCCATCAGCAGGCCGTCGCTCGTCTCGAGCAGGGCTGCGTGATAGTTCACGGCCTCATCGTCGTTGAACCGAAGGGCCCAGTCCCGGATGTCGTCCACCCTCCCGTCAAGCGTCATGTACGTCGAAACGATTACTCTTCGCATCTTCTGTCTCCGCAAGAGGCTCGGTCCGTCCGAGGCTCTTGCAGGTAGACACCGCATCGACGCGAAAGTGGGCGGTCGCCACCAGCCTATTTTCGCAAATGCGCCGATCCGCTGCCGCGCCGACGCGATTCGACGAGCGCAGGAAGCGGCGTGATGGTCAATGAACCGCAAGCCGAATTGCTCTCACGAGCCCAGGCTGGGGACAGCGCTGCGTTCCGGGAGCTGACCGACCCGTACCGGCGAGAGCTACAGGTGCATTGTTACCGGATGCTCGGCTCGCTTCAGGACGCGGAGGACGCGCTTCAGGAGGCTCTCCTCACTGCCTGGCAAGGCCTCGGCGAGTTTGCGGGTCGCTCGTCTCTGCGAACCTGGCTGTACCGGGTCACGACGAACGGCTGCCTGAACGCTCGTCGCGCGGCGGGCCGCCGACCGGGCAAGGCGTGGAGCGTTCCGGGAGTCGAGCCGCCCGAGCCGAACCGCGTCAGCGAAGTCGTATGGCTCGAGCCGTTTCCAGACTCCCTCATCGATGGTGCGATGGACGCGCGGGTGAGTCCAGAGGCGAACTACGAACGGAGGGAGTCCATCTCCCTGGCGTTCGTGAAGGCGCTGCAACTCCTACCGCCTCGTCAGCTCGCCGTTCTCATCCTGCGCGACGTCCTCGGATTTCATGCGCAAGAGGTAGCGGAGATGCTGGACGCAACCGTCGAATCGGCGAACAGCGCTCTCAAGCGAGCGCGGGCTGGCCTGGAGCAGCAACGGCTGCCCACGGTCCCCCGGGAGTCCTCACCCGCTCCCGCCTCTCCCACCGAGGATGCGATCGTGACGAAGTTCGTCGGCGCGTACGAGTCCGCCGACCTCGACGCGCTCGTCGCTCTGCTGACAGATGACGTCTTCATGTCGATGCCGCCGCTGGCTCTCGAATTCGAGGGCCGAGACGTCGTCGCCCGGTTTTGTGCCAATCTGTTCGGGTCGGGCAGGCGGTTCGACGTCATGCGCACACGCGCCAACGGTCAGCCGGCTTTTGGCGTCTACCTACGTGCCGCTACGGGGCCGCGCCCGGGGACCGGCCTCATCGTGCTCACCCTCTCTTCCGACCGGATCTGCGCCATCAACCGATTCGAGAGCAGCGTGCTCGGATGGTTCGGGCTGCCTCAGTCGCTCCCGAGTCCGTAGTCGCTGCGACGCGAATCTTTGGCACGTCGGGCCTGGCTGGACATGGCCAACGGGGGCGTGTACGCCTAGCTGAGTGGCCAGCGCCGGTCTCCAGCGCCAGTCGGTTCGACTCCTCGCCATCGCGTGGGGTCTCGTCGTGATCGGGGCCCTGGTGCTCGTCGCCGGCTACCCGAGCATCCCAGAGCGAGTCGTGCTTTACCGCGCGCCGTGGGCAGAGGCGCCGATGACCGGGTCCAAGTCGTTGCTCACGGTGGGCCGCATCGCGCTCATGGGGGTCGGTCAACTCGGCGCAGTGACCGCAATGGTGCTCGGGGCACGCGGCTCAGAGCGTTGGGAGCGGTTCTGGCGCTGGCTCGGATTGGCAGCCGGCGTGAAAACGGGCCTCGAGTGCGCGCAGCTCGTGACGCCCAGCGAGTCTGGTCTCAACCAGGCCTTCACCGGGGCGACGCTCGCCGTGGTCGCCGCGTTCTTGGTGATGGCTGCTCGCTGGTGGCGCCGCGGCGACCTCGAGGCGCACCCAGCTCCGGCCGGCGCCCCACGCGCGTGGCTCATCGCGTCGCTGGGGCTCTGGGCCGTCTTTGCGATCGCCCCGCGCTTCTTCGTCTAGCTGTCATTCTCGATCGACACGGCCGCTTCCTGCGTCGCCCCCAGCGCTTTCGGCGCCCGCCTCGCTGTCGAAGTCGGGAAAAGCAGGAAGGTTGAGGCGGCCGAGGGAAGGCGCGATGATCTGCTTCATCCGAAGGAACGAGGGGCGCTGGGAGATGCGTGCGTGATAGCTCGTGAGGGATGGATACGGTCGCAAATCGACTTTGAAGTACGGCGGCCACCCGAGCATCACGAACAGGTAGGCATCGGCCACGGTGAAATCCGCGCCCGTCAGGCACGTCGTCGTCGCCAAGCTCTGTTCGATGTAGTTGAGCGTGCGGGCCAGCTTTTGTCGATGCAGCACTTTCGCTGGAGCCGGCATGGCCGGGTTGAAGAGCGGCCCGATCGTCTTGTGGAGCTCCGAGCCGACGTAGCTCAACCACTCCATCACGCGGTAGCGTTCGAGCGTGCCCAGCCTGGGTAGCAGCTTGGATTCGGGGCTGCGGTCACCGAGCAGTTGCAGGATCACGCCGACCTCGGTGAACAGCTCCCCCGAGTCCAGCTCGAGCGCCGGAACCGCGTTTTTCCGATTCAGCGCTCGGTAGACGGCGCCGCTTTCGATGAGGACGTGCGGCTGGGCGTAAATGTCGACGAGCTCGATGGTGTGAGCGACGCCGAGCTCTAGCAGGACCAAGTGAGCGGCCGCGGAGCAGGCGAGCGGAGAGGCATAGAGTTTCATGGTTGATTCAGCCTACGGTCGGGCGCTGAGCCGCGCCTGCCCAAGGCTCGCCACGTGTTGCCTGATTCTCCGTAAGGCCGCAGCATCACCGAATGCCTTTGAAGCGAGCGACCGACGCAGCCTTCCGCGAGGAGCTCAACCGCGTCGCGGGGCGAGCGTTGAGCTGTCTCCCACTTTCGTCGAATAAATTGCCGCAACTGCTGACGCCGAGGCAGGGCCTCTACGTCCTACGCCAGCACGTTCCTAGCGAGTTCGAAGCCGCGATCTACGACCCATTGCTCTGCCTGGTTCTCCAAGGCCGGAAAGAGATGGTGTTCGGTGACCGCACCTACCGTCTTGGCGCCGGCGAGTGCGCGCTCGTCAGCCACGACTTGCCGATCGTCTCGCGCGTTCGAGAAGCGCCGTATCTGGTGGTGCTACTCAAGATTGAAGTCGACGTGCTGCGCGGCCTGTACGAAGACGTCGGTGAGCTCCAGACGCGGAACGAGGCTCGAGCGCTCCAGGTGCATCGCGCCGAGGCAACGCTCCTCGACGCGGTCGGCCGCTACCTGGCGCTCGCCGAGTCTGAGATGGACGCGCGTGTGCTCGCGCCGCTGCTCCTCAAGGAGCTTCACTATCGGTTGCTGGCTTCGCCCCTCGGGCAAATGCTGCGCAGCCTGCTCCGGCACGATAGCCATGCGAGCTCGATCGCGCGGGCGCTCGCGGTTTTGCGCCGCGATTTTCGCGCGCGGCTCGTAGTCGAGGATTTGGCACGCGGGGTTGGCATGAGCGTGTCGTCCTTCCACGAGCATTTCAAGCGGGTCACGTCGTCCTCGCCGCTCCAGTACCAGAAGGGGCTGCGCTTGCTGGAGGCGCGGAGGCTGCTAGTTGCCGGAACCGCCAACGTCACGACCGCCGCCTTCGAGGTGGGATACGAGAGCCCCACCCAGTTCAGCCGCGAGTACGCGCGTAAGTTCGGCGTGCCACCGCGCAAAGACGTGGAGAGCGCTAGGCTGCGGAAATGATGCGCAATGTGACTCGCGCGGCGCGATGACGCACCTGCGCTAGGCGGTGAAGCGGCGCTGGCGGGCGCGGCCCAATGCGAAGCCCCCTCGTTGAGTTACGTCGTGGGCTCTCAACCTTGACCGAAGAACTGGATGAGGAGGGGAGCGACCACTTCCGGAGCCGCTTGATGGGTCTGCCCTGGGAGGACCTTGCGTTCCGCGCTCGGGATGAGCTCTGCCAGGCGCTGGGTGGTGGGGCCCATGAAGCTCAGGCTCTTCTCCCCGTTCATCACCAGAGTGGGGACCCTGACGTTCTTCACTTCGTTCGGCACGGCGCCGTTACCCAGCACGAGGTAGTCGTAGGCCAGCGTAAAGTCGATTTTTTGGATTGCCGGCCACTCCGGCGAACGCTTCATGGTGTCCAAAGCTGCTGCCGGCATACCGACCGCAGAAAGGAAGTACTCCGCGGCTTGGCCGGGCTCGCCGCTGCGCACGAGCTGATTGACCCGCTCCTTCTGCTCGTTGAAGGCGTGCTCGCCCTGGCCATAGGGCGGCTCGTACACGGCAAGCTTCCGCACGCTGGCCGGTCCAAGCTCTTCGGTCGCTCGCAACGCCAGCGCGGCTCCGGACGACACCCCATAGACGTGAGCGCGCTCGCCGCACTGCTCGATGACCGCATGCAGGTCTTCGATCTCGCGCCCCACGGAGTAAGGCTTGGTGTCGCCACTTTCGCCGCGGCCGCGCCGGTCGTACGTGTAAACGGTGAAGTGCTCTCGGAGCTGGCGCGCCAGTGGCTCACCGCCCTGGCGCTGAGATAGCGCGCCGCCCACGATCACCAATGCCGGCCCACGTCCGGACTTGGCGAAGGCAATTCGGGTGCCGTCTTTGGACGAAGCGAAGGTAGCGCCTGACTTGGGCTGGCTCGCAGCGGACATTGAGTTTCCTCCGGTTGTGGCAGGCTTGTCGCGCCGCTGGGCGGAACACGCCGCGGTCACGGCAAGCAGCGAGACGAACGGCAATTTGTACATCTCGTTCGAGCAGCAAATGACGTGCCACTCCGGCGGCCGCGTCTCAATCCAGGCCGCGCTTGCCGGGCACCCAGTAGGTCTTCGTTTGGAGGTTCGTGATACCGCGAGCTCGCAACGCAGCGCGCACGGCCAGCACCAGCTCGGAGCCACCGGTCAGAGCGATGCAGGCGCGCGTGGACTGCGCGGCAGAGGCGGCGGCCTCGGCGGTCTGCGTCGTATCACCTCTGGGCAGTACCACGAGCGGCCCAAGGCCGAGCCGCTCCGCTGCGGCTCGAGCGTCGTCGACTGCGGTCGCTTGAAGCACGGCCGAGACTTGGCCCGGGCGCTCGAGCGCGAAGCTGGCTGCGACGGCAACGCTCGTCTCGTCCCCCACGACGACGACGGGCCCCGCCGGTAGCTCCAGAGAGCGCTGCGGTCCGACGAAGCGCACCTCTTCGCCCACTCGCACGTCCGAGAGCCAGCGCGCGCCGGGGCCGCCCGCGTGCTTCCAGCCCAGAACGACGAGCCCCTCCTTGGCCGCAACTGGCGTGTAGGTCCGCACGTCGTCCGAAGGCAGCAGGATTTGCAGCTTGGCGCCCGCGGCTGGAGTCGCCCCCTCGCTCCGCAAAACGAGGCGGCGGAAACCACCCACGTCCTCCGCCGAAGCGACGAAGGCGCGGCGCAGGAGGACGCCGCCGAAGAAGCGCACCAGCTTGCCTTTGGCCGACGACATCAGGCTGCCGCTCTCGAGACTCGATTGCTGTCGTCCATTGCGGCCTCATCCTGGCATAGCCGCTGGCGAGGCGCCTCGACGCTTCGTACTACTTCATATCGGGCGGAGCCTCAGAGCGCAGCGCTCAGCCGCTCGAGATCGGCGGCGATCATCGCGGCGTCTTTCTCGTAGTCCTCGTCCGTGACGCCGGCCACCCGGTACAGTGTGAAGACGACCTCACTGCCCTCGTCGTTGCGCAAAACGCGCAGCGGGTTGTGGAAGGTCCTGCCATCAGGAAGTGTCACATCATGGTCGAAGATGCCCAGCTCGGCGCCGGCCCCGAATCGCACGCGCACGCGGCCTAGGGGCGAATCGGATATCAACTCCTCCCCCTCCTCCCGCACGCCCGTGCTGAGGCCTTGCGCCCATTCGGGCAGGTTGCGGTAGTCAGCCAAAAAGGCCGAGACCTCTGCTGGCTTACGAGGGATGAAGCGGGAGATGTGTCGAGCGGGCCAGGTCATGCGCGCACGATACCCGCATCCACCAAGAGCTCGAAGCCTGCGCGCGCCGCTTGACGAATCCGCGTGCTTCGGACTGTGTAGTGGCGTGGAGCAGGCTATCATTGGCTACCATCGGGACGCGGAGGGGGACTGGGTAGCGGAGCTCGCCTGCGGGCACGGCCAGCACGTGCGTCACAAGCCACCTTGGACCGTGCGCCCCTGGGTGACGACGGAAGAGGGACGCCAGAGCAAGTTGGGCGCGCTGCTCGAGTGCAAGCGCTGCGGCACGCTTCGACCCTACGTGCCCGCCGATCGGGACGCGTGCTTGGTCCTGCTGCGCAGGAGCGTGCCGGAGCACTCCGCGAGCGAAGACGAGGCGCAGTTCAGGGACTTCTTGAATCGTTTGCCGGCCTCCTACTTCGTCGTGGAGGACGACCAAGGCTTGCTCTTGGCCTCCGGAGGTCTGGTGGTGGAGCCGAGCGATCCGAGCCGTGCCAAGCTTTGCTGGTGCATCGTCGACCCCGACCGGCAACGGCAAGGCTTGGGTCGAGCGGTGGCGCTGCACTGCCTTCGAGCCGCGCCGGCCGGAGTCTCGCGAGTGCACCTGGAGACGAGCCACGAGCGGGAGGGGTTTTACGAAGAGCTGGCGCTAGCCGCCGCTCACGGGCTTCAGAGCGAAAGGTGAAGGAATCGGTTGAAGGCGGTCGCTCGGTAATCCCCGAACGCCTCGCCCGGCTCGAAGCCGTAGCGACGATAGAGAGCCAGCGCAGGCTCGAAGGCAGGCCCGGAGCCGGTTTCTAGAGAGACTTGCCGGTAGCCGCGCGCGCGAGCGACACCGAGCAGATGCTCGAGCAAGCGCCCGGCAACGCCCCGGCGGAGGTGCGCGCTCGCCGTGCGCATCGACTTCACCTCACCGCTGACCTCGCTCAGGTGCTTGAGCGCGCCGCAACCGAGCAGCTCTTCGCCCATCCAGGCCGTGTACAGCGCGATATCTGGAGCCTGAAGGGCCAAGGTGTCCAGCGCGTAGACGGAGCCCACGGGCGAGCTCTCATGCATGCCTGCCAAGTGCTGCTGCAGTAGAGCCCGGACGCGCGCATCGCCCAAGTCGCCGGGTAAGATGGTCAGCGCCTGCGCGCAGCTAGGGATCGACATCCTGACGACGAGGTTACCGGCGGCGGGCGGCCCATAGAAGTGGTTTAGCGCTTTGATTTTGCGGGCCATCGCGGCTCGAGCCTTCCTAGGATGGGGACATGAAGAAATCGTCGGGCGCAAGCCGGGGTCAGTCGGCGTCAGAGCTCATCACCAAGCGCATCGCAGATTTAGGAGACTGGCGCGGCCAGACTCTTGCCCGCATGCGGAAGCTCATTCACGAGGCCGACCCCGCCGTGGTCGAGGAATGGAAGTGGATGGGGACACCCATCTTTTCGCACGACGGCATCATCTGCACTGGTGAGTCGTACAAGGCGGTGGTGAAGCTCACCTTCGCGCAGGGCGCTTCGCTCGAAGATCCCAAGCGCCTTTTCAATTCTAGCCTCGAAGGCAACACGCGCCGGGCGATCGATATCCGTGAGGGTGAGGAGGTAAGCGCGTCTGCCTTCAAGGCACTCGTGCGCGAGGCGGTCGCGCTCAACGGCTCTCGCAAGAGCAAACCGACCAAGAAGGTGGTTAGCAAGGCGAAGACCTCACGCGCACCGAAGGCGAAGACGGCACGGAAAGTCATACCGAAAGCGCCCACGGCCGTCGCTTCCAAGAAGAAGCCAGTAAAGAGGGCGTAAGCGCGCCGCGCGCACGAGCTCTGCCCACCTTCGGGTCAGTGGCGCTCGCGCCGCGCAGATTTGGCTCACGCGCACCGAGGTGTCCCAGCCCGTGGGGAGCGACGAGCCACAGCCGCCGCCAAGCGCTGCCCCCGCCCGTCGCGTGACCAAAGGCCCTCACACCGGATCGCGGCGGCATCCCGAGGGGGCCGGCGGAGCTGCGTCCGCTTCTTGCAAACGCGAGCGCAGGGTCGTCGCGATGGCATGGCGTACCAAAGTGGAACGCCGAGACAAAGTTAGACAAATCATGAACACGCCGCTTTTTGAGGGCTCGGCCGCTTGACGGTTGTCTAACTCAGGCCTAGACACCCATTAGACGATGGCGACCTCAGAGCAGCCCGAGCTGGACTTTCTCTTGGTCGGGGGCGGCCTGGGCAACGCCCTGATCGCCCTCGCACTCTTCGCGCATCGCCCCGAGCTGAAGGTTGGTTTGGTCGAGCAAGGGCGCACTCTGGGGGGCAACCACTTGTGGTGCTTCCACGCGGGGGATGTGGACGAAGCGGCGCGTGGGTTCGTGTCCCAGTTGGTATCCGCGCGCTGGCCCCGCTACGACGTGCGTTTCCCCGAGCTTTCGCGAACGCTGGAGGAACCCTACGCGGCCGTGCGCTCGGAGCGCTTGGACGAGGTCGTTCGCGGCGCCTTCGCCGCGCAGCGCGGCTCTCGGCTCTATTTGGAGTCGCGCGCGGTGCGCGTTACGGATCGCACGGTCACTCTGGAGGGCGGCCGCGAGCTCCGTGCGCGTACCGTCATCGAGAGCCGCGGGCCCGATGCGCTCGCCTCCAGCGAGCGAGCCGGTTATCAAAAATTTCTGGGGCTGGAGCTGAAGCTCAGATGCCCCTCGCCCATCTCCCACCCCGTGCTGATGGACGCGCTCGTTCCCCAGCGGGACGGTTTTCGGTTCATGTACGCGCTGCCGTTCTCGAGCGACCGCGTGCTGCTGGAGGACACCTACTTCTCGGACGACAAGCAGCTGGACCGCGAGGCGCTAGAGCGGGAAATCCTGCAATACGCGGCGAATCACGGCTTCGACGTGGAGAGCGTGGTCCGCGAGGAAGTCGGCGTGCTGCCCCTCCCCACTCGCCTTCGTCCTGAGCCGAACCCGGCCCCCGGCGGGCCGCTCGTGGCTGGCTACCAGGGGGCTTGGTTTCACCCCGTTACCGGCTACTCGTTTCCGGTCGCAGCTCGGCTGGCCTGCGCCATTGCCGCCGCCGAGCCTGGCGCGCTCCGTGAGCAGGTATGGCCGCGCCTGGTGCGCGAACAGCGTGCTCAGCTGCGGTACTGCCTTCTGCTGAACAAGCTGTTCTTCGGTGCCTTCGCGCCCGACCAGCGCCTGAACGTCATCGAGCGATTTTATCGTCTGCCGCCCGAGTCAGTCCGTCGCTTTTACGCGATGACCCTGAGCCGGGGCGACCGCCTTCGGATTCTGTGCGGTCGCCCGCCACGCGGCTTCTCGTTATCGCGCGCCTTGTCCGCGAGTGGCGGGGATTCAGCCCCGCCCTCGGTTCGTCCCACGCCTGGAGGAGCTCTTTCATGACGCAATCGGTATGGTCGCAGGATCCCAGCGGCAGTCCTGCCAGCGGCGAGGCGACGGCGGCGGAGAGCGCCCTCGTGACCCTCATCCGCGCAGAATTCACGGAGGAGCGGTTGTGCCGAACCCTCGATTTGGGCGCCCAGCGCATCCCCGAGCGGCTGTGGGCGGCGTCGCTCTCGGGCCCGCTACTGGAGCTCCTGAGCCGACCCGGGAAGGAGTTTCGTTCGCGACTCGTGGAGGTCGCGTACGACGTGGGGCGCAACGACGACTCGGCTGCGATGCCGGAGCTCTTGCCGCTCCTCGTCGAGATTCTGCACGCCGGCTCGCTCATCGTGGACGACATCGAGGACGACTCCAAGTACCGCCGTGGTAAGCCCGCGCTGCACCTCATCGTCGGCGTGCCTCTCGCGCTCAACGCCGCCAACTGGCTCTACTTCTTACCTCACAGCGTGCTGGAGCGGCTAGAGCTCCGCCCCGAGGTGGAGCTGCAGGTCAGGCGAGTGCTGGACCGGGGTGTGCTCCGCTGCCACTACGGCCAGGCGCTGGACTTGGGCGCGCGGTTGGGCTCGCTCGCCCAGCGCGAGGTGTTCGACGTCGTGAGCTTGAGCACGCGTCTCAAAACCGGGAGCCTGCTCGAGCTCGCTTCCGAGCTGGGCGGCACCGCCGCGGGCGCCGCCCCGGAGCTCTGCCAAGAGCTGGCGGGATTCGGCCGAGAATATGGAGTTGCGCTGCAAATGCTGGACGACGTCAGCGGCTTGTTCGAGGAGCGCCGAGCTCACAAGGGCCACGAAGACTTGGTGAACGGGCGCCCCACGTGGCCTTGGGCTTGGCTGGCGCAGAAGCTGGACGAGGTCAGCTACTCGCGGCTTCAGCACCGCGCGCGCGAGGTGGAGAAGCGCGAGCTGCATCCAGAGGCGCTCGCCAAGGCGCTGCGACGCGAGCTCGGCGACGCCCCCTACCGCTGCGTCCACGATCAGCTCGGGGTAGCCTTCGCGCGGCTCGAGCGAGCGGTCGAGAATAAACGAGTGCTCGACCCCTTGGTTGAAGAGATCGCACGGCTGGAGCGCGCCTATGGTTGAGCGAAGCCGTCGCCAGCGCGCCGCCATCGTAGGCTCCGGCTTCGGTGGTTTGGCGGCCGCCATCCGCCTGCAAGCTGCGGGTGTCGACACCGTGCTCTTCGAGGCGCGCGACAAGCCCGGCGGCCGCGCCTACGTGTACGAGCAGGACGGCTACACGTTCGACGGCGGTCCCACCGTCATCACGGCGCCCCACTGCCTGGACGAGCTGTTCGAGCTGTGCGGCCGCCGCCGGGAAGACTACGTGGAATTTCTACCGGTCACGCCGTTTTACCGGCTTATTTGGCCGGACGGGACCCGAATCGACTACGCGGGCGGGGACGCGATGGTGCAGGAGATTCGTCGCCTGTGCCCAGACGACGAGGCCGGTTATTTGCGCTTCGTCGACTACTCACGAGAGGTATTCCAGAAGGGCTACGCGGAGCTCGCGCACGCGCCGTTTCTACGCTTCACGGACATGCTCAAGGTCGCCCCGGCGCTGGCCAAGCTACGCGCCGACCGCTCGGTGTACTCCACCGTGTCGCGCTTCGTGAAAAACGAGCAGCTGAGGGAGGCGCTGAGCTTTCACTCCCTGCTCGTCGGCGGCAATCCGTTCGAGACGAGCAGCATCTACACGCTCATTCACTACTTGGAACGCAACTGGGGCGTGTTCTTCCCGCGGGGCGGGACCGGAGCTCTCGTGCAAGCGCTGGTACGGCTCTACCGCGAGCTGGGCGGCGAGCTCCGGCTGTCTTGCCCGGTGCATCGCATTCAGATCGAGCGCGAGCCGCGCGTATCCCACCTCGTGGACTCCGCGGCCGGAGCGGCCGAGCGCTTCGATCTGGTCGTCTCCAACTCCGACCTCCAGCACACCTACTCGAAGCTGTACGGGAGCGAGCCGGAGGCACAAAAGACCGTAAAGAAGCTCGAGAAGGCGGAGTGGTCCATGTCGCTGTACGTCCTGTACTTCGGCACGGACCGCCCCTACGACGTGGCTCACCACACGGTGCTGTTCGGTCCGCGCTACCGCGGGCTCTTGCAAGACATCTTCCACGGCCACCAGCTGCCGGACGACTTCAGCTTGTACCTGCACGCTCCGAGCGTGACCGATCCCTCGCTCGCTCCGCCCGGCGGCGCGACCTTTTACGTGCTCTCTCCGGTACCGCACCTGGGCAACGCTCCGATCGATTGGGATCGCGTCGGAGACGCTTACGGCGACCGCATTCTGGAAGCGCTGGAGGCGCGCATGCCCGGCTTACGGCGACACGTCGTCACGCGCCGCAGCCTCACCCCGCGCGGGTTCGCCAGCGACCTGTTCGCGTATCACGGCTCCGCATTTTCGGTGGCACCCAAGCTCACGCAGAGCGCCTGGTTCCGGCCGCACAACCGCGACCCCAAGCTACCTGGCCTCTACATCGTCGGCGCGGGAACTCACCCGGGCGCCGGAGTGCCCGGGGTGGTGAGCTCGGCCAAGGCCACCGCCGGCCTCGTGCTGGCCGACTGCGGAATTTCCCGGGAATTCGAGCCTCGGGCGGAGGCTGCAGAGTGACCACGACCGACTCGACCACACCCGCCGTCGGGCTCGCCCCCAGCGAAGCCCGAGAGATCATCCGCCGGAACTCGAAGAGCTTCTCGCTCGCCTCGCTCTTACTCGGTCCGGAGCTACGCGACCGCGCTTCGGGCTTGTACGCGTACTGCAGGCGCGCGGACGACGCGGTGGACTTGGTCGCGCCCGAGCAAGCGGGCGCGGCGGTGATGAAGCTCCGAACCGAGCTGGACGCGGTGTACGCCGGCAAGAGCCTCACGGAGCCAGTACTCGTCGAGTTCCAGCGCCTGGCCTTCGAGGCTCGAATTCCCCGTGAGTACCCGGAGGCTTTGCTGGAGGGGTTTCACGACGACGCGAGGGGCAAGCACTACCAAACGATGGAAGAGCTGTACCACTACTGCTGGTGCGTGGCGGGCAGCGTGGGCGCGATGATGTGTCACGTACTGGGCGTGCGCCGCGCTCGCGCGGTGCGCCACGGCGTTCACCTTGGCATGGCCATGCAGCTCACCAATATTTGCCGAGACGTGGCCGAGGATTGGGAGCGCGGCCGCCTTTACCTGCCCGCGGACCTCCTTCCTGGAGTTGCTGCGCCCGAGGGGGCGCGGTCACTCCCGCGACGGCATGCCGCCGTCTTTGCGCGCGCCGTGCAGCGTTTGCTGGCAGAGGCGGACGTGCTGTACGCCTCCGGCGACTTGGGTCTGCCTTACCTCTCTTTTCGCTCACGTCTGGCCGTCGCTACCGCGCGCCGCGTGTACTCGGCGATTGGCCAGCGTATCTCGAACGACGGCGCGAACGTGCTCAGCGGCCGCGCGGTCGTGCCGGGCTCCGAGAAGGTGCTTCACGTTCTGGGCGCCACCCTTTCCTCTGCTGGGACCGCTCTGACCACCCCCCGATTTCGAGCCACTAGGCTCGCGCAACCCTTGAGGTTCCCGGAAGATGTCCTTTCCTTCTGAGGTCCGCGTCTACATCGGGCGCATGAGCCAATTCACGCGGGTGGACTGGCTCGTTTACGTGAGCTGGGTCGGCCTGATGCTCGGGCTCGTGGCTTCCACCGGCGGCTTCTTGCTGGTCGGGCACCTCCACGGGGTCTCGTTCACGGCCGAGGCGTGGTTGGTGCCGCTCGGGGCGGCTCTGTTCACGCTTTCGATCGCCATCGACACGGTGGGTCATCGCACGATCTACAAGGAAGAGATCAGCGGCGCAGAGGGGCTGGTCCACGGCATCACCATCTTCTGCGGCATCACGAGCTGCGTACTGCTCACCGCCGCTTATAATCACCCCCGTGGGTTATGGATCCCGGCTATGGTGCTGACCGTGCTGTCGGTCGTCTACAGCCTGGTGGATGAAGCGTTTCATTGGCGCCGCTACGTGCGGCAATACTCGGACCGAGTGGAGATGTGGAGCCACGTCGGCATCTTGCTCGGCCACAGCGTGATGATGCTGGGCTGGTGGTGTTGGTTCTTCCAGGGCTACGGCGGCGTGGCGGAGACGGTCCGTCACCTCGGAGCAGCACCGTGAACGAGGCGCGCTACCGAATCGGCACCCTCGCGCGGCTCACCGGCATCACGACCCACGCTCTCCGCGTGTGGGAGCGCCGCTACGGGGCGCTCGCGCCGGAGCGCACGCCCGGCGGCGCGCGGCTCTACGGCGACGAGGACGTCAAGCGGCTGCGCCTCGTCAAGAAGCTGCTCGAGCGCGGCTACACGATCAGCGCCATCGCGACGCTGGACGTGCCGGCGCTGGAGCGCTTGCTGCCAGCCGCAGAGCCGGCGCTCGCTGCTCCCGTCCCCGCGGCAGTGGAGAATCGCGCGCGGCGCGTGATCGACGAGCTGCTGGCCGGCGTTACCGAGCTGGACCTCGACCGCGCCTCGCGAGCATTGGTGCAGGCGACGAATTCGTTCTCTCCTCACGACCTGGTGACCCAAGTCTTGGCGCCCGCGCTGGACGAGATCGGCGCGCGCTGGGAGAGCGGCGACATCTGCATCGCCAGCGAGCACGCCGCGTCCGCGATGCTGCGCACTCAGCTCGGGGCCCTCCTCGCCGCTCAGCCCGTCAACGGCATGGCGCCGGTGGTGTGCACCACGCCCGCCGGCGAGCAGCACGAGCTTGGCGCCCTGCTCGCCGCGGTCGTGATCGCCATGCACGGACGCCGCGCCATCTACCTGGGCGCAAACCTTCCCGCCGAGCAGATCGCGGAGGCGGCCCGGCTGTCGAAAGCCGGTAGCGTGGCCCTCTCGGTCGTGGGGCTCACGCCGGAGGACGCCCGCAAGCAGGTAGAGGACCTATGCAAGGTGCTGCCGGCCTCGGTGGTGATCCTGGTCGGCGGGCGGGGAGCCGACGACGGAGTCGCTTTTCCGGAGCGCGTTCGGGTCCTGCGGGGCCTTCCGGAGCTGGAGGAGTGGCTGGACCAAGCGAGGCATTGAGCCGGCGCCGGGCCTAGTCCGGGACTGCGTCGCGCGAGCCGTGTTACGAGAGCCGGCCTCGCGATGAGCAAAGAAGACTCGACACGCAGCACTGGTCGCGGTGGCCTCGCAGTAGCGGGGGCCAAGCTCTACTTCATTCTGCTCGGACTGGTGCAGCAGATCGCGCTGCCCAAGGTGTTGGGTTTGGACGGCTACGGCGCGCTCTCGCGCGTCCTTTCCATCGCCAGCATCACGTACAACCCGATCACGACGATGTCGATTCAGGCCGTGAGCCGCACGGTCGTGCAGGCTGGGCCCGACGAGCTGCCCGGCACCGTTCGCAAGGTGCTCGGTTGGCACGCGTGCTTCGGTCTCGTGCTGTCGCTCGCCTTCGCGCTCCTCTCGCCCCAAATCGCGGAGATGGCGGGTGCCGGCCATGTCGAGACGCCCCTGCGCATCTTGGCCGCCGTCCTCTTCATCTACTCGCTGTACACCCCGCTCATCGGAATCGCCAACGGGCAGAGGCGCTTCATGCTGCAAGCGGCCTTCGACGTCACTTCCGCGACGCTGCGGACGCTCGGGCTGATCATCGGCGCTTTCACGGCGCGGCGCCTATCGCAAGCCGGGCCGGCCGGGTCGGCGCTCGGCTTCGTCGTGAGCGCGACGCTGGTGCTGTTCATCGCGGCCGGAGTCTTGGGCGTCGGTCGCGCCGGGGCGACGCGCCTCTCCCTCGGCCGCTACGTCTCGTTGGCGGCGCCCTTGCTCTTCGGCCAAGCGCTGCTCAACCTGCTTTTCCAGGCAGATTTGACGCTACTCGGCCGATTCGCGAGCCACGCCGCCGAGCGCGCGGGGGAGCCCGTCTCGCGCGCGGACGCGCTGGTCGGCGCTTACCGCGCGACGCAGCTCTTCTCTTTTTTGCCGTACCAGATCCTCATCGCGATCACGTTCATCCTCTTTCCGATGCTGGCGTCCGCCGCGCAGCTGAAGGACCGTGAGGCTATCGCGCGCTACGTGCGCACGGGCATGCGCCTGTCGCTCATCATTGCCGGCGCCATGGTGAGCGTCACTCTCGGGCTGGCGCCGCGGCTGCTCGAGCTGCTGTTCGGTAGCGAGGCCGCCCTCCTCGGCGGACGCGCGCTCAGCCTGCTCTCGTTGGGGTTCGGCGCTTTTGCGATCTTCGGCATCCTCACCACCGTGCTCAACAGCTTGGGACGAGAGCGGGAGAGCTTGCTCGTGACCGCGCTCGCGGTCGTGATCGTGGCCGGCCTGTGCTTCACCCGGGCTCACGAAGGCAACCTTTCGGAGCAGCTGCTATGGCTGACGGCGCAAGCCACCTCCACCGGGTTGGTCGTAGCGACGTCCATAGCCGCCTACTTGGTGTGGCGTGCAGCCGGCGGCCTCGTGTCCCCGTGGACACTGGCGCGAACTCTGCTCGCGCTGGGCCTGGCGGCGGCGCTCGGTCGCTTCGCGTTCCCGCCCGGTAAAATGCTGACGCTCGTGGCAGCCGCGGTCATTCCCTGCGTCTACCTGGCGCTCCTGATCGGTCTCCGCGAGCTCGGTCGAGCGGATTTAGAAGTGCTGCGAAAAGTGGCGAAGCGGTAGGGCGGAGCCTCAGCTGGGGGGCGTTTCACCGTGCGCGATGGCTTCGCGCAGGAACAAGTCCTCCAAGGTTTCGTGCCGCGGCACGACCTGCTCGACCGAGAGCCCCGCGTCCAAGGCGCGTCGTAGTAGCTGATTTTGTTGGCTCTCGCCCTCGACAGATACGAGCAGCAGCCCGCCCACCTCCCGGCAGCTCGCGCCCTCGGCCGTCAGCGACGCTCGCAAGGCTTCGTAGTCGCCACGCAGCGTGATCTCGCTACGCCTCGCGTCGCGACGCAGCAACTCGTCGATGCGGCCGCTGACGACGACCTCGCCTTTGCGCAAAATTGCCACGCGGTCGCACAGCGACTCCACGTCGTTGAGGATGTGCGTCGAAAAGAAGATGGTGCGGCCCCGGCGCCGCTCGTCGACGATCAAGTCGCGCACCTCTTTGCGACCGACGGGATCCAGGCCGCTCATGGGCTCGTCCAAAATCAGGAGCTCCGGATCCGCGACCAGCGCCGCGGCAAGCCCGGTGCGTTGCAACATGCCCTTCGATAAGCGCCGCACCGGCCGATCGGCTGCATACGCCACCCCGACTTGCTCCAACACCTGGCGCGTCCGGTCGCGAGCCGCGCCCGGACGCAGCCCGGAGAGCCTGCCGCACAGGACGACGAACTCGGAGGGCGTCAGGTACGGATAGACGTACGGGTTCTCCGGCAAAAATCCAATGCGAGCGCGTGCCTTGCGGTTCGGAACGAGCTCACCGAAGAGCTCCGCGCGACCACCCGTTGGGCTGATGAGTCCGGTCAGGATCTTGATGGTCGTGGTCTTACCGGCCCCGTTAGGGCCGAGAAACCCGAAAATATCCCCCCGCTCGACCTGGAACGAGATGTCCTTCACGGCCTGAACGCGGCGCATGAAGAAGCCCTGCCGGAATTCCTTCTGCAGGCGCTCGACCCGAATCACGGCATCTGTCACGTTAGCCGCGGACGGTAGCGCTCATGGGTTTTGGGGTAAAGCCGCTCGCATCTGCGGAAAACGCCTGACGAAATCGGCCCGATGCCATTTTTCGTCGGACGACCAAAGGATGATAGAAAGCGGTGCGGGTGTGCCTGCTGATATCCGAGCCGTCGCGACGGAACCGAGGAAGAACGAGGAAAGATGAACCGGGTAGGATTGTCGTCGATTTCGCTAGCGGGATGGCTGTGGACGGTAGGGGCAAACGCACAACAGACTCCTCCTGCGCCGCCACCTCCACCGGCCGCGACGCCGGCGCCCACCCCTGCCGCGCCGCCGGCAGCGGCACCGGCGGCTGATGCCGCAGCACCTGCACCTGCACCTGCACCCGCACCTGCGCCGCCTGCGGCAACCGCGTCGGCGAGCGGCAGCATCGACCTGGATTCGGGAGCAGATGGTTCGGCCACCCTCACTGGCCTGGAGGATGCCGAGCCCAGCGAGTACGAAAAGCGCTGGCGCAAGACCTCGTTGCAGATTCAGAACAACGTCTCCGGCTCGACCGGCTTGCTCCACACGAGCGAAGCGGGCTCGGGAGCGCCCGGCACCTTTCGCCTTTCGCTGAGCGGCAGCTACTTCACGAGCTCGGGTTTCTTGTGCAGCGCCTCCAACCGTTGCCCGACGTTCAGCAACAGCTCGGATTCCGCGACCGCTTCTGACGACGTGGACGCGATGGGCGCCCACCTCGGGCTCTCCGCGACGATTTTGCCCTTTTTGGAGGGCTATTTGGGCTTCCATAACCGCGCCGTCAGCAACACGCGCGGCAGGCCGCAGCTGCTGCAGGTGCTGGGCGACACGAACCTCGGCGTCAAAGCGTTCATGCCCAAGACGCCCGACTCCGTCTTCTTCTTCGGCGGAGAGCTAGAGCTGTGGCTGCTCAACGGCACCGGCGGCGTGGGGCTCGACGGTGGCGGCACCAGCCTCGTGATGCGTGCGCTCGCCACCGCGGACCTCAACAACCGCGTGAATCCCGACGACAACATCCCGCTGCGCTTTCACGCGAACTTCGCCTACAAGCTCGACAACTCGTCGAAGGTCATTTCGGACCTGGAGAACACGCCGCCGCCGCGAGGGCGTGGAGCGCGCATCTCGCGCGTCGAGCGCTTCGGCTTGAACATCAACCGGGTGGACTTCGTGAGCATGGCCTTCGCGGCCGAGTACGACCACGCGATCATCCGCCCCTTCTTGGAGTGGTCGCTGGACATCCCGCTGAACCGCCAGGACTACGTTTGCAATTTGGACGACGTGAAGCTCGCGGGAGAAGGCTGCTTGGGCGAAAATCAGGGCTTTGGCTCGTCGCCTTCGCGCCTGACCCTCGGCACACGAGTGTTCCCCTGGGCCGACCACGGCCTGGCATTGCTCGGAGCCTTCGATATCGGCACCGGAGCGACGAGCACGTTCGTAGAAGAGGTGTCTCCGGAGCCGCCTTGGAACCTGTGGTTCGGCCTCGCCTACGCGGTGGACACGGTACCGCCCCCGCCGGTCATCAAGCAGGTGGACAAGCCCGCAGCCGCGGCCGCGCCCGCAGCGGCGCCGCGCGCCTTCGTGGCGGGCGTGGTGACGGAGCGCGGGACGCAGACTCCGATCGCCGGCGCGGTGCTGCGCTACGACGGCCGTAACATCACCGGCATGGTAGCGGCAGATGACGGCACCTTCCGCTCGACGGATCTCGAGCCCGGTACGTACACGCTGAACGTCACCGCGCAGGGCTACCGCGACGGTCAGTGCATCGCGACGGTGCCGCCGCCCGGCGCGGCGACGGCTCCGGCCGCCCCCTCCACTCCGGGGACTCCAGGCGCGCCCTCCGCTCCTGCAGTGTCGACGCCCGGAGGGGTCGCGGCCGGCAGCGGCGGCAACACCGTCGTCAACGTGATCTGCGAGCTGGAGGCGCTACCCAAGGTCGGAACCGTCGTCGGCGCCGTCAGTGATGGCGAAACCGGCCAGCCCGTGACCGGCGCGCGCATCACCGTGACCGACCCGCTCAATCGTTCGCTGGAGCTCACGGCCGACAGCAGTGGCGGCTTCAGCGTCGGCAACGTGAAGCCGGGTAACGTCAAGCTCTCGGTGGAAGCCGCCGGCTACTTCACCAGCGCCATCGAGGTGCAAGTCGAGTCACGCAAGGAAGTTCAGGCGCGCATCGTCCTCAACAAGCGCCCCGCGGTGCCCAACGTGGTCGTCGCCGGTCGCGAGGTGAAGCTGAAGAAGGAAGTGCACTTCCAGCACGATTCCACGGAGATCTTGCCTGACTCCTTCGGCTTGCTGGAGGAGCTCGCCGAGCTCTTCAAGACCAAGCCGGAGATCCGCTTGGCCGAGGTCCAGGGCCACACCGACAACACCGGCTCGGCCGTGTACAACCAGCGGCTCAGCCAGGGTCGCGCCCAAGCCGTGGTGGACGCGCTCGTCCGCCTCGGCGTCGCGCCGGATCGCCTGGTGGCAAAGGGCTACGGAGCAGACAAGCCAATCGCGCCGAACAGCACCGACGCGAACCGCGCCAAGAATCGCCGCGTGCAGGTGATGATCCAGCAGAAGTAGCGCTCGCCACCATCGTGAGCCACCGGCGCCGGGAGACCCTCTCGCGCGCCGGTGGGCTACGAGGGGTGGGCCGCGCGATGACGAGCGCCCCGCGTCTGGCGCCCCGCACGCAGCCGCGGGCGCCGGCACGCAGCGCGAGGCTCAGGCCTCGCCGGGCCCGAAGGAAGCGCCGTGGGCCGCGAGGATCATGTCCTCTTCTTCGGTCAAGCCGCTCACGCCGACCGCACCGACGACCTCGCCCGAGACTCGGATCGGCACCCCGCCGCCCCAGGTGACGTACCGGAGCTCACCGTAGTTCGTGAGCGGGAACCCCTGTGCGCGCGCGGCGTCGCCCAAGGACTTCGAATCGCAGCACTCGCGAGCGGCGGTGTACGCCTTGTTGATGGCGACCGTGATGCAAGGAGCGCGGCACCCGTCCGTACGCACGAACGCCAGAAGCTCCCCGTGCGGGTCTACGACCGCGACCGCTGCACCCAAGCTCGCCTCCTCCAAACGGGCCTGCACGGCGCGCACGATGGACATGGCTTCGGCGTGGGACAAAGCTCGATGGGTCAGCATTCGATTCGCTGCGCCAGGCGCGGACCGGTTATAGGGGACAGGGAGCCGAGACGTCTAGCCTGTACCGCTCACTGACACCTCGGTGTCTTTTGTGGATGGTTCTCGAGCTCAGGCGTCACTTAGCCCACATCGTCCGCCGAAGAGGAGCGACATGAACCGAGTTACGTTCGACAAGTACGCGTTTGGTTGCTTGGGATTGCTCGGAGTCGCGTGTAGCGCCCCTCAGCAAACACCGTCCGTGCCGGAGCCAGCGCCCGCGCCGATCGCCGCTACCACCCCGACCGCGGGCGCGGATAGCTCCGCCCCCGCCAAAGTCGCAGAGCCGGTCGTCAAGGCTCCCTACGGCAAGGTCGACGGCAAAGACGTCGAGCTTTACACGCTCACGAACAAGAACGGCCTCGTGCTCAAGGTGACCAACTACGGCGTCATCGTCACGGAGCTATGGGCTCCGGACCGCAACGGCAAGCTCGCGGACATCGTCGGCGGTTACGAGAGCGTAGACGGCTACGTCAAGAAGACGCCGTACTTCGGCGCGACCGTGGGGCGCGTCGCCAATCGCATCAAGAATGCGGAGTTCAAGCTCGAGGGCAAGCCGTACAAGCTGGCGGCAAACAACGGGCCGCATAGCCTGCACGGCGGGAACAAAGGTTGGGACAAGGTCATCTGGACCGCGACACCTGGGGGCACCGCGGAAGCGCCGTCGGTCTCGTTCACCTACCTGTCCAAAGACGGTGAGGAAGGCTTCCCCGGCAACGTGACGGCGACGATCGTGTACACGTTGACGGGTACCAACGAGTTCAAGATCGATATCGAAGCGACGACGGACAAAGCGACCCTGGTGAACCCCGCCCACCACACGTATTGGATGCTGCAGGGCATCGGCAACGGGGGCATCAAGGACCAGGTCCTCACGATTCACGCCGAGAAGTTCACGCCGGGCGGCAAGCCCCCCAAGCCGGACATCGCGCCCGTTCCGGACGGCACGGTCAAAGCCGTGGAAGGCACCCCCTTCGATTTTCGAAAGCCCAAGGCCATCGGTGCGGACTTGGCCGCGGTCGGCGGCACACCGGTAGGCTACGACCACTTTTGGGTCGTGGACGGCGACCCGAAGGCGATGCGCCCGGTAGCGACGGTGAAAGACCCGAAGAGCGGTCGCACGCTCACGCTGGAGGCGGACCAAATCGGCGTGCAGTTTTACGCCGGCATCTTCCTGGACGGCACCATCACGGGCAAAGGCGTGAAGTACGAGCAGTACGACGCGCTTTGCCTCGAGACGCACGCCTGGGTCAACGGCATCAACGTCCCCGCGTGGAAGGACGCGGTCGTGCTCAAGCCCGGCCAGAAGTACCAGCAGCACATGGTGCACCGGCTCGCCACGGAGTGAAGGTCTCAGTCCGGGACGGCCTCGGGGGCCGTCCCGGTCACACTCGGGGCTGAGAAATGGCTGTCAAGTCAGGAGACTCGGCATCTCTGCGGTGGCGCGGGAGTCAGTCGGAATGATCGACCGGCAGCGGAAGGAGGAACCGATACCAGAGTGCAAATTGCCCCACAGTTTGGGCAGATCTGACGCTGGAATCTGATTCTTCCCCGGGGAAATCGTGGTAGGCGTCGACGTCGGGAACAGTGGTCGATTGTCGTCTACTTCCCTCCGTCGTCGAGAGCGAGGCCCCCATGCTGCGCGTCGAATCGTCGAACCTTCCCCACCCGCGTTCCGCGCTTCGTCCCCGCCGTCTGTTGCCGCACCCCGTGGGCGAGCCTCGTCCGGGCGCTAGCAAGGCGCGTCACGAGATGCTGCCTCCTCGCGACGCGGAGCGCGCGTCGTCGGACGAGCTCACGGTGCCGCATACTCCACAGCCGCATGAGCGCTGGAGCGTGCGCTTGGAGCTGGGGGATGCGGACATCGCCAAGCTCTACGGTCAGGGCATGACTCGCGGAGCGGTGGTGTGGCGCAAGGGCATGATGGAGTGGCGACCGCTGCTCGTCACGCCAGAGCTCACTGGCGTCCTGCGACGCACGCGCACGACCCTCACCCCGTCGCTCCCTCCCCTGCCGAGCTGGGTGGACGCTCCATCGGCGCTGCCCAAGCCGCCCCGCGTGCCGACCAGCACATTGCCCCCCGGCCTGGACTCGGTGGCGGTAGCTCCCACGACGGTGGCGCCCCTGGCGATGGATGTAGAGCCGCCGCGCCGAGGCCGCCGCCCGGTCGAGTTGATCGCGGTCGCCATCGCGGCGTTCACGGTCGCTTGGATCGCGCATGGCGTTTTCAAGAAGTCTTCGGACCCGAGCGCCAACATGAGCGGTCCCGCGCAAGCGGCCGCCGCGGTAGCGCCTGCCGCCGAGTGCGAGCCTTCGAAAGCGCCGCCGAGTCGTAGCGAGACGCCGAGCTCGACCATCCCGACGGTCTCGGTCGCGGATTTGCCGCTCGCTGGCGTCCGCGCGAGCACGGTCGGTGCCTCGTTTGCCGGCGTGGGGGCTAGCCGTGCGAGCGCCCGTAGCGGCAGCGGCACCAGCAGCAGCTCGGGTGGACCTCCCGCTCGCGCGGATTTGATGAACGCCCTCGGCAGCGTGAGCCGCGCGGCGAGCGGCTGCGGCGACCGCGGCGGCCCGGTTCGAGTCGTCCTCAGCTTCGCCAACTCCGGCGTCGCGCGCAGCATTCAAGTGACGGGCCCCAACCTGCCCGCTCCGACTCGCTCGTGCATCATCGGCGCTGCATCTCGGGCGCGTATCCCGGCCTTCACCGGGGACCCTGTTACGGTGTCGAAGACGCTGTAGCCACTCGAGGCTGCGCCGTGAGCGGCCGCGCGACGGCTTCCGTTTCCAGCCCGGCGATCCAGCGGGCGACGGTGGCGGCGAAGGTGCCGTCCCAATCCAGGTCACGCTTGGCAGGCTCGGCGCCTGGTGCCGGCGCCGAACGCTGTCTCTGCAACGACAGCTGCAGCTGCGCGAGGCCGAGCGACAGCAGGCTCGCCTCCAAGACCGCTCGGGCGGCCACGCGCTCCGGGATGCCGGAACCCAGCATGAGCGCCCGCACGTGCTCGTGAACCGGAGGTGAGCTCGGGAGCTCTCGTCTGCCGAGCAGTGATAGCCAGCCGGGATGAGCGAGGATGCTGGCTCGCACGTGGAAGCACAGTTCCTCGATGGTCGCCTGCCACGTGGAGCGCCGCGTGACCGCGAAGAGGCGAGCGACGACGGATAGGGCCATGAGCTCCACGAGCTCGTCCTTGCTACGAAAGTAGGCGTAGAGCGTCATCGTCGGCACGCCGGACGCCGCCGCGACGCCGCGGATGGTCAGGCCGTCCATCCCCGCCTCGTCCACGACGAACAGCGCCGCGTCGATGACCTCGTTGAGGTGGCGAGGTGTGGCTCGTTTTCGTGGCATTTTCTGGGTCGGCGATGGCAGGGAGGGCTCCGGGTCCGGAGCTCGGCCGCTCACCACCTATGAAGGGGAGCGCGGCGCGAAATCGTTCACCTACCTGTAGTTGCGCCGGAGGCCTCCAAACCCTTCAATTTTCTGCTCGCCTCGCCAACTCCCTTTGGGAGCCGCGTCGGATGAAGTGGGACGGGAGGGCCGGCCCTCCTACGTTTCTCGAACGCTTCGGCGACTCCGGCTGCAGGCTGCGCGCTTCCAGCTATCCTCAATGGTCGGCGTCCGCGCATTTTCGACGGAAGTCATAACGACATGCCACTGCTGTATCCAGATGGGTGAAAGTACCTCGGCCGCGCAGCTGCTACCCGCAGGCTCCCCGAGCGAGCCGCTGCGCGACGTGCCCCCTTTCGCCGTCATCTACGAGCGCTACTTCGACTTGGTCTGGTCGGCGGTTCGCCAGCTCGGCGTGGCGAAGGACGCGATCGACGACGTGGTCCAGGAGGTCTTCGTCGTCATCCACTCCAAGCTGTCCTCCCTCCAGCAAGTGGAGTCGCTGCGGAGCTGGGTTTACGGCGTTACGAGGCGAACGGTCAGCACCTACCGCCGCGCGCAGCGAAACCGAAACGCGTCCGGGGCGCAGTACGCCGAGATCGCGGATTGGCTGGAGCCATTGCCGGCGACCCCGCTGGACCTGACGGAGCTGGCAGCCCGCCAGCGGTTGCTCCTGGCGCTTCTAGCCGAGCTGGATCCGCAGAAGCGTGAAGTCTTCGTTCTAGCCGAGGTAGAAGGCTTTACCGCGCCTGAAATGGCGGAGGCGCTCGACATCCCCCTCAACACGGTCTACTCACGGCTACGTGCCGCGCGGCAGGCCTTCGAGCTCGCTCTGGCCCGTCACGCAGCGCGACAGAAGGGACCAGCCACATGAGCGAGCTGAGCGAAGCCGCGCAAGCTTTGATTCGAGACGGGCAGTCGGTGCTCCGGCCAACCATCGCGGATCGCTCTCGCGTCGCGTCGGCCCTTGCGTCGCGTCTGGGCGAGGGCGCGGTCGTGGCTTCGGCCGCCGGGGCTACCGCGGGTCGCTGGGTGCTCTGGCAAAAGGTCGCCGGGCTGGTCGTGGGGGTTGGCGTGGCGGGGCTTGGCGCCAGCTGGGCGCTCCGGGAGCCCCCGCCTGCCGAGCCTACGGTCGCCCCCTCCCAGCGCTTTCCCACTTCGCTCGCGGCGAACCCGTCCGTGGCCTCGGTCCCCGCCGCGCCGAGCGAGGTCGAGGAGTTGGTGCCCTCACCGTCGCCGGCTGCTCCCGCGGTGAGGCAGCTACGCGCTGCGGACCGGCTCGCGGAGGAGGTCGGGATCCTCTCCAAGGCAACCGGAGCCTTGCGAAGCGGCAGGCCCGCGGAGGCGCTGCGGCTGCTGAACGAGCACCAGCAGAGGTTCCCCAGCGGGCGCCTGGTGGAAGAACGGCGTGCCGCGCGCATTCAAGCCTTGTGCGCGCTGGGCAACCGCGGCGCGGCAGAGGCCGAGCTCACTCGCCTGGCGCGCTCGTCACCACGCTCGCCTCACCTGGCGCGAGCCCAGCAAGCGTGCGGCTTTTCGAAGACCGGCGGCTGAGGCTCAGCGCGGTAGGTAGTCCGCGAGGAACGGGTCTCGACTGGCCCACGAGTTGACGCGCTGAGCGGCGCTGGACAGCACTCGTCTGACGGTGGGCACGGAAACGCCGAGCGCCGTCGCGACCTCCGGAGCATTCAAGCCACCGACGAAGCGGAGCGTAAAGGCGCGGCGCTCCCGCGCTCGAAGCCGGTTCACGAGGGTCTGAAGCGCAGAGTAGGCGTGCCTCGTTGCCGGGTCCGCCTCTTCGCACGCCAGCTCCTCCAAGCCCGCGTCCCCATCGAGGGCGACGATGCTCGCCCGCGAACGCCGGTGCGCTTCGCGATTCAAGACGCGCACCGTGATCGTGAGCGCGAACGCTCGCAGTGCGCCTGGCTCGCGCAGGAGCGTCACGCTGCTGAACAGGGCGATGAAGGCGTCTTGAACCACGTCCTCCACGTCCGCGCTTCCGCCCAAACGACGCCGGACCATCGCACGGACGACCGGTAAGAAGCGTTGCCACGCCGCGTGCTGCGCGCCTGGCTCCCCTTGCAGGAGCGCTTGCCCTAGCTCGGCGTCACTGATCGCCGCCCAGTCACGGGGCGGCGATCGAGAGGGTCCCTGCGGTCCCTCGAAGAAGGTCAATGCGCGCGCTGCAAGCACGAGAAAGCTCCGATCTCGAAGCGTGAGTGACGCTTCGAGCCGAAGGCGTTTCAAGAAACTCCGAGCTTTGGCCCGGAGCCGCAGCGCTTTGCACGTGAGGCGCGTTTACTTGGAAAATAGGCGCGGCGCGACCTTGCTGGCCGCCATTGCCGCACGCGAGCTCGCATGGCGCAGCCGGTACTTGGACGGCGGCTGTCCGAGCGCCTTCACGAAATGGTTCGTGAGATGACTGTGATCGTAGAAGCCGGTGCGCGACGCTACCTCGGCCATCGACAGATCCGTGGAGAGCAGCAGGTGGCAAGCCGCGTTCAGGCGCACGCTGGTGAGGTAGGCGCGGGGCGTCGTGTGGAAGCGCTTACGGAACTGGCGATTGAACTGACTGACGGACAGAGAGACCCGGCGCGCCAAGTCCGGGACCTGCAACGGGGTGGCGTACTCGTTCAGCATCGTCGTGAGCACCGGCTCCCAGCACAAGAAGCGGGCGTTGCTCGCGTTCATCTTCTTCACGTCGCGGGTGATGCCGCAGACGCCGATCGCGTTTCCCTCGCCGTCCAAGAGCGGCAGCTTCGTGGTGCAAAACCAGTCGATGCTCCCGTCGGGATTCTTCATCAACTCGGCCTTGTCGATGATGGCGCGGCTCGTTTCCAGCACCACGCGGTCGTCGCGCATGTAGCTCTCGGCCAAGCTCGGTGGAAAGACGTCGTAGTCGCGAGCGCCGATGACGTCGCCTTCGCCGCTCTTGCGGACGAGCTTGAGGAAGGCGTCGTTGACGCGCACGAACCGGCCTTGTGCGTCCTTCACGAAGAAGTAAACGTCGGGCAGGTAGTCGAACAGCACGTCGAAGCCGGTCGGCGCTGCGACACGCGTCAGAAACTTTTGGGTGAGCTCCTGTACGTCCATCGAGGCGATCCTCTGAGCGGACTCCGGCAGGGGGCGGTTGCCCAAGGTTGAGTCGTCCATCGCGCCCCTTCGAATTCCCGCAACGGTCGGGTTTGATCGCGAGGCGGGCCGGATTTCGAGCACCCGGTGACGATTGCGTACGAGTAGACGATTACGCTGACGTCAGACGGTCGTCAGGCCCCGCCCGGGGGGCCGCTCAGCGTTCGACCAGCCACCAGGTGGCCGACTCTTTGAAGGCGGCCGAGTCTTGCTGCTGGCGCAGCGCGGCGGTGCTGCCTTCGCGCACCCAGAAGTACCCAGGGTAGTTGATCGATTCGAAGGACTTGGAGAGCAGGTTGCTGCCGACGAGCGGATTTCGAAACCGAAAGGTCGCGTCTCGCATGAACTGCGTCGACCCATCGTTGTTGTCAGCCCACAGACGCCAAGCAGCGTGGCGCAAGTAACGCCCGGGGTCGTCGCGAGCTTGAAATGAGACCAGCGAGGCGTCGTATAAGCCTGGGACGACCTTCCAGTGCGAGTCTTCGTCGTCGGCGGTCGTGACCTCGGCGGTCGAGTCGTCGTGACGAATCCGCACCGCCTTGTTCGCGTAGGGCGAGAAGGTCACGTAAGAAGCAGCCGTGCGCTTCGTCACCCGCCAACGGGTGTCGGCGCTGTCGCCGGCTTCGCTCTGCGTGACCTCTTGGCCGTCGCTGGCCACGTTGTTCCCCGCGACGTCCAGGTAGAACCCGGTCAGCTGCGAGGACAGGCGCATGAGGGCGTCGTCGACCCGCACCGGCTTCCACAGCTGGCTGGGAGTGAAGTCGCACGTGAACTGCTCGATGAACGCGCCGTCCACCTCGCTCGAGCCGCGCACTTGCAAGCACTTGCCGCTGATCGCGCTCCGGAGCGCGAAGAAGCCGTCCAGGTGGTCTACCGCCCAGAACGTCTGCTGGAGCTCTTGTCGACAGCCCCAGATCAACATGGGGGTGCCGTTTTCCACCGAGAGGGCGCTGTCGTCCAGGCACTTGCTCGGCGCGTGCGAAGGGGAAAACGAGTACGGCGTGTTGTCGACGAGGAGCGGACAACCGCTCGCCAGCACCCCCTCCACGCAAGTGGCCGAGACGCACATGCCGTCTTGGCACTTGCCGGTAGCGCAGTCTTCGTCCGCATCGCAGTGCATGCCGGCCGCGCACTTCGGGCAAGAGCCGCCGCAGTTCTTGTCCGACTCGTCGCCGTTGAGCGCGAGGTCGTAGCAACTCGGCGCTTGGCAAACCTGATTGGTGCAGATGGCGCTCTCGCAGTCGGTCCCGGTGACGCACGCTTGGTCGGCGGTGCACGGCGCGCAGGTTCGCCCCCCGCAGTCGACGTCCGTTTCGTCGGAAGTGGTGAGCGAGTCGGTGCAGTCCGGCGGGCTCGCGACCTCGCCGCCGCTTCCGCCGCCAGGGCCGCTGCTTCCGCCGGAGCTGGGCTCCCCGCCCTCGTTGCTGGAGCCGCTGGAAGCGCCGCCCACCGAGGCGGAAGCTCCGCTCGCGGCCGCCCCCGCGCTGCTACCTCCGCCGCTGACACCCGCAAGCCCGCCGCCGCCCGCTTCCAGGTAGTCCAGCGAATGAAGCGAGCAGCCACCGAGCAGCCACCCCAGCGCGAAGCTTTGGGCCAGCAACGAGGGTCGGGGCATCAGAAGCGACCGCCGTACGTCACGCCAGCAACCTGCGGGCCCGCTTGCACACCGACGCCGGTGGCACCGCTCGGACCGGGCGGACTTTGCCGGAAGAAGGTGTACGCGGCGAGGACCAAGCTCGCCGCGCCGACGCCGAGCGACACGTCGGCCAAGACGTATTTCGTACGTACCGCCGCAACCTCATCCTTTGCGCACTGAGGGGCGCAGCTGCCCTCGAGCTTGGACTCGGAAGAACGCCCCCACGCACCGAGCGCGGCGAAACCGGAGACACCGACCAGCGCTACGCCGGTGAAGATGGCGGGCACGGTGAGCGACCGCTCGAAGCGCGGTGGCGGCGGGCGAGAGGGGGCCGGGACCGCGGCCGCGATGGGCAGCAACTCCACCCGTAGCAGCCGATTGCGCTCACCGCGCGCCACCACGAAGCGCACCGTCTGAGGCTGCGTTCCTGGCGCAGAGAAGCCGAGATCGTACTCACCCGGATCGAGCTCGATGACCTGTCCTTCGAGCCGCGTCGCGAGCACTCGTCCCCCGCCCTCGGTGACGGTAACGTGGGTGAGATCTCGCCCCTCGCTCGTCGCGCTGAGCACCAACGTGGGCAGCTCGGCTTGCACCTCTGCGTGCCAGGCGAGGCAATCCGTACGGATGAAGCCCGGGCACTCGTCGCGCGCGCAGAGCCGCAAGGTGTCGCGGGCGGCGACGAGCGCTCCGGACTTGCGCTGCTCCTGGGCCTGCTCGTAGGACTGAGCACACTCTGCGCTGGAGGGCGTGCCCGCAGGAGCGGCGGCGCCCTCTTCCGCGCGGGCAACCGCGCCGACTGACGCGCTCGCCAAGGCGAGGCCGAGCGCAAAGAACCATCGGTACGTCATAGGCATTCGGGCTTCACTCGCCGCACGCCCGCGGCATCGATTCGGTAGGGCGGCGAACAGGACTTGGCGGTCGTCGTGGCGAGGGTGGAGGCTTCGCGCGTGACCGGCTTTTTGAGCAACTTCGGGGCCGGCGGCGGCGCTACGGCGGCAAGCGGAAGCTGCTCGGCTTGGACCAGCGGCGGGGCGGGAGCGGCGGGGAGCGCCGGTGGTGGTGCAGGCGCTGGCGGCGCGGTGTGTACCTCCACCGCGCTGAGCGAGGCGGAGGACGAAGCGGTAGCGGTCGGCTGGCTCGGCGGGGCGGCGCGCAGCAGCCACGCAACCGCGCTGAGGGCGATCGTGACGCCAGCGGCCGCCGCCCACCAGGAGGCCTTGCGATGCCAGCTGCGCTGCCGCTGGGCGGTTGGCAGCACCGACGTGGTGACCGTCACTTGGGCCTGAGTTTGCTCAGCGAAGGCCGGGACGGGCGCGGCGCGCGGCGAGCTACGCGACAGCTTCGACAAGGTGAGCTCGGCCGGCGTGTGGATGGCGCTGGCTTCGAGCGCCTGCAAAAGCTCGAGACGATGCGCGAGCCCATCCTTGGCGAGCCGCGCCACCCATTCCGCCACCTCTTTGCGGGAGCCCTCACCGGCCACCGCGCGCAGCGCCTCGGCCAGCTCATGCGCGCTCGCGAAGCGCTCGTCGCGATCCCGCGCCAGGGCTTTGAGCACGACCGCGTCCAGCTCGCGCCCCAGCTGCGGGACGATGCTGCTGGGGGCCGCAATTTCGGACGTGAGCAGGAGCGCCATCGCGTCGCGCGAGTCCGCGGCGAAAAACAGCCGCCGACCGGTGAGCGCCTCCCACAGCACGACGCCCGAGGCGAACACGTCCGTCCGCGCATCCACCGGGAGCCCTCTCGCCTGCTCCGGTGACATGTAAGCGACCTTGCCCTTGACCGTCCCCGCGCTGGTCGCGTGCGAGCGCAGCGCCGCTTGAGCGATGCCGAAGTCCAGCACCTTGGTGTTGCCGTCGGCGCCCACCATGATGTTCTGGGGTGAGACGTCGCGGTGCACGATGTTGAGCGAGCTCCCGGCGAGGCTCGCGGTGTGGGCAGCGTGCAACCCCTCCAGCGCGTCGCACATGATTCGGGCCACGACCGGCACCGGCGCGAGCTCCCCGGCTTGCCGAGCCAGCCGCAGCGCGCCGGCCAGGGTCTCGCCATGGACGTACTCCATGACGACCAAGAGCTCACCCTGCTCCGCCACCACATCCAGAGAGGCGACGACGTTGGGGTGATGAATGGAAGACGCTAGGCGCGCCTCGTCCAAAAACATGGAGACGAACGACTCTTCCGCGGCAAACTCTTGGTGCAAACACTTGATCGCGACGAGCTTGGAAAAGCCGGCCGCGCCGCGAAGGCACCCCAAGTGCACGGTGGCCATGCCTCCGGAAGCGAGCTCGGAATAGACTCGGTACCGGCCCACGACGCGGTAAGGATTGGCTCTCGCCGAGCTCATAAGAACATTCGAGCGTAGCAGCTGGCGGACGACCCAGCAGGGTGACGCGACCAGATTGGTGAGCCTCGCTCCGACACCCACGCCGCTTTCAGGAGCTGCATTCGCGCGCACCGCTCACGTGAGATGGGATTCGAACGGCAGCTAGCCGGAAGCGTGTCGGGAAAGGTGCGGTCGTCACGGCTGGCCGCGGACATGGCTAGCGACGGAAAGGCGCAAGCAGCGCCACTGTAGGGGTGAGCTGCGTGAGCCCACGCGGCCTGATATTCATGCTCACCCCTGTCACTCCCGCACGATGGTGGTACCTCGGAGTACTCTTGCTGCTAGTCGCCTCCGCCGCGTGCGGCGACGACGGCTCTCCTCCGGGCGGAGGAGCGGCCGGAGCGCCGCACGCCGGCAGCGCGGGGATGTTCTCGAACGCGGGGTCTGGTGGAACCTCGGGCAGCGGCACAGCGGGTAACGGGGGGAAGGCAGCTTCCGGCGGCGCGGGCTCCGGGGGGGACGCGGCGACCGCGGGGACGAGCGGGAGCAGCGGCGGAGGCGCCGCCGGAAGCGGAGGTAGTGGGGGCGCGGGCGGTGGCGCTGGCGGCGGGGGCGCTGGCGGCGCC
>SECP01000017.1 GCA_004193285.1 Myxococcales bacterium | reverse complement strand
GCCGCCGCCGGCCGAGCCACCCGCACCGCCGGCCGAGCCGGCTCGGCCGGAGCCGGCTCGGCCGGCGGTGCGGGTGGCTCGGCCGGCGGCGGCGCTGACTCGCTCGGCGGTGCGCCCGCGCTTGGCGGAGCTGGCTCCGCAGCAGGGGGCGCCTCCGCAGAGGGCAGCCCGGGTTCGGCGGGGGGGGCCGGTTGCGCGTTCGCGGAAACGCCGAGCGAGAGCAAGAAAGCGGTGGTGAAAAGGGAGACGCGGGGACGCAACATGGAGTGATTGAGCTCAGAGCACGGGGCGCGTGTGGGCGGGCGGTTGTACGGGCGCCGGCAAGACGAACGGCGCGGCGCCGATGCCGTCTTGCAAACGCGAAAGGTCGACGCTCGCATCGAGGAAGGGCGCGCTGCTACGGCCGTTCAAGCCGACACGGCTCTCGGCCCGCACCTGCACGTCCCCATAGCCGCGCCTCACGAAGTCGTCGTGAATGTGATGAGCGAGCTGAAGGATCAAATCCGGCTGATTGCTCATCTCGGCCTCCTGCACGCGAGTCAGGTACTCTCGTGGGCTCACGTAGTACGTGTGCTGACGTGCCGGGCTGAAGACGACGAACGTGGTGCCGCCCCCCTTGGCGCGCACCATCACTCGCCAGGAAAAACGCATGCCTTGCTCGTGCCACAGCACGTTGCCGCCGTAGGCAAGGTAACGAAGCGGGAGCGCCAGCTGAACGAGCGCGTAGGCGGCTGCTAGCAGTAACCCAGCCTTGGCGGTCCAGTCCACCGGCCGCGCGCAACCAGCCGCTGGCGCAGGCCCGAGCTTGGACCAGAGCCGGCGAGGCCAGCTCGGAGAAAAGAACACCAGGGCCGAGAGCGACATGATGACCGGAAACATCCCGATCGGGAACAGCAGCCGCGTCATCGCGTGGAAGCCGAGCAGCACCAGGTACGCGTAGGGGCGTGCCTGCGGCCACATCAGGAAGCCGACCACCGTCGTATCGAACAAGAAGCCGCACCAGCTGAGCAGCAGGGGGACGAACGGCAACGTGAGCAGTGGGCCAACCACCGGCAGCTCCGTGCTCGCGCCAAGCCAAATGCGTAGCGGCTGCGCGTGCACGAGCCAGTCGGGCTGCAGCTTGGCAAGCCCCGCGAACACGTAAACGACGCCGACCTGCAGCCGCATGACGTACAGCCACGAGACGCTCACCGTCGGCTCGCTCCGTTTGCGAAGCCACGCGTCCACCGACCAGTACCTGCCGGCGGGCGAAGCGGCGAGCAGCAGCGCGAGCAGGGCGGCCAAGTAGTAGTGGTTCAAATACGTGCTCACATCGATGAGCTGCACGTAGATCAAACCGATGGCGAAGAGCGCCGACGTCACTCGGAAGGCGAGCCCAGCGGCCACGCACAGCGCGGCGACGAGCAGCCCCCAGAAAACGGCTTGCATGCCGACCTCGGATAGCGGCTGCACCCACGAAAATCCCCAGTATTTGAAGAAAAACCGAGGGCGGACGAAAAAGTCGTTCACCCAGCCGTAGGCCAGGAAGCGCCACATGGAAAACGCTAGCGCCAGGCCGTAGCCGACGCGAAACGCCGCCAGCCAAGCGGCGTCTACGGGACGCAAGAGCGAGGCCAGCCTAGTCGGTGTCACCTTCGAGCCCTGGCGGCAGGGTGAGGCCGATGGGGCTACCGGCGCCGAACAGATCGTTCTTCAGCAGATCGGTCAGGCGCTTGACCGCTTGGTACAGCGCCTCGACCTCGGCCGGCGTCGCTTCATCGAGCTCAGGCGACGCGTCCACGACCGCTTGGGCCTCGACGTACGCGTCGACGATTTCACGAGCGAGCTCGGGATGGCCGGCTTCGGTCAGCCAGTCGTCGAAGCCGAGGCCTTCGCCGCCCGGGCCGCAGCCCTGATAGAGGGCGCGAAAGCCGAGCAAGTTCTGACGAATAGCGGCGATTTTTCGGCCAGAGAACGCGGCCTCGGCGACGCTCACGGGTGCGCCCGCGGTGTGACCCGCCGGCACCCCGAGCTTCCAATCTTTGACGTCACGCTCCACGTAGAGCAGCGACCAGGCCATTACCTTCATGGCCTCTTGCTCGCTGGGGTAACCGAGCGTGTCCACGAGCTGCGGCGTGAAGTCTCCCTGGTCTGCGGACCAGTCCGCGCGAAGGTTTTGAGCTTGCGCCAGGATGTCGCTGCCGAGCGCAGCCGCGTACTCGAGCTTGCCGGCGGCGAGCTCCTCCTCGGTCAGCATCGCCCAGCCGCTGCCGGCCGCGCTGTTCGGCGCGCAAGCGGTGTCGGAACCCGAATAGTGCAGCAGGTAGTCCAGCCCGAAGAGCCCGCGCGCGTTCACGAGCACGCTATTCATGCTCTGCGCGTAGCCGCGCACCACGACCTGCTCTTCTACCTTGCACCGCGCAGAGAGCGGCCACGAATACACGAGCTCGCGGTAGCCTTTGCCCTGGTAATTGTCTTTGCCCGCGCTCGTCGACTGAGAAGCATACGGACCGAACTGAAACAGCTCGAGCACGGACGAAAGGTCGAACGCCTGCGCGTAGGCAGCTCGCGCCGCCCGCAATGACTCCTCGCCAGGCGCGGCCAATTGCTCGTCTAGCGCGTCAGCCATCACCCGCGCGGCGCCTTCGAAGCGGCAGTAGTGCCACTGCGCACATTCGGCCGCCGCCGCGCGGAGCGCGCGCCGCGTGAACGGCTCGGTCGAGATCGGCGCGTCGGCGCAACCGAAGTTCAGCGGCGGCTCCGGTAGGACGGCGCCTTCGCCGGCCGCGCCGCCGAGCGGCAGCTCGTCATCCGCGCCGCCCACGCCGCCCGTGCCCGCAATGGTGGTTGGCTTGCCGCTGGAGCCGGCGGTCGAGCCCTTGCCTCCAGTGGAGCCGCTTTTACCGGCCGCTGCGGTGCCGGCGGAAGCCGTCAACCGGTAGTGCTCGACCGGATCTTCGGTGCGCGTGCAGGCCGCAGCTACGGCGAGCCCAAGCGTCAAACCGAATGTCACGTGAGTGGTACCGAATCGAACCATCTGAAAAACTCCAGCTCGGGGCGGCCGTGAACGCGCCGCGACTACCCCGAGCTTTTGAAAACCTCAACCTCGAAGGTGAGGGCTCACTCCAGGCTGAGCACTGCCAGGAGCGCCCCGTCGGCGTGGTTGTTCGTCACCGCTGCGATGCGCTTGGCGTCCTTCGATGCCGCGATGGCGTAGAAGTGCGAGGTCGTCCCGCTGAGCGGCTGGTACAGGTACGCGCCCGGGATCGAAACGTCCGCCCCGCCAGCACCGGCCAGCTCGCCGCCTTCGGTCGGATCCAGCTCGCCGTCCGCGGTGAGGACGAACAGCGCGGGGGATGTACCGAGGCGGCCCGCCATGACGACGCGGTCGTCCGGCAGCACCACGAGGTCGCGGCCGCGGTCTTCCGTATTGCCGAGGTTGAGCGCCTCGCTCTGGATGGCCAGCGTGCCGTCGACGCCGTACGTCATGTCGAGAGCGGCGCCGCCCGTAGCCGGCTTGAAGCCGAACGAGACGAGGTCGACCATCTGCGTCTTGTCCCAGCCGTAGTCCGAGATGCCGTCATCGGGATTGTTGGCGTTGGTGCTCACCACGGACCCGTAGCCGGTCGTCACGTAGCGCCCGGAGCTTTGGCGCTGAGCGGCGTAGCACTCCGCGACGCCCTTATCCGTCGAGGTGAGGAACGGGTTTGCGACGAACACGCCCGGAATCGACGGCGCGCCGTAGGTGAAGTCCGCGTCCGGCGTCCCGGTGGGTGACAGGCGCAGGACCACGATGTGATTACCCTTGTCGGTGATGTTGGTGTAACCGGCGCTGACGATCGAGCCATCGGGCTGCACGTAGCCGCGCCGCGAGTTATCACCGAGGACGCCCATCGAGTTGAACGTGTACGGCTTTCCTTCGTTGAAGGTGGGGTCGGGCGCGCCGTCCGTCACGTTGACCTTGACGACGTAGCGATCGTTGTCCGTGCGCTGCACCGGCGCGTCACCGGCCGTCAGCTCGCCGAGCTTGGCGGGTCCGTGACCGAACACGACGATCTGCTTGCCATCGGGGGTGAGGTCCATGCCGCCGCCTTCGTCCGTCGGCTGCGCCGCGGGCGCGCCGGGGTACGCCGCGTTTTGCACGTCGGTCCAGCCGAAGTCCACCACCCGCACTGCTCCGGCCGCGTTCGACCAATTGATGAGGTTGCCGCTCGGCGACATCTTCAGCAGCACCGCGTCGCGCCCCTTGCCGGCGGCGTCACGGCGATTGCACAAGATCGCGACGTCACCGCTCGGGAGCTCCTTCACGCCCATGCAGTACTCGTCGCCGTCGTTCGTGAGCTGGTCATCCACGCCCTGGCGTGTGCGAAGGTTCCAGGTCTTCACGCCGTCGCCGTCGAACGTGCTGTCGAGCGAGCCGTCCGCGTTGAACCGCACGACCGCGACCTGACGATCCACGCCGCCCGGGTAGGCGGTGTTCGCGCCGACGTGACCGACCGCCCAAATCTTGCCGTTGCTGGCGAACGTGACGCCGCGCAGATCGTTCACTTGTTTGACTAGCGTGCCGTCCGGCCCGTTGATCTTGGCGGAGTGGAAGGGAACCGGTCCTGGACCTTCACCCCCGGCCGCGCCTTCGCCGCCCGCGCCGCCTTCGGCCGGGGCTGCGCCTTCGCCGCCCGCGCCGCCAAGGCCGCTCCCGGCCGAGCCGCCCTTGCCGCCCACGTCCGTACCGCCTTCGCTGTCCGTTCCGCCGTCCGAGCTCGCGCCGCCGGAGCCGCCCTTGCCGCCCGACCCACCGCTCGAAGAGCCGCCTTTTCCAGCCGCGCCGCCGGCGCCGGCTACCGGATCGTCGATGCCGCCGTCGTCGTCACTGCAAGCCGCCACTGAGGCAGAAAGGGCCAGGCAGGTCATCGGCAGGGCAAACGAGGCGAAGCGGTTAAGGTTGAAACTGACTTTCATTATCATCTCCAGAGCCGCGTGTACCAAGCCGCTATCGAAATTGAAAGTCACTTTCAGCAAGGATAGGAATAATCTTTCGATCGGCCACTGGTTCAGAGTGACCCAGTTTCCGAAGCAATCCCGAGGTTGGTTGCTGCGCGCGACCCGGCGGGAGACATTGGTAGGCCACGCCAATGAGCGAGGAGGTCGAGCGACGATGAGCGACGAACGAGCGGACGTCGGTGGCTTCGAGCACGCGCAGGGGTTCGTCCCGGGAGAGATCTCCGGCAGCTTGGGGCTGGGGCCACTGGAGATGCAGTACGAGGAGCTGTTCGCGGATGCGCTGGCGGACGGCGTGATCACCGCGGACGAGCGCGCACGCCTGGAGAAGGCGGCGGACAACCTGGGCCTGGAGCGGTCGCGCTTGTTCAAGCTGGAGCAAGCGATGGTCAGCGCCTACCAGTCGCGGCACCGGGTCAGGATCGTCGAGCACTACGAGGAGGCCGCGCCTTCGCTCGCGCCGCTCCGGGTCGAAGCGGAGGGAGACGCAGGGCGGGCGCTGTTGCTCAAGCGGGTGGAGGTGCTGGAGGCGCGCGTCAAAGAGCTGGAAGAGGAGCTGCGCCGCGCGCACGCCGCCGTGAACGTCGAGGTGGACCTGTCCGATCTCGAAGAGCACGCCGAAGACGCGGGCGAGGATCCGGAGGAGGTGTGGCGCCGCCTGCGCCGCAATCCCACTTCCGCCGAAGGCTACCGCCAGCTGTTTCGCATCCACGCCGCGCGCGGCGATGCGGACGCCGCATTTCGCGCTTCCGAAGCCTTGGTCGCGCTGGGCGCCGCGGGCGCGGAGGAGAGAGAAGCGTTCGAGCGCGGTCGAGCTCAGACGCTCATCGCGCCGCGCGGCAGCATCTCGCAAGCGGCGTGGAACGACTTCCTGTTTCACCCCGAGCAGGAGCTGCTGACGGGGCAAATCTTCAGCCTGATCGCGCCGGCGGTCTTGGTCGGGCGCGTGACCTCGTTACGTCGCGACGGCAAGCTGCACGTCCCAGCGCCGGCCGCCAAACAAGAAGTCGCCAAGGCGACGATCACGGCCGTGCGCGCGGTGCCCTGGGCGGCGTCGATCTTGGGGTTGGCTTGCCCAGCGCTGTACGTCGATAAGGAGCGCGACTCCGGCTTCGAGCACATCCCGGGCGTGCCGCCGTGCACGGTCATCGGTAAGCGCGCGCTCTCGGGCAAGACCCAGCTCCAGCAAGCCTTTCTGGTAGGCCGCCATCTGGCTTGGTACCGGCAGGAGATGTACCTGAAGACGCTCTTCAGCGCGGTGCCCGACCTGGAGGACCTGTTCCTCGCTGCGCTCACGATCGGAAATCCAGGCCTGCCGATCGCCGAAGACATGAAGCGCCGCGTGGCGCCGATCGCACAGGCCATCCAGCCGCTGCTGGAGTCGCCCCAGGTGGACTCCCTGCGCGGCTGCTTCCTGCGCTTCGTGGAGGAGGGCGGCCGCACGAATCTGCAGCGCTGGAGCGCCGCCACGGACAAGACAGCGGCGCGAGCGGGCCTGCTCCTTTGCGGCGACCTGGGCACCGCGCTCGGCGTCGTGCAGGCGGAGGAGGGCGCCCACGGCGAAATCGCCAAAGATTTGCTGTGGTTCTCAGCCAGCGATCGCTATGGCAAGCTCAGGCGACAGCTAGGTGTGGCCAAGGCGGCCGTCAGCTAGCGGCGGCAGGCAGATGGCAGAAGACGCGTTCGGCATCGTCGGCTCGGTGATCGCGGGGGCGTATCACGTCGAGTCGGTGGTGGCCGAAGGGGGCTTCGGCACCGTGTATCGCGCGCACCACGGCGGGTTCCGCGCGCCGGTCGCCCTCAAGTGTTTGCGCCTCCCGTTCGGGCTGCCGCCAGAGGCGCGCCAGCACTTTTTGGAATCCTTTCGGGCCGAGGCGGAGCTCTTGTTTCTGCTCTCCGCCAGCATCCCCACCGTCGTGCGCCCCTTGCACGTGGACGCGTTCACGTTGCCGGAGCCGGACAGCCGCTTCGTTCCGTACATGGTTCTGGAGTGGCTAGAGGGCCAGACACTGGACGCGATGATTCGTCGCCGTCGCAGCGAGGGTCAGGCGCCGCTCGCGCTCAAGAAGGTGGTGCGGCTGCTCACGCCTGTCGCGCGGGCGCTCGAGCGCGCCCACAACTTTCGCGGTCCGCAGGGACCCGTCTCGGTCGTTCACCGCGACATCAAGCCCGAGAACATCTTCGTCGCGAACGTCGCTGGCGAGGAGGTCGTCAAGATCTTGGACTTTGGCATCGGTAAGGCGAAGAGCATGGTCAGCCAAGTCGCCGGCCGCGCCAGCCAAGACGCGTCGTCCAGCATGGCCACGTTCACGCCTGCGTACGGCTCGCCCGAGCAATGGGCGCCCAAACGCTACGGGCAAACGGGGCCGTGGACGGACGTTTGGGGTCTGGCGCTGTCGCTCACCGAGGCCCTCGTCGGTCACCCCGTCATCGACGGAGATCCGGCGGCGATCATGGGCACCGTGCTCGACGAGCAACGTCGCCCCACCCCAGGGAGTGAAGGCGTCATCGTGTCGGACGAGGTCGAGCGCGTGTTCCAGAAGGCGCTCGCGCTGGATCCGCGCCGCCGCTACCCGGACGCGGGCGTGTTTTGGAACGAGCTCCTGGCGGCTGCGCGCATCACCTCCGGTGAGGTGCAAGAGGTGCGGCTCCCTCGCGACGCCCGCGCCGAGGCGGGGGGAGGGCCGCTCGTCGAGCGCGTGGACGTGAGTCGGCGCAGTGTTCGCAGTCCCATGCCTCCGCCGACGCCGGGGCCTGCGCTCGAGCTCGAGCCGATGATCGGCAGCGCGGCGCCCGAGCTGCGGGTCGCCGCGCCCGCTCCGCTCCCACACGCAGTGAGCGGCGGCGCCTTCGAAGTGCCGGATTTGGATCTGTCTCCCATGTCGCGTCCTTCGCCCCCTCGCACCAGCAGTGGCCTACGCCCGGCGGTCGCGTTGCCGCTGGATTTGCAAGACTCGACCGACGACCTGAGCGGAGGCCCGCCTTTGGATTTGGACTTGCCGAGCCATGATCCTCTCGCGCGTCGAGTGAGCTCGGCGGGCCTGCAAGCGGTGCGTCCGCCGTCGGAGCCTCCCGCCGCTTCCATGCGAGGTCAGCGCGTCTCCTCACCGCCGGGGCGCGGCTCTAACCCGCCGCAGGCCCAGGCCTCGTACCCGCCTCCCGCCGCGCGACCGCCGTCACCCCCTCCGACTGCGCCCTCTCTCGCTCCCTTGCGCTCGCCGGCGCCTCCGGTCGCGTTCGAGCCCAGGTTCCGTTTGAGGCTCGCGGCCGAGCCAGGCGCATCCTTGGTCGAGCGGCTGCTGCCCGGTGGTTTCGTGCTGGCCGCGGCCATCGGTGTGACGATTCTGGATCAGCTGTATTCGATGGTGTCGGGTGAGGTGTTCACGCTGTTGGGCCTGCGCGCGAGCGTCTTGGGCGGCTTGTTCATGCTGCTCGGCGTCGCCTGGTGCGTGTATCGGCTGAAGCGAGACTGAGCGCGACCACGCGTGCTAGAAAAGTCGTCCATGGCTCAGCGTCAGCGTGGCCGTGCTGCCCCTCAGGCGAACAAAAAGAATGCAGACTCGTCCGGCGCAGCCAAGCGCGCCGCCGAAGAGCTCGTGCAAGGGCTCCGCGGTAAAGGGATAGACCGCGCCAAAATCGGCGGCTTCGATTTGGACGGCGTGCTCCGCGGCAAGTATGTCTCGCTCGACAAGCTGGAGTCGGCGCTCTCCAAGAGCTTCGGCTTTTGCGACGTCATCTTCGGCTGGGACTGCGCGGACGTCCTTTACGATAACGCCAAGGTCACCGGCTGGCACACCGGTTATCCGGACGTGCACGCGGTGCTGGACGCGAGCACGCTACGAGACGTGCCGTGGGAGCCCGGAGTCGCGGCCATGCTCGCGGACTTTCACTCGGAGGCGGGCGAGCCGCACCCAGCGTGCCCGCGCTCGCTCCTCAAGGGGGTCATCGCGCGCGCGGAAAAGCTTGGCTACCAGCCGATGGTGGGCGCCGAGTACGAGTTTTACGTTTTCAAGGAAACGCGTGATTCGCTGCAGCAAAAGGGCTTCAAGTCGCTGACCCCGCTGGACCCGGGCATGTTCGGTTACAGCTGGGTCCGCAGCGGCCAAGACGCTGAGCTGATGCGAGACATCATGCTGGGCATGCGTGACTTCGACATCGAGCTGGAGGGCCTGCACACGGAGACGGGCCCCGGAGTCTACGAAGCCGCGATTCGGTACGATACCGCTCTCAAAACGGCGGACCGCGCCGCGCTGTTCAAGGTGGCGCTCAAGCAGATCGCGCACAAGCACGGCCTCTCCGTGACCTTCATGGCCAAGTGGCACGCGGCGCTGCCGGGCTCCAGCGGCCACCTCCACCAGAGCCTGTGGAAGGACGGCCAAAACGCTTTCGCTGGCTCCGGCAAAGGCATGTCTAAGCTCATGCAGAGCTACCTGGCGGGGCAGCTTGCGCTCATGCCGGAGCTCACGGCCATGGTCTCGCCCACCATCAACAGTTACAAACGCTACGTGCCCGGCGTCTGGGCGCCGATGGTCGCTTGCTGGGGCGTGGAGAACCGCACCACCCCATGCCGAGTGATCGGGCTAGGTGAGGGGAGCGCGCTCCGCATCGAGCATCGCCAACCGGCTGCGGACATGAACCCGTACGTCGCCCTGGCCGCCACGCTGGGCGCGGGGTTGTGGGGCATCGAGAAGAACCTCAAGCCCCCGCCCGAAACGCGGGGGGACGCGGGGGCGGACGGGCCCGGCAGGCTACCGCGAACTTTGCGTGAAGCGAACGAGCGCCTCGCGCAGAGCAAGGCGGCCCGCGCCCTGTTCGGCGAAGCTTTCGTGGACCACTACGTGCGCACCCGCGACTGGGAGGTGCGCGAATACGACAAAGCGGTTACGGATTGGGAGCTGTCTCGCTATTTCGAGGTCATATGAGCATCTGGAGCTTTCCGACAAAAATCATCTTCGGCGCCGGTGAGATTCAAAAGCTGGGCGCGGAGGCGGCGGCCCTCGGCGTGTCGCGCGTGCTCGTGGTGGCGGACGCGGGCGTCGAGAAAAACGGCCTCCTGCAGGCGCCGCTCAGCGCGCTGGCGGCGGCGGGGCTCGTCACTCACGTCTTCACGCGGGTCGACGGCAATCCTACGGAACAAAACATCGAAGACGGCGCCAAGGAGTACGCCTCGCACCGGGCGGAGGCGGTCGTCGCGGTCGGCGGCGGCTCGCCCATGGACGCCGCGAAGCTCATCGCCCTGCGAGCCGTTTGTTCGCTTCCGTTCGAAGAGCTGGACGACGCCATCGACGGAGGCGTGCACGTTCCCGCGACCGTGCCGCCGATCATCACCGTGCCCACCACCGCCGGTACGGGCAGCGAGGTCGGTCGCTCGGGCGTGCTCACACTGCGTTCTACCGGCCGAAAAACCGTGATCTTCTCGCCGCGGCTGCTGGCCAAGGTCGCGATCTTGGACCCGGAGCTCACCGTCTCCATGCCCAAGGGCGTCACGGCCGCGACTGGCTTCGACGCGCTCACTCACTGCGTGGAGGCCTACCTTTCGCTCGGCGACCACCCGCTCGCGGACGCGATCGCCCTGGGCGGTATCGAGCTCGTCGCGCACTACTTGGAGCGCGCGGTCGCGGAGCCCACGGACTTGGAGGCGCGTGGGGGCATGATGAAAGCCGCAATGATGGGCGCCATCGCGTTTCAAAAGGGCCTGGGGGCGTGTCACTCCCTCGCACACCCGCTTTCCAGCGAGCATGGCCTGCACCACGGGCTCGCCAACGCGCTCTGCCTCCCGCCGGTCGTCGCCTTCAATCAACCTGCGGTGCCGGACCGGGTGCGCCGCGTCGGGGCGCTGCTCGGTAACCCGGCGGACGCGCCCGCGGCCATCGCGGCTCTGCGCTCCCGCGTCGGCATCCAGGCCGGCCTCGCGAGCGCAGGCATCCGGGAAGAGCACCTCGCACCCCTCGCACAAAAGGCGGCATTGGATGCGTGTCACCGCAGCAACCCCCGCCCTTGTAGCGAAGAAGACCTGCTGGGGCTGTACCGCGCCTCGCTGTAGAAACATTCGTGCGTCTCAGGTGACGTCACACGACTCGCGGATCACCCACCGGGTCCGCGAGGACCCGGCGTAGCTGTAGGCGAAACCACGGCCTCCTACGTCGTCCCCGTACGGAAATCGTTCGACATTGTCTCCTCCCGAGACGGTGGCGGGTCGCTCACGACCTCGGCGCAGCTGCTGGCACGAAGCTCGCAGAGCTCCCGGCATCATGAGCTACCTCGTCAAAGAGCCCCGCAAGCCGGCAGTCACTGCCCTCGAGCGCGCTCGTCGCCAGTCCGAACGCGGTGACGAGCGTCGCGCCATGCTCATCCTCCGCGAAGAGTGCTTCGCGGCCGAGTCGGACGCCGCCCTTTGGGTCCACTACGGCCTCGCATGCCTTCGCGTCCGCCGTCGCGACGAAGGCTTCCGTGCGTTAGCCCACGCCCTGTGGCTGCGCGAACGCGCGCGCGACCACGTCCGCGTCGAGGTCATGCGGAACCTCATCGCTCACCTCTCGGCCGGCGGCACCCTGCCCATGCCGGCCACCAGTCGCAAAGCCGCGTAGCGCTCCGCTGACGTCACCAGACGCAAGCCGCAACGCGACTCGCTTGGCCTCAGTGATAGGCCAGCGCTTCGACGTTGAACGTGCGCAGCGTGTTCCGCGTGCAGACAGGGCAGCTCCAGCCCACGTCCACCTGCTTGTCGTCGATCTTCTTCGTCGCGTTGGCCGGCGCGAGCAGCTCACGGCCGCGCGCCCGGTCATTCACGAAGCCGCGCACAACCACGCGCGCTTCGTCCAGCTCTGCCACGAGCTGCGCCTGACATTCGCACCGGGATTCGACTCGAGCAATCTTCATGGCCGACCGCCGGTCTATAAGCGGTACCCGGTAGAGGTCAAGGCCCTTGAAACCATCCCCGTCAGGCACTAGGCTGCGCCCAGTCTTTGCGGGACTAGCTCAGTTGGTAGAGCACGAGCTTCCCAAGCTCGGGGTCGCGCGTTCGAACCGCGTGTCCCGCTCCAGGAAACGATGAATCGAGGGTAGCCGGGGGGCTGCCGCTCCGCAGCCTCCTTGCAGAAGCTTCCGTGGCGGCTCTCGGCACTGCTGGCCGGCCTCAGTCGCGGAAGCGGTAGGGGTTCAGTACGTCGTCGTCCGACTCGCCCGCGAGCGACGGTACGAGGCGGGGCTGGAAGCCCGACCAGGTCACGAAGCAGCCGCGATCGCTGGGCGAAGGTTTGGCGGCTTTCACCGCGACGTAGAGCCACTGGCCCCCTTTCAGTGCGAAGGATGCGCCGTGCGTGCCTTGCGCGCGCGCGGGGACGAGCCAATCGAATCCGAAAGCCGGCGCCGCGGTGTCCGAGTCGGACACGGCGAGGAAGACGCGCCATCCGCATTCTTCCGAGGTGACGACGTCGGTCACGACGAAGGGACCTTTTTGGCGACGGAGGCAGAGCGCTTCGCTCCCCGCGACTTGGCAGGCGGTGCCCGTCGCCTCCGCCAGCTCGATGGTTTCGCTGTGCCGGCGGGCGGGATCTTCGCGCGCGGTCAGCGCGTAGAGCGCCAGGCGCTGGGCGTGGAGCTTGCGGTCCTCGATACCAGAAGGCCGCGCGGGCGCCGAGGACCCGACGTGAGGCGTTGGCACCGCCACCGCGCTGAGAGCTGCAGCGGTGGCGGGCGGCGCTTCCGCGGCGCCGGGCAGCGCGCCGTCCGGGCGCGCGTCTTCGGTGAGTAAGGCGGCTACGTCTGCTAGGGGCCTTGCCGCGTCCGTCGAGCGCGCGACTTCGCGCAAGACGATCGCAAACGCTCGAAGCTGCTCGGGCGTGTTCTTGCTCCGCGCCGCTTTCAGCTTTTCACGCGCCGTGGCGTGATCGCCTTCCACGTAGGCGATGGCTCCTTCGACCAGCTCCGGACAGCCCTTGAGTCCGCGCGCATGGCACTGATTGTCGACCGGGCTGCGAATCAGCGCAGATACAGGCAGGACAGAGCAGCCCCACAGCGCGAGCGCGCCTACGAACACCCTCATGCCGCAACCCTACGCCTGCCCGTCACACGAGCGGTACCGCCCGAACGAGCGAGGCCCCGCTTGTGAGTTCTGTTAGCGCATCGATAGAGCGAGGGCATTCAGCAGCGCCTCGCTTTCTCAGCCGGCTTGGCCGGCCCATGTGGCGGCGCGAGATCTGCTACTCATCGGCCCATGGAGAGCAGCGTGGGGTTTCCGAGGGGGCCATTCGTCGTGAGTCGAAAGTTCCTCTTCACGCGCTGGCTCATCATCACGGTGTTCGGTTCGTCGTGCCTCGTCGTACTGGTCGGCTACCCGTACGTGTACTTCGTGGTGGAGCCGATCGACCTGGCGTCGCCCACTTGGCTGGATCTGACGGGGCTAGCGGGCGGCGTCGTCGTTGTGGCGCTGCTCGGCTGCTTTCCGTGGTTTGCGCTACGGCAGATGCGGCGGGTCCTTGCGGCCGCGCGCTTTGGCGTCCTTCGGCTCGCGCCGCTCCTTCGTCGCGAGCGCGTTATCGCAAACGACCAGAATACGGGAGCCGAGAAGATCACGTTCCACGTGCCGAGCCCGGACGGAAGCCTCCTGGAGGTCGCGTGGCAGCTACGCACCCACGGCCATCGGCTGCTCACGGGGGCTGATGGAGCGTCCGTGCTCGCGGTCGTTCCCACGACGGACCCCTCGCAGGCGATCCTGCTGCTGGACTCCTTCTACCCGCTCGCGCTCTCACCCGCCGCGGCTCAGCAGCTGCGAGCGGCCCTCGCCTCGTCGCGGTAGCTCTTCGAGGCCGCGTGCCGTCGCGAGCGTCGCCTGACTGGCCCTGGTTCCCTGCGGGGAGGGGCGGGCACGCATCACTCCGGGCTTTTTCCGGTCTTGTATGCCTTGACAAGTATATGCGCCGAGTGGCATATACAGACCATGGAAACGGCGTTCGAAATCCTCGCAGAGCCCAACCGGCGGGCGATTTTGAGCCTTTTGGTCATGTCCCAGCAGTCGGTCGGGGAGATCGAACGGAGGCTCGGCATGTCCCAACCTACGGTATCCAAGCACCTGCGCGTGCTTCGTGAGGCCGGCTTCGTGGAGTCCACGGTGGACGCTCAACGCAGGCTCTATCGGCTTCGGCCCGAGCCTTTTCAGGAGGTGGATGCGTGGCTGGCGCCGTTTCGCCAGTTCTGGTCCGCCCATGTAGACGCGCTCGAGCGACACCTGGACGAGATGGACGACCCGGCGCCGGCTCCCACTTCACCCCCAACACCCAGCAAAAAGAAGAGACCCCGGAGACTGCAATGACTCATCGCAACTACACCACGGGCCCCGCCACCGCCGAGATGCACAAGCAAGAGGGAGACAATTGGAAGCTCGTCCTCACGCGTGACCTGCGCCACGCCCCCGAGAAGGTGTGGAAGGCGCTCACGGATCCGAAGCACCTCCGCGAGTGGGCGCCGTTCGATGCGGACGGCAACCTCGGCACCACCGGCGCAAGCGTGAAGCTCACGACGGTGGGCGCTCCGAAAGAGTACGTGTCCGAAACGAAGATCACGCGCGCGGAAGCGCCCAAGCTGCTCGAGTACAACTGGGGCGGGGGCGACGTGCGCTGGGAGCTGGAGAGCGTCGGCACTGGCACGAAGCTCACGCTCTGGGCGCAAATCAACAAGAACTTCATCGCGATGGGCGCTGCAGGCTGGCACGTTTGTTTGGACGTGCTGGAGCACCTGCTGGCGGAGGACCCGCTCGGCCGCATCGTTGCGCAAGACGCGCTGCAGTTCGAAGGCTGGCAAAAGCTCCACGCGGAGTACTCGCAAAAGTTCGGCGTCCAAGCCCCCAAATGGTGAAAGACATGTCGCGTCAATCCCTTCGCATCGGTTTCTGGATCGCCACCGGCCTGTTCTGCTTGCAGATGGGCTTCACCGCCTACGCGCAGCTCAATCTCCCGCAAGTCGCGCAGGCGTTCTCTCACCTGGGTTTTCCGGACTACTTCCGAATCGAGCTCTCATGGGCCAAGCTCCTCGGCGTTGCGCTTTTGCTCGCGCCCGTCCCGGCGCGCCTCAAGGAATGGGCGTACGCCGGTTTCGCGTTCGACCTCGGCTCCGCGGTCATCGCCCACGTCGCGGTGGGGGATGGTCCGCAAGCGTGGGGCTGGGCCGTCGTCACCTTGGCGCTTTGGGGAGCCTCGTATGGCTTCTGGCGCCGCTTGCCGGCGGGCTCGAACGCCACCTTCCCGGCCCGTGCCTTCGCGACGCCAGCGAACGCGTGAACGGTGACTGAGCGGCGAGCGACTCCAGTGGCTCGCCGCTCAGAAGCCGAATTCACTCGGCGCAACCATCCCAGAGCCCCTCCGGGACGGCACAGCCCGACCTCGCTATTCGGCGAGCAGCTCGGTTCCGGCGAGCGGGTCGGGGTTCCACCAGCACGGCCCCTTGCCGCGAATCGCGAGCGCAGCGGCCTCCCGAATGCGAGCGAGCTCCGCGGCGCCGAGCGGGGTGAAGGCCTCAGCGGCGGCAAGGGCTGCGTCTTGCTCGTTGGGGTAGCTCATGCCGAGTAGCGTCACGTCCGGGTCGCAGGTGAGCGTGTAGCTCACGCAGTCTTGCACGCTCAGCCGCGGCAACGTGCCGTCTTCCCGTGCGGCTTGCCCGCCGGAGCTCCATTTGCCGCGCGGGCGCGCCTCGAGCGGCTGGTTGTAGCCGGCGGTATCGCCCAGCAGCTTGCCGGCGCCGAAAGCCTTGAAGCACACGCTGCCCACGTTTCGCGCCCGCGCCAGAGGCAAGATCTCGGTGACGTACCGCTCGTCCACGAACGGGCCGAGCGGGAACATGACTACGTCGCACCGGCCCGACTCGATCGCCGCGCGTAATACCTCGGGGTGATGAGCGGAGATGCCGCAAAAGCGCGCCTGGCCGGACTTCACCACTGCCTCCAGCTCTTCGAAGCGGCCGCCGGGCTTCGCCAGCTCTCGCCATTGCTCCGGGTCGCGCAGCCCGTGCATCACGAACGCGTCCACGGAAGGCAGCTGCAACCTCGCGAGGCTCGCCCCCACCTGATCGTTCACGGCGCGATCGAAATGGTCGACTTTATCGATCAGGAACACTCCCTCACGCCGCCCAGCCAGCGCCTGACCCACGACCTGCTCGCTGTAGCCGTCTTCGTAGCTGGGCGCGGTGTCGACCAGGTTCAGGCCAAAATCCAGGGCTCGCCGCAGCGTCGCCACGCACGTTTCCAGCGCGACGTTGCGGTCCGCCAGGTCCCCGATGCCAATCTGCGTGGCGACGAAACCGGTGCGACCGAGGGCGCGGCGAGGGGAAAACCGAGGGCTCATGCGGATTCGAATTCTAGCGGCGGAGCCTCGCTCTTGACCAGGTACTCGAACTGCTCTCGGAACGCCTCGGGGGCTAGCTTGGTCACGCCCGCGAGCCGCGCGATCTCGTCCGGCGCCGCAAAGTCGTCCCGACGCAGGCGCAGCATGTAGCGGCGCGCGATTTTGTAATACTCCGTGTCCGTGTCCACCATGCGCACGCGGGTGCGGCCGGTTTGCGGGTCGAGCATGTCCTCGAAGCGGATAGGCTTGAATTTGCCCTCCTGCACCGTGACCATGGCTCCCGAGCCGCCTTCGATGAGGTACTTGGCCGCGCAGTAGCCGAGGTCCCGCGTGTACTCCATATCGAACGGGATCGGGTCCGTGCAGCGGAGCTCGTAGCCAATGTCTTTGGAGACGATGGTCACCTTGATCCCCAGCTCGTGCAGACGCGCCGCGACCGCGCTCTTGATGATGCGCCCAAAATCGATCTCGGCGATGCGAATGTGCCCATGCTCGTCTCGCTCCGCGCCCTCGAGCTCCGCCAAGTCACTCTCGGGGATGGACTCGACCAGCCCCTCGGCCAGAACCGCGACCCCGTCGGCGCGGCCGTAGGCGAGTCGCTTGATGATCGCGCCGGCGAGCAAGTCCACGATGCTGCGCATCGGGATCTGCTTGCCCGGAAACTCCTCCGGGATCACCGTGAGCGTGGCGCCCGCTGCCTTGCCGATGCCGAGCGCCAAGTGCCCCGCTTTTCGCCCCATCGCGACCACGAAGTACCAGCGAGAGGTGGTCTGCGCGTCCGTGAGCAGGTCGCGCACGATGCCGGTCCCCACGTGGCGCGCGGTTTGGTAGCCGAAGGTCGGGATCCAGGCCGGCAGATCCAGATCGTTGTCGATCGTTTTTGGCACGTGCACCACCTTCAGCGCCCCTTGTGAGGACTCCGAGAGCCGCATCGCCGAAAACGCCGTGTCGTCACCCCCTATCGTGATGAGCTTGGTCACGCCCAAAGAGGTGAGGGCGCTCACCGTCGCCGCCAACGTCTTGGGGTCCTTCGTGGGGTTCGCCCGCGCGGTGCCCAGACAAGAGCCCCCTCGAAAATGAATGCGCGAGACCGCCTCGATATCCAGCGGGCGGGTGTGCGTGGTGTCTCCGCGCATCAGCCACTGGAAACCATCTCGAATTCCGACCACCGGGATGCCGGAAAGGCAGGCGCGAATCGTCGCGGCCCCGATCACGCTGTTGATGCCTGGGGCAGGACCACCCCCAACCAGGATCGCGAGCTTGTTTGGATCTGCCATGTTGAGGACACAAAAAGTATTCGGTCCGCCGGCAGGCGCCAAGCGCCTTGAGGCGTGCTCGCGGTCCTCTTTCGCTAGAAGATTTTCATCAGAGCGCTTCGAAAGTGTGGCGTGAGGGGCGTGGCCACTAGCGAACCGCGGGTGCCCCCAGGTGAGATGTGTCAGAGTACCTGGAACCGGTACCAGGTTGCCCCCGTGAGCTGCCTCAGCGCTTCTCGTGCGCTAAGCTTCGGTAACATTGGCGTTTGTGCCCTCAACCCGCTTCGTGGAGAATTAGATGAAGACTGCTTGGCTCGGACTCGCGACGTTGACCTTCGTTTGGGCCTGTGGTGGCGATGGCGGCACCGGTCAACCGCCCAACACTGCCGGCACCTCCGGCGGCGGTAGCGGTAACGCGGGCACTCCGGCTACGGGCGGCAGTGGCACGAGCGGCAGCGGCACCGCGGCGGGGACGAGCGCGGGCGGCAGCGGTACGTCCGGCTCCGTTACGGGTGGCAGCACGTCCGGTGGCTCCGGCACGGGCGGTTCCGGCGGGAGCGGCTCCGGCACGGGCGGTTCGGGCGGGAGCGGCGGCTCCGCGCCGAGCTCCGTGTGTCCCGCGGGGCCGTTTGACGCACCGGTGTTCGGCACGCCGGTCCGCGTAGAGGGGGTTCCCCCCGCGGACGCGTTCAACAACATGAACAACGACTTCACGAATATCGAAGGCGCGGTCTGGGTGGGGGACGCGCTTTACGTTTCGGAGATCAGCGGCAAGGGAAACAACCCGCCGCCTTCGCGCATCCTCAAGATTACGGCGGACGGCACCGTGACGGTCGCCGTTCCTGATTCCGGGACGAACGGCCTAGCCATCAACGCCGCAGGAGAGCTGTTCGGCGCCAAGCATAGCGACGGCTCGATCTCCAAAATCGCGCTACCGGGAGGCACCGCGACGCCGGTCGCAAGCATGTATATGGGCAAGCGCTTCGGCTCGCCGAACGACCTGACCATCCACTCCAATGGGACCATCTATTTCACGGACCCGAGCTGGCAAGCGCCCATGCCCAACCCGCAGACCGAGACTCGCGCATACATCGTGAAGCCCGGAGGCATGCCGGAGCCGATTGCCGGGCAATTCAGCCAACCCAACGGCATCACGCTGTCGAAGAATCAAGACTTCCTCTACGTCGGCGGCAACCAGCTGCGGAAATACCCCGTCATGGCGGACGGCTCGCTGGGCGCCGGTACGGAGTTCGTCGCTGGTGGCGGCAGTGACGGCATGGTGTTGGACTGCGCGGACAACCTCTACATCACCAAAGATGGGGTCCAAATCTACGACAAGACCGGTCAGAAGATCGGCGCAACCCTTACCGTTGGCATGGGCGGAACCCAGGTGACGAACGTCGCTTTCGGCGGTGCCGATCGCAAGACTCTGTACGTGACCGGCCAGGGCTCGGGCATGCAGAAGGGGCTATTCAAGGTTCCAATGAACGTGCCTGGCTATCCGTACTGAGCCGACGCACGTCTCGGTTTCAAGGCGCGCCCTCTCCACACGGAGGCGGCGCGCTTTGTCGTAAAATTCCGCGGAATTCATGAGTGCTCGGTAAAAACACCTTACGATGTAGAACCGGTTTCACAAAAGCCGTTCTCGGATGTTAATGTAGCACTCGAGAGATGCCTCAAAAGGCCGCTGCCGTCGCGATCGTGGATGCCGAGCCGCAAGGAACGTTCGCTACGTTCGGCGTTGCAACGCCCATGCAGGAGCAGCCGGCGCACGGGGATTTAGAGCTCAATTTCGTGTATTCCGGCAGCCTGAGCTACTTCATGGGCGGCCGCTTCGTGGACGTCCCACCGGGGTCCCTTGCGGTGTTTTGGGGCGCGCTCCCGCATCAAATCGTGGAGGCCGAGCCGGGCACGGAGTTCATGCAAGCGCGCCTCCCGCTCGCCACGCTCCTGCGCTGGGGCTTGCCTCCCGCATTCGTCCGCAAGGTGCTGGGCGGGGAGATGGTGACGGACCCGCAAAGCCCAGCTTGGGACGCGGAGCTCACTCGCCGCTGGGTGGCAGATACCGCCAGCTTGGACCCAAGCGCTCTCCACATCTGCGAGCTGGAGCTCGAGGCACGGCTCCGGCGCCTCGCGGCCAAGCGCCAGCAGAAGGCCGCGACGCGCAGCCCGGAGCACAAGCCGCGCCGGCAGGTGGAGGCCATCACCGCCTTCCTCGCTGAAAACTACAAGGACGACATCTCCACCGCGGACATCGGGCGCGCCATCAACCTGCACCCCAATTACGCGATGACTTTGTTTCGTCGTGAGTGCGGCATGTCCATCTGGCAGTACCTCATTCGCCTGCGCCTCTCCCAAGCGCAGCTCATGCTCCTCACGACGGACAAAACCGTGCTCGCGATCGCGCTGGAGTCCGGCTTCGGCTCCCTCGCGCGCTTCTACGCCGCCTTCACTCGCGAATGCGCCATCTCGCCGGGCGAGTTCCGCAAACGCGCGTTGCCGTAAGCTCCCGCTGCAGAATCAGAGTACCGGCGCCGCCGCTCAAAGCGGCATGCCCACGGCCGACAGCGTGCGGTTGTGCGCGAGCTTGGGGCCAATCTCGCCCGGCTCGAAGAAGTGCACCCGGCCCATGTCGAAGTGCATCATCAGAGTGTCGCCCGTCTTCGCACCCGCGAACGCATCCGTGTGTGCGACCGCCTTGGGGTGCTTGTCGGTGGCGACGTACACGTCCATCTTGTCTCCCAAGGGTTGAACGAGGGTGACGCGCATGTTGAGGCCGTTTTCCGGCGCGGTCGCGAAGCGAGCGTGCTTGGCGTCCGAAATGGATTCGGGGCGGACGCCCATGACGATGTCCTTGCCGACGTGGGGCTTCAGCTGGTCCGCGGCCCAAGCCGCGATGGGGAGCTTGCCGGTGCCTTCGTCGAAGTAGAGCTTTCCTGCTTCTTCCACCAGCTTACCGCTGAAAAAGTTCATCGGTGGAGCGCCCAAGAAGCCAGCCACGTAGCGGTTAGTCGGGTGATGGTAGATCTCCAGCGCGCCCGCGCACTGCTGCACGACGCCCTGGTGCATGACGACCACGCGGTCACCCAGGGTCATCGCCTCTTCTTGGTCGTGGGTGACGTAGACGGTCGTCGCGTTCAAGCTCATGTGCAGTTGCTTGATCTCGGCGCGCATCTCGACGCGGAGCTTCGCGTCCAAATTGGAGAGGGGCTCGTCGAACAGGAAGCACTTGGGGTCTCGCACGATGGCGCGCCCCAGCGCGACGCGCTGGCGCTGGCCTCCGGAAAGCGCCTTGGGCTTGCGCTCGAGCAGGTGTTCGATCATCAGAATTTTGGCGGCTTTTTTTACCTTCTCGTCGATGGTTGCCTTCGGGGTTTTGCGCAGCTTCAACGCGAAGGCCATGTTCTCGTAGCAAGTCATGTGCGGGTAGAGCGCGTAGCTTTGAAAGACCATGGCGATGTCCCGGTCTTTCGGGGGCACGTCGTTCACGATCTGTTCGCCGATCTGAATCGTCCCGCTCGTGATCTCTTCCAGGCCGGCGATCATGCGGAGCGTTGTCGATTTGCCGCAGCCCGAGGGCCCCACCAAGACCACGAACTCGCGGTCCTTGATGTCCATATTGAATCGGTCCACGACCCGAACCCCGCCGTCGTAGACCTTGACGACGTCCTTCAGAATTACGCCAGCCATGCTCGTTCTTCAGGTACACGGCGTCTGGCCGGCAGGCTAGGCCTCCGCGCTCCCGCTCTGTATCGCTCGAGAAATCAGCGGCGTCTTGGTACGAAGGGCGCGTTGCTTTCTTGTACCCAGGCTTAGGGGCCGGGGCATGCCGCCCCGAAATTGCTGCGAAGCGTATCTGCCCTTGGCCGCATAGAGAGCGGTGTTAGCTTTGGTACCAAGGTCCACCGTGCTCGACATCGAGAGCCTGAAGGCGCAGTTCACCGCTCAATTTTCTGGGGCTCCACAGCTCTTTTCCGCGCCCGGCCGCGTGAACCTGATCGGGGAGCACACCGACTACAACGAAGGGTTCGTGCTGCCGATGGCCATCGAGCGGCGGACCTACATCGCCGGGCGCAAGAACAGTACGTCGCGCCTGCGTGTGAAGTCGCTCACCTTGGGGGAGACGGTCGAGGTCGACCTGGCCCGGCCAGGTACCCCGCGGCGCGGTAGCTGGGTGGACTTCGTGGAGGGAACCGCGCGGGCGCTGCTGGACCGCAAATTCCCGGTCGTCGGCAGCGATCTGCTGCTGGACAGCAACGTACCTCACGGCGCGGGGCTCTCGGCCTCCGCCGCGCTCGAGCTCGCGCTGGGTATCGCGCTGGTGAGCCTAGCCGGTGAAACGGATCCGGATCGCGTGCAGCTCGCGCTGGCTGGTCAGGCCGCCGAGCACCAGTACGTCGGCACCCTGTGCGGCATCATGGATCAGTACATCGCGGCGCTGGGCGAGCGTGATGCGGCGCTGCTCATCGACTGCCGATCCCTGGAGCCGCGCCGCGTCCCTTTGCGGCTCGGCACCGCGCGAGTTTTAGTGTGCGACACCAAGGTGAAGCACGAGCTCTCGTCGTCCGAATACAACGTGCGCCGCGCCGAGTGTGAGCGCGGCGTCAGCATCTTGTCCGAGGCCCTCCCCGGCCTCCGCAGCCTGCGGGACGTGTCCCTCGCGGACTTTACGACGCACAGCAGTCGCCTGCCGGACGTGATTCGGCGGCGCTGCCTGCATGTCGTGACGGAGAACGCGCGCACGCTCGCGGCGGCCGAAGCGCTCTCGGAAGGCGAGCTAGGGCGCGTCGGCCAGCTCATGATGGAGTCGCACGCCTCCCTGCGGGACGACTACCAGGTGAGCTGCGAAGAGCTGGACGTAGCGGCCGCCGTCGCCGCGGCTCAGCCGGGCGTATACGGCTCGCGAATGACCGGCGGCGGCTTCGGCGGCTGCACGGTCACGCTCGTGGAAGAAGGCGCGGTGCCGCAGGTGGAGCAGGCGGTCAAAGGTGCGTTCCTCGCGCGCGGCTGGCGAGAGCCGGAGCTGTTTGCCACCACCGCCTGCGAGGGAGCTAGACGCCACTAGCAGACCGCAAGTAGCCTCCACCGTCCTAGCGGAGGCTGCCTGATGACCAACAAAGTTGCGGTTTACTGGCCTGGTGACGCGCGTGACATTCCCAATCAGCTGGCGCGCCCGAACATGGAGGAGGCGACCGCGCAGGTGGTCGCCGCCCTGAAGAAGCTGGGCCGCGACCCGTACTTGGTGGAGGGGTTTCTGTCCAAGCCTCACCACGCGATCGAGAAGCTCGGGCCGATTCAGGATCCGACGGTGGGTGTGTTCGCGCACTGGGTCTACTCTCCGCACACGACGGACGGAGTCGTCGGCAAAGACAACCCGCTGCTCCTCGCGAGCAATTTTTCTGGGAAGTGGCCGGGCCTGGTCGGCTTGCTGAATACCGGCGCGTCCTTGGCGAGCTTGAACCGCAGTTTCTCTCGCGCGTGGACCGACGCCCCAGATTGGACTCAAGACAGCGTCTTCATGGAGCGCCTGCGTGAGTGGTGCACCACCGGCAAGATTGCCTACGAAACCAAGGCCATTCGCTACAGCGCGCCGCTCTCCGCGGCGGCAGTGAGCTTGGCGCGTGAGGTGGCAGACGAGATCAAGGCGCGGCGCATCCTCGTGCTCATGCTCGGGGACACGAGCATGGGCATGATCAACGGCTATTTCGGCCCTCGCCTGCTGAACAAGCATGGTTTCACCGAGCACAAGGTCGACCAGGCGTGGATCATCGATCGCGGCCGGCGCATCGAAGAAAAGCGCATCGATGACGCGCTCGCGTTCGTGAAGAGCAAGGGCCTGAACTTTCACTGGAAGGAAGGGGACGCGCAAGACTTCGACGAAAACGCCAGCCGTGAGCAGCTGCGCGACTACCTCGCAGTGCTGGACATGGTGAGCGAGTTCAAAGCTGATTGCATCGGCTGGCAGTACCAGCTCGGCTTGATCCCGCTGCGCCCACCTTCGGACTTGGCAGAGGGCTTGTTCAACTCGGTCTGTCGTCCTGAATCCAACGGGGACAACATCATTTGCTCGACAGAAGCCGACCAAGGCAACGTCGTGCCGATGGAGCTGATGAAGCGGCTGCTCAAGAAGAAGGGCTTGCACCAAGCGGTCATGTTCCACGACGTGCGCTGGGGCGCGGAACACGAGGGGCGGTTCTTGTGGGTGCTGCTCAACTCCGGCAGCTGCGGCGCCTACGCCTTCAACCACGACCCAAGCACGCTCGAGGGCGCGCACTCCTACCGCCAGCCCTCCCTCTATTTCCCGACCCCGGGCGGAACCCTCACCGGCGAAAGCCTGCCCGGCAAAATGACCTGGGCGCGCACCTACATCCTCAACGACGAGCTTTGGATGGACATCGGCAAGGGCGAGGTGGTGCAGCTCCCGCCCGCAACGCGCGACGCCTGGTGGGAGGGGACGACGCGGCAGTGGCCGTTCATGGCCGCGGACATGGGCATTGGCCGCGACACGCTCATGGCTCACTACCTGTCTAACCACGCCGCGGTCGCCTACGGCGACATCTTCGACGAGCTGGTCGCGCTCTCCCAAGAGCTTGGCTTCAAAGTGCGAATTTTGGCCGACGACTGAGGTGAGCACTGCACTGCGTCAACGGGTCGCCCCGCCGCAACGTCCTGGCTAGGGACGGGCGGGGCGCCATCGCTCGCCGCGCAATCGTCACTACTGGTACCGGTTCCCGTTGTCAGTCCCCGGTCCGCGAGTATGCTCCAGCGTATGCGAGGCGCCGCGCCCATGCTGCAAAGGTCGTCTCTCTTGTCACGCAACGCACGCTACCTAGGCCTCTATTCGGTCCTGCTCTGGGCAGGCGCCTGCTCGGTTTACTCGAGCAGTTTGGTGGATGGCTCCGCCGAGCCCGTTACCCAGGGCGGTAGCGCCGCGGCCGGCAAAAGCGGCGGCACCGCTGGTAAGTCGGGCAATACCGGCGGCAGCTCGGTCGCAGAACCTGGCGGCGGCGGCGAGGGTGGGGAAGACCAAGCGGGCGGAGCGGGCAACACGTCCGGCTCGGGCGGTACGGATGCGGCGGGCACTGGCAACACCGCTGGCTCGTCTACGGGCGGCACCGGCGGCTCGCCCAGCACCGGCGGCGGCGCTGGCACCTCCGGCACCGGCGGCACCATGAATTGGGACGCGGTGGTGGACGGCTTCGAGGACAAGGACCTCACCCTCGAGCAAACGGACGGCCGCAGCGGCGTCTGGTACACCTTCCACGATACGACGGCAGGGAAGATGACCCCGTCGCCTCTCGTCGTCTCATCGCTTACGGACGCACCGGCGGAGCTCGGCATGTACGCCATGCACATCACCGCCACCGGCTACACGAGCTACGGCTCCGGCCTCGGGGTGGACTTCCGCGCCGGCAAAAAGCTGTACGACGCGAGCGCTTACACCGGCATCCGTTTCTGGGCGAAGGTGGGCGACGCGGCGGGGACGAACACCCGCCACCGCATGCAGATCTCGGATATCAAGACCGACCCCCTCGGCGAATTGTGCACGCCGGGCGCCGCCGCGCCCGAGGGCAAGAAGTGCGAAGACCACTACGGCGCCAACCTCGTGCTCACGACGGAGTGGAAGCAGTTCAGCTTCACCTTCGCGCAGCTTTCGCAGCTCGGCTGGGGCTACCCCGCAGACACGAAGATCAAGCTGGACCCCACCTCGCTCTACGGCCTGCAGTTCACCGCCAAGCCGGACCTTGAAGTCGATCTCTGGATCGATCAGGTCGAGTTCTACTAGCCAACTGCCACCTACGAGTTCGCCAATGGCCGACCGTGATGTAGGGCGACCATCAAGGTGACGTCGTCTCCCTCATCGCCGTAGGAAACGCTCACGCCAGGAAAGAGCCCGATCGTGGAGGAGATCGCGGCGGAAAGGAGGAGCGAAGCCCCCACTGCGTAGCGTCCCCATCGCTCCTCGTCGGCGGGCTCGGCCCACTGCCGTGAAGCTGCCGAGCAGGACCCTTCTTCCAAGTAGATTCAGCCTTTGGCTCAGACATGCGCCCCTCGGTAGAGCGAGTCGCTCGCAATAGCACTCAAGGCCTCGATGATCGCTTCGCTGTACTGGCGATCATTGCGCATGCAGCCAATGAGCGGAGTCTCCGTTACCTTTTGCTATCCCCCTAAGAACCTACAAAACGCATCGAGGGACCGCCCGGAAAGGCGATCCCTTGATCTCACTTCAGCTTACGGCTTGGCCGCGGGCTTACTTGATCTCGGTCTTGAAGCCCGTGATGCTCGCGCCCTGACCACCGCCCCAAACCTCGAGGCCGCCCATGACGGCGATGAGGTTCTTGGACTTGGTGATGTAGCCGCGCTCCGCTGCCTCGTTGATGAAGTCCATCAGGTCGAACTGGTAGGCCATGCCGTCCGCGATGCCGTTCGGCGCCACGAAGCTGGTCGTTTTGCGGCCCTGGTGATTGGGGCCGTGCCACAGAGTCCACGTCTGGCCGCCGACGACGACGCCGTTCGCCACCGGGAACATGCCCGCGGGCTGGAAGCTCGGCGGGTCCCGGTACCAGATCATCAGGAACTCTTCGGCTTCGCTCGCCTGGGCGTTGCTGTTGAACCACACGTCGAACGAGACGTTGTACTCGTCCGTCTTCGGCGTTCCGCCAGAAGACCAGCCCATGCAGGTGGGGATGCTGGTGATGCTGCTGGCAACCTTGGGCAGGGAGCCAGTGCTGCGGTCGCCGCTGCCGTCCACCCCGACGTAGACCGACGGGAACGAGCAGGGCGAAGCAGTCGTGGTCTTGCAGCTCTGCGTGTCCAGCTTGAAGCCGGCGCCTGGCAGCAGCGACATGGTGAAGCTGCCGTTGACCGGATTCCAGAAGTTCGCTTGAGCGCGGTAAGCGTTGCCGGCGGACTGCGCGTCTTGCGTTCCGCTCAGGCTCGCCGAGCTCCACGTGACGCTGTTGCCGCACGAGGCGACCACGCTACCGGTGCCGCGGCCCGTGACGGAGTCCGGCCCGATGTCGTTCAGGCAGAAGTCGTACTGGTAGTCCGTCCCAACCACGCCGCTGTCTGGCACGTACGCGATGGCCCGAGCGATAGGCTGCTTGGTGTAGGCGGCTCCGCCTTCCGCAACCCAGCACTCCGTGTTGAACGAACCCCAAGGGACTACCTCCTTGATGGTGCCGGAGGCGTTAGCCGTGAGGTTGGTGCACCAGCGCTGCAGTGGGTCCGTGAGGGCCATCGGACCTTCCAGCTGAACACGGATGGTCTTCTCTCCACCCTTGACCGTGATGTCCACGGAAAGACCGTCGCCTTGCGGCACGAGGGTCTTGATCTCGGCGTCTTTCCCCTGCAGCTGATTCACGTGGACGCCCACGGCCGCGATTGAGGTGTAAGCCGCGGTGCCAGGGACGGTGCCCTTGACGCAGTAGGGGCCGTCAACCCCCACCATGGACTCGAAGTTCTTGGGCGAGATCGTCGCGGGGGCGGTTTCGAACGCGAAGGCGAAGCCGGACCAGTCACCGCTGGTGTGGTAGCCGCCGAACAGGCCGTCCCCGCTGCCGCCGGCCATGCCCGCGCCGGCCGTACCGGCGCCCGCGGTGCCTGCGCCCGCGGTACCGGTGCTGGCGCCGCCGGTGCTCGTGCTGCCGCCGGTGCCGATGCTGCTGCCTGCCGTACCGTTGTTCGGGGTACCTGCCGTGGGCTGGGTGTTGGCGCCAGCGGTGCCGACCGCGCTACCGCCCGTGCCTACGTTGGTGCCGGCCGTGCCATTGCCGCCCGGCGGCGGCGTCTGAGACGGTTCTGAGCTACATGCAACTGCCGCCCAAGCACCGAGGCCCAGAGCGAGAGGCAACCATTTCGAGCAAGAGGCGAAAGCTTTCATGATGCGACCTTTACGTGCGCTGCGGGCCCAAAACACGGAGCCAACACCCGCGGTAGGAAAGTATCTTACTCGCGCATTTCTCCTTTGCACGGAAAAACTGGAACCGGTTTCGCATTACTGAAGGTTGTTTTGAAAACCGAAAATTCCCGTGCTTTATCGACACATACGTAAAGCCAATTGCCTCATACGCGTTCCCGAGCATCGATATCGCGGGTGGCGTGCGTGTCTCGCATCCTCGGATTATGCGAGCGTTGTTAAATTACAGAGAGGCTCTTTTTACGCTGTCCCGTCGCTTTTCTGACCCTTCCAAAAATCGTACGGGCACCGACTGGAACCGTTCTCACATCTGGTGTACGTTTGACGCATGTTGCTTCGGTTGCGTTCGGTAGCGGTGTATGCTTGCGCCTTTTCGTTGGCTTTCGCGTGCGGAAGCTCGAATGACTCCAACCCGGGTCCCGGCGGTGTGGACGCCAACGGTGACAAAGTGCCGGATGACATCGGCAAGCTCGCCGATGCCAATGGGGACGGCAGCGGCGACACGATCGACGTGAACAACGACGGCGTGGCGGACGGCTGGGCAATCGACACCAACGGGGACGGCAAGGGCGACTACCTGCTCTTCGATGTAGACTGCGACAAGATCTTCGAGTCGTACGACACGAACCGAGACGGGGTACCTGACACGCACTCGAGCGCTCTGCCACCGAAAGCGCCGCCCGCCGGCTGTACGCTCCCCCCGCTCAGCGGCAGCGGCGGCGGTGGCAGCGGTGGGACGCCCAGCACCGGCGGCAGCACGGGTACTTCCGGGTCGACCGGCACCTCCGGGTCGACGACCGGCACCTCCGGGTCGACCGGCATGGGTGGCAGCGGCGGCAGCGGGAGCGTGGACAGCCAGCTCGGCAAGGGCGCCTACCAGGGCACGGGCATGACCATGGATCGCTACTGGGAGGAAGACGTGGCCCGCAACGGCGTCGGCTACAAGTTCATTGCGAACGGTTGGGGCCCGAAGTTCGTCGACCACAACATCTCGTACAACGGCACTTCCTTCACCGTCGTATCGTTCAATGGGTCGCGCGGCGACGACTACGAGCCCGCCGGCTTCCCCACGATGTTCTGTGGGCTCTATTCGGAGAAACAATCTGGGGGCACTCCCTGCGGGTTGCCGGCTGACATCAGCAGCCTGAAGCAGATCCGCACGGGCATGCGTTGGACGGCGAACGGCAATATGGCTGCCTACAACACTTCCTGGGACATCTGGCTCGGCAACGGTGACAGCCTCTCCAGCTACCTCATGGTGTGGCTACGCGATCCGCCGCAGGAGCAACCGGCGGGCGCCAAGGCCTTGTCCGGCGTCACCGTGGCGGGCGTGCCCGGCACCTGGACCACGGTCGTGGGCAACGTGAACGGCAGGCCCATCGTCAACTACGTCAAAGATACGGGGCAGGACCTGGGCGAGCTCGAGTTCGACGTCATGGCCTTCTACAACGACGCCAAGATGCGCAACTACAACCTCCCCGGCGCAAGGATCCTCTCCGTGGCGGCCGGCTTCGAAATCTGGGCGGGCCCGATCACCAACTTGGAGCTCAACGACTTCTACGTCGACGTGAAGAAGTGAGCGTTCTGTCTAGGTTCGTGGGCGGAAACTGCTGAAAGGCAGTCACGGGAGCTGTGAATGTGAGAAATCACCAGAGCTCCCGTCTTCATGTCGACAGCCTCTCTCATAGGGTTGGACGCACTGCGGCAAGCTCGTGATTTGCAGTGGAATGAGCGCTTCGGGCGGGACAACCGCTACATCTGTTAGCTATGCGGAACCGGTACCAGCTATAGCCGGCCTCGGTTCCTTCATTGGAAAATTAGAATCTTGCCTTGAAAGGCTCGAGGTCAAAAGCTATGGTTACAAGCATGAAGTCGGCACTTCTCGCGATTCTGGGCGTCTCTTTACTTGCGACTACCGTTGGCTGTGATGGCGGTTCGGATGACGGCGGCGGCACGGCCGGCACCGGCGCCGGCCCGGTCATGAGCGGCGGCACTCCCGGAGCGGGCGGCACCGGCGTGGTCCCCTCGGCGGGCACCGGTACCACGGCGGGCACCACCGCCACGGGCGGTACGGGCACAGGCGGCACCGGCACTCCGGCTTCGGGCGTCCCCCTCACGGTGATGGACGGCTGGGTGGACGGTGCGAACAACCTTCTCAAAATCCAGGGCGCCATGTTCTCCTACGCGGACGACACGTCGGCCGCCGGCCCCCCCGCGATGACGACGATGGCTGTGGGCGAGAAGGTCTGTATCTCCGGCGTCGCGGCCAAGGTGGACCTCATGTGCACCAAGCCGGCGGGCATGGATTGCTACGGCCTCTACTGGGGTGCGGCCATCGGTCTCAATCTCAACCAGCCGAACGTGGACGACCCCGCAAACCCCGGCATGATGATCGGCGGCGACCCGATGGCCTACGACGCGTCGGCCATCACCGGCTTCGCCTTCACGATCGACGGCACCAAGGTGCCCACGTCGCTGCGCTTCAAGGTGGAGAGCGGCACCCCGGACGCACCGGTGGAGTACTGCACGCCGACGGCCAAGGCGGTCAAGCTGGGCGAGAACAGCTACCTCTTCAGTGACCTCCTCACGGAGTGCTGGAAGACCGGCGGTATGCCGGCCACGGGCGCAAAGAACGCGCTCTACAAGATCGCATGGCAGGTCGTCACCAACGACAAGGCCACCGTGCCGTTCGATTACTGCGTCAGCAACGTGCGCGCTCTGCAGTGATCGCTCGCTAGCAGCCATAGTTTGAAGTGCCAAAGAGGGCCGCGTACGAAAGTCCGCGGCCCTCGCTGCATTTGGGGTAGGGCGGGGACGGGAAGCACTCCTTCGCGGCGGCGCGGCGCAGCCACACACGCGCAGCGCAACTTTCGTCTGCGGGGGAATGGGCGGGTCTCTGTCTGGACGGGCCAGGCACCGTCAGGGACGCTCTGCGTTTCGAGCTTTTCGGGCGAAAACTCCAGACGGCGCCGTCCGGCTTCCCGGATCCTCATGATAGTATCTGGAACCGGTTCCGGAAAAATGCGTGACTGCTGAGCGCCGAAAGGCTAAGTCGTCCGGCGAATTTCGGTACCCACCACGGAGATAAACGATATGCGTATCAACGTTACGTTCGCGCTTGCCGCGATCATGAGCCTCACGGTCGGCTGCGCCGGCCTCAAGAAAAAGGTCGATGTCACCGGCGCTGACGTCAAGAACTCGTCGGAGGGGCGCAGCTGCCCCAAGGACGTGGGTCTGATCTCGGACGGCGAGAATAACAGCAACCAAATCGCGGACATCCAGAGCCGAGGCGGCTACTGGTACACGTTCGTGGACGACGCGGGCTCATCGGTTGTTCCGGAAGCGGGAAAGAACGGCGGCACGTTCGCCATGTCCGAGGGCGGCGCCAACGGTACCAAGTACGCAGCTCACATCACCGGTACGGTCGGCGGCGGCAACGCCGTGTACGTGGGCGTTGGCTTCAACTTCGTGGATCCGAAGGGCCAGTACGACGCGAGCAAGTACAAGGGCGTGAAGTTCTGGGCCAAGAAGGGCCCGGGCACGGCGGACAAGGTCAAGCTCAAGGTGCCGGACAAGGCCACGGATCCGGACGGCAAGATCTGCAAGGAGTGCTTCAACGACTTCGGCATGGATCTCACCCTCAACGACCAGTGGACCGAGTACGTCATCCCGTTCGCGGCCATGAAGCAGGACAAGACCTGGGGCTCGCCGCATCCGGACGGCGTGGACCCGGCCACGCTTTACGGCATGCAGTTCCAGTTCAACCAGGCAGGTCAGCCTTTCGACTTCTGGCTGGACGAGATCGAATTCACGGGCTGCGGCGGCTGATGCGAAGCCGGCGCCTCGAGGTCTCGAGCCTAATCTCCGTGGTGGCGCTGGCGCTCTCCTGCGCGCCACGTGCAGCTGGGCCCGTCAGCAGTGGTGGTGACGGCGAGACCTCGAGCGCGCCTGCGGCGCCGGTGGCTGGTAACCTGCTCAAGGCCAGCACCTTCGATGACGGCGTGAGCGTGCCGTGGACCACGTCGTTCACGGCTCCGGCGGACGGCAGCGCGGACGTGAAGAGCGGCGCGCTGTGCGTCACGGTGAAGAACAAGGGCACCAACAATTGGGACGCCCAGTTCCGTCACCGGGAGATGGTGATTCAGCGGGGCCACACCTACACGGTGGCATTCAAGGCTTGGGCTAGCGAGCACACGAAAGCTCGCCCCAAAGTGGGCATGAGCGGGCCGCCCTACGCGGAGTATTGGAACGCCACCATCGACATCGGCACCGAGCCGAAGCGCTACCAAGGCGCGTTCACGATGGAGCAGGCGGATGACGGGACCGCGGAGTTTGCCTTCCACATCGGTGGCGGCATGGCGCGGGCGGATCTCCCGTTCGAGATTTGTATCGACGACGTCGTGCTGTCCGATCCCGAGTTCACCCCCGTGGCGGATCGCGGCAGCGTGAAAGCGCCGAACGTGCTCGTCAATCAGCTGGGATACCTGCCCGGCGCGGCCAAGGTCGCGACGGTGAAGGCCAGCGGTAAAGAGCCGCTAGCTTGGCGTCTGCTGGACGCCGGCGGCAAGGCCGTAGCCGAGGGCAAGACGACGCCCTTCGGTCGGGACGCCGCCTCGGGCGACGACGTACAGCTCGTGGACTTCAGCTCGGTCAAGGCGCCGGGCAAGGGCTACGTGCTGGAGGTCGGCACCGACAAGAGTTTCGCGTTCGACATCGGGAGCGACGTGTACACGGCGCTCAAGTACGACGCGCTCGCGTTTTTTTACCAGAACCGCAGCGGCATCGAGATCCGCAAGGACCTGGTGGGGGACCCAACCTTGGCCCGCCCTGCCGGCCACCTCGGCGACAAGAGCGCCAAGTGCGCGAAGAACGCCGGCTGCGATTACTCGGTGGACGGGGCAGGCGGCTGGTACGACGCCGGAGATCACGGAAAATACGTCGTAAACGGCGGAATTTCGGTGTGGACTCTGCTGGATGAGTACGAGCGGAGTGTCACCCTCGGCAGCTCCAGCGCGGACTTTGGCGACGGCAAGCTGCGCATCCCGGAGAAGAGCAACGGCGCGCCGGACTTGCTGGACGAAGCGCGCTGGGAGCTCGAGTGGCTACTGAAGATGCAAGTGCCGGCGGGTAAGCCGCTCGCCGGCATGGCGCACCACAAGCTGCAGGACGTGAGCTGGACGGCGCTGGCGACCGCGCCGCACGAGGACACTCAACCGCGCGTGGTATTCAAACCCAGCACCGCCGCGACGCTGAACCTCGCGGCTACCGCCGCTCAGGGCGCACGCTTGTGGAAGCCGTTCGACGCCGCGTTCTCGGCCAAGTGCCTGAAGGCGGCGGAAGTGGCGTGGGTCGCGGCAAAGGCGAACCCCAAGCTGCTCGCCAACAAGAACGATACGGACGGCGGAGGCGCCTACGAAGACGCCAAGGTAGACGACGACTTCTACTGGGCCGCGGCGGAGCTACTGGCGACCACCGGTAAGCCGGAATACCGGCAGTTCGTGGAAGGGTCGCCGCTTCATCGCAAGCTTCGCATGGAAGCGGGCGGCCACACCTCCACCATGAATTGGGCGGACACGGACGCGCTCGGGCTGATTTCGCTCGCGGTAGCCAAAGGGGTGGACCCGGGGCTGCAAGCGCAGGCGCGCAAGCAGCTCACCGGCGGCGCCGACCGCTACTTGGACATCATCGCCAAGCAGGGTTACCGCTCGCCGCTCGAGCCCGCGGCCGGAAACCGCTACGTTTGGGGCTCCAACTCGTTCGTCATCAACAACTTGATCGTCGTCGCGCTGGCTTACGACTTCACCAAGCAGCAAAAGTACTTGGACGGCGTGGCCACCGGCATGGACTACCTGCTCGGCCGTAACCCGCTCGGTCAGTCTTACGTCACTGGCTACGGTGAAAAAGCGCTTCAGCACCCGCACCACCGGTTCTGGGCCAAGCAAGCAAACGCCAAGTACCCGAGCGCGCCCCCTGGCATTTTGAGCGGCGGCCCGAACTCGAACATCGACGACCCGTACGCGAAAGCGGCCGGCCTCAAAGGCTGCGCCCCGCAAAAGTGCTTCGTCGATCACATCGAGGCGTATTCGGTCAACGAGATCACCATCAACTGGAACGCGCCGCTCGCCTGGGTGAGCGCCTGGTTGGATGAAAAAGCGCGCGCGAATTAGGCCTCCCGGCGAGAAGCAGAAGAGAAAATCATGAAGTTCGGACATTTCGACGACCAGAACCGCGAATACGTCATCACCACCCCGAAGACTCCGTATCCCTGGATCAACTACCTGGGTAGCGAGAGCTTCTTCGGCTTGGTGTCCCACCAGGCGGGCGGCTACTGCTTCTTCCGCGACGCCAAGCTGCGGCGCCTCACGCGCTACCGCTACAACAACGTGCCGACTGACTCGGGCGGTCGCTACTTCTACATCAGCGAGGGCAAGGACTACTGGAGCCCCAGCTACATGCCGGTCAAGCGCGAGCTCGAGTCCTTCGAGTGCCGCCATGGCCTCGGCTACACGAAGATCACCGGCAAGCGCGTAGGCCTGAAAGCGGAGCTACTGTTCTTCGTCCCCCTCGGGCACACCGCAGAGGTGCACCAGGTCACGCTCACGAACGAGAGCAGCGCCAAGAAGAGCTTCAAGCTCTTCAGCTTCGCGGAGTGGTGCCTGTGGAACGCCCAGGACGACAGCACCAACTTTCAGCGCAATTTCAGCACCGGCGAGGTCGAAATCGACGGCAGCACGATCTATCACAAGACCGAGTACCGCGAGCGCCGCGACCACTACGCAATTTACCACGTGAACGCGCCCATCGCGGGCTTCGACACGGACCGGGAGACCTTCCTCGGTCTGTACAACGGCTTCGGTGAGCCGGATGTGGTCGCGGCCGGTGAGTCCAAGAACTCGGTCGCCAGCGGTTGGTCGCCGGTCGCTTCGCATTGCCTTCAGGTGGAGCTCGCGCCGGGGGAGACGAAGACCTTCGTCTTCACCCTCGGCTACGTGGAGGTCCCCAAGGACAAGAAGTGGGAGAAGCCCGGCGTCGTCAACAAAGAGCCGGCCAAGAAGCTCATCGACGCGTTCTCCACGACGGAGCAGGTGAAGGCCGCGCTGGACAAGCTGCGCAACCACTGGAACGGCCTGCTCGGTCTGTACGCGGTCGAGTCCAAGGACGAGAAGCTGAACCGGATGGTCAACATCTGGAATCCGTACCAGTGCATGGTCACGTTCAACATGTCGCGCTCGGCCTCGTTCTTCGAGTCCGGCATCGGCCGCGGCATGGGCTTCCGGGACTCGAACCAGGACCTGCTTGGCTTCGTGCACCTGGTGCCGGAGCGTGCTCGCGAGCGCATCATCGACATCGCCTCCACGCAGTTTCCGGACGGCAGCGCGTACCACCAGTATCAGCCGCTCACGAAGCGCGGCAACAACGACGTGGGCAGCGGCTTCAACGACGACCCGCTGTGGCTGATCTTGGGCGTCGCCGGCTACATCAAAGAGACGGGCGACTGGGCGATCCTGGACGAGCAGGTCCCGTTCGACAACGACGAGAAGAACCAGGCGAGCTTGCTCGAGCACTGCAAGCGCTCGTTCGACCACGTGCTGAACAACCTCGGCCCGCACGGTCTGCCGCTGATCGGCCGCGCGGACTGGAACGACTGCCTCAACCTCAACTGCTTTTCGGAGACGCCGGACGAGTCGTATCAAACGACCGGAAACCGCGTCGGCCGCACCGCCGAGAGCGTTTTCATCGCGGGCATGTTCGTGCACATCGGCCCGGAGTACGCCGCCCTCTGCGAAAAGAAGGGCCAGCCCGACGAAGCCAAGCGCGCTCGCGCCGAAATCCAGAAGATGGAAGCGACCGTGCTGCGTGACGGCTGGGACGGCGAGTGGTTCCTCCGCGCTTACGACTTCTTCGGCAAGAAGGTCGGCAGCAAAGAGTGCCCGCCCGGGGACGCGCAAATCCTCATCGAGCCGCAAGGCTTCTGCGTCATGGCCGGCATCGGCGTGAAGACGGGCGAGGCCAAAAAGGCGCTGGATTCGGTGAAGGAGCGGCTGGACACGCGCTACGGCATCGTCCTCAACAACCCGCCCTACGCCGAGTACCACGTGGAGCTGGGCGAGATCTCCTCATACCCGCCGGGCTACAAAGAGAACGCCGGCATCTTCTGCCACAACAACCCCTGGGTCATGATCGCGGAGACGGTCATCGGCCGCGGCGACCGCGCCTTCGAGTACTACAAGAAGATTGCCCCCGCCTACCTGGAGGACATCAGCGAAGTTCACCGTACGGAGCCGTACGTGTACTCGCAGATGATCGCCGGCAAGGACGCCGTCCGTCACGGTGAAGCCAAGAACAGCTGGCTCACCGGCACGGCGGCGTGGAACTTCGTCGCGGTCTCTCAGTATCTGCTCGGAGTGCGACCGGAGTTCGAAGGCCTGGAGGTCAAGCCGTGCATCGGCACGGAGATCCCGGAGTTTACGGTCACGCGCACCTGCCGCGGCGCCACCTACGTCATCAAGGTCAAGAACGTGCGCGGCAACGGCGACGTGAAGCTCACGGTGGACGGCAAGGCGATCAGCGGCACCCTGGTGCCGTACGCCGCTGCCGGCCAGACCGTGAATGTCGAGTGCGAGGCGTAGGCCAGTCGTGAGGTGAGGGGGCTGCCAACTCGCAGCCCACCTCGCAAAAGCTGCCGGGCGTCGTCCGGTACCCCAAAAGAGGCTTCCTGGACCTTCTGTCAGGAAGCCTCTTCGCTTTTTGGATGAAGCAGGATTCGACAACTCGCAAAGAGCGAATCACTCAACGCCGCGACGGCGACTTCCTTCGGCCGGCCGACGAGCCGTACCGCTGATGATCGCTATGTCAGCACACTCCCAAGGTCGTGACGTCGCTACGGAGATCGGGAGTGTGCTCGAGAGTGCGAGTTAAGGTTGGTTGCGCGCTCTCGGCGAATCCTCAGGTGCAGCCGCGACCAGGGCAGGCGCGACGCGGCTTACTTCGGAACCGCGACCTTGCAGGGGAACGACACCTCTAGCTTGGAGCCGGGCTTGGACTTGAAGGTGGCGCACGCGGTGCCTTGCAGCGTGATCTGGACCTTGCTGTCCTCCAGCTTCCAGCCGTTCGCGTCATTGTACGGAACGTCCGTGCCGTCGATGCGTACGGTACCGAGCGAGGCGTCACCCACGACGGTCGCGTTCATGTCGTAGGTGCAAGAGACGACGGAGTTGAGCAGGCCTTTCAGGGCGGTCTCCAGCTCCGCTGCGTTGGCGGCCGTGAAGTACTTGGCGGTGCCGGGCGTTTCCGCGGGCGAGGCGTACTTGCCGGCGAGCATCTGCGTGGGGGTGCAGGCCTGGTACCTCAAGGTGTCCGGCGGGGCGGCGACGGGCAGGCCTTGGCCGGCGTTCGCCAAATCCTGCAAATGGAGAGCGCCGCAGCGACCCCACTGGGCCTCACAGCCGCTGTTCGTGGTCACGATGTCGCCGATGCCGACCGCGAACGTGCCGATGCCGGCCGCCTTGGCGTCTTGAACGGCCTTGATGCTTTCGTCCGAGCCGCACTGCGGGTCGATGGCGCCGCACGTGTTCGGATTCCCGTCCGTCACCAGCACGATGTACTTCGGGCCGGGCGGATCCGCCTCGTAGGCGGCGAGCTTGGCGGCCGCCTTCACGATCGCGGCGCCCGTCGGCGTCTCCCACTTCAGGCCGGGCATGAACTCTTGGCCCTGCTTTTGGTAGACGGCGTTGATGGCGTCGAAGTTGTCGAGGTTGTAGTCGACCTCGAACAGGTTGGGGCAGGCCGGGTCCGCGTTCACCTTTTCACCGCGGTAACTGGTGAAGCCAAAGCGCACCTTGTTTTGAAGGGACGCGACGATGCCGTCCGTCGGCTTCATGAGCACGTTGTAGAGCGGGTCCCACAGAGTCTCCCGCGGCTCGAACATGCTGGAGGAGTTGTCCACCAACAGTAGGACGGTAGGGGTGACCTCTTTCGTTTCGATGGAGAGGTCGTTGCAGCCCATGGGGTTACCGCCCGAGCCTCCGCCGTCCAACCCGCCGAGGCCAAACGTGCCGCCCGGGCTCACCGAGCCGCCGAGATTCGGCTGTGTACCGCCGGTTGACGAGGCTGCGCCGCTCCCAGTGGCTGCCGCACCGCCCCCTCCGCCCCCGGAAGAGCCAGCGCTACACGCGGGCGCTACGCTGCACAGTGCGCCAACCACCACACCCGACCACGCTAAGGCCTTCATCGTAGTTTGGAAGGTAGCAGATCGATCCGGCTTGGCGAGAAACTGCGCTCGCCCTTGTGCCGCGTCGAGCGCGGCGGGCGGCTCAGCTCACTTGGGAACCAAGATGTCGCAGGGGAAGCCCCACTGGATGTCGTTGTTCTGCGGCATGCGCCAGTTCTCGCACGCCGAGCCGACGAGCTCGATCTGGGTGGGCGTGGGCATGTGCCACCCGTTCATGCCGGTCAGGTCCAGCGGGACCGGCGTGCCTTGTACGATGACCGACGCGTCGTCCAAACGGTCTTGATTGACCTTGATGTCCCCGCCCAGGTCGAAGGTGCAGCTCTTCACGCCGGCCAGGACCTTGCGAAACTCCTCCGCCAGCGCGGTTTGATCGGTGGGGTCCGGCTTGAACACCTTCGCGGTGCCGCCGGCAGCGTTGTAGTTGCCGAGCGTCTTCGTCTCGTCGATGCCAGCGGTTGCAGGGTCGTCCACCTTGGTGACGGTCCCGAACTCCGCCTTCCAACCCGCCGCGTTGGGATCACCGCCCGGGAAGCACTGATAGTAGATGTCGATCGCGGCCATCTCCGGGGTGATGGCGGGGTTCGTTGGATCGGTGGCGACGGGAGCGACGGGCTGGCCGGCGCCGGCGTTGGCAAACGCTTGCAAAACCGCTTCGTAGCGAGCCGTTTCCGCGACTCCGTTGGCGCCGCTCGGCAGGCCGAAGATCATCGTCGTCACGTTCAACGCCTTCAGCTTCTGGAGCCAGTACACGACCGAGTCCGTCGGGCAGAGTGCGTTGCCGTCGTCGCAGTAGTCTTGCTCGCCGTCCGTAACGAACAGGATGTACTTGTCTCCTGGCGTAGGATCCGCCGACAGAATTTCGTACGCTCGCGCGAGGCCGCGCATGCCGGGCGACTCACCCTTGAGCGGTTTCATCAGCGACGTGTACTTGGCCGCGACTGCTTCGTAGTTCTGGTCGGCGGGGGCTACTTCGTCCAGCAGGGGGCACTGACCCTTTTCGCCGGTAACGCCCATCAACCCGAAGCGAACCTGCGCGTTGAGCTCCTGCACGACCGGCAGCACGCCGTCACGCAAGGTGTCCCACGGCGTGGTTTGCGGGTTGCCTTGGAGCGCGAACATCGTGCCAGAGCGGTCCACCAAGAGCATGACAGTGGGGACCTTCGGCACGAACACGGCACCGCCCGACTGGCAACCAGTGACGCCGCCGGCCGAGCTGCCGCCGCCGTTGAGCCCGCCCACGGAGAGGGTGCTGCCAGCTCCGATGGAGCCTCCCAGGTTGGGCTGAGTGCCGCCGACCGAGCTCGTGGCCCCGCTCCCCGTCGCGCCCCCGCCGAGCCCCGGCTTTTCCGAAGAACCCGCGCTGCAGGCGGGCACGGTGCAGAACAAAGCGCCACCCACGAGGGCCGACCACGCTAACGCCTTCATGATTTTCCAAGCTAGCAGAACCGTCAGACTTGGCGAGACCGTTTCGGCACTGCGCAGCATTTGGAGTGGCCAAACTCCCTGAAATTCAGCCAGATGAGACTATGGCAGCGGTTCCGCAACTCGAGAGTCCTACTGCGGACGCGAGTTAACGAAGCTTCTCCATTCACGCTGCGCACCCTCAACGAGAAACACCGCATTCAGGCCACAAAATGGCCAACGGGCGTCGCCGCTGAGGGAGACGCCCGTTGGAAGGAGCGATTGAGGCCGATTCAGTGAACCGTCCGGCGCCCTTGCGGGTACCGGACAGTCGCTATCACCAAGCCGCTAGTTTTCGCTCACCACCAGAAGGTGGCTTCGATCTTGAACACGTTCACGTCCGGACGGAGCGTCGGGGCGCTGCGCAGGTCCACGTCCTGATTCTCCGAGTTGATGCCGAAGCCGTCCGGCGGGGTAGCGGCAGCCGGCGGCTGGACGCACAGGCCCGAGCCGGTGCTGCGAGCACGAGCGAAGCCGGCCGGAGACGGAGCGTTCACGCACTCACGCTGGTTGTAGAGGTAGCGCGAGTACTGGAACGTGAGCTGCTCACGCGTGACCCAGTTCGAGGTGAACACGATGCGCGGCGACAAGATGGAGAAGGACTGCTCCGGAATGTCACTGTTCGGCTGCAGACGGTCCAGGCGGACGGCTGCGGTGACGGACGGCGTGGCGTGCCACTGGATGTCCGTGCCGTACTTGATCTTCAGGTTGCCGTCTTGCGGACCCCAAACGGTCTTGTCGGTCGGCTTGTAGTCGCTCTTCACCTTGTTGGCCATGCCGTAGAGGATGACGCGCAAGTCCGAGCCTTCACCCCAGAAGCGCTGGCCACCTTCCTCGTTCATTTGCAGGAAGTTGGTGAGCGAGAACTCGTACTGAGCGAGCACCGAGTCCACGCTACCAGTACCAGCGCTGCAGCCGGTGGGGAAGGCAGAGAGTGCATTGGTGCGCTCCACCAGCAGACCGCCAGCGTTGGCGGTGCAGCTCGGGCCGAAGTAGTTGTCGACCACGCCGAGCTGGTACTCACCGCCACCGGAGGCGTGCAGCACCTCGAGCGCGCGCCCGACCACGAGCGCGTTCTTGGCGCCGATGTGGGAGTAGCCGCCGTAGAAGTAGCCCCACTTGCCGAGCTCGAAGCGCATGTCCGCGCCGGCCGTCCACATCTTGCCGTCCGGGTAGTCCACCACCGAGTTGGCGTAGGCGGTCGTCTCTTTCGAGATGTCGTAGGGGCGGTCCTCTTCCTGCGCCCAGCTGTACAGCATGTGGGCCGAGAACTGCATGTCGCGGCCGCTGTTCAGGCCGACGTGACCGTGCGCCAGCATCGTGAAGCGGGCGTTGTTGAAGCTGCTCGGATCCGGGCGCTTGCCGCCGAGGCCTTCTTCGACCCACAGAGTCCACGCCTCGTTCAGGTCGTACTCGGCGCGGAGGGTTTCGCCCATGACGTGGGTGCGGCCGAACAGGTACGTGTCGTACTCGCCGGCGTCGTAGCGGCCGGCAGCGCCGTACTTGTCCTGGTAGGCGCCGACCTTGAGGGCGAGGCGCAGGTTCTCGAAGCCGAGATCCGGGGTGAGCGTGACGAACGCCTGCCCGATGCCGTACTGGGTGTTCGGGTCGTTGAAGCTCGAGTCCGTGAAGTTGTAACCCTGGATGCCGACAGTGGCCTTCGCCCACGAGTTACCGATACCGAAGAAAAGCTCTGCCCAGTCGCTGCGGTTGTGCGAGGTCGACTGCCAGCTCAGGTACTGACCGTCGGGGATGATGGGAGAGTGGAAGGTCGTCCCGCTCTGGCCAGGCGCGATGTCTCCGCTCGCCGCCTCGCTCTGCGAACCGGCCTCCGGCACCGTCTGGTTGGGACCAGGGCGATGGCCGACGCCGAGCCGGAACGGAACGCGGAAGTAACCGTGGAAGTCCGTCTTCCACTCCTTGCTCGCTTCCGCAGACTCGTTGCCGCCGCGCGTGGTCGGCGAGGCGCCGAGCAGGGTGCGAGGCTTGGCCGCGGGGGCGTTGGCGTTGCCGCCCATCTCCACCGTCGCGACGGCATCCGCCTTGGCGGCCGGCGTCGGCGCCGGCTGCGCGTTCGGCGCGGGCGCGTTCGGCGGCGCCGCGGTCTTGCCCGGCTCATCGGCCAGCGGAGCTTGCTGCTCGGCCGTAGGAGCCGCGTCCTGCGCCAGCGCAGGCAGCGCAATGGCCGAAAGGCCGGTCACGATCGGGAAAATGGTGCGGATTTTCATCTCGTTTCCTCAGGCAGGACGGCCGACAACCGGTGCGCTAGTTTGCTGCACGGCATCGCGGCGCCACGGCCGGGTTCGTAGCAGGTTTGCCGTTTGCTCGAAAGACAAATGTGGAAACAGTTCCAGTCGACTTCCAGAAAGCTCAGCTTTCGTCGCGACGCACCGCAGTAAATGCAGGATTTTTGCGACGGAGGTAGAGCGCGGATTGATTACCGGCTCTCAGCGCTCGCGCGCAAGGCGCCTTACCAACACGCCTAAAAACCGCTGATGCGCACTCCGACTAGCACTAATCGACTGGCAATCTTTGCTTACGGCTCATTGCTGTTCCGACCTGGATTTTCTTATCTGGATAGGGTGCGCGCGATCGCGCACGGCCGCGCTCGCAGCTTCAGTCAAGCGTCCCCGGATCACCGCGGTACGCCCGACTTACCGGGGCGCGTGCTCACGCTCGTGGACGCGCCCGGCGCGGCAACGGTTGGCGCCGTGTACCTCGTCGAGCCGCCGGCAGCAGAGCTCTTGGCCGAGCTGGATCACCGTGAGCGCGCGGGCTACCGGCGCATCACTCTCGAGGTAGAGACGACGGAAGGCACCCTGTCGGCGGTGACTTGGATTGCCGAACCGGGCAACGAGCACCACGTGGACCCGCTGCCGCTGGCGGAGCTGGCGCGGTTGATCCGAACCGCGACCGGGCCCAGCGGGCGCAACGACGAGTACGTGCTCAAGGTAGCGGGGGCGCTCGACGAGCTCGAGGCCGATGACCCGATGATTAGCGCGTTGGCGGCGCTGCTGCGTTAGCCCCGGGCGACCCGTTCTTGGCCTCGGGACCGCCGGAGAGGAGGACGTAGCCGACCGGTACGGCCGCGCCGAGGAGTGCGATGACCGCGCCTCGCCCGAGCAGGCCCTTCCGGCCTGGGATCATGAATAGACCGGAAATAGCGAGGTAGAGCAGGATGACCGCGTAGGTATCCGCAACGTAGGTCCATGCCTTCTTGCCGCGGTTGAGGTGCAGCCAATTCGCGAGCCGGAAGAAGAGCCGCGGCGACTGACCTTCTTCCAGCACCTTGCCGCTCGACGGGGTGATGTGCAGCGTCCGGTGCTCGAGCACGACGTCCACTGCGTCTTCACCCGCGGCGTAAACCTCCGTCGGCTTTTCCTGGACGCCGAGCGCTTGCAGCACCCGAGCGCCGGCTGCGTCCGCCTCGGCCGGCAAGGGCGCGGCGACCTGATGCGTGCGCTCGATTTGACGAAAGCTCGGATCCCAGTCCGCGATGTGATTCACCGCGAGCCCGGACAAGGCGTAGACGAGCGTGAGACCCACCGCAAAGTAGCCGGCGTCGCGGTGGAGAGCGCGCACCCAAGGGCGGAGGAGGAAGCGCCTCAGGCGGGGCGGTGAGGCGGTAGCAGGCTCCGGCATGCGCTCAGCCATAGCGCTCTTCGCGCCAGGGATCGCCGTGGTTGTGGTAGCCGCGCGTTTCCCAAAAGCCGGGCTCGTCGCGCGCCACGAACTTGATGCCAGTGAGCCACTTGGCGCTCTTCCAGAAGTAGAGGTCCGGCACCAAAGCTCGGGCGGGCCCGCCGTGAGTGCGCGGGAGCGGCGCACCGTTCAGCTCGCGCATCACCATGACCTTGGGCGAGAGCGCCTCGCGTAGCGGAACGTTGGCGGTGTAGCCGTGGGCGGCCTCGAACACGACGTGGCGTGCGCTCGGCTTCACCTTGGCGCGCTCGGCGAGATCCATGAGCCGTACGCCTTTGGCTTTCGCGTCCATGACGCTCCAGCCCGTGACGCAATGCACGTCCACCGCCAGCTCAGTTTGGGGCATGGCGAGCAGGTCCGCGAAGGTGAGCGTGAATGGCGCGTCGACCTCCCCGTGCACCCGGAGCTGAAAACGCTCCAAGCTGGGGTCGCCGGGCTCGCCGCCCATGGGCTTGAGCGCCTTGAGCACGCGCTGGCCCGGTGGCAGGCGGGAGCGGCCGTCCTTGCGGGTCTGGGCCTGGGCGACCCGAGTCAAATCGTCCGAAATGACGTAATAGCCTCCTAAAACCGCGAGGGCGGTGCCGCCGGCGGCGAGGCGAATCAGGCGTCGACGCTGCTCGTCCATGCCTCAGCCTACGCGGAGGAGCCCTGCGCGGTTACGCCCGGGCGCATCCGTGCTGAAATGCCGCGGAAATGTGTAGGGTTGTGGCAAGCGCGCTATGCTCGGAGTTGGCCCCATGTGTCGGCTCTTCGGTTTCCGCAGCGTGATCCCCAGCCAAGTGCACCGCTCCCTGCTCGCGGCAGAGAATGCGCTCGGCGTGCAGAGCAACCAACACCCGGATGGTTGGGGGGTGGCGTTTTACATCGACGGCGCGCCGCACGTGACCCGCAGCCCGAGCACGGCCCTCGGTGACGCGCTGTTTCATCGGCTGAGCGGCGTGGTGGCGTCGGAGACGGTGCTGGCGCACGTTCGCAAAGCGACGCAGGGGGACAAGACCGTCTTCAATTGTCACCCGTTCCAGCACGGGCGCTGGGTGTTTGCTCATAACGGGGACATCCCGCGCTTCGAAGAGATGCGCGAGAGCTTGCTCGGCTTGGTGGACCAGCGCCTGCGCCGCTTCGTGATGGGCGATACTGACAGCGAGGTCGTGTTCTTCGTCTTCTTGAGCGAGCTCGCGCGCGCGGCGGGGGCGGGTGAGCGGCCCGAGCTGCCGCACGCGATGGCGGCGCTGCGCACCACGGTGAAGCGCGTGCGCGCCCTGTGCGACGGCCGGCCCGGCGTGGAAAAATCGCTGCTCACGTTGCTGGCTACGGACGGCGAAAACCTGGTCGCCACCCACGGCGGCAAGGAGCTCTACTTCTCTACGTACAAGACCCGCTGCTCGGATCGCGAGCATTGCGCGAGCCTCTCCGCCGCCTGCGAGGCTCCCTCCGCGACTGGAGTCGTGAACCACTTCATCGTCTCCAGCGAGCCCTTGCAGGGCGAAAACGTATGGCTCCCGCTGGAGCCGGGCGACATCGTCGGGGTCGACCGGCGCATGCAAATTTCCAAGACGCACCTCGACCGACTCCCTCTGCCCGTCGCCTCCTGATCGCGGCACCTCGCCGGCAAGGCTCGAGGCGCTGCCTGCGTTGCCGGGCGGTGGGAACCGGCTGGGGGGAGCGTTCGTGTCGGCGCGGGACCAAGGTCGTTGGCCCCACGCTGACAGTGCGGTCGTGGGCGCTAAAGAGCGCGGTCTTTCAGCTCTTGGGGGATGAGGGGGCTGAGCTTGCCGACCGCGAAGAGCCAGAGTTGGTGGGCGGCGCGTGTCGAGGCGATGTGCAGGAGGTGGCGCGCTTCGTCGTCATCCGGGTACGAGGACTCGGAAGCTTCCACGATGACCACGTAGTCGAACTCGAGGCCTTTGACCTGGCGGACGTCGGTCACGTCGACGCCCGGTTTGAAGCTGAAGTCTTGCTCGGCGACGCGGCGCAGGTACGGAACCTCCGCCCGCTGCAGGCCGCCGAAATAGACGTCGGCCTGCTCGGGAAAGCGCGTGATGACGCAGACGGAGGCTTGCGGCTCGCTCTGCATGAGGTCGCGCAGGGCTTCGGAGAGGGTGGCCACCGCGTCCCCCGTGTGGCCGTGCACGAACAGGTCCACCGGGGCGCCTTCGCGGGTGGCGACGGGCGCGTCCGCGCTCGCGAGGTGACCGAGCACCGCGCGCGAGAAGTCGATGATGGGCTTGCTGGAGCGGTAGCTGAGCTTGAGCGGCTCGACCTCCACGTGGTTGAGGCCGAGCTCGCCCAGCACCGTCTTCCAATCCGAAAACCCGTTGTCCATGTGCAGGCGCTGCTGGACGTCACCCGAGAGGGTGATGCTCTTGGCGGCGCTGGTCGTGTCCAGCACCACGCCAAGCTCTATCGGGCTCAAATCCTGGGCTTCGTCGACGAGGATGTGCTCGTAGACAATCGGATCTTTGCTGAGCTTGCCCCGGGTGAGGGGACCGCGCAGGCGCTGGTGGAGGCGGAGGAAGATCGTGTCGTCTTCGTGGTCCAGCTTCGCGGTCTCGGAGAGCTCGATGCCGTCGATGCCGCGGCGCATCTCGTCGTCGTCTTCTTCCTCCTCGCGTTCGGAGGATTCGTCGTCGCGCTTGCCTCGTTTGGCGCGCTTGTCGCTGGACTCGTCGTCCCCGGCGGCGGCGCGCCGCTCTTCGCGCTCTTCCTTGCGCGTCTCGATCTCACCGACGATTTCCGCGCTGCGTGCGCTGCACCAGGCGACGAGGCGGTCGAGCTCCCCGGTGGTGAAGCTGCCCGGGGCCAGGCGAGCGACCGCTTCGCCCAGCGCGCTGCGATCGCTGAGCAGCTCCGCCCACACCCCAGGTACGTCGCGGGTGGTCTTCAGCAGCGCACGGCAGGTGCGCTCGATGCCGACGCGAACGTCGGTCGGGAGGCTCTTGGCGGCATCGCCTTCGGTCAAGGCGATGAGGCCGTGGAGGCGGTGCGCGAGCGGCCGCTCCGCGCTCTTCGCCCAGGCTTTGCGGAGCCTCTCGCCCTGCTCGCCGGCCTCCGCGGTCAGGCTCTCCACACGCTTCGTGACCTGCTCGCCGAGCTTGACCACGAACTCCTCGATCACTCGCAGTAGTAGCGGGTGTTTCTTGAAGCGCGACACGACGGTGGGCGTGTCGTCGCGGTACTTGCTGGGCAAACGCGTGTAGAGCGATTGACGGATGCGCCGGACCCAATCCTCGTAGGTGCGGATCGCCACGCCCTCGATGCCGAGCGCGGGCAGCACGCGCGCCACGTAGCGGGCGAGTGCGTCGTTGAAGACGATGACGAGCAGCTTGTCGGGGCGGAAGCGCCGCGAGTCTTGGAAGGCGAGGTAGGCGAGGCGGTGGAGACCGATCGTGGTCTTGCCGCTGCCGGCGCCGCCTTGAATGACGACCAAGCCGGCGTCCGAGCGCGTGATCAAATCGAACTGACGAGGGTCGATGAGCGCGGTGATCTCGCGCAGGTGCTTGTCCTCGCCGCTGTCAGTGCCGATGCCGAGCTTGCCCGGGCGGTGGTGCTGTTCGGCGCGAATGGCGGAGCCGGCGCCGCCCGTGAGCTTGAAAGATTGCGCTTCTGCGCGGCGAAATCCGTCCTTTCCGCGCACGAAGGTGCCCTGCGGGCTCGTGATGCGTCGAAGCTCCGCTTCCACGATGCTCAGGCTGCGCCGCGTTTTGACGATGCCCGTGACCTCGCGATCGCCGAACACCTCGTCGTAGTCTTGACCCTCTTCGTAGCGGTAGTAGAGGCGGCTCACCGGGGCGTCGCGCCAGTCCACGATGCGCACGCCGCTCTTGGTGTCCAAGTACGTGCCTCGACCGATGAGCACCTCGCGCTTCTTCGGGCCCTCTTCGATGACGAGCCGCCCGAAGTACGGCGAGCGCGGATCGACGGTGACCGCAGTGGTGTCGCGGCGATGTACCATCAAGCTTTGCAGCCGCTCCATCTCTTGCACGAGGGGCGGCACGTCTTCCATGCGAGCGCTGCTGATCTGGTCGCGCAGATCCAGGAGTCGGGCTTCGTAGTCGCCGGCCGCGGCCGCAGCGCCGGGGCGGTCCGAGGGTCGCTGCGCGCGCTCACGGAGGTGCGCTTGCACGCGCTCCAGACAGGCCAGCTCCTCGGAAACGACGGCGTCACGCTCGGGATCTTGGGGTGTTTCTGACATTTTCTTGCAGCTGGCCCCGCAAAAATGCGGCCAGAGCGCGTAGCATTGGGGCGCGCGCTTGAAAAGCCCCGCGGCTCGTTCTCACGCGGAGACGCCGAAAGCTTTGCGGAAACCTGCCGCGGAGATGCCCCCGTAGCGATTCGCGACCGGCCGCTTCCTGCGGCTGCGCGATTGACGGTGTCGGGGGAGGAGCGTAGTGTTCGCTCTGCTGGTCGTCTTTTGTCGGCTGGCGAGGGATCTGACGCTTTGGCACCTAGCATGCGCGCCATGGTGCTCGAGCGGGCGTCGCGTGCGCTCGTCGAGCAAAGAATTCCGGTACCCGAGCCCGGGCCAAATGAGCTGCTCCTCAAGGTCCGGTGCACCGGTGTGTGCCGAACTGATTTGCACATCCTGGATGGCGAGCTGCCGTCACCGCGCCTGCCGCTGGTCATGGGTCACCAAATCGTCGGCACGGTCGTGAGCCAAGGCGGCCTGGTGGAGGGCTTCGCGGAAGGCCAGCGCGTCGGCGTACCGTGGCTAGGCTGGGCGTGCGGGGACTGTCGGCTATGCCGCATGGGGCGGGAGAACCTGTGCGAACGCGCGGAGTTCACGGGCTACCAGCGGAACGGCGGTTACGCAGAGTATGCCGTCGTTTCCCCGCAATTCGCGCTACCGCTCCCCGGGTCTTATGCGGATTTGCAGGCGGCGCCTTTGCTGTGTGCGGGCCTCATCGGGTACCGCGCGCTCGCCATGGCGGGGGACGCGCAGCGCATCGGTTTGTACGGTTTCGGCTCTGCGGCGCACCTCATCGCCCAGGTCGCCCGCTATCAAGGGCGCGAAGTGTACGCGTTCACGCGGCCGGGCAACGAGGCCCAGCTGATCTTCGCGCGCAGCATGGGGGTGGACTGGGCGGGGCCGTCGGACATGCCGCCTCCGGTGACGCTGGACGCCGCGCTCGTGTTCGCGCCCAACGGCAACCTCGTGCCTCGCGCGCTCGCCGCCGTCGTGCCCGGCGGAAGCGTGATCTGTGCCGGCATTCACATGAGCGAGATACCGGCGTTTCCGTACGAGCTGCTGTGGGGCGAGCGCACGCTGCGGTCGGTCGCGAACCTGACGCGGAGGGACGGGGTGGAGTTCATGGAGCTCGTGCCGCGCGTCCCCGTTCACAGCGAGGTGACCGCCTACGCGCTGCACGAGCTACCGCGCGCGCTGGAAGACCTGCGCGCCTCGCGCCTCTCTGGCGCGGCCGTGGTCAGGCTGTGAGCGACTGAAGCAGCCCCGAAAGCTCGTTCATCACGACCGGCGGGATGGCGTGTCCGCCGCTGAAAGGCACGAAACGCACCGCGAGGCCCGCGTGGCTCAGCTCGTCACGCAGCTTTTCCGCGACCGAGTAGGCGAGGACCGGGTCGGCCCGGCCGTGGCTCTGCAGCACGGGCAACCCGGCGCGGCGGGGCATGAGCGGGAGCCAGTCTTGCTTCGCGATGAGGCTGCCGCTCAAGATCGCGAGCGCGGCGGGAGGGCGCTCGGCGTGGAGCGTGACGTCCGTCGCCAACATGGCGCCCTGCGAAAAACCTCCCAGCACGAGCCGCTCGCGAGGCGCCGCGTGCTCGCGCTCCAGCGCGTCCAGCAGGCCCAGCATCGCGGTACGCGACTCGGCGAGGCCGGGCGGCTGGCGCGTCATGAGCATCTCCAGGTTGCCGAGCATCATCGCGGTTTGCAGCTCGACCATGTCAATCGGCCACCAGCAGCGCCCGGCCATCGTGGCGGGCACGCTCTTGTCCAAGATGCCCGGGGCGGCCGGGCAGGCGAAGCGCACGGCTGTTCCGAGCGCCTGACCGAGCGGCACGAGGTCGTCGCCCGGCGCGCCGTAGCCGTGACAGAGCACCAGCATCGGGCCCGTACCGCCGCCGCTACCGTCGGTGCCGCCGCCCATGACGACGTCCAATCCTGCGAGCTTGAGCTTTCGCACGCGGCGCACTGTAGCCGATCTCGCTTTGACGGGGAGGCGAGCCCGTGGTTCCCTTCTTTCGTGGACCTCAAACACCTCATGCAAGAGCTGTTGGAAGAGCTCGGCAAGGTGGCCAAGGCCGATGCCGTGGTCGGCGGCGTTCGAGACGCCGGCAAGGCCAAGGTGCTGCCGCTCGCCAAAATCAGCATCGGTTTCGGCACCGCCATTGGCAGCCTGGACGGCAAGGCCAAGCGCGGGGCGGAAGAGAGCGGTGCAGGCGCTCAAGCCGGCGGCGCCGGCGGCGTGGTCGTGGTGGAGCCGCGAGCTTTCGTGGTGGTGGGGGAAGACGGCGTGCCCCACATGCTGGCGCTCGCGAACGGCAAGCAAGCGGTGGTGCGTCGCGGCGTACAGATCTTGCCCGCTCCCCAGCCTGAACCGGCGTTGAGCGGCGCTGAGTCGCCCCGGCTGGGCGACGGCAAGCGCTGAGCTCCGGCATGTCATGGGCGGTCGGCGCGTGCTCGTTCGCGCTGCTGCTCCTCGTGGTCGTTGCGCTGTGGCCGCTGCGGCTCGACGTGAGCGGCAAAGCGCGCGGGAACCCGGACGGGAGCTGGGTGGTGGCGGGCGGGGTGACGCTTGGCGTCGTCGGTGCGGCCTTCGTTTGGGCGCGCGGCCTCTCACCGCACGTGAGCGTGCTCGTGTTTGGTCAGAAGCTGCTTTGGAAGCCGCAATGGACCGGCAACTGGAAGACCCGCGCGACGCGCCCCATCCCGGCGAGAGTGAAGGCGGCCTCCGCTCGGCTCTGGTCGCGCATGGACCCGCTGGCGCTAGGCCTGAAGCTCTTGGATGAGCGGCGTCACGTGCGGCTCCGCTACCTCGTCGTGGACTTGGCATATGGTTTTCGGGATCCGCTGCTCACCGGGCGGCTCGTTGGCGCGCTCTCGGTGCTGTCCGCGGTGCTCCCGCCGCCTGTCGAGATTCGGCAAGCTCCCCGCTGGGATTTCGAGGACGGCTGGGACGTGGGAGTGGACGCGCGGGCGGTGCTGCGCCCCTGGCTCGTGGCGCTCGACATCCTCATTTACGTGGTAAGACAACTCAGCCATGAGCGACACCAAGATCGCGGACGTCGTCCAGAGCCTGCTCCAGGGGGTGCAGGGGATCTCCAAGAGCGAGACGATCGTGGGGGCGCCGCAGCAGGCCGGTGATGCGACCGTCATCCCCGTGCACCGCCTGAAAATAGCGTTCGGCGCCGCGAGCGCGAACGCAGGCGCGCGGGGCGCCAAGGTCGGCGGTGATTCGGGTGGGTACGGCGCCGGTGGCGCGGTCGAGCTGGAGCCCGTCGCCGCCATCGCGGTCGGCAAGGACGGCACGGCGCACCTTCTCACTGTAGAGGGTGACGAACGGGCGGGTTGGTCCGCGCTACTGCAAGAAGTGCCGGACATCGTCTCGCGCCTCGCAAACGCCGTCGGCGACCGCGTGCGGGTGGAGCTCGCGGCCCGCTCCGCATCCGCGCCCGCCTCCGCCATAGCGGAGACCGCCCGAGACGTGCTGCCCGCGAAGAAGGACTAGGCCTTCGCCAGCGCTCGGGTGAGGCGCGTCAAGAGCTCTTGCACATGCTCGCTACGCACGTTCAAAAACGGCCTAAAACGCACGCTGTGGGTGCCGCAAGGCAGGACGAGTAGCCGCTCGGCCAACGTCTGCTTCAGCAGGGACGCGCGCTGCTCGGGGCTCGGCAGGTCCAGCGCGCACATGAGGCCAAGGCCGCGCACGTTGCGCACCAGGGCCGGGAAGGTGCGGCTCAGATCTTCGAGACCCAGCCGCAGCTCCTTCCCCCGTTCGCGCGCGTTGAGCAGCAGACCGTCGGCCTCGATGGTCTCCAAAATGCGTGTCGCTCGCACCATGTCCGCCAGCGAACCGCCCCAGGTGCTGCTGATGCGACTCGGCACTTTGAATACGCTGTCGACGTCGTCCACCCGCGAGCTGACGAAGATGCCGCCGAGCTGAAGCTTCTTCGCGAAGCAAATGACGTCCGGAGTCGCACCGAGCTGCTCGTGAGCCCACCACGAGCCAGTTAGCCCCACGCCGGTCTGCACCTCGTCGAAGATGAGCAGCGCGCCGCGCTCGTCCGCCAAGCGCCGCAGCGCTCGCAGAAACTCGGGTCGGAAATGGTTGTCCCCGCCTTCGCCCTGGATTGGCTCGATCAAAATCGCGGCGATATCCGCCCCATGCATGTCGAAGGCGCGCTCCGCCTTGGCCAGCGTGAGGCGCTCCAGCTCCTGCACCTCGCTCTGCGCGGCCTCGTCTTGCGGGAAGCGCATTGCGGGGCTGGGCAAGCGCGGCCACGGAAACTTGGGGAAGTGCAGCGTCTTCGTCGGGTCCGTGTTGGTGACGCTGAGCGAGTAGCCGCTACGGCCATGAAACGCCTGCTCGAAGTGCAGGATCTGGCTGCCGAGCTCGCCGTGCCCTCCGGCTAGGTTGCGGCGCGTCTTCCAATCGAAGGCCACCTTCATGGCATTTTCGACCGCGAGCGAGCCGCCTTCCACGAAGAAGTAGTGCGGATGCGTGACCGGCGCAGCCGTGTGCGACAACGTCTCCACGAACTCAGCGAAGTACGTGGTGTAAAAATCGGGGTTTGCCACCTTCAAGGTGGCGGCCCGCAGCAGCCGCTCACGAAACTCCGGCTCCATGAGCGCCGGCGCCGCATACCCGAGAGGGTTACTGGCGTAAAAGCTCGAGAAATCCAGGTATTCATCGCCGCTCTTGCCATCCACCAGGAAGGGGCCGTGGCTGCGCTCCAGGTCCAGCACGAAGCTGTGGCCCGAAGTGAGTAGGTGGCGGCCCAAGGTGCGATGCACGTCCGCCGGGGAGACCGGGTAGCGCGGCATGGTCCAGCGCAAAGCGTAGCATCCGCAGGTGATTCCGGCGAGGAGGTGTGGCAAACCCCTAGGCCATGCAAGAGCTGAAGGCAGTCTTAGAAGCAGGCTCCAAGTACCTGCGCGATCACCCGGAAGAGCTGCTGCGCGCGCTCCGCAACTTGCTCGCGCTGCGGTTCGGTGTACCGCTCGATGCCCTTCGGTTCTTCGCAGGCCGCGCCACCGGCAAGAAAGCCCCCAAAGATCTGGTGCTGGAAGCTGTGCCTCCCGGCCTCCGCGCTTCGGCCACGCTGGATTTGATGGGCACGCCGGTGCGAGCCGGCGCGACCGTCTTCGTCGAGCGCGTGAGCATCACGCCGGAAGAGCTGCGCTTCGAGATCCGGCTTGCGGGCGTCTCCTTGAAGGTCGCGGAAGGCGCTCCAGATTCTCCTATTGCCGCGCTCCTCCGCTCAGGCGCGCTCGACCTGAGCAAGCCGGGCAACCTGGCCGCCTACATGCCCAAGCGCCCCGCGTTTTTGGTCGACGCCAAGGACGACCGCGTCGTGGTGGACCTGATGCGCCACCCGAAGATTGGCAAGAACCCGCGCGCCATCCGCGCCATCGCGTTGCTCGCACCTTTGCTCACGGTGGCCGGCATCGAGTCCGATTCGGAGCACCTGGACGTGAGCCTCCGCGCGTTTCCGGACGGCCTGCGCGAAGCGCTCGGCGGTATCCGGCGCGTGCTCGGTCGCTGAGCTCGCGTGGGCTTCTTCGGTAGCGCGAGCCCGCGAAGCGGGGTCCAAGCGGCGCGTAGAGCAGCCGCTGTTTGCGCGCGGCGCTACGTGCGCGCGGTACGCCGAACCTCATCTCCACTGGCGAAGCTCCGCGCGGGAGCTCTATCTCGCTCCTCTCGGCGACGTACGTTTCGGTACTAACATTCTCCAGTGATTACGGGGCTCGGTCCTCGGAAAAACGAGAAGTACCGTTCGGTACGTCGTCGCGACGGCGCCCCGCGCGGCGATATCCTCAACAATTCTTGTACAGTTCCATCACTCGTCCGCAGACGAGAACACCACCTCCGGCACACGAGAACACCGCCGCCGGCACACGAGAACACCGCCGCCGGCACACGAGAACACCGCCGCCGGCACACGAGAACACCGCCGCCGGCCGGTGGAAGCCAGCCCACCAGCGACGCGTCCGAGCGACTCGCCAATCGCCGATCGAAAGGGGGCGGATGGCGAATAGCCGGCGTCGCGACTTCAGCTCACGCGTCGCGCACACGGCCGCCGCGCGACGAGCACGGTCGGCGCGCAGCGGCGTGAGAGATGGCTACATCGGGCTATTCGGCGGGTGAGGGCGGCGCGCTGGTCAGGACCGGGGGGCGGGGACGCGGCTCGGGTTTGCCGTCCCACCAGGCTTTGAGACGCTGGAGGGAGAACGGGCGCGAGTAGATCCAGAGGCCCATCAGCGAGAGGCCGATGAATAGGTACGCCTGCGCTACGAAGCGATCGTCCACCCAGTAGTAGCCGGTGGGCGACCACAGCATGAAGGCGCTCACGCCCGAGGTCATGAGCATGGGGGGACCCAGCTCCTTTCGCACGTGCACCAGCGCGCAAAGCGTGATGAACAGCGAATAGTAGTAGCAGGTCATGTTGGAGAGCGTGCACACCAGCGGCAGCGAGAGCGGGATGCACACCCACAGGTGCTTCGTGCGCCGCAAGGACCACGCGACCCAGCCGAGCACGCCGGCCAAGATCGCGAGGTAGATCGGCTTCATCTCCTTGAAGCGGTTGGACCGGTTCGCCTTCCAACCCTCGAAGGGATCGTCCTGGTTGTCGTTGCGCAGGAAGCGCATGCGACCCTCCCAGTTGTGAACCATCACCGACTCGAGCCCCATGTGGTTCGTGAGCGCCGTGTTCTGCAGCGTCTTCAGGGTGTGGTTGTAGAAGTCCACGTACGGCTGGTGCATGGCGTCGCCAGGGCTCTTCGTGACGACCATGCTCGTGGGTACGAGGACCGCAATCGCGAGCACGGCGCCACCGATGAGGCGCCAGTGGCGCGGCTCCAGCAGGTTGACGAAGCCTTCCTTGCCGTTCTCGGCCTTGCGCACGCCGCGCAAGCGAAGGGCGAGGTGGAGCAAGATGGCAATCGCCCAGCCCCCGAAGAAGATGCCGGGAAAGATGCGCAGGAGCGCGGACCACATGAGCGCAAAGCCGGCGAGGAAGAAGTACTTCTTCTTCGTGAGGCAGAGCGCGGCGACGAGGAAGAACCACCAGTCCTGCCGCAAGAACGCGCCCCCAGTCCAATAGAAGTCCGCGGCGCGGTTGGTGCCCCAAAAGACGACACCTACCGCGGCTGTCTCCCAGCCGAAGGCCCAGACCAAGAGCCCGACCGCGCCGAGGTGAAGGCCTATGTCGATGCTAGCCAGGTACTTGAAAAAGGCGTCGTCCGCCGTACCGAGGTTGGCGAAGAACTTACCCGTCATGGTCCAGACCGGCGGCGGATTGTAGCCGTGGTCTTTGATCATGTTTTCCCAGTAATTACCCGCCGCCGATTTGTAGAACCAATCGACGTCCTTCTTGAAGGCCTCCCAGCGCTCCTTGCTGAAATGAGCGGTGCAGTGCTTGGGATCCTTGACGACCTCCGTGTCGACAATCGGCTTGATGAGATTGACGCGCAGATCTCGGATGTCGCGCTTTCGCACGTTGGCGCCGCGCCCGAGCTCGATTTCCGCGATCGCGGTGCACTCGTAGAGCCGCTTGTACCCGACTTCCTGGAAGAACTTGGAGCCCAGGTAGTAGTGGTAAAACTCGTGACGGTGGTAGTACTCGGAGTAGCGAGTGTTCGGGTTGAAGTAGTCGAAGTAGACGCCGAACCCGAGCACCGTGAAGAGGATGGCAATGTTGCGCTGCCACTTTCTCGGCACCACTTGCCCCAGCTTGGCGGCGCGCATCTTGTACATGAGCAGCGCGGCGCCGACCATGCTGAGCGAGATGCGCACGGCGCGCAGAAATCCCTCGAACTGATCCTTCTGCAGGTACTTGTGCCATTCGGGCAGGTCCGCACCGGTTTGCCAGAACTTGTTCTTGCCGGAGATCAGCCAGAACAGCCACGGACCATGATCGTCGGGGGTCGGCGCCGAAAGGGCATCCGCCAGGAGCGAAGCAAGCGTCATCGAGACGGGTAAGTAGCGCGGGGCGAGAAGCCCACAAACGAAAAAAGAGCCGGGCGGTACTTCGGACCGCCCGGCCCTTTCCAGCTAGCCCCAGATGCCGGTCACTTACCGACAGCCGTTCCCGGAGGAACTTTCGGGCTCCGGTGACCAGGTGTGCCGCGCGATCAACGCGCAGGTACCCGCCACCTCTCAGCCGGATCCACTCAGACAGGAGCTAGTAGTGGCTCACTGGCCGAACGGGACGTACGGCTAAGTCCGAGGGTCCACCTCCGGTTTAGGGGCACAAGTACTGTTCATTATGCACTTCCTCCTCCGGCAATAGCCGGACGCCCTGGCCGGACCGCGGAACGAGAGCCCCTTGCTGGACTCTATCGCCACGATTCGGTGTTTGAGGGCGCTTCCGAAAGGAGACCATGGGTCTCGGCCTGTGGTGCAGGTGCGGGGGTAAGGCCCCCACCGGATGATTCCGGGAGAAGACTCCTTCCTGCACGATGATTAAGAGATAACACGCACTTCGCGGGTCGGCTAGGCCCCCCGAGCAAATTGTTCAAAAATGATCGGGACTTAGCTGTGCTACGCTACGCCCTCTTTGCAACCCGGCTGTCACGCCGGCGAAACACGTGGCGCTTAACCTTCGCGCGATCTCAATCGCTGCGGGCGCCGCTCAGCGAATACGAGAGGGCACACGGCAGCGCGAGCGGCTGACCTTCCGCGCCGAGCGCGTACTCGCTGCAGTCCGAGCCCTTCGCGACGCTGTACGCGTACGCGAGCTCACCGCTGAGCTCTTCGTCCGAGCTCGTGAGCGCGCCAGAAGCGGAGTCGCTACGAATCATCACGCAGCCCTTGAGGGCGCCGCGCGGCGCAGACACCGGTACCTCCAGGCGCGTCTCGAACGTGAAGCGCCCGCTCGCGTCTATCTCGCCGGTGATTGCTTCGCGACCGTTGAGCCAATACAGCGTGCTGCCCTTGCGAGAGAGCTTGAGGTTGAAGCTCCACTTCGCGGGCGCGCTCAAATTGTCCGCGCCGCAGCTGTCGTCCTTCAGCTTACCGACGACGGCAAATGAGCCAATCGCATCCCCAGGCTGGTGGGGATCCTGATCATCCAGCTCTTGCTCGCCGGCCTGCATGCAGCCCGTGAGCAAGGGGACGAAAAACAAAAGCGAAAGGGCACGCGTGAACGCACGCATGCCCAAGGCACTACTCGAATCGGCGAGAGCCGGCCAACTTCGAGAGGCGGTTCACTCTGCGGCGGGCGTCTCGGCCGAAGCAGCCGCGGGAGCCGCCTTGCGGTCCAGAGCTGCCTGCAGGCCGATGCGCGCGCGCTTGCGCGCCTTGAGGTGCTTGCCCTTGAGAGGAGTGGTCAGCCACTCGTGACGCCTACGGACATTCCAGATCGATCGGTTGGACATGAACGGCGCGGGGTTTACCCGGACAATTGGCCCAATGCAAGTCTCCTCAGCCCGAAACGTCCGCGGACGGGTAGGATGGTCCCGCAATGAGCCGCTGGGTGACAGGACAAATGCCGGTATTTCCGGTTCCGGGCGGCTCCGTGCACTCGCCACGGGGCGCCACCTATTTACTGGGCGATTTAATGGGCGAGGGGTCCTTCGGCGCCGTCTTCGACTGCCTCGGCCCCTTCGACCAGCCGTTTGCGCTGAAGATGTTTCGGCCCGGCGAGCGCCCGTACACGCAAGTGCGGGAGGAGTGGCAAAAGGAAGCCGAGCGCCTTTACCGGCTACGCCACCCGAACGTCGTTTACGTGTTCGATTACTTCGAGTCGCAGGGGCTCTTTTACCTGGTGCTCGAACGTTGCGACCACAGCCTGTCGGACATGCTGGGGCGAGCTTTTACCGATCGCCTCGTGGTCGAGTTCTCCCGGCAAATCTTGTTCGCGCTGCAATACCTGTCCGACAGCGAGATCATCCATAACGACCTTCACGCGGGGAATATTCTCGTTCAACAAGGGGACGAGCTCGTGCTCAAACTGAGCGATTTGGGCGTCGCGCAGGAGCTCTCCGGGCAGCAGGCAGTGCGGCCTGCGCTCGTGCAGCACCGCATCATGGCCCCGGAGCTCGTCGCGGGCGGCTACACCACGAAGCAGAGCGACCTCTACCAGCTCGGGCTCTTGATGTACGAAATGCACACCGGCGAGTATCCCATCGATACTTCTCAGGGTTACGACGCGATGCTGCGGCAGATCCAGGAGGGGGTGCCGCGACTGAAGGCCGAGCAGCTCGGGACGCCCATCGGGGGCATCATCAGCGTCCTTTTGCGCCGCAATGAGCAGTACCGCTACACGTCGCCGGCCCAGGTTTGGGAGGACATGCGGCGCCTGAACGTGTGGGCGGACGCGCCGCCGAGCGCCTCCAAGACGATGCCGCCAGAAGCCGTCTACGAGCCGAAGGCGTGACGAGGCGACCGGGGCCGCGCCGCTGCCGAAGGCTTGCTCCTTGGCGTGCCGGCCTCATATTGTCCGCTCCCTCATGCACGTGACGATGGTCAAGAAGCGGCTGAAGAACGGTCAGCCTTGCGAAAAATGCGTCCAAGCCGAGGAGCTGCTGAAGCGGCGCGGCTTATGGAACTACATCGACGACGTCGTGTGGGCGGACGAGAACGACGAGAGCTCGGCCGGCATGAAGCTGGCGCACGAGCGAGGCGTCACCCTGGCCCCATTCTTCATCGTGAAGGACGGGGACAAGGAGCAGGTCTACACGAGCGCGCTCGGCTTCATCAAAGAGCGCCTCGTTCCGGCCGCAGAGACCGTGCCGTCGAGCGGCATGGTACGAAATCTGGACGAAGCGGCCGCGCAGGTCCTTGCCGCTGAGGTCATCGGGAAATCACCGGCGGAGGTGGTCGAGCGCGTGCTTCGGCAATACGGCGCCCGGGCCGCCATCTCCTTCAGCGGGGCGGAGGACGTCATGTTGATCGACCTCGCCGCCAAGTCCGGCCACCCGTTCTCCGTCTTTTCCTTGGATACCGGCCGCCTTCACCCGGAAACTTACCGATTCATCGAGCGGGTGCGAAAGCACTACGGCATCGAGATCACGCTTACCGCGCCGGACACCGTGGCCCTCGAAGATCTCGTGCGTAAGAAGGGCCTCTTCAGCTTCTACGAGGACGGCCACACCGAGTGCTGCGGCATCCGCAAGGTCGCGCCGCTTCGCCGTGTGCTCACGCGCTACTCGGCTTGGATCACGGGCCAGCGGCGGGACCAGAGCCCCACGCGAGCGGACGTACCGCTCCTCCAGCTCGACACGAATCAAGGCGCGGAAGGGCGCATCCTCAAGGTGAACCCGCTCGCCGAGCAGAGCCTGAACGACGTCTGGACGTACATCCGCGACGAGGGCGTGCCGTACAACGCCCTGCACGACCAAGGGTTCGTCTCCATCGGCTGCGAGCCCTGCACGCGTGTTCCGCGTCCGGGCGAGCACGAGCGTGCCGGCCGCTGGTGGTGGGAAGACACCACCAAGCGCGAATGCGGGCTCCACCTGCCGAACAAGCCCGCTTGAGCGGGTGGGGCGCCGCGCCGTAACGAGCGCGTCCTTCCAGGCCCAGCCGCTCGCCAGCTCAGATCCGCTCGCCACCCGGCGCCGCTCTACCGCGGTGTCTCCCGCGGCCGAGGCCGTTGCTGCAGTTCTCCGCCCCTGGGCTCTCGGGGGGCGCTGCACTAACGTGGCAGGGGCGAGTCGCTCATGAGGTCCAGTTGCACCATCCGTTCAGCGGTCCCTGAGGACGCCGCGAGCATTGCCGGGCTGGCGGACGAGTTGGACCAGGTGCATCGCGTCGCGCACCCCGAGCTGTTTCGGGCTCGGCAACCTGAGCGGGAGCATGGCTGGTTCCTGGCTACACTCCAGGATGCGGCGACCGCCGTGCTGGTGGCCGAGCGCAAGGAAGGAGAGCGGGCGGTGGTCGGCTTCCTGCGCGTTCGCGACACGGAGACCCCGTCGCGCGGCGCGCTCGCTGCGCGGCGCTTCGGGCTGATCGACGAGCTGTTCGTGGCCGTGTCGAGCCGACGTGAGGGCATCGCGGACGACTTGCTAGAGGCCGCGGAGGCGTGGGCGGTGAGTCGCGGGCTCGAGGCGCTGGAGGTCACGGTGTGGGACTTCAACCAGCCTGCGCAGCAGCTGTATGATCGCTGGGGCTTCGCGAACTTACGACGTTACTTGCGCAAAGCTCTCTAGATGGAGCGTCTGCGTGCCGGGTGCTTGGACGCGAGCTGCTCATGGCTTTTCTCGGTCGAAGCGCGAGCGGCGGGGCAAGCGGTGACGGAGGGCGTTGCTCACGCGCGTCGTCGGTGACTCGCGGGCGCGGTGACGGAGGCGCCGAAGGCCGCCCCTAGCTGAGCTAGCTTGAAGCGGGGAGCCGCGGACGCGCCCTGCTACGGGGTGGCGCCCCCTAAACACCGGCCAGTTGGCCTGTGATCGCGGGCTTCGTTAGCGGAATATATGGCTGCTTTGCCCGATTCCGGGCAGAAAGTTGGACCGAGTACGGGCGCGCTGGCAAGGTGAGTCCGTGAGCATCTCCGTTCATGACGTGCGGCGGCGGCTGGTGAGCGTTTTGGGGCTCACTGGCGCGCAAGCGAGCCGCGCCGTGGACGAGGTGCTGGATTCGCTGGAGCTCGAGGTGGACGAGTTCATTGCGCGGCGGCACGCGGAGCTGCAGGCGCAGGGCGAGACGAACACGGAAATTTTCGAACGCATCGCCGAAGAGCTCCGGGCGCTGCGCTTCAAGGCACCGGAGCTGAGCGCGCGGCAGATTCGCCGGCGCATTTACGGTTAGCGCGCGAGCGAGCCGAGGAAGAGGAGTCCAGCATGTGCGGCATCATGGGGTACGTCGGGCGTGAGGTGGCGTGGGACATCGTGGTGAGTGGGCTTCGTCGCCTGGAGTACCGCGGCTACGACTCGGCAGGCGTGGTCACCGTCTCCGAGAAGGGGCTGCACTTGGCCCGTCGAGTCGGGCACCTGGCGGCGCTGCAAGAGGCGTTTCCCGCGGGCCTGCCGGGCAAGGTGGGGATCGGGCACACGCGCTGGGCGACGCACGGCGGGGTGACGGAGGAGAATTGCCACCCGCACACGGATTCGCGCGGCCGCGTCGCCATCGTCCACAATGGCATCGTCGACAACGTGGAGGCGCTGCGCGCCGAGCTGGTCGCAACCGGCGCCAAATTCCGCTCGGAAACCGACACGGAGGTGCTCGCCGAGCTGATCGGTCGGGGGGTGGAGTCAGGGCTCTCGCTCCGCGACGCCGTCGTCGGGGCGATGAAGCGAGTGGAAGGCACCGCGGGGCTGGTGGCGGTGGACAAGCGTGACGCGGAGCGCCTGGTCGTGGCTCGCATGGGGAGCCCGGTGGTGATCGGCTTGGGTGACGGCGGCTCTTTCGTGGCCTCCGACGCGCTCGCGCTGCGGCCCTACACCGATCGCATGGTCGTGCTGGACGAGGGCGAGGTCGCCGAGATCACCGCAACCGGCATCAAGACCGTCGACCTCGAGCAGCGCAGCCGCGAAAAGCGCATCGAGAAGATCCTGCACCAGGCCGACGACGCGGACCTCGGAGACTTTCCCCACTTCATGTTGAAGGAGATCCACGAGCAACCGGCGGCGCTGGACCGGTCGATGCGCGGGCGCCTCGACCCGGTGGTGGGCTCCGCACGGCTCGGCGGGTTGCAGCAGCACGAGCAGCGGCTCTTCGACATTCGTCAGGTGGTGTTCTTCGCCTGCGGAACCAGCCTCTACAGCGCGCAGGTGGGCGCCTACTTGATGAGCCGCTACGCCCGCGTGCCCGCGCAGGCCGAGGACGCGGCGGAGCTCGCCGTGAAGAACCCGATCGTGGACCGGCACACGCTGTACGTGGGCATCTCCCAGAGCGGGGAGACAGCGGACACGCTTTCGGCGTTGCGCGAGATCAAGCTGCGCGGTGGTTTGGTCGCCGGCATCACCAACGTGGTCGGGAGCTCCCTGTCACGCGAGACCGACCTTGGCACTTACGTGCACGCTGGTCCGGAGATCAGCGTCTGCTCCACGAAGGCGTTCACGGCTCAGGTGCTGGCGACCGAGCTCTTGGCGCTGCGCTTCGCGCGGTCGCGTGATCTTTCGGCGGTGGACGGGCGCGCCTGGGTTGCGGGGCTCGAGGCGCTCTCTGGCCAAATGCGGCTGATGCTGGAGCACGCGGAGACCTGCAAGAAGCTCGCGCAGCGCTTCAGTGACGCGCGCTTCACGCTGTTCGTCGGGCGCGGCGCGAACGTGCCGGTGGCGGCCGAGGGCGCGCTCAAACTAAAAGAGATCGCGTACGTGCCGGCGGAGGGCTTGTCCGGCGCGGCGATGAAGCACGGACCTTTGGCGCTCATCGATCATGGCAGCCCGGTGTGGGCCCTCGTTCCGCCCGACGAGACGCGCGAGCGCATGCTCGGCAATTTGCGGGAGCTCAAGGCGCGCGGCGCGGTCATCATGGCGGTCGCGGGAGCGGACGACGCAGAAACGAAGGCGCTCGTCGACTACGTGATCCCTCTGCCGCCGCACCACCCCGCCGTTTCTCCGATCCTGAACGCGGTGCCGCTGCAGCTCTACGCGTATCACGTGGCTCTAGCGAAGGGTTACAACATCGATAAGCCGCGCAACCTCGCCAAATCCGTCACCGTGATGTGAGCCGAGCCACGATCAGATCACGAGCGATGGATGAATCCACCCGGTGCTCGAAGGTTTGCGGAAACTCGCAGACTTCGAGCCCGGCCTCCTGGAGCATTCGGGCAAGCTCCGTGCGGCGCAGCACGAGCTGATTCCAGGCGATGCCGATCGCGCCTCCGGGACGCAGAGCTCCTCTCCAAACCGGCAGCGCCGTTTGCAGCAACTCTTGCGGCTTTCGCGCGGTGTCTGGCCCGCTGTGGGCGCCGTGCTGCACCCCATATGGGGCGTCCGTCACGATGAGGTCGAACGAGCGCGGCTGAAAAACCTGAGCGATGGCGTGGGTGTCTGCGGAGACGTACGTGAGCCGCAGCGTGTCCCCCGCTTTGAAGCGCTCTTTGGTGACCCCGAGCTCCAAGTCGAGCTTCGGGTTGCCCTTCACGCTGCCTTGGACGGCGTTGTGCTTGAGGCGGTGGTCTTTGACCCAGCGCTGGATGAAGAGCGCGTACGCCTCGAAGTCTTTCTTGTCTACCTCGACGCCGGTTGCATGGAAGCCGTAGCTGAGGGCCTGGTTCAGCGTGGTGCCCCGACCGCAGAGCGGGTCCAGCACCGAGAGCGGCCGGCGCTCCGTAGCAAAAGCGCTGGCCGCGAGCGTGACGTTCAATAAGAGCTTGGTGAAGGCTTCGTTCGTCTTGCCGGAGTACTTCTGGATCGTGATCAGATCCGACGGTAGCTGGTCCCACCGGTCGAGGGTGAGGGGCAAGAGACGCCCATCTTCCTCGAGGCCGAACAGAGCGAAGGTAGCCGCGAGATTGGAGAGCCAGCCGCGCGCCAGCTCCGACAGCTCGGCCAGGTCGAACGTGACGTAGTCCACCGAGCCGAACGTGGCTTGCTCCACGTTGGCCAGTGCGCCGCCGAGGACGCGCTGGCCGACCGCGAGCAGCTCCGCGGCCGCCAAAGCTGGCGCAGACTGAGCGTAGACGCGATTGGACGAAGGCGAGACGAGCAGGGCGTAGCGCACGCGCCGCCTACTGATTGACGATCTTGACGCCGCGGCCGCGCAGCTTGGCAAAGTTCATCGGGTCCTCGTCAGCGGGGGTGTCCCGGCCGTCCACGCTCTTGAGCTTCTTCAAGCCTTCCAGCGGGGAGAGGTCTTTCACTTTGGTGCCTTTGAGGCTCAGGGTCTCTAGCTGGGTGAGCTTGGCGAGGGGCGCAATATCCTCCACCGGCGTGCCGTCCAACGAGAGCTCCGTGATGGCCGTGAGCTCAGCCAGCGGCCCCAGATCTTTGACCTGCGTGCGGCCCAAATCCAGCCGGTCCAGCTTCTTCATCTTGCTGAGCGGCTTGAGGTCGCTCACCTGGTTGATGGAGGCGCGCAAAGACTCCAGCTGGGTTGCGCTCGCGAGGGGCGACAAATCCTCGAACGAGCCTTCGCCCAGGAACAGCTCTTTGAGGTTCGTGGTGTGCGCGAAGATGCACACGTCCAACTGCTCGATGCCCTTCACCTGGGAGAGGTTGAAGGATTTCAGCTTCTTCAGGTCCGCAGCGGTGATGTCGCCGGTGGGCTTCTGCACCTTGCGGCGCACTTCGTCCTCGACCGCCTTTTGCTCGAAGACGACGGCGCCTTTCGGGCAATCCGCCAGCTGCTTCTTCGCCTTGGGCGCGCTCGGCGGCGCGCTGGAAGGAGCGGGGGTCGGCGTTGGAATGGTCGGCGGAGGCCCCTTCGCGGCGGCGGTTTCCTCCGGCGGCTTTTGCTCCGCCTTGGGAGGATCCTCACACGCGGCGACGCTCAGCGAGAGCAAGCCCAACACGACCCAGCGGCAACGGGCGATGTTCATGCGCCGGGCACGTTATCAGCCAACTCGAGGGACGTCGCCTGCCTTCAGCACCCAGTCCAAGTCACCCTCGCCGAGGGCCTTGCCCATGGCGTGGAAGCCGTTGTCCACGTAAAGCGTGGTGCCGGTGATGGCGCTGGCGAAGGGGCTCGACAAGAAAACGCTGGAATGTGCCACGTTCTCCGGCGTGAGCATCGCGGGGATGGGCGAGTTGCTCTCGTAGAAATTGACGATGGCAGCGATCGCGCCCGTGACGTTGGCAGCGCGCGAGGCATAGGGGCCGGCCGAGATCGTATTGACCCGCACGCCGAACCGACGCCCAGCCTCGAACGCGAGGTAACGGGTGTCCGCCTCGAGCGCAGCCTTGGCCGAAGACATGCCGCCGCCGTAACGTGGGATGACGCGTTCGCTCGCGAGGTACGTGAGCGACAGGAAGCTGGAGCCCGGCTTCATGAGCGGAGCGAAGCGCCGCACCATCGACACGAACGAATAGGAGCTCGCGCTCAGGGCCGCCAGGTAACCTTCGCGCGTCGTATCCAACAAAGGCTTGGCGACCTCCGGGCCGTTGGCGAGCGAATGGATCACCACGTCTACCGGGCTGGGACCAAAGTCCGCGACCATGCGGTCTACGAGGCCTTGAATCGAAAAGTCGCCGCGCTCCGCGTAGCGCTTGTTCTCTTTGATCGCGGCCGGCGCCTGGTCCAGCGTGTCGAATGACGCGTCCAGCGGGTAGATGCGCTCGAACTCTAGCAAGCTGCCGTCCGACATCTTGCGCGATTCGTCCAGCTTGCCGCGGCGGAGCACGGTCTCGAAGATGCCAAGCGCTGGCGGCCAGCCGGCGATACACACCTTGGCTCCTGCCTCCGCGAACTGCTTGGCGATCGCGAAACCGAACCCGACGTCGTCCGCGACGCCCGCTACGAGTACCCGTTTACCGGTGAAATCGATCTTCACGCTCGCGTGATAAACCCATTGCCTCGGCTGATCAACCGGGCTGATTGACGCTCTGCGTTCAATCCATCGCGGCGGCGCCGAGCTTCAAGAGCCCAGGCACCCAGCATCGCTATTCGCACTCGGCGTACTCAGGCCGGCTGCGTCTCCACACGTCGCTAGTGAGAATTTAGTCGGGGTGAGAGGATTTGAACCTCCAACAGCCGGCACGCGCCCCTAATTGGGTGCCGGCTGCGGCACCGCACGTGACTTTTTGAGAATTGGGTCGGGGTGAGAGGATTTGAACCTCCAACAGCCGGCACCCAAAGCCGGCCCTCTACCAGGTTGAGGTACACCCCGATGCGGTTATTGCTGAACCGTTGTCGTCATGCGGGGCGGAACCTAGCTTAGGAGCTTTCAGATCGCTAGGGCTAGGATGGTCATCTCTACCGGCTCTGATTGACGGGAGGGCCGGACGGAGCCGGGGAGGAGGGGCAGGGTGGCTAGACCTGGCTACCCCGGTGGCTCGCAAAAAGCGAGCTCGCGCGGGCGGCAGATGCCGCCGACGCAGGGTGACGAAGCAATCGCCATCGGTCGTGCACGATTGACCAGCGCCGCGTTTGACCGTGCAGACGCGGGCCTGGTTCGAGCAGTTGAAGCCGGGGCACGGGCAATCCGCCCCTTCGATGCAGACGCTGGTGGAGTCACAGGCGGTGCCGACCGCCAAGCGGGGCTGGCAACTGCGCTCTGCCGCGGAATCGCAGTGGGTGCCGGCGAGACAGGAGTCGGCGGTGGCGCACGGGTCTCCCGCCGCGCCGCGCGCCAAACACGTCGCGGGGCACGGGCTCTGATCGCAGTCGAAGCCGCAATGATCCTCGTCCGCGCACGTGGGAAGGAAGTCGGTGACTTGGTTCAAGTCGCAGACCGCGCCGCGGGGCACGACGCGCTCTTCTTGGCAGGCTTGCTTAGCTCGACAGCGGTAGCTCGGGCCCCAGTGCGCTTGACAGTGCGCGTCGCTATCGCACCCAGGCTCTGGCTCGGCTCGACGCCAGGCGCGCAGCACGACCTGGCACGGCGGAGTCCACTCGTAGACCAACTGCTCCGGCTCGAGGTAGCACCGGCTGCTCACGGCACGGGCAACCTCCAAGCACTTCGCGGCCGCGACCTCGTCGATCGTGAAGTTCCAATCGTCCAGGTTTTCGGCGCCGAGCGCGACTCCCACCAGCTTCAGCGTCAAGAGCTGCGCGGCTGTCTCGAGGCAATCTTTGCGCGGCGAAAAGCCGAACGCCGAACAGCAGTTGCGACCACGCTCGCACACCGCATCGCCCAGTTGACCTGCGAGCTCGAGCAAGCGCTGCTCGATTGCGGGCGGTAGCTCGATTGAGGTCACGATGTCGCCGGAGCCGTTGCCTCCGCCGTTGGACGAGCCTCCGCTTGCTTCGCCCGACGACTCGCCGCCGCTGCACCCTGCCAGCAGCGCGCCGGCCGCACCGGCCAGGATTGCTCCCCGTAGCATGCCTCCTACCCGCATACGGCGAGCGTACCGCGCTGCGAGTTGGCAAAGCGACTTGCCCAACGAATGCTCAGCCGACTTCCGGGTATTGCTCCCACCGCACGCCGTCCAGCGCGTTGTCCGGGTTCTTACCGCGCAGCTTCACGACCGCGTCGCCCTCTTGGCGGAAACGGCCCCATTGCTTGAAGAAGAATCGGGCGCCACTTTCCGCGCATTGGTCGCGCAGCGATCGGTACCAATCCAGCACTTCTGTCGAGCCGCGCGCCCCCGCGCCCGACTCGCCGCCGCAGATGACCCAGTTGACCTTGCCGCGTCCCACGCCGAGGTGCGGCCGCAAGTCGACCGGACCGAGCTGCGGCTCCACGCTGACGAACCTTACCGCGGCGTCGATCTGCAACAGGTGTGGCAGCCGCTTGGCGGCCCAGTCTTGATTCTCCACCGTCGAGCCCACCCAGATGTTGCGCGGCAGAGCTGGCCCGTACGCCTCCGCCAGGAGACGGTGGCCGATATTGGGGCGTTTGGTGAGAAGGAGCCAATCGAGCTGGCTCGTACGTTGGATGAGCGGAAAGAGCCGAGCGAGACTTGGTCGTTGGTCGGCTCGACCCTCGGCCCAGTCGCACATGGAGCCGCAGAAGACGCGATGCCGCTCGCCTGCTTTGGCCGCGGCGCGATCCCAACGGGGAGCTTCGCGTTCGAGCTCGTCCATCTTGTGGCCCTGCTGAGCGCCGGGACCCCAAGCCACGCGGTGCCCGAAAAGGCTGGCGGAGAGCCGAGCGGAAATCGTGCTGGCGTAGCAGTGGTCGCAGGCGGGGCTGACCTTGACGCACCCCCACCACGGGTTGGCGGTGTGGTGCGTCCATCCGATCTCACTGTTTTTAGCCATGCTCGCGGCGGGCCTTCACGGCTCGTACCGGCCCAACCGTAGCGCTGGTTTTCGCGAGGGGCTCGCCGGCTTGCGGTCAGCGGCTTGCTTTGCGCGCAGCCTTCTTGGCCGGGGTTTTCACGGGACGGGCGGCGCGTTTGCTCTTGCGAGCGGGCTTGAGGGAAGCCGGCTTGCCGCTCCGCAATAGCTCGAGGAACTCGGCCATGAGCGAGGTGCGGATGGTCTCGACCAGGTTATTCAGTGCGGCTTGAATCGCGGGGGATTGCATACCTCCCGACCATAGGCCAAACCCGGCCCTTGGCGGCACGATTCGGTGGCTAGTCCGGGATGGGCTCGAGCGCGATTTCGAGCTTGATCGGGTCACGACCGGCGGTGATCAGGCGATCCCAGGGGAAGTAGCCGGCCTTGGTAACCGAGACGCGGTGCTCGCCTTCCGGCAGGCGCACGCCGTGCGCGGACACGTACCCGAGTGGGCCGATGTACTGCTCATCGATGGTCACGCTCGCGTCGGGCGGAGTCGGCTTCGCGTAGACGACGCTCAGCGAAACTGCCGGGCGCAGCGCCCCGGAGCAGCCCGAAAGCACGCCCAGGAGGATGGCGAGGAGGAAGCCGATGACCCCGAGCAGGGACAGCCAGGGCGTGAGGCGCTCGGTCAGGCGCTCGCTGGGCCGGCTTTGCATCGGGCTTCGCTATCACGTCACGCGGGCTCCGCAAAGGCTCGGGTGACGACTGAGCACATGGCTCGAGTAGCTCAGCGGGGCCGGGCGCGCGCCACGATCGCAACTTGGGGACGAAGACTCGCAGCCAAGCGCCGGATGGCGGCTGCGTCCACCGGGGCCGCGACACTCGGGTCCAGCAGCTGCACTAGCCGATACCGCGGATCCAGCGCGGCGGTGCGACGCGCGGCGCGCAGCCGGCCCAGCGCCGCGTCTACCTCGCCGGCGGCGAGCACGCCGTCGCTCGAGAGCCTCTCGAACAGTTGCTGCACCCGCGCCAGCGCCTCGTTTTCGCGGCCCTCGAACGCGGCTATCTGAACGATGAGCGCCCTCGCGGAGCTGGTTCCGAGCACGCTCGCGCGGGCGGCGCCCACGAGGTCCGGCTCGGCCAACGCTCGCGCGAGCGGCCCGGCCGGACCGCTGAGCAGCTCCGCGAGCACGCCCGCCTCCGCGCCGGCTCGGGCGGGGATGCGGAAAGCGACGTAGCTGCCTTCGCTGCTCGCGACGCCGCGGGCCAAGCTGAGCTCGCTTCGCGACGGAGCGCCCACCTCGGTGGAGCACGGAGACGAGCGAGGGGCGTCGGGGCTGCGTAACCAGCGGCTCACGGCGCGAGTCAGCTGGCTCGCGTCCGCGGCGTTCGTGGTGGAGAGGATCGCGAGCCGGTGGGGTGCGCGAAGCAGCTCTCGCTGTCGAAGGAGCACGGCCTCCCGGGTGGCGGACTGAAGCGAATTGGCGGTGCCGCGGGGGGCGAGCGCGCCGGTGTGGCCCGCGGCGAGGCTCTCCAGCAGCGCGTCCAGCAAAGGCCGAGCCTCGGGGCTGGTGCCGCCCGCTAGCTCCGCGCGGGCGCTCGCCACTGCCAGCGCTGACGGGGGCGCCAGCGCCGCGCGTCCGAGCGCGTCGCCCAAGCGCGCGGCGGCTCCCGCGTCCGATTCGCCCGCGGCGCGCTCCGTGAAGCCCAAGATCCCCGCGCCCTGCGCGCCTACCCATGGCTCCAGCTTCACGCCCGAGGTGAGGGCCGTCGCGGACGCGGCCGCGAACAGCACGGCGCTGTGCCCCGCGACGTCCCCGCGCTCGCTGGCGGCGGCGCAAGGGGAGGCGAGGAGCGCCCACACTCCGGGCTGCCCCGCCTCGAGCCGCACCGTCGCCTCGAGCGGCGGCGTTTCTGCCCGCGCCTGCTCGGCCGCCCCTTCGATGCTCTGGGCGAGTGGAGCCGGGTCTGGTGTGGTGAGCGCGAGTAGCCGAACCTCCGCGGCTTCCGCGTGCGGAGCTACGAGAGCGCTGTACGCGGCGGCGCGCGCGGCGACCCGCGGGTCCGTCGCGGAGAGGGCGGTGGCTTCCAGGCGATTAACGCGCGGGGCACGGGCCAAAGCCAGCTCCGCCTCTTCGGTCATGGCCTGAACCGCGAAGCCGAGGCGACGCGCTTCCGGCAATGGCGACGCGTCCACCTCGCTGTCTAGACGCAGACAAGCCCCGCCTGGATGCGCGGTCGCGACCACGCGGCGCAACTTGAAGCCCCCGCCGAGAGCGGCGAGCCGCACCCCGAGCGCGCTCTCCGGGCCTCCGAGCTCCTCCGCGGCACCCAGCGCGCCGTTGGTGTCGCGCAGCGTGAGGCCGACCGAGAGCGTGGGGCGATCGCCGCGCACGACTTGGGTGCCGCCTTGCGACGGCAGAAGCGAAGGCACCGCGCCCCGCTCCGGCCAATCCGGCCCCTCCGAGAGCGCGTCTGCTACCGCCGCGGTGGTCGCTGCGTCCCCGACGACGGCCAGCGCGGATCGGTCTTGGGCGAAGGTGGCGATGCGCTCACGCTCGAGCTCACTCGCATCAGTGACGCGGCGCTGATTCGAGAGCTCCGCGGAGCACTGGGACAGGGGGCTCGGCGCGACGCGCTCCGCGGCCGGGCCAGCCATGGCCGAGAGCTCGGCGGGGGCTATGGGCTGCGACAGCGCGCCGAGCAACGCCTTCATCGCGGCGCCGCCGCGCTCGGCGCCTTCGGCCAAGATCATGAGCTCGAAGCCGAGGCCGTGCGCGACGAGCTGAGTCTGAAAACCCGCACGGGTAAGGCGCTGACCGAGCACCTCCCCAAAGGCGGCGTGGACGTCCGACCGAGCAGAAGCGAGGGATGCGAAGGCGATGGCGCTCTCCGGATCTCCTTGGCGTTCGAGAAGCGCTAGCGGCGGTCGATCCGATAGGGAGCGCGCTTCGATGCGGCTGCTTGGGCCCCCCGGGGCTCCCGCACGGGCGAAGCTTACCGGCTTGGTCCCGCCACAGGCGCACACGCTAGCGAGGAGGAACCCCGCGACGAGCGAAAGCCGCAGCACGAGGCTGCTTCTACGACATTCAGGCGGGGACGCCTACGATTTCGGTCAGCTTGCGCTGGATCTTGTGCTTCTTCGAATACACCGTCTTCACGCTGATGCCGAGTCGCTCGGCCACGTGTTCGGGGCTCAACCCGTCTTGGTAATAAAGGGTGACGAACTGGCGATCTTTGTCGCTGAAGTCCGCCAACAGGTCGCGTACCAGCTGAGCCCGTTCGTTCAGTACCGCGCTCTCGCACGGGTCATGGTGCTCACTGCTCAGGGTCTCCGCCTCCGTCAAGCAGACCGAGCTCGGCTCGCGGCGCACGCTGCGCAGGTAATCGTAGGCGCAGTGCGTCGCCAGCATGCCCAGCCACGTGCCGAGCTTGTTGCCGCGATGCGGCTCGAAGCTTCGGAGCTTGTGCTTGTCGTTGGCGAGCAGCTTCAGTGAAAAGGTGGCGTAAATTTCTTCCACCGCGTCCACGCTGACGCGCTTGGAAAAGCGCGCAACGACGCGCTGAATGCAGCTGGTGATCAGGCGCGCGTAGCGTTGGTTCAGCTCACGCCAAGCGTTGGGGTCGCTGCTCAGCAGCCGGTCCAGCAGCTCCGCCTCGGACCAAGAGCTGGGAATGCCGAGGGGCTTGGCGAGCGTGAGGGGCTTGGCGGTGGTGACGGTGGACGAAACGGCAACGGACTGGACAGCAACGGGGGACCACATCGGGAAGCTCCTTTCGCGGACAGCGCCGCGGACGGAGACCCCTTTTGCAGTCGATGTGCCAGCCTGATTTAGTAGTAAATTTCAGTACTTAGGCTGGTGTTCCGGAGCGTAACAGGTGACGGTTACGCGTCACGATACGGCCGTCCCTCCACCCATCATACGCAGCCGAAACACGGCTTCTCCCTCCTCGTCGCAGGGCGTGCCAATCTGAAGACGTGCCCCCGCGTTTGAAGGCCTGGCTACTGCTCACCTGGGCGATGCTGAAGTCGCTGGTGAAGCGCCTCTTCGGCCATCGAGGCGGCCTCGCCGCTTTCCGTCGCAATTACGACGCGGACGGCTTGCCCCCGGTTACCGCGGACGAGCGCCGTGACCTGCCCACGTTCAGTCGCTGCATCGCGTGCGGCATTTGCGACCGCGGGGAAGGCGAGCGAATCGCGGCCTCGGGCGGTGCTTACCGCGGCGTCATGCCGCTCATGCTGTCTGCGTCACGGAGCATGCCGGACTTCCGCGCCGCCGCTTACAGCCTGAGCTTCGTCACTGACGAAGTGCTCGCCGAGAAGGAGAAGACCTGCCCGGCGCAGGTGCCGATGAGGCGCATCGCGGCCTTCCTGCGCGCCAAAGCGAACGAGGTAGGCGGACCCTGGCCGCTTCCCCCGCACGTGGAGTCGCTGCGCCCCCCTGCGCAGCCGTGATCACTTCACGAGCGACAGCTTGGGCGCTACCGAGAACGCGGCCAAGTGCCCGCTCTCCTCGGCAATGTAAGCGCCGCAGCGCTCGTCGACGCGCAGCAGGTCCGGGATCAAGTCACTGGGCAGCGTGCCTAGAACCTCGCCGTCGCGCGGGCGAATGACGTGGACCTGGTGCTGCGGCACGAAGAGCGCGCCGTTGCGCAGCACCGGCTCCAGGCGCCGCGGCTGATCCGCCTCCACGTGCCGCGAGAAGACATGGCTGTAGCGCGGCATGCCGGTACCGGCGTCCAGGCACACCAAGGCACCCGCGGCGGTGTTGGCGATGAGGGCGTCGTCGACCACGAGCCAGGCCGTGGTCGGCGAGGCGAGGCCCGGCGGCTGTTCCCACAGCGGCGCGCCGGTGTCACGCGCGAGCGCAGAAGCGCCGACGCCACGCTTGTCTCGCGTCGCGATGATGACGGAGTTGCCGCTGACGAGCGGGGCTTGGCCAGTGCAGGGCCGCTCCTCGAGCTCGCGCGACCAGCGCAGCGCGCCGGTCCAAAGATCGACGTGCAGCAGCTTACAAGGGCCGACCGGCCCGCCCGCGATGGCGAACGCAGAGTCGTGATCGATGCAGATGTCTCCCGAGAACGGTAGCCGGTCGCGGACGCGCCACACGACGTCTCCGGTGAACACGTCCAGCGCGACGAGCGCGGAGTCTCCTCCAGCGACGATGAGGAGCTTGCCCGCGCGACGCATGCGGTAGCTGGCCGGGCGCTTGCCACTGAAGCGCCAACGCACCTCTCCGGAGACGAGATCCACCGCGGTGACGGCGCGGTCTCCTTCGGCGACGACGAGGAGCTTGGGCAAGGCCGGACCATTGACGAGGGCTCCGGTGGCGCCCCCGGCCGCGCGCGGCTGAATGTGGGTGGTGAAGCGCACGCCGCCGGTCTCCAGGTCGTGCAGCTCCACTCGACCATCGAAACCGAGACGCGCCAAGCCGAACGGCGTGACGACGCTGGCGGCGCGGCTGGCCGCGACCCGCCAAAGCACGCGCCCGCTGTCGCGCATCAGGCAAGCGGTCTCCCGCTGCGAGCCGACGATGATCTTGTCCCCGCACTGGAAGGTGGCGCGCAGGTCGATGTTCGGCACGGTGGCGACCCACTTCGGCACGAAGCGCATCTTGCCGCCGTGCTCCCAGGTGCCGCGCCCGGTTTGGGCCCGCGGCAGACCGAAGCTGCGGTAGCTGTCCGGCTCGGGATTTTGCAGCGAGTCGTTGGCGTTGGTCTCGCTCACGACGTCCACGATGCCGCGCGCGGTCCGCGACAGCGCGCGCAAGCGAAGGTTCTTGCTCTGCGAGGGATCTGCTTTCTCCAGCACCTCCGCCAAGCTGAGCGCGAAGCGCGCGCACGACAGCACGAAGCCGCGCGCGGGGACGTCGGCCAGCGTCGTTCCCTCGGTGTCCGGCGACTTGCTCGCGCCCGTCATGCTCACTCGCAGGGGGCCCCGTCCCGGGCCACGCCGCACGGAGAGCTGAGCGCCATCCAGCTCCGCTCGCCGAAACACCGCGCGCTCGCTCCGCCACGCGTCCAGCACGTCCTCTGCGATGTTGAGCAGCCGCTCGCTCATCAAGAACAGCTGCACGTTGGGGAGCTCCAGCGTGCGCGTTTTCACCGTGAGCGACAGCTTGCCGACAGCGAGGAGTGAGTGCAGATCGGCCCGCTCCAGGCCGGGCGCTTCGGGGCTCACGCTCCTGCGCTGCTTGAGCTCGACCTCGCCGCCGAAGGCGACGCTCGCCGCGGCCTTGGGCGCGACGCCGTGCCGCTTGCGCTCGAGCGGCGCGTGCGCGTAAGTCGGGTAGGGTAGCCCCAGCGCGCGACGAGCCGGGCCGATCGCGGCCGCGTTCTGGGCCTCGTTTTGCTCCAGCGCTCGCGCTACGGCGCTCGTCAACGTCGCGAGCGGCATGCGCCGGTCGAACACCGCGACTCGCGGGCTGGGGCCCACGCGGTACACGCTGAGCAGCGCATCCACGCCGTCCGCTTCCAGACCAATCTCCCAGGCTTCTTCCTCGGAGTAGATGGGGAAGCAGGCGCGGGCTCGCTTGCCGCGGTTCAGCTGAGAGAGGGCGTGACCGAGCTCGACGAGCAGCGCGGCGTGCGGCGCTTCAGTAAGTCGAGCCGTGAGGTTGATGCCGTCGACGAATAAATCGAACAGGCCATGAAGCGAGCTGAGAGCTTCGGGGAGCGGGGCGGCGGCTTGGGGCCGCACGACGACATCTATCGCGGTCATTCCTTGAAGCGAATGGTAAGAACCGGCGGAGCAGAGCGATACTTTTCAGCCCCTTTCGCAGAGGAGTGGACAGTGAAGGGCAAGGGAGGTTAGGGGCCCCGCCGGGCCGGACTTGGCGCCCCCGAACGCTTGCCAGGGCACGAATCCTGGGGTTTCGTCGCACCATGGCTCCTGGCGACCCCGCTGCGCCCTCGCTCGACCCCGCGCGCAGCCTCGCGGGTGGGATCGGCGCCGTGGCGGCGCTCGGAGCGTCGATGGCCTGGCTGTGGGGCTTCACCGTGGACGACGCGCTCATCACCGCGCGGGTCGCTTCGCACCTCGCCAGCGGCGCCGGCTATCGCTTCAACGCCGGCGGGCCGGTCGTGGACGCGGTCACGCCGCTCGGCTTCGCGGTGCTGCTCGCGCCCTTCGGAGGGCAGGGGCCGCTGGGCGCGCTCGCGGCCGCGAAGTGGCTCGGCGCGGGCGCGGTCTTGGTGGCGGTCTTTGGTTTGGGGCGCCGGCTATTTTCCCGCACCTCCGCCGCGTATGCCGCCGCCCTCCTGCTCTGTCTGGCCGTGACCGCGCCGCTCGCCGCCTGGTCGGTAGCGGGCATGGAGACGGGCCTCGTCACCGCGCTCGGCATCGCCTCGCTGGGCGAGGGCGCCCTCGCCGACGTCGCGGCCGCGCTCGCGGCAGGGCTCCGACCGGAGCTAGCGCCGTGGTGCGCCAGCGTTCGGCTAGGCCTGCGCTTGGCGAGCGGCGTCACGCTCAAGCGGGCGGCACTTTCGCCGGCGCTGGTGCTCGGAGCGGTGGCGCTCGTGGCCGCGCTGCGGGCGGTGCTTTTCGGACGCGCGGCTCCGCTCTCGGTCTTTGCCAAACCTTCCGATCTCGAGCACGGCGTGCGCTACGCCGTCTTCGCGTTCGTGCAGACGGGCCTGCCGCTGCTGTGCGTCGCGCCGTTCAGCCTGCGGCGCGGCGCGCCCATCGCGCGCGCGGTCGCGCTCGCGGGAGTCGTTCACTTCGCGGCGCTCGCCGCGGTGGGCGGCGACTGGATGAGCCTGTACCGGCTTGCGGTGCCGGTGCTTCCGAGCTTCGTGCTCGGCGCCGCGGAGTTGTCTCGCGTCGCGCCGCCATGGGCGAGCTGGCTGCGGGCGGCCCTGGCGGGGGCGCTATCGCTTCATTTATGGCTCGCCCTGAGCGGCGCCGCTCGCGGAGTCGGTCCGGATCGCGAGCGACTGATCGAGTCGGCCAAGGCGCCCCTCGCGGGGGCGAGGTCGGTCGCCGCGCTGGACGTCGGCTGGGTCGGAGCGGTCGCGGACTTCAAGGTGATCGATCTAGCTGGGGTCACGGATCCGCGCGTCGCGCTGCTGCCCGGCGGTCACACGTCCAAGCGCATCGACGACGCGCTGCTGCGAAGCCGCGACGTCGACGCGCTCGTGCTCCTGGCGCCTCCGCACGATCGTGAGGTCGAGCGCCGCGTCCGGCTCTTGCCCAGCGCCGAGAGCTTTCGTGTCGTCGCCGAGCTGCCTCTGGCCGGCGGGCAGCGCTACGTCGTGCTGCGCAAGCCTTAGCGGATCAAGCGCTCGCGCTGTGTGGATCTTCGCGCCCGAGCTGCACCAGCGCTTCACGTAGCGCGCGCGAATCCGCGAAGCGCTGCTGCGGAAGCGGCGCCATGGCGCGCTGCATGAGGGCTCGCCATGCCTCCGGGATGTCCACGGACGCGCGGTGCACGCCGCTGTCTTGAGCGCGCTCGCCGGTCCACAAAGAGGCGGGGGTGAGCGGCGGCGGCTCGCCGGTCAAGCACTCGTAGAGCACGCTGCCGAGCGCGAAGATGTCGCTGCGGTGATCGATCTCCAGCCCTTGCTCCTGCTCGGGCGACATGTAGCCCTGCGTGCCGAGCGGCGCGTTCGCGTTGGTGAGGCGGGTCTCCGCCCACTCGACGCGCGCCACGCCGAAGTCCAGCAGCTTGACGTGATCGACTTCTTCGCCGTGCTCGCCGTGCAGCTGCTCCAGGAAGATGTTGCTCGGCTTCAAGTCCCGGTGAACGATGCCGGCGGCGTGGACGGCGCCGAGCGCGTCGCACATCTGCAGAGCCAGCGGCAGGAGGGTGCTCGGCGGTAGGGGGCCCACGCGGTGCAGCCGCTTGGCGAGCGACTCACCGTGCAGCCGCTCCATGACCAAGTAGCAAGTGCCGTCGGGCAAGTAGCCGTCTTCGTACACCTCGACCACATTGGGGTGCCACGCGAGGCCGAGCGCCGCCGCCTCGCGCCGCAGGCGGTCCGCGGCCACCGTGTCGTGAGCGACCGCGGCGCGCAGCAGCTTCACCGCGACGAGCGCGCCGTCCGAGAGCCGTTCCGCTTCCCAGATCGTGCCGTTCGCGCCAACCCCGAGCTTCTCCGTCAGGCGGTACTGACCCGCCACGACCACCCCTTGCTGGAAACCAGCGGTGCCGCGGTCGCGCACCTCGCGCAGAGTTTGCGAGCGCTCGAGCGCGTGAATCCGCACCAGATGAGCCCGCGCCTGGATGCGCCGGCGCCACTCGTGCATGCCCAGCAAGCCGAGGCCAAAACCGATGGCAAGACCGGCACTGGCGCCGAATGGAAGCTCCAGCAAAGAGGAAGCCTCCGCGGCGACCACCCCCAGGCCGCCACCCAGCGCCACCCCGACCCCGACGGGCCACATGCCGGGCACACGCCAGGTGACCTGGAATTCTTCGCTCTCCGACATCGGAGAGTCCACCTCCGTGTGCTGCGAGACCTTACCTACTGGAAGACCGAAGAGCAGGGGAACACTCGCCAGCTCTGCTTGCCGAGCGAGCGAGCAAAGCCCGTCGCTCTCTTCTGCCGAGTCCCGGCGCACCCGGATGCTGCCGCGCCACCAGTTGTGGCCGGACGCAACCGTGCGCCATCGCTCCGTGCGACCTTGCTCCCCGCCGAGCAGCTCCAGCTGACGGAACGCGCCGCCCGGATCCGCCGTACCGCGGAGCACGTGGGCCCACGCTCCCAGGTTCTCCGCGCCGACGATATGAGGTGCCGTCTCCAACACCGCTTCGCGCCCGAAGCGCGACGCAAATGCGACCAGGGCGGAATGCCAGAGCTCGACCGGGACGAGCCGCGTTTCGTCACCCAGGTAGTCGCGGTCCAGCTTCGTGCTGGCGAGGAACGCGTCCGCTTGGGCGCGGCCGTGCTCGGCTTGCACATAGCTGAGCAGGCTCTTGATCCGCGAAGCGGTCGTCTGGCCTCCTCCGAAGCGTCGCTGCACGTCAAAAGCCTACTGGCTGTCCGGCTGCCCGACAAGCGTTGGAAACGGGCGCGATGAGGACCGGACACAGCGCCCGGCAAAAAATAGGGCTTCCGAGCAAGGAAGGTACGCAGGCGAGGCGCGTAACACGCGTAACACTACAGCGTCCTCGCTCGGTCGGAGTTTCAGTGCTGTTTCAGCGAAATTGGGCCAAATTCCCGGGTGCGGAGCGGCAGTTCAGTGGTATCCTCAGGAGGTCAGGGATGAAACGGTTTCTCCAAGCACTGAGCTCTCCCAGCGTCTCCAGGCGCGGGGCCCTCATGCTCGCGATCGCCGTTTCGCCGTTCGCCCTGAGCGGTACGGGCAGCGCTCACGCGGATCCGCTAGCCGTCGTCGCCGGCCAATCGCTGGACGTGCGGGCCGACCATTTGGACGTGGACATCGCCAAAGGCACCGCCGTGCTTCAGGGAAATGTGCATGCAGTCCTGGGTGAGCTCGAGGTCGAGTGTGGGAAGATCGACGTGCGGTACGACGAGGCGCCGGTCGTGCGCTACGCCCGCGGCTCGAATGACGTCACGGTTCGCCTCAAAGGCATCGAAGCCAAAGCGGCCACGCTAGAGGTGGACGTAGCTCGCCGGAGCGTACGGCTTCAGGGTGGGGTCAGGGTCAGCCGAGGCCGCGGCTGGGTCACGGCGGAGGCGGCGCAAATCGACATCGCCACCCGCCACGTCACTTTGGACGACGTGAAGGGCTCGATCCCGGTCCAAGCTCCCGCCCGTTAGTCGCCTCGGCGCTGCGTTGCGCGGGGGAGCTGCTTCTGTAGCCCGGTACGTTCTCGCCCCAGCACTGGGGCATAGCTGCCGAGTCGCTCCGCGACTGGGCGGGTGTCCTTTGTGTCTCGCTCGAAATAAAACGCGTTCTGCGGGCTAATTTGTGAGGCGCGGTTCTTGCTACCTGGTTTAGACTCCGGCTGTTGACCGCAAGTCAACTCGGGTCCCATGGAAATTAAGCAACAGCTACGCCTGTCCCAACAGCTGGTGATGACGCCCCAGTTGCAGCAGGCAATCCGCCTGTTGCAGCTTTCGCGTCTCGAGCTCATCGAGGAAGTGGGACGCGAGCTGGACAACAACCCCGTGCTCTCGGACGAGGACGGGGGAGAGGCACGCAGCCGTGGCGACGAGCCCCGGGGCAGGGCCGAGGGGCAACCCTCCAAGCTCGACGAGCCCGAGGCCTTCGCCCGCACGACGGAGGCCAACACCACCGAGAAGGCCTCGCGGGAGGTCGACTGGGAGAAATTCCTCGAGAACCGCACCCTGCAAACCCCGCCGGGTGGTGGACGTGGCGGCTTCGACGAGCTCCCGCCGATCGAGCAGAACCTCACGAAGCCTCGGAACCTGCACGACCACCTGCTGTGGCAGCTGCAGATGAGCGACTTCAGCGAGCTCGAGCGCCGCTTCGCCGAGCTCGTCATCGGCAACCTGGACGACAAGGGCTACTTGGACTTGGCGGGCGTGGAGCGCCCCGACGGCACGCGCACGCCAGACCTCACCATCGAAGAGCTGGCGGACGAATCGGGTCTCAACCCGGAGGACGCACCGCTCGTCCTCGAGATGATCCAGAACTTCGATCCCATCGGAGTGGGTGCGCGTGACCTTCGCGAGTGCTTGCTCATCCAGGCCAAAGCGGCCGGTTACGAAGAGGGGGAGGCGGTCCTCACCATCATCCAGAACCACCTCCATCACCTGGAGCGTCACAACTACCAGGCCATCTCCCGGGAAATGAAGCTGCCCCTGGAGGACGTGTACGAGGCGGCCAAGGAAATCCAGGATTTCGAGAGCCGGCCGGCCCGCAATTTCTCCGATCAAGACGACCGGACGATCGGCATTACCCCGGACGTTTACGTGATGAAAGACGGCGGGGACTTCGTGGTCGTGGATAACGATCGCGGAGTCCAGCGCTTGTTCATCAACGAGGCGCTCACCAAGCGGCTGATGAAGGATCCCTCCGCCAAGGAGTTCATCGGGGAGAAGCTACGCAACGCGCAGTGGCTGATTCGCGCCATCGAGCAGCGTCGCAAGACGATCATCCGTGTTTCGGAGTGCATCGTGGAGAAGCAGCGGGATTTCTTCGAGAAGGGCGTGTCCTTCTTGAAGCCGATGATCTTGCGGGACGTCGCCGAGGCGGTGGGCATGCACGAGTCCACCATCTCGCGCGTGACCACCAACAAGTACATGCACACGCCCCAGGGCTTGTTCGAGCTCAAGTACTTCTTCAACTCGAGCATCCGCCGCGTCGCTAGCGAAGACATCGCGAGCGAGAGCGTCAAGCAGGCGATCAAGAAGCTCATCGAGGAAGAGGACAAGGGCAACCCCGTCAGCGACCAAGCCATCGTGGAGATGCTGGAGAAGACCGACGGCATCAAGATCGCCCGGCGCACGGTCGCGAAATACCGCGAGATGCTCGGAATCCTCGCCTCCTCCAAGCGCAAGCGCCTGTTCTGAGTCGACCGGTCGTGCGGCGCGGCCGGGCCGGCTCGCCGCTGCGGCTCGAGGGGCCGGGCACGAAGACGCGAGGGCGCGTTGGGCCTCACGGCATGGGCGGGAAGACTGGCGGGTCTCGGGCACTTGGGCTCTAATGGGACCGCAACCCCAAGGAGCCCCCCAGAACATGAACGTCAGCATCACTTTCCGCCACATGGACGCGAGTGAAGCCATCAAGAAGCACGCGGCGGCCAAGCTCGGTAAGCTGCAAAAATTCTTGCGCCAGCCCATGACGGCGAAGGTGACGATCTCCGTGGACAAGCTCAAGCACGTCGCGGAGGCGCGCATATCCAGTGGTGGGGCCCACTTGGAGGCGAAAGAGAGCAGTGACGACATGTACACGTCGATCGATCGCATGATCGACAAGCTCGACCGGCAAATCCGCGTGAGCAAGGGCGCCGCCGAGTCGCGCCGTCGCACCGCAAAGACCGCCGCCGAGGAAGCGGAGGTAGTGCCGGAAGAAGAAGCGCCTCCTCCCAAGAAAAAGGTCGCCAAAAAGAAGGTGACCGCGAAGAAGATCGCCAAGAAGGCGAAACGCTGACAAGTCACCGTCGAGCCCCGTAGCCATGCGCCTGTCCGACATCATCACGCAAGACCGAATCTTGGTGGACCGCGAGGGTACGCTGCCCAGCAAGTCGCAGGCGCTCCATGCGCTGGCGCGGCTCCTGGGCGGCGCCGTCTCGGCTCCAGAGGAGGAAGTCTTGGCGCTGCTCCTGGAGCGCGAGCAGCTGCAGAGCACTGGCATTGGGGACGGCGTTGCCATCCCCCACAGCGCGCTCGAGCACGCCGAAGCGCAGGCGGGCGCGCTGCTGCTGTTCCCCAAAGGTATCGATTTCGACGCGATCGACGGGCAGCCCGTGCACATCGTGTTCGGGGTCGTGGGGCCCAAGCGCGCCACCGGCGAGCACCTGCGCACGCTGGCCCGCATCTCCCGGCTGCTGCGCGACGAGGGCACGCGCAAGCTGCTCGCCAACGCGGAAAGCGCGGAGTCCGCCTTCGCGCTCATCGAGTCGCACGACGCGACCGCCAAGTAAGGGAAGAAACCGTGACCTTCGAGCCTGCGACTCAGACGCTCCGCTCGATGTCGGTTCGAGAGTTGCTCGACGACCCGCATCTGGGGCTCAACGTGCGGCTCGTGGCGGGCGCAGCCGGGCTCGGTCGAGAGATTGCCCATAGCCGCATCCAGAAATCCGGGCTGGTGCTGGTGGGGCATCTGCACGGCGTGGTTCCGTCTCGTATCCAGGTCCTGGGGGAGACGGAGCTCAGTTACGCGGAGAGCCTGAACGAGGAGCAACAAGCGGCGGCCGCGCTCGCGTTCTTCTCCCTGCCGCTATCGTGCGTCGTGGTCACGCGCGGGGTCGACCCGCCACGCCCGTTTTGTCTAGAGGCCGAGCGCACCGGGACTCCGTTGGTCGTTTGCACGGAGCGGTCTTCCCAAGTCATCGCCTCGCTGCACACCCTGCTCGACGAGCGCCTGGCCCCTCGAACGCGAGTGCATGGGGTGCTGGTGGATGTGTTCGAGGTCGGCGTGCTGCTGCTCGGCAAGAGCGGCATCGGGAAGAGCGAGTGCGCGCTGGAGCTCGTGATGCGAGGGCATCGCTTGGTGGCGGACGACGTCATCGAGTGCGACTACCGCCCGCCCGGAATGGTGTTCGGCCAGCCCGCGGCGCTGCTGCGCCATCACATCGAGGTGCGCGGCTTGGGCATCCTCAACATCAAAGATCTCTTCGGCGTGACCGCCATCCGTGACCGCAAGCGCGTCGATCTGGTCGTCGAGCTCCAGCTCTGGCAGCCGGACGCGCCCTACGATCGCATCGGCCTCGAGGACCGCTACCGAGACGTGCTCGGCGTCTCCGTGCGCGAGGTCGTGCTGCCGGTGCGGCCGGGCCGCAACATGAGCAGCATCATCGAGATCGCGGCCCGAAACGAGCTGCTGCGCCAGGCCGGCCATCACCCCGCGCGCGAGTTCGTGAAGAACCTGGAGCAGGGGCTGCTGCGGGCGGAGCCAGGCGAAACGCGCAGCTTTCGTCCTCCAAGCAGCCAATTCCGCGCTTACTCGCCGACGGAGAGCTCGGCGCCGCCTCCGGTTTCGCTCACTCCACCACCGGAGCGAAAATCATGACGACGCCGATCACGGTGGTGCCGCCGGAGCTCACGTCCGTGGTCGTGGTCACGGGCCTGAGCGGCGCCGGCAAGTCCACGGCCGTGAACGCGCTGGAGGACTTGGGCTACTTTTGTGTGGATAGCCTGCCGACTCCCGTCGTGGAGAGCACGCTCGCGGCCTTCGCCGGGGCGGGGGTTCGGCGCGTCGCCTTCGGTATCGACGTGCGGGTGCGGCGCTTTTTGGACGGGGCTTCCCAGCTCTTTTCGCACCTTTCCCAGCCCGGTGAGCGAGAGCTCACGGTGCTGTTCCTGGACGCTTCGGACGAGGCGCTGCTGCGCCGCTTTTCCAGCACTCGTCGACCGCACCCGCTCACCACGACCTCCGAAGCCGGCAGCGAGCAAGGGGCGATGGCGGTGCTGGACGGCATCCGGATCGAGCGTGAGCTGCTCACCTCGCTTCGTGCCAACGCCTCCATCGTGCTGGATACGACGCGCATGAGCGTGCACGATTTGCGCCGGGAAGTGATCGCGCATTTCGGGCCGAGCGCCGGGGGCGCGCCTCGTCTCAAGGTGCGGTTGCTCTCGTTCGGCTTCAAATTCGGTCCTCCCGTCGACGCAGACGTCGTGCTGGACGTGCGCTTTTTGGACAATCCGTACTTCGTCGCGGAGCTCTCCAAGATGGCCGGCACCACTCCGGCCGTGCGCGACTACGTGCTCGCGAGCGAGGGCACGCGCGAGTTCCTGGAACGCGCGGGAGGCCTCCTGGAGTTTTGTCTGCCGCGCTTCGAGCGCGAGGGAAAAAGCTACCTCACGGTGGGCATCGGCTGCACGGGCGGGCGGCATCGCTCGGTGGTCGTCACCGAGCAGCTGGCGGAGCGCTTGCGGAAGCACACCGAGCTCCCCATAGACGTCGTTCATCGAGACGTGGACCGCGTAACCATCATCGGCAAGGGCGGCGACCCAGACGGGAGACATTCGACATGACCATCGCGAGGGGCACGTTCGAGGTGAGAAACAAGCTGGGTCTGCACGCCCGCGCCGCGACCAAGCTCGTTCAGCTCGCCGCCAAGTTTCCCTGTGAGATAACGGTGGGCCGCGCTGGCCAAACGGCGAACGCGAAGAGCGTCATGGGCGTGCTGCTCCTCTGCGGCTCCAAGGGGACGAAGCTGGACGTCGAAGCCAACGGCCCCTCCGCCGGTGAGGCGGTGGAGAAGCTGGGGCAGCTCATCCACGACAGGTTCGGCGAGGACGAATGAGCGAGGGCGAGGGGCAAAGAGAGACGCGCGCCGAAGTCGCGCTCTCCGGCCTACCCGGCTCGCCCGGAGTAGCGCTGGGCAAGGCGGCCGTCCTCAACTTGGGGCGGACCGGCGTCGTGCACCGCCACGTGCAGGCCAGCGAGGTTCCAGAGGAGATCGAGCGCTTCAAGCGTGGCGTCGCGAAGTCTGCGGCTGAGCTTCGCGAGCTCTCGGCCAAGGCTCACAAGAGCGCGACAAAAATTGAGATCTCGGTGCTGGAGGCTTACACCCTCATGGTGGAGGACGAGCTCCTCTTGGCGGACGTCACGAGGCGGGTCGAGACCGAGCTGGTCTGCGCCGAGTGGGCGCTGGACCTCGCGGTGACGGAGATGGCCGCGACCCTGCGCCGCTCGAACGACGCGTATTTGGCGGAGCGCAGCCACGACTTCGAGTTCGTGGGCGCGCGCATCCGGCAAGCGATTGGCGGCGGTCCGGCGGACGTAGTGGTGGACACGAGCGAGCCGCGCATCCTGGTGGCCCACGATCTTTCGCCGGCAGAAACCGTTGGTTTGACTCGCGACAAAGTGCTCGCCCTGGTTACCGAGGTGGGCACCCGCACCAGCCACACCGCGATCGTGGCGCGCGCCCTCGAGATCCCGGCCGTGGTCGGCGTTGCCGGCGCACTGTCGCGCATCGGCAACGGTGACTCGCTGATCGTGGACGGCCTTCGAGGCCAGCTGCTGCTTCATCCGCGCCCCGAGACGACGGCGGAGTATCAAACGCGCGCGGCGCGGTTCCGGGACATTCAGCGGCTGCGGCGTGAGGCGCGTGACCGCCCCAGCAAGCTCGGCTCCGGGGAGCTCATCGAGCTGCGCGCCAACATCGAAATCCCGTCGGAGGCGCTGGCCGCGCTCAGCCACGGCGCGCGCGGCATCGGCCTTTATCGCACCGAATTCCTCTACGTGGACCGGACGGAGCCGCCGACGGAAGAGGAGCAGTACGACACCTACCGGCGCGTCGCCGAGATCATGAACCCACTGTCGGTGACGCTGCGCACGTTCGACATCGGGGGAGACAAGTTCGTGTCGGTGTTTCAGATGCCGAGCGAGATGAACCCCGCGCTCGGGCTGCGCGCGGTGCGGCTGGGCCTGGCGCGCCCGGAAATCTTCATGACCCAGCTGCGGGCCATGATCCGCGCGACCGCGCACGGCAAGCTCCGCATCATGCTGCCGATGATCGCTTCGCTTGGCGAGTTGTTCGCGGTGAAGGAGCTTTACGAGCAGGCGCTGGCGGACGTGGACCGGCGTGGTCTGCCGCGCGCCGAGCACATTTCCCTCGGCATCATGGTCGAGGTGCCCTCTGCGGCCGTGCTCGCGCACGAGTTCGCGGAGCACGCGGAGTTCATGAGCATCGGCACGAACGACCTCGTGCAGTACACCCTGGCGGTGGACCGCTCGACGCCCGAGCTTGCGTACCTGGCGAGCTACTTCGACCCCGCGATTTTGCGACTCATTCAAAACGTGATCGCGGCGGGCAAAGACAAGAACCGCCCCGTGCTGCTCTGTGGGGCCATGGCGAGCGACCCGATGGCGGCGCTGCTCCTCGTGGGCATGGGTCTGCGGGAAATGAGCATGGAGGCCGCCGCGGTGCCGGAGGTCCGCGAGGTGCTGGCCAACGTGACCCTCGAGCAGGTCGAGCGCGCCGCCGCGGACGCGCTCGTGGAGCGGACGGCGGCGGGAGTGACGGCGGCGTTGACCCGGCATTTCGGGCGTTTGCTCTCGGAGGGGTGAAGCCTCCCGAAACGGCGCGCAACTCGCGCCGATGTCGACCGATACGCCCCCATGCGGGCCAAACTCGGATGGGGATGCAGCGTGCTCTCGCTGGCTTGCAGCGCGTCGGCGCCCGCGGCCGCGCCGCCGCCAGCGGAGCTCACGTTGCTCCACACGTCGGACGTGCACTCCCGGCTCTGGTCGTTTCGTGATCGGGTCTCCAGCCTGGACGCGGAAATGGGCCTCGGCTCCGAGGGCGAGCTCGCGGAGGTAGGCGGAGCCGCGCGCCTGGCGACCCTGCTCGCCGCAGAGCGCCGCCGCGGTGCCGCCGTCTGGGTGGATAGCGGCGATTTGCTGGAGGGAGCTCCGGTGTTCGGCGCTCACGGCGGGGCGGTGGAGGTCGGCTTGTGGGGCGCGCTGGGCGTCGCGGCCATGGCGCTCGGCAACCATGAGCTCTCTCTCGGCGCGGCCGAGCTCGACAGGCTCTTCGGCCCCGCGCGCTTCCCGGTGCTGGCCGCGAACCTGGTGCCGAGCGCCACGACCGGGGCGTGGCTGGCGCCCAGCGCGACCGTCATGGCCGGTCACACGCGCCTGCGGGTGATCGGCGTCGGACACGACGGGAGCCCCCCGTCGATCACCGCCTCCAGCAACCCTTGGGGGTTATCCGTGATGGGCGCCGCCGCGAGCGTGCAGGCGGCGATGGACGCCGCCGCGGGCGGCGCCGCGCTCGTCGTCGTGCTGAGCCACCTCGGGCTGGAAGGCGACCGCGATTTACTGCGCGGGACGACGGGGGTGGATGTCGTGCTCGGCGGTCATCAGCACGTGTCGACCCTCGAGCCGGAATGGCAGGAAGACTGCGCGACCCGCGAGCTGCAGCAGCGCCGCGGTTGCTCTCCGCGCCGGGTACCCATCGTGCACAGTGGCGCCTACGGCCGCTACCTCTCCAAAGTCGCGCTGCGGCTCCGCCCGGACCCGCAAGAGCCGGGGGCGCTGGAGGTGCAAGCAGTAGCGCTCACGCATCTGCCCGTCACTTCCCAAGTACCCGAAGATCCTGCGACGGCCGCCCACCTGGAGCCTTACCGGCCGGCGCCGAGACCTCCGGTCGGCTACCTGCCGGCGCCGCTCACGCGCAGCTCCGCGCTGGGCGGCGACTCGCCGCTCGGCAACGTCGTAGCGGACGCGGTCCGAGCGCAGACGGGCGCTGACGTCGTCGTGCTCAATAGCTCCGGGCTACGTGACGATCTGGAAGCGGGGCCGCTGCTCCCCATCGATCTGGAGCTGGCTTTCCCGTTCGAAGAGCCGTGGCGACTGGCTTCGCTCGCGGGCAGGGAGCTGCGCGTTGGTTTGGACCGCGCGGCGAGGAAGTCGGCTTCGCGCGGCTGTGAATCCGCGCTGCAGGTGTCGGGCCTCTGGCTGCGCGTGCACTGCGGGGCCTGCCGCGAAGAGCTAACGACGTGCTGGAGAGCCGGGCGAGGGGAGTCGGAGCTTCGCGACGACGAAAGGCTGCTCGTGGCACTCCCCCGGTACCTCACGCTGCCGGGCGCGGATTTCGAAGCGGTGGGGCCGCTCGGGAGCGAGCTGTCCCTCTCGTTGAGCCAGGCGCTCCGGCGCCAGTTTGGGACTGTGCCGCTTGTCCGCGACCCGGGCGACTGTGCTCGCGATTGGCAGCAGGCGCCTGCCAGTCGCTGCGCGGAAGCGTTCGGCCTCTGGTGCCCGCTCGATGGCGCACGTGCGTGGAGCGTTTGCGCCGCTCTGCCTCAGGTCGAAGGGGGCCGTGATGGTCGCATCGAGATGTTGCCGTAAGGCGCTGCTCGCCGCGCTCCTCGCGGCTGCGGCAGGTCAGGCGCAAGAGCGCGCTGAGCTGACTTTCCTGCTCAGCAGCGCCAACCTGATCGGCGACGCCGCCGTGGGAAACGCGCCGTGGGAAACGCTGGAAGGCTTCCGCTCGGGTCGCGACACCCGCGCCCGGCTGGCTCTGAGCTCCGAGCAGACGGGAGCTTTCCCGGGCGTTCGAACGGGCGCCGTTCTTCGGCTGGATGTGGCGCTGGCGAGCGCCGGTGAGGAAAGCGAGCTCCGGCTGCGTGACGCTTCGAGCTGGCTCGCGGTGGCGTGGAGGCCGCATCGCGGACTGGAGCTCCGGCTGCGCGCGTACCCGCTCGACACGGACTTCGTGCGGCTCGGCTACGCGCACACGCTGGACTGGGCTGGTACGAACGTGGCAAGGCGCGAGAGCGTGTTCCTACGGCAGAAAGGGGGCGTGCCGGGCGTGGAGCTGGCGCTGAGCTCGCCCCGGGTGAGCCTGTTCGGCTGGGCAAAAACCACGGAAGTCGAGGCCGACGTTCGCGGGCCGCAGCGCGTCTGGGGCGGCGCGGCGGGGGGAAGCTTCGAGGCGTCGGAGGAGTGGCGAGTCGATGCCGGCTTTGGTTTTTTCCAGCGGCCACCGACCTTCTTGGAAGGGGCGTCGGCGCGAGTCGTGTGGCACCGCGGCGTGTGGGAGCCGGAGCTCGCCGCCGAGCCATTTCGCCCGGCTCCGTTCCGCGTGGATCCCGAGCGGCTCTCGGCCGAGGGCAAGCCCGGATTCGCGATCGCGCTGGAGGCAGTGATGCTGGTGAGTCGACAGCGGCGCTACGAGGATCCTTCCTTGGCGTCGTCGACCCTCGCTTCGGCTGCAGCGCTCTACGGCTCGGTCCGCAGCACGCGGTGGGCTGGGCACTTCCTATTGAGCTGGCGTACGCTGCCGTTTTTGCTGAAAAACGACCCACGCCTCTCACCAGAGCAGGCGCTCCCTGCCGCAACGCCATCGCAGGCGGAGCTCGGCGCCTGGCTCGGCGGGAGCGTGGGCGCGCTGCAGCGCCGGCTGGTGTTGGGTGTCGAGCTCGGCGGGCGTCTGCCTGGCGCGCTCGCGACAGAGTCCGGCCAGACCGGCGTAGCGCAGACGTTCGTGGTGGGAGGTCCTGCCGGCTTCGAGGCGCTGCCGGACGGCGCCGCACGAAAGCCGCTGCTCGCGGCGCGCGCTTCTGTCCGTCTCCAAGCCTCCCCGGGGCTTTCGCTGGTGCTGGCTACGGAATACCAGCACGACCCGAACCGAAGCGTCTTGGCTGCACTACCCGATGGCGTCATGCGGCGCCCGATCCCGGGCCACGGCTTGAGCCAGCTGCTCGCCGCGCAGGCTCGGTTCTGACCCGCCAGCGGGGGGATGCCGCGTCGCCCACAACGGCCCCCTTCCGGACGGTGGAGAGCCTCTCCACCCTGCGACGAGTCGCGGAAAAATTGCCCGGCGCCATCGGTTTACTCGTCCGGCCCAGCTGACGAGCGAGGTCCGCGCGATTCCGGTCGAGCGCAAATTGCGTGAAGATCCGGGTTATTTGGTGCATTGCCGGGCCTGAACAGGCGTTAGGGAAAGCGCGGGTTGACCGGCCGAAAACGGTGCGTATACTCGCGCGCTCAAAAAGGAATTCGAAAGGAAGCACATGCCCCTCGCGCCCGAGGCCAAGACGTCCACGATCACTAAGTTCCGCACGCACGAGACCGATACGGGTTCGCCTGAAGTGCAAATCGCGCTGCTCAGCCAGCGCATCGAGTATCTGACCGAGCACTTCAAGGTTCACAAGAAGGACCATCACTCGCGCCGTGGCTTGTTGAAGCTCGTGGGTCAGCGTCGCCGCCTGCTGGATTATTTGAAGCGCTCGAACGTCGAGCGCTACCGTAAGGTCGTGAGCGCCCTCAGCCTACGCAAGTAAGGCTTTGCGCTTCACCACTAGTTAAAATTCCGGGCGCGGGCCTGTCCGCTTTCATCTTCGCTTCGTGGAGCTCTGCGTGAGCACTGCTCCAGGAATCGAGGCTGAAGGAGGTGCCCGCTCCCGGCGTTTCGTCGCACGTTAGCGACCCATCCCGTTGGAGGGAGCAGCATGTTCGTACGTGAATCTGTGATGGTTGGTGGGCGCCAGCTCACTTTTGAAACTGGTCGCCTCGCCAAGCTGGCGCACGGCGCCGTGCTCGCCACCTACGGCGAGAGCATGGTGCTCGTGACCGCCGTATCCACGGAAGAGCGCCCCGGCCTCGACTTCTTTCCGCTCACCTGTGAGTACGTCGAAAAGACCTACGCCGCCGGCAAGATCCCGGGCGGCTTCTTCAAGCGTGAAGGTCGCCTGCGCGATTACGAGGTGCTCGCCTCGCGCCTGATGGATCGCCCGCTGCGCCCCTTGTTCCCGGAAGGCTACAAGAAGGACACGCAGGTCATCGCGACCATCTTGTCTTCGGACAAAGAGAACCCGACGGACGTGCTGGCGATGTCCACGGCCAGCGCGGCCCTGCACATCTCGGACATCCCGTGGGGTGGTCCCATCGCCGGGATGCGCGTGGCGCGCGTCGAAGGTGAGCTCGTCGCGCTGCCGACGTTCGACCAGAGCTCCAAGGCCGACATCGACCTCATCGTCGCCTGCACCAAAGACGCGATCGTCATGGTGGAAGGCGGCGCGGAAGAGGCGAGCGAGGCCGAGATCATCGACGCCCTCTATTTTGCCTTCAACGAGGCGCAGAAGGTCATCGGCCTGATCGAGAAGATCCGCGCCGCAGTGGGCAAGCCCAAGCGCGAGTTCGCGGTGCCGAAGATCGACCCGACCATCGCCGCTCAGGTGGCGAGGCTGGCCGACGACAAGCTCAAGGTCGCCTGCGTCATCAAGGAGAAGAAGGCTCGCTACGAGGCTTACGGCGCGATCAAGAAGGAAGTCATCGCGGCCCTCACGGTGGAGATGGGCGCCGAGGTGTTCGCCACCGTCGAGAAGCTCGTCAAAGAAGAGATCGAGAACCGCAAGTACGCGGTCGTGCGCGGCATGGTGCTGGACACCGGCAAGCGCATCGACGGCCGCGACACGACGACGATTCGCCCGATCTCCTGCGAGGTTGGCCTGCTGCCTCGCGTTCACGGCTCGGCGCTCTTTCAGCGCGGCGAGACGCAAGCCATCGTCACCGCCACGCTCGGCACCGCGAGCGACGAGCAGAAGATCGACGCGCTCACCGGCGAGAGCTGGAAGCGTTTCATGCTTCATTACAACTTCCCGCCCTTCAGCACCGGCGAAACGAAGCCGATGCGCGGGCCCGGTCGCCGCGAGGTCGGTCACGGCGCACTGGCGGAGCGCGCGGTGACGCGCCTTCTGCCGGGCCACGACGACTTCCCGTACACGATCCGCATCGTGAGCGAGATCTTGGAGTCCAACGGCTCCAGCTCGATGGCGAGCGTCTGCGGCGCCAGCCTCAGCCTCATGGACTGCGGCGTTCCGATCCGTAAACCCGTCGCGGGCATCGCGATGGGTCTCATCACGGAGGGCGGCAAGGTCGCGATCTTGAGCGACATCCTCGGTGACGAGGATCACCTCGGTGACATGGACTTCAAGGTGTGCGGTACCGATAAGGGCATCACCGCCATTCAGATGGACATCAAGATCGAGGGCCTGGAGCGACGCGTGCTGGAGCAAGCGCTCGAGCAAGCGCGCGCCGGTCGCGTGCACATTCTCGGGAAGATGGCGGAGACGCTCAGTGTCCCCCGCGTGGAAATCAACCGCTGGGCCCCGCGTATCACGACCGTGAAGGTCAAGCCGGACCAGATCCGCATCATCATTGGCCCCGGCGGTAAGACCATCAAGGGCATCATCGACCAGACGGGCTGCAGCGTGGACGTGAACGACGACGGCACCGTCGCGGTGGCCAGCGCGGACTCGGACGCGGTGAAGCGCGCGATCCAGATCATCGAAGGGCTCACGGCCGAGCCCGAGGTCGGCCGCATCTACAAGGGCACCATCAAGCGCCTGGTGGACTTCGGCGCCTTCGTGGAGATCTTGCCGAACAACGAGGCGCTCCTTCACGTCTCGGAGATCGCCCACGAGCGCATCGAGAACCCGGCCGACGTCCTCAAAGAGGGCGACGAGATCGAGGTCAAGGTCATCAGCGTCGAGCGGGATGGCAAGGTGCGCCTCACCCGCCGTGAGCTGCTGCCGTTCCCGGAAGGGGACCTCGGCGAGCAGGCGAAGGAGCGGATCGCTCGTGCCCGTGAGCAGGGCGGCGGCCCGCCCCGTGGCGGCAGCGGCGGCCGCGACCGCGGCGGTGATCGCGGCGGCGGTGGTCGTGACCGCGGACCGCGGCGCGATCGTCGCTGAGAGCGTCGGTCGAGCGCGGGCAATCCGCGGGTAAGAGAGCCGGCAGGCACTCACGTCTTGGAGCTTCGGCTCGGGACGCGGAGGGCCCAGCCGGCTCTTTTCTTTGGAGGGTGAGGAGGCCGTGTTTCTGTTGGGGTTGCCCAGCTGGGCAACCCGTAACCGGGCCTCCACCCGAGACGCCGCTCAGTGCTCCGGCGCGTTCGTCAGACGATTCGCAACGAACGGCCGCTCAGCACCTCGTTGTGCGAGCCCATGCGATACCCGGCCAAGTCCAGAGTGACGTAAACGAACCCGTTTGCCTTGCCGGCGGCGAGGACGGCGCCGCGAGTCGCGGGCTCCAGGAGGCGCGGCAGATCCTCCAAATCCAGCTCGATGCGCGCGATCTTGTCGTGGTAGCGCACGCGGCTGCGACGAAACCCGAGCTCGCGAAGCGCGGCCTCGAAGCCGCCCACTTGCTGCAGTCGCTCGGGCGTCACGCTCGTCCCGTAGGGGATGCGGCTCGAGAGGCACGCGGCCGCGGGCTTGTCCCACGCGCTCAGCCCAAGCTCTTGCGCCACCTCACGCACGTCGGCCTTGCGAAAGCCAAGCTCCACGAAAGGGCTCCGAACGCCAGCGAGCTTGGCCGCTTCTAGGCCGGGCCGGTAGTCGCCCAGGTCGTCCAGGTTGGTGCCGTTGACGACTACGGCCAGCTGCCACTCGATTCGTTTTTGAGCCGCCAGGTCGTAGAGCTCGCTCTTGCAGTGAAAGCAGCGGTCTGGGCCGTTGTTGACGTACCCTTCGCGGAGGAGCTCGGCGCTCTCCACCAGGCGATGCTCGGCTCCGACCTCACGCGCAATGCGCTCCGCATCCTCGCGCTCGCTGGCGGGCAAGCTGGGGCTGACGGCGGTCATCCCCACCGCGCGTGAGCCGAGGGCGCGGCTTGCCGCGGCGAGGACGACCGCGCTGTCGATTCCGCCCGAGTAGCAAACGAGCACGGAGCCAGCCTGACCGAGCAGGTCGACGAGGCGCGTTAGCTTGGAGTTCGCGGCGCTCACGCTCATGCGGTCAGGCATAACACGCCGCCGCCGGTCGAGCCTGGGGCTCAAGGACCCCGGACGGCCAAACCGACAAACCGCGCGTATTTCCCGCCTGTCTGCCGTCGCGCTAGGGGGGGGTGCTGTTTTGCCCCTTCACACGGTGGGCTTGCCGCTGTAAGACAGTGCTGGCGCACTGCACACGCAAACAGGAGAGCGCAAGCAATGCACGTCAAAGGTATGGTTCAGGTCGCGGGCGTTACCTACCGCATCGTTCGTGTCGAACGCGGCATGTACGACGTCGTGCGCATCCTGGATGACCTTCGTGTAGGTCAGTTCCGGACCATTCCTCGGGTGGAAGTGACGGCGGCCCAGGGTGCGGACGACGCGACCATGGCCGAGATTGCCAAGGCCGCGGTCAAGTGGGGCAAGACCAGCTGGGTCGGGCGCCTCAGCTTCGCGTGAGCGCCCCCAAAACCAGAATCCGCATCGGAGCGCTTCCGGTCGACGTGCTCGATCGGCAGCAGGCGCTCGACGCGATTGTGCGCCTCGTCCGCGAAGGGCGGGGAGGCACCGTGTTCACGCCGAACGTGGACCACGTGGTCCAGGCCGAGCACGACGCGACGTTTAGGGAAGCCTACGGGCGCGCCGCGCTGTCGCTGGTGGACGGCATGCCGGTGATGTGGGCCGCTCGTTGGCTCGGCACGCCACTTCCGGAGAAGCTCAGCGGCTCGGACATGTTCGACCCGCTCATCGAGCGCGCCGCGGCCGAGAACCTCAAAATCGCGCTCGTTGGTGGCGGCCCCGGCGTCGCCGAGCGGGCGGCGGAAAACCTCAAGCAGCGCCTGCCCCATCTGCAAATCGTCGAGACGATGTCGCCGCGCATCGCCCTCACCGCGACGGACGAAGAGCGGGCGTCGGTCGAGCGGCTCTCCAAAGCCAAGGCGGACTTGGTGTTCGTTTGCCTAGGTGCGCCGAAGCAGGAGCTGTTCAGCGATCGCAATCGGCAGCTGCTGGCGCCGGCGGTCTTGATCGGCTTCGGAGCGGTGGTGGACTTCGCGGCCGGCACCGTACCGCGTGCACCGGCGTGGATGTCGCGTTCTGGGCTCGAGTGGGCGTACCGGCTCGGACGTGAGCCTAAGCGCTTGGCCGCGCGCTACCTGTTGCGCGACCCGGAGTTTTTCAAAATCGTGGCCGTGCAGAAGCTCTCGGGCTGACGGCTCAAACCCAGCCCTGGAGTGGGTTCACGCCCAAGCGGAGCTGGCTTGGCTTGCCAGGTTCCACGAAGACCGCGCCTTGAGCGAAGGGGCCGAGCGGCCGCAGGTCTTCCGGGTGAGCAAGAGAAGGCGCGTGCACCAGCACGAGGTGATGCTGCTCGCTCAAATCCTGCAGCGCGCCTTCGAACTCGCGCGAGACCACCAGGCCTGGTGAGCGGAAGCGGCTCTCTGGGAGCACCCCCAGGTTGGCCGAGCAGCGCATGACCGTCCACGGCTCGGGGTGGCGCGCATTGCGGCGCGCCATGAGCTGCTGAGTGAACCCAGCTCCGGGTGGCGCGTTGAGAGACAGCACGCGGTGCAGCTCCGGGTTGTCGAAATCCGCTTCGACCAGCAGGGTCCGTGCGCCGGCCTCGGCGAGCGCCAAGGCGAGGCCGCTCGCGACCTGAGCCCGCTCCAAACGAGCGTTGCCGGTGACGAGGAGCGTGAGGCGTACGCCGGTGGCCGCGTGCAGCACCGCGTCGCGCAGCTGCGTGATGTCGGCGCTCTTGCTGCTTACCTGCGGGCTCCAGCCCAGGGGGACGTCGTGGTGCACGATCGTCGTCGCGTTCGGGCTCGGCACCTGCCGCGCGAGGGGGCGAGAGCGCACGCTCTCGATGGCCTCACTCGGAGGAGGGAGCTCGTTCCGCGCGCTCATGACCTCGAGCGGCACCATCGAGCCCATGGCTTGGGTCTTCCAGCGGCTTCGTTTGCGCGGCGCTTCGTCCTCCTCGGCCACCGGGGGGGTGGGCTGAGGGTGAGTCGGCCGCGTCGGCTCGGCCGGTGGAGGCGCCTCGAAGTGGGCGGCCCAAGACTCCGCCTCCGGGTCGAGCGCCGGAGGCCGGCTGACGATTTGGGGCACGCTCCCGCCCTGAGGTGCCGAAGAAGTCACGGGGCGTGCCGTAGGCCCGGGAGCGATGGCTGGGCTCGTGCCGGCGGGTGGGTGCGCGGACTGGAGCGGCGAAAGCCGTTCCACGGACGTGCGAGAGGCGCTGCGTGCGTCCATCGGCGGCGGATGAGACGAAGACACGGAGTAGCTGCCAGCTCCGGGCGGCGGGCGCGAGCCGAACACCGGCGTGCCAGCTGCGGCCAGCGCTGCGGTTGCCGATCGCGCGGCGCTGACCGCGGCCGCCGCGGGTGCCTGCAGCCCAGGAGTGGTCTGCGAACGCGCCGGTAGCAGGCCGGCTGGAGGCGGCGCGCTGCTGCTCGAGCCGGAGGGGCCGAGCACGACCGTGCGCTGCACCGCGATGGGCCCCGGTGGCTCGGAGCCGGCGGGCGGGCCAGGCGGCGGCGGGTCCGACCTGGGGATCGGCGGCTCGCTGCGAGGGCGAAGCGGCTCACTGCGCGCAACGCCAGGCGCCAGCGCGCCGGGCGGGTCAGACGGAGCGGGACGCGTCGAGCGGGGGCCACCGCGTCGCGCTGGCTCCGCCTTGCGCGGCAGGACATAGGCGATGAGCCCCGCTGCCGCCGAAAGTAACAGCGCCACGATGCTGAGAACCAGCCGATTGGGCGTGATCGGCGAGGTGGGCAACGCAGCACGCGCGGTGATCCGAGCCTTTGCCGGGGCTACGGCGGCGGTAGGCTGGCTGGCGGCACCCTGGGCGGCGGCAAGCTCCGCGAGCAGTTGGCGCCACTGGGCGACGAGATCCGGAGAGGCAGCCGGTGGTGAGGTCGGCTTCGGCTCCTTGAGCGCCTTCTCCCGCCGCGCGATCGTGTTCTTGAGCTCGGTGAGGCGCCGGTTCAATAGCTCCGGGCTCTGCTCGGGGTCTGCGTAGGGGTTGTCCGTCGCACCCGTCGTGAGCCGCTGCTCGATTTGGCGCTTCTCCGTGCGGAGCGCCTCGAGACCACTGTCGGCCGTCGGCGCCTTGCCGCTCGGCGTCTCCAAGGTGACCTCCGGATGCGCGGTCAAGAACTCGGTCACGGCGCGGGTGCGGGCGGCGAGCGCTTGGGCCGGAGCTTGATCTTGCGGGGTCGCCGCGAGCTTGGGCACGAGGGCCACCGCGCGATCCGCGAGCAGGTTTGCGATCCGCTGAACGCTCTTCGGCTCACTGCCGCGAAACTCCACGACGTAGCCGAGAGGACCGCGCGACTGCACTCGAATGCCGGCGCGCAGTCTACCGATTGGATCCGGCGACCGAAGCTCTGGCGGCAGCTCGATAGCTACGCGCGCCAGCTCGTCGCGCTCTAGCAGCGTCGCCTCCACCCGACCGGCGAGCGCAGCCGGGTTAGCCACCGCGCCGCCCTCCACGACGAAGGTAGCCTCCGTGCCGTAAGTACGCGGCCAGAGCGCGACCGCGGTCACCGAGAGGAGGAGCACGGAACCGCCAGCGGCCAGCGCGGTGATGCGGCGTCCGCCATCTGCGCCGCCCAGCGCCGCGGGGGGCCGGGAGCTAGTGGAGGCCTTCGGGGGACTCGAGTTCATGGATAAGCAGGCGGACCGGGCGAGCTTGCCCTAAGGCGCTCGATTGTGCACGCCGGGCGGCGGCGCGGCAAAAGATAAGGTTTTGACGCCTCTGGCGCGCCGGCCGTCTGGCTTACGAGCCGGTGCCGCCGATCACGACCGGGATCGTGCGAGCCAGCACGTAGATGTCCAGCCAGGGAGACCAGCTGCGGACGTATTCGACGTCCATGTGCAGCCGCCGCTCGAAGGTCGACGCGTTGCGCTCGGTCACTTGCCAAATCCCGGTGATGCCAGGTTTTACCCGCAAAATGATGGCCTCTTTCTGGTCCATCTCCGGGATTTCGCGCTCCAGGTAGGGCCGCGGACCCACCAGGCTCATGTCACCGAAGAGCACGTTCAGCAGCTGCGGCAGCTCGTCCAAACTGAACTTACGGAGGAAGCGACCCACGCGGGTGACACGGGGGTCCATCGTGAGCTTGTGAAACTCGTCGTACTCGGCCCGCAGCTTGGGGTCTCGCGCGAGCACCTCCGCCAAGCGCCGCTCGCCGTCCCCATGCATGGTGCGAAACTTCAGGGCCGGGAAGCGCACGCCGTCCTGACCCAGCCGCTTCTGGTGGTAGAAAACCGAGCCCTTCGAGTCCAGCTTGATGAGCACCGCGATCAGGATGAGCAGGGGGCTCACCAGAAGCAGACCCAAGCCGGTGATGCCGACGTCCATCAGCCGTTTGGCCATGCGCGGGCCCGTGAGCAGCAGCTGCCGCCGCACCTCGATGCCGAGCACGCCGCCTAGATCACGCGTCGCCGCGCCAAAAAATGCCAAATCGAAGAGGTCCGGGATCGCGAGCACACTCTGAAAAGATTCGGCATAGCGCTCGATGATGCTGAGCAGCGCCGCCGAGTCCGCCTCGGGCATGGCCACGACCGCGAAGCGCACCTTGAGCCGCTGCGAGAGCACGGGGGCGAGCTCCAAGCCGCCGAGCACCGGCACTTCGTCAATCTGGGAAAAGTTCGCCCAAGCAGTGCGAGTCGAGGGGCTCTCCGGCGTGGACTTGGGGGGCTCGCCCGTGCTCTCCGGGACCGCCTCCACCTCGATGTCGTCGTCGCCCCAGGTGGCGCGCAGCGTCCCGTGCTTGGCAGGATCGTCGTCCAGCACGGCCACCGGCTTCAAACCGAGCTGGGGACGGCGCTGCAGTGTCCCCACGACCGCTCGGCCCACGCGGCCGGCGCCCAGCACCACCACCGGCTGACCCCACCAGCGCCGCTTCGCGAACTTCCACCGCAGCGTGGCGCGCAAGACAGGAACGAAGAACACCCCCACGAACCAGGCCAGGAGCCAGGCCAGGTGCTGCACGCCGTCCCACCCGCCGCTCCGCACCAAGAACGAGACGAGCCACAAGCCGGCGCAGACGAAGGTGGTGGCGAGCGTCGTTCGGCGAATCTCCTCCGGAGGCCCGGGGGGCGTCGCCGCGTACAGGTTCACGTACGCGAAGATCAGCATGCAAAGCGGCAGGACCGCGAGGATGCCGTAGCGCTGGACGCGCCCGGGGGCGTCGTGGGTGATGAGCATCCACGCGAGGCCCGTGCCGAGACCGAGCGAGAAAAGATCCGAGAGGACGATCAACGTCGTCGTGAGGCGAGGGCGGCAATGGATCGTGAGGCCCATGAGCGAGGGAGACTCGCGGGCGCGTGCCTCGGTCTCGCGCGCCTTGCCCTTGTCGCGCGTGACCCGCACCTGCTCGAGCAAGGCTTCCGCGATGGCACGGCTGTCGCACGCGCCCATGCGCTTCAAGATGGCGCCCAGGTGGCCGCCTTCTTCCGTCTGAAGCCGGAGCGCGGCTCGGAGCTGCTCGGGCGTGATCTGCTTGTGGCGAAGTAGGATCTGACCGAGCTCATCGCCGCGTCGGCGGCGGCGCTTGTAGAATGCCGGAACCTGCTGGTTTCCGTCTTCTCGTTCGGTGGGCGCTACTTCCGTCAATTTAGTGCGGTCATACCGCTTGTGCCCCTCAGCTGGAAGAGGCGTGCGACACGGCCGCGAGAACGAGCGACTTTCGCCGAGCGCAAAGGCCGTTTTGCGCTCGGCGAAGGCTGGCTACTCGGCCAACACCTTGCGGAAATAAGCGATCGTTTCCTTCAGGCCGTCGTGGAGGTTGACCTTCGGCTCCCACCCTCCGAGCTTGGACTTGGCCATGTCGATCACGGGCTTACGCTGCCGGGGGTCGTCTTGGGGCAGCGGCATGAAAGTGAGCTTGGATTTGGAGCCGACGAGCGACAGGACCTTCTCGGCTAGCTCGAGCATCGTGAACTCGCCGGGGTTGCCGAGGTTCACGGGGCCGGTGAAGTCCTCGCAATCCATCATGCGGATCATGCCCTCCACCAAGTCGTCCACGTAGCAGAACGAGCGCGTCTGCGAGCCGGTACCGTAGATGGTGATGTCTTGGCCACGGAGGGCTTGGACGATGAAGTTCGAGACCACGCGCCCGTCGTTGGGGTGCATCCGCGGGCCGTAGGTGTTGAAGATGCGGATGACGCGGATGTCGACCCGGTGCTGGCGGTGGTAGTCGAAAAATAGAGTCTCTGCGCAGCGCTTGCCTTCGTCGTAGCAGCTGCGAATGCCGATCGGGTTTACCTTGCCCCAGTACTCTTCCGGCTGGGGGTGAACCTCGGGGTCGCCATAAACCTCGGAGGTGGAGGCCTGCAGGATGCGAGCCTTCACGCGCTTCGCCAAGCCGAGCATGTTGATCGCCCCGTGCACGCTCGTCTTCGTCGTTTGCACCGGATCGAACTGGTAGTGAACCGGTGACGCCGGACAGGCGAGGTTGAAGATACGGCTGACCTCGACGTAGAGCGGGAAGGTGACGTCGTGCCGCATCAGCTCGAACAGTGGGTTCGAGAACAGGTGTTGCACGTTCTTCTTCGTGCCCGTGAAGTAGTTGTCGACGCAGAGCACGTCGTCGCCGCGCGCCAAAAGCCGCTCGCACAGATGCGAGCCAATGAACCCGGCCCCGCCGCTCACTAGAGTCTTCTTCATGAGAGTACCTGCTCCAATCGGTACCTTGCTCGATACCCGGCGCGCCCTCGCATGTCGAGATTCGCCTGCGACTAAATGCCGCGGCCTGTGTATCGGCCGTGCTTCAGCATCCAGAGCTGCACTGTTTGGGCCGCGGCCGCGAGGCCGGCCCCGCCGCAAGCTCGAAAGGGTGACCCGGAAAACCGAGTCACCCTTCGTTTCCAGGCCGGGAGCGCTACTTCTTACAGGCGCCCTTGTACGCGGCGGCGGTACCTTTCGCGTTCGCTTCGCAAGGGTTCATGTAGTCCTCGCCGTCGCAGCCGCACACCACGTCGACGTTTTGCGGGCACGCGTTCGGGATGACCGTGCATGTGCCGAGGCCGTCTGCGGCGCCGCACATCTCTTCCAGCGGGAAGTTGCAGAAGTAGCCGCTCTTGCACTCGGCGCCGATGAACCCGCCGCAGTCCCCGACCGGCCGGGTCCCGCACTCGCCGAGGCTCGCGACGGACACGGCGGCTACCAGTGCTTCGCAATCGTTGCCGTAGGTTTTGCCGTCGCAGCCGCAAACGGGGGCGTAAACGGCGTCGCACGGCGAGCCCTTGGGGGGCCGCTTCGTGCAAACGCCCGGGCCGTCCGCGAGACCGCACGCGGACTCTGGCGGGAAGTTGCAGAACTCGTCGTCAGCGCACGTGCCGACCTCGCCGCAAGCGACCGTCGTCGGCTTGCAGACGCCCTGGTGGGCGATCGAAACGCCGGCGGCGGCGGCCATACACGGGTTACCGTAGGTCGTGCCGTTGCAGCCACAGACCTCGTTCAGCTCCTTGGTGCAGCCGCCGGTCGCCATGGGCGTGCAGGTTCCGGTCTGGTCGCCGGCGCCGCACTGAGTCTCGACCGGGAAGTTGCAGTAGAGGCCTGCGTCGCAGCTAAGCGCGGCGATACCGCCGCACGTCTGGCCCACTCCGCCGCCGGAGCCGCCCCCGCACTCGCCGCTGCTGGCCACGGAGACCCCCGCGAGCTGGGCCTCGCAGTCGTTGCCGTAGGTCTTGCCGTCGCAGCCGCAGACGGGGGCGTAAATCGCGTCGCACGCCTCGGGCTTCGGCTTGCAAACGCCGGTCTGATCGCCGACGCCGCACTCAGCGCCGCGCGGAAACTCGCAGTAGCCTTCACCGTTCAGGCACTGACCGGCGATGAATCCGCCGCAGGTTTGATCTGGCTCCGAGCCGCCTTTGCCGGCGGTGCCGCCTTGGCAATCCTCCGGGGTTGGGCACTCGTCGCCGACGACCCCGGTGTTGTCACAGCCCTTGGCCGCTAGCGCCAGGGGCGAAAGCGCCAGGATTGGCAGCAGCCAAGCCCAATGCGTTCGATTCTTCACGCGATGTTGATGGTCATTTCCAAGCGACATGGTTTCTCCTCTCAATCTCCCCGAGACAGCTCCGAAATCTTGAGCTTTGCGCGCTCGCGCTCCTTCACCAATAACCCCGAGGGGTAACGAGACTCATGCTCGGCAACGAGCCGGCGCGCGCCCTCGCGGTTACCGGCGGCGAGCTCGGCGAAGGCCCGGTCGAGGAGCTGCGTCTCCTCCCGAAGCGTGCTGGCGGCGCTCGCGGCGGCCGGCTTCGGCAGTTCCGGCGGCGCAAACTCGGTCCGTGAGGGCGCGGCCCGCTTCGGCGCTTCGATGCCGGGCGTCACGCCTCGCTCGTCGCGGCGAGGGGCGGCGCGAGCCCGCGGCGAGTCGGCGGCCGGCTCGGATGCCGAATCCGCAACGACGGTCGCGGTCGGCAGAGCGCGCGGCCCTGCCACGGCTGCGCTCGGATGGCTCGTGGCGCTGGCCACCGCGGGCGCGACCGCGATGGGGCCCGGCTGCTGGCGGTGCTCCCACAGCAGACCAACGCTCGGTATCGCCACCGCCGCCGCGAGCCCAACCTTCAGTCCCCAGGACAGAGTCGCCACCTTCGCCGCGACTCCTGCGCCGCCCGCGGCGGCAGCCGTCGTCGCCGCGACGCCGTTACCGATGGCCAAACCTGCGCCGAGCAAGCGTCGCCGGAGCCGGGCTTCGGTGTCCTTCGACGGTAAGTCCGCGCGCAGCGCGCCTTCCAGCAAATCCTCGGGTTCGATGCTCATGGCGTGTTCCTGACGAAAGCTCGGCGGCGCGCGACCTCGGCCTCGAAAGCGAGGCGGGCCGCGCGCAAACGCGAATAGACGGTGTTGAGCGGAATGCCGACGACCTCGGCGATCTCCGGGGCGGACATTTGTTCGACGCGCGCCAGCACGAAGACCTCGCGCTGCTCGTCGCTGAGCGTCGCGAGGGCGGCGTGGGCGAGGGCGAGCCGCTCGTTCTGGAGGGCGGCGCCTTCGCCGCTGTGCTCGAGCACCAGCTCCGGCGCGCTGTCTCGCGTCGCCTCGAGGGAGGCAGGCTCGCGTCGCGCTCGGTCGCGGTACTTCCGCGCCACGCGGAGCGCGATCGCGTAGAGCCAGGTGCGCAGCTGCACGCCGCCATCGAACTCGGGCAAACGGCGCTGCACGACGACGAACACGTCCTGCAGGGCGTCGTCCAGCTGGGGGTCTGGCGCGCCGAGGCTCCGCAGGCAGCGCCAGACGTAGCGGAAATTCGCTTCGTACACGGCGGCCAGGTCCGGCGCGGGGCCGCCAGCGTCCGCAGGACGATCCTGCGGGGGGGCTCGACGTCCCAGCGCTTCGGCAGCCATTGACGTTTATCCGCTAGGGTCCGGAAATCCGTCTACCAGAGCAACCCGAAGCGTAAGAATCCTCCCGCCGCGAGCCACGGCACGCGGTACACGACGTAGCTCTGCGCATTGAGCTCCCCGGAATAATTGCGTATTTCGAAACGGCCGCGCGCCAGGTTGAGCTGCCCCTCCGCGCCTACACCGGCCCAGAACCGCCCCTGTCTGAGCGGCGCCCATCCCAAGCCAAGGGTGGGGCCTGCGGCCCAAGCGACTGCGGAGTAGCCACGGCTGATGCCGACGCCGGTTCCGTAAAGCTGCTGCGCAGCGAAGCCTAGCCGTGCCTCCCAGCTCGGGGAGGGACGGAAGATGCCGGTCACGCCTGCCCCGAGCGCGCTCAGGTCCGCGCCGCGCTGGGTCGCGTCTAGGCGCTCCGTGGGCAGCAGGTAGCGCACGTTGGCGCCGACCCCGAAGAACCGCCACCGCGCTTGGGCTTCGAGCTCGAGCGCCAGCACCGGCTTGGGCAGCGTGCCTAGGCCCAGGCCCGCGCCGAGCGCGGTGTTGAGCTCCGGGAACGTGCGGCGGGAGGGCGGGGCGGGAGAGGCCGCGGGGGCAGGAGCTGCGGCGGGCGCGCTCTTCGATTCTTCCAGCAGCATCGATACGGCGATCACGATCGCGGCGCGGAAGAGCTCGTCGCAGCTGGCGTCCTCCAGCTCGCGTCGTTCTTCACCGACCGTCACGCGCAGGTGAAAGACTTCGCGGTGGGGCGCGATCGCAACGAAGACCTGGGCGAGAGGGGCGTCATCGCCGAGACGCGCGCGGAGCTCGGCGTCGAACGCAGCGCGCGACCCGCAGCCCTTCGGGATAGAGTCGGGCGTGGCGGCCGCGCGAGCGAGAGGCGCGGCCAGGAGCGTTGAGGCGAGCGCGAGCGCGCAGTGAATCGGCCGGGCACCCATCGAGGCAAGCTCCGCGTCCCGAAGGGAGACGCGAGCCAAGGTTTTCGTCGACCGTCGCGGGTTTGGCAAGTGCGGCTTCTCGCCGAAGGGCTGCTTTGCACGGACATTGTCTGTCCGATCGGAGGGGTCTCAGGGCCGAAGGTGGCTTCCCTTTTTGGTGGCTGCTACTATGTTCAGTACATGGCTCTTCCGGCGCATGTCCTCGAGCGGCTTTCCCCAGCTTTTCTGCAGGCCGGCGTGCGGCTCGCTCGCCCGGCCGAAGAGCCTGCGCAAGGGCTGTCTTTCGGTATTCCGGAGCTGGACGCGCTCCTGCCAGACGGCGGGCTTCTGCGCGGCAGCGTGGTGGAGCTATGCGCGGCTGGCGAAGGTGCGCTGGGCACGTCTTTAGGTCTCGCCGCTTGCGCTCAAGCCCAGGCGGAGGCTCGCGCTCGCGGCGCCAGTACCCCCTGGTGCGCTTTCGTAGATCCTTCGCAGACCCTGTACGGTCCCGGCGTCGCCGCGGCAGGGGTGGAGCTGTCACGTCTTCTCATCGCTCGGCCGCCGCTCGCTGCGCTCTCGAGGGTCGCGCTCCGCTTGGCAGAGTCGGAGGCATTCGCGGTGGTGGTGGTGGATCTCACGGGCGTGGTGGGGGAGCGAGTGTCCGTGCCGCTCGGTACCTGGCCTCGCGTGGTGCGCCGCCTCGCCCTGGCTATCGAAGGTACGGGGCACAGCGTGCTCCTGCTCACGCGCTCGGCAGATAGACGCCCCTTGCCGCTTCCCGTCGCTCAGCGGCTGGAGGTGTCACGTCCTTCGGCTGATAAGCTCATGGTTCGCTTGGCCAAAGACCAACGGGGTCGTGTCTCGTCGCCCCGCCCGGTGGCGTGGGCGCGGGGCGGCGCCTGGGGAGGTGGCAGCTCCTCCTCATCGCTGCCGCGAGCCGCGTTGCCGCAGAATGAAAACGCCGAGGTAAGCCATGTTCGGCGGCTCGCCTAACCCGCAAAAACGCCGCGTTCTGGCGCTCATTTTGCCAGATCTGCTGGTGGAGCTGGCGCTTCGTCAGCGGCTGGCCCAGGCCCCGCCAGAGCAGCTGGCAGAGGCGCACCGCCCACTCGGCGTGGTGGTCGTAAGCGAGGTGGGGAGGCCCGCGCCGCAGCAGCTTTCGCTCAGCGTAGGTGGGCAGCCGCTCGCGGAAGAGCCGGAGTTGCCCGCTTCGGAGCCGCTCGCTGCCGTCAATCGCGAGGCGGAGCGGTTCGGCGTCCGCGCCAAGCAAACCATCGCGGAAGCATCGGCGCTCGTCGCGCAGCTCATCGTCGTCAAGGTCAAGCGAGCAGAGGTAGAGCGGGCGCTCGGCGGCTTGGCAGAAGTCGCGCTCGGTTATGGCGCCACCGTCGCAATCGCCTCGCCGGACACCGTGTGGGTAGACATCACCGGCTCCGCGCACCTCTTCGGGGGAGAAGAAGCGCTCGCACAAGACTTGGCAGAGCGAGTGCGGGAGCTGGGGCACCGCGTAAAAATCGCGGTATCGGCGGGGCCGGAGCTGGCGAGGGCGTTCGCGCGCTGGTCGGCGCCGTGGAGCAAAAGCGGCGCCAGCGGCGCGGTCACGCTCATCGAGCCTTCGCGTGCTCAAAGCGCAGCCGAGGAGCTCCCCATCCATGCCCTACCGCTGAACGCGGATGACTTAGGGTATTTTACGCGCTTGGGGCTGCTCACCTTGGGCGATCTGGCACGTCAACCTCGCTCGGCGCTCGGCCCCCGCCTCGGTAAGGACGCCGCACGTATCCTGTCCTTGTGTGAAGGCTTGGACGACACGCCCCTCGTCCCTTACGAGCCACCCCGCGTCCTCGAGGAAGAGAGCACGTGGGAGGACGCCGTGAGCGGTACGGAGCCGCTCGGTTTCGTGCTGCGTGGTTTAGCGGCGCGGCTCTCGGCGCGGCTCTGCGCCCGGGGCGAAGCGGCGGAGCTGTTGGACGTGACGCTCCAGTACGACTCGACCATCGCCCGTTTTCGCGGCGTAGCGCCGCATACAGTGCTTCATTTCAAGCTCTCGCAGCCCCTTCATCGGGAGGCAGATTTGCGGCGCATCGTGGCTTCGCGCTTGGAGCGGTTGAAGCTGGAGGCCCCCAGCGTGGGTATGAAGCTCACGGTGCCGCGCCTCACGCCCATCGTTCAGCGCCAGCTTTCGCTCTCGGAGCTACTGGTGGGGGATACGGCTCGGGGGGAAGAAGAGCTGCCGCTCGTCCTGGCAGAGCTCACGGCGGACATCGGCGAGGCTCAAGTCGGCGTGCTGAGCTTGGTGGACGCGCATCGGCCAGAAGCGCAAAGCGCGCTCGCGCCGGCGCTGCCGGAGCAAGCTTCAAGCGCTAAGCGCAGAGGCTCCAAGGGCAAGGAGGCCTCACACCTCGCGTCTCGCTCCACTGCGCTCCACAAGTCTTCGCTTCGGAAGTCTTCACTCCGCAAGTCGGAGCCGCCCATCTGGTCGCGGTTGCCTAGCCCGCCCACCAGGCTCTTGCCCCAGCCGGTGGAGCTCACGACGGTGATCAGCGCCGGCAGTACGCTCGTCCTCGGGCACACGCTCTACACCATCGAACGGCTCCGCTTCGAGCAACGGCTGGATGCCGTGGAGTGGTGGAGCCGCCCCGTCGCGCGGGATTATCTGCGGCTTTGGCTGCAGAGCGAAACCGGCGGTATGGAGGCGCTCGTCTACGTGGAGCGCCCCAGCGGTCGTCGCTTCCTCCAAGCGGTGGGGGACTAGCCCGCTATTTCTTGCGCTCGGGGGTACGTCGCCCTTCGACGATGCCGCCGTCGGCGCTCATCGCCAAGATCAAGCCGGCGTCCGCGATCAGGCTGATGAACGGCGCTTGAAACGCCGAGTCCCGCCATGCCGGTGCGAAGGCTTGACCCGAACGCGAGTCGCGAGTCCACAGTGCGCCGAGGCTCGCCGCCCACTCACGGTCCAGCACGTCTACCGCGCCCGCGGAGAGATCCGGGGCGCCCTGCACGACCGAGACGGCGCAGCAGTCCCGCTCGATCCGCAGGGCGACGCCGTTGCTGCCGATGACGAGGGCGAGCTCGCGCTCCAAGCTGCTGGCGCCGCCGACGAAGGCGCGCGTGCGCGGAACGTCTAGCGGCGTGAGCTCCCACTGCATCGGCGAATAGATCGCGGCGAATCCGCTGCCGTCGGTGAGCCGGCCGCACACCACCCAGCGCGCGTCGTCCAAACGGAGGAGGCCGGAGACGTTCTGCACGCCCTCCATCACGAGCGGCTTCATCCACCGCCGCGCAGACATGGCCAAAAGGAGCGGGGGATGGCCGGGCTTTCGCGCGACCGCGGTGATGAGGTCGTCGAAGCGGCCGTTCGCGTCCAAAAATTCGAACGACGGGTCGGGGTAGAGCACGAGATCACGGACGCCCGCCGTCGAGCACACCGCGAGGGTGCCGCCCGAGCCGCCCACGAGCCACCCGCCCGCTTCGTAGCGACGCGTGAAGCTCATGCCGCGAGGCAGGTCGCGCAGCGCGCTCTTGGCGCCGAGCCAAGCCTCGCCGCTCCAGAAAAAGGGGCCACGCGGAGTGAAGGCAAAGCAGTGACCGTCCGTATCCCACGCTGCGCTCTGCACGATCATGTCGTCGCGAGGGCGGTGACGGACGCGCCAGTCGAACCCGGCCAAGTCCGCCGGGGCCGACAAGCTGAGCATCGACTTGATCAAGCGGCGGCTGGAGCGCGGCCCGGTGTTTTGATCGCCGAGCCACGGCAGCACCATGGCCGCGAGCTCCTCCGCGGTGGCGGGCCGCGACTCTGGCTCGAGCGCCGTGGCGCGAGCGATGGCCGCGTCGATGGCACGGCACGCGTCCGCCCGCTCGCGGAGCTCCGGGCTCAAGCTCGCGCTGGAGGTGATGCTGCGTCGCTCGCGCCCGCGCGTCTGCTCGTACACGATGAGCGGCGATTCGCCCGCGAAGAGCGGCTCGTTGGTGAGCATCGTGAACATGATGCTGGCCAGCGCAAACACGTCTGTTTGCGGCCCAAGGCCGGTTTCACCCTGAACGACTTGCTCCGGAGAGGCGAAGCCGGGAGTGCCGAGGCCCAGCCCCGCGAAGGTGCGACCCAGGCCCTTGGGGCGTGCCAACCCAAAATCGGAGATCTTGAAGATTTCCGCTTCACCGAAGCCGCAGCACAGCACGTTGCCGGGCGTGAGGTCGCGGTGGATCACCCCGACATCGTGAATGGCGGTCAGCCCAGCGGCGAGGCAGCGCAGCGCGTGCGCGGCTCGCCCCGAATCGAAAGCGAAGCCCGTTTTGTGCACCGAATACATCAGACGATCGTCGAGCGTCGTGCCCTCGACGCCGCCGTGTACGTACTCGATGGCGATCCACGGCGTCGGTTTGTGGCCGAACAGCACGGTGCTGCCGGTGTCTACGAAGCGGACCACGAACGGACAAGCGGGCACGCACTCGTTCAGGCGCCCGAGCGCGACCGCCTCCTTCTGCGCGACGAGCTCCGGTGAAACTTGATCTCCATAAACTCCGTGGGTGACGACCTTCACCACGACGGGCTGCACGCCGTCCGGCGCCTCCCGCCACGCCAGGTACGCCATTCCCATGCCCCCTTCGCCGACGTGGCGTTCGAGCTGGTAACGCACCCCGGGCTGCACGTCTGACTCGATGATGCGCCCGCGCAGCGTCGCCGGCGGCACGGAGGAAGACGAGGTCACGAGAGAGCGGACCCCTGTTCAGGCCAAAAGCCGACTGAGCCGTACCCGCCGCGGAGCGCTGTGCCGCTGAAACCGTTGGTTAGCATCGTTGCCTTGCCGCCTGTCACGAGCCGCTCCGCCATGCGCGGCATGGTGGTCCGTCCCAGGCAGGCGCGTAAAGCGGCATTATTTCGCCGGCGTTGGATCAGCGTCAGCACCGTGCGATTCGAGGTGTTTGACCCGGATCGCGCTGCGGCACGCTCGGCAGCTCGGGCTCGGCACCTTCGCTGATCGATCTGCGCCCGAGCGGGATAACGCCAGGTGCGACTGCTCTGGTTGGTCTTTGCTGCTTGTAGTTGTCGCCCGGCGGAGCCCGCCGCCGTCACCGCGCCGGTTCCTGCTCCGTCAGCAGCCGCGCCCGCTATCCCGGCGACGCGCTGTGAGTGGGCGCGCGGCTGGGCGCAGGAGACTCGGGGCGGGCGCGGGGGGCAGGTGCTCCGTGTCAGCACGCTGAGCGCGACTGGTCCCGGCTCGTTGGCGGAGGCGCTCGCCGCTTCGGGTCCACGTGTCATCGTGTTCGAGGTGGGCGGTGTGATCGATCTCGAGCTTGCCACCTTGAAGGTGCGCGAGCCTTTCGTCACCGTGGCGGGGCAAACGGCGCCTTCTCCCGGCATCACGCTGGTTCGCGGCGGCATCTCGGTGAGCACGCATGACGTCGTGCTCCAGCACCTGCGGGTCCGGCCGGGCGCCGCCGGTCAGCCGATCGGCTGGGAGCCGGACGGCATCTCCAGCTCGTCCGGAACGCACGACTTCGTGGTCGACCACTGTTCTCTGACCTGGGCCGTGGACGAAAACTTGAGCGCCTCGGGCAGCCGCTTCAAGGGCGCGACGCCGGACGAATGGCGAGAGAACACCTCTCACCGCGTCACCTTCAGTCACAACATCGTCGCGGAGGGGCTAGCCCACGCGACGCACGAAAAGGGTGAGCACTCCAAGGGCAGCCTGATTCACGACAACGTGACGGGGGTGCTGGTGTTCGGCAACTTGTACGCGAGCAACACGGAGCGCAATCCCTTCTTCAAGGGCGGCGCGCGCGGGGTGGTCGCAAGCAACTGGGTCGTCAACCCTGGCAAGTACGCGATGAAGTACACGCTCGTCGCCGACGAGTGGCAGGGGCACCCGCCCGAGATGGGGCAAATGGCCGTCGTTGGCAACGTGCTGCACTACGGCAAGGACACGCCGGCTGGCATGCCGCTCCTGTTCTCCAGCGGCATCGGGAGCTGTGACGTGTTCTTGAAGGACAACGTGGCCCTGGACCGAGCAGGTGCGGCCGTACCGCTCCTCGGAGGAGCGCTCGAGAACCTGCGCCAGGTGGCCAGCGCGCCGGTTTGGCCTCCAGGCTTCGTGGCGGAGCCAGCCCGCGGCCTCGTCGAGCGGCTCGCGACGGTCGTGGGAGCGAGGCACTGGGAGCGCGACACCGTGGACGCGCGCATCGTGCAGCAAGCGAGGGACGGCTCGTCGGCGATCATCGATTCCGAGCAAGCGGTCGGGGGCTACCCGCAGGTGGCGGCGACGTCGGCCCCGTTCGTCGAGTCCGAGTGGGAGCTCGGCTGCATGACGCGGCGCTGAAACCCCATCATTTACCTTTGAGAGTCAGGCGTAAGCATAGGTTTTTATATGTAAATTTCGAATGGAGTTGGCGAGCATACGGATACTGATAGCGTGTTCAGTCACCGTGTTCACCGAGCTGCTCGCCCGCTCTTCGTTTTCGTTTCTGCGCGGGGCCTCTCACCCCGAAGAGGTAGTGAGTCGTGCTCGGGAGCTGAAGCTAGCCGCCGTCGCGCTCTGCGATCGGGACGGGCTGTATGGCTCGGTACGCGCGCTTCGCGCCGGGCGCGAGCTGGGGCAGCGCGTGATCGTGGGAGCAGAGCTGACGGTAGGCGAGCACCCGAAAGAGGTCGAGCCGCCGGTGCTGGCGCTGCTGGTGGAGACGCACCGCGGCTACCAGAACTTGTGCCGCTTGCTCACGCTGTCGCATGACGGGCGAGAGAAGGGAACGAGCGCGCTGAGGCTGGACTGGCTCGAGCGGCACCACGAGGGGCTGGTGGCGATCGTGCCGGCGCCGCGCCGACCGGGCGACGCGAGCACGCCGACGCCCGCGCTTCTGCAAACGGTTCGAGAAGTATTCGGGGAGCGCGGCTTCTTGGCCGCACATCGTCATCGGGACGGCTTCGACCGTGAGCGCATCGAAGCCGTCGAGCGCTGGTCGGCTCAGCACGGCCTCGAGGTCGTGGCGAGCGCGCGGCCGCTGTACCACGAGCGCTCACGCAAGCCGCTCGCGGACGTGCTTCACTGCATCCGGCTCGGGACGACTTTGGAGAGGGCGGGCACGGCGCTGACGCCCAACGCCGAGGCAACGCTGGGCTCGGAGGAGGAGATGAGGCGGCGCTTTGCGGAGCACCCGGAGTGGGTGGAGCGCGCCGGCGAGGTCGGCGAACGCCTGACGTTTTCACTCACGGAGCTGAAGTACCAATTTCCGTGCACGCTGCTGCCGGGCGAGAGCGCGGACGAGCAGCTGCGACGCCTGACCGAGGAAGGCCTCCGTGAGCGCTTTGCGGCGGGAGTGCCGGCGACGGTGCGGGACCAAGTCGAAAAAGAGCTGGACGTGATCCGGCGCATGGCGGTCGCGCCTTACTTTTTGAGCACGCGCGAGGTGGTGGAGATGGCACGGCGCCGCAAGATCTTGTGCCAAGGTCGAGGCAGCGCTGCAAACAGCGTGGTGTGCTACGCGCTCGGGATCACGGCCGTGGATCCTTCACGGTCCAACCTGCTCTTCGAGCGGTTCTTGAGCGTCGAGCGCGCCGAGCCGCCGGACATCGACGTGGATTTCGAGCACGAGCGGCGCGAAGAGGTCATTCAAGATATTTACGAAAAGTGGGGCCGTGACCGCGCGGCCATGGTCTCGGAGGTGATCTGTTACCGCGGCAAATCCGCCCTGCGTGAGGTAGGGAAAGCCTTCAGCCTGCCGCTCGAGACGGTAGACAGGCTGAGCGCCTCGATAGGTCATTGGGACGACGCAGAGCAGAGCGAGAAGCACGCGCGCAGCTTGGGGTTGGACGTCGAGGGCAAACGGCTGAGTCAGGTCATCGAGCTGTCTCGGCAGCTCGGCGGCTTTCCGCGGCACTTGTCGATTCACGTGGGCGGCTTCGTGCTCTCCGCGGAGTCACTCTCTCACGTAGCCCCGGTGGAGCCAGCGCGCATGCCGAATCGCACGGTGGTGCCTTGGGACAAAGACGACATCGATGAGCTCGGCTTCTTCAAGGTGGATGTTTTGGGGCTCGGCATGCTCACCGCCATCCGCAAAGCGCTGGCCTTGATTCATGCGGATGGCGCGCTGCCGGTGCCTCAAGGAGCGGCGCCGATGCAGGAGTTCGACCCCATTTTGGCGCTGACTCGCATCCCCGACGAAGAGCGCGCCGTCTACTCCATGATCAGCAACGCGGACACGGTCGGCGTCTTTCAGATCGAGAGCCGCGCGCAAATGGCGATGCTGCCGCGGCTCCGCCCCAATAAATTTTACGACCTGGTGATCGAGGTCGCGATCGTGCGGCCGGGGCCGATTCAGGGCGGCATGGTGCATCCGTATTTGAAGCGCCGAAATGGTGAGGAAAAGCCGACCTCGCCGCACCCGCTCCTGGAGCCGATCCTCGGGCGTACGCTGGGGGTGCCGCTCTTTCAAGAGCAAGTGATGGAGATCGCGATCGTCGGCGCCGGCTATTCAGGCGGTGAGGCAGACCAACTACGGCGTGACATGGCGGCGTGGAAGAAGAACGGCCGCTTGATGCGCCACCGTGACCGCTTGCTGAGCGGCTTCGAAAAAAATGGCATTCACCGCGAGTTCGGGGAGGCTTTGTTCGAGCAGATCAAGGGCTTCGGTGAATACGGATTTCCAGAATCCCACGCGGCGTCGTTCGCGCTCTTGGTCTACGCGTCTTCTTGGGAAAAGCTGCACTTTCCTGCGCATTTTTGCTGCGCCCTGCTCAACTCGCAGCCGATGGGCTTTTATACCCCCTCCACGCTCATTCAAGATGCAGTGAGGCACGGGGTAACGGTGCGGGACGTGGACGTCGCTCACAGCAATTGGGACAGCACGCTGGAGAAGCTCGAGGACGGCTCCTCCGCGTTGCGGCTCGGCTTGCGGCTCATCAAGGGCATTGGTGAGAGCGTGGCCAAGCGGATAGAAGCGGTGCGCAGCGAGTGGCGTTTCGCGAACGTGGACGACGTGGTGCGGCGCTGCGATTTGCGCAAGGACGACGTGGAGGCGCTGGCGGAAGCGGGCGCCTTCGAGAGCCTTTCGCGAACGAGGCGCGCGGCGCTGTGGCAAGCGAGAGCCCCGCGCGCGCCGGGGCTGTTCGGACAGCGTGCGGTCCCGGAGCCGACGGAGCGCTTGCCGGAGCTCCGGGCGGGGGAACGGCTGCTCCTGGATTACCGGCACAAGGGCCTTTCCGTCGGTGACCACCCGATGCGCCATTTCCGCGACAAATTGCGGGCGCGTCGCGTGGTCACCGCGGCCGAGCTGTTCGACTGCCACCAGGGCCAGCGCGTGGAGGTAGCGGGCGTGGTCACCTGCCGGCAGCAGCCGGCCACCGCGAGCGGCGTCGTGTTCATCACCCTTGAGGATGAAACCGGATTCTTGAATTTGGTTCTATGGAGCCGCGTGTACGAGGAGTACCGGCTACCTGCGCGGCACGCGGCCATCATGCTGGCGCGCGGCACCATCGAGCGGCAGGGTAAGCCGCCCGGGGTGCGCGTCGAGATCCCGCACGATCCGCTCGTGGACGAAGCGGCCGAGGTCGCGCCGGTGATTCACGTGATGGTCGAGTCCTTGCTCCGGCTGGACGTGCCGGGGCGCGACATCTCCAAGGTGTCGCGCGACTTTCACTGAGCTCGAGGTGACGACGCGAAAGTCGGCAACTTACCCGCGCCCCGACCGAGCAGAGGACATGGGAAGATTCAATCGGGGTTGGGTGGTGGGGGTGTTCTGCGCGGCCGGCTGCGGCCAAGATCTGTCGCTGCCCGACGGCTACGGTCAGCAAAAGGCGAGCGGCGGCGCGGGCCCCGCCGAAGGCGTGACGGGCGTGAGCGGCTCGGGCGGCGCTTCGGGCAGCAACTCCTCGGCGCCGCTCAAGGAATCCGTCGCCGCATCGAAGGGAGGTAGCGGCTCCTCGAAGGGTGGCGGCGGGGCTGGCGGCCTCCCTCCCATGGACCCCGCCGAAGCGGGCCACGGGGGGGAAAGTGGCGGCACTGGTGGCTCCGCCGGCGAGGGTGGGGAGGTGGCGCCGCCGCCACGGCTCTTGTTCAGCGAATACGTGGAAGGCTCGAAGAGCAACAAGGCGCTGGAGATCTTTGCGCTCGAAGGCGGCTCACTACAGGGCTGCGAGCTTCACACCTTCTTCAACGGTAAGGCAGCTCCTAGCAAGGTCGCGCTCGACGGCAGCGTCGCCAGCGAGGCGGTGCTGGTGCTTTGCTCCCACGATCTGTATGAATCAGGGGAAGCAGCTTGTGACGTCGCCTCCAACCTGAGCTTCAATGGTGACGACGCGCTCGCCCTCGTCTGCCAAGGGGTGGTGCAAGACATCCTCGGCGAAATCGGCGTCGATCCCGGTGATAGCTGGGGCGCAGGCGCCACCCTGGACCACACCTTGCAGCGCCGCTGTGAAGTGAAGACCGGCCGCACCGACCCGGCGACTCCCTTCGGTATCGACGCCGAGTGGCTCACCTTCGGCGTCGACACGTTTTCGGACTTGGGACGAAGACTCTGCGATCCGGTCAGTCGTTCGACGCCGTGAGCACGACTTGGTGCTCGCGCGGATCCGGACCTGTTTGCGCGGGCGGCAGTGTCTTGAAGTACCGGTAGAGCGCGCGCAAATCGTCGGTGGTCATGCCTTGGAAGGACTCCCACGGCATCGGCGAATCCGCGTGGACGCGGCCGGCGTGAAAGCGCTGCACGAAGGCGTCTTCCGACCAGCCTTGCAGCCAGCCCCAGCGCGGGTCCGGAGTGAGGTTCGGCGACACGAATTTCTTGCTGGGGTTCTTCACCGCTTCGTGCTCGGCGCCTCCGCCGAAGAGCGGCCCCGCGAACGCGCCCGTGCGCAGATCCACCTTGGTGTGGCACATCACGCAGTTGCCGATGCTATGCGCAATGTACTCGCCATACTCTGCGGTTGCGGCGGGAGGGAAGCTCTTGGGCGGCGTGCGCCTCGGCCCCTTCGGCTCCAACACATAGGCCTGGACGATGCGCCCAAGCGGGTTCACCTCGTGCTCGGGCACCGCGTGTTTGACCGGTTTCTGCGCGCGCAGGTAAGAGATGATGGCCGTCAAATCATCGTCCGAAAGGTCCGCATAGGGCATGAACGGCAGCGCCGCTTGCCCATTGGGCTTCACCCCGTAGCGGATGAAGCGCGCGATTTCTTCGTCCTTGAGCCGGCCGATACCCGTTTGCTCGTCGGTGGTGATGTTGGGCACGCGGAAGGTGCCGACGGGCAACTGAAATTCCATGCCGCCGCTCATGGGCCGCCCCAGGCGTGAAGGTCCTGGCGGCTCCTCGGCCCCGTGACACTCGCCGCAGTGAGCCGCGCCCTCCACGAGGTACCGCCCGCGCTCGATGACCGCCAGATCTTTACTAGCGACGATAGCGGGGTAGGGAGCTTCGAGCTTGCGAGTTGCGCGCTCGTACGTGAACACGCCGAGGGCCGTAATTACCGCCGCGGCTCCGATACCGACCCGACCGAGCCTCCGCTTCCAAGATGACTTCTGCATAGCTTGACCCCTGAAGTGGAGCTCCCCAGGAAAGTGTTACAGCTCGATGTCGAAATTATTTTGGGGCCGGGGGCCGAGTCAGCCCTGTGGAGCAAGTGAATGATTTGTTATTCTCCGGGGGTGGCGTCGCTAGTCGCTGACACTCCTGCTGACCTCGTGGCCAAGGCTCGCGCGGGCGAGCGCCTGGCCGAAGAAGCGCTGTGCCAACGCTTCGCCCCCGCCGTGCGCGTCTTCGCGCGGCGACGTTTGCGCGGTATCGACGCCATCGAGGAGTTCACGCAGGACGTGCTGCTCTTACTCGTGGAGGCAGTGCGCGCGGGGCGGGTGGAGCAGGGCGAGCGGGTCGGCGGCTTCGTGCTGGGCATCTGCCGCAACCTCGCGTTCGACCGGGCGCGCCAACGCGAGCGACGCGAAGCGCTCTGGCAGACTTACGGGGCGGTTCTAGAGAGCGTATCCGTGCCGGCAGTGGAGACGGAGCCGTACGAGATCGCGCATCTGGAAGATTGCGTGAGTCAGCTCTCTCGCCGGGCGCGCGAGGTGATTCGGCTCGGCTTCGTGGAAGCGCGCGATCACGAAGCGGTCGCGGCCGCGCTGGACATCACGCCCCAAAACGCGCGTGTGATGCGCCACCGCACCCTCACCAGTCTGCGTGAGTGCATGGCCAAGCGCATGTCGTGGGAGGCAGCGTGACCACCGAGCGAGCTCCGTTCGAAGCGCTAGATGCCTATCAAAGCGGGCACATGGCGGATGACGAAGCGGCGGCGTTCGAAGAGGAGCTGTTCCTCGCCGCCGGTGCCGGCACGGCGCAAGAAGCGACGTTCTTGGACAAGATGAGCCGGATCTTGCGCCACCTCGCGCCGCGCGGTGGGTTGGACGTGGGCAGCAGCCGCGCCCAGGTGGACGAGCTGATCGCCTCCGGACTGCGGGTCCAGGTCATCGAGCCCAAGCGCGCCCGCGTCGCGACGTATCCCAAGATCGAAGACGACGCGGAGCTCGTCGTCACGCACGTACCCATCGACGTGCGTGGCTACGACTCGGTAGACGTCATCATCGAGAAGCCCGACGGCGAGCACCTCAAGATCTTCCGTGACATCGGCTGGGACCCGCTCGACGGCACGGTGTATGCCGTCTGCGAGGCGCCTCTGGCCCGAATCGCCGCTGCCGTAGGCGTCATTCACTCACGAATCATCGGTTACCGCGCTGGTGAGCCCAGCGTTATCGCCGAGTTCGACACCATAGCTCAGCCCTAGCGGAGCCGCGCCCGAGGCGACGGCTCCGCGGGCTGCCGTCGCTCAGGCGACGGCAGTAGACGATTCACCCTCGCCAGAGGCGGGCTTCTCCGTATCGCGCGGCCCGAGCGCCGAACGAGCGTCGCTACGCGCCTGGCTGTTCTCGTTGACCTTGACGCTGACGACGCGAGAGACGCCCGGCTCACCCATGGTGACGCCGTACAGGACGTCCACGCTTTGCATGGTCTTCTTGATGTGGGTGATCAAGATGAACTGCGAGCTGTGGGTCATGGAGCGGATCGCCTCGTTGTAGCGCGTGACGTTCGCTTCATCCAAGGGGGCGTCGACTTCGTCCAAGATGCAGAAGGGCGAGGGGCGATGCTGGAAGATGGCGAAGATCAGCGACACGGCGGTGAGCGCCTTTTCGCCGCCGCTCATCAGCTCGATGTTGCCGAGCTTCTTACCAGGCGGCTGGGCCATGATCTCCACGCCGCTGCCCAGCAGGTCGTCCGGATCCGTGAGGGTGAGCTCGGCCTTGCCGCCGCGGAACATCTTGTAGAACGTCTTTTTGAACAAGTCGTTGACGGCCTCGAACGTCTCCTTGAAGCGACGGCGAGACTCCTTGTTCATGTGCTTGATTGCGTGCTCGAGCTCGACCAGCGCCTTCTCGATGTCCACCTTTTGGTCGTTGAGCTCCTTGAAGCGGCGCTCGGCGTCGTCGTGCTCGGCCTTCGCGTCCAGGTTCACGGGGCCCATGCGGTCGATGAGCTGGGTGAGCTCGTCGATGCGGCGGCGCTGCTCGGCGTCCGGCGGCATGCGCATGTGGTAGTCGCCCACGACGCGCCGAAGGTCCAGCCCGCGGAACCGCTCGCGCACCTTGGTGAGCAAGTGCTCGCGCTCCAGGCCGATGCGCTGCGCGGCCATTTCGTGCTTCCGCACCGCTTCGTCCAGCGTCTCTAGCGCGTCACGCAGCGCCTTGAGCTCCGACTCTTGGCCGGCGAGGCTACCGCGCACCTGCTCCAGCAAGGCGCGGGCTTCGCTGAGCTCCGCGTGAGCCAGCTTGGCGGCCTCGGTCGCGTCGATCCGTCGCTCGCGCGCGATCACGACGCGAGCGGCGGTCTCGCCGAAGGCGACGGACGCTTCGTCCAGCTCTTCGTCCAACCTGGCGGCGCGCGCCTCGAGCTCGACGAGCGAGGTGGCGACGCGCTCGAGGGCGGCGCGGGCGGCTTCCACCTGCTCTTTGACCTGCGCCAGGCGCACCTTGCGCTCTGTCACGAGCGAGAGCTGAGTGGCTACGCGCTCACGCCAGGCCGCGGCGGTGCTCTCGGCGCGAGCGAGCTCGCTGTTGAGCTTGTCGAGCTCGGTTCGCAGGGCGTCCAGTTGGGCGCGCGATTCACCCTCTTGGATCGCGGCCTGTTCGAGCGCGGCGTCCGTGTCCGTCAGCTCCGTGCCGAGCTTGGCGATGCGCGACTCGGCGCGTTCGATTTCGTTGACGGCGCGGGCGAGGTCCTTCTCGGCCGTGATGTGCGCCACCTCGCCGACGTGCGCCTGTTCGCGCGCGTGCTCGAGGGCGGTACCGACCTCGGTCAGCCGGGCGCGGAGCGCGGTGTAGTCGGCTTGCACGCGGGCGTGCTCCGCTTCCAGCCGCGTTACGTCGCTGCGCAGCTGCTGCATCTCGCGCTTCTGCTCGATCATGCCGCTGGCGACGTCGTCGCCGCTGCCGCCGCTGATGGTGCCGTCCGGGCGCGCCACCGTTCCGTCCAGCGCGACCGCGATGACGCCCTCCGCTCGGGCGACCTCCGCCGCATCCACCGCGCTTTGCACGTAAACTGCGTCGCCGACCAGAGCGCGCAGGGACTCGTCGCCCTCGGCGAACTTCAGCTCGTCCGCGATGCGACCGAGCACGCGCGAGTCCGACACCACCTTCGGCTCCCGACGCACGAACGGCGGTGAGAGGCCGACGACGTCCGCGCGGCCGCGTGATGCCTTTTGCAGCTCTGCCAGCAGCTCGAGCCCGGCGCTCGTCTCGCTGACCACGACCGCCTGCAGCGTGCGGCCCAGTAGGCCCGCGACCGCGAGCGTGAGCGACTCCGGCGCTTCCAGCCGGTCCGCGACCAAGCCCAGGACGCGCGCGTCGCCCTTGCCGAGCAGAGCGCGTGCCCCGGCGCCGACGCCTTCAAGCCTTCGGTGTAGGTCTTCCAGCGCGCGCAGGCGGTTGCGCTTGATGGAAAGCTCGTTCTTCGCGCTGTCCACCGTGCGCTCGCTGTCCAGCACGCCGGCCCGCAGCCCCTCGAGCTCCTTTTCGAGGTGAGCCTTCTCGTCCGCGCTCAGCTTCTTGCCGTCGGCGAACTCCTGGACGCTCTGCGTTAGCGCGAGCTTACGCGCCACGTGGTCGGCGAGCTCCGCGGTGAGCTGGTCGCGCTCGCTGGACATCTTGTCGCGGCGGGTGCGGCCTTCGGCCACTCGCTGGGCAACGCCATCGATGCGAGCCTCGGCGCCGGCGGCGAGGGCGGTGAGCTCTCCCGTCTTGCGGCGCAGCTGCATCACCTCGTCGCTGGCGCGGGCTTCTTCGCCTTGCAGCTCCGCGAGCGCCTCGGTCTCCGCCAGCGCGTCCGCCTCACGTGCGCGTTCGTCTTGGGAAAGATCGTCGATGCGGGCGTTGAAGTCCGCCTGCTCGTTCTTCAAGCCAGCGACGCGGGTGTGGATGTCCTCCAGCTCGGTTCGCCCGCTTGCGATGCGATCGCCCAAGTGGGTGAGCCGGTCGCGCGAACGCTCGATTTCGGCGTGGAGCGTGCTCACCTCGTTGTCGGCCTCGAAGGCGCGACGCGAGGCCTCGTCCGTCCTCGCCTCCGTCGCCCCCGCTTGCTCGCGAACGACCTCGATCTCGCTCTCGCGCTCGCGCAGCGCAGTGCGCGAAGACCCGGCTTTTTCGCTGGCTTCCGCGAGGCCCTCCGTCTCGACGCGCTCCGTAACGATGAGCTCCAGCAGGCGGTGCGAAGCGTCGTGCAACGACAGATCGTCGAGCTCTTTGCGGTACTCGATGAAGCGCTCGGCTTTGGCCACCTGACGCTTGAGGGAGGCGCGCGAACGGTCGATCTCGGAGACGATGTCGTTGATGCGCAGCAGGTTCTGCCGCGTGAGATCCATCTTCCGCTCGGCCTGCTTGCGCCGCTGCTTGTACTTGGTGATGCCGGCGGCCTCTTCGATGAAGAGGCGGCGGTCCTCCGGGCGCGAGCTCACGATCTGCCCGATGCGGCCCTGCTCGACGATCGAATACGCCTTGGTGCCGACGCCGGTACCGAGGAAGAGCTCGGTCACGTCCCGGAGGCGTACCTGGGTCTTGTTCAGCAGGTACTCACTGGTGCCGTCACGGAACAGACGGCGCGTGACCGCGATCTCCGGGTAGTCCTTGTACTCGGGGGGCAGGCTCTCCGCGTACTCGGGGTTCGTGTTGTCGAAGGTGAGGGTGACCTCCGCCATCCCGTTCGGACCCCGCGACTCCGAGCCGTTGAAGATGACGTCTTCCATGGCGCGGCCGCGCAAGTGCTTCGCGCTCTGCTCGCCCAGCGTCCAACGGATGGCGTCCACGATGTTCGACTTGCCGCAGCCGTTGGGCCCGACGATGCCGACGATGTCGTGGTCGAAGTGGATGACGGAACGGTCCACGAAGGACTTGAATCCCGTGATCTCGAGCTTCTTGATGTGCATTTCAGCCTGTCCTCGGCGACTCGGAAGTTGGTCTATGGTACCGCAAGCTGGTCGGCGCACCGACCGGCTTGGATGCCGTGGCAACGTACGTCACTACATGTATCGTCACGTCGCATCACAGTATCTACGCTCCTGAACGGACGCGCACAAGGGCGATCGTCAACTTTCCCGCAGATTCGAGCGAACCACTACCTTTTGGGCAGTGGTGATCCGTTCAGCCCTATACATGGGGGTGGGCGGGCTCGTCAAAGGCGCAGGAAGGGGGCGCTTAAATAGGTGAGCGCGCGGCCCGGTACCCCAACGGGTCGTGGGTGACGCAGCGACCTTGAGGAGGTGGCTGTAGCCGTGAGCGCCCCCCGCCGACGTTCGGACCGCGAGGGGACGTGCCAGGTAGCCGTTGACAACGGGGCGCCCCGGAATCATTTCAAAACGTAGCGATGACTTACGAATACGCCTGCACCGCTTGTGGCAACGCCTGGGAGGCGGAGCAATCGATCAGCGCCGCGCCCCTCACCGAATGCCCCAAGTGCCATGAGGCGACCGCCAAACGCCAAGTGTCGGGCGGCGCCGGCTTCATCCTCAAGGGCGGCGGCTGGTACGCTGACCTCTACAGCAGCTCTGGCGGCGGCGCGAAGAAGGCAGAGCCGACGAGCTCCGCCAGCACCGAGAGCTCGGCGCCCAAGACGGAGAGCGCGAGCACGAGCAGCAGCACCCCGAGCACCACGCCCAGCACCGGCTCGTCCAGCACCGGAGCATCGAGCACCTGATGAGCGCTGACTCGCGACGCAGCACGCCGGAGCTCCGCACGGAGATCGCGCGGCTGGATCGCGAGGTCTTGGAGCGGCTGGAGGCGCGCGCGCGTGCCTCCAAAGAAATCCGTACGCGCTCCGAGAGCGAGCCATCGGCGGACTCTACGGATCGCGACGCGCTGGCCGCGCTCGCCACGCACGCTAGCGGCGACCTACCGCCGGACGCGCTCAGCGCCATCTTCGGCGCCATCCGCGCTGCCGGTCGCGCCATCGAGCAGGCACCGCGAGTCGCGTACCTCGGTCCGGAGGGCGGGTTTTGTCACGTGCTGAGCCGGGCTCACTTTGGCGCGGGCGGCGCGTTCATCGAATCCGCCACGGTAGAGAGCGCGCTGGAAGAGGTGGCGCGTGGCCGCGCGGCTTGCGCGGTATTTCCCTTCGAATCGTCTTCGGACGGCCTGGTGCAGACGTCCATCACCGCGCTGACCGATACGGAGCTGGTCATCGTCGGCGCTCGCACCTTACCCGTCACCTTCGAGCTGATGGGCCGCGCTGGCGCTCTCGCCGACATCGAGAAGGTGTACACGACCCCGGCCGGTCACGCCGCGTGTCAGCGCTTTCTGGACGCGGAGCTCCCGCGAGTCTCCGTGATCGACGTGCGCTCCATGAAGGTCGCGGCGGAGCTGGCGCAAGAGGACGCGACGAGCGCGGCCATCTTGCCGGAGCCCACCGGTCGCGAGCACGCGCTAGAGCTGCTGCGCCAAAACGTCGGCGACGCGGCGGATACGAAGATGCGCTACGCCATCGCAGCGCCGCGCCCAGCCAGCCGTTCGGGAGCGGACGCGACCTGCTTGCTGTTCAGCATCGACGACAAGCCGGGCTCGTTGTTCGACATCCTCCGCCACTTCGCGGAGAGGGGCATCAACCTGCGCCGTCTTCATTCGCGCCCGGCCGGCCGCGAGCCATGGGACTACGTGTTTTACGTCGAGATTGGCGGCCACGCGACGGACCGTGGCGTGATCACTGCGCTCGAGGCGGTCAAGAAAAGCACGCGGTACCTGCGAGTGCTCGGCTCTTTCCCCCAAGAAGCCTGAGCCAGCGAGCCTCACCGCTTGGTCATTGATGTAGTGCGCGTACCTACGCCGTGCACTAGGCTCGGGCGCGCATGGCTTTGGTGATCCCGACAATCGAAGGGCTGGCTCCGTACGAAGGGGGCAAGCCGATAGAAGAGCTGGCTCGCGAGCTGGGCATCACGGACGCGGTGAAGCTCGCTTCCAACGAGAACCCGCTCGGTCCCAGCCCTCGCGCGCTGGAGGCGGCTGCGCGCGTCGTCGCCGATTCGCACCGTTACCCCGATGGCGCCGCTTACGGTTTGCGCGCCAAGCTCGCGGCCAAGCACGGCGTGAGCATGGAAGAAGTCCTGCTCGGCGCGGGCTCGAACGAGCTGCTGGATCTGGCCGTGCGCGTCTTCTGCACGCGTGACAGCCATATCGTGTTCGCGGATCCGGCCTTCGTGGTGTACCGCATCGCGGCGCTGACTTGCGGCGTTCCGTTCACCGCCGTGCCGCTCACGGCCGAGCTGAGGCACGACTTGCCCGCGATGGCGGCGGCCGTCACTCCGCAGACGCGGCTGATGTTCGTCGCGAACCCGAACAATCCGACCGGCACCCACGTGGGCCGGGCCGCGGTGGAAAAGCTCCTGCGCGAGGTGCCGCCGGAGGTGATCATCGTCATGGACGAAGCGTACTTGGAGTACGCGGACGCTCCCGATTATCCGGATAGCTTGGAGCTGCGGGGCCTCCGCGAGCGACTCTTGGTGCTCCGCACTTTCTCCAAGATTTACGGCCTCGCGGCGTTCCGAGTGGGCTACGCGGTGGGCCCCAAGCAGCTCATCGACTACATGAACCGCGTTCGCGCGCCCTTCAACGTGAGCACCCTGGCCCAAGCCGCCGCGACGGCCGCGCTGGACGACCAAGCGCACGTACAAAGTGCGCGCGAGCTGAACGCACGGGAACGAGCGCGGGTGAGCGCTGCTCTTCGCGGGCTGGGGCTGACCGTCGCGCCCAGCCAAGCCAATTTCGTCTTGGTGGATTTGCAGCGCCCGGCCCGGCCAGTTTACGACGCGCTACTGAAGAAGGGGGTCATCGTGCGCCCCTTCGCGAGCTTGCCCACTTCACTGCGGGTGACGCTCGGCACGGAGCGCGAAAACGATCGCTTCCTGAACGCGCTCACGGAGGTGCTTTCGTGATGCGCCGGGCGGTGCTCGGCGTGCTCGTCTCGCTCGGCGTGAGCCTCATTGGTTGCGCGAAGAAAGAAGACGTCATCGTCCACACCGCTCAGGGGAAGGAGAAGACGGCCGTGGAGATCGACTCGGACCCGCTTTCGCTCTTGCCCGGCGGCGCCATCACGGTCGGAGTGCTGGATACGGAGGCGCTGTTCGCTTCCCAGTTCGGCGACAAGCTGCTGGAGGTGGCCAAGCGCCGCGCCCCCGTGCCGGAAGCCGCCGGCTACGACCCCAAGCGCGACCTGAAGAAGGCGTACTTCGGCGTCTACTCGATGCAGGGGGCGGACGTAGCGGGCGTCGCGCTCGGCACCTTCGATCCGCAGAAGATCGAGGCCGCCGCGGACGGCATCCAAAAAACGCCACAGGGGGTGCCGGTCACGAAGACGACATACGCCGGTCGCTCCCTGTACACCGCGGAAAGTGTCGGATTCACCATCTTGACGACGAGGACGGCGCTGTTCGGCAACCAGACTGGCATTCGCCGCTCCCTGGATCGGATCAAGGACGGCTCGGCCAAGCGTGAGCTACTGCCCTGGGCGAACAAGGTGCTCGCGCAGCAAAACGTGCCCTTCGCGTTCGGCTCGAATTTGAAGGAGAATCCCGTGCCCAACGCGCTCCGGAGCCGCCTGCCTTTTCTGGACGGCGTGGAGACGCTGTCGGTGGTCGGCAACTTTGCCTCGCCGGGCGTAAACCTCGCCGGCACCCTCGTGTACCCGGACGAGACCGCGGCGAAGGTCGGCGCGGGCAAGGTCGAAGAAACCAAGGCGATGTTGGCTACTTACACGCCTTTTTTGGCCCTGCTGGGGATCCCGCAACCGGTTCGCAAGCTGGAAGCGGAAGCGGCCGGCAAGGAGGGCCATTTCGTCGCCGGTATCGACGCGGTCGCATTCTCCGCCCTGCTGGCCCGGCTAGACGACTTGATCGGCGCGCTCCCCAAAGCATCGCCTCCGCCCGTGTCACAATGAATAGCGCTCCCGCATGCCGTCACGCCTGATCGTCCAGCCCGCGAAGAAGCCGCTCCGCGGTAGTGTGCCCGTCCCCAGCGATCGGAGCATCACGCACCGCGCGCTCATTCTAGCGGCGCTCTCCAACGGGCCCTGCGAGCTCCGCGGCTTCGCCTACGGCAGCGACAACCTCGGCATGCTCGCCGCTCTCGCGGCGCTGGGCGTCCGTTACGAAGACGACCAGAAGGGGACGCTCAGCATCCGGGGCGGCGGCTTGCGCGGCCTCACGGAGCCGAAGGCCCCGCTGGACTGCGGTCATTCGCCGGCGACCGCGCGCCTGCTGACGGGGGTGCTCGCGGGGCAGCCTTTTTCGAGCAAGCTGGTCGGGAGCGGCAGCAATCAACGTCGCCGCATGCGCTCGGTGACAGAGCCGCTCGGCAAGCGCGGAGCGCAAATCGTCGGTACCACGCACCCGGAGGATCCGACGGAGGTGTGCCTGCCGCTCGTCATCGGTCCGCTCACGACGGAGCGGCTCGCGCCGCTCGACTACGTGCTGAGCCGCCCTAACGATCACGCCAAGGGCGCGTTGCTGCTTTCCGGGCTGTTCGCTTCCGGCCCCACCTTGATTCACGAGCCGGTCCTCTCACGGGACCACACGGAGCGCATGCTGAGCGCCCTCGGCTTGCCGGTGCAAGCGGTGGGCTCCGCGGTAAGCCTCCACCCGCCTGCGGACCCGCTCGCGATTCGCGGGTTCGTGGCCGACATTCCTGGTGACATCTCGGCGGCCGCCTTCGTGCTCGCGGCGGCGCAGCTCGTGCCCGGTAGCAGCGTGAGCACTCGCCGCACGGGCCTGAACCCGACGCGCGCCGGCATCCTGGACATGATTCGGCTCTTCGGTGGGCGCACCGGTATCACTCCGACGGGTGATTCGCTGGGCGAGCCGTACGGGGAGGTGAGCTCGGTGAGCGCGCCCCTCCGCGGCATTCGCATCTCTGGCGAGCTGGCGCTACGCGGAATCGACGAGATCCCCGTCGCCTGTGTGCTCGCGGCGCGAGCGCGGGGCACGACCGAGATTTCGGACGTCGCGGAGCTGCGGGACGAGGGGTCGGATCGGCTCCACGCGCTGGGCCGGGTCTTGCGGGCCTTCGGCGTGCCGGTCGCGGACAAGCCGGACGGCCTCGTGATCGAGGGCGACCCGGAGCGCCCGCTCAAGGCGGCGCGGCTGAGCTCCGGCGGCGATCACCGCATCGCCATGGCCGCGGCGCTGCTCGCGCTTGCGGCCGACGGGGAAAGCGTGATTGATGACGCGGACCCCATCGCCGTGAGCTTCCCGCGCTTCGTCGGGACCTTGCGGGCGCTGGGCGCGGAAATCGAGGTCCAGCAGTGAACGCCCCGCGCAGGAGAAAACCGGTCGTTGCCATCGATGGTCCCGCCGGCGCGGGCAAGAGCACGGTCACCCGAAAAGTCGCGGAGCGGCTCGGCTACCTGATCGTGGACACGGGCGCGCTGTACCGCGTGGTGGCGCTTGCGGCCGAGCGCGCGGGCGTCTCGGCCGAGGACGAAACGCGCGTCACGGCGCTGGCGGACGCGCTGGTCGCGGAGAACGCGGTGCAGCTGCGGCGCGGCGCGGACGGCGCGAGCCAAGTGCTGCTACGCGGGCAAGACGTATCGCTTTCGATCCGCGCGCAAGGCGTCGGGCAAGGCGCCAGTAAAGTTTCCGCGTTCCCGGGGGTACGCGACGCCCTGTTGGATTTGCAGCGCGCCCAGGGCAGGGAAGGCGGCGTCGTGCTGGAGGGGCGGGACATCGGCACGGTCGTATTCCCCGACGCAGAAGCCAAGTTCTACCTGACCGCCAGCGTGGACGTGCGCGCCCAGCGGCGGCGTGACGAGCTAGCGGCCCGCGGCACCCCGCCCACGTTGGCAGAGGTGCTCAGTGAGGTCACGGAGCGCGATCGCCGCGACAGCACGCGCCCGGTGGCGCCGCTTCGCCAAGCCGAAGACGCGCTCCTGGTGGACAGCTCGAGCCTCTCCATCGAGCAAGTGGTCGAGCAGATCGTGGCTTCGGTCAAGAGCGTGGAGCGCAAGCTCGCGCCGACTCCGTAGCGGTAGCGGGCGGATGCGCCGACGCGAGCTGCTCCTCGGCCTTGCTGCGCTGAGCGCGGCGTGCGGTCCCCGCCGCTTGCCGCCGCCTCCGGCCGCCCCGCGCGTGATGGCGGCAGCCGAGCTGATACCCCCTGATCTGGACGTGATCGCGCGGCTGGACATGGCAAAGATGAAGGCGGCGCTCGGCAGCCTCACCCCCCAGCTGCTCTCCCGCGAGGTACTGAAGCGCGGCAGTGTCGATGGCGAGGAGCCAGAAGAGCTGCTCGTGGAGTCGCTGCTCGCGGCCGACGTGGTGTACCTGGGTTACCGGCCCAGCGCGCGCTTCATGCCGCTGGATCGCGTGCTCGCCCTGCAAGGTCGCTTCACGCCCATCACCAAGGCTCCCACCGGCTTTTCGGGTGGGGTGGATCTGGGAGCCGACGTTCGCTACTGGGACCGGCAGAAGGGCAAGCCGCTCGCGCGCTCGGCCTCCGCGCGGCTCTACGCGGCAGGCGACCGCGTGCTCGCGTTCGTATCCGAGGCCGAGCTGGACGCGGTGGAGCGGTCGCTGGAGCGGCTCGGGGAGCCCCGTTCGCTGTCCGCGCCAGAAGAAGGCGCGCTCTCCGTGGCGGCTCGACCCCGCTTGCTCGGTAAGTTGGTCAGCGGAACCTTGCGCGAGCTCCTGGAAGATTCCAAGTCGCTCGAGCTAGTCGTCGACCTGGAGTCGGACATGGCGTCCCTCCGAGCCTCACTGCAAACGTCTTCGCCCGAGCACGCCGAGCAGCTGGTCACCGCCGGGCGCGCGGTCGTGCAAGCCGCGCTAGGAGACCGCGACCAAGCGGGCCGGACGGAGCTGCGCGCGGTGGAGAGCCGCGTCTCGCTCACGTTGCGGCTCCGCCGCGAGGAGCTGGCATCGCTCCTCCCGCGCGCCAGCGGTGGCTAAGCGCACCCCAACCGCGCCTAGCCACCGCACGCTTCCGCACCCACCCACGTCATGCTGAGCCAAAGGCTCGGGAAAGCCCCCATTGCGACCGCATTCCCGTCGCGATCCACCGCGACCGAGTCGAGCGCTCCGCCGTAGCGATTCGCCTCCGACAAGTCGTTGGGTCCTGGCGGCCAAGGTTCGCGTCGCATGCGCCACACGGCACGCCCTGTCATGTCCACGGCGCCGATGAAGCCCCCATTGCCGACGTCCGCGGTCTCCCCGACGACGAGCAGCTCGTTCCGAGCTGCGTCGAAGCCGAGATCCGAGCCGATGAAGAGCTCGTCACTCAGGGACTGCTCCAAGACGACATGCGCCATCTCGTCCAGCAACAGCAACCCGTCTTGGCGAAGCACCGCCAGCTCGTCATTCGGCAGGGCCTTGATGGCGCTGAGCTGCGTCCCCGGCGCGGCAGTCAGCCGAGATAGCTCGCGGCCATCCAGACTCAGCGTGCTCAGGTAAAATCCGTCCGCTTGGGGCACTCCGATGTTGATCAGGACGCCCGAGACCGCCAGCGCCCTCGGAAGTGAGCTGCCGAGGGCCCGCATGGGGGCCTGCTGCTGCCAGAGCGTCTCCTCTGCGCTCGAGATGCGCGCCCAGTGAATGTCCGTGGCCTCCCAAACATCGTGGTCGTCCGCTACCTCGCGAGTCCCAGTGAAGGTCAGCACCGCGGCACCGCCGTCAGGTAGCGCCGCAACCTGCGTTTCGATCGCGGTCGGAGTTTCGATCTTGCGCTCCCAAAGCAGGTGCCACGAAGCATCGACTTTGCCGACCCAAGCGGCGTCATGCTCGCGGCCGGAGAGGAGGACAGAGCCGTCATCCAGCGCCTCGGCGTCGTCGAATCGGAGATCGGGTCGGCCTGGTGTCGGCGGTGCGAGCTCGCGCACGAAGTCGCCGTTGCTTGCGACCCGGTAGAACATCCCTGTCTCACCACCGAAGAGCAGGAAGCCGCTCGGATGGTCCGGAACGACGACCCTTGCCGGGTCCCACGGTGGCGGGCCGTCTTTCCTGAAGCCAACGTCGATGTTCGTCAGCGAGGTTTGCCGGCCATGCTCGCACGTCGGGTAACGGTGAGTGGGGTAGGGTTCCCCGACGGACAGCGCTTGCGTGGACGTTTTGGCCTCGCTGCTGCCGCACAGTGCTTGCCCACATACATCTCCCCCGGGCGTGCTCGTCGCGCATTGATCGAGGGGGGCAGGGCAGTCGCGCAGGCTCGCGCAGGGCAGGGTGCAGACGCCGCACAGGCATTGTCCGACGCCGCAGTCTTCATCCGAGTCACACGTCAGGAGCCAGTGCGTCTCGCTTCCTTCACCTCCCGAGTCCAGTTTGCCGCAGCCTCCGGCTGTCAGCGACAGCGTCGAGCCCAACATCAACGCCCACAGCCCGCGTGTTACGTTCCTCATGCTTCCTCCTCACGTTCGTCGTCAATACCCAGCACATTTTGCCCGGCGTAGATCACGACTCGTTGCTCCGCCCCGGCGGGGGCCGCGGCCGAGTCGTTGTACGCGCTCACCTTCTTGCGCAGTGCGGTCCCCTCCGCGCGGAAGCGCCCCAAGAATCCGACCACTTCGTCGTAGTGGGGGTGCTGCTTCCAAACATCGAAGCTGAAAGTGCTGCCGCCGATCAAGTCGCGAGCCGTCGCGGCGCGCTTGCCGAGCGCGAGCTTGCTGCACACGGCCGCGACCATCGCCTGGTAATGGTCGAACAGCGCCACCTCCCAGCCCTGCTCGGAGCCGAGTGGCAGCACGCAGGAGTCGGACTCGAACGCCGCGACGAGGCGCTCGCTTGGGCGAATTCGTCCGTCCGCCAGCAGCGCGCTCAAGGCCCTGTCGACGAGCGCGCGCTCCAGGGACAACGCCTCCGTGACTTGCTCGGCGGTGGCCGGCGCCAGGCGATGGACGCACAGCCACACGAAGCCCTGCACGCGCTCGTCGGGGTTGCCGTGAGGGCTCGAGGACGGCTGCGCCACGCCATAACAAGCGAAGTCACCTCGACCAGAGCGGTACAGCAAGCCGGAGTCGACCAAGTCTCGCAGCACCCCTCCAACCGAGAGCGGGTCGTCGTGCCGGAACCGCTGCAGGATGTCGGTCCGCGCGACGGGGGCGTCGCGGCCGCGCTCCTGCACGAACGTGAACAGCGCTTCCCAAAGGCTGCGCCCCCGGTCCGTGCGGCTCTCGGACAGGCGCTGCAGCTTGGTTTGATAAGTGCGGAGGGCCATCCCGAACATGTCCGCGATGACCTTGTTGCCCAGCCCCTGCTCTTTGAGCGCGGCCACGAGGTCCAAGAAGACCTGATTGGCGGTGTGCGCGAGCTGCGTGCGGCCACCGCCGCTCGTCGCTAGCTGGGCGAGCAGAATCGTCGTCTGCCTCACGATCGCGTCGATGAGCACGCCGGTCTGCATGGTCGGAGAGTGACCGATCGCCCTCCGCGCTCGCTAGTGTAGGAACCTGCGCCACCACGCCGCGGGGCAGGAGGCCCTGGCGGCGCCTCGAGCCCGTGGTAGCGTCCGCCCGCAATGAGCGCAGCCGTGGTCGATCGTCCTGCCTGGCGCACCTCCTTTCGCGGGTTGGTCGCGGTGGCGCTCGGCCTAGCCGCGGTGGCGTTCGTGGCCGGTCGCTACGTCTACTTCAACTACGGCGGGTACCGGCCGCTGGCGCTGGCGCATGTCCCGCAGACGATGCGCTACCGCGCCCGGGTGGATTTGACCGACCCGCAGCGCGCTCCCGCGCTGGCTCCGCTGTTGCGCTCGCTGGACCCTCGCCACGTGCGCCTCCCGGCTTTGGAAAAGAAGCTGGGAGTCTCGGCGTCTGCGGTCGTGAAGGAACTGGCGTTCGGGGCCGGTCCGGACCCTTTCGACTTCGTGCTGGTGTTTGGCCTGCAGCGGCAGGCCGGGACTGGCCTACCCCCAGCTCAGGCCGTGTGCGCGGTGCTCGCCGAGGACGGGATTCCCTCCGCGCCCAGGGTAGGCAGCGATGGCTGCTCCTGGGGTGACGGCGGGATCGTCGCCAGCACGCCGGAGGGGGCCGTCGTCATCGCGAGCCGCGCCGAGCTCGTGAAAGACGTGCTTGGCACGCCGGATATTGGAGATCGCTTGGGTTTTTCCGGGCCATCGGTGCGCGGGGTCGCGCCGGAACCGGCGGAGCTGAGCCGAGAAGCCGCCACGCTCGCCCAGCGCATTTCGGCCAAGTACCCGTGATCTCGAAGTCATAGTCGGGGGGGCGCCGTCCTCGCGACGCCGTACGACACGGAAACCCGCGACTTTTGACGTTTGACGACTGCGGCTCCGTGCGCTACCAGAGCCCGTCCGTCGCGAGGCGTGTGTCCGCCCTCTGGCTCGGCCAGTGGCGCTACCCACAGTCTGCGGGACGCAAGGAGGCACTGTTACCAATAATGACTGATACTCAAACCACCAACCAGAACACGAGCGCGGACCTCGCCGGTTTCGCCGCCATGTTCGAAGCCACGCAAGCTGCAACCCCGAACGGCCAAATGGGCGGCGAAGGGGAAATCGTCAGCGGCTTGGTCGTGCAAGTGAACCGCGACAGCGTTGTCGTCGACATCGGCGGCAAGAGCGAAGGCGTGATCTCGAAGAGCGAGTTCGTCGACGCCGTCGGAGCCTTCAACGTCAAGGCCGGCGACCGAGTCGACGTCTTCATCGAGAGCCGTGAGAGTGACGACGGCCTGATCTCCTTGTCCAAGGAGAAGGCCGACAAGATGAAGGTGTGGGACGAGATCTCGAGCGCGTGCGAGCGTGACGAGATCATCGAAGGCACCATCAGCCAGCGCGTGAAGGGCGGCTTGTCCGTGACCATCCGCGGCGGCGTGAAGGCGTTCTTGCCCGGCTCCCAGGTGGATCTCCGTCCGATCCGCAATCTGGAGAAGCTGATTGGTCAGACCTACCAATTCAAGGTCATCAAGTTCAACAAGAAGCGCGGCAACATCGTGCTCAGCCGCCGCGTCTTGCTCGAGCGTGAGCGTGACGAGCTGAAGACGAAGACCCTGCAGACCCTCGAAGAGGGCATGGTCGTGACCGGCACCATTAAGAACCTCACCGAGTACGGCGCGTTCGTCGACCTCGGCGGTATCGATGGTTTGCTCCACATCACGGACATGAGCTGGGGCCGCGTCAATCACCCCGGAGAGGTGTTCAAGGTCGGCGACGAGGTCACCGTCAAGGTGCTCAAGTACAACGCCGAGACCGAGCGCGTCTCCCTGGGTCTGAAGCAGACGCAGGAAGATCCGTGGAACCACGTCGAGGAAGCTTACCCGCTGGGCAAGCGGGTCCGCGGCAAGGTCATGAGCCTCACCGACTACGGCGCCTTCGTGGAGCTGGAAGCGGGCGTGGAAGGCCTCATCCACGTGAGCGAGATGAGCTGGACCAAGAAGGTCAAGCACCCGTCCAAGCTCATGGAGATCGGCAACGAGATCGAGTGCCAGGTGCTCGAGGTGGACGCGCGCGCCAAGCGCATCAGCCTCGGCCTCAAGCAGCTCGAGCCGGATCCCTGGAGCCTCTTCACGGACAAGTACAAGCCCGGCGACAAGATCGGCGGCAAGGTCCGCTCGCTCACCGATTACGGCGTATTCGTCGGCATCGAGGACGGCGTGGACGGCATGGTCCACAAGACGGACCTCAGCTGGACGGTCAAGGTCAACAACCCGGCCGACTTCTACAACAAGGGCGACGACGTCGAGGCGATCATCCTCTCGATCAATCACGACGAGAAGAAGGTCAGCCTAGGCGTCAAGCAGCTGTGGGACGACCCCTGGCCCACGGTCATGGACAAGTACAAGTCCGGCGTGGTCGTGGAAGCGGCGGAGATCATCTCCGTGGCGGACTACGGCGCGTTCGTTCGCTTGGAAGAGGGCGTCGAAGGCATCATCCCGAACGGGGAGATTCCGGCCGATGCAACGCTTTCGCGCGGCGACAAGGTCAAGGCCGAAGTCTCGAACGTGGACAGCATGGATCGTCGCTTGACGCTCACCATGCGTGCCCCCGGTACGAGCGACAAGGCGGAGCACGTCCAGGTGCTCAAGCGTGAGTCGGCGGGCAAGGGCGCGACTTTGGGCGATCTGCTCAAGGACAAGCTCGGCTCGATCAAGACGAAGGAAGCCGCACCCTCGGTGCCGCCGCCTGCGCCGGCTTCGGACGACGATACGTGAGTTACGTGGCGGGAACGGTCGGCAGGATTTCAGTCTAGGTGACCGTTCCCGTAAGCGTCAGAGAGCCGCCGTCTACCCGCGGTAGCGGCGGCTGGACCCGACCCCGAGTCGTGTTCCTCGCGGTGAGCAGCGTGGCAATCGTCACGCTGCTCGTCTGCGTGCGCGAGGTGCTGCTGCCGTTCATTCTGGCGCTCATCATCGCGTACGTCCTTGCCCCGCTGGTGCAGCGGGTCGAGAGGTTCCGCGTTCCGCGAGCCGCAGCGATCCTGATCGTGTACGCGATCACGCTGGGCAGTATTTATTTATCGATCGCGAGCATCGCGCCGCGCATCGCATTCGAATCGGCCAAGTTCCTGCGCGAGGCACCCTCCCTGGTGGAGAAGCTCCAGGCGCAGTACGGCCCCCAGCTGGAGCAGTGGGTCGAAGGGTTCCGCAACCGTTCGAGGCCCAAAGCGCCGGCAGAAGACCCCGCCGCCGTCACCATCGCCAACAAGCCGGACGGCAGTGTGGAGTTCCGCGTCGGGAGCGGAGTCGAGGTCGTGCAGCAGGGCCCCGGTCACTGGCGGGTCGGCCCTACCGTGCACAAGGCCGAGAAGTTCAAGGTCAGTGACCTGACCGCACGCGGCATCAACGAGGCTGTCAGCTACATTCAGCGCAATGGGCTGGAGCTCTTGTCGATCGGAAAGCTCGTCATCAGCACGGTGGCGCGCGGCATCTTTCTCCTGTTCATGACGCTGATGGTCGCGGGCTACATCATGGCCACGCGCGAGACCATCTTGGGTTTCTTCCGGTCGCTGCTGCCGGCCCGCTCGCGCATCAGCTTCGACCGCTTGCTGTGGCGCATGGATCGCGGGCTGTCCGGCGTCGTGCGCGGGCAGCTCCTCATCTGCTTGGTCAACGGCGTCTTGTCCGCGGTGGGCTACGCCATGTTCGACCTCAAGTACTGGCCGATCCTCTCCATTGTCTCGGGGGTGATGAGCATCGTCCCGATCTTCGGGTCGATTTTGAGCAGCGTACCGGTCGTGCTGATCGGTTTGACGCAGGATTTTTGGACCGCGATCTGGGTCTTGCTGTGGATTGTCGGCATTCACCAGGTCGAGGCCAACCTCCTGAACCCGAAGATCATCGGGGTCGCGGCCAAAATTCACCCGGTCTTGGTCGTGCTCGCCCTCATCATCGGTGAACACTATTTCGGCTTGTGGGGCGCGCTCTTGGCCGTCCCGGTGCTGTCGATTCTGCAGAGTATTTTCAATCATTTTCGTTTCGAAACGATGCCGGACGCCCCGCCTGATTCGCTCTTACCGCCCGCAGGCGGCGCGGCGCGAGTCTCGTAGCCGCGCGATCGGTGCTAAGAAACCTCGCAGTAGGAGACACCCGGTTGGCACGAGAGACCCGCAAGCTGAAGAGAGCCCAGAGCGCCGCGCCGAGCGCCGGCAAAGCCGCGCAAGCCGCGAGCAAGGCCACCGTGCGCCGCGCGGACATACCGGACCCGCTCGCGGGAGGGCAGCTCAAGTCGATGCTCGGGCGCCTCGGGCTCATCGCGCTCGGCGTTTGGATCCTGTTCGGGTCCATCGCGGCGTTTCTATCGTCGCCGTGGAACAAGATCATCCTCGCGGTTCCGGCCCTGCTCACCCTCGTCGGCGTCGGCCTGCTGGTGTGGACTTTGCGCCAGGCGAAGACCGCGCGTGGCGTGGCTAGCATCCTCAGCAACGTGGAGACGGACGAGGACCGCAAAGCCGCCCTCGCCAAGCTCTCCACCGACTTCAAGAAGGGGGACACCGCCGCCGTGTTCGCCCGCGCCCAGCTCGAGCTGCAAGACGACCCGAAGAAGGCGCTCGCTACGCTGGAGAGCATCGATCTGAGCAAGGTCATGGCGCCCGTGGCGGACGAAGCGCGCGGTCAGCGCGCGATGATTCACCTCACCCAGGGCGAGGTCTCTCAAGCGCGTCAGCTCGCGGACAACATCGACCTCAGCCGTCATCAAGACGCGCGCACCCGCGCCATGCTCGCCTCCGTCGTGGCGGAAGCCTGGGCCCGTTCGGGCGACGCAAAAAAGGCGACGGAGACGCTCGGCCTCTTCGACCCGGAAGAGGCGACCTTCGAGCAGATCCGCCCGCAGCTCTACCGCGCGCTGGCCTATGCATCGGCCTACGAGAGCGACATGGGCGGAATGCGCAAAGCGCTGCGCAAGCTCTTGAACATCGACGTGCGCCTGCTGGGCGGCTTCATGATGAAGAAGACGCACCCTCTGCTCCAAAAAGAAGCAAAGAAGATGCTGGAGCAAAGCGGCCAGGTGCCGAAGAAGATGGTCGTCCAGCGCCGGGTGTAGGCCCCGCGCTGACTACAGGTTGGCGACCGTCGCCCGACCGAGTGGCTTCACCGCGACCTCCGGCAGCAGCTCCGCAAAGCTGAGCACGCGCACGTCCGGTAGCTCCGGCTCGAGGAGCTTACGCACGAAGCGGCGAATGTCCGGCTGGGTGAGGAGCACGACTGGCGTTTGGCCGGCGGCATGATCCCCGATCGCGCGCCTCACCGCGGTGAGGATGTCGCGAGTCGCCACTGGCGCGAGCGCCAGGTAGGCGCCGGCCGGCGTGCGGGTGATCGCGCCGCGCACTGTCTCCTCGATGTGCGAGTCGAGCAGAAGCACGGGCAGCTCGCGCGCGCCGCGCGTCAGCGAATGGGTGATGGGCCGGCGCAGCTGCGCGCGCACGAACTCGGCGAGGGTGAGCGGGTCCTTCTCCGCCGCGCCCACGATCGACAGGGACTCCAAAATGGCGCGCAAATCACGGATGCTGACTCGCTCTTCGACCAGGCGTCGCAGGATGTCCGTCAGCTGGATGAGCGTGATGGGCTTGGGTACTACTTGCCGTACGCTGGCGGGGGAAATCTGCTCCAGCTCGTCCAAGAGCGCTTGCACCTCCGAGAGCCCCAGGAAGTCCTGCGCGCGCCGGTCCAGCGCTGGTAGCAGCTCCAGCAGCAGGTGCTGGGCCAGGTCTTCCTCACCGACCGACTCGGGGAAGACGACGAGCAGCGCGGGCACTTCATGGAGCGCGAGCACGGCGTGACGCTCCGGGAGCGCCTCCGACACCACGACTCGTCCCGCCGGTAGCGGTACGCCGCGGTCGCGGAAAATGAGCTCGCGCGCGGCGGCGAGCGCAGCCCGCAGCCCGGGCCGACGCACCTCGTTGCCGCGCTGGTCGTCGTCCAAGAATGGCTCCAGGTCCTTGGAGACCTCGACCGCCCACGGCACCACGAGCGGCACGAAGCGCGGCTGGGCCTCTGGCCCTGGCCGGCGCTGGATAGGGTCGGGCTGCTGCCGCTCGCGCTCGGTCCGCAGGCTCTTCAGGCGAGCCCGCGAGGCGGCGAACATCAGCGTCCCGATGGCCAGGAACGGCAGACCCGGCAGACCCGGAATCGCGGCCAGCCCCAGCACGAAGAAGCTGCCCACTCGCAGAGCTTGCGGCTGGCCGAAGATCTGCCCTGCCAGCTCCGCTCCGAGCGGCGTTTCGTTCTCTTCGCTCGCCACGCGGGTCACGAGCACGCCCGCGGCCGTGGCCATCACCAGCGCGGGGATCTGCGTCACGAGGCCGTCCCCGATGGTGAGCAGACCGTAGCGCTTGAGCGCGGCGCCCACCTCCATGTCGCGCTGGCCGACTCCGATCGCCAAGCCGCCGAGGACGTTGATGATCGTGATGATGAGCGAGGCGACGACGTCGCCCTTCACGAACTTCATGGCGCCGTCCATGGCGCCGTAGAACTGGCTCTCGCGCAGGAGCGAGCGGCGGCGGCGGCGGGCCTCGTTGCCGTCGATGCTGCCGGAGCGGAGCTCCGCGTCGATCGCCATCTGCTTTCCAGGCATCGCGTCCAGCGTGAAGCGCGCTCCGACCTCCGCCACGCGCTCACTGCCTTTGGCGATGACGACGAACTGGATGATGGTGAGGATGAGGAAGATGACCGCGCCGACCACGTAGTTGCCGCGCACCACGAACTGGCCGAACGCGCGGATCACCTCGCCCGCGTCTGCCTGCAGGAGGATGAGACGGGAGGACGAGACGTTGAGCGCGAGCCGGAACAGGGTCGTGATCAGCAGCAGGGTAGGGAAGGCTGCGATCTTGAGCGCCTCACCCACATAAAGCGCGACGAGCAGCACCGCTACGGAGCAAGCCAAATTCGAGGCGATGAGCAGATCCAGCAGCCACGTGGGCAGCGGGACGACCATCAAGCCGACGATCGAAATCACGAAGCCCGCCAGCGCCGCGTCCGCGAAGCCGAAGCGCTGCCGCGGCTTGTGAAGGCCCAGATTTGGAGTCGAAGTCCCCGCCTGCGCAGCCGGAGCCGCTGGTGCCGCCATGTCGGACGGCAGATGAAGTCAGTGGAATCGAGGCGTCAAGCCCGCGCGGGGCTTGCTGACGCCGCGCGGCGAGCCATTCCGTCAGCTCAAGACGGCGCGGTAAAGAGCCCGAGCACGCCCGTGTACAGCTGCAAAGATGGCCTACCGCCGACCTCCGAGACTTCGAACGAAGACTGCATGCCCGCGAGCGGTAGCTCCCCGAGCCGCGCCTTGAGGATTTTGAGGTCCACGTCGCGCTGGCCGTACAGGCTCGAGCCGCGGCCGGCGCAGTTGAGGTAGATACCGAAGCGCGGCGCGGCGCCGTGCGCCTCGCGCAGTAGGTCGCGCACGGCCGACTGCAGATCTTCGCGAGCCGCCTTGGCGTCCCTCACCGCGAAGGCGATGCGCATACCGGGGCGCACCTCGTCCGAAACCAAGAGGCCGCGGCGCACCGGGTCAACCCCCTGCACGGCGCGGAGCAAGACGTCCGGCCGCTCGGGGGCGCGCTCCCGCGCCAGCGTAGGATCCAGGCGGGCGGCATCGGGTTGGAGCGGCGGCGCGAGCGCGACGAAGACGAGCGGCTGGTCCTCCAAGTTGTTGGCGACGGAGCTCAGCACCTCCAGCGCGGGCGCGCCTTCGATCTCCAGCACCATGGAACCGCGTGTCTTGGAAATGACCTTGAGCGGCATCAGCAGCCGACACGCGGCCGAAGCGCGCACGAGCGGGGCGCTGAGGCCAGTGAGCACGATGCCCCCCGCGGGGCCCCGGTTCAGCTGACCGTCGGCACCGATGGCTACCACGGGAGCGTCGCCCACCGTGCCGGCACCAAGCACCCGCGTGCGCCGCAGCTCGCTGAGCGGCTCCAGCACGTGCGGGGCGAGGCCGTTGGGCTTGGCGAAGATCAAGGCGGTGATGCTCCGGCCATGGCTCTCGCTCTTGCGAATGGCGCCGGAGAGCTGGGTCCCTAGCGCCTCCGCGTTTTGGCCCGACACACTGAATGGCTCCGCGACGCCGCCGCTCCAGATGATGCCCGTCGCAGCCGACTGGCCCTCCACCTCGCCGCGCTCCGATACGACCCCAGCGCCGGCCACCAGGCACACCGGGAGACCCGGGGCTGCCTTCGCCACCGCGCGCCCCAGCTCGACGAGCCGCTCCCCGAGGGCCCCGGCCGCGAACACCATCGCGCCGCTGGGCCGGGTGACGCGCCGGGCCGCGAGCCCGTAGGCGCGGGCGGCTTTTTCGGGGTCTTCCCCCGCGAAGCTGAAGCTTTGGGCCGTAACCATGAGGGAGGGGGGCGCGATGCCAGAGGCGGTGAAAGCGGCGGAGGTGGCTAGGCACGATGCTACGCCCTTTCGCTCCGGCAAAACATTTCCTAATTTAGTCCGGAATGTCCGAAGCGCGCCTCCTTCGCATGCAGTCCTACGGCGCGTCGGATATCGGCCGCCGCCGCACGACGAACGAGGACGCCTACCTGTGCGATGACGAGCTGGGCCTCTGGGTCGTGGCGGACGGCATGGGTGGGCACGCCGCCGGGGAGGTCGCGAGCCAGGAGGCCATCGACACGGTGCACGGCATGGTCCGACGCGGCAAGACGAGCCTCAAGCTCGAAGGGCCGCTCACCGACGAGCGGAGCCGGGCGGCCGCTCGGCTCCTGGAGGGCGCGGTCCAAGCCGCTACGTACATCGTCTACGCGATGGCCGAGATCGATCGCGGCAAAGCCGGCATGGGCACGACCATCACCGCGATGATGCGCTTCGGCAGCGCGCTCGTGACCGCGCAGGTCGGAGACAGCCGCATTTACCGCGTCCGTGGTGACGACGCACTACAGCTGACGGAAGATCACACGCTCATCAATTGGCAGCTCAAGCAGGGCATCATCACGCCGGAAGAAGCGCGCGTCAGCAAGCAGCGCAACGTCATCACCCGCGCGGTTGGTAGCCGCGACTATGTTCAAGTAGATACGACCGTTTCCGAGCCAGAGCTCGGGGACGCCTTCTTGATTTGTAGCGACGGCCTGCACGGCTACTTACGTACGGAAGAGATCCCGGCCATCATCGCGGAAGGTGGAGACTCTTCGGTGAAGAGCCTGATCGATCTTGCCAACTTGCGCGGCGGCAAAGACAACATCACTGCCATCGTCGTTCGAGTCAGCTAGCGCTCAGGGCACGGGCATTGCTACACGGAGGCAATGCGAACACTTCCGGTAGGGGTCGGCCTGGTTTCCGTGTTGGCGGGCGGGGCCGTCGTCGGCTGCGACGATGATCGCGGCGCCGTAGCCATCGGCGGGGGCGGGGGCAGCGCGGCACAAGCTGGCACGCCCGGGGATCACGC
>SECP01000016.1 GCA_004193285.1 Myxococcales bacterium | reverse complement strand
GGCGCGGGCGGAAGCTCCGGCGCTGGCGGCGGCGCCGCCGCCACCCGCACCTGCGGCGCCGCCGCCGCCAGCGCCGGAGCTTCCGCCCGCGCCGGCTCCGCTCTCTTGCGCCGCCGCGAGCGACGCCCAAAGGTACCCGCTCACGACCAACGGAAGCACGAATCTACGCCTAGCAAGCATCGGTTATCTGCAGGTTGTAACACACCGTCAGCTTGGTCACCGCACCATTGACGGCCGCGATCGAGAGGCGATGAAGGGCCGCTCGCACACCAAGTGGAAAAGGTAGCTGCCGAGTAGCACCGCGGGCAGCGCCATGACCAGCCGCAAGAAGGTGCGATTCACGTCCGTCGAGAGGACTACGACTTGGCTGTGAACGAGCCAAAGCATGATGGGCAGGTGGACCAAGTACAAACCGTACGCAAAATCCCCAATCGCGACCAAAGGCCGCCACGATAGCGCGCGAGCTAGCGCGCCGGTGGGGGCGCCGAACGGGCGCACGAGCACGGCCATGCTCGCCACCCCGACGAGCACGTCACAAGCGCGAAGTGGGGCGTACTCCATACAGACGCCAACCCCCAAAACGACCATGGCCAGCGCCGCGGCGACGAGGCCCCACGGAATGCGGTTACGCCACCACGTGAGGCCAGCGCTCTGCGACTGGGCAAGCTCTGCTGCGAACATGCCGAGCGCGAACAAACCGAGGTAGTGAAGGTGTAAGCCGTCCCAACGGGAGCTTCTGAGGAGGAAGGCTCCCGGGAACGTGAGCGCATTCAGAGCGAGGGTCGTCGGCAATGCGCCGAAGCGGCGCCAAGCCATGAGCAACAGCGGAAACAGGAAGTAGATCTGCCACTCCACTGCAACCGACCAGAATACGACATTGATGCCGTAGATGAGCTCGGGAAACCAATTGTGGATCAGCAGTACGTGAGTGAGCCACGAAGCCGCCGAGATGGGTCCCTCGAAAACGGGCAGCAGCGCAGGGTCCCCGGTCGAAGGCACGAGACCACCGCCGACGAGCGCTGACAGCCCCAAGGCGCAGTAGTACGGCGGCAGGATGCGGCGCGCGCGGCGACCGAAAAATCCAAGCGCGCCGCCGCGCAGCTGCCCGCGATCGCGGACGACGGGCAGCATCAAGCAAAACCCGGAGATCACGATGAACAGGCTGACCGCGAAGTGCCCAAGCCTGAGCGGCCGCAGCAGGAGCTCCCACCACCCCGTCAGCAACCCGCGGTATTGAGATATCTGAAAGGCATGATGCACGACCACGAACGAAGCAGCCGCGCCGCGCAAGCCGTCCAAGTAGGCCAGGTGGGAGGGGCGTGAGAGCGCGGGCGCAGAAAGAACATCCGTCGTGGAACGCGGGACAGCGAAGGCGGGCGCCCCTTCACCCGTCTCTTGGATCCCGGCACTTGCTCCCATGCGCTGTGGCTAGCACGAACCGCATCGTCGATGCTCCTCGACCACTAGCTCGAGAGACTTTGACTAAGACATGTTGCGAATTTCGTTCACTCTCGTTTCATCTCGAGGCACCGCCGCGAGGCCGCGCCCGCAGGTCAGTAAATGTGACTGACGATGACGCCGGGCCGGACCGGCTCGCCCCCATCGGTCCTTGGCCCGCTTGCTCCTCGAAGCTCGAATGCGGGCCGGGCGCGAGCGTGGAAATGCGCAACGAGACGGCCGCCGAACCTCGGCCTACGCTCGAGCCATGAATCGCAGAGCCACCCTGCTGTGCTTGAGCGCCCTCGTCCTGGTCGCGTGCTCGAAGCCTCGGCCGCCGACGCTCACCCCACGCTCTGCGCAGGTTTCTGGCATTTCGCCGACCGGGGTGGAGCTGAGCGTCGAGCTCGGCGCGCACAACCCGAACGGTTTCCCCCTCAGGTGCAGTCAAGTCACCTCCACCTTCGAGCTCCAAGACGGCACCGCACTGGGCACCGCCAGCAGCAGCGAGCCATTCACCATTCCCGCCGATGGCGACGCCATCTTGCACGCCAAGCTGCAGGTGCGCTTCAGCAGCGCGTCCGCGCTGGCGCCGTACGCGCTGGCGGCCAAGCCCGTTCCCTACCGTCTTCGGGGGAGCGCGCGGGTGGGCGGTGAGCAACTGAACGTGGACGTACCGTTCACGCTAGACGGCGTGCTCACGCCCGAGCAAGTGATCGCCGCCGGGCTCCACGGCGCCGCAAACCTGCTGCAGCCGCGCTAGGTGCGAGCGACCCGCCGCGAGGCCGCCTGCACCAGACGCTCGACTACGAGCCCGAGCACGCAGAATGAAAGCGCGTCGGTCATGAAACGGAAGCGGTTGTTTTCGCCCGCTTCGACCAGGTTACCCACCGCCGCCACGTACGCGATGCAGGCGCACATGAACAGCAGGGGAACGCGCTGAGCTCGCGTGAGCCGCGAGGGCACGGCGCCTTTTCCCACCCCCAACCACAGGCCATAAAACAGCAGCGCCGGCAAACCGAGAATGAGCAGCAGGTACACGTCGTACGGCTCGCCGCGCGCGCCTCGGACGTGACCAAAGCCCGCCTGCATGCGGACGCGCCCATAGAACACGCGGTTATAGAGCTCGTCCCACCCGAACAGCCGAGTGCGGTTGTCGATCAGCCAGCCGTAGTCGCTCGTCGACTTCGTGTAGACGAAACAGCTCCGCGCTACGCCCTTCAGGTACGCGGCGGGCTTGGCTTTGATGAGCGACAGGCTGTCCGCCAAGTATTGCTTGGAGATCCCCAAGAAACCGAGGTGGTTGTAGTTCGTCTCCCCGGTGGATTTGCGCATTTCGCTCAGCACCGGCACGTCCTCGAAGCCGCGCACGTGGTGGTAAGCGGCGGGGTAGCGCTCGACCGCCTCGAACGGCTCGATCATCGCGAGCGGGGACAGCTTGCCTTCGTCCACGTAGCGCTGCCGTTCTGGCTCCGGCACGTTGACCATCACGACCCGGGCCAGGCTCATGCCGAGCCATGACGAGTAGGCTGGGGTTCGAAACAGCGCGACGTTCTTGAACGACACGAGGAGGAGCAGGGAAAGCGGCACCACGGCGCCCCGGAGCAGACGCCGGCGCAAGTCAGGGAGCCCCCAGAGCAGCGCCGCCAGTGTGAGCAGCACGAAGAACGGATGAAACGTGCTCTGGGTCAGGCTGATGATGGCCAGCAGCCCGAAGAATACGGCGGCTCCGCGGCCACGTTTGCGCTCTACGAAATCCAATAGCGCGAGCGCCGCGAGCAGCAGAAGAACGGCGAGGGGGAACGTGTAGAAAAACCAGTTTTCGTACAGGACGACCGAAGGGCTCAGCGAGAACCAAGCCGCGATCAGGAAGGCTACGCGCCGGGACACCCCGAGCCGCAGCATCAAATAGAAGTGCACGATGCAGAAGACGAGACCGAAGCCGATGAATATGGCCTGAAAGACCAGCGTGCTCGCGGTCGAAAAGGACTGCAGCACGGCGCCCGTAAACAGGTTGAAGAGCGGCGGCTGGCTGTGCTGGTAGAAGACGCTGCGGAGCAGGTCCGTGCGAAGCAGCGCAGGATCGATGAACTGCCAGGCCTGCAGGTCGCCGTAGATGAACTTTACGCCGAGGAGCGCGTACGACAGGCGCGAGGCGATGAAGACGAAGCCCAGGCGCTTCAGCCACCACGCCACGGTTTCTGACGGATAGACCGATGTCCCCGCCACGGAATGCGTCAGCTCTCTCTCCACAGCCTGGCGCGAGTGTAGTCTCGTCTAGCCGCGCAGAGATAGCCTGGACAACTCGAGCGCTTCGGTCTTTGTGACTAAATTCAGGAGCCAGCGACTAACGCAGATATCGAGACGCTCGATGGAACGGTGATTGTTTCGCGGAGCGGCACTCGCACGCTTCCGCTCCAACCCCGACGCGGCGCCGCTTTCTCTAACAGCGGAAGCGCAGGAACCGGCAGGGTCCTTGACGGGCCGGCCCGGGGGGTACAAGGTCCTGACCCTCATGGCTGCTTCCGGACCCCTGCCCCGCTCGACCACGCCCGCGGCGTTCGTCCGGTCGTGCTCGGCGGCGGAGCGGCTCATTAACCCTGCATCCGGGCTGATTATCGGCTCGGGTGCGGCGGCAATCTGACGAAAATACCGTCAGTTTTGCTCCCCCGCACCTTTAGGTCCGGGGGATTTTTGCTTTGTGCCTAGTTAACTCGTACTCAAGCCCAGAAAATCGACCTTCTCATGGAAAGCTCCAGCCCCTCCGCCCCGCGCCCCGCCGTCGAAGTGTACGACACCACCTTGCGCGACGGCTCGCAGCGCGAGGGCATTTCCTACACGCTCGACGACAAGCTGCGCATCGCGGACCGGCTGGACGCCTTTGGAGTCAGCTACATCGAGGGCGGTTGGCCGGGCTCGAACCCGAAGGACATGGAGTTCTTCGAGCGGGGACGGGCCCGGGGGTGGAAGCACGCGAAGCTTACCGCCTTCGGCATGACGCGGCGAGCGAACAGCCGCGCGGAGGACGACAAAAACTTACAGGCGCTGCTCTTGGCGGAGACTCCCGCGTGCACCGTGGTGGGCAAGACCTCCGTCTTGCACGTGACCGAGGTCGTGCGCACCACGCTGGAAGAGAACCTGAAGATGATCGAGGAGTCGGTCGCCTTCTTGCGCTCGAAAGGGCGTGAAGTGATCTACGACGCCGAGCACTTCTTCGATGGCTACGCGCTGAATCCAGCCTACGCGCTCGACACCTTGCGCGCCGCGCAGCGCGGCGGAGCGCGCGTTTTGGTGCTGTGCGAAACGAACGGCGGCGGCTTGCCGTGGGACATCCAGGCGGTCGTCTCCAAGGTCGCAGCGGAGCTGCAGCACCCACTAGGCATTCATGCCCACGACGACACGGGCTGCGGGGTGGCGAACAGCTTGGCGGCGGTGCTCGGCGGAGCCCGCCACGTGCAGGGCACCATCAACGGCTTCGGCGAACGCTGCGGCAACGCCAACCTCTCCGTCATCATCCCGAACTTGGAGCTGAAGCTCGGCTTCCAGGCGCTGCCCTCCGGCAAGCTGTCGGAGGTGGCAGAGCTGTCCCGATTCGTCGCGGACGTGGCCAACGTCACCCATGACGCCCACATGGCGTACGTGGGCCGCAGCGCATTCGCCCACAAAGGCGGCATTCACGTCGCGGCGATGCGCCGCCACGCCGACTCCTACCAGCACGTGGCGCCTGAAACCGTGGGCAACGTCATGCGCGTCGTCGTGAGCGAGCTCTCGGGCCGCGGCTCGGTGCTCTCCAAGGCGGAGGAGCTAGGCCTCAAGATCGGCGAAGGAGCGGATTTGGAGACCTTGAACGAGATCAAGGCCGCGGAGGCGCGCGGCTTGTCGTTCGAGAGCGCGGAGGCTTCCGTCGCGCTACTCATGCTCCGCAGGGCCCCCGGCTACACCGCGCTCTTCGAGGTGCTGGACTACGAGGCCCAGGTCGGCAAGCGCCAGGGCACGGAAATGTACGCCGAGGGCATCGTGAAGGTCCGCGTCGGGACGCAGGTTTTCCATACCGTCGCGGATGGAAACGGCCCTGTCAGTGCGCTGGATGCGGCCCTCCGCAAAGCCCTTGCGCCCATGTACCCGGCCGTGGAACACATGCGCCTCGCGGATTACAAAGTGCGTATCCTGGACGGAACCGAAGGTACTTCAGCCATCACGCGCGTGCTGATAGACAGCCGTGGCGAGCAGGGTGACTGGAGCACCGTGGGCGCGTCGCCCAACATCATCGAGGCATCCATGCACGCCCTGGTGGACTCGATCGAGTACGGGCTCGTCAAAGCGGGGGTCACGCACGCCACCGGTCCAGCCAGCGCCCGGGCTCAGGCGAGCAAGCCTGCGGCCGCGGCCCGCTCGGGCTCTAGCAACTGAAGAGAAGCAGGATAAGCATGAAAGCCAAGATTGTCGTTCTCGCGGGTGATGGTGTCGGTCCGGAGGTCGTGGCGGAAGCCCGCAAGGTGCTCGAGGCCGTGGCCAGCAAGCAGGGCCACGAGCTCTCGTTCGAGAATCACCTGATCGGCGGCATCGCCATCGACGAGACGGGCGACCCCCTGCCGGAAGCGACGCTCAAGGCCTGCAAGGGGAGCGACGCGGTGCTGCTCGGCGCCGTCGGCGGTCCGAAGTGGGACGACCCCAACGCCAAGACTCGCCCCGAAAAGGGCCTGCTCGCGATCCGCAAGGGCTTGGGCTTGTACGCCAACCTGCGCCCGGTCAAGAGCTACCCGGAGCTCATCGCCTCTTCTCCGCTCAAGCCGGAGCGCATCGCCGGCGTGAACATGCTGCTCATCCGCGAGCTGACCGGCGGCCTCTACTTCGGCAAGCAATACCGGGAGAAGACAGAAGCGGGTACGAGAGTGGTGGATACCCTCGAGTACACGGACAAGGAGATCGAGCGCGTTTGTCGCCTCGCCTTCGAGCTCGCGCGCGGCCGCAGCAAGAAGGTCACCAGTATCGACAAGGCCAACGTGCTCGAGTCTTCGCGGGTGTGGCGGCAGGTCGCGGTCGAGCTCGGCAAGGAGTACTCGGACATCACGCTCGAGCACCAGCTGGTGGACAGCTGCGCGATGCGCCTCGTCACCGCGCCCGGCAGCTTCGACGTCATGGTCACCGAGAACATGTTCGGCGACATCTTGTCGGACGAGGCCGCGGTGCTCACCGGCTCGCTCGGCATGCTCCCCAGCGCCTCGCTCGGCGAGGGCAAGCTCGGCCTGTACGAGCCTATCCACGGCTCGGCGCCGGACATCGCCGGCAAGGGCATTTGCAACCCGCTGGGCACGATCCTGAGCGCGGCCATGCTGCTGCGTCATAGCCTCGGCCTCGAGGCGGAGGCGCAATCGATCGAGCGCGCGGTAGAGGCGGCGCTCGCCGCGGGCGCCCGCACCAAAGATCTGGACCCCCATGCCGACAAGCCCCTGTCGACCAGCGCCATGGGCGACGCCGTGGTCAGCCGCCTGACCTGAAGCCCCGCGGCAACGTCGATAGTTGCCGCAGTTTGGGCGGGTGCGCGCACTAACCTAGAGGGTGCTGCCAGCAAGGTGGCAGCGCCCGGGAGCGCACGATGCCCAGATTCAAATTGCGGCGCAGGGAGTTACTGAGGGGTGCCGGCGCGGTAGCGATTGCTCTGCCCTGGCTGGAAATGATGGAGTCAGAGCGGAGTGCCCGAGCGGCCTCCGCTGCGGCTCGGCGCTTGGTCTGCGTCTACACCCCGGGAGGCACCGTGCTGGACAATTGGCGTCCCACCGGCACGGAGCAGGACTTCGAGCTCGGGCCGATTTTGGCGCCGCTCGCTTCACAGCGCGAGCGCGTCCTGGTGCTGGACGGCGTGGACATGAAGTCCGCCGTAGGCGAGCAGAATCAGTCGGGAATCGTCGCCCTTCTGACCGGCACGCCGCAAGGTCCGAACGGCTTCGCGTCCGGTCCATCCATCGACCAAGTGCTGGCGAGTCGCTTGTCGCAGGGCCTTCGGCTCCCCAGCTTGGAGCTGGCCGTGCGCTGGGGCACCGGGAAGTCGCACGGGTTGGTATCGCCAATCGACATCACGGCGTTCGCAGACGTCCCCACCTTCGACCCCATCATGCCGCGGCTGGACCCGGCGAAGGTCTGGCAAGAGCTGTTCGGCGCTGCGCCGGAGGGCTCTGCGGAGGCAGAGTGGGACCGCTCGATTTTGGACGCGTTGGGTGAGCGGTACACGAAGCTGAGTCGTCGGCTAGGTGCGGCGGACCGGCAGCGCCTGGAGCGCCACCTGGAAGCGATTCGGGAGGTCGAGAAGAACCTCGCGTCGCTACAGGCATGCCGCGCTCCAACCCTCGTCGACACCAGCGACTACGATCCGCTCTCGGGCCTGCACCATCCGTCGGACACGGGGGCGGACCGAGACCCCATGACGGACGCCGCCATTCCCAAGGTCGGCAAGCTGATGACCGACATGCTGGTGCTCGCGCTCGCCTGCGACATCACGGCAGTCGCTACGCTGCAGTGGAGCGACACGGAAGCCAAGCACACGCTGCCGTGGCTCGGACTAGAGAACCACGTTCACTTTTACATGAACGACGGCGGCTACCAGCCCGAAGCGCTGACGAAGATCTTCACCTGGTATGCGGAGCAACACGCGTACTTGCTGGAGCAGCTGAGCCAAACGCCTTCGACCGAAGGCAAGAGCTTGCTCGACGAAAGCATCGTGTTTTTCGGCTCGAACCTGCAGCACCCGGCCACCCACGCCAAGACGGACATGCCATTTTTGCTCGCCGGCAGCGGCGGCGGCTTGCGCACGGGGAGGTACGTCAAGAAAGAGCATCAGTCCCACAACGACTTGCTCGTCTCGCTGCTGAACCTTTGCGGGGACCCGCGCGCGACATTCGGCGCCCCCGCATATTGCACCGGCGCCATGACGGGCCTCACGTGAGGGCAACCTTCGCGCTGGCGCTGGCGCTGGCGCTCGGCTGCGGCAGAACCTCGCAAGAGCCCGACGGCGCGCCGGCACCAGGTGGTTCCGGCGGTAGCGCGGGTCATTCCGGGCCGGGCACGGCCGGGGCGGGCGGAGGCGGCGAAGCACCGCCGACCTGCGATGCGACGCAGAGCGTTCGTTCCCCGCTCGCCCTCCTGGAGGACCTCGAGCTGGCGCGCACCGTTCGCGCGGTGCTGAAAGAGCCGCAGCCGCCGCGAGGCGCAGTCGAGCAGTACGTCCGGTACGATGCGAACGTCCCTTCGCCGGCCTTCGTCGCAGAATGGCACCAGCAAGCGCACGCGCTCGCCTTGCGCGTGAGTCAGTCGCCGAAGCAACTGAGGGAGCTTGCCGCCTGCGACCCGCTCACGAGGGGCGAAGACGAGTGCAGCGAAGAGCTCATCGAGCACTTCGTGCGCCGAGCTTTCAGGAGACCCGTCACGGAGGACGATCGAGCGGAGATGGCCGCGGTGTTCGAGCGCGGCCATGAGCTGGGCGGTGACTTCGCCAGCGGCGCGCGCGCCGTGATCGAAGTCGTCCTGCAAAGCCCAGAGCTTCTTTACCTGGTCGAGCTCGGCAACGGTGTCGCTCGCGGGGACTCGACGGAGCTCACGGCGCACGAGGTGGCGACGCGGCTCTCTTACTTCCTCACGGGGGCTCCGCCCGACGACGAGCTAGCAGTCATCGCGGATTCGGGCGCGCTGGGCGCCGACACGCGACGCGAGCAAGCACAGCGACTGCTCGGCTCCGAGCCGAATCGACGTCACGTGCAGTCTTCGTACGAGCGCTGGTTTCAGCTCCGGCGGCCGGAGGCAGGCACCAGCACGCTCACGCTCGAAGAAGAAGCAGCGGTGCGGGAGGAGACCCAGCGCTTCATCGACGACGTCACGTTCGATGGCGCCGGAACCTTCGAGGCGCTTCTGACGGAGCCGACCACCTGGCTGAACGAGCCCGCCGCGCGGCTCTACGGCGTGCCTGGTGTGAGTGGCGACGCATTTCGCAAGGTGCAGCTCGACCCCACGCAGCGCGGCGGCCTCTTCACTCAGCCCGCGTTCTTGAGCGCCTCGTCGTGGGGCAATCGCACCCATCCATTCAACCGTGCAACTGCGGTGCTGACCGGGCTCTTGTGTCAGCAGGTGGAGCCGCCTCCGCCCGTTGTCGTGGATCCTCCTGGCCCGGTCATGGGTCCGACCATGCGCGAGCATTTCGAGAGCATCACCGCTTCGCCAGCGTGTCAAGAATGCCACCGCGCGCTCAACGGCGCCGGATTTCCATTCGAGCACTATGACGAAGCCGGGCGCTACCGCGACACCGAGGAAGGGGCGCCCATCGTCGCAACCGGCGCGCTGTGGGTCGGGGACGCCGCGGGCCCGGTGGGAAATGCCGTCGAGCTGATGGCTCGCCTCGCGCAGAGCGAGACGGCGCGGGCTTGCTTCGTGACCCACTGGCTCGAGCAGTCGCGCCGCCGTGCGGCCGCGCCGGAGGACGCGTGCGCCGCGGCGGCTCTGACCCGCCAATTTGGCGAGGGCGGCGGCAAAGTAACGGAGCTCCTGCTCGAAATCGCGAGCAGCGCCGAGCTTGGCTTGCTCCCGGACCGCGTGCTCGCTCCAGAGGATTGACGGGCGCGGCCTCGCACGCGATCCTGCGTCGTCGTGGCACCCAAATACGACGCGATCGTGATAGGTGGCGGGCCGAGCGGCTCGACGGTAGCGACTCGCCTCGCCCAGCGCGGGCGCCAGGTGGTGCTGCTCGAGAAGGAACGCTTCCCGCGGTTTCACATCGGTGAATCGCTGCTGCCCTGCTCCATGCCGCTCATCGAGCAGCTGGGCGCGATGCCGGCGGTCGCGGGGCACGGCTTCCTCGTCAAGTATGCGGCCGAGTTCGTGACGGGGGACGGCGCGACGACGCGCCGCTACGCCTTCGCGGATGGCCTGATCGCCGGCGCGCCTTCCGCGTTCGAGGTCGATCGTTCGGAGTTCGACCAGCTGCTGCTCAAGAACGCGGCGCGGTTGGGCGTGGAGGTCCGCGAGGAGACCGCCGTCACTCGCTTCGAGATCACGCACGACGGCGCGTCCGTCACTGCTCGCGACGCGAACGGCAAGGAGAGCGAGCTCTCCGCTCAGATGCTGATCGACGCGACGGGGCAGAGCTCGTTCTTGGCCGGCAAGCTCGGCATCCGGGAGATGGACGCGAGCCTCAAAAACTTCGCGGTGTTCTCCCACTTCGAGGGCGCGGAGCGCCACGAGGGCCTGCGCGAAGGGGACATTTCGGTCGTGCTGGTGCCTGGCGGCTGGTGGTGGATCATCCCTCTTTCGGACGGGCGCACGAGCGTCGGCCAGGTCGGCCCCCGCACCCTGCTGAACGGTCGCAAGCCGGACGAAGCCTACTTTCACGAGCAGATAGCGGCGACGCCCTACCTCGCCAAGCGGCTCGCAAACGCCAAGCGCGTGGCTCAGGTGCGTACCATCTCCGACTACTCTTACGTCTCGAAGAAGCTCGCGGGGGACCGCTTCGTGCTCGTCGGGGACGCAGGCGCCTTCATCGACCCGGTGTTTTCGACCGGGGTGTATCTGGGCATGGTCGGAGCGTTCAAAGCGGCGGAGGCGGTGGACGCCGCGCTCACCGCGCAGCGCTTCTCGCGCCGCGAATTTGCTGCGTACGAGGCCTGGGTGCTGAAGCAGGTGGAGGCCTACAAGAAATTCGTGAAGGGCTTCTACCGTCCAGAGTTCGTCGAGCTCCTCATGGCCCCGAGCGACTTTTTGGACCTGCGCGCGGCGATCACCTCGCTCCTCGCGGGCTTCGGGGTAGACCGCCCCGAGATCAACGCCCGCGTGCTCGTGTTCCTGGGGTTGGCGCGGCTGAACAAGCGCTTCTCGCTGGCCCCGCGGCTCAAGGAGCGTCGCCTCGTTCAGTCGGGCGAGCAGGGTCTGTGATCCATTCGCTCCAAGAGCCGGCGTAGAGTCGCGGAAGCGGGAGCCCGGCGCGCGCAAAGGCCAGGACGTCGTGACAGGCGGTCACGCCGCTGCCGCAGTAGACGACCGCTTGCTCCGGCGGCGTTCCGCCCAGCGCGGCGACCAGCCGAGCTCGCAGCTCCGGCGGAGGCAGAAAGCGGCCATCGCGTAGGTTCCCCGCGAACGGAAGGTTGACGGCGCCCGGAATGTGCCCCGCCACCGGGTCGATGGGCTCCACCTCTCCGCGAAAGCGCTCGGGAGCGCGCGCGTCCAGCACCTTGCGCGCGGTGGGGGCTAGCTCCGCGAGCTCGCGCCCTTCAATCAGCAGCTCGCCACGCGGAGTTGCGGCGAAGTCACCCGCCGGCTCGCTCACGGTCTCGTCCGTCACCGGCCAGCCTTCCGCCACCCACGCCGCGAACCCGCCGTCCAGCACGGCCACCGCGTCGTGCCCGAGCCAGCGCAACATCCACCACAGGCGCGACGCAAAAGCACCGCCCGCATCGTCGTAGACGACCACTTGGTGCGTGCGGCTGATTCCCCAGCGGCGCAGCTTGCCGACGAAGGAATCTACTTCCGGCAGCGGGTGCCGCCCTGTCTTTCCCGGGACGACCGGACCGGACAGATCTTCCAGCAAATCAGCGAAGCTAGCGCGCGGGACGTGGCCTGTGGCGTAAGCCTCTCGCCCCGCGCTGACGCTCTGCAAGGACGCGCGGCAGTCCACGACGCGCAGGGCCGGGTCGGTGAGACGCGCGGCCAGCTCTGCCGGCGAAATGAGGTCGGAGAAACGGGTCACGCCGCTCAATCGAGCACAGCCAGGTATTTCTCGTCCAGCGCCGTGAACGAACCCGAGTCCGCCGGGCACCAAGCCCCAAACGAGGACCTCATGGGCAAATTCTCATGCTTTTTCTGGGCTTGGAGCGCGCTGTGCTTGTCGGCGTGCTCCTGGGACGACGTGGAAGGCGACGGCGAGCGCGTCGAGAAGACTCGGAACCTGGATGCCTTCGATCGGGTCCGCACGGACTGCGAGCTATCGGTCCAGGTCACTCGAGGAGACGCACCGTCGGTGGTCGTCAGCATCGACTCCAACCTGCAGCACCTGGTGCAAACGCAAGTGGAGGACGGCGTCCTCGACATCCAGCTCGACGCGAGCGTTCACGACATCGTGCCGGGCCCACACGTTCGCGTCACGATGCCCGCGCTCGCGGCCGCCAAGCAGGTGGGTTCCGGCAAGCTCTCGGTGTCGCTGGACGCGCCCGAAGCGCCGCTCGATTTGTTCCTCAGCGGCTCGGGTGACCTGCGGTACCAAGGTCGCAGCGCCGCCCTCGGCGCCTACCTGAGCGGCTCCGGCGAGATGCGCTTGGCGGGCGGGACCCGAGACGTGACGCTCTCTTTGAGCGGTTCCGGTGACCTGGGGGGTCGGGGGCTGATGGCGGAGAGCGGCACTCTGGACCTCAGCGGCTCCGGCGAAATCTCCGCCACCGTAACTGAGTCGGTGCAGGTTTCCCTATCGGGCTCGGGCGAGATCGAGCTGTACGGCGGCGCAGAGGTGGACGAGCTCCACCACAGCGGCAGCGGCGACTTCGAGCGCCACTGAGCCCCCGCTACGAAAACGGCAGGAATAGCTTGCGGCTGCGCGCGTCGAGCTGCTCCAGCGGCGGCAAGACGTAGCGCATGCCGTGCGAGTCCGTGATCAAGTGTCGCCCGTCGGGCAGGCGGCGGATGTGGTCTTCCTGCTCGACGACGAAACGGCGCGGGCCCCGTTCGGTGCGCACGCTCCAAGTGGACTGCGTCGCCTGCTCGCGCAGCGCTTCGATTTGCTCCACCCGAGGGAGCAGCTCGTACGCGGCCAGGGCGGAAGTGAGCGCCGCGCGGCTCGCCGGCTCGAGCGCGGCCACCTCCTCGATGCAGGCTCGCTCGTGGCCGCGGGCATCCACGAGGCTGACGTGGCGCTCCGGCTCGGTGAGCGGGAAGCAGCGACGCGCGGTGACGATGAGCGGGCCGGTGGCAGACTCCAGGGTGAGCGTGTCTGTCTCCGTGGACCAGCTCAGACGAACGAGCGGGTCGGCCGCCGCCTCGAACAGAGAGGGGGACAGCTCTTCCTCGACCGTCGCCGGCTCGAGCGGCTCGCTCGGCTCGAGCGGCTGCGTTTGCTGCTGGGTACGCTGGAGCTTGGCGTATTCGCCGCCCAGCGCGAGCAGCTCTTGATGGGTGCCGGTCTCGACGACCTTTCCGTCTTTGAGCACGAGGAGTAGGTCGGCTTTCGCGAGCGTGCTCAGCCGATGGGCGATCGCGATGGTGGTACGCCCCGCCACCACGTTGTCCAGCGCGCGCTGGATCTCGCGCTCGGTCTGAACGTCCACCGCGCTCGTGGCTTCGTCCAGCACCAAGACTTGCGGATCGACGAGGATGGCCCGCGCGATCGCGACGCGCTGGCGCTCGCCTCCGGAGAGAGACTGGCCGCGCTCGCCGACCAGCGAGTCGTAGGCCTCGGGCAGCTTGAGCACGAACTCGTGCGCGCGCGCCGCACGAGCCGCTTCCAGCACTTTACCGAGCGGCGCACCGGGCACGCCGTAGGCGACGTTCTCGCCGATGGTGCCGAAGAACAAGAACGAGTCCTGCAGCACGATGCCGATGTGACGGCGGTACTGTTCGACGGATAGAGTCGTGACGTCCGTGCCGTCCAGACGCACCCGGCCGTCCGTCGCGTCGTAAAAGCGGCAGACCAAGTTGGCCACCGTGCTCTTGCCGGAGCCGGTATGGCCAACGATGCCCAGCATCTGCCCCGGGGCGATGGTGAAGCTCACGTCGTTCAGCACGAGGCGGCTGCCATACCGAAAGGAGACGTGCTCGAAGGTGAGCTCTCCCTTGACGTTCTCGAGCGTCACCTCCGTGCCCGGCGCGGTCGCGGTCGGGGCCCGGTCCAAAATCTCGAACAAGCGCTGGGCCGCTGCCGAGGCACGCTGAGTCAGGCCGAGCATGCGGCTCATGCTCTCCACTCGCGTGTAAAACCGGCCCACGTAGGCGATGGCGGCGGTGAGCCCTCCGACCGTGATCTGGTGGTGATAGACCTGGTAGGCGCCGACCGCCCAGACCACCAAGAGGCCGACGCTGTTGAGCAACACCACCAGCGGCCAGAACGACGTCCACAGCCGGTTGTTGCGGTTGTTCACGTCTACCACGCGCTGGTTGGCCTGCTCGAAGCGCTGAATCTCCCGGGCCTCTTGTGAGAAGGCCTTGACGACGCGAATCCCGGGGATGGTGTCGGCCAGGATGTTCGTGAGGTGAGACCAAACGCGGCCGCTGCGCAAGAAGCCGTGGGTGAGCGAGCCGCGCACCTTGACCATGAACCACGCGATCGGCGGGAAGGAGACGAGCGCCGCCAGGGCCAAGGTGCCGTTGAGCTTGAACAGCACGATCGCGGTGCCGACGATCATGAGGACGTCGGTGATGAAGTCGATGAGCGTATCGGACAAGAACGAGCACAGCCGGTCCGTCTCGGAGCTGATGCGAGCAATCAGGTCGCCGGTGCGCTTGCCACCGAAGTAGCGGATGCTCAGCCGCGTGAGGTGCGCGAAGGTGCGGTTGCGCAGATCGGCGGCGATCACCTCGCTCACCCACGCCAGCACCGCGCCCTGAGCCCACGCGAGCAGCCATGTCACGATTGCGGCCACCAAAAAGCCGCCAAGGTACGTGAGCAGCACGTGAGTGCCGGGCTCCGCGCCGGGAGCGACCTGCGCCTGCCAGGGGACGAGCACGTCGTCCACGAGCGGCATGGTCAGGTACGGCGGTATCAAGCCGACCGCGGTCGACGCGAGCGTCAAGCAAAGCGCGAAGATGACGATGCCGCGACGCGGCTGCGCGAGCGAAAGCAAACGCAGGAGCGGCGCCCGCATGGGAGGAGCCGCTGGCTCCTCTTCTTCCTCTTCCGCGGCGGGCGCCGAGAGCGCCTCCGGACCGCGACCCAGTGCCTCCGCGAGGGCGGCGGCCTCGGTGGCCTGCGCCAGCGTGTAGCGAAAGCGGCTCGTCTCGCCGCCGCGTCGCAAAAACAGCTCGCAAACGCCGGCGTGCTCACGGCGCTCGACATCGATCGGCTCGTCGCGCGTGAGCTCGCCGCCCTGCCCCGTTTCGTCTCTGAACCAAACCCGCGACGAAGTGACCACTACCAAGCCGTCTGCGAAGCGCAGGGCCTGGTTCAGGTCCGGGCGAAACACGGCCAAGACCCGCTCGCCGGGCATGAGCTGCGGGCCGGAAACTTCGCTCTTTCGTGCGCTGGTAGCGGTCTCTGTCATGGCACCGGCCGGCGCTCCAGGCAGGCATCGGTCGAATCGAGGCGGCGAAACGTGACCCGGCGCAGGGGGCTTAGTCAACGCGGCGAAGTGGCGCGGCGCCCTTTCTGCGAATAAAGGAAGGCCTGCGTCGTAGGCGCACCCCGATGCAGATCCGAAAAATCTTCGACCTGAATGGCCCGAACATTTGGACCAACACCCCTGCCCTCGAGGCGTGGGTAGATCTCGGTCACTTCGAGGAGCTGCCGACCAACAAGCTACCCGGCTTCACGGAGCGGATCATGGGCTACCTCCCCTCCCTCATCGAGCACCGCTGCAGCATCGGTGAGCGGGGCGGCTTCCGTCAACGAATGGAGACGGGGACGTGGCTGGGGCACGTGCTGGAGCACGTCACGCTGGAGCTGCAGTCTTTGGCGTTTGCTCCGGTCGGCTTCGGTCGGGCTCGGGAGACGCTCGAGTACGGAGTCTACAAGGTGGTCGTGCGCTGTGAGAACGCGCGCTTCGCGGAGACCTGCATGCGCTCGGCGCGCGAGCTGATCTTGGCCACCATCGAGGACCAACCGTTCGATTTGGAGGCGGAGCTCAAGCGTCTTCGCGGCGTGGGTGACCAGTGGTGCCTCGGCCCTGGTACGCGCGCCATCGTCGAGGCGGCGCGAGAGCGGGGCGTGCCTCATTTGCGGCTCAACGACGGCAACCTGATCCAGCTCGGCTACGGCAAGGCGCAGCGCCGCATCTGGACGGCCGAAACCGACCGCACCTCTGCCGTCGCGGAAAGCATCGCGCAGGACAAGGATCTCACTCGGCGCATGCTTGCCGCCGCCGGCGTCTCGGTCCCCTCCGGGCGAGCGGTGTCGAGCGCGGCGGACGCCTGGCTCGCCGCGCAGGAGCTGGGAGGGCCGGTCGTGGTCAAGCCCATCGACGGCAACTACGGCCGCGGCGTGTCGATCAAGCTCGATACGGAGCCCGCCATTCACGAGGCCTACCAGCTCGCGGCGAAAGAGGGCAGCGGCGTCGTCGTCGAGAGCTTCGTCCCCGGCACCCAGCATCGCGTGCTCGTCGTGGGAGACCGAGCGGTGGCCTCCGTCCGTGGAGACGCGGACGTGCTGACCGGCGACGGCTCCTCCACCATCGCCCAGCTCGTGGAGCAGGCGAACCGCGATCCGCGTCGCGGGCAAGATCACCAAACGTGGGTGCTCACGCGCATCGAGCTCACACCCATCGTGCTCGAGCTGCTACGCCGCCAAGATCTCACGCCGGACTCCGTACCGGCTGCCGGTCAGCAGGTGTTGATTCAGCTCCACGGAGATCTGACGGTAGACGAGACGGAGCGCATCCACCCAGAAGTGGCGGCGATGTGCGTGCTCGCGGTCCAGGCGGTCGGGTTGGATATCGCGGGGCTCGATGTCGTGGCGGGTGATATCGGAGTTCCGCTCGGCGAACAGGGTGGGGCCGTCATCGAGGTGAACGCCAGCCCCGGCCTGCTCGCGCACCTCAAGCCGCTCGTCGGAAAGCCGCAACCGGTCGGCGAAGCGATCGTCGACCGCCTCTTCGCCACCGGCCAGCAGGGACGCATTCCGCTGATCGCCGTCTCTGGCACGGAGGGGCGTACCAAAACGACACAGCTCATCGCCGGCTGCTTGTCGAAGGAGGGTCATCAAGTAGCCAGAGCCGACCGCTCCGGACTCTACCTTGGCGAGCGAGCGATCAAGCTGGGGGCTGCCGACAACGCCCTCGGCGCACGGCACGCGCTCATGAATCCGGGCGCCGGCGCGGCAGTCCTGGAAGTGAGCGAGCTTTCGGTGCTCGAGGAAGGCCTCTCCTTCGACGCCTGCCAAATCGCGGTCGTGACGACGACCCGGGGCGCCGAAGCGGTCGCCCGACCAGGAGTCGAAGACCGAACGGCGATCGACAAAGCCATCCGCGCGCCCGCGGACATCGTCGTTTCTGACGGTTTCTCGGTTCTCAACGCGGATGACGAGGCGGTGGTCGCCATGGCGGAGCGCGTGACGGGCAAGCTCGCGTGGTTCGGCGGGTCACTGCAATCATCGCCCGTTAAGGAGCACGTCGAACGCGGCGGTGAGGCCCTGGTTCGGCTGGGCAGCCAGCTACAGTGGTGGGTTCGAGGGGAGATGCAGGCGGCGTTCGCCGTAACCTGGATGACTGAATCAACCCCGCGGACTCTCGTCGAACCCCTGATGGCAGCCGCCGCCGCAGTCCTCGCGCTTGGGGTGTCGCGCGCTGCCTTGGCGGATTTAATCAGTAAATCCGCATAGTAAGGGCGGCCGTTGGGCGGCCGCCCAAGGGTCTGCTATGCGTCCGCCCAGTTTCGCCCCGGCTTCACCGATGAAAATCGAATCCGTTCGCTCACTTCGCGGTCCCAACCTCTGGTCGAACCACACGGTTCTCGAAGCAGTCCTCAGCTTCGACGGAGATCTGGCGGCCGCTCGGCAAGTAGCGCAGCGCGCGCTGGACCTGCAGCAGGCGGTTGGGTCGCCCGTCGCTTTCTGCGAGGTGCGCTCCATCTCGGCGCAGCAATGTCGGCTCCTCATCCAGTACTCAGAAGAGGAGGTGGGGCAGCGAGCGCTCGAGCTAGCCGTCGCCCACCAGGGCCAGGAGGAGGTAGCAGAGCTGCCTACACTGAAGGCGTTGGCGGAAGACGTACGTCTCGGGCCCAGCACGGGTTCCATCGTGCGGGCGGCCGAGCGACGCGGTATCCCGGCTCGGCGGATGACCAGCGGCAGCTTGGTCCAATTCGGGATGGGTTCGCGCATGCGTCGTATTTGGGCCGCCGAGACGGACCGCACGAGCGCCATCGGTGAAGCCATCGCTCAGGACAAAGAGCTGACCAAGAGTCTGCTGTCGGCCATCGGCGTTCCGGTTCCCGAAGGCCAGGTTTGCACCACGGCTGAACAAGCCTGGGCGGCGGCGCAAGCGATTGGCCTGCCGGTAGCGATCAAGCCGCGCAAGGGCAATCAGGGCAAGGGCGTCTCCACCGGGCTGGAGACGAAGGAAGCGGTCACCACCGCCTTCGAGATCGCGGTGGCACACGACGGTCAGACCATCGTAGAGCGGCACCTGCACGGCGCCGACCATCGGCTGCTCGTGATTGGCGATCGACTGGTGGCAGCTGCGCGGCGTGAGCCGCCCTCTATCGTGGGCGACGGCCGCTCGACCATCGCGGAGCTGGTGGCTCGCGAGAACGAGAACCCGCTACGCGGCGACGATCACTCGACCAGCTTGAGCAAGCTGCGCTTGGACGCCATCGGCATCGAGCACCTCGCGGAGCTGCGTCTGACGCCGCAGAGCGTGCCGGCCGTGGGCCAGAAGGTGTCGCTCCGTCGCAACGCGAACCTCAGCACCGGAGGCAGCGCGACGGACGTGACCGACACCGTCCATCCGGACGTCGCCGCCCGCGCCGTGGAAGCGGCCAAGATGGTCGGGTTGGACGTGGCCGGCATCGACATCGTGGCGTCCCGCATCGACCAGCCCCTCGAGGTCACCCGCGGCGCCATCGTAGAAGTGAACGCGGCCCCTGGTCTCCGGATGCACCTCGAGCCTTCTGCAGGCACGGGTCGGGCCGTCGGCGAGGCAATCGTGAACATGATGTTCCAGCCGGGCGACGACGCGCGTATCCCCATCGTCGCCGTTACCGGCACGAACGGTAAGACGACCACGACGCGCTGCATCGCGCACATCCTCTCCCGCACTGGCCTCCGCGTCGGCATGACCTGCACGGACGGCATCTACGTGGAGGGCCGCCGCATCGATACGGGCGACTGCAGCGGGCCGAAGAGCGCTCGTGCGGTGCTGGGGCACCCGCGGGTGGACGCGGCGGTGCTGGAGACAGCGCGCGGCGGCATCCTGCGCGAAGGCTTGGGCTTCGATCTTTGCGACGTGGCGATCGTGACCAACGTCGGCGAAGGCGACCACTTGGGCCTGAACGGCATCGACGAGATCCGAGATCTCGCGCGGGTCAAGGCGGTGCCAGTGCGCGCGGTATCGTCACGCGGCGCGGCCGTCCTGAATGCGGACGACGCGCTGGTGGTCGAGATGGCCAAGCTGTGCCGCGGCACCGTCGTGTACTTCAGCCGCAATCCCAGCTCTCCCGTGCTCGCCGCCCACCGCGCGGCCGGCGGCACCGTAGTTACGGTCATCGACGGGAAGATCGCGATCGCGCGCGGTCGCCAGGTCACCTCGGTGGCAAAGGTGGACCAACTGCCCCTCACGGTCGGTGGGCGGGTTGGCTTCCAGGTGGACAACTTGCTCGCCTCCGTAGCGGCCGCCCATTGGCTGGGCCTGCCGCTCGAAGCCATTCGTCTCGGTATCCGCAGCTTCACGAGCGACGTGGCGAGCGCCCCGGGCCGCTTCAACGTGCTCACGCACCAGGGCAGCACCATCGTGCTGGACTACGGGCACAACTCCTCGGCGCTCATCGCGCTGCACGATGCGCTCGCCAAGTTCCCGCACAAGCGCCGCAAGGTCGTGTACACCGCGGCCGGGGACCGGCGCGACGTCGACATCCGTCGTCAAGCCGAGCTGCTCGCGGGCTTCTTCGACGAGATTTACATCTACGAAGACCAATGCACCCGCGGCCGCAGCGACGGCGAAATCATCCGCCTGATGCGCGAAGGCTTCGTCGCCTCGCAACGCAAGCCTCGCGTCTTGCAGGCCCCAGGAGAGATGGCCGCCATCGGCGCTGCGATCGCCAAGCTCGAGCCAGGCGATCTGCTGCTTTGCCAAGTCGACCAGGTCGAAGAAGCGCTCAGCTTCGTCAGCGGCATGCTCAAACAAGCCGAGACCAGTCACCGTTCGCTCGGCTCGGTCACCGCGCACTTCGCAGCCGCGCTCCTCGTCGTCCTCGGCGGCATGAGCGGCGCCTAAGATTCACCTCGCCTGAGCTGCGCGCTGGCCTACGCGAAGAACTCGCGGATTTCATCGGCGCGGGCGCGCGCGTCGGCTTTGCCCACCTCGATGAGCTCGTGGGCGAAGCCGCCGTCGAAGAGCATGTAAGAGGCCCAGTCTGCTTCGGCCTCGGCCGAGTCACGAGCGGCGCGCTCCAGAAGGTAGCGAGCGATGCCGCTCAGGTCCTTGAGGGTGACCGACTTTCGCATGTACTCCGCGGCGAGGCGGCCGAGGTCGCGAGAGGGTGTGAAGGTGAGCGTCTTGATGCGCCGGTATGCGCTCCCGCGGTGGCGCACCCAAACGCGATGAAAACGCTCCAAATCCTCGGGAGAGAGCGTCTCCTCGAGCACCTCCATCATCTGATTGACGCGGTCCAGGACCTGCAAGTCGTATTGAACGGGGTCCAGCAGCAGCGCGTTGAGGAGCTTGCCGACGAGGAACACCGGGCTGAGGTTCTGCATCTCGGCGTGGTCGGCGGCCTCCACCGCCGCGACCTCGCGCAGGGACCGCGCGTGGCGGACGGAGACCACGACGAGGCGCTCCGCGCCAGCGCGGATGGCGGGCGCGATGGGTGTGTTGAAGCGCAGGCCCCCGTCGCAATAGTAGTGCTCGCCTAGCTTGCGGGTGGGAAACAGAAGCGGAATGGCGGCAGAGGCGAGCACGTGGTCGGCGGTGATGCGCTCGAAGGCGGTGACGCGGCGCTCGTCGCGCGTGTCCGCGATGTGGACGCCGGGCGCGCCCTCCGTGAACATCGTGGTGCGACCGGAGACGACGTGCAGGGCGGCGACCATGAGCGCACGCACGATGCCGGCGTCCACGTTGCGATGCAGTCGCTCCCAGTCCACGGTGCGGCGGACCAGCACCTCCACCGCGCGCGTATCCAGCAGGGATTTGCCGAGCATGGTGGACTTGGCGAAGCGCGACAACGTCTCCGGCATCGGGGTCAGGCCGAGCAGGCGGACGCGCGCGTGGTCGTTGAGGCGCAGGCTCTGCCAGGTGTCCACGAGGCGTTCGACGCGGTGATCGTGAGCGTCTGCGTTGGCCGCGAAGTAGGCGGCGTTGATGGCGCCGACGGAGGTGCCGGAGAAAATATCGAACAGAGCCGGCGAGCCGGGATCGGTGTCGAGCACCTCCGAGATGCCGGCCACGACGCCGACCTCGTACGCACCGCGCGTCCCGCCGCCGGAGAGCACCAGAGCCGTCGGCGGCCGAGGGGGGCGCATCGTTTGATTGTGACTCAATCCCCCGCCCCAAGTCCAAAAACGGCACGGGAAAGCATTTCCAAGCGTCCGCGGCGCTGCGACAATCCGCGCTGGAGCATGACAGCAGCCACCGGATCCGCAGCGGGCGCGCACCCGCAAGCGGCGCTCACCCTGAAAGCGGCCGGCCGTACTGACATCGGCAAGCGGCGCCAGCACAACGAGGACGTGGCGCTGGTGCGCGAGGACCTGGGCCTCTTCGTGGTGGCCGACGGCGCAGGTGGGCACAACGCGGGCGAGGTCGCCAGCGCGCTCGCTGCACGCTCGATGGAAAACTTCTTTGGCGCGACCATCCGAGCGACCCACGACGCGCCCGAGTTCAATCGGCTCGGGCTCCCGAATGGCGCGAGGCGGCTCTCCTCCGCCGTGCACAAGGCCAATCGGGACGTCGTGGAGATCGCGCGCACCTCGCCGCAACATCGAGGCATGGGCACGACGGTGGTGGCGGCGTCCTTCTCACCACGCTCGGGCCTCATGCACGTCGCGCACGTGGGAGACAGCCGCTGTTACCGCATGCGAAGTGGAGATTTGGAGCTGCTCACGCAGGACCACTCGCTGCTCACGGACGTGCTGGAGCAACGGCCTGACATCAACGAGGCGGTGCTGGCAGGCCTGCCGAAGAACATCGTGACCCGCGCCATCGGGCTGGACGGCCAGCTCCGCGTCTCCATCCGCTCGCATGCCGTGGTCGAGGGCGATCGGTACTTGCTTTGCTCGGACGGCCTGAGCGGGCCGGTGTCGGCCACGGAGCTCGCGGAGCTGCTCACGCGCGCGGAGCCGGCCGGGAGCGTGGTCGAGGCGCTGCTCGAGCGCGCGCTGCAAAACGGCGGGCCCGACAACATCGCGGCCCTCGTCATCGACTGCCAGGGCGGGCACAAGGCCGCGCTACCGGCGGACAGCGTTCCGCCTCCGCCGAACGTGGAAGGCGAGGCGTCCTCCGAGCCGGAGCTGCTGATTTTGGGTATACAAGACTTGGACGTGGCCGACGCAGTGAGCGCCAGCGACGACCTGCTGAAAGCCATCGAGGATTTGCTTGGAAACCGCTGATGATCGCGGCGCGGTAGCGCTGCACGAGCCGCCCGTTGCCTACCCGGATCTGCCGCCTACCTCCGGGCGCGTCGGCCCCGAGCCCGAAGATTTTCGGGTGGACGAGGTGCCGGCCTACGCCGCCAGCGGCAAGGGCGAGCACCAGTACGTGCTGGTGAAGAAGCGACTGCTCACCACACCGGAGCTAGCCAAGCGCTTGGCCCGCGCCGCCGGCGTGCAAGAGCGGGACGTGGGCTACGCGGGGATGAAGGACAAGTACGCAGTCACCACCCAGTGGCTCAGCGTGAGCAGCAAGACCACGCTCAGCAAGGAGCTGGCTCTCGGACCCGGGGTGGAGATCCTGGAGGTGACCCGCCACGAGAACAAGCTGCGCACCGGTCACCTCCTGGGCAATCGCTTCACCATCACGCTCTCGGGCGTCCACGAAGACGCCTGGGAGCGAGCCACCGCCATCTGCTCACGGCTTCGCGAGGACGGCTTGCCCAACTACTTCGGCGCGCAGCGGTTCGGGCATGGCGGTCGTAACTTGGGCGACGCGCTCGCCTGGCTCGCTCGCGGCGGCCGGGGCCGGAGTCGCTTCGAGCAGAAGCTCTTTCCCAGCGTTTTGCAGTCGGAGCTGTTCAACCGCTACCTCACGGCGCGGCTCGCCCTCGGTGCGCGTCAGCTGATCGCGGGCGAGGTGGTGCGGTTGGAGGGCGCCGGTGCGATGTTCCGGGTCGAAGACGTCGCGACCGAGCAGCCGCGACTGGAGAAGCGCGACCTGCATCTCACCGGCCCCATGATCGGTCCGAAGCTCCGACCCGCGGCCGCGGATGCCCTCGCGCTGGAGCAGCGCCTCACCGCAGAGCTCGGCCTTACTGAAGCGATGCTGGGCGTCCTGGGTCGCGAGGCGCCTGGCGTGCGCCGGGACCTGTTCGCGCCGCTCGGCGATCTGGCTATCGAGCGCGACGCGAAAGGCCTCGTGCTCGCTTTCACGCTGCCGGCTGGGGGCTACGCGACGGAGGTGCTGCGCCAGCTCACCCACGAGCCCTTTTTGAGCGGATCCGGGCATGCCGGGCCCAGCAAACCAGCCGAGCCGGGCGCGGCGGACGAGGAATAGCCGCCGCTTTGTTGGCTGTCGTGAGCGGGGGTTGCCAAAATTCGCGGCGTGACCCCGGTGCTACGCCGCCTGCTCATCGCTCTGCTCCCCGTCGCGCTGCTCCCCGGGTGCGCGCGCGAAGCCGGTGAGGCTCAATCCCCCGCGCCCGGTTGGGCCGCGGGTTGGGTCATACCGGCTGACAATCAGTACGAGTTTCCGCCCAAAACGCTACCGAGGCGCGTCGAGCGCGCGCCTTCCTCCGGCCCCGCGCCGACGCGAGGCAACGTCCCCCAACCGGAGCCGGTCGCGCTGTCCCCGCTCCGCTTCGCAGCCGCCCCGGGCGTACCCACCTACGCCGACGGGCGGCCGCGCCCGCTGCCGCCCGAGCTGATCGCCGCGGAGTTTCCTGGCGGCGACGCATGCCTCGAGCAGTTGCAGGCGGCTGGGGTCACTTTCCGAGCGCTAGACGACAAGCGCGGCGTGCAAACGCCGGTCGAGGTCGAAGGACCGGTAGGTGGCGTCCGCTACTGGACGGTCGGCGCCGGCCCGATGGTCTCCGATTGCCGGTTGGTGCTCGCCCTGTCGCGCGTCGCGCCCGAGCTACGCGGCCTGGGCATCAGCGCGATTCGCTTCTCCGGCGCGTACTCGTACCGCATGGCGCGGGTGGGCCGGCTCAGCTTGCACGCCTACGGCCTAGCGCTGGACGTTCACGAGGTGACAGCCGACGGCACGAGCTACGTGGTCGCTCGCGACTTTCGACGCGGGCTTACGAACGGCTGCGCCGCGGACGCGCCGCTGCTCAACCGCCTCGCGTGCCGCTTTTCGCAGCTTCGCCTGTTTCAAGAGTTGCTCACGCCGGACAGCAACGCCGACCACCACGACCACCTGCACTTCGCGATCGCGCGCGCTCCGGGCTGAGCTGGCTCAGCGCGGCAGGGCGAAGTGACGCGCCAAAAGCGCGCCGGTGAAGCTCGGCCGCAGGTAAAAGCCGCGCGGTAGGGCCGCGAAGGGCGCGCCATCGGCATCGAAGCCCAGCCTGCGGGCGCGGGAGTGAGCGGCTTTGGGCCGGATCTGCAGCACCTTTCCGAGGTGCCCGCGCAGCTCCTCGACATGACCGCGCCCGATGTAGCCGGCGAGCTCCTCCCAATCCGCGCGCAGCAACGCCTCGTCTTCGACCGTGAGCTCATAGAGCAGGGCCTGGCCGATGCGGCGCTCACCGACCGCGATCGCGCGCTCGCCCTCGACCGGCACCCAGAGCACCCGCGACAGCTTGCGGCGCACGCGCGAATCCGCCCACTCCACCTCCCCAATCTCCGTGAGAGGAATGGTGCAAACGAAGGTCGACTCCACCGGTGAGCCAGCGCGATCGACGGGCAAAGTCTTGAGCTCGATGTGCAGCTCCGGAAAGTCCGGCACCGCGCGCGACCCGGCGGTGGCCCCCAGCGCGCGCTCCAGGAGCCCACCCACGAAGCCCTTGGCGCGGCGCAAGTCCGGCGGCACCGGCGCGCCGAGGCGCGCGGCGAGGTCCGCCAGCCGCAGCCCCGCCAGCTCCGCCGCGCGAGCAATCAGCTCTGCTTGGTCGCGCGGAGGAGGCACGGTCATGACGGGGCCCGGTAGCGGGCCACCAAGAGCGCGATGTCGTCTTGCTGCTGGTGCATGAACCCGCGCACCGCCGCGGACAAAGCGTCACGCAGAGAGTCGACCGGCTCCCGAGCCACGCGAGCGAGCTCCTTGGCGAGCCGCTCGGAGCCGAAATGCTCGCCGGTCGCGCTGCGAGCCTCGATGACGCCATCCGTATAGAGCAAGAGCACGTCGCCGTCCGACAGCGTGAGCTCGCTGTCTTGAGTCACGTCTTGGATGTCGCGGGTGGCTCCGACCCAGGCGCCGACCGTCGGTACCGCCTCCACCTGCTCGCTCGCCGCGCGGTACACGAGCATGTCCTCGTGAGCGCCTGCGAACGTGAGCCGCCCATCCGCCCGGTAGCGAATCAAGCTGAGCGTAGCGTGCTCGTCTTGCTCGAGGCGCGTTCGCACGTTGTCGTGGAGCACCGTGTTGACGACGCGCAGCACCTCGCGCGGCGCTGCGTCCGGGCTCTGCCGCACCAACGACGCAACGATGCTCTGCAGCATCATCATCACGAGCCCGGAGCGCAGCCCATGGCCGGCGACGTCCCCGATGCCGATCCAGCAGCCGTCCGGCGTCGGAAGGACGTCGTAGTAGTCGCCGCCGACCTCGGTGGCGGGCAGCATCGTGGCCGCGATCGAGAGCCCTCGCACGGTCAGGTCCCGCGGCAAAATCGAGGTTTGGATGCGGGTGGCGATGGACAGCTCCGACTCGAGCCGCTGCTTCTCGGCCTTCTCGCGCTCGGCCGCTTCGTGCGCCACTCGACGCAACAGCTCCGCCCCGTGCAGGGCCGCGCTCACGAGCTCGCGCAGCAGCTCGTAGACCACGCGCCTGCGCGGCCCCAGCTCCAGCAGCGCGAAGCCGAGCTGCGCGTTCTCGAAGAACAGCGGCTCCACCACCATCGCATGGCGACGCGCACCGAGGAGCCCCGGCGGCGCCAGCTCCAAGGTTTCGAAAGCGAGGCCGCCTCGCGGCAGGTCCTGCAAGCGGCTGCGGTCGTAGGCCACGATCAAACGTGACTTCTCCGCGGGCGCGCCGAACCCCTCGTACAGGGCGACGAAGCAGCTGCGGATGCCGAGCGCCGGCAAGCGATCCGCGAGGGAGCGGGGCAAGCTCTCCACGTCGAAGGAGGTGATGAGGGACTCGCTCGTATCCGTGAGGATGCTGGCCGAACGCTCCGCCTCCGTGCGCAGCGCGCGCTGCTCGCGATCGACTGCGTCGGCGATCAACACGCGCAGCCGCTGCCACACGTCCTCCAGGCGCATCCAGCGTTTGGCGTCCCCCCGCACGACCGGCAAGAGCTTGCGCCGCAGCTCGGAGAGGGTCGTCTGCCAAGCGACGACGTCACCCCCCGCCTCGATGGTGCGCGAAAGCACTTGGTCCAGCCGGTCGATGAGGCGCCGATCCGAAACGTGATCGAGCGCTTCACCGATGCCGTCGAGCAGCCCGTGCTCGAAGCCGCTCTCCGCGTTGGCGCGCGCACGCCGAGCCGAGGCGACGAGCTCCCGCGCCAGCAAAGGACGCAGCCGCTCGAACGCGTCCCGAAAAGGCTCGGAGACGGTGCTGAGCGAGGGCGGCGCGTCGGAAGGGGCGCCGTCCGACAGGCACCCGCAAGAGCGGCGGCGCACCAGACGCGAGCCGAGGAGCAGCCGCTCCGGCGCCGCGCTACCGTTCATCATCAGCGCTAGCGCATCGAGCGCGTGGGTCGCCAGCTCGAAGTACGGCTGCCTAACGGTGCTGAGCGTCGGCGTCGCGCCACGCGCTTCGTCCGCGTCGTCGAAGCCGATCACCGCAACTTGATGGGGGACGTTGATGTCCCGCTCTCGGAGCTCCGAGAGCGCGCCCAGGGTCGAGAAATCGTTCGCGCCCACTACGGCGTCGAAGTCCACGCGACGGTCCAAAAAATCGCCCATCGCGCGGCGCCCCGCGTCCGCGGAGAATTCCCCCTGCAGCACCAGCTGCGGATCGTAGGCCAGACCGAAGTCGCGCAGCGCGTCGCGGTAAGCCTGAAAGCGAGTCTGCGCTTCTTGGTTCGTCACGGGGCCGCGCAAGAACACGAGCCGACGCCGACCATGCGCGCTGATCAGGTGAACGACCGCTTCACGCATGCCGGCCGCGTTGTCGGCCGCGACGGCCGGGACACCCGAAACCATGTGCCCGACCGTCACCTTGGGCAGGCCGGGGTACCGGGCCAAGAAAGACTCGACCACTTCGCTGGAGGCGGTCAGGCTCAGCACCACGATGCCGTCCAGCGAGCGCGACGAAACCAGGTCGTAGCAGCGGTTGCGGGAGAGCTCGTGACCGGCCAGCGAATGTAGCGCGCCGCCCGCGAAGCAATAGAGGTCGAGCTCTCTCTCGCGCGCCTCGAACTCGAAGGCCGTGACGAGCTGGCTCGCGTACTCGTTGTAGAGCGCATCGAGGAGCACGCCCACGCGGCGCCGCGGACGCGGCGGCGCCGACGAGCTATTTCCCTGCGGAGCCGAGGTCACGGCGCTTCATCATACACAGAAGAGCCGCCCACGCACCGGCCGCTCACCTATCCTTGTAGGTGACCTGGCCGATGAAATCCGCCTTCCCCAAATCCACGCCGTTGTGGCGCAAAATGGCGTACGCCATGCTGGCGTGGAAGTACACGTTGGGTAGCTGGCGCTCGGACAAGTAGTCCGCGCCCGTCATGCCCTTGCCTTCCGGAAAGAAGGGGAGCGAAATCAGGCGCTCCGCGGTTCCTTCGAAATCTGCCGGGGTGAACGTATCCAGGTAAGCGATGACCGAGTGCAGCCGCTTTCGCAGCTCGTCGAAGCTCTGCTCCGAGTCCGCGTGCTTGGGCGGATCCTTGGCGGTGAGCCGCGCACACGTCAGCTTACACTGGTCAGCCACCGACTGAATTTGCCGCACGAGCGCAAACTGGTCGGGAGCAAGCCGCGCCGTGAGGAGCGTGTTCGGGTCGAACTTCTTGCCCTCGGCGAAGGCGACCGATTTGTCGATCCACCGCTCGACATTTTGAAGGACGCGCTTGAACTGCGGAACCGTGGCTGAGTAGAGGTTCATGGACTGTTCTCCGTTCTCGGGCCGGGCTCTTAAAGCCCGCCGGGGTCCACCGGAAGTGCCTGCACGGACGAGCCCCGCGGCCGCTGCCGAAATGGCCCGGATTTGGCTTCATCTCGCGGTCTGAGCTACGGTCCGGCCGTGCGCGCCACGGTGCTGCTTTTCTTCAGTCCCCTCGCTTTGGGGAGCTGCGCGCGAGCCGAGCCGACGGCACACGCGTCCCCGGCCGTGCGGGCTTCCGTAAGTGCGGCCCCCGCTCCTGCTCCTCCTCCTGCTCCCCTCGCCTCCGCGTCGCTCCCGGCTCCCGCGCTGCCCGCTCGGACTACCCCGCCGGGCCCCCGTGTCTACGCCAAGACGCGCTTCGTCTGGATCCGTCAGGAGCCGGACACCTCCAAGCAGTGGATAGGCTACTTGTGGTCCGGCGAGTCCGCCAAGCTCGCCACCGGCAAAGTGGTCTACGGCCCGGGCTGTGACACTTGGTACGCGGTCGAGCCGGTCGGCTTCGTGTGCGTGGACGGCCTGCGCGCCACGCTGGACGCGAGCGACCCCGGTTACGTTGCGACCCAGAAGTACGCCGCGGATCTCAGCTCGCCGTGGCCTCACCAATACGGCGAGGTGCAAGGCCTGAAGCGGCTGCTCGCGGTGGCGGGCTCCCCGCTGGACTTCCCGAATCTGCCGAACAGCGTGCGGGACGGCCGGGTGGAGATGCGCAAGGGCTCGACCGTCGCCTTCGTCTCCGACCTCCAGATAGACCATCAGAGCTACTTGCTCGGCGCGGATCTCTCTTACATCCCCAAAGAGCGCGTCACGCCGCTGCCGCGCTACGACTTTCACGGCGTAGAGCTCGGCGCCGAGCAAAAGCTGCCCCTCGCGCTCTTCCGCGGCAAAGACCGGCCGAAGCTCCGCCGAGAAGGCGACACCTTCGTCGAAACCGGCGCTAAGTTCGCGCGCCTTTCGCACGTCGCGCTCACCGGCAAAGTAGAGGGCGCCGGCCGCGAGCAAATACTGGAGACCGCCGACGGCACCTGGGTGCGCGCCATGGACGCGGTCGTGCCGATCGCCAGTGACAAGCCTCCGTGGGGCACCGCCACCCCGAAGGGTAGAGCCACGTGGATGGAAGTCTCCGTGAACGGCGGGTGGCTCATCGCCTACGAGAATGCGACGCCCGTGTTCGTCACGCTCGTCTCACCCGGCCGTGGAGGCCCCGCGAAAAAGGACGAAGATCCGATCCCCGAGGCTCGCACTCCGCTCGGCGTCTTCCCCGTCTCCGGCAAGTTCGCGACCGCTACGATGGAGGCGCCGGGCAACCTCCTGCACAGCGCGGTACCCTGGACTCAAAACTTCTCCGGCCCGCACGCGCTCCACACCGCCTACTGGCACGACGACTGGGGCAACCCGAAGAGCGGCGGCTGCATCAACGTCTCGCCGCTCGACGGCAAGAGGCTCTTCGAGTGGACGGAGCCCGCTCTCCCCGAAGGTTGGCACGGCACCCGCTGGATGCCCTGGCGCGGCCCCGCCACCATCCTCGTCGTCCATCGTTGAGGTAGCCCCCGTCCGGCGGCGCGCCGAAAAAGCGCACGTCGTGTCCCCGTTCGCGCGACACTCGGGGCATGGGTCGGCTCTCTCCCCTGCTCGTTCTCCTCACGCTGCTCTGCGCTTGCCCTGGCGGAAGCAGCGGCGGCCAGCGCGCTCCGGCGCCCTGCACCAAGCTCGGTGAGCAATGCGAGCTCGAGCCGGGGAAGCTCGGCGCATGCTCCTACCGCGCCAACTGCGACGGGCCCAGCTGCCTGTACTGCCAGTCGCAGCACTGAGCGCTCAGGCTCCGAGCACGTAGCGGCGTAGCTCGGCGAGCTCACGCTCGTAGCCGCCGGAGAGAATTGGGAAGCGGCACCAGGTCTTGGGATCCAGGTTTTCGTCGTCGACGTGAAAGGAGGGTGCGTAGCGCTCGCGCTTCCACTGGTTGCGCGTGAATAAACGAAAGAAGCGCTCGATCCAGGTGACGAGCTGGGGGACGTCGTACTGGGGAAACAGCACGTGCATCAGCTCGTACACTTCCAGCGGCCCACGCTTGTCCCGTATGGCCGCGCGCTCGATCGCGTCCAGCAGCTCATAGGGCATGAGGTCGCCCTCGTCCGTCTGGTTCTCGGCCGCGGGTCGCAGCTCGGCGGTAGGCGCCTGCGCGTTCACGGCCGAGAGCGCCGCGATGGGAGCGAGACCAGCCGGTCCCTCACGCTCGAGCCAAACGAGCCATTTTCTGAGGTAAGCCTTGTCGATGCCGGCGATAGGGGCCAGCCCGCCCGCGGTGTCGCCGTCCATCGTTGCGTAGCCGACGGCGGCTTCGGAGCGGTTGCTGGTCGAAAGCAAGAGCGCGCCGAACAGGTTCGCGAGCAGCCAGACGCTGGGCGCGCGCGTGCGCGCTTGAATGTTCTGCAGGGCGATATCGTCGGTCTTCCAATCCAGGCTTCGCCCGAGCGCGCCCTCGACCATGGAGATGTAGCCCTGCACCTGCGCGTCCACGTCCAGCTCCAGGTGCCGTGCGCCGATGCCCTCCGCCACCGCGCGCGCGGCGCTGCGCGTCACCTCACCGCTGTTGCGCGTGGACTGATAGACGGTGGTCAGCACGGCGCGGGTCAGCTCACGCGCGCCGGTCGCTTCGTTCACTCCTGGCACGTAGCCGAGCACGCCCTTCAGCCCCTCCAAACCGAGGTCACGGAGCGCAAAGCCGATCATGCACGCGCAGGCGCAGGCGATCGCCGCCGAGTCCGCGCCGCCGGAGAGCGAGACCACGAAGCCGCGCGACCGACTCTTGCGCACGTAGTCGAACAAGCCGAGCGCCAGCGCCCGCGCCAGCTCTTCTTCTTTCACGTGCGCACCCTGTTCCCAGCCTCTCACCTCGAAGCCGATCGGGGGAGGGGCGAGCTTCGGAAACTGAAAGGGCACGGCGACGAGGCTGCCGGGAGCCTCGTTGACACTAGGGGAAAACCCGGAGAGCGCCCCATGACGGAGCCGCGGCAGCTCCAGATCCACCACCGCGCTCGTCAGAACGCCTTCCTGGAAACCGAACCGTGGCGCCTCCGCGACGAGGGCGCCTCCGGAAGCGATGATCGCGTCACCATCGTAGATGGCGCGCCCGGCTTCGTTACCGAGCAGGTTCGCGTACAGGTAAGTCACGCCGAACGCACGCGAGCCCTCGAGCACGAGCCTTCGCCGCACGAGGTGCTTGCCGAACGCGAAGTGACTGGCGGAAGGGTTGCAGATCACGTCCACCCCGGCGAGCGACAGCTGCGCGCCGCGCCGGTCCGCCATCCAGGCGTCCTCGCAAATCTCGAAGCCGAGCCGCACCCCGCCGCAGTCGAACAGCACGTCTCCTAGCGGGAGCTCCTCGCCGCCGACGGCGGTGAAGACGCGTGCACCGGTTGGCCACGGCTTGAACCAGCGCGGCTCGTAGTGAATGCCGTCCCCCGCCAGCGCGCGCTTGGCGACGAAGCCGCACAGCCTACCATCCACCGCCAAGGCGCAGACGTTGTACACGCCCTTCTGGTGCGCCAGCGGCAAGCCCAAGGTGACGATCATGCCGCGCGTCTCGGGGAGCAGAGCGAGCAGCACCTGCAGGGCCGTGGCGCGTACGGACGGTGACAAGAACGCGTCCTCGCAGCCGTAGCCGGTGATGCACAGCTCGGGTAGGCAGAGGATGCTCACGCCTTCGCTCCGGGCGCGCGCGAGCATCTCCCGGATGCGGCGTTCGTTACCGTCCCAATCGAGGGGAGTCTGGTTCAGCGTCGCGGCGGCGACTTTCACGAGCTGCATGCTGGCGGAAGCTTAGCTCACGCTCGGTCCTTACGGAAATCATTGAGATTTCTGCACGGCGGGGCCGGCCGCCCGCGTGACGATTATGCTCTCGCCAAAGTCATGGCTGAAGAGCTCGTTGTCACTACCAAGAACCCTTTGCGCCGACGCGGCATCGAAGCTGCCGTCGGCACGCTGGCTGGGCTCGTGCTGGCCTGCGTGGTCGGGCCGCAGTTCGTGAGCGCCTGGTACAAGCCGCTGAGCGGCGCGGCTACCATCCAGTGCGGGAACGACGTGACGGCCGCCCTCAGCGACTTCGTCAAGCTGCAGCTCGCAGCCGGGTTGATCGGCGGCGCCATCCTCTTGGTCGCCTCTTTCATGTTCCGCCGCATGCTACGCAAGCGCCGCGAGGCGCGGGCGGTGCCCCGCGCATGAAGGGCTGGGCGATCGCAACTGGCGTCGTGGCCGTCGGCGGTGCGTTGGTGGGCGCCGGGCTGCTCGGCGTGCGAGCGCAGGCCAACGCCGAGAGCGCGACGGGCGCGCTCGTGCTTGCCGAGCATGCGTCGCTCACCCGACCCAAGCCGTCGCCCTCCGTCACCGCGCGCGCTGCCGAATCGGCCCCCCCTGCTCCTCCAGCTCCGGCGGTCGCGGCGCCGGAGCCCATCGCCTTCCGTCAAACCTCCACCTACAACGGCGCGCCGGTCTACGTGCCCGAAGGCTGCCAGGGGCCATACGACGTCGTGCTCCACTTCCACGGCGTGCACACGCTCGTGCGCGACAAGCTCAAAAGCGCAGGTGTCCCGGCCGTCCTCGCCGTCTTCAATGCCGGCAACGGCGCAGAAAAGTACGCGCAGGCGTACCAGGCGGGGGGCACCTTGAGCTCGCTTTTGCGTCAAATAGAGCTGGCGGCCGCGCCGCATTGCGGGGGCGCAGACGCGAAGCCGCGCCGGGTCGCCCTCGTCGGCTTCAGCGCAGGCTACGCGGCCGTCGAGAAGATCCTGTCGCGCCCCGAGGACCGCGAGCGAGTGGACGCCGCGCTCTTGGCCGACGGCCTCCACGCCGGCTTCACGGACGTTTGGAAGCGGCAGATGGCTCCGAGCGCGCTCCAAGCGTTTCGGGAGTTCGGCGAGCTCGCGAAGCAGGGCAAAAAGCTCTTCGCCATCACGCATTCCAGCATCATGACGGACGGCTACGCCAGCACGACGGAGTGCTCGCGCTACCTGCTCACGGCGCTGGGGGTGCCCATCGAGGGGGAGCTAGTGAGCGGCAAGTCCGGTGATTTTTCGGTAGAGGGGTCGACCGGCAACGACAAGGCCGCGCACATCGTGCAATTCCGCCAGATGGACGCCACGCTGCTCGGCAAGCTGCGCGCGCGTTGGTCGCGTTGAGCGTGGACTTCACTTTCGAGCCGGCGCGCGCCGAAGACTTGGACGAGCTCGTGGGCCTCCGCATCGAGGCCATGCGCGAGAGCTTGACCGCCCTGGGCCGGTTCGACCCCGCGCGAGCACGGCAGCGGTTCGCCAGCAGCTTCGAGCCGGTCTCCACGAGGCTCATCGTCGTAGGCGGCCGCCGCGTCGGCTTCGTCGTGGTGAAGCCTCAGGCAGAAGGTCTGCTCCTCGATCACCTGTACTTGAGTCCGGGCGCGCAAAACCGCGGCCTGGGCAGCGCCGTACTGCGGCAGATCCTCACCGAGGCGGACGACCGCGGGCAGGCGCTCCTCGTTGGAGCCCTGCGCACGAGCCGGGCGAACCGCTTCTACGAGCGCCACGGCTTTGCGCTCGTCGGCGAGGGCGACTGGGACCTCTACTACCGCCGAGAGCCTTGCTTTCGCGCGCCGGCGTGATAGCCGTAGAGCCAGTGACGCGCTCCGTGATGCACCACCATCTCTGAAGCGCCGCCGGGCAGAGGCTCCGTGCGGCACGCAGAGGTCGTGTCCGGAGCCAGCCGAGAAGTCTCACTGCTTTCGCTCCGGGCGCGGGTCTCGTCACCTACCCCAACCAGGAGAAGGAACATGTTGAGAGGCACCCGAATCATTCAAGGCCGAGAAGCGGCGCGCTACGTGCGCGTGACCGAGGACCTGCGGAGGTTACTTCACCGGCGCTGGCTATGAAGAGATCATCGTCCCCGCGCTCTGGGAGCAGCAAACCTTCATCGACAAGGGCGGACCGGAGATCGTGCAGCAAATGTACGCTTTCCAGGACAAGAAGCAGCGCCCGATCTGCCTCATCCCCGAGGTGACGGGGCTCGTTCAGGAGACGTACAAGAGCGACTGGTCGCGGCGCGAGCGCGACCCGAAGCGTGTGTTCTACGTTTCGCGGTGCTACCGCTACGAACGCCCGCAGGCGGGCCGGTACCGCGAGTTCACGCAAGTGGGGATTGAGCTCCTCGGCGGCAGCGCCCCACACGACCGGGAGGAAGTGGAGCGCCTGCTGACGGAGGCGCTGAGCGCCGTCGGCGTACGCTACGAGCTGGACCGCGAGGTGAAGCGAGGGCTCGGCTACTACGTGGAGGACGGCTTCGAGGCGCGCTGCCCTCAGCTCGGCGCGCAGCAACAGGTGGCTGGTGGCGGCCGGTATGCGGAGGGCATCGGCTGGGCTCTCGGCCTGGATCGCTTGCTACTCGCCCTGGGAGAGCCTTGAGCGCGCCCCCAGAGCCGCTGCGACGAGCATTCCGTGTACTACGGCCGCGCGCCGCTCTTCGCGAAGGAACGTACGCCGGCCAGGCAGCTGCGGACGGCTTGCGAGAGCTGCGCGGCGTCGATCGGCTTGTACAGCACGGGGCCCTTGAACGTGGCGAGGAAGCTCATCACGGAGGGAGTGCCGGAGGCGCCGGTCGCTACCGCGAACCGCTGACGAAAGGTGGGGTCCGCCGTGACCGCGCGTTGGTACACCTCGATCCCCGAGATGTCCGGCAGGAGCATGTCGCACACGACCGCGTCCGGCGGCGTATCCGACAGCATGCGCCGCAGGGCTTGACCGCCCGATAGCGCAAACTCGATCGACATATCGTCGTTTTGGAGGTGCCGACGAAAGCCCGAGAGCACGCTCATGTCGTCGTCCACCAAGAGCACCGTCGGCGCGTCCAGACGCAGGGTGCCGCTCGGCCGACGCCCGCTGAGACCGCTGGCGGAGTCGCTCGCGGCTCCCGCGGCGGGCGCGGCCGGGCGCGTCCCGCTCAGCCGGTCCTCGCTGGGGCTAGCGATGGCGGCCTTCATGTTGCCACTATTGGGTGAGCGCTTGAGCCAGCGCGCGACCTCGCGCACCAGACCGAATAGATCCCCGCTCTTCTGAATGAAGCCGTGGGCTCCGGCGGTGCTGACCTTGCTGCGCAGCACCTCCGCCGAGAGGCTCGAGTGCAAGAGCACGATCGTATCGCTGGTGGGCGCGGCCTTGCCCAGCACGCTCACGATGGTGTCCCCACCGAGCCCCGGCATATTGACGTCCATCAAAACGAGGTCCGGCTTTTCGTGCAAAATGAGCGCCACGCAGCCGGCGGGCCTGTCATGGGTCACGACCTCGTAGCCAGCGCCCTCGAGGGCGCTCTTGCTCACTTCGAGAACGATCTCGCTGTCGTCGATGACTACGATTTTAGGTTTGCGAAGCGACACGTCACTGCTTTCCGTCGCGCTCTGCGCAAGGCGTCCGAATGCTGGCTTTCAATTAACCGCCCCTTGGTGCCGTCGGTCAACACTCGCTCGTAGTGCCGGAGCGATTCGTAGAAGTACCAGTACGACCCGAGCGAGGCCGCGCAAACGGCCACCCTCGCCGCTTTTGTACGTCTGGATCCGAGCCGGACTTAAGCCCGCCCCGCGACGGCCGCTGCGCCGGTGATGGGCCGGCTGCCCGCCGGGAACGCACTCCCACGGACATCGGTGCCTGCTCCCCCACTAGCGCGCTCTGACGCGAGGATGCGAGCGCATTGCACTCTCATCGTGTTGCGACCGCCACCACGATCGAGTGACTGCCAGCAAGTTTCCAAGCCCGAGGCCCAGGTGGTAGCCTCGGCGGCTCCGCTGGGCGGCAATCACACCCATGAGGGTGGTCCAGCATCGGCGGCGAGGCATAGGTAGGGTCGGACCATGATGCGAGCGTTCGTGCCCGCGAGAATCGCACAATCTTGGGTGCTGCTCGACGCCGAGAACATCCGAGAGATCTTGGGCGCCGAAGCTTGGCTGCCGATCCCGGGCGCCCGCGCGGAGATGCCCGGCGTCATTGCGTGGCGTGGGCGCGCCATACCGGTGGTGGATCTAGCGGCGCCATTCGGCTCGGAGCGGCTGGGGCCAGGCGAGCAGCGCGCGCGAACGCTGATCGCGGCCGTCGCCGACAGCATCGTGGCGGTTCCGGTCGACGCCGCGCGTGAAGTACATGCCTTCTCCCCTTCCGACCTCAAGCCGGTGAGCATCACCCCGCTGCCGTACGCGGCCGCAGAGGCGGAGCTGTTCGAGCGGGTTTTGGCCGTGATCGACCTGCCGCGCTTCGTGGCCGAAATCCTCGGCGGCGCCTCGCCGGAGCTCGGCCGAGAAGCAATGAGCCCGCATGTCAGCCCCGCCTGAGCCGTGGGTGGGGACGACGGCGCTCCTCACCGTGCACAGCGGCGCGGCCGCATGGGCAATTCCTAGCCTGGCCGTCACGAGCGTGGAGCGCCTCGCGGCCGGTGCCACGAGCGACGCTCCGGACGCGCTCGCTCTGCTCGGTTTGGTCGGGGGCTCCGGCGGCGAGCTCCGCCGCGTCTTGCTGCTACGCGCCGGCGGTGAGCAGGCGCGGGTCCTGGTGCGCGGCGAAATCGCGCTCACTCACGCCGCCTCCCACGAGCTGCTACCGCTCCCGCCCGAGCTCACCGCGTCGGCTCCCCTGGTGAGTCACGTCGCGTTGATGGCCGGCAAACTCGCCTTATTCGTCGTCTCCCCGGAACGCCTGCTGAGAGCGTCGCGAGGGACCACTGAGGACTCGCCCCCCACCGATACGGACGCCGTTCGAGGAAGCTCATGTTGAAGACCCTGACTCTGAGAGCCGTTTTGACCTACGCGGTTCTGGACCTGTTGTTCGCGCCCTTCGTCATTCTGGCGTTCACGTTGCTGCTGGGTAGCGTCGACTCGGCGGACACGATGATCTTGCTCGCCGGCCTCACCGTGCTCAAAGTCGCGGCGTGGGCCGTGTACCTCGGCTACCGGCTCTCCCCTTGGGAACGCTTCGACCGCACTTCGAAGAAAGGGCGCACCGCGGAGCTCGTGCAGCAGGCGGACCGGTGCCTCCAAGCCTTGCCGATTCGCTTCGCCATTTTCTACGGCGTCACCTGGATCGTGACCTACGGCGCCGCATTTCTGATCGTGAAGGGCTACGGACCGGAGCGCGCGCCACTGCCGCCTCAAGCCGACAATGCCATCGCCATCCTGTGCCTCGCCGTGTTCTTCGGCGGATTCGCGTTCGCTTACCCGCTCGCTTCTACCCTGATCTCGGACGCGGCCAGCGAGTGCTCGGCGCTGGCCCGGGCCGGCGGCTATTCGCTGGATCGCAGCCCCAGCTCGCTGCAGCTGCGGATCGCCGTAATCGCGATGTCGTTGGGCCTCGGGCCCATGCTTTGGATGGTCTCTCTCGGCTACATGAAGCAGGTGGAGAGCAGCCACGTCGAGCGAGTCGTCCGCGCGGAGCTCCTCAGCAGTGAGCTCGCGCTGGCGGCGGCGCAGCTATCACCGACCGAAAGCGTCGTGCCGCTCCTGGAGAGCTTCGAAAAACGCGGGATTCAGGGTGCTATCTTGAGCTCGGGGCGCGCGGAGGGCGCCGAGGCCGCTACCCGCGCGCTCGCCGCCGAGCCCAGCCTCGGCCGCTGGCTGCAAGCGCAGTCGGTGCGCGTCGGCGCGGCCGCGCGCGCTCGTATCGACCTCCCCTACGTCGTCGCGTTTCATCGCGTGGATCCGCAGCGCATCGCGGTCGTCGTGCATACCGCGCCCGTCTCCGCCTCCTCGAGCTTCGTGTGGAGCTCCCTGGTGTTCACGATCTTGGTCTGCGTCTGGGCGCCCGTGTGCGCTTACGCGCTGGGCCGCGCGGTCTCCCGACCCATCGGCAAGCTGACGGCGATCTCGCGCCGCATCGTCGAGCAGGGCGACTTGAAGGAGATCGGCACGGTGGCCGTTTCGACCAACGACGAGATTGGCGTGCTCACCGACAAGGTGAACGACGTGCTGGACCTCATGCGGGACGTGAGCGTCGCCGCCCACGCCATCGCCAAGGGCGACCTGCGCGCGGTGGTCGAGGGGACGGGCGAGCTGCCGGATTCGTTCCGCGGCATGCTGGAGAGCTTGCGCGGCATGGTGACGCAAATCCGCGAAACCTCCGTGGATCTGGCGAGCGCGGCCGCGGAGATCTTCGCCGCTTCGCAAGAGCAAGAGGCCGCCGCCGCGTCGCAGTCCAGCGCGATGGTGGAGATCAGCCGCACCATGGATTCGCTTTCGGAGTCCGCCGCGCACGTGTCGGACGCGGTGCAGGGCGTGCTCGGCAACGCCGAGCGGACGCTGCACAACACGGACGACATGGTGCGCCGGATCGGCGAGCTCACCGGGCACGCCAACCGCATCGGCGAGATCCTCGAGGTCATCCGGGACATCGCGGACCGCAGCGACCTCTTGGCCCTCAACGGCTCCTTGGAGGCGAGCCACGCCGGTGAAGGGGGACGAGGCTTTGCGCTCGTAGCGAGTGAGATGCGTCGCCTGGCCGAGCGCGTCACGGCCTCCGTCTCCGACGTCAAGAAGCTCGTTTCGGACATCCGCGACTCGGGCTCCTCCACCGTCATGGCGACTGAAGAGAGCAAGAAGCTGGCCGAGGGCACCACCGACGCCGCGCGCCAGATCACTTTCGTGACTCAGCAGCAGCGCAGCGGCACCGAGCAGGTTTCGCAGAGCATCAAGGGCATCGCGGACGTGGTTTCGCAGGCGGTGAGCGCGACTTCCCAGACGCGGACGTCTGCGCAGAGCCTCAAGACGCAGGCGGACAAGCTCTCTGCGCTCGTCAAACGCTTCGAGTTGACCCAGGAGGCTCCATGACCCACCCGCGCGAGGCCCTCCTCGCGCGGTTCCGCGCCGGTCTCGTGGAGCGAGTCCGTGCCACGCAGCGCCTCGTCACGGAGTTCCAAAGCACCAGCGATCCAGAGCGCCTCGAGCTGGCGCTCGGCGAGCTCCATACCCTCAAGGGTGAGTCTCGCATGCTCGGCCTGGCCGAAATCTCGGAGCTCGCCCACGCCCTAGAGACCGAGCTCGGCTCCTCCCAGCGCTTCTTTCTGGCTCTGGGCGCCTTCGACGCCATGCTCACCGCGCTGACTACGGGTGAGAGTCGAGTCTTACAGGTCGCGCTCAGCAGCTTGCAGGGGGAGCGTCCCTTCTCGTCACTGCCGCCGGTGGACGTGGCCCCGGCCGAGCCGGCGTCGGCCCCGCCAGACCCCGCGCCAGCTCCCGAGCGTCGCAAGAAGGCGAATGACCGCTTCATGCAGGTCGACGCAGGGCTCATCGATTTGCTGTGCGAGCGCGTCGCGGAGCTCACGGCCGCTTTCGGCCAGCTGGAAACGAGCGCGGAGACGGTGGTGGATCGCCAGGCCGACCGGGCGCGCACCGCGAAGCTGACGGACGCGTTCGCGCGCTGCCGCTCCCTGCTGGATGAAGCCACCTCGACGGCGTGGACGCTGCGACTGGTGCCTATCGACCCGCTGCTGGAGGAGCTGGCCCGACACGCACGAATCGCCGCCGAGCGCCAAAACAAGCTGGTCGAGGTTCAAGCGCTCGCCGGCGGCGTGCAGCTGGAGCGGGACGTAGCGGACCAGCTCTGGGAGTCACTCCTACACTTGGTCCAAAATGCGATCGACCACGGCGTCGAGGAACCGGAGGCGCGGGGCGACAAGGCGCCGGTGGCTCGCCTACGGCTCAGCGCGGAATCAGTAGGTCCGAACGTGCTGCTGCGCGTGGAAGACGACGGCCGCGGCATCGACCCGAAGCAGGTCCGAGAGGCCGCGGTGGAGCGCGGAGTGGTCAGTGTGGAGGTGGCGCGCGAGCTGAGCGACGCCCAGGTCACGGACCTGCTCTTCGAGCACGGCTTTTCGACTCGTAGCGTCGCCTCTCGCACCTCGGGCCGCGGCGTGGGGCTAGACGTCGTGAGGCGGCGGGTGGAATCACTCGGCGGGCACGTCGCCGTCGAGAGCCACCCCGGGCTCGGCACTCGGTTTTCGCTCGGCGTGCCGTTCGCCATCACGAAAGAAAAGCTGCTCGTCGTCGAGCTTGGGGGCGCCCCGTACGGCTTTCCGGCGCGCGTGGTGCGCGCGGTGTTGAGCCCGCGCTCGATACCGCAGCCCGGACAAGACAGCGTCGTGCGGCACAACGGCGAGCTCCTGCCGTTCCGCGCGCTGTGCGAGGCGCTCAGCCTTCCGCAGTCCGGTGAAGACGACGTCGTCCTCGTCCTGGAGCTCTCCGGAAGAAAATTCGCAGCGAGCGTGGGCCGGATCGTCGGTGAGCGCGAGCTCATCCGGCGGCCAGCCGAAAAGCTGCTGCACCAAACCGGCATCGGTGCCAGCGCGGTGCTCGAGGACGGCCGCATCGTGCTGCTGCCGGAGCTCGACTACGTGAGCCGGGCGCTGCGGGCACGGGCCGGGCAAGTCGTGCCGGGCTCGGTCGAGCAAGAGCGTCGCCGCCAACGAGTGCTGGTCGCGGATGACTCGCCGGTCGTGCGTGAGCTCGTCTCGGAAATCTTGACGGGAGCTGGCCTCCTCGTCGAACAAGCGGTGGACGGCGCCAGCGCCCTCGAAAGTATCCTTCAGAGCGAGCCCGATTTGGTCGTAAGTGACGTGGAGATGCCTCGAATGAACGGCTTCGACCTGCTGGCGGAGGTACGGAAACGTACGCAGCGTCTGCCCGTGGTCATGCTGAGCACGCGGGGCTCGGTCGAGGACCGAAAGCGCGCCACGCGTTTGGGTGCCAACGCCTACCTCGTCAAAACCGAGTTCCATAGTGAAAGCTTGCTGGACGTGGTGCGGCGCTTCGTCAACGTGCGCGGCTAATGGCAATCCGAGTCCTGCTCCTGGACGATTCCGCGATCTGTCGTGCGCAGCTGCGCGACATCCTCGAGCTCGACGACCAGATTGACGTGGTTGCGGAGGCGAGCAACGGCGACCAGGTGTTGCGGCTGATCGACGAGGCATCGCCGCAAATCTTGCTCGTGGATTTGCAGATGCCCGGTACGGGCGGGCAGGAGACGATCGAGCGCGTGATGGCGCACCACCCGCTGCCCATCTTGATCGTCACCGGGCAGCCGGAAGGCGTCCGTCGCCAAGCGGTGTTCGAAGCGATCAGGCGCGGCGCGCTGGATCTCGCCGAAAAGCCGCGTCACGGCGACGCGAAGGCAGAGGCCAAGCTGCGGGCGATGGTACGGGAGCTTTCGCGCGTACGCGTCGTGAGGCACGTTGCCGGTAAGCTGTCCCGGCGCGACGGCGCGCCCGGCTTGCCCACGCCGGTACCGCCACGACCCGTGGATGGCTCGAATAGCCCGCTCGTCGTGGGCGTGGCCGCCTCCGCAGGCGGTCCCAAAGCGCTCGTCAACCTGCTGTCGGCTTGGCCGGCTGACTTCGGCGCTGCCGTCACGGTGGTGCAACACCTGCCGAGCGGCTTCACCGCGGCCTTCGCGGAGTTTCTGCAGAGCCGCATCCCGCTGCGGGTGTGCATCGTCAAGCAGCTCACCCGCCTCGAGCCCGGGCGCGTTTACTTACCCAACGACGACGAGCACCTGGTCGCGCTCAGCGACAAGCAGCTCGGCCCGGATCGCAGCCCGGCGGTGGAAGGGCACCGCGCCTCCGCGACCGTCATGTACGAGTCGCTCGCGGCTCGCCTCGGAGCGCGGTCGTGCGGGGTGATCTTGTCGGGGATGGGTAAAGATGGGGTTTCCGGCATGCTGAAGATGAAGGCGCGCGGAGCGCTCACGCTGTCGCAAGACGAGGCGAGCTGCGCGGTTTACGGCATGCCCAAAGCTGCGATCGAAGCGGGCGCGTCGATCGCCGCCCTGGATCCAACGAGCCTGGCGCGCGAGGTCACCGCTTGGGTCGCCCTGCAACCTTCGTTGCTACCCCGAGGATCATGAACGCCCGCCTCGCGCTCGATCGACTCCTGGAGAGCCAAACCGGCATCGAAGTCACCCGCGGCGGCATCGACGCGAGCGTGGATGCATTCTTGGCCCGAAGGCTGAACGAGCTGAAGCTCGTGAGCCTGGAAGACTACCTACCGCGGCTCTCCGCCCAAAGCGGGGAGCTCGAGGTCCTGCTCAACGCGATCACGGTCACGCATACCTGGTTCATGCGTGACCCCGGCCAGCTGTCCATCGTGAGCTCCCTCCTCGAGCGACGCGAGCCGGCGGGGCCGCCGCTGCGAGTGTGGGTGCCGGGCTGCGCGACGGGCGAAGACCCTTACTCCATCGCGATGCTGGCGGAGCAAGCGAGCCGAGCCGTGGAGGTGCTCGGCAGCGACATCAACTCCGCGGCCCTGCGCCGCGCCGCCGCGGGAGTCTACGGGAGCTGGTCCGTGCGCGACATCATCGACGTGGAGCGCTACTTCGAGCGTGGCGAGCGGAGCACCTTCAACATCGCGCCCCGGCTGAAGCGCCACGTGCGCTTCGAGCGACACAACCTGCTCGAGCCGGTGCTGCCCGGCGACTGGGATCTCGTCTTGTGTCGCAATGTGCTCATTTACCTGTCGCGCGAACGCGCGCGCGGCGTGGTGGAGCGCTTGGCGGAAGCTCTGGCGCCGGGCGGGTACCTGCTGCTGGGAGCCAGCGAGGTGGTCTTCGAGGTACCTCAGCAGCTGGAGGCGACGTACGTCGCAGGCCGGCTCGCGCTGCGACGCGTCGCGGGCTCTGCCAAGATGCGGGCGGTGCCGCCCGCGGCTAGCAGCCTGGTTGCGCGCGCACCGGGCCGGGCTTGGGAAGCGCCCCTGCCGGCTCTACCGAGGTCTGCCGTCGACATAGCCGAGCACCGCCCCCCCGCCGCCGCACCTTCCCCGTCACCAGGGGTGGATTCTTTGCTGACTCGCGGCCACGATCACCTGGACCGCTCGGAGCTCCCCGAGGCCATCATCGAGTACGAGCTTGCTGCCGAACTAGACCCGACCCGGGCCGAGCCTCACATGTACTTGGGAATCGCGCTCTATTTGAACGGCGCCCTCGAGGCCGCGCTGCACGAGCTGCGCGCGGCCGTCTTCTTGGACGCAGCGCTCTGGCCAGCCGCCTTCTATCTCGCCGTGTGCCACGAAGGCCTCGGCCAGCTGGAGGAAGCGCAGCGCGAGTACCGGCACGTGGTGCGGGTCGCGGCACGCGGCGCGGGTCCGAGCCTGCCGCGACGCCACAGCGCCTGGCACGACGACTTGCTGGATCTGGCGCGCAAGCGTGCTGGCAGCGCGGCGTGAGGTATGCTCGTGCCTTGACTCGTCCCGAGTGGCAAGAGCTGGCGGAGCGGTTCTCCGGCGCCTGCGCGGAAGCGGGGCTGGACCTCACCTCGCCTTTCAACGTCCGCAAGTACAACCTGCAGGCATTCGGCAACGAGCGGCTCTTCGACTTCGGCCGGCCCGACGCGCTCGGCATTCTGGTTGGCAACACGAAGCGGCTCTGGCCGGTGTTCAAGCGGGCCTTCGAAGCGGAACCCGCTCTGCGTACGGACGCAAACCCGCTGGACAGCTACGTCGCCGCACGGCTGCGCCAGCTCGGGTCGGCCACGCTCGGCCGGCCTTTTCAGCTGGTATTTGCTCACGCTACCGCGCCGAAGCCCTTCCCTATCCAACGACTGGCCGAGGCCATCGACTTCGCGGCCCTGTCGCCTAGCCACCTCGCGGTGCACCCGGTGCATGGTCCGTGGCTCGCGCTCCGAGCCGTGGTCCTGGTGGACGTGGAGGGGCCTCCGCCGTCCTTGGCGCAGCTCGTCTCACCGTGCCGCGGCTGCAGCGCGCCGTGCATGCCCGCGCTGCGTCGCGCACTGGAGCTGACCCCAACGCCGCTGTCGGAAGACTCGATCGCCGAGCACGCGGCGGACTGGATCGCCATCCGTGACGCGTGCCCGGTGGGCCGCGCCTCCCGCTACGAGGACGAGCAGCTGACGTACCACTACACGAAGACGCCGCTGCTCGCTCGTTAACGGTCGCCGGTCAGGGATCGTAGCCGAGGTTCGGACCGAGCCAGCGCTCGACCTCTTGCTCGGTCATTCCTTTACGGGCTGCGTAGTCCGTCACTTGGTCGCGGTCGATCTTGCCCAAGCTGAAGTACTGCGCCTCGGGGTGGGCAAAGTAGAGGCCGCTCACGCTGGAGCCCGGCCACATCGCGTAGGACTCCGTGAGCTTGACGCCGGAGTTTTGCTCGGCGTCCAGCAGCTTCCACAGTGGGCCCTTTTCGGTGTGGTCCGGGCACGCGGGGTAGCCCGCCGCCGGGCGAATTCCGCGGTATTTCTCCTGGATGAGCTCCGCGCTGGTGAGGTTCTCGTCCTTGCCGTAGCCCCACGCCTCGCGCACCATCTTGTGCAGGCACTCCGCGAAAGCCTCCGCCAGACGATCGGCCAGCGCCTCGGCCATGATCGCGTTGTAGTCGTCGTTTTCGGCCTTGTACTTCATCACCAGCTCGTGCAGACCGAGGCCGGTCGTGACCGCGAAGCCCGCGATGTGATCGGCGAGGCCCGTCTCGCGCGGCGCGATGAAGTCGCTAAGTGAGCGGTTCGGCTCGCCCTTGTCCTTCTCCTTGGCCTGCTGCTGGCGCAGGAAGCAAAGCTTACCGAGCAACTGCGTACGGCTCGCGTCGGTGTACAGCTCGAGATCGTCCCCCACCGCGTTGGCCGGAAAGAAACCGTACACGCCGCGCGCGCGGATCAGCTTCTGCTCGATGATCTGGTCGAGGAGCGCGTTTCCTTCCGCGAAGATCTGCCGCGCCTGCTCCCCGTATTTCTCGTGCTCCAGGATGCGCGGGTACACGCCCTTGAGCTCCCAGGTGTGGAAAAACGGCGTCCAGTCGATGTATTCCCGCAGCGTGGCGAGCGGAAAGTCTTCCAGCACGCGTAGCCCCAGGTGCTCCGGCGTGGGCACGTCCTCCGCCCGCCAGGGGAACTTGGGGCGGTTCTCCCGCGCCTCCGCCAAGCTGACGAGCTTCTGCTTGGAGCCGCCGTGGATCTCGCGCAGGCGCTTGTATTCGGCGTTGTGCTGCTGGACGAACGCAGCCTTGCCTTCGTCACTGAGGAGGCTCGTCGTCACCGGCACCGCGCGGCTCGCATCCAGCACGTGCACCACCGGCTGGCTGTAGTGCGGCGCGATCTTCACGGCAGTGTGCGCCTTGCTCGTGGTGGCGCCGCCGATTAGGAGCGGGAGCTTGAAGCCTTGGCGCTCCATTTCGCGCGCCACGTGGGTCATCTCGTCGAGGGAGGGGGTGATGAGCCCGCTCAGCCCAATCATGTCGGCCTTTTCGGTTTTGGCGCGCTCCAGGATCTTCTCGCACGGGACCATCACCCCCATGTCGAACACTTCGTAGTTGTTGCAGGCGAGCACCACGCCGACGATGTTCTTGCCGATGTCGTGCACGTCCCCCTTCACGGTGGCGAGCACGATCTTGCCCTGAGTCTTCACTGCCTCGCCCCGCGCGGCCATTTCGGCCTTTTCCGCCTCCATGAACGGGGTCAGGTAAGCGACCGCTTTCTTCATCACGCGCGCGCTCTTCACGACCTGCGGCAGGAACATCTTGCCCGCGCCGAACAGGTCCCCGACCACGCTCATGCCGTCCATGAGGGGCCCTTCGATGACGGAGAGCGGCCTGCCCAGCTTCGCGCGCGCCTCCTCCGTGTCCACGTCGATGTGGGCGTCGATACCCTTGACCAGCGCGTGGGAGAGCCGCTGCTCCACCGTGCCCTTGCGCCACTCCTCCTCCTTCTTCTCGTCGACGACCGCCCCCGAGGCTTTGCTCTTCAGCTTTTCGCCGAAGTTCACGAGGTGCTCGGTGGCGTCGGGCCGACGGTTGAGCAGCACGTCCTCCACGAGCACCTTCAGCTCGGGGTCGATCTCCTCGTAAACCTCGAGCATGCCCGCGTTGACGATGCCCATGTCCATGCCCGCCTTGATGGCGTGGTACAGGAAGGCAGAGTGCATCGCTTCGCGCACCGGGTTGTTGCCGCGGAAGCTGAAGGAGATGTTGGAGACGCCGCCGCTCACCTTGGCGTGGGGCAAATTCTGCTTGATCCAGCGCGTTGCCTCGATGAAGTCCACCGCGTAGTTGTTGTGCTCCTCCATACCGGTGGCGACGGTGAGGATATTGGGGTCGAAGATGATGTCTTCGGGCGCCATGCCCTCCTCGACCAAGATGCGGTAGGCGCGCTCGCAGATGCGAATCTTGTCGGCGAACGTAGCGGCCTGGCCCGCTTCGTCGAACGCCATGACCACTACCGCCATGCCGTAGCGCTTCACCGTGCGCGCGTTGTGGCGGAACTTCTCCTCGCCCTCCTTGAGCGAGATGGAGTTGACGATGCCCTTGCCTTGCAGACAGCACAGACCTGCCTCGATGACCTCCCACTTGGAGGAGTCCACCATGAACGGCACCTTCGCGACCTCCGGCTCGCTGCCGAGCAGGGAGAGGAAGCGCGTCATCGCGGCGACGCCGTCGATCATGCCTTCGTCCATGCAGATATCGATGACGTTGGCGCCGTTTTCGACCTGCTGGCGGGCGATCGCGACGCCCTCTTCGTACTTGCCCTCTTTGATGAGCTTGGCGAATTTCGGCGAACCGGCGACGTTCGTGCGCTCGCCGATCATCATGTACACGCCCTTCTGTTGAGTGAAGGGCTGCGAGCCGGAGAGCCGCAGCGGCCGCCAGGCTTCGTCTGCCACCGGGGTGCCGATCGAGATCGTCTTGGCTCCAGCCGGCTCCGCGAAGTCACGCCCGTGCCGACCGTCTAGCGCCTTGGCGATCGCGCCGATGTGCTCCGGCGTGTTGCCGCAGCAACCGCCGGCGATGTTGATCAGCCCCGACTCGGCGAATTGGCTGAGGTAGCGCGCCATGTCCGGCGGCTCCAGGTCGAAGCCGGTCGGCGAGAGCGGATTCGGGAGGCCAGCGTTGGGGTAGCAGGAGATGGCCGTCCCCGCCTTCTGTGACAGCTCGCTCAAGAACGGGAACATCAAGTCCGGGCCGAGCGAGCAATTGAGCCCGATCGACAGCGGGTCCACGTGCTTCACCGCGTTCCACAGCGCCTCCACCGTCTGGGCGGAGATCATGGTTTCACCGCCACGGCCCACCGCCGCCGACACCATCACGGGCAGCTTCTTGCCGTCTTGCTCGAAGACCTCCTGAATCGCCACCAGCGCGGCTTTGGCGTTCAGCGAGTCGAAGATCGTCTCGACCAAGAGCACGTCCGAGCCTCCCGCGATGAGCGCGCGGACCTGCTCGACATACGCGATTTTGACCTGGTCGAAGGTGCAAACGCGGAAGCCGGGGTCGTCCGCGTCCGGCGAGTTGGAGAGCGAGACCGTGAGCGGCCCGATCGCTCCCGCGACGAAGCGCGGCTTGCCATCTTGGTTGGCGACGCGGTCGGCCCATTCGCGACACTGGCGCGCCGACTGCTCGTTGATCTCCCAAGCCAAGTCTTGGAGCGACTTGGTCTCGATGATCTTCTGGTAAAATTCCGGATCCTTGCGACCGCCGTGCTCGCGCGGGTCGTCGACGAAGAACTCACTTTGGGTGATGCTCGTCGCGCCGAACGTGTTGGTTTCGATGATGTCCGCGCCCGCCTCCAAGAAGCGGCGGTGGATGTCACAGATCATCTTCGGCTGCGTGAGCGAGAAGAGGTCGCCGTTGTTCAGCAGATCCTTGCGAGAGTCTTTGAAGCGCTCGCCGCGAATGTCCGCCTCGGTCATGTCGTAGGTGCGGATGGTCGTGCCCATCGCGCCGTCGATGATGGCGATGCGTTTTTGGAGGAGCTGCTGGAGAGGATGCATGACTAGTCGATTCGATGGGGGTTACGAGACGGTTGCCGCGGGCTTGGTAGCGACCGCGAGCACGACCTGGAGGTGAGGTTTACGGGATTCGCGGCACGCCACCTCGGAAGTGCGCACCGAAAGGCCTGCCCGCGACAAGAGCTCACGGACGGCGGATGGCGAAAACCCAGGGTGAAGCTCGCCATACGGAGCCGTCACCTCGTGCTGGCGGTGCTCGTCCAAGCAAAGGAGCACGAGCCGCCCGCTCGGCCGCAGCACCCGTGCGCACTCGGCCAGGGCGAGGGCTGGCTCCTGCGCATAGGTCAGGGTATGGAACATGAGCACGGCGTCGAAGCGGCTGTCTTCGAACGGCAAGTCGTGGACGTCCGCGACGCGGGCGCTCACGTGCTCGTAGCGGTTCAAGCGCTCGCGCGCCGCTTCGATCATCTTCACGCTGCTATCGATGCACGTCAGCGTGCGGCAGTAGGGGGCGAGGGAGCTGGCGGCAGCGCCGTCCCCGGAGCCGACGTCCAGCGCGTCGCCGAGATCGAGCAGCCCGGCGAGGCCCACCGCGAGCGACTGCCAGGTGCGCCCCGGCGAATAATAGCGCTCGATGTCCTCGCTGAAGTCCGAGCCGCCGCCACGCCTCTCCGTCTCGAGCTCACTCAATCGGCGCTGGTCGCCTTCGAGAGTCGGATCCTTGGAGCCGGCTGCTTCCTCCAGCACCGCGCGCGCGGTCGTGGGCAAAGCGTCGAGCGAAAGTCCGTAAAACGATTGCTGACCCTGGCGCCGATCGCGCACGAAGCCCGCCTCACGCAATCGCCCGAGGTGGGTAGACACCCGTGATTGCGAGATTCCCGTGATGCGCACGAGATCCGTCACACACAGCTCCCGCCCGCGCAGCAGCGCACAGAGCCGAATCCGGCTCTCGTCACCGAGCAGATTGAGGGTTTCGACGAATTGAGTGAGGACCAAGTATCCTGCTATCCAGATTAGCGGATTGCTTTGGTCCTTCCTGGGAGCACTGTCAAGCTCCAGCCCAAATACACCAACTATTACGTGTACTTAACTGCCTAGTTTGGGTGCCGGTCGTTCCCCAGCCGCCTTCGAAGCGCCGGCGAGGTCGTCGCCCTTCTTGCTTCGCAGGCACGCAAAGCAATCCCGGAGCCCGAGAAAGCCGCAGCCGCGCCGATCGTTCATGCGCGATAGGGTCGGCACGAGTCGCGCGTCCCCACTCTGCAGGATGCGAGGCAGGAGCTTCTTCACCGCCGGGCAGCCCTCGGTTTTGGCCTTGGGTAGCTCGAGTACCAGCTTGAGCGCGGCGCTCTGCGCGCTCAGGGCGGGCTCGCTGTCCAAAAGTCCCTTGGCCTGCTTGGAGAGCGCCGCGTTCGCGGTCCGATTCGCATCGTAAACGTCGTAGAGAAAGTCCGCGCCGGCCGTGCCCAGCGCTGCGGCTACCTCGAGCGACAGCTGCTGGTTCGGCGGATCCGCGAGGCCGCGGCGTAGGTCCGTCATGACCTCCGTCGATTCGCCCAGCTTGGGGTCCAGCTTGGCGCCGGAGCGGTAGGCGCGAAGCCCCGCGTCCACCTGACCGATTTTGAAGTAGCCGCGACCGAGCGCCTGGTACGCCGTGGCCTGCTTGGACGAAGCAGCGCGCCCGACCAGCTCGGCGAGCGCGGTGCGGTCACCACCCTCGGCCCGCTTCATCAGCTGCGATAGGTCTTCGTCCACCACCGCCGCCGCGCTCGTGGCGGGGGACGCCGAAGAGACGGGCCCACCTGATACTGCCGAAAGCCCTAGCGCCACGATCACCGGCAAGCCGAAGAGGGCGCCGCCGATAGCGCCGAGGGGCACCTGTTTGTCACCGACCGCGATGCGACGCTTGGCCAGCTGCAGCGCGGGCCCTAGCGCCGAGCCCGCGGAAACGCCGGCTAGCCGCAGCCGCGAAGCGAGGGTGATGCGCGGCGCGGAGACCGGCGCTTCGCCGATGACCGTTGCCGCGTAGGCGACGTCCGGCGACGTGGGCTGCGGCTTGCGGATCTGCGCGGAGACGGGCGCGAAGGCCAGGCTCGGCGCGGGGGAAAAGCCGAGGATGCCGTCCACGCGCGTCACGAGCTCGGTGGCCGTCTGCGGGCGATCGCTGGGCGTCCTCTCCAGCAACTTGGAGACGAGCTCGCGAGTGGCGGGGGAGACGTGTGCCGGTAACGCGGGCGGGTCCTCCGTCAGCTTTTTGGTGAGCACGACCACGAACTCGTCGTGCCGAAACGGCGACGTGCCCGCGAGCATCTCGTACAAGATGATGCCCAGCGTGTAGAGGTCTGCGCGCGCGTCCACGGCTTCGCCGCGCGCTTGCTCGGGCGCCATGTACTCCGGCGTCCCCATCACCGTGTTGAGCCGGGTGAGCGCCGGTTGATCGGCGGTCATGCCTTCGATTTGTACCTTGGCGATGCCGAAATCCAGCACCTTGACGAAGTCACTGCGGTCGTCTTTGGCGACCAGCATCACGTTGTCCGGCTTCAGATCGCGGTGCACGATTCCGGCGTCGTGCGCCGCCGCGAGCGCGTCCGCGATTTGCCGAGTGATGACGAGCGCGCGCTCTTCGGGCAGGGCCCCGTGCTGGCCGATGAGCTGCCCCAAGCTCTGGCCTTCGATGAACTCCAGCACCAGGTAAAATGAGCCGTTTTCCAGCTGACCGAAGTCGGTCGCGGTGGCAACGTGAGGGTGCTCGATACGCGCCGCCGCCACCGCCTCGCGCTCGAAGCGCGCGACGACCTCTTTCACCTGCGTCATCTCACGGTGCAGCACCTTGACCGCGCAGGCTTTGCGCATGAGCACGTGCTCAGCGCGATACACGGAGCCCATCCCGCCGGAGCCGAGCAGTCGCTCGATGCGATAGCGCCCAGCAAGCACGGTGCCGACCAGTGATGTGGCGGCTTCGGTCTCGGTCTCGGTAGCTTGGTTCACGCTCACGCCATTCTGAAAAGCTTCTTCGCCAGAGTCGAGCATTGCACGCGTAGCTCCGTCGGAAGCTACGGCCTCGAAACGACGGCGCTTAACCGCTGAGGTAGGACAAGCCACTACCCCTCGACTACCTCGCGCCGGGCAGCTGACGGATGGCCGAGCCCGCGCTGCCCTGTACCCCACGATGCAAAACGATGTTGCGTCCGGCCGTCTGGCCACGAGAATACGCCTCACCGCCGTTCGAAACCGAATGGCGCGCCCAGCGCACGTGCGGATGACGCCGCCGGAAGTAACCGCCCAGCTCGGCATCCCCCACCCACACCAGGCCTTGAGCTTCCGAGCGCTGCCGCTCGCCCTGCAGCTTCTGATGGAAGCCGCTCATGACTCCGGCCAGAAACTTGCGCCGCGCCCGATGCGATCGGTCTTTACGGAGCCGGCGGTCGGCCCGGTACAGCGCGTCCGACGTGTACATCAGGAAGTCGTACACGTAAGCGGCCAGCTCCACGTTCTCGCGCGTGCCGCACACCTCCAGCACGCTGCCGCGCTTGGCCTCGGTGACCCGCCAAACTGGCACCCAGATCACCTGCACGAAGAAAAATTCGTCCAGAATCATGGCCAGCCTGCGTTCGTGCTCGGACACGCGCCCCGTCGGCTTACCCAAGTGGCGAAAGCGGTAGCTCGAAGGGCGGCCCGAAACCGCGGCTTCGATGTTGTGCTTCAACATCAGCCGCTGCGCAGCGCTCATTGCGGCCTGCGCTTCGTGCTCGTTGGGGCTCTCCGCCAACGCAAGCAGCTTGGCGATGCGATCCAGAACGGGGTTTTGCGACGTTTCTTCGTGCGCGGTGGGCGCCCCCGCGGCGCGCGCGTCGATGCCGCGCTCTTCGCAGATCCGGCGAAACGCGGGGCCGTGCGCGGGCTCGTCGTGGATGAGCAGCACTTCGTTCACGTACTGGTGCGCCATCTCGTGCTTGAGCACTTCCTCCAGCACGCCCCAGCCGTGCTGCAGTAACAAGTCACGTGACAGCTCCAGCGTGCGCGCGGCCGGCACCCAGCGGCCAAGTCGCTCCGCGCCGCCCACCAGCTCGAACGCGGGGGGACGCAATTTGAAGCCGAACAGCGAGCCGTTCACGTGCTCGTAGGTTTTGTGGACCGCGCGCACCGCTGCCTGCTCGAGCTCGATGCGCAGCGGTTCGTGGGCGGACAAGGCGCGTCGATTATACCCGCGGGCCCGGCGCCCCGGCACCGCTCTTGACCTCGCAGACGTCACCACGACCGCGGATTCCCCAGCGAACGCTCATCATTCGAGGCTGGGCGACGGAACCGGGGCGAAACAAGCCATCTGCTTTGGTAGGGTTCCCCCCATGTCCCGACGCGAAGAGGCGCTCAAGTACCACTCGAGTGGCCGGCCCGGAAAAATCGAGGTCACGTGGACCAAGCCGGTCGCCTCCCAGCTGGATCTTTCATTGGCCTACACGCCCGGCGTCGCGGAGCCTTGCCGGGAGATCGCGCTGGATCCGGAGCGGGTCGACCTCTACACGGCGCGCCGCAACCTCGTGGCGGTAGTGACGAACGGCACCGCCGTGCTGGGCCTGGGCAACATCGGCCCGTACGCGGCCAAGCCGGTCATGGAAGGCAAGGCGGTGCTGTTCAAGCGCTTCGCCGACATCGACGTATTCGACCTGGAGCTCGCGGAGACGGATCCCGAGCGCTTCATTCAAATCGTCGCGGCGCTGGAGCCGACGTTCGGCGGCATCAACCTGGAGGACATCCGCGCCCCCGATTGCTTCGTCATCGAGAAGGCGCTGCGCGAGCGCATGAACATCCCGGTCTTCCACGACGACCAACACGGCACCGCCATCATCACGACCGCCGCCATCCGCAACGCGGCAGAGCTGGTGGGCAAGCCGCTGGAGTCGTTGAAGGTCACGTGCATCGGCGCGGGCGCGGCCGCCATCAGCTGCATGCAGATGTGGGTACGGCTGGGAGTGAAGCGCGAAAACATCACGATGACGGACGTGGGCGGTGTGCTCTACGCAGACCGCGGCGACATCGACGAGTTTCGCGCGCCCTTCGCGAGGCCGCGCGGTGACGGGCGGCGCACCCTGGCCGACGCCATGGTGGATGCAGACGTCATGATCGGGCTCTCCGCGGGCAACGTCGTCAGCCCCGCGATGCTGAAGACGATGGCCAAAAAGCCCATCATTTTCGCGCTCGCAAACCCGGATCCGGAGATTCCGTACCACCTCGCGGTGGAGACGCGGCCAGACGCGCTGATCGCGACCGGCCGGAGCGATTACCCGAACCAGGTCAACAACGTGCTCGGCTTCCCGTACATGTTCCGCGGCGCGCTGGACGTGCGGGCCAAGACGATCACGGAGGAGATGAAGCTGGCGGCGGCGGAAGCCATCGCCGCGCTCGCTCGCGAGGACGTACCGGACGACGTGCTGCGCGCCTACGGTCAGCAGCGGCTGCGCTTCGGCAAGGAGTACATCATCCCCAAGCCGTTCGATAGCCGCGTGCTCTACTGGGTCGCGCCGGCAGTGGCGCGTGCGGCGATGGAGTCCGGCGTCGCCCGCGACTCCATCGATATCGAAGATTACCGGCAGCGCCTGTATCGCACCATCTCTCCCGCGCGGCGCGTGCTGTTTCGAATCACGGAGACAGCCAAGAGCGAGCCGCGCCGCATCGTCTACCCGGAGGCAGAGAGCGACAACATCCTGCGCGCCGCGCACCGTGTGCTGGAGGAAGGCCTGGCGCTGCCCATCCTCATCGGCTCGCCTCAACGGATCCGCGAGCACGCGGAGAAGCTCGGGGTGGACCTCGAAGGCGCGCAGATCGTGCACCCGCGCGAATCGGACGAGCTGGAGGCGTACGTGGATAAGTACTGGCAAAAGCGCCAGCGCCGCGGCATCACCCGGCACCACGCATACAAAGAGCTGCGTCGCTCCCGCACTGCCTTCGGGCTCATGATGCTGGACGCAGGGCACGCGGACGGCCTCGTCGCGGGCGTGCGCCAAGACTACCCGGCTACCATCCGCCCCGCTCTGCAGATCATCGGCGTGCGGGACGGGGTGAAGCGCGCGGCGGGCATGTACATGGTCGTGACCAAGACCGGCGTGCGCTTCCTGGCCGACACCACCATCAACATCGAGCCCGATTCAGAGAGCCTGGCCGAGATCGCCATCCTGGCTGCAGACACCGTGAGCGACCTCGGCATCGAGCCGCGGGTCGCCATGCTCAGCTTCTCCAACTTCGGGGACGCGCCGCACCCCGCTTCCCGTAAAGTCGCGGACGCGACCGCGATCGTGAAGCGCCTGCGGCCCGACCTGATGATCGACGGCGAGATGCAAGCCAACGTCGCCCTAGACGAAGAGGCGCGCGCTCCGTACCCCTTCTGCACGCTGAAGGGCGCGGCCAACGTGCTCATCTTTCCGAACTTGGACGCCGGCAACGCCGCCTACAAACTGCTCGCCGCGAGCGGCGGCGCCGAGATCATCGGCCCGATCGTGCTCGGCATGCGCAAGCAGGTGAACGTGCTGCAACAAGGCGCCAGCGTGGACGCCATCGTCCACATGACCGCCATCACCGTCGCCCGGGCGATCCGGCGCGAGGCCATCGAGAAGAAGTCCGAAGCGCCTCCGCCGCGCGCCTAGAAGTGCTCCTCGCGAGGCGAAGAGCCGACCGAGGTTGCTGCGCACGTGCGGTTGACGCGGAGCGGCGCGGTGCTCTGCTGGGGCACGAGTCAGTCCGGGGCGCTGGGCGTCTCGGAAAACTGCGGCAGCACGGCAGTAACGGCTCCGATCGCGGTTCAGCAAGACATCGAGACCCGCCTATTCGGCATGGCCGACGGCTACACGTGTTCCTTGGACGCGGCGGGCGACGTGTGGTGCTGGGGTTTATCGGCTTGGATCGGCTCCGCGCAGGGCAGCCCCATTCCGCGTCGTATCCGCTTCTGAGACCCCTCCGCCTCGCCGCTCACCCCTCGCCGTGGCCCGCCGACCGGTGGCACGGACCGGAACTTAAAGATCAGGCAGCGTACGGGGCCATTTGCGAAGCCTACGGGCTGGTGGCATCCTCCCCCGCCCCGCATGTCCAAGGACAGTTTCGCATCGCTGATGGCCAATGGCTCCGCCTCCGTTTCCGACCGCGCTCGGAAACGGCTCGACCGCGGTCAGGTGGTGGACGGCACCGTGATTCAGGTCTCGAGCGAGTTCGTTTACGTGGACGTCGGCACGCCCGGCGACGGTAAGATTCCGGTCGCGGAGCTCACGGACGAAAACGGCAAGCTGCGGGTGAAGGTGGGGGACACCGTGCGCGCGAGCGTGATCGAAGCGCACATGACCGGCTCTGTCCTCCGCGCGCTGCAAAGCGCCCAGGGCAAAGACGTACCGAAGCCGGACGAGGTGTTGGACGGCAAGGTGACGCGCGTGGAGAACTACGGCGTGTTCGTCAACACCGCGAAGGGTGACGGCCTCGTCCCGGTGCGTGAGCTCGGCCTGGCTCCGGGCGCAGACCTCCGCAAGAACTTCCCCATCGGTAAAGAGCTCACCGTGGTGGTGATGGACGTGGACGACCGCGGTCGCATCCGCTTCAGCGCGAAAGAAGTGCAGCGCGTGGAGGAGCAGAAGAACTTCCGCGAGTTCAACGAAGCGGGGACGGAAGAAGGAGCGGAAGCTGCTCCCGCTCCCACCAACGCTCAGCAGAAGCCGAAGCCCAAGGTGGACCGCGGGCCGCGAAACTTCGGCAGCCTGGGCGACGTGTTCGCCGACAAGCTGCGGAACATCGCGACCAAGAGCCCCGCGCCTGCCCCCGGCAAGCGCAAGTAGCTCAGTTACTTATCGCGTCGCACGGGAACGCAAAGCTCAGCGTCCCCGTCGAGGAGTCGTGGAGCTTGGTGCAGGCGGTGCCCGTGAATTCGAGCACCGTCTGGTTCTGCATGCGCCAGCCGTTCTGCGCGTCGAACGGCACCGCCTCGCCGTCGAGTGAGACCGCACCTTGCGAGGCTTTTTCGAGCACGATCTTGCCGCCGCCGGTCACGTCGAAGCTGCAGCTGCGCGTCTTGGCCAGCAGCTTCCGGAAGGCAGCCTGGAGGGCGCTCGCGTCGTCCGGCTCCAGCGCGCTGAACGGCGCCGCGCCGGGCGTCGCCGAATAGCTCCCGATGAGCGTCTCCGCGGCCTTGCCCGTCGCCGCGTGGTCCTCCGCCCACTTCGGCTGCGCGGAGCACGAGTAGTAGCCAATGTACTCGGTGCTGAAGGGACTCACCGGTAGACCCGCGCCCGCGTTGGCAAAGCTCTGCCGCGTCGCGCTGACATCGGGCAAGGCGGGCGGGAACGGCAGCGCCGCGACGTGCGTCGTCACCCCCGCCGCGCGCAGCTTCTGCAGTCGCCACACCGTCGAGTCGATGGCGCAGTCCGGTTGCGCGTCGTTGCAGTAGTCGGGCTCGCCGTCGATCACGAAGATGATGTGCTTCTCGCCGGCTTTGCCGTCCAGCAGCTGAACCGCGCGATCGAGCGCGAGCGGGAATGGTGACTCGCCTTTGTTCGGCTTGGCGATCGCGGAATATTTAGCAGCGATGGCGGCATAATTGTTCTTCGCCGGAGCGACTTCTTGGAACGCGGGACACGCGTTGAATTCGGCGGACATCGCCAAGAAGCCGATGCTCTGCTGGGCGTCCACCGCGTCGACAGTGGGAAGAAGCGCGTCGCGCACGCGCTCCCAAACCGTGGGACCGGTACCCGCGAACATGGTCCCGGAGCCGTCCACCAGCAGCATGACGGTGCTGTCCCGCGGCGCAAAGCTCAAGCCAGCGGCGTTGCATCCGCCACCGGAGCCTCCCGAACCGCCCAGGTTGAGCGAGCCGGCCGTTCCTGCGTTGCCCGCCGTTCCCGCGTTGCCGCCCGTTCCCGCGTTGCCGCCCGTTCCCGCGTTGCCGCCCGCTCCCGCGCTCCCACCCGTGCCGCCTTGCTCTCCGCCCGCGCCGCCTTCCCCACCCGCTGCGCCGCCGTCCGCGCTCACGCCGCCGTCCGCGCTGCCGGCGGTGCCACCCGAGCTCGCGCCAGCGCTGCCGGCACCGGCCCCTCCAGCCGACTGCCCCCCCGCACCGCTGGTCACTCCAGCCCCGGCGTCGGGTTGACCCGCGCTGCCCCCCGCAGCGGAGCCGCCCTGCGCGGAGCCGCTCAGGCCCGAGCCGGTGCCCCCGACACCGTCGACGGGACTAGAAGACCCTGAGTCGCAGGCGAACGCGCAGCTCAGACCTGCAACCGCTCCCATCATCCACCCTACGCGCGCCCGAACCACCACTTGCTTACCCATCGGCGCGAAATAACACGACCGCGGCCACTGTAAAGCGACCGCGGTCGGGAGCTGCCGATGGGCGGCGTTAGTGCGCGGGCGCCGCTTGCAAGCGCGCGATGCGCTCCGCAATCGGCGGGTGCGAGCTGAAGAGCGCGCCCCAGTTGCTACCGCGCGGAGTGATGCCGAACGCAGCCACCGCCTCGGGCAGATGCGATTCGTCCGAGCGACTCAGGCGCCGCAGAGCGCTGATCATCTTGTCGCGGCCGGCCAGGCTGGCGCCGCCCTCGTCCGCGCGGAATTCGCGGTAGCGGCTGAAGGCGTTGACGATGAGCATCGCGAAGATGCCCAGCACCATGCGCGCCACCATCGTGGTGATCCAGTAGCCGATACCGGGGCCGCTGCGCTCGTCGTCCCGGCCGCGCAGGGCGGCGTCCACGACGCGGCCGATGATCTCCGAGAAGAAGATGACGAAGGTGTTGAGTACGCCTTGCAGCAACGTGAGCGTCACCATGTCGCCGTTGGCGACGTGGGCGATCTCGTGGCCCAGCACTGCGTCCACCTCGCTGCGGTCCATTTGCTGGAGCAGGCCGGTGCTGACGGCGACGAGCGAGCTGTTGCGGGTCGCGCCGGTGGCGAAAGCGTTCATGTCCGGGGAGTCGTAAATTGCGACCTCCGGCATCTTGATGCCGACGCGGTTCGCGTGACGGGCGACGGTGTCCAACAACCAGCGCTCCGCATCGTTACGCGGTGCGTCGATGACCTTCGCCCGGGTCGTCCATTTGGCGATCCACTTGGAGGCGAGGAGCGAGAGGAAGGAGCCGCCGAAGCCGAAGAGGGCGGCCATGACCAGCAGCGGGCCGTAACCGCCCAAGCCGTTTGCTAGGTCGAAGACGCCCAGCGCGCTGAGCAGGCTGAAGATGAGCCCCAGCGCCGCGACGATCGCGAAGTTGGTCAAAACCAGGAGGGTGATGCGCTTGAACACGGCGTGATGAACCTTTCGATGTTCTCGTATAAGTACGAGCAACAGGCCTGTCCACCGGTAGAACCGATGAACTGCGCGCCTCTTTCATCGGAATAAACGATGAATCGGCGAGGTTCGTTCAATGCTCAGGGCGTCGCGAACGCGGCCAAGTGCGAGCCGCGGCTGACCGCCACGACCCTGCGCTTCACCAGATCCTCGATCGTATCGCGCAGGGTTTCACCCGCGTCCCGCGCGACGAAGCCCAGCTCTCGCTCGGCCTTTTCCGCGTTGCAGTACCAGAAGTACTGAGCCATCTCGACGCTGACCGCGTCCACCGGCGCGCGCCCGCCGATCGCTTCCACCGCCTTGGTGAACAGCTGGTTCAGGCCGAGGGCCACCGGGCGCGAGCTCGGCATCCGCAGCACCGGCGCCTTCACGCCGCTGATGCGCTCCAAACGCTGGAAGAACGCGGCGATGGTCATGTTCTTGGCGTTCAAGAGGTAGCGCTCGCCGGGGCGCCCTTTCTCGAAGGCTTGCAAGAGGCCCACCGCGGCGTCCCGGGCGTCCACGAAGGCCATGCCACCCGCGGGGATTGCGGGGATGCTGCGCTCCAGGAACAGCCGCACGTCCCCAGTGGAGGATTCGCGCAGGTCCCCGGGGCCCAGCAGGAGGCTCGGGTTGACGACCACGACCTCGAATTCGCCGGGCCTATTGGCTTCCAGCGCCGCCCGCTCCGCGTAGAGCTTGGTGCGGTAGTAAGGCCAGCGCGCCAAGAGCTCCAGCGGGGCACGGCAGCTCTCGTCCGCGATTTGGTCGGCGTCACGGCTCACGGCCAAGGTGCCGCTGGTGCTCGCGACCACGACGCGCTTGATGCCCGCTGCCTTGAGGCCGCGGAGCGCGCTCTCGGTGCCGAGCACGTTGTCCCGGTGGAGGAGCTCTGCGTCATCGCGGTCGCGCGAGACGCGGCCCGTCACCAAGAACGCGCCGTCCACCCCGCGCGCGCTGCTCGCGACCGCGGCTTCGTCCAGCACGTCTACCGAGGCGACCCCGGGTCCGCCGCTCTTGGACACCGCCACGACCTCGTGACCGCGGTCCGCGAGCGCCTTCACCAAGTGCGAGCCCAAGAAACCTGTCGCGCCTGCGACCCAAAACTTGCTCACGACCCTGCGCTCTCCAGCTGAAACACTTTTTGGAACGTGAACAGCAGCTGAATGTTGTTGCTCTTCACGGCCCCGGACATGAACTCCGAGGGCGACGGCGTGTACCTCTCGCGCACGATGCGGGTGAAGATGTCCGGCGTGGTCTTCAGCACGCAGTCGGCCGGGCTATTCACCTTGCCCGGCACGACTTCGCACTTTTGACCGCTGACCCGCACCGTCCACCGCTCGGTGTCACCGAGCGAGAAATAGAAGCTGATCGGCTGCTCCACGCTGCCGGCTTTGAAGCGCTGCTCCAGCTCGCGGAACACCGGCTCCAAGCCTTCCGGTTCGGGCGGTGGCAAGGACTCGCGCACCTCCTCTGGCAAGAGCTCGCGCGTGTCCAGCACCTTGCCCTGGCTCAGCATCACGACTGCGCGCTGGGCGAGCCGGGTCACGATGCGGGAGGCTTCTGCAGGTGGCAAGCCGGCGGTGAGCCGCTGCATCTCGCGCGCCTCCAGCGGTGCGCCGATGCGCGCCTCCACGTCCCGGTTCTTCGGCACGGTGGCGCCCTTGGGTAGCGCGCGGTGCGTGCCGTGGAGGTACACGGGCAAAATGTCCACGTGGTGGTGCAGCGCCAGGTGGCCGACCGCGGACTTGAACTCGTGGACCTGACCATCCGTGCTGCGCGTCCCTTCCGGGAAAATCAGCACGGTTTTGCCCTGTTCGAGCAGGTCGCCGGCTTGCCGCAGGGCCTGGCGCAGCGAGTTGCCGCGCGGCATGGGCGCCAAGTTGGTGAAGTTCTCGAAGAACGCCTTGCGGTACTTGTTGCCCTCGAAGAAGTAGTCCTGCGCCGCGAGCGACACCATCTTCTGCCCGTAGCTGCCGAGCGCGTACTTCACGAGCCCCATGTCCAGGTGGCTCGCGTGGTTGGCGGCGATGATGGTGTTGCGATTGTGGGGGATGAACGAGCGCCCGGTCACCTTGGTGCGGAGCACGCGGTCGTAGAAGTTGTGCTGCGCCGTGCCCATCCACGCCATCGCCGCTTCGCGCAACGGCTCGGGGATGTTCAGGTTCAGCTCGTCTTCCTTTTCGATGCTCTGGGTCGTGGCGAGGCGACGCGCGCTTTGCGCCTCGCGCACGAAGGCTTCCACGTCCGCGACCGTCACCGCGCTGGAGACGCGCTCCGCGTCCAGCGAGCGACCGAGCTCCGTCTCCATGGCGACGAGCAGCTCCAGCAGCATCAACGAGTCGAAGCCGAGGTCCCCGCGGAGCGCATGATTGGCGGCGATCTTGGAGACCGGCCGCCGCGCGATGGTGGCGATGGTGCCGCGCACCATGACCGCGGCGCCGTCCACCTTACCGGTGGGGCGCGCCGCTTCTTCGCTGCGCTCGCGTCGCTCTATCTCGGCGCGCACTTCGTTACGCCGCACCTTGCGGGTCGCGGTGCGCGGCAAGTCCTTCTCGAAGATGAAGACGACGGCCGGCTTCTGCGAGCTGGGCAGCTTGGAGAGCGCCTCTTCCAGCTCCTTTTTGGCCTTGGCGCGCTGCACCGCCGGCGAAAAGTCGTTATCACGATCCGGCACCGCGACGCACGCCACGCGCTCGCCGCCGCGGCTGTCCGGGATGCCGAGGACGCACAGCTCCTTCACGCCACTCACCCGGCCGATGCGCGCCTCCAAGTCGTCCGGATAGACGTTCTCGCCGTTGGAGGCGACGATCACGTCCTTGGCGCGCCCGACGATGGAGAGGCGCCCGCGGCGATCCATCTTGCCGAGATCGCCGGTGCGGAGCCATCCGTCCTTGTCGATCACCTGCGCGGTCGCGTCCGGGTCGTCCGAGTAGCCGAGCATCACGTTCGGCCCCTTCGCCAGAATCTCGCCCACGCCGTCCGGGTTCGGATTGTCGATCTTGATCTCGACGCCCGGGATCGGTCGGCCCACATTGCCAGGGCGCGCCTTCGGCCCAGCGCTGGCCACGGTGAGCACCGGGGACGCCTCGGTGAGGCCATACCCTTCGGCCAAGTGCATGCCGAGGCCGCTGAACAGCTTGTGAGTGCGCTCGGGCAAGGCCGCGCCGCCGCTCACCAGGTACTTGAGCTTGCCGCCGAAGCCTTGGTGCACGGTTCCGAACAGCAGCTTGCCGCCGTCCACGCCCATGTTCTTACCGAGGCTGCGGTTCAGCTCGACCGCTACGTCGAACAAGCGTGCGGCGATCGTGCCGTGCTCGGCCACGCGCGCGAGGATGCGACGCTCCAGCATCTCCCACAGGGCCGGGACCCCGATGAGGCCGGTAATTTTGCCCTCTTTCAGGCCGAATTCGAGCCGCTCCGCGTTCAGCTCGTCCAGGTACACGATGCGTGCCCCGCGCGAGAGTGGCAGCAGCATGCCGCACGTGAGCTCGAACGTGTGGTGCAGCGGGAGCACCGAGAGCACTCGGTCGTCCTTGCCGAGCGGGAAGAGCGGCGCCAAGGCCGCGACGAGCGCGGACAAGTTGGCGTGCGAGAGCTCCACTCCCTTGGGGTTACCGGTCGTGCCGCTCGTATAGATGAGCGCGGCCACGTCGTCCGCCTGCACCGCCAAGCCGAGCCCCATCGGGCCCTTTTTGGAGAGCTCGTGGTAGTCCACGAACTGCGTGCCAGGCAGCGCGTCCGCCACCCGCGCCTTCACCTTCGCGTCGGAGACGAACACGCGCGCTCGTGAAGCGCGCTGCAGGTTCGCAGCCACCTCCGCGTCCACCGCGGCGTCTAGCGGCACCACGGTGGCGCCCGCCATCAAGATCCCGAAGAACGAGATCGCCCACGAAGGGTGGTTCGCAGCTGCGAGCAGCACGCGATCGCCGGGGCGCACGCCAGCGGCCACCAAACGCGAGGCGGCCGCGCCGGCTTGCTCACGCCACTCGCGGAAGGAGAGCCGAGACAGCCCGCCCTCCTCGGTGCGCTGGAGCGCGACCGCAAGCTCGTAGCGGTCCGCCATCTCGTCCAGCAGCGCGGGCAAGGTTTGGTGCGGCTCGGGCGCCCTCTTCGGCCGCTTGAGGCGCTCGTCGATCTGCGGAAAGACCCACTTTTCCAGCCCCGGCGCGTGCACCTCCAGGAACCATTTGCGCCAGTCCAGCTGCTCGATGGTCCACGGAACGATCGCCTTCTCTTCCGGCGACAGGCGGGCGTACGCCGCCCGCGTGTTGTCGCAGCGGAACACGTACTCGTACTGCGCCACGAACGGCAGGAAGACCCCGAGGATCTTGCCGACGTTCTCCTGCTGCCGCGCGAAGCCGTTCATGGCCGTCGCGGCGGGCTCGAGCAGAGGCTGCATGGGCCCCACCGCCGCCTTCTTCACCAGCCCCGCGAGCGAGCGCACGCCATCCGCGATCTTTTGCGGACCGATGCTCTTGAACTGGTCCTTGTCCAGCATCGCACCCTCGAAGTGCGACTGCAGGTAGCTCACGATCGGGCCGCCCTTGCCCGTGCGCTGGTAGTACTTGCGCTTGTAGAGCCCAGAGAGCTCGAAGAAGCGCCGCATCGTGCACGGGTTCGAGTCGCTCGAGCCCAGCTGGTACACGGTCTTGTGCGTGCCCTCCAAGAGCTCGCCCAGCGCGAGCGTGAGCCCCGCCGCGACCATGTCGCACGGGATCACGTCCAAGAAGTTTTCGGAGCCGGGGATCTGCAGACCGCCCTGGCGAATGATGTAGATGAGCGGCGCGCTCGTATTGATGCCCTCGTTCCACCCCGGGAACGGGTACTCGTTGGTAGACTCCACCACCGCCGGGCGCACGATCGCCACCGGCAGGCCCGAAGCGAGCGCGATCTGCTCGCCGATGGCTTTGGTGTACGTGTAGGTGTTCGGAAAGCCCCAAAATTGCGCGCGTTCCATGCCGAGGTCCGCCAACTGGCCCTCGACGAACTTGCGCTTCACCTTGACGACCTCGCTCTCCAGCACGCTGCCGCGCGCCGGCTCGCCGCGCTTGTGCAGGTTCTTCTTGGCGTCGTCCAAGAAGTTGCTCTGGCGGAAGGCGTCGTTACTGCGATGCCGCGCCTGCTCGATGACGTCCAGGCACTCGGAGATCTCGCGCTCCGGCTCCCAGTGCGACTTGTCCAGCTCGTCCGCACGCGGAAACGGAAACTCGCGCGGGTCCGACTCGGACACGTACCCGGTGTGGCTGCCCGCGACGAAGCACGTGCTGGTGTGGAGCAGCGGCAAGTTGCCGAGGTCGCGCGCCAGGGCGACCAGGTTCTTCACCCCGAACGCGTTCACTTCCAGCGCTTCGTCCAGCGGGGGATCGAAATCCACGACGCCGGATACGTTGATGACCACGTCGATGTTGCCGCGCAGCGCGTCGCGCAGGTCCGCGTTCAAGCCGCAGAACGGCTGCACCACGTCGCCCGCGATCGGCGTCACCTTGGAGCGGAGGAACTCCGGGAAATTCAGGCCGTGCTCGCCGCGCAAGGCGTCCAGCACCTCGCTCGTCTCCACTTCTTGGGCGTAGCGCTGCTCGGCGTTGTTGCCGCGCTTGGGGCGTAGGGTCAGGTAGATGTGCCCGATATCCGGGAAGCGGCTGAGCAAGAAAGCCCACCAAACTTTACCGAGAAAGCCGGTGCCGCCAACGACCACCAGCCGTTTGCCGGACAAGAGCCGCGCCAGGTCCAAGCGGGGCGCGGCCCCGTTGCCCTTGACGATGCCGTTTTCCACCATCTCAGCCGTGGCTCCCGTTGCTGCTGGTGGAGGCCGGCACGCTCACGTCGCCCATGATGATGGGCGGAACGTGGAGGCACGTGATGTCGAGGGTCTTGTTCTGCCCGCCCTTGGCTCGGTAGAGCGCGTCCTCCATGTTCGGCGCGGTCTCGTAGCCGAGTAGCTTGGGGATGTACTCGTTGTCGGCGCCGACCACGATCACGCGGCCGATGTGCTGCCGGCCGTTTTCGCCCCAGTACCACATGAAGAACGGGTGCGCGGGGTGGTAGGCGTGGCCAGAGCGGAACATCTGGATGAGCGCCGGGTCCTTGGCGAACTTCTCCTCGTAGCGCTCGCGGAGCACGTTCGCGTCGCGCGTCTCCGGCAGCAAGCGGTGCACGAAGTCGATGTAGGGCGCGTGCTGCTCGTGGTCGAACTTGTCGGTGCACGGGTGGGTGATGATGAGCGTGCCGCCCTTCTTCACCAGCGGCGCGCCGCGGTACATGTTGAACAGGTAACCTTGCGCGAGCACCTGCACGAGCAGCGGGTTCAAGAACGCGTGCACGTTGTAGGGGCTGATGAACGGAATGCCCGTCACCAGCACGTCCGCTTGGCCCTCGATGGGCACGCAGTACTGCTCGAAGTTCTTTTCGACGATGCGCGGGTGCACCTCGCTCGTCGCCCCCGCGTACACCGCGGTGAGGCCGTAAGGCGCAGGGAACTTGTCGAAAATCGCCTGACGCGCCGGCTGCGGCAAGCGCGCGGTGCTCATCACGAGCCCCTTGAGCAGCATCTTCTCTTTGCCGGAGAGCTCGTCCTCGTTCTTCATCAAGAAGTCGAGGTTCTTGTCGAACATCTGATTGTTCACCGTCGCTTCGATGGTGAAGATGTTCAGCGCTTTGTGGGCGACCTTGCCCATGCAGCCAATGTCCTTCGCCAGCTGGCTGCCGGCGGGGTCCATGTAGCTGTCGCTTTTGCGAATGGTGTGCGGGTTGTGGTGCGGGCGCAGGCTCTTGTAGCTGCAGAGCCCCACCGCCACGCTCTTCATGCCGCCGTTCATGGGCACGAAGTTCACGTTCACGTAAATGAGGAGGTCGCTCTCCGCCGCGCGGCGGTTGAGCTCCAGCACGTCGCCGTTCGGGGTGGAGCCGATCTCCACCATGTTGTCTTTGTCCTCGGCGTCGTGATTGTAGAGCCGGTCCGGCCAGTAAGCGTCGAAGATCTTGTCGCCTACCATCCAGCGGATCTCACTGCCCTTCATGCGGCGGTGGATGCCGGTCGCAACGATGATCTCGATGTCGGTGACCCCGTGATCGGCCAGCATCTGCAGCACGATGGTGAGCACGCGCTCACGCACGTCCGGCCGGCGCATCGGCGGGAGCGGCACCGAGATGTCGTCGACCGCGATCGCGACGCGCATCCCCGGCTTCAGCTTTGCGTAAAGCGGGTCCGAGCCGAGGGGATGATTGATGGCGTAACGAATCGCCGCGTCCGGGTCGCGGAGCGGCACCATCGGCGGCTTCGGGTAAATGACGCGAGTTCCGGCGGGCAAGTCCACCTCCACGAGGCGGTCACCGGAGAACAGCACACGGGGAGCGCTGTCGCGCTCGAGCGTTACCAAACTGGGATGATTCATGCTGCGCGACTCAGATCGAAACTGGGCCAGCCGTAAGCTTTGGCGAGCCACGAAAGACGCTTGTCGGGGTTAACGGCGGCCGGATGGCCCACGACGCTCAACATCGGAACGTCCGAATAGCTGTCGCTGAACGCGAAACAATCCGCGAGGTCGTAGCCGCGCGCGGAAGCGTGCTCGCGAATGAGCCGCGCTTTTTCGGGACCGGCCACCACCGGCTTCAAGAGCTTGCCGGTGGCGATGCCGTCCTTCATTTCCAAACGATTGCCGATCACCTCGGCGCCGCCAAAGTAGTCGGCGAGGCGTTCGAGCACGCACTCGAGCGCGCCGGAGACGAGCACCACGTCGTGCCCGGCGGCCCGGCTCTTCTCCACCAAGCCGCGCGCGCCCGGGTAGAGTGACGGTCGCATGACGTTGTCGAACGCTTCCTGCGCCAAAAGCATCATGCGGTCCTCGCTCGTGCCGGCGTAGTTCGCGAACAGCATCTCGTTGAAGGTGCGTCGGTCGACCATTTCGGCCAGCATCAGCCGAGGCGCGTCTAGCAACGTGCGCCCGAGCTTGAGCGCGCTTTGCAGGGGCGTGCCCTGGTTCATCAAATAGTAGAGGGTGGGGTGAACCAGGTTGCTGGAGACCAGCGTCCCATCGACGTCGAAATAGCAGGCAGCCACGGCGCTTTGGCCCGTGGGGTCCAACGGCCAGCCCCGAGAGTCAACCCCAGTGGTCAAACCAGCGTAATGATTGGCTAACCGGGCGGCCGACCAGCCGATGCTAGCCGCTCAGAACGTGCCGCTGAGACGCAAGGTGCCGCCCCGCTCTCCTTCATAGCCGTTGGCCGGAGCAAACCCGACCCACACCCGCCGCTGCTTGATGTCGTCCGTCCGGTGCAGGTGCGGCACCACGATTCCCACGCCGGCTCCGGCCACGCTGCCCGCGATCACGTCGGTCGGGAAGTGCTTCCCGGCCCGCACCCGCTCCACGGACACGAAGGTCGACAGCGCGGTCGCGAGCGCCAACGTGATCCACGGCCGCGCCGTATGAGGGGAGCGCGTGAACGCCAAGTAGGTCGCGGTGGCGCCGATGCTCGCGGTCATGCTCGCGTGCAGCGAGAAAAAAGACAGTGAGCTGTCCGTGTCCGCGTTCGAGTAGCTCGGGTCCCCCCGGTGCTCCTCGGCCTCCGCGTAGGCGATGGGACGCGGCCGCCGCACCGCGACCTTCACGATGTCAGTCAGCGCGAACGTCAAGCTCATGCCCTCCGCGTACATGAACGCGTCCGCCAGCCCGGTTTGCACGTTCTTTTCTCGAATCCCGCTGAGAATGGGATCCGCTATCGCGAACCCGACTCCCAAAAAGAGCCCCAAGTTCGCGCGCGCCGCCGCCGCGTCGCTCGGGGTGAGTGACAGCGCACCTCGATCAATCGCCAGCAGCTGGCTCCGGTCGAAGTTCGAAGCAATCTGCTGCGGGCGGAGCTCACCCGTGGAATTGATCGCGTCCACCACGAAGCCGAACGACAGCGCGGCCGCGATGATCGCTCCGTCCGCAATCGGGTCCACGTCGAACGTGAGCCGCCCTGGAGGCGGAGGCAGCGCCGGCTTCGGATCGAGCGAGACCTGGCGCTCGGGAGCCTTCGTGGGCTGCACCTCTGGCTTGGGCGCCGGCGCGTCTTCGGGCTGGGCGTCCGCCGGCGCCGCGACCACGCTCTCCTCCGGCGGTGCCGGTGGCGATGGCGATGGCGATGGCGGAGCAACGAGAGCGGTAACGAGGGCGGTGAGCGCAGCAGTTGACGACATTTCCAGCCTTGCGACGCAGCGTACACGTCCTCGGCCGCCCGCCATCGCGGCAAGTCGCCCCTGAACAGGGGGCCGAAACAAACCCCGCCCACCGCGGCGCACAACGCAACGCCGCGTGTATATTACGCCCGTGCCGAGCTCGGAAGCCCTCACGCGCGGCGTGCGCGTCGTCGTCAATGCCCGCTACTCCTCCTCTCATTCGGACCCCGCCAAGCGCGAATGGTTCTTCCTCTACACGATCACCATCACCAACGAGGGTGACGAGACCGTGCAGCTCGTCAACCGTCACTGGGTGATCATGAACGCCAACGGCCACGTCGAAGAGGTGCGCGGTCCCGGCGTCGTGGGCAACCAGCCCACCCTGAAAACCGGGGAGAGCTTCGAGTACACCTCCGGCTGCCCCCTCAAAACTCCCTTCGGCTCCATGCACGGCGAGTTCGAGATGGTCAGCACCAGCGGCGAAGCCTTCCTCGCGGAAGTCGCGCCCTTCGCGCTTCGCGAATCCGAAACGTTCCACTGACGGCGGGCGCCGCATGAGTGGCGCCAAGTCATCATCGTCGCGGCGGGGTTGGCGGCGCCTGCCACACGGCCGTCCTAGGCTCCACGCCTCGGCCTTTGGGGGCGCCACACCGTAGCAGGGCGCGTCCGTCGCTCCCTTCGCGTAGTTGGGTCTCATTGCGCCCGCCGAAAGAAGCGCAGCCGCGCACGCGAGTTCCTGCGTACGGTCAGCGCCGAGCGATGCCGCCCGCTCGTTGTTTACGAAGCGACGCACGGCTCGTCGTCGCCAGAGTGATGGCACGGCTCGTCGTCGCCAGAGTGATGGCACGGCTCGTCGTCGCCAGAGTGATGGCACGGCTCGTCGTCTCCAGAGTGATGGCGGCAGGCCTTTCGTCTTCAGAGCGAGCCGGGTCGTTGTGCCTAGAGAGAAGGCGTAGCTTTTCCTTTGCGGAAATGGACCCGGCTCGTCGTCTCCCGCCGACGTACCGAACGGTACATCGAAAGCACAATGATTTCGCGATGCCGACGCGTCCACGGCAGGATGTACCGAACCTTACTGTTTCGCGCGACGTACCGAACGGTACATCGACCTTTTTGAAGAAGGATCTCGCGAAATCATTCACACTTTTTAGTACCGAACCATACGTCACCACGAGGACTGAAAGACGTGTCCCGTTTCGCGGCTTCCTGTCTCGCGGCTTCGTGTTTCGCGGCTTTCGTGTTTCGCGGCTTTCGTGTTTCGCGGCTTCCTGTCTCGCGGCTTCCTGTCTCGCGGCTTTCGTGTTTCGCGGCTTCCTGTCTCGCGGCTTTCGTGTTTCGCGGCTTCGTGTTTCGCGGCTTCGTGTTTCGCGGCTTGCTGTCTCGCGGCTTCCTGTTGCCACGTCTCGCGTCTCCCAACCTTGTCGATAGGACCAGCCAACACCCGCGGGATGGCGAGCACGCTCTCAAGTGACTGGGCGTAGCGCTCGATGATGCTCACCATCGCCAGCACACGACGGACCCGCCAAGGTCGAGACCGAATGAGTGATGGCTCCCCGCACCCCTCACCCGCTGCGACTGAATCCGAGGCGCGCACTTCGAGATTCGCGTGCCGCACCGCCCCGAACGGAGCACACCGGGAGTCACGGTGAATTTCGCGCGAGCGTCTGCGTCCGCAGAAGCGGGCAGCAGCCGCGAGATACTTCGCCACCGCAACGGCTGATACCGATGAACCCCTGTAGCCCTGTAGCCCTGTAGCCCTGTAGCCCTGTAGCCCTGTAACCTTGTAGCCCTGTAACCGATCGAACAGGCGGTCGTCTGTGACCGCGCCAAGTGCTTCATGAGGCTCGGTGCAAGACGCACGCTGTCAGCCGCTCCAAGCAGTGGCGCAGCAATTGGTCGAGCGACGCGTCGGCTGCCATGTCTCGCTGCGCTTCGGCGAGCGCCCGTCGCGCCTCACCTTCGCCAAAGCCGAGGTTCCGCAGCCCCTGAAAGGCTCGCGTCCAGACCATCGACGATGAGGCCGCCGGCAGAGAGCCGTACCGAGAGCCGTCGGCATGCCTGAAAACCAGCTCATTCTCATCGCCCAACGTGCTCGTCAGCGTTCCTTCGTGGATCGCTCGATGGTGCGCTCCGCACAACGTGACGAGGTTCTGAGGGTCGTGATCGCCGCCTTCCGCCCTGGCTCGGACGTGGTGAATATCCAGGAATCGCGAGTGCGTGCAGCCAGGCACACGACAGCGGTGCCGATCGCGACGCAACACCGCGCGCCGTACTGCCGGGGGCACGTCTTGACTTGCTCGCGTCGGCGAAGCTTCGGTTGCTTGCGGCAGCGAAGCTTCGGTTGCTCGCGTCGGCGGAGCTTCGGTTGCTCGCGTCGGCGAAGCTTCGGTTGCTCGCGTCAGCGAAGCTTCGGTCGCTCGCCTCGCCGACTCTTGGACCAACGCGCCCACGTGGGCACTCGGCAGTCGCTGCGCGTCGCAGCGTGCCATCTCGCCGAAGTTCGGCGAGACATCGATGAGCTCCCCCTCCGCGAGCTGCCTGGCACGCTCACAGTCTTGACAGATATCGAGCGCGACCTGATAGCTCGCCCGCCCGTCCTCCACCGGACCGCCCAGCACCTGGCGCGCGAGCAAAAGCAGCGTCGTGTCGTCATCCAGGTGCTCGCCCGCTTCGCGCTGCAGCTTGGCCACCGCTTCGCGAAAGCTGGCCAGCGTCTCCCCCGATACGTCGAAGCGGAGCACATGACGCTGCTGCGCGGGCTCGACCGGGGATTTCGGAAGCGAGCCCGGGAGGCGGCCGGCGACCAGCTTCTCCACCTCGCGGGAAGTGCGGCCGCGCCCTTGCTCCAACCACATTTTTTCGGTTTCCGGCGTCGCGACGCGTGTGAGCTCGCGCACCTGGCTATAGGTGAGCGCGCCTTCCCGTAGCCCACGAGTAGGCTCCGGCAAACCCTCCAGCGCTGCCGCCACCCGCAGCTTGTCGTGGGTGACGCGCGGCGGGTATCCGAGCAATCGCTCCACGTACTCGACGAAGCTGCCGTAGCCAAAGTGGCGATGCACCTCCGTTCGCCGCGCCGCGAGCAGCAAGCCACCCTCTTCGAAGTCCAGCCTGCGCGCTTCTTGGCGTGCGCCTCGAGCGCCGCGTGTGTGACATGCCACGCCGCCTCTACATTCCCCCGCCGCGCCCCGTTCAGCATGACCGACGAGTAGCACGACGATCTTCGACGCACGCATTGCCCTTCTGCGGACGACTCTGACGAATGGATCGACTTTCAAGGCATCGCGCTGCGGACAGACGCACCTAGCGAACCCTAGGAGCCGCCACGGGGCAAGATGATGAGGCTCCCGTCTGAGACATGAAGAGCTTCGCGACGCTGACGTCATCCGGGTCGGACGGAGGCGGCGCGATCAAGACGAATCACGCGGCAAATAACTAGTCACGAAGGTGCGCCTCTGTGACACAGTTCACGCGTTCGTCGACGAGTTGGCACTCATTCGATCCGGACTCTTCACCAGGCGGTCGCGACTGACGGGCGATAAGCCCTGAAGTCATCGGAGGTTTACCGTGGTAGCAGCGCTTCGTTCTCGTTCGTCGTTGTTCTGTCTCGTCGGCGTCTTGTGTCTTGCAGCTGCGTGCAGCGGGGAAGATGGCTCGCCGGGTTCTGCAGGTGAGCCCGGCGCGGACGGACCCCGGGGCGAGGCTGGGCCCAAGGGCGACTCAGGCGCCGTGGGTCCGCGGGGTGAACAGGGGCCGCAAGGCGAGCCCGGTGAACAGGGTGAGCCCGGCGAGCAGGGTGAGCCCGGCGACGAGGGCGAACAAGGTGAGCCGGGGCCGCAAGGCGAGCCGGGCGCCTCCGGTGAAGGCGGCGAAGGTGGCGCGGGAGGAGCGGGAGGAGCAGAAACGGGCGAGGAGCGCCCCTCGGGCTTGAGCCTGCAGTTTCTCGGTCGCTACGCTGCTGGCGAGTTCGACGAAGGCGCGGCGGAGATCGTGACGTTCGACGCGACGAGCGGGCGCGTGTTCGTGGTGAACGCGCACGCGGCGACGGTAGACGTGCTGGACATCTCGAACCCCGCGGCGCCGATGAAGATCGCGACCATCGAGGCCGCGGACGCGGACCCGCTGAAAGACTTGGGCTCCGCCAACAGTGTATCGGCAAAGAACGGCGTGCTGGCGGTTGCGATCGAAGCCGCGAACAAGACCGATCCGGGCATCGTCGCGCTCTACGATACGACGACGCTGGCGCTGCTCGGTCAGGTGGAGGTCGGTTCCCTGCCGGACATGGTCACCTTCACGCCGGACGGCAGTAAGATTTTGGTCGCCAACGAAGGCGAGCCCACGACCGACACCTACGAGGTGGATCCGGAAGGCAGCGTCTCCATCGTGACGGTGGCGAACCCGCCGACGGTTCAGAACATCACCTTCACGAGCCTGAACCCGAAGGCGGACGAGCTACGGGCGCAAGGCGTGCGCATCTTTGGCCCGAACGCGACGGTGGCCCAAGACCTGGAGCCGGAATACATCGCGGTCTCGGCCGACGGCAAGAAGGCGTGGGTGACGCTCCAAGAGAACAACGCCCTGGCCATGATCAACGTGGAGACAGCGGCCCTCGAGTCCATCGTGCCGCTCGGTTTCAAGAATTACGCGCTGATCGGCAATGAATTCGACGCGAGCGATCAGGACGGAGCCATCAACATCCGAGCTTGGCCCGTTTTTGGGATGTACCAGCCGGACGCGATCGCAAGCTACCAGGTCGCGGGGAAGACCTTCCTCGTTACGGCGAACGAGGGGGACCTACGTGACTACAAGAACTGGTCCGGCGCGGCGGGCGGGTTCGTGGAAGGCGTGCGTCTCGGAAACGCTGCGTACACTCTGGACGCGCTCCGCTTCCCCGACGCGGCCAACCTGAAGCTGCCCGTCAACCTCGGCCGCCTGAACGTGACGAAGACGCTGGGCAATACCGACGAGGACACGGATTTCGAAGCCATCTACACGTTCGGCGCGCGCTCCTTCTCCATCTGGGACGACAGCGGCAAGCTCGTCTACGACAGTGGTAACGAGCTCGAGCTACGCACGGCCAAACGCTTTCCGCAGACGTTCAACGCGGGTCACGACAACAACACCTTCGACAACCGCTCGGACGACAAGGGCCCGGAGCCGGAAGCCGTCACCCTCGCGAACATCGGCGGCGCCACCTTCGCCTTCATCGGCATGGAGCGCATCGGCGGGGTCATGGTGTACGACGTCTCGCTGCCGGAAACGCCGCGCTTCGTGAGCTACGTCAACACGCGGGATTTCAGCAAAGATCCGGAAGACGAGCTGGCGACCGTTGGCGACCTCGGGCCGGAAGCATCCGTGTTCATTGCCGCGGAAGAGAGCCCCAACGGCAAGCCCCTGCTCGTGCTCGGCAACGAGGTGAGCGGCACCACCGCTATCTTCGAGGTGACGCCGCTCTACGGCGCGGCGCCCTGAAGAGGGGGCGGCCCGCCGTGTTAGCGTGAGGCCGATGGAAGAAGGCTGGGAACGGCCGCCCCACTCCGTGCCCAAGCGCGCGGAGCTCGCGGCCCTGGTCGCGGCCGCGGCGGCAGGCTGCCGGATGCCTGGCTGCCACTCTCGCGCTTCGTGGACCTCGTATCGCAGATGACGTTCCTGGACGGGCGAGCGGAACGGCCGCGCGTTTGGGCGGAAACCACGCGGTGGTGGAAGAGACGATTGAGCTGCTGAGCGCGGTGTAGGCCCCCACACCTATACCCCATCTTTTGTGATGGTGGTACCGAAACCCATCGTCAGCGCATCGTCCCAGCGTGCGCCTGGCCGCTCCGCCGGAAATCATCGCGTTCGTCGCTCGGCGCATTAAGGCGCTGCGAGTCGCGCGCGGGCTGACGCAAGACGCGGTGGCCGAGGCGCTCGGCATTGCCTCCAAGAACGTCCAGCGGTTGGAGGCGGGTCGACAAAACCTGACGCTCGAGACCCTCGCCAAGGTGGCGGACGTGCTCGACGTGGAGCCGCACGAGCTCCTGACCAGCGGCGAGCCGTTCGTGGCACCCGCGGGCGAGCTTTCCCTCAGACGAGCGCTGCGTGGGCTCGAACGCTTGGGTCACGTTATCCTGGAGGCAGACGCGCAGCCGGCGCGCGGCGCGGTTCCGGTCATGACGTTGCAAGCCGCCGCCAGCCGCTTCGGCGGCGCTCAGGACGTGGAAGTAGCAGCCTGGATCAAGCTCAAAGGCGCCAAGGCGTCGCAGCTCGCCGGGCGCTTCGTGGCGCAAGTCCACGGTCGCTCCATGGCGCCCACCGTGCCGAGCGGCGCGCTGGCGCTGTTCCGTAGCCCCGTCGTCGGGCCGCTGGAGGGTCGCGTCATCGCGGCCGAGTGGCGTGACCACGCAGATCCGGAAACGGGCGGATCCTACGTCCTCAAGCGCGTCGGCGCGCTCGAGCCGCGTCCCGGCGGCAGCGGCGCGCTCCAGCTTCAGCTTCGGTCGGACAACCCCGAGTTCGCCCCACTGTTCGTCAGCGCGGACGCAGAAGGCGCCGGCGCCCTGCGCGTCGTTGCCGAGCTGGAGCGCGTGCTCTGGCCTGGGCCCGCGCGTCAGAGCACGACGCGGCGCTCACGGCGTTAGACAGTCAGCGTTGCTCCGCCTTGCGCGAAGCACCATCTTATGTGATGGTGTCGCAGGTCATCACCTGCGCCGTCGCGGCGCGTTCACCTGCCGACCTGGGGAGTCTGCATGCCCTCATATCGATCGGGACTCGGTTTTTCTGCGTCCATCCCTCATGCCACGCAGCGCTACTGCTACGCGCGGTCCAGCGCGCTGGACCAGCTACTAGCCGCGCCGGGCGCGCTCGAGCTGCTTTTGACCGAGCTCACCGGCGAGCCCCCCTTGCCGGGCTCGGTGGTGGATCAGCTCGCTCAGCTGAAGCGCCACGCCATCCACCGCTCAGTCACCCGCACCGCATTCCATGGCCTCTCTCTCGAGGAGATCGTCGTGCTCTGCGCCTACACCTCTCCCTACTTCGAGGACTCCTCGTTTCGTAGCCAGCTCCTGGCGGAGCCCAGCACCACCGAGCAGTGGGAGCTCTGTAAAAGCTGGCTCCGCGCGCGCGCCTCGCACATCGTCGCGGGGGAAGAGCTCGGTGCTCGTCGCTGGCCGCTCGTCGGGCACAGCACGCGCGCGGGTGAGGCGGAGGGCCCCTCGCGGTTCGCCGTCGCGGTGGCGCCCGTCACCCACTCGTCCACGCTCGATAGAGACTTGCCTGGTCTCGGGGTGGAGTCGGGTTTCGCGCACGAGCACTACATCGCCTGCACACCCGCCACCGCGCTGGACTACGTGCGCCGCGCCGCCACCTTGGGAGGCATCCTGCGGTGGGATCCCTTCGCGCTGGACCGGCGGCTCCGCTCCTTGGGGCTCGGTTTGCTGTTGGTGGAGGGGCGAGAGGTCAGCGTCTACCTGCCCGCTCGTTACCACCCCTCGCCGCTCGGCATCTCCAGCGCGCCACCGCCATCAGGCGCCATCCCTCGCTAGCTCGCAACAGTAGGGTGGGTAGGCCGAGTGACAGGCTCGCAGCTGCTCGCCCCCCAGCGCCATCCAATCAACGCGGCTCCGCGCCCGCGCGTGGCCTCTAACGCCGTCTCTGATGGCTCCGCGCGGTCGCGGGCTCTCTCATGGCGCTCCCCGCGGGCGCAAGGGCTGGCAGCTACAGGAGGCGTTGGGCTTTGATCTCCAGGTAACGGCTGACGAGCTTCCCGGTGAGCTCGCGCGCGGTCGTCTCGAGCACGAGCGCGCCGCCACGCCTCAGGTCCTTCATCAAAGTCTTCTGCCAGCGGAGGTGCTCGGCGGCGGCGCCCTTGAGGTAAATGTCCGAGCTCCCTTTCGGGTCGGCGAGCCCCTCCACGTCCAAATCGCGGAAGCAGATGACGAGCGGAAGGTGCCGACGGCTGATCGCCCGCACGCGGCGCAGTAGGGTTTCTGCCGCCGAAAAGTCGATGACGTGCGTGAACAGGATGACGAGCGTGCGGTTCTTCACCCGCGCGGAGAGGCTCTGAAATGCCAGATCGAAGTCCGGCTCCACCAGGCGCGGGAACAAGTCGTAGGTGGCCTGAATGATGGAGCGGCTGGCTTTGCTCCCGGCTTGGGGGGTCATGAGCACGCGCAGCGTGTCGTCGAAGCCGAGCGCGCCAACGCGATCACCCCCGCGCGCCGCGACGTGAGCGAGCATGAGGGTGGCGTTCAGCGCGTGGTCGAAGCGCGAGAGGCCGGAGTCGATGCCGGTCATCACGCGCCCGGCGTCGAGCAGGAACATGATGTTTTGATTGCTCTCGAGCTGGTACTCGCGCACCGTGAGCTTCTGGCGGCGGGCGGTGGCTTTCCAGTCGACGCGGCGGCTGTCGTCGTCCGGCACGTGGTCGCGCAGTCGAGCAAACTCGCTCTCCCCTCCTTTGAGGCGCGAGGCGCGCACCATCGACATCTCCCGGTCTTGTCGCGACAGCGCGTCGAACTCTTGAATTTGCTTCAGGTCCGGGTAGACCCGCACCGGCTTTCGCGCCGAGACGCGGCGCTGCAGAGTCCACAAGCCGAGCGGTGAAGGAAGCCGGAGGTGATGGTCGCCGAGAGCGTGCGCGCCCCGCACGGTCGGCTCCACGTGGTAATCGACGGCGCTGGCAGCTTTGCCTTTGAGGCGCACCTTCACAGGCAAATCTGCAGATTTGGCGCCGTCGAACAGGTCGTCCATGATCTCCACGTGGCGCACGCCGCGTGACTCCGCGCGGAGCCGCAGCGAAACGCGGTTGCGACGCGAGAGCGACATGAACTCCGGCGCCGAGCGCTGCACGCCGACCCGAAGCCGCCAGGCGAGCAGCGCGTCGAGCAAGCCCACGAATAGCAGAGCCGCGTCGAGCCACAGCGCCACGCGGGAGAGCTTGGGATTGACGAGCGACAGCAACGAGACGACGAGCGGTGCTGCCGCGAGGAGCAAGAGCGCGCGGGACGGAATCAGGCGCCGCATGGTTCAGGCGGCCGTCTTCGGCACCGGCACCTCGCGCAAGATAGCGTCCACGCACGCATCCGCGCTGGTGCCTTCCAGCTCTGCGTCCGGCTGGAGCACGAGGCGGTGACGCAGCACGCCGTGCGCGTGAGCCTTCACGTCGTCCGGCACGACGAAGTCGCGACCGCGCAGCACGGCTTGAGCGCGCGAGACGGCGAGCAGGCCGATGGAAGCGCGCGGCGAGGCGCCGATGGCGACGGCCGGAAAGTGACGTGAGCGGTCCACGATGCTCGTGATGTAGTCCAGGATTTCGTCGGTGACGCGCACCTGGCTGACCGCATCCTGCATGGCCACGACGTGCTCTTGCTGCAGCAGCTGGGGAAAGCCTTCCAGCCGATTGGAGTCGAAGCCGGCGACGTAATTCTTCAAGAGCGCGAATTCCGCCGCTTTTCCGGGGTAATTGATCTGAAGCTTGAGCAGGAACCGGTCCAGCTGGGCTTCCGGGAGCGGGTACGTGCCCTGAGATTCGACCGGGTTTTGGGTAGCGATGACGAGAAACGGCTGGGGGAGCGGGCGCGTCACGCCATCGCTCGAGACACTGCGATCTTGCATCGCTTCGAGCAGGGAAGACTGCGTCTTGGCCGGCGCACGGTTGATCTCGTCGGCGAGCACGAGCTGCGCAAAGACCGGCCCGGGCACGAACGTGAACTCGGTGAGCTTTGCGTTGTAGACGCTCGAGCCAGTCACGTCGCTCGGCATGAGGTCCGGCGTGAACTGGATGCGCCGAAAGGACAGACCCAAGGTCTGGGCCAGCGCCTTGACCAGCAAGGTTTTGCCGAGACCGGGCACGCCTTCCAGCAAGACGTGCCCGCGCGCCAAGAGCCCGATCAAGACTTGCTCGACGAGCTCGTCCTGACCAATGACCACGCGCCCCACTTCGCTGGCCACGCGCTGCAGTACCTGGCTCGCCTGTTCGATGTTCACGAAACGCCTCCGACTTGTAGATAGAGCTGCTCGAGCTCCCGAATGAGCTGATGATTCACGGCCGCGCCTTCGACGGCGTCGTCCAGCCCGGATTTGGCCTCGACCAGCAGCTGCACGACTTGCCCCTCGGCGCGCCCGGTACGGCGCGCCACGCCGCTCGCCAGCTGCAGCAACGTCGGGGATTGGCCGGGAAATAGCCGATCGCGCAGCTGCTCCATCAAGAGCAGCGTGTACTGACCGCTGACGAGGTGCCCCGCGCTGGCGCGGTGGTAGGTGCTGGCTAGGGCGCGCACGTGGTCCGCGAAGGCGCGGCGCTCGAGCCGCGCGTCGTCACGGCGAGCACCGAAAGAGGTGCCTTGCCGCAACGCGAGCAGCAGCCCCAAGGCGAGCAGCTGCAGCATGAACGGCATCATCCCCGCCGCCTGCAAGGACTGGATCGGGGACTGCGAGCCGCTGCCCGTCCACGGCCCCACCAGCTCTACCGTCTCGCCCTCGCCGACTTGCACGACTTCCGCCACCAAGCGCGCGTTGTCCGCCACGCTCAGCGACGCGTTGCTGAGCAGCTCCGGCTCGGGCACGTAGTGGATGGCGCCGGCGCCCGGGAACGCGTTCACGATGTACGGCTCGCCCCCGCACTCGACGAGGACGAAGTGCGAAACGGGCGACTCGGAGTCGACCTTGAGCGTGCGGCCGCCCAAAACCGCGAACTTCAGCGAGACATCCGGCCCCTCCGCGTTCATGTACTTGGCGCGGCGTCCGCAGTCCGTGTAGCGACGCTGCACGTCACCCGCTTCGTCGAAGGCCGAAGTTCCGACGCTGATCAGCACGCCTCCGCCGTTCACCCACTTGAGCAGCAGGTCCTTTTCTTCGTCCTCGAGGTCGCTCGAGAACACGACGATGGCCGACACGTCTTCCAGCTTGGCGAGCGGCTTGATGCGCGTGTGCACCTTCGCGCCCTGGTCCAGGAGTAGGCGCTTGAACGTGTAGAGGCCCGAGGGAGAGGTATCTGGCGTCTCGCTGGATGGCCCGGTGCCGCTGCCGCAGCCCATCAGCGCCAGCAGGCTGAGCACCGCGAGGCGCCGGAGCATCGACGTGACCTTGTCCAAGACGCTGTCGAACGCCGCGCGCGTTGGCGGGGCCCCGCCGAACTGCGCTGTCTCTACTTGCCCCACGATCGCGCGAAAATCCGCGTAAACCGGGGGAGCCTTGCGCAGGTCCCGCAGGTAGTCGCCGTTGGTGCGGTCGCGCTCCAGCTCGATCTGCCCGGCCGCGGAGAGGCCTTGCATGGCCGCGGCGTGCGCGGCGTCGATGGCGGGACCCAGCTCGCCGCGCTCGGCGGCTTGGCGGGCCTTGCTCAGCAGGCGTTGCACGTCCGTGTCGGCGGGGGGAGCAGGCGCGGAGGCCGCCGGTAGATTCGACTCTTCGGCCTCCGCCGGCTCGGGCTCGCGGTCGTCCTGCCGACGCGTGCGCTGCATCCGCAAGAGCGCGCCCAAGACGCCCAACACCAAGCCGATCAGCAGCAGCCAGAGCAACCCTTCCGCGACGTAGCCGAGCCACCCCGGAATCGTCATCCGTGAATCTGCCTTGGCTTCTTGCGCCTCGTGCCGTTTCAGCGCGGGGAGGCTGCAGGACTTTTCGAGCGCGGGGCAGCGTTGCAATTCCGCTTGGCTCAGCTCGCACAAATCCCGATCCGAAAAGCGGAGGCGGTACTTGGGATCGTGACAGAACGGCAGGGCGCCGGGGGCGTACGCCTCCTTCAGCGTCTTCTCTAGCTGCGCTTCTTCGACGCTCATGCGAAACCGCGCGGCTCCTCGGCCAGCTCCGTGAAGCGAAGTTGCACGTCCCAAGCTTCGCGCCGGGTGCGGCCGTCGATGTAAGCGAGGAAGCGCGCCGTAGCCAGCACCGGAATCGCGAGGAAGAATCCGAAGAGCGCGAACCAGGAGCCTCCGTCCTGGAGCGAATCCTGGGGCGGCGGGAACGACAGCAGCTCCACCACCAGCCCGTGCCCCGTCACCTCCGCGCCCAGAATGAAGAACCCCCACACCGTGAGCAGCAAGAGCACGCTCATGAAGGTCTCTCCGAACCGCGCGCGGGACATCCGCCCACCGCGCTCCAGCGCTCGCACGAAGCCGGAGCCCTCCAGCAGCGTGATCTCAGGCAAAAAGAGCAGGCGCGTGGCGAGCAACGGCAGCGGCACGACGAACAGACCCGAGCCGCCTACCAGCACCGCCCCGACGGTGTGATTCCACAGCTGGACCGGGACCTTGCCCAGCCACGCGCGCACCAAGCCGCCGAGCGAGACCGAGTCTTCCAGCAGCAAGCGGCTCGCCGCCAGCGTGAACGGGATCTGCGCGATGACGAAGCCGACCACTGCCACCAGCCACACCACGCCCCAGCTCATGCCGACGTGCCGAAGCCCGCAACACAGCGCCCAGAGCGGAAAGCAGCTCACCATCCACAACTGAAAGTAGCGGCGCCCGCCGCGCGCGACCGCAAAGCGAAAGGCGAGGTCGAACACCTCCGAGAGCGTGCGCTCGCGCAGCGCCACCTTGGTGGAGAGCACATTCACGGCGTGGCCCTCCGCTTTCTCCCGTAAAACAGCAGGAAAGAAGCGACGAACACGCTCATCACCGCCGCAAAGCCCCACTTTACCGGGTCGGGCAACGATGAAGGGCTCCACCAGCCTTCGATGAGGGCGGCGAGGAGCAGAAACACTGCCGCGCCCAAAATCAGGGAGATCAGATCGTCCGCGATCGCTCGCAAGGACGCGACGCGCGTGCGGCCGGAGGTGCCGAGGAGCGCGAAGCCCATCTTCATTCCGGCGCCGCCCGAGATGACGATGGCGGTGAGCTCGAAGGGCCCGTGACCGCACATGAAGGTGAGGATGTTCTGGGCGTGCCCGCTGTTTTGCACGTGCCCCAGCACGGTGCCGATGTGCAGCCCATTGTAAACGATGGTCACCACGCTGCCGAGCCCGAACAGCGCACCGGTCGCGAAGCAGCGGAACGCGATGCCCACGTTGTTGTAAACGTAGAACCCCGTCATTGCGGCGTCGCTGCCCGAATCACGACCGCTCGCGAAGCCCTTGGAGTAGTTGTCGGCCATGCTCTCCAGGGTGCTCGCCGGCAGCACCCGCTCCGCGAAGCCCTCGACGTGCAACGTGCCGAGCCAACCCAAGAAGAACGGCAACCAGAACAAGAGCCCCGCGGCCAGCATGAACGGCCAGGCGCGCCTAAACGCCCGCGGAAAGTCGAGCGCGAGCTGCACCAAGCGCAGCCGGCGGTCGCTGCGCGAAGCCGCATAGAGCGCGTTGTGCGCTTGCGCGGTCAGGGCGTCCAAGTACGCAATCGTGTCCCGCGCGCACCCCAGCGCCCGAGCGCGCATCAAGTCCGTGCTCACCGCGCGGTAGAGCGCGGCCGTGCGCGACACCTCGCTCGGCGGAAGCTTCCACAGCGGGCCGTTCGCCTGCAGCTTGCGCGAGAGCTCGTGCCAGAGCGGTGCGCGCGCGTGAACGAAGCTTTGCGGATCCTTCATGCGCGGGCCCGAATGTGACAGTGATAGACGAGCCCCAAAAACCGAGCCGGGTGGGTGTAGCGGAGCCGCAAACGTTTTGCGAGCGGCAGCGCCAGTACCTCCGCCAGCTCGTCCGCGCGCGCGTCCGACAGGTCCCCGCGGCGCAGCATGAACAGCTCGATCGCCTCACGCTCGGAGGCGCTCAGCTCCACGTGCGGCGGTAGCCAGGAGAGCTCGGCTTGGCTCGGCGGCGGCGAAAGCTGCGGCGGCGCGCGAAACGCCACCCGCGGCTCGTAGATGACCAAAGTGCCCGCCACCAGATCACCGAGCCGCCGGAAACGCCCGTCCGCCATCATGCACACCGCGCCGAGCACGTAACCGAACGGCAAGAAGTCCGCGCCTCGCAGCAAGTTGCGCAGCAGGCTGTCCCCCAAGCCCACCGGGAGCCCCTGCGCAGAAACGACGCGCAGCCTCAGCGCCTTCTTGCCCAAGCTGCGCCCGCTCATGACCACGTCGCACACGACGAAATATGCCCACTCCAGCAAGAACACGAGCACGAGGAAGAGCCCGTTCTTGTAGCCCTCCCCTCCGCTCACGAGCGAGCTGAGACCGAGCACGATTCCGAACACGAGCAAGACCGCGCCGCGGATGAGCGTGTCGATTCCCCAGGCGAGTCCTCGCCGAATCGGCCCCGCCAGGTGGTAGCTGAGCACCACGTGCTCCGGCGTTTCGATCTCGGTGCGCGTGTCCAAGAGCTCGGTCGGACGCGCCGGTGCGCCGTGAACCTCCGCCCGCCCTGTTCTGAGTACCGCCACGTTCACCGCAATTGCCGAGCCTCCCAGCCCGACCGAGGTCCCGTCAAGCGGCGTCCGCAAGACGCAAAAAAGGCCGGCTCGTCAGGCGACGCACCGGCCTCGAGTCACCCTCACATGTCGAGCAGGTAGGCCGCGACGAGCGGAAACACAATCGTGGCGTCCGACTCGATGATGAAGCGCGGCGTGTCGACGTCCAGCTTACCCCAGGTGATTTTCTCGCCGGGAGGCGCGCCGCTGTAGGAACCGTAAGAAGTCGTGGAGTCGGAGATCTGAGCGAAGTAGCCCCAGGTCTTCACCTTCCACTCGAGGTCCTGGTCCATGAGCGGCACCACACAGATCGGGAAGTCGCCGGCGATGCCGCCGCCGATCTGGAAGAAGCCGATGCTGCTGTTCGCGTCGTTTTCTTTGTACCAGTTGATGAGCGAGCCCATGTACTCGGGGCCGGACTTCATCACCTGGTAGCCGTACTCGCCGCGCACCACGCCCGCGACGAACATGTTGCCAAGGGTGGAGTCTTCCCAACCTGGCACGAACAGCGGGAGGCTCTTTTCAGCGGCCGCGAGCTGCCACGAGTTCTTGGGGTCGATCTCGTACTCGGGCTCGAGCTCTTTGCTGCGGAGCAGCTGGTAAAAGTACTCGTGGGGGAAGTAGCGCTCGCCCTTTTGCTGCGCCTTCTGCCACAGCGCGAGCATCTTCTTCTCGATCTTGCGCATCGCCTCGTGCTCGGGGATGCACGTGTCGGTCACGCGGTTGAGGCCCTTGTCCAGCAGCGCCTTCTCGTCCTCGGGGCGCAGCTCACGGTAGTTCGGGACGCGCGTGTAGCTGTTGTGGGCGACGAGGTTGAACACGTCTTCTTCCAGGTTCGCGCCGGTGAGCGAGATACCGTGAATCTTGTCTTTGCGGATGAGCTCCGCGATGACGATGCCCATCTCGGCCGTGCTCATGGCGCCGGCCATGGTGAGCAGCATCTTGCCGCCCTTGGCCAGGTGGTCTTCCCACGCCTTGGCGGCGTCGACCAACGCGGCGGCGTTGAAGTGGCGGTAATGGTGCGTGATGAAGTCGCGAACGGCTGCCATGCGCCGCTATAAGCCCCTGGTTGCGGGGAGCGTCAAGGCCGGCTTTGTGACTTCCTTCAGTCGAGACGCGGGCGCTTTCGCCTCGGCGGCAAACGCCGGTTATTTCGAGTGTTTCGCGCCTTTACCCCGGGGCCCGTTACCGTGATAGCGTGAGCGAGCTGCGGGGGCAGCCTCAGGCGCGGGGGACCGAAGCCAATGTCAGACCGACTATCGAGCTCCTCCCCGGCATCAATCAGCGGCCGCGTGATCCAGTCCGAGCTCCAGCCCGGGGTCACCTACCGCCTCGAGCGCCAAATCGGCGAAGGCGGCATGGGCACCGCCTTCCTCTCACTTCGCCAAGCGCCGGAAGGCCTCTCCCCGGTCGTCGTCAAGCTCGTGCGCCCCCAGTTCGGCCCCAACTCCGAGCGCGCCGCCAAGGTCGTCGTTCAAAAGGAAGCGGTCGCTTTGGGCCGCCTCAACGAGCGCGTTCCCCCGTGCCCCTTCGTCGTACGGCTGGTGGACACCGGCGCCACGCTCTTACACGGCCCGAACCAGCCGCTCACCCCGTGGCTCGCGGTCGAGTACGTGCACGGCGGGGTGGAAGGCACGACCGTGCTCGAGCGGATCACCTACCACATCGAGCAAACCGGTGAGGCCTTCGCGCCCGCGCGCGCCGCTCATCTCATTCGCTGCTTGGCCAGCGGCCTCACCGCCATCCACGGGGTCGGCGTCGTTCATCGCGACCTCACGCCCGGCAACATCCTCTGCTGCGGCTTCGGCGAAGCAGAGATCTTCAAAATCTCCGACTTCGGTATCGCGCGCCCCTCCGGCCTCAGCGCCACCTTTGGCGGCGTGCCCGTCGGCACCATCGGCTACGCCGCCCCCGAGCAGTGCATGCCCGATCTGGGCCCTTCCGGCATCGCCACCGACCTCTTCAGCTTTGCCTGCCTGGTCTACCTGGTGCTCACCGGCGACGAATACTTCCCCGCCGACACTCCGATCCAGGCCATGCTCATGATGCGCGAGAAGAAGCGCCGCAGCATCCTCGAAGGCCGCGCGCTCTCGCCCGAGCTTCGCAAGAGACCGGAAGCAGGCCGCGCGATCGACGCGGTCCTCGCCCGCGCCACCTCCCTCGCCCCCGACCAGCGCCACCAAGACGCTCAAGAGCTCGCTAACGCGCTCATCCCCTGGCTCACGGAGACCCGAGAACCGCCGAAGCCAAGTCGCCGATTGGTCAACTCGCTGTTGAATCTCGCTTCGCCCGGTGATGTGAGCAATTGGACCTGGTCGACGCGGCACCCGCCGGGTGGAGACCGAGTCATCCTGAGCGCGGCCTGGGACGTGGACGGGCACTGCTTCGCGTTCACCAGCAAGGGTCCCGAATTTTGGAACGGCCAGCATTGGGCCCCCGCCAACGACGTAGCCAGGGATTTGCCGCTCGGAATGGCCTTTGCGCGGCGCTTCGAAGCCGGCGGCTGGCTCGTCGGCGGCGAGTCTGGAACCCTCGCCGTTTACTCGACCGAAGGCGTGCGCGAAGTGGTCCGCGCTCCCGACCCACGCGTCGCCTTCAGCCACGCCAGCGGCCGCTTCGACGACTTGCTCGCAGCGGTGGGACAAAGGCCCGGCGAGACGCCCACACTCTGGGCTATGGCGGCGCGCCGCTGGCTCAAGCCCTTGCCGCTGGAAGGCGTAGCGTACGTCGCCGGGCTGCACCGCCTCGACGATGAACGATGGGTGATCTGCGGACGCATGCAGCACGGCACCGGCTTCTGCTCCGTCTACACGCCGACGCAGTGGGAAACGACGGTGCTACTGGCGCCGCGAACGCGCGCCTTCGTGAGCGGCGCGAGCGAGCCCGAGCGCGGCTTGGCGATCGTCGTCGGGAGCGACGGCGTGGCGCTACGAATCGAAGGCAACGAAGCCGTGAGCTCGGTGGCGGAGGGTGCCCCCGCGTTGACGGCCGCGGCCATGGACGTGCTCGATCGCGAGTGGGTCTGCAGCCTCGGCCGCCTCTGGGTAAGAGATCCAGCGCGCGACCTCTCGTGGCGCCCCGTCTGGCAAGATCAAAACTGGCAAGCGCCGTTCGTCAGCATGATCGCCGACGCCGGCATGGTCGTCGCCATGACCGCGGATGGAGGAATCTTGGAAGGCCGCGCTGGCTGGCGAAGCGTGCACGGCCATGGTCGCGGAAGCGGCGAGCATCCGCGAGTGAGACGGAGTCTGAGGGCGTAAGCGTAGATTTGCTCACGCGTGATTGCTCACGTAGGTTGACTCACGTTGAGGTGCTCATGGCGCTTCAATGCGAGATCTTTTTTACTCTGCGACATGCAGCAGCGGGCAGTTCGGGCGGCGCCGGGAGAGTCGACCTTTCAGGACGTAGGGCTGGGGCTCCTGGATGGGCTTTGTGCGGCGGCTCGGCTCCCACCGCACCGGCGGCGGCAGGCGCTCCACACGCTGGAAGACATGCTGGCGCCGTGGGGCAGCTGGTCCGTTGGGGATCAGCCGCGCTTCCCCTCGGATATCAGCGACGACCATTTCCCGATTGAGCACTCGCTCGCGGTGTCGGGCAACGACATCGAAATCAGGGTGCTGCTCGAAGCCCAAGCGCAGATCCGTCAGTTGTCGGATTTTTGGGCGGCGGGGTGCGCGCTCAACGCCCTGTTGGCGCGACGCTACGGTGCCGACCTTCAGCGCTTCGAGCAAATCGCCGAGCTATTCGAGCCTCGTGCGGGCGCGCGCTACGCGATGTGGCATGCGGCCTGCTTTACCGAGCGCGCGGATCCGACTTTCAAACTGTACATCAACCCGCAAGCACGTGGCAGAGAACACGCCCCGGCTATCGTCGCCGAAGCCCTCGTTCGGCTGGGCTTTTCGAGCGAGGCAGTGAAGGTTGCTACCGCGCTGCGTCCGGGGGGAACGCTCAAGTTCTTTGCGCTCGATCTGGAGCGGGGCTCGAACGCCCGAGTCAAGGTGTACTACGCCCACGATGGCGCAGACCGCCGCCGGATCGAAGCCGAGCTTTCGCGAGTTCCCGGCTTCTCTGCCGCGGCGCTCGAGACGTTTTGGAACGTCATCCCCAACCAGGACGACCCATTCGTGGGCCTTCCCGTTACGACCTACCTGTCCTTCACCGAAGGTGACGATCGTCCCACCAGCGGCATCGTTCACTTTCCCGTGCGCGACTACGCCGACGACGACCAGGAGGTCCGTCGCCGAGTGATGGCGCTGCTCGAGGGCACCGAGCGGGAGCTGTACTCGCGCGCTTTGTCGGGTTTCGCAAAACGCCCGCTGGAGGAGGGCGTGGGACTGCAGACGTACGTCGCGCAACGGGTCGGGCACGGGGGGCGGCGCGTCACCGTTTACTTGTCGCCGGAAGGCTATCGCGTCGCGCCGCCGCGAGCACAGAGTGGGATCGCGAGCCGCCGCGCCAGTTTCGAAAGCACCCTGGCACGACTGGAGTTTGGGGGAGGTGTTTCCACGGAAGGCGCGGCGCGGGGGGAAGCAAGCCGGGATATGGGAGGGCTCGTTTCCCGGGCGCCTCGAGCCGTGCTGCGTCCTCGCTCCATCGAGGATCTGCAGATTGCGGTCCGGGCGTGCCGCCATCACGGCGTGCCCTTGGTTGCGAGGGGACAAGGAAGGACACCCTTCGGTCAGTCGCAGATCGAGGGCGGCGTGGTCGTGGACATGGGGGGCCTTGGCAGCATCCATTCGATCTCCGATCGCGCGGTGACCGTCGATGCCGGTGTCACTTGGCACAGCGTGCTCCGCGCAACTGCACCGCGAGGTCTGGCTCCGCCCGTCCTGACGGCCTTTCAGGGCTTGTCCGTGGGCGGAACCCTCTCGATCGGGGGATTGAGCGGAACTTCTTACAAGCGGGGAGCGCAAGTCGACCACGTTCTCGAGCTGGAGGTCGTGACGGGAGAAGGAGAGCTCGTCACCTGCTCCCCGGACGCGAATTCCGACCTGTTCGACATGGTCCGCGGGGGGCTTGGCCAATGCGCCGTCATCGCCCGGGCGAAGCTCGCCCTCGTGCCGACGCCAGCCTGGGTGCGTCACGTCACGCGCCGCTACTGTAGCTTGCCGCCATTCCTATCCGACATGCGCGAGCTCGTGGCGCGCGCCGAGCTCGACGGTATCTCCGGCACTTTTCACCTCGAGGCGGAGGGGATCAGGATCGAGCTCAACGCCGTGTCATTCATGGACGCAGGCGCGGCGCCAAATATGGCTAATCTTCTGCGAGGACTGCCTGACCCGGCCGAGCAAACCACGCGCGACCTCGAGCGCCTGGCCTACTATTCGGAAGTTGACGAGCTCGTGACCCGGTTGCAGGCCAACTCCGCTTGGGATCAGCTCGCCCGCCCCTGGTTCGATGTCTTCTTGCCTAATTCGGCGGTCGACGACTACCTCGCCCAGGTGCTCGCCGAGCTCTCGGCTTCGGAAGACGTGGGTGGGCCGGAGCTGGGAGCGCTGGGGCAGCTGCACCTGTTTCCACTGCTCACTCAGCACCTAAAGAGCCCCCTATTGCGGGTACCCCCCGGCAGCCTCGTACACCTGTTCGACATTCTCAGTTGCAGCAGGAGACCAGGCGACGACGCCTGGTCGCAGCGAATGCTGGCGCGTAACCGGCGGCTCTTCGAGAGGGCGCGCGGAGACGGTGGGACGCGCTACAACATTGCGGCGGTTCCCTTCACGTCCGAGGATTGGAAGACACAGCTCGGTCCGCGCTATGACGAGCTACGGCGACTGAAGCAGAAGCTGGATCCAGACAATATCCTCAACCCGGGATTGGAGGTCTTCTCGTGAAGCCTGGCGTGAGCGCGGAGCACGAACGAGCAGCGGACCTGGATCTCATGGCCGCCACGCTGGCCGAGCCGTACCGCATCAAGGTGGTGGAGCGGTTGCAAATGCGGAGCCGGGGCGAACGCGAACGCTTGCTGAGCGACGCGGGCAACTCGGTCTTTTACCTGGAATCCAGCGATGTGTTCATAGACCTGGGAACCGATAGCGGGACCGCCGCGATGAGCGACGAGCAGTGGGCCGCGTTGATGCGCGGGGACGAAGCCTACGTACGTTCCAGGAGCTTTGGCAGCTTCGAGCGCAGCGTGCGCGACGTCACCGGCTATCCGCACGTCATTCCGACCCATCAAGGGCGGGGGGCGGAAAACATTCTGATGGAGCTGCTGGTGTCACCTAGCCAGCTCGTGCTTTCCAATGCCCATTTCGACACGACGCGCGCCCACATCGAGCGCCGGCAGGGTAAGCCAATCGACTTGGTAGGTGACGCGCTGTGGGACTTCGACGAGCGAGCGCCTTTCAAAGGCAACTTCGACCTCGCTAAGTTGGCGGTGGCACTCGAGCGGTACCACCAACACGTGGCGTTCGTGTCGATCACCATCACCAACAACCTGGCGTGCTCCTCGCCCGTCTCGATGGAGAACATTCGCGGGGTGAAGGCGCTGGCCGACGCCCGCGGCATCCCCGTCTACTTCGACGCGTCACGCATGTCGGAGAACGCCTACTTCATCAAAACGCGCGAGCGCGGCTACGAGAACGCGACCATCCCGCAAATCGTCCGAGAAATGCTCAGCTACGGTGAAGGCTGCTGGATGAGCGCAAAGAAGGACGCGCTGGTGAACATCGGCGGGTTCATCGCTTTGCAGGACGAGGCGATGGCGCGACGCTGCCAAGAAAAGCTCGTGCTGTACGAGGGATTCCCCAGTTATGGGGGGCTGGCGCGTCGTGATCTCGAAGCCGTCGCGGTAGGCTTGAAAGAGGGGATGGACGAGCAGTACCTGGCGCACCGAGCGCGGCTCTTGGCCCATTTCGGCGAGCGGCTGGAAGCCGTGGCTGGCATCAAGGTGAGCAAGCCGGTGGGCGGGTCGGGTGTCTTCGTTCAGCTGGAGTCAGTGTACCCTCACCTCACCCCAGCCGAGCTCCCTGGCGTAGCATTGGCTGCCGACATGTATCGCGAGGGCGGCGTCCGCGTGGGCGCCATTCCGTTTCATCTCCGAACCGTAAGTCTGCCGGACGGTGAGATCACGGAGCGCCTGTTTCAATTCGCTCGCTTCGCGCTGCCTCGACGCGTCTACACCAAGAGCCACCTGGAGTATGTCGTCAGCGTCATGGCACGGGTGAAACAACTGGCTAGTCGAAACAAGGGCTATCGTGTCGTGTCGGAGCCCGAGGTTCTGGGCCATTTTTTCGCACGTTTCGAGCCGCTTTGAGCCACCGGCGTGACATTTTTCAACCGACGTGAACACGCCTGAGTAATTCCTCGGTGTTAGCAGGACGAAGCCGGCGCGACCCAAGCATGAAAAAATGACGGCGCGGCGGGGCTCGCGTGAAGGATGCACTCCCGAGCCGCCGTTGACGACCTGGCGCGAGCGTGGTTGCTTGTGGCAAGCGATCGCCATGGCCGTCAACATCTCGCCCCTCGAAGTCGCCGGCGAGCCGCTCTTGGTGGTCGGCTATCCGTTGAGACGTCCTTCGGGCTTCGCGGCGTTGACGGCGGCCGAGCTCGAAGTGGCGGAGGGGCTGATCGAAGGGCTTTCGCCACGTCAGCTGGCGTGTCGCCGCCGCGTGTCGGAACGTACCGTCTCGAACCAGGTGGCTCGCATCTACGGCAAGCTCGGTGTTTCTTCCAAGCACGAGCTACTCGCGCTGATCGGCGGCTCCCGCGCCGAGGTGGGCGTTTGAGATGGAGCTGCTCAGGACGGAGCCGGTCCTTGAGGTCGTCGAGCACGCGTACGACGTAGAAGTACCGACCGCGGCCTGGCTCGAGTCGATCCGGCGCGCGGCGGAGAGCGCGTTCGAGGATCACGTGGCTGTTCAGGCATACACGTTCGACGTGACGCCGGAGGGCAGGTTTCGCGTCAACGACATCGCCAGCGAGCCTTTTTGGGCAGAGCTTTTGGTACGCGCCCACACCCAGGCGGACCGCTCCACGATCCGTTCCATCTACCTGGGTGGCGCCGTGCGCAACGTTCGCCAGATCCTCGCCGGGCGCCAGGACGATGCGGGATACCGCGAATGCGTGCGAAGCGGCATCCAGGAGATCACCTTGTCGCTCGGCATGGATCCCGGGGGGCGAGGTTGCGCGCTCGTCTTCTTGCAGCGAGAGGCCAAGCGCTTGTCACGTGGTACTCGCCAGGCGCTCGAGCGCATCTCCGCCCACCTGGCTTCCGCAAGGCGGCTACGTGGCGGCTTGGATGCCGGCTCGTCGTCGGACCAGTTACTCTCCGAGGCAGACGCGGTTCTAACCGGGGACGGAACGCTCCTGCACGCGGAGCGTGACGCCCGCGACCCGGACGCTCAGCGCGCCCTGCGCGAGGCGGCGAGGCGGATGGACCGCGCTCGCTGCCGCGGCCAAGGCGCCTCCCCCGACGAAGCTCTCGGGCTTTGGCGCGCGCTCGTTGACGGCCGCTGGTCCCTCATCGAGCGCTTCGAATCGGACGGCCGCCGGGTCCTGGTAGCACGCCAAAACCCGCCCCGCGCCCGTAAGCACCGAGCGCTCAGCGAACAGGAGCAGAAGGTCGTGGCACTCCTCGCCCTCGGGCACTCCGTGAAGCTGTGTGCCTACGAGCTGGGCCGCGCCGAGAGCACCACCTCCGAAATCGCTCGCTCGGCCTTGCGCAAGCTCGGCCTCAGCTCCCGCGCAGAGTTGCTAGAAATGCATGGGGCCCTCATGGGCGCCGAAGCGCAACCGCAGGCGAGAAGCGCACCGTGCAACGGAGACTAGCGGGTTTGTCGCAACTCACCGCGCTATCGTTTCTAGTTGCGCGGGGGCGCAACACACCGCGAGCTACCTGGTTGCTTGAACGGCTGCCAAAGGCCAGTTCGCTGTTTGACGCCGACCCGAACGCCGCCGTCGTTCAACCGTGAGGCCGACGAGCATCAGGCCTGCAAGCCAAGGCAAGCTTGGCGCGCGTCCCCCGCCCTCTACACGGCAACCGCAGCCGCCTTCATCGCCCGATGGCATCGCGCCGTCCACGCCGCCACCGGCGCTCGAATGGCCATCGCCAGCGATTGCCTGCGTCCCGCCAGTGCCCCCGCTGGCACGCGTGCCGCCGACGCCCGCGCCGCCGCTCGGTCCGCCGCCGGTCCCCGCCTCCGCGCCCGCCGAACCCCCGGAGCCGGTCACGGGCGTCTTGCCCTTGGCCCAGCGCCGAGAGGCCAGCCGGGATTCCCGGAGGCGTCGAACGCGTAGGCTCCCACGTCGGCGACGCCATCACGCGGCGTGCCGTTGAAATCGTCCATGGCCAGGTGCGCCACGTTGCCAGCCCCGATCAGCCCGGAACCCGGCGCAGGAAAGACGTCGCTGGGGCAGCGCGCCACTGAAGCTCGCGGCCACGAAGTCTACTGCGATGTCGCCGCTGCCATCGAGCTCGTCGCTCGTTCCGGCGAAAGCGCCCACGCCGTAGTTCCCGGCCAGCGTCAGTTGGCCAAGCTCCCCGCCGACGCTGATGGCGCTGCCAGTCATGGCGTAGACCGCGTTATTGGCAATCACCACAGAGCCGGTGATGCCGCGCGCGCTGATCGCGTCCTTCGTCGCTTTCAGCACGGTATTGTGGACGACGATCAGGTTCGCGGGCGCGCCCGATTGATGCGGCTGCATGGCGATGCCGTCGGCGGCGGACCCCAGAATGATGTTGTTGCGAATGACCGCGTCCGCAGCGGACTGAATCGCGTGATCGCCGCAGTTCCAAAGCACGTTTCGCTCGATGACGTTGGGCGCGCCGTTGCCGACCGTGCTGTAGCTCAGGATGCAAGGATAGTTCGTGTCGTGGATCACGTTGTCGCGGACGATGTTGTTGTAGCTACCTTCCTTGATCTCGATGCCGTCACCCTGCACGACGGTCGGACCGTTGGTGTGGTGCACGTAGTTGCCCTCAATCAGGCTGTCGAACATGCGACAGGCATCCTCGTTGCATCCGAGATACATGCCTTCGCCCGTGCCGTCCGTGTCGTGAATGTGGTTGCGCAGGATGCGCAGCCCTTCGTAATCGCCGCCACTGTTCGCGCTCAGCGCCACGTCGGCCGTACCATGGATCTCGCAATCCTCGATGGTGACGAAGCTGGCGTCGACCAAGCGCAGGCCCCGTGAGCCGCCCGAGATCTCCAAGCCGCGAAAGACGACGTGCATCGCCTCATCGACGTCGATCGTGTTCTGATCAGTACCCTGGCGGTGGAGGTTGGGCTTTTCGCCCGCCTTCGCGCGAACCACGATCGGCGCATCGAGCGTCCCCGCTACGCTGATTCCGAAGCGCTCGGTCAGCTCGTAAGTCCCGCCCGCGAGCACGATCTCGTCGCCGGGCATGGCGGCGTTGATCGCCCCCTCGACGTCATCGCCCGGCATTAATTCGACAGTAGCGGCGGCGGCGCTCGACACCGCGCCGAGCAAGAACGACCCCGCCAGCAGAACGCTCTGAATGACTCTGGCCATCCCCGAAGTTACGGCGTTTCGAACGCGGCCCGCAATGTGGGATGCGAAAATGTGGACGCTCGGAGGTTCGCCCCACGGCACGTAGCGCCGGCCGTCCGCGGCGCCAGGCGGCAGTCAATTCGCCGCCGTCGGAGGTGCTACCGATCGGTCATGGGGCTAAGCTTTTGGCCCGGTCATGGACAAGAAGCCGCGCATCTACACCATGTCCTTCGCCAGCGTTTATCCGCTGTACGTGCAGAAGGTAGAGAAGAAGGGCCGAACGAAAGAAGAGGTGGACGAAGTCATTGGCTGGCTCACCGGCTACAAGGGCGCACGTCTCCAGCGCGTGCTGGACGACAAGGTGGACTTCGAAACCTTCTTCGCGAAGGCGCCGCGGATGAACCCCAACGCGGGGCTCATCACAGGCGTGGTGTGCGGCGTCCGCGTGGAAGCGGTGGAGGACTCATTGATGCAGAAGATCCGCTACCTGGACAAGCTGGTCGACGAGCTCGCCAAGGGAAAAAAGATGGCGAGCATCCTCCGAAAGCCGGGCTGATTCCGGTCTTGGCGGCGTGCTCGCGTTGGCTTGCATCTCGCCGCTCGACGGCGGTCAAGACATCGGCGAGGCGCAGTCGTTCAGGCGGCGGAGGAAGACTTCGCGCTCGAGCTCGGTGCGGGCGACCGAGAGGCCACGCGAGAGCCATTTTTGGGCTTGCGCTCGGTCGCCGTCGCGAAGGGCGAGGTCGCCGAGGGTGGCCCAGTAGAAGGGGTAGTCGTTGAGGCGCTCGCCGCCTTCGATCGCGAGCACCTCGAGGATGCCCTGGCGTGGGCCAAACACGCGGGAGCGGGCGATGGCGCGGCTGAGCGCTACGACCGGCGTTGGCTTCCGAGCGTGGAGCAGGTCGTACAGTCGCGCGATCTCCGCCCAGTCGGTCGTCTCGACGGACGAAGCCACGGCGTGCTGCGCGGCGATGCCGGCCTCGAGGTGCAGCGCAGTGAGCTCGGAGCCGCTCGCGGAAGCAGCAAGGTGGCTCATTCCACGTGCCAGGAGCGACGCGTCCCAGCTCGCTCGGTCCTGAGCTTCGAGCGGGCGAAGAGCGTTGGCGGAAAGACGCGCAGGAAGGCGCGCGCCGTGCAGGCAGGTGAGCGCGGCCAACGCGTGCGCGTCCGGTCCTGTCGTCCAGCGCGACGCCGCGAGCAGCTCCGCGAGCCGGATGGCCTCGGCGGCCACGTCCAGGCGCACCACCTCGGGGGCGACCGCGCTGTGGTAGCCAGCGTCGAACATGAGGTAGATGGCTTGCATCACGGCGGCTCTGCGCTCGCGCGTCTCCGCCCCGCTCGCCGCATCGAAGAGGCGACCCTCGTCGGCGACGACTTTCTTCGCGCGCACGAGGCGCTTCTCCACCGCGCTGGGCTCCGAAAAGAACGCCAGCGCCACCTCGCCCGCCCCGAAGCCGCAAACGAGGCGCAGGATGAGCATCGTTTGCGTGTCGTCGGTGAGACGCGGGTGGCAACAGCAAAACATCATCGCGAGGAGGTCTTCGTCGGGGTCCCTCTCTGCGGGCAGGATGGAGAGCTCCTCGGAGTCCAGCTCGACCTCGCCGTTGCCTCGACGCACCTGGCGGCGCCGAAGCGCGTCGCGCGCGCGGTTCTTGGCCACTCGAAAGAGCCACGCGGCGGGTTCCGGCGGCAGACCGTGGGTCCACGCTTGGAGCGCTGCGACGAGGGTCTCCTGGGCAACGTCTTCGGCGAGATCCAGGTGCTGCACGCCAAAGAAACGGGTGAGGTAGGCGACGAGCCGCCCTGACTCCTGTCGGAAGAGGACGGCCAGAGCGTGCTCGTCGCCCGTGCTCATCACTTGGAGTGCTGCGGGAGCGACATGAAGGGCCGCACTTCGACCGAGCCGCCGTACTCGAAGATGGGGCAGCCGCGCGCGAGCTCCACCGCGCCGTCGAGCGAATCGGCGGACACGACGAGCAGCCCCGACACGAGATCTTTGGCTTCGGCAAACGGCCCGTCCGTCAGGCTCTTGGCGGAGCCGCGCAGAGTCTTGCCGCCGGTATCGAGCGGCGGAGGACCAGGGTCGGCCTTTCCCTCGCTGATGAGCGCTCCAACCCACTGCGTCCACTTGGCCAAGTGAGCCCCAAGCTCCGCGGGTGGAGGAGGCGGTTGAACCGTGATGCCGCCGCCTCGAAACAGAAAGATGAATTTGGACATGAGGTTTCTCCTTGAGGTGATCAACGCGCGACCCCACCTCGGTCCGGACATGGCAGCGCCATCTTTGCTTGATTCCAAGCTACTCGGCGGCCGGTTTCGTGAAGGCCTGTGCGCTCACCCGCCCGTTTGCACCGAGGGCCGCCCCAGCAGCTTCTGCAATTCAGGCTGCGTCTGGGCAGCCCCCGAAGCGGCCGGTCTCGAGCGAGGATGTACGGTTCGGTACATCTGCCCGAGGAGGCATCGGCGTCGCGAAATGATTGAACAATTTTTGTACCGTTCCATACGTCGGCCAGCGACGACGACGCCCCTGCCGTTCCAAGCGTTCTTTCCGGGCATGGAAAGCGATAGCCGGCCCCTTTCCGTTACTGGTGCAGCCGCTTCATTTCCGATGCTTCGTGCTCGTCGCAACTTTGCTTGGTTGTTCGGGCGGCGCCGCGCCGGATGAAGGGGAAGCGAGCGGCGGGGCGGGCAGCGCAAGCATCGGGGGCAACGGCGGAAGTGCGAGCACGGCCGGCAGTGGACCGGCGGGCGGCGGAGGTAACCCGGCCGCGGCGGGCAGCAGCGCAGGTGGAGGCTCCACCGCTGGTAGCGGAGGCGGGGCGCCGGCGGAGGGCGGCAGCGTCAACGGCGGGCAAGCCGGCGCCCTGGGCGTCGCCGGCGGCGCGAACGGCGGCGCGAGTGGCGCTGCGAGCGGCGGAGCGGGTGGCGGTTCCGCGGGCGGCACGGGTGTGGATCCGAGCACGCTACCGAACGTGACCTTGCACCTCGCCGGTGATTCGACGGTGATGACGTACGCCGCGGGCTCGGCCCAAGAAGGCTGGGGGCAAGAGTTGCCACGGTTCTTGTCCAGCAAGGTGAGCCTCGACAATCAGGCCATCGGGGGCGCCAGCGTGGAGTCGTTTTACACGGGGCGCTGGAAGAACGTGATGAAGAACCTGAAAGCGGGCGACTACGTCATGGCCGCTTTCGGCGCGAACGATAGCGGCTCGGTCGAGGACCGCCACGTGGATCCGCCCGCCTTTCAGGCGCGGTATGAGGTCATGGCGAAGGAAGTGCAAGCCAAGCAGGCGACGTTCATCGTCGTGACCCCCTCGGCGCTGCAAGAGTGGGGCGGGGGCAAAACGGGCAACAATCGCTTGGGGCCGTACGTCGCCGTGCTGCACGCCTTTGCTGAGGCGAAGAGCGTACCGCTTGCGGACCTGAACGCGCGCAGCCTCGAGCTTTTGAACCAGGTTGGGCAGGAAGCCGCCAAGCAGATCTACCTCAACGGCGACAAAGCGCACTTCACCCAAAAGGGCGCGACCCAAATGGCGGAGCTCGTGGCGGACGAGCTGGTGCGCATCGGCAGCCCCTTCGGCGCCTACGTGAAGTAGCTTCGAGAGCGGGGCCGCTCTGCAAGCGGAAAGCTATTTACCGATACCGCGCGCGCTCAGCCAATCGAACATGGCTTTCTCCGCGTCAGGCCACGTGCCGTTGGTAAAGCCATGGGCAGCACCGGCGACGAGGTGAATCGAAGCATCGGACCCCGCGGCAGTGAGCAGATTCACCAAACGCTGACTGTCTTTGACGGGCGCGGTATTGTCGTTCGCTCCCTGAACGACGATGAGCGGCGGGGCGCCCTCGCGCACGTAGGTGATCGGATTGACGCGCTTGGCGACGGCGTCGCGATCGGGCAAATCCGCCGGGATCCAGGCCCGAGCGACGCCGCTGAGCTCCGCTTCGATATCGGCGGGGCCGTACCCGGAGACGATGCCGGCAATCTTGAAATCGTTGGGTGCGGTGGGGCCGAGCATGGCCGCCGGCGTCGTCAACCCGACCATCAGCGCCAAGTGACCGCCCGCGGAAGCCCCGGTCACGACGAGCTTGGAGCGATCGCCATGAAAGTAGTCGAGGTAGCTCCAACACCACTTCGCGGCCAAGAGCGCGTCTTCCACCGCCGCGGGAGCGACCGCGCCGTCCGCCGTACCGTCGTTGACGCGGTACTCGGCGTTGCAAACGATGAACCCGTGCGCCAAGAACCGATTGAAGAAGGTGGACATGTGGTCCTTCCCCGAACCGTAATCGTTCGTGTAGGAATGGATCCACGCGCCGCCGTGGAACATCAACACCACGGGTAGGCTCGTCGTCGCCCGGGGCCCGCCGCCATTGGGGTAGATGACGTCGATGCGCTGCGCGTTGTGCGGGCCGTACGCGAAATTGCCCTCCACCGTGTAACCGCTGGGTGGCTTGGAGACCGGCACCTTCGACGACGCGTCGCGAACCGGCGGCTCCGTCGGAAAGCTGGTCCCGCCAGCGGCACCAGTGCCGCCCACGCCTCCCCCAGGATCGCCACCCTCTCCCGAACCTGCGTTGGCCATGCCGCCAGCTGCGACGGAGCCGGCAACGCCCCCGCCGCTCACCGGAGGCTGGGCAGCCATGCCGCCGTTCGACGGCGAGCCGGCCGCGATCACACCGCCCGAACCGGCGCCGCCGCCCGAGGCCACCGCGCCGGCGGTTGAAGGACTGGCGCCTGAGGCGGCGGTACTGCCGCCCGATGATTCGATCGGATCCTCGGAGGAGGCACTGCTGCATCCCAGCTGGACGCTGAGCAACGCGACCCCGAAGAGCTTGATCGACACACTTCTCAAGAGGGGCGCTGGGCCGCAATCCTTGCCGCTGCCAGCCGCTCCAAGCGCTCGTGCCGCAAAACAGTGAGAAAGGATCCGTGGCTTCTCCCCATCCTCACTTTGATGGCCCTGCTCCGCTTCGCACTCACCACTTCCTGCGTGCTCGCCCTGAGCGCTTGCTCGAGCGCCCCATCGGATCCGGTGGAAGCCGTCGGCGGCAGCGTCTCGAGCGCCGGCAACGGTGGAGCGGCGGCCGGAACCGCGCCGAGCGGCGGCGCAGCGGCCGGTCAAACCGCAGCCGGCGCAGCGAGCGGCGCGGCAGGCGCTGGCGGTACGGCGAGCACCGGCGGCAGCGCGGGTGATGGCGGCGGAGGAGGCGGTGGCGGCGGCGGTGGCGGTGAAAGCGCAGGCGGAAGCGCAGGCGCTGGCGGAGGCGGAAGCAACTCCGGCGGTGCGACCTGGGTGGATCCCGGCTCCGAAGGCGACGGCGACTTCGAAGTCGGGCCGACCTACAAGGATTCTCCGGATCTCACGGTGCGGCCGGACGCGCCTGCCGGCTTCGACACCAGCTTCGATTTGAGCTCGGCTGATAGCGACATCTACAAGGGCGATGATTTCACGCCGCCTCAGCCGTTCACGCGCACGATCACCGTGTTCGTTCCGAGCCAGTACGTGGACGGCAAAGAGGCGCCGTTCATGGTCTCTTCAGACGGCTTTTACGGCGGGCTGAAGAACGTGGTGCGCAACTTGGCAGACGACCCGTCGCCGGACCACCGCGTGCCACCGCTGGTCATCATCGGCATTCAAAACGGGCCGGACACCTCCGGGCGCTCGGAGCGCAGCTTGGAGTACGACATGGTGTCGGATCGCTACTTCCGCTTCGTCACCCAGGAGGTGCTGACCGCGGTGGAGTCGCACGCGCCGCTGAAGGCGCGCTTCCCGAATTTCAAGCTCACGCGCGACCCGAACGGCCGCGGCGGCTACGGCTGCAGCTCGGGTGGCCCCGCGGTGATGGGCCTCGCGTGGTTCGGCGATTTCAACCGCGTCTTCTCGTTCTCCGGCTCCTTCACCGCCCTCCGCCCGAACGCGGAGCACCCTCAAGGGGCGTGGGAGTACCCGGATATGATCGCCGCCGCGCCGCTCCGCCCCCAGCTGCGCGTCTTTCTGCACGTCGGCGAGAACGACAATGGTTCTACGCTGGCGGCGACCAACAATCGCAACTGGGTGAGCGCGAATCGGCGCATGGCGGCGGCGCTGAAAGCGAAGGGCAATCATTACCGCTTCGTTTTCGCCAAGGGCGGAGGCCATTGCGGCAATCCGCCCGGGCCGCGCAATCAGATCATGCCCGAGAGCCTGATCTGGCTCTGGCGCGGCTACCAAGCGCCGTGAGGACTAGTGCTTCGCCTCGGAAGCGTCGGTGGAGGCGAGCAGCGCCTCGATCTCGCCTTCCCGGCCGGCGTCTTCCAAAAAGCCAGCCAGCTGCATCGCGGCGATCTCACGCTCGGCTTCGTCGGTCGCGAGCGTGAGCGCCCTGCGGTACGAGGCTTCGGCCTCGGCTGCGTCCCCGAGCGCTTCGAGCGCTTCACCGGCTTTGAGGGCAGTAAGGAACGAATCCGCGTATTGCTCGAGGTTGGCGTCCAGCTGGGCGCGCGCGGCGGCCTGATCGCCAGACTCCGCGAAGATGATGGCGATGTCCCCGCTGTAAGATTCGGGAGCAACGAAGGAAAAGGCCCGGGCCACCGCGAGCGCGGCGTCCAGCTCGCTCACGGCGACGAGCGCCATCGGCAGCTCCACCAGCACCGGCAGCAGCTCTCGCTCTTGCGACCACTCGTCGAGGTCGAACAGGGCCTCGTCGTCTTCGTCCAGCGCCGCGGCGAGCGTGAGCGCGGCTTGTGAGAGCTCGCGGAGCAACGCCACGATCGCTTCGGGCGGGCCACCGGACTCGCTGTCGCTCTCGTCTTCGGTTTCGTGCTTGGCGTCGTCTTCTTCGTAGAGCACGTCCAGCCGCTCGCTCAGCACGAGCACGGCTTCTGCCAGCGGGCGAACCTCCGTGAGGTGCTCGGGAAGCACGTTGGGCTCCTGCTCGTCGTCGCGGGGGTTTTCGTCGTTCTGGGCCATGGGGCGCGGAGCCTAAGTACGGCGGCGCGCGCCTGACAAGCAGGGGCGGATAAATTCCACCCCACCGGCTCAGTTGAACGGCGGCATCAGGTAGGGCTCGGCCGGAGACGTGTCGTCAGCGCGGTGCATCTGGCGCACGCGCGGTTCCGCGAGCCAGGCTTCCAGCGCGGCGAGTTGGCACGCTGTGGGCGGCGGTCCGTCCGGCGGCATCACGCGGCTCGCGGTGCAGCTCGCGGGCTTGGGCCTTTTGATCACGTCCACCACCACCGTGAAGCGGATGGGGCCAGGCGTTTGCTTGCAGAACTCGTTGTGCGAGCCGGCCGTGATCCAGTCGTAAGCGTGATTGAAGCCGCACGTTTTGCTGCCATCCGGACACAGCGACCCCATGGTAGAGGCGCCGTCCGTCACGTGGCAGCCGCCCCCTTTCGCTTTGCCACACGAGCTGGTCAAAAACGGGAGCACATCCTGCTTGAAGCTGACGGGGCTGGACAACTCGCATCCCGGCGGGATCATCGGCCCACCCCCTGCAGCTCCTGCGACGCCGCCGGATGCCGCCCCTGCGCCGCCGTCTGAGCCAAGCCCGCCACCACCGCCCGCGGCCGAGCCGCCGCCGCCAGTGGTCGAGACCGAGCCGCCGGCGCCGCCACCCGACGCCCCCGCGCTGCCGCCGGTGCCACCAGCGGGACCAGCCCCTGCGCCCGCGCTCGACATGCCCGCACCGCCTGCCGCGGCAGTGCCCGCGACTCCCGCGGCGCCTCCTTGCGCCACAGTGCCGGCCACCGCTCCGGCACCCGCGCTCCCTGCAACATCCGAAGGAGGCGCCAGCGGGCCGCTCTCCTCACCGCACGCCGCTACCGCGCACAGTGCCAGCACCGAAATCCAGCCCACCCTCACGCGCTGAAAGGAACGAGTGGACGCGGTTCGGGCAAAGGGGCCAGGGAGCACATGGGCACAAGGGGCCCTGAAGGCCAAACCTGACCGCCCCCCTCATATTGTCGTGACGGGGGCCAACGATCCTGGTCGCGCGGCGGCACGAACGCTGCGTCCCGCCGGTTCCCAGCTGCAGCTCAGCGAGCCTTACAGCGCCTTGAAGAAGTCCACCATCGATTTGACGGCGAAGCAGGGCACGCCGTGGTTCGTGTTGGTGTAGCTCGGGTCGTTGTGGGAGCACCAGATCGTCGGTACGGAGCACTGGTCGTACACGATGCAACCAGGGTCTACCTGCGGGCCGTCCTTGCTCGTGCAGCCTTGGATGGAGGCGTAGGGCTTGGAGGTTTCCGCGCACATGTTGGCGGCGCGGAACTTCTGCACCGTATTGGGAGCGGAGTTTTCGCCGCGCTGGGTGTCTTTCTTGCCGGCGATGTACAGAACCGGGATCGCGAGGGAGACGTTGAACGGGTCGGCGGCGACGGGCGCGACGCCCTTGAAGTCGAGGTACTCCGCGTCGGACTTGTGAGAGAGGATGTTGACGAGCATCTGCGCGCCCGAGCTGTGGCCCACGCCGAAGACTCGGCTCTCGTCGATGCAGTAGTTGGCCTTCACCTCGTCGTACTGCTGGCGGATACGCTTGATGTTGTTTTCGTAGTTGTTCCAGCACTGGCCGCCGTCGGTCGTGTTGGGCATGAGGCGCACGTAGTCCGTCTCCAGCGCGGAGCCTTTGGTCAGGTTCTCCCACTGAGTGTTTTGGTTACCGCACGCGTGCAGCGCGACGAGCAACGGGAAGGGCTTGGTGCCGTCGTAGCTGGCAGGAAAGTCGATGATCTTCTCCCCCGCAACTTGCACTTTGCCGTTTGCGGGGCGGCCGGACTTGCCGCAGCCGGCGCTCCCCTGCCCGCTCGCGCTCATGCCGCCGCTGCCCGCTGCGCCCGCGCTGCCGGCCGCGCCGCCGCTCGCCCCGCCCTGCCCGCCGCTCGCTCCGCCCTGCCCGCCACTCGCTCCGCCCGCGCCTCCGGCGGCGCCAGAACCGCCGTTCGTGCTCCCCGCGTTGCCGCTCCCGGCGCTGTTGCTCGAGCCGGAGGCTCCGCCCGAGCTCGACCCACCGCTGGGCGTCCCTGCCGTACCCGCTTGGCCCGCGGCGCTGCCCGCGCTCGTGCCACCCGCGTTGCCACTGCCGCCAGCGCCCGGCCCTTCCAGCGGGTCGGTGGACGAACAGGCGGCGAGGGTGAACAAAAGGAGGGCGAGGGTGGGTGATTGACGCATGGCGGTGATCGGCAGTGGCAGCGCGGCTTCCGGTCCGTCACTCCAAACGCCATCAACTCAAGCGCAGCTGCAGCAAGAGCGGCTTTTTCGCTTCGCACTCGACAACGAGGCCCGGATGCGGCTTCCGAGCGCTGATGGTCACCCCGGTGGGTCGTCACACCGGCGGGTGAGAGCACGCCGAGTCAGCTCGCTCCCTTGCACTGCTCCTCGCGACCGCAGTCGGTTGCGCGGTGGGTCTTGGATGGGCCCCGCGTGATAACGTGCTCGACCTCCTTCAGGAAGCTCCCGATTGTCGACCGACCTCATTCTGCAACGCACCGCTACGGGGCCAGGTATCGACCGCGAGAGCGTGTCCCAGGCCCTCGCCGCAATTTCAGCCGCGGAAGGGCTCAGGTGCCAGCTCGCCGAGGACCAGCTCAGCATCCTCATCGGTCTGTCGCTGCCGCCGGGGGACGCGAGGAGCGCTGGCGTGGCCGTCTCCTACGCAGCGGACGGCAGCGAGCTCGTCGCTCGCACGCATAGCGGTAGCGGCGCGCTGCTGTACTGGTGCCTCCACGCGCTCGCAGCCAAGCTCGGCTGCGGCCTGTTCGATCCGCAAACAGGTGGGCGGCCCCAGCCGAACAGCCAAGGTTTCTTCGCAGAAGCGAAGGCGCAGGTGATGTCGCTCGAGAAAGACATCGCGGCGGAGTCGCTGAACTCCGATGAGGAGGGCGATACGGAGGCCGACGTCGCGGCGGATGCGGCAAGTGCAGCCGCACAGCTGCTGGTCGGCTTCTTGAGGAGCTTGGTGGACGCAGAGCAACTCGCGCTCACCGCGGACGCGCGCGAGCTTTCGCACTTGGCTCCTCAGCTCAAGGATCCCAGCGCGCTCTACGAGGCGTTGCTCGACTCGCCGCTCGTCGAAGACATTTTCCTGAGCGAGTCAGAGCTCGTCCGCGCGTTGGCGAAGTACCGGCGGCGCTGATGCGAGCCCGGAGCCCGCAGCGTACCGGAGACACCGGCACATGACGGCGAGCTCCACCTTTCAGACTGAACGGCTCATCCTTCGCCCTCTTTGCTTGGATGATTTCGAGTTACTCGCGAGCTTGAATCGCGACCCCAGGGTGATGGAGCATTTTCCCGCTCTGCTGGGCGCGGCCGAGACGCAACGGCAGCTCGGCCGTCTGCTTTCACACCGAGAGGCGCATGGCTTCGGGACATGGGTTGCGACGCTGGGGGCGACCGGCGAATCACTGGGAGTGTTCGGGCTCCAGCACGTCGACTTCCAGGCTGCTTTCACGCCCGCGGTTGAGGTCTTCTGGCGGATGGTTCCAGCAAGCTGGGGGCGAGGCTACGCCACCGAGGCGGCCCGCAGCCTCGTGCGCTTCGGCTTTCAGCAGCTAGAGCTGGCGCGCATCGTGGGGTTCACGGCCGCGCGCAATGGGCGCTCACTCGCGTTGTTCGGTCGCATCGGGATGAAGCCAGACGCTCGCTTCGACTTCGACCACCCCAAGCTGCCGCTCGGACACCCGCTGAGGCGTCATCTCTTCTTCGAGGCGCGGCGCTCCGAATCTGGCAATCGCCTCCTGAACACGTAGGCCCGCTCGACGGTCCGAGCGCGCGACGTCGCCTGCAGGCTCCATGCGGCTGCGGGTCCGGCAGCGTGGCGCTATGGCGTGTGGCGCGACGGGCGCGGCTCGGTCCCCAACTTTTCGCGCCTCTCCCGTAACCGATGTGCGGGCGGCTCATACCGACGCGTAACCACGAAGCTCGCGCGGAGCGAGCGTTCAGACGGAGGCTACAAGATGAGAGCTCTAGCGATAGCTTTGTTCGCCACGACCGCGCTGCTCGGCGCTTGTTCGGACGATGACGACGACGGTTCGGGCAATAATGGCGGTACTTCTGGGGGAGGCAGCTCCCCGACTGCTGGCCAAAAAGCAGATGGAGGTGCGGCTGGCCAGATGGGCAACAACGAAGCGGGCGAGACGGCCGCGGGCGCCGGCGGAACCAACGGCGCAGCAGCTCGCAAGTTCACGGTGACGCTGGAGAACGTAGCGCCGGTCAAGCTGTTTACCAGCTCCGGCGTTTTCAACACTCCCACCGGCGACGCGGCTCCGGGGCCTGCGACGCCCGGCAAGTCCTACGAGTTCACGATCCACGCGGGTCGTAAACAGAAGCTCTCCTTCGCGACGATGCTCGCAGCCACCAACGATCTGTTTTACGCGCCGAACGGCGACGGCATCGCACTCTACGACGAAGATGGCGAGCCCTTGAGCGGCGACGTGACGGACCAGGTTTACCTCTGGGACGCAGGCACCGAGGTGAACGAAGAGCCGAAAGTGGGCCCGAACACCGTTTCCAAGCAAGCGGCGCCCAACACCGGCCCTGTGGAGGGCGGCAACGTTCAGTTGATCGAGGACACCGAGGATACGTTCGAGTACCCGGCCGTCTCGGAGGTGCTGAGCGTGGAGGTGATGCACGTCAGCGGAACGGAGTTCAAGGTGATGATTAGCAACGTCTCCACGGACACCGCGCTCCACACGAGCGATGGCGACTTCGCCGCGCCGATTTCGCCCGGTACCTGGGTCGTGCACGGCGGGGCCAATCCTCTGTTCACGCCGGGAATGCCCGATCGCAGCCAGGGCATCGAGTCGATCGCCGAGGACGGCAACCCTTCGACGCTGGGCGCGTTCGCCGCGGCCACCTCGGGCGTCACTTTCCCGGCTTCGCCCGGGGTTTGGGCCGTGCACGCCGCGGGAGAGATGCCCCTCTTCGTCAACGGCGACGCGGATTTCGGCGACGGCTTGGAGCACATCGCGGAGGACGGCAACCCCGCGCTCTTGGGCGAGGAGCTCGCGACGGTGGACGCGCTCTCCGCGGCCGTCTTCAACATGCCGGTCGGCAGCGCGACCCCCGGGCCCATCACCCCCGGAAAGAAGTACCAATTCTCGTTCGAAGCCGCCCCTGGCCAGTCGCTTTCGTTCGCGACCATGCTCGCGGCGACGAACGACGTCTTCTTCGGCCCCGCGGACGTGGGCATCCCGCTCTTCGATGAGGACGGCGAGCCCATCGATGGCGACATCACCGGTGAGGTGCTGCTCTGGGATACAGGTACGGAAGCCAATGAGGAGCCCGCGATCGGCCCGAACACGGTGACGAACCAGCCCGCGCCGGACACCGGCGAGGCGGGCGAAGGCAAGGTGCAGCCGCTCAGCGAGGTCGACGACTCGTATTCGTACCCCGCGGTGGACGAGCTCCTCAAGGTGACGATCAGCGTCGAGTGAGGTGCCTCACGGAGCGACGGACGAAGCGCGTCCCCGCTCCGTGAAGCTCGCGGACGCGTGCGGCCGTGGCGTGCAACTGCTGCAACACCCGCGCGCGTCCACGAGCGTTGCACTCGGCCGGCCGAACCGCGCGGCCGCCCCCACGATTCAGCGCTTTTTCGTCCACGTTTCGGCTGCCGCGCGGCGGCATGTGCGTTGCACTGGGCCCGGGCCGAGGCCGCGAACCGTCGCGGCTCACGCAAAGGGAACTAGCAATGCAGCAAAACGCACGTGGCCGCACGCGGCCAGTATTCGGGCTCGGGATGATCGCGCTCTCTCTCCTCGGTGCTTGCTCCGCCGAGACGGGCGCCAATGAGTCGGACGCCGTGGGCGAGCAGAGTCTCGCCCTGGTAGGCGAGCCGTCGTTTACACAGCAAAAAACCGTCCTCGGCTTCGAGGATGCCAGCGCCTGGAGCGTTTCTGCTGGCACTCGCGCCGCCTCCACGGACGCCTCTCGCGGCGCCCGTGCGCTGGCGATCACGGGCGCGGACCAGACCGTGCTCACCTCCAAGCCCATCGGCAAGCTGAACGGCGTGAGCAGCAAGCTGCTCCTGGACGTGAAGCTGCCAGCGTCGCCCGCTTGGGGCCAAGTGCAGCTCTACGTGGATAGCCCGCAGAGCGGCATTTACCATCAGTGGGTCGGCCTAGCGTCGCTGCAAGGCCTGAGCGCGGGGCAGTACCACACGCTGGCGTTCACGGTTTCATCGTCGCTCCAGTCCCTGCTCTCGCAAGCGACGAACGTCGCTTTCAAAGTGGAGGTGAATCGCCCGCGTCCGACTCCGAGCGCGGTTACCCTGGTGGATCGCCTGCGTTTCGAGCTGCCCGCGGGCATCCCCGAGTGCGCCGAAAACAGCTCGATTTTCATCAATGTGGAGCGAGGGCCCGCGTTCAGCGAAGCCCTGCTGGAGCGGATCCAGTGCCGCCTCTATGACATGTACCCGGTGCTGGCGGACCGCTTCGATCGGCAGGCGCCCACCTGGTTGCGCTTGTTGGTAGAGAGTCACGGCGTCGCGGGAGCCGGCGGCAACCTGATCGGTTTCAACGTCAATCATTTCTCCGCGCACCCCGACGATCTGGACGCGTTCGTGCACGAGGCCATGCACCTGATGCAGAGTCGCTACCAGCCGGGCGCGCCAGGTTGGTTCATCGAGGGCGGCGCGGACTGGGTGCGCAACGAATACCGAACGCCTGGCACGCCGTGGGCGGTGGTGCCCGAGTGGCGCCCCGGCATCCATTACCGCACCGGAGAGGTCGTCGGCTTCTTCAACTGGATCGACCGCACGTACCGCGCCGGGAAAACTCCGCTCGTGGAGGCGCTGCACTTCATCTTGCTGGAGCGCAGCTACACCCCCGCGATGTGGGTCGAGCTGACGGGCGTGGATCTGGACGGTTTGTGGATGCAGTATTCCGGCGGGCAGGCGCCGGTCGGCGTGGCCGAAGGCCAGGGCGTGAGCTTTTACCAGGATCCGAGCTACGTCAGGCTCGGCAGCACGCTACCCGCCGGTGCCTACGACGGTACGCTGCTCGGCTCCTACGGCGTCGTCGGCGATGACATCTCGTCGATCAAGGTCCCGCCCGGCTACTCCGTCACCGTGTACGAGCACGATGGCTTCGAGGGCGCCTCGGAGACGCTGACCGGAGATCACCCGACCCTGAGCACGCTGAACGACGAAATCTCGTCGCTCGTCGTCACGAAGTTGTGAACCCCCGAGCGAGGCCTTGCCGCCAAGCGGTGAGGCCTCGCTTCAATCTCGCCACCGGGGCGCCGCCGCGTTACGGTTCGGCCATGCCGAGCCCGGTGGAGGTTGCCGTGGATACGTACATTCGCGCGGCTTGCGAACGGGACCCTCGGGTACGCGCCGAGCTGCTGGAAGCGTGCTTCGCCGCGGATGGCCGAATGGTCACACCCAGCCGCGAAATCCGCGGCCGCGCCGCGCTCGCAGAGATGCTGGACCGTTTCCTGGCGAGCCCAGACGTGCTGGGCATCCGGGTGACGAGCGCGGTGGACGCCCGAGGCACCACATTTCGCTACCGCGCGGTCGCGGACATGAAAGACGGCCGGACCCTGGAAGCGTTCGACGCGGGGGAGATCGACGAAGAAGGTCGCATTCGGCTGATTTTGACCTTCGCCGGCCCGCTCGGCGAACGCGCCTGAAAAGGCGGCCCCATTTTGAGACAAGGCGCGTGTAGGCCTTGCCCGCCCTTCATTGGTGACTGGCGCGACCGTTCTAGAGATTCAGGTCTGGTCCTAAACGACGTGCGGGATGCACGCGGCCGGGCAACGAGCGTCACGCAAGTACGCGTAACATTCGGAATCCGCTAGTATTTTCGATGCAATCACGGGTCTACGTGCCGAGCGTGGCGCTCGCCGAGGGTGGCGGAGGCAACCGTGTACCAAGAGGGTGAGGTCCTCGCCGGCAAGTACCGAGTAGAAAAGCTCCTCGGGCAGGGCGGGATGGGCGTCGTGGTGGCCGCGCGGCACCTGCAACTGCAGGAGCGGGTCGCGGTCAAGTTGATGCTGACCGACGACACCAACGAGGAAGCGGTCGAGCGCTTCGTGCGCGAAGCGCGCGCCGCGGCGCGGATCGAGAGCGACCACGTCGCGCACGTATCGGACGTGGGCGTCTTGACCGACGGCCGTGCGTACTTGGTGATGGAGTACCTGGACGGTCAGGACCTGTCGCAGTTGCTGGAGTCCCGGGGGCGCCTGCCCGCCGCGGAAGCGGTGGACTACTTGCTGCAAGCCTGCGAAGCGATCGCGGAGGCGCACTCTCTGGGCATCGTTCACCGAGACCTCAAGCCTTCCAACCTGTTTTTGACCCGGCGCCGCGATCGCACGCCGCACGTCAAGGTGCTCGACTTCGGCATCTCCAAGATGGGCACGCCCAGCATGGCGCACATTCCCATCACCAGCACCTCCGCGCTCATGGGCTCGCCGCTGTACATGTCGCCCGAGCAGATGACGTCTACCAAAGACGTGGACGCGCGCAGTGACATCTGGGCTCTGGGCGTGGTGCTCTACGAGCTGCTCGCCGCGCTCGCGCCCTTCGATGGAGAGTCGCTGCCGCAAGTCTGCGCGCGCGTGATGCAGGAGCAACCGGCGTCGCTCGCGGCCGTCGTGCCTGGGCTGCCGGCTGGCCTTGCCGCGATCGTCAACCGCTGTCTGGAAAAACGTCCGGACGCTCGCTATCAGAGCTTGGCAGAGCTTGCGCTCGCGCTCGCCCCTTTCGGCACGCTGGACTCGTTTCAAAGCGTGGAGCGCATCCAGCGGCTGCTGGGCGCGCCGGACTTCTTGCTGCTCGCGCCGGACCAGTCGGTCCTGACGAGCGCGCCCACCCGGGGGCCGACGGCGGCGCCGAGCGCCGTGAGCATGATGGGCACGCAAACCAACTGGGGGGACCCGCAGATCCCGGGCCTCCAGCGCAGCAAGCTGCCATGGCTGCTCAGCGCGCTCGCAGTCGTCGTGCTCGGAGGCGCCGGAGTGTTCGTCAAGGAGGCACGCGACCAGAGCCGGCTCTCGAGCGCGGCTCCGCCGCCCGGGCGCGCCGTCGCGGAAGCGTCGTCGACCTCGCCCGGCACGACTGCGGCTCAGGTGTTGGTGAGCGAGCCTGCGAGCAGTGCCGGAACGTCGTCCGCGACGGTGGCCACCCCCGCGACGGCGACGCCCTCCGTCGCGATCTCGCTCAACGCGCCTACCGCCAAGCCAGTGGCCAAAGCCAGGCCGGTGCAAGCCTCGACCCTCGAGTCCGTGCCCCCGCCCGTCCTCGTGAGCCAACCTGGGGTCGCCGTTCCCCCGCCCGTCCTCGTCTCCGCTCCCCCTTTCAACGAGGCCCCCGTCTCGAATGCGCCACCGGCCGCTGTGCCACGGAGCCGCTTTTGATTGCTCGCTCAGTACCGTTTCTCATCGCCGGGTGTGTGCTCGCCGCGGCCGCGCCGGCGGTAGCCGAGGACGAAGAGCAGGTCCGCGCCCTCGCGCAGCAGCTGTTCGACGAAGCCGAGGCGCTACTCAGCGCCAAGCACGTGGCGGAGGCGTGCCCCAAGTATGCGGCCAGCTACCGCTTGGACCCTCACCTCGGCGTGCTGATCTATTTAGCCGAGTGCTACGAGCACAATGGGCAGCTGGCGAGCGCCTGGGGCGCTTTCCGTGAAGCAGAGGGAATGGCTCAAGCGCGCAAGGATCAGCGTTTGAGCTACGCGCGAGATCGCATCGACGCTCTCACGCCGCGGCTGAGCCGCCTCACCGTCTCGGTGCCGACCGAGACGCGGGTGGAAGGTTTGACGCTTTACCGTAGCGGCCTGGAGCTGTTGCCGGCGGCGTGGGGCACTCCTACTCCCACCGATCCCGGCAGCTACGTGCTCGAAGCCAAAGCACCGGGCCGGCGACACTGGACGACCTCGGTCGTGGTGCCGCCCGAAGGTGGCACCGTCAACGTGACGGTGCCGGTGCTCGCGCCAGGCGCGGAGGATTTGCTCCCCGTCACGGCCGCGCCCGCACCCGCACCCGCGCCGGTCCAGACCGTGCCCACGGCGCGCGCCCCGCAAACCACGCCACCCGACGCACCGCGACCGACGCCGCCGCTCGTCTCCGCCGAGAGCAGCGCCGGAGCGAGCGATGTGTCGCGCCGGGTCACGGCCTTGGCGCTCGGCGGGCTGGGCTTCGTCGGTCTGGGCGTGGGCGGAGCTCTAGGAGTGGGCGCACGCTCGAAGTACGACGAGTCGGCGTCGCTCTGCAACGACGCCAACGTGTGCACACCGGCCGGTACTGCGCTCCGTGAGAGCGCGCAGAGCAAGGCGCTGGTCGCGAGCGTGCTCACCGGGGTCGGCGTCGCGGCCGTCGCTTCCGGGCTCGTGCTCTGGCTCACGGCGCCGACCACTCCGGCACCAAGCTCCGCGCGAGCGGCGTGGTCGGTCGTCCCCGCGACGAGCGGGTGGGGAGTAGGGGCACACCGTGCGTTTTAAAGCCGCCTCCCGGCGCGACTTGCTCATCGTGCTCGGGCTGCTGACCGGCTGCGGCCAGATCTTGGGGCTCGAAAGTGGAAGAGATCAGGGGCCGTGCGAGACCGCAGGCGAGTGCGCCCCCGGCTACGAATGCCGACAGAACGTCTGCGCGCTGAGCTGCACGGATACCGAGGCTTGCGAGGGCATCACGCAGCCCGGCGTAGGCGGCCGCGATGACGAAGCGGGCGGAATGTCCAGCTCTGCCGGCTCGAGCAGCTCTGGCGCGACCGCGGGCGACGCCGCAGGTCAAGGCGGCGCTGCGCCTTCGGGCGGAGTCGCCGCCGCAGGTGAGGGCGGCGAGCCTGGAGATGGGGGCTCGTCCAGCGTAGCCGCTCAAGGCGGAGGCGGGAGCGCCACCGCGGGCGGAGGCGGGAGCGCCACCGCGGGCGGTGGCGGGAAGGGCGGCGCTAGCGGCGGAGCCGGAGCCAATGCTGGCGCGGGCGGGCTCGGCGGCGCGACGAGCTCGGGCGGGCTCGGCGGCAAGGGCGGTTTCACCGGTATCGGCGGCGTCCTACCCTTCCCGCTCTAAACAGCCGCGTATCAGCCCGCCTTCTTGGCGCGGATCTGCAACTTGAGGAGAACGTCGTCCTTGATCAGGTCGTCCGGCATGCCGGGGTACACGATGCCGAAGTCTTTGCGGTTGATGGCAAACTCCGAGTCCACGTCCGCGGCTTCCGCGCTGAGCTTGATGGTGGCCGGAAACGAGATCGACTTGGTGACGCCGTGCAGCTGAAGGTTGCCGGTGATCGTATGGGTGGCGCCCTTGTCCCCGCCGGCCTTGATCGACGTGGACGTGAACGTGGCTTGCGGGAACTTGCCGACGTCCAGCAAGTCCGGAGACTTGAGGTGGCCGGTCAGCTTCTCCTCGTCGCTCTTGAGTGAGCCGACGTCGATGAGCGCGGTGACGGAGCTCTTCGTCGGGTCGTTGTCGACGACGGTGACGGTGCCCGAGAACGTTTGGAACGAGCCGTCGTGCTTGCGGGTGACCTTCGCGCCGACGAACTCCAGCTTGGAGTCCGCATTCGTGAACGCGTACTTCACGGCCGCGCCCGCGGCGGGAGCCGCCGCCGAATTCACCGCCACCGCCTCCGCGGCCGTCGCCTGCGCCTTGCCCTTCGCGGGGTCGTTGTTGCAAGCGACCAAAGACAGCGCCAAAACGGACATACCGAGCCACGAAAGGTTCTTCATCCGCGGGAGAGTGCGCTGGCCACGCTACCTGCACAAGTGTCCAAATCGCGACGCCACGTCAGACGACCGCGCCGTGACCCGCTCGGGCTCCCCCGCTAGAACCTGACCGAGACGTTCAGGTTCGCGTAGCTCATGCTCTGAGAGTAGTGGCCGCTCGCGTCCGGCAACTTGCTCGGGAGCGCGCGAGTTTGCAGGTTGCTCGTTGCCGTGCGCGACGGGGAAACGATGTGCGACAGCGAGCCGCCCACGCTGAGCGCGTCCGAAAGCTTCAAGCGCGAGCCGAGCGTAAAGGTGACGCCGAAAAAATCCGGCAAGCTCGCGTCGAGCGTCTCGTCCGGCACCGCTTGGCTCATCACGCCCATGCCGGAGAAAAACTCAACGCTCGAGGACGGCCACACGCTCGCGCCCGCGCGCGCTTCTACGGCATCTCGGAACTTGCGAGGCACGTTTTGCAGCACGCCGCCGCCCTCCGGCTGACCACCATCGCCGTTGATGGTGCACGCCCGCCCGCCCTGCGTCACGCACTGCTGGTCGAACGCGCTCCAGCGCTCCCAAGCCACGGACGCGCGCAGCTCGAGGTCCGGCTGCGGCTCGTAGGCGACGCCCGCGCGCAGGATGTCCGGCAAGTCCTCGTGCAGCTGCACGTCGGCGCTGCTCGGGCCTCCGATGTCGTTCGAGAGCCTGCCGCCGAGCTTCATGCCGCCCGCGACGTTGGGCCGCGATTGGTACGAAATACCGAGGCGGAGCCCGCGGCATTCACATTCGTAGAAGACTCCAGCGCCAAGGCCCCAAGCGAAGCCGCTCACGTCCAGCAGCGAGCGACCTTCGCCGAGCACGCCGTTGCGGCCTCCGCTCCAAGCCCGCACGTCCTCCACGGTCGTGTACATGCCGCTCAGCGATAGCCCAACGCGCCAAGTACGGCTCAGCGCGTAGCTGCCGCCGAGGGAACCATAGCTCGTGATCGACAGCCCCTCGATGGCGTGAAAGCGGGAGACACCGTCGACGGGGCCCGGATACGGCGAGCTCGAAAAGGCGCTTCGCGTATCCCAGCTGATGGGACCGCCAAATGGCGTGAACACGCCCGCGCCCAGCACCAGCCGCTCGGAGACGGGCACGACGAGCCATAAAGACGGGCTCGCAAGCCAGTTCGAAAGCTCGGCCCGGCCCACGTTCGCGCCGCGCGCGCCCTCCGGATCCGGCGCGTCCGTCGGTTGCGAGCTGCGGGTGTACGTGACCCGCCGCAAGCCGGCGAGGCCGTCCACGAAGAGCTCGACTCGCTTGCCGCGCAGCGCGGCGGGGTTGAAGTAGAGCGCGGTGGGGTTATCGGTCGTGGGGTGCCCGTGCTCACCAGAAAAGCGCGCGACCGAGAAGCCGCTCGCGGCGGCGGGGCCGGCGCCGACCAGCACGCACGCCAAAGTACCGAGAGCCGTAACGAGTCGGAGCAAGGCGGAAACGTTTACCCTCCCCGCTTCCGAAACGCTATCGTGGAGCGATGCATCTCGGACCGGCTCACGGCCTCCTCGCCTTCGCGCTTTTTGCGAGCGCGAGCGCGTGCGCGGACGCGAGCGGCCGTTTTCAAGCCTTCGAGGATCGGCGAGTGGAGCTCGGGGGCGAAGCAGGGGCGAGCTCGTCGGGTGTGGGGGGGGCCGGCGCCGAGTGTCGCCCCCCAGCGCCGGGGGTCGTCTCTGGCCCCGCGCTGCTTTCGCTCGAAACCTCGACCTCGCCCGGCGCCGCGATCTTGTTCTTTGGTCAGCTGGAGACGCCGGAGCTGGACGGCAAGACGGCGGTCGAGTTCACCTACAAGGCGCTCGCCGTCGCGGATCGCCGAACCGAGGTGGGTGAGCCGCTCGTCGTCGGGCCCTACGCCATCGGCGACGACGGCAAGTTCGACGCGCCGACCGCCGAGTCAACGCTACCGGGCAGCGCCAACGCGATTTTGCCCGGCGTCCCGATCACCTCGCAGCTCACCCTGCACGGCACGATTTGCGGCGTTTCGGACTTCTACTGCGGCACCGTGACCGGCACCGTGAGCGCGCCGGTTCGGGGCGACACGACCGGCAACTTCGGCATCACCTTGGTGGAGAGCGTGGACGACTTGCCCGCGCGGCCTCGCTACGGCTGCGCGGCGGACGCACTGGCGCCCGAGCTGTAGGCGCTCAGCTCTTGCGCGTGAGCTTGAAGACGCGCTTACCGTTGTGGTCCGGAGCGGGCGAGATGACGAGCATGTCCACCGCGATCTCGCGGATGCGCCCTTGCCCTTGCACGTCTCGCAGTTTCAGCCGATCGCCGGTGTCCTGCAGGACCTCGCATAGCCCGAAGGCGAAGTGGCGCACCAGGTCTCCGCGAACCGGTCGCTGCGGCTCTTCCTCTTCTTCCGCGAGATCCGCCGCTGCCGCTTGAGCCGCCGCCGCCCAGCCCGAAGCCGCGGGCGCGGTGGGCGCAGCTTTCGGTGCTTCCGGCGCCACTTCCCGCGGGGGCGCGGCGTCCACCAAGTCACGGACGCTGCCCTGCGCGGTCCAAAGGGACGCGGTGACGCCGGCCGAGCGAGCCGCGAGCAGCTGCCCCGCGACCAGCTCCGCGCCCAGGCTCGTGTGCCGCGATAGAGTCGCGAAATAAGGGCCGCCGAACGGCCCGTTGAGCTGCGCCAGCGTGAGCCGCCCGCGCAGCTGCTTGCGCACGTCTGCGCCCTCTCCGGCGACCCGGATTTCTACCGAGTCCACATGGCCGACCGCGCTGAGCCAGCCGTCCGCCTTGCCGCAAGCTTCGGCCAAGGCGTCGATGAGGTTTTCGCCATCGGCGAGGGTAACGAGGCGTGCAGCTGCGCTGGGCATGACAGGTCGCGATCTCTACGCCGGGCTACACGTAGCGCGCAAGGCTCCGCGCGACCGATTCTGCGTAGGTGCCGCCAAAGAGGTTGACGTGCACCAAGAGCGGGTAAAGCTGGTAGAGGGCCGTGCGCTCTGCGTGCCCGGGCGCCAGCGGGTAAGCCTCTTCATAGGCGCGGAAGACGCGCTCGCCAAAGCCCCCGAAGAGACGCATCATCGCGAGATCTACCTCACGGTGCCCCGCGTATGCGGCCGGGTCGATGAGGCACGGGGCGCCCTGTTCGTCCACGTGCAGGTTGCCGCCCCACAAGTCGCCATGAAGCCGCGCCGGAGGCTCGCTCGGACCAAGCAGCTCCGGGAGCCGCGCTCGGAGCCGCTCGAAGCTGCCTTGGAGAGCCGCGCCGGCGCGGCCGCTCTCGATCGCGCGCTGGAGCTGCGGTGCGAGCCGTTCGTGCCAGAAAAACTCCGCCCACGAGTCGTGCTCACGGTTGCGCTGCGGGAGCGAGCCGATGAAGTTGTCTCGTTCTAGCCCGAAACGGGCGGCCCCAAAGCGGTGCAGCTCCGAAAGCCCATGCCCCAAGCGCTCGTCGAAGTTTCGCACTTGGCGACCGGGCGTGAGCAGCTCCAGCACCAGAAAGCTCGGCTCGCCTTCATGCCCTGCGGAGACGGCCAGCACTCGCGGGATACGCAAGGCGCCCGCGGCGCGCAGCCACTCCAGCCCGTGCGCCTCCGCGGGAAACATCCGGACCGAGGCCTGCGCGTTGGTCTTGAGGAACACGCGCGCCCCGCTCGAGAGCGAAAGCTCGAAGGCTTCGTTGATGTCCCCGCCGGAGAGGCGCCGGGCGCCTTGCACTTCCTCGCCGAGCGCGCGCCGCAGTGCCTCCGAAAGAGCCGCGCTCAGTGAGGTCACAGCTGGTGCTCGCGTCGAAGTTTTTCTAGCAGCGGGGCGCAGGCGGCCAAGCAGATCTCGACTACCTCGTCGAAGTCCGAGTCGTCCCCATAGTAAGGGTCCGGTACGGAGGCGCCGTGCGGTGACTCTGGGTCGAAGCTCCGCAAGAGGTGAAGCTTGCGCCGACCATCGAGATCCGGCGAGAGATCCGACAGTGCCTGGTAGTTGCTGGCATCCATGGCCAGGACGTAGTCGAAGCGCGCGAAGTCCGCGCTCTGGAACTGCCGCGCGCGGCCGTGCACCTCCACCCCGAAGCGCCGCCCCGCAGCGCGCGCTCTAGCATCCGGCAGCTCACCGCGGTGATACCCGGCGGTACCGGCGCTACACACCTCCACCGCTCCACCGAGCCCGGCTTCCTCCAGCAAGTGCCGCATGACGCCCTCGCCGATGGGCGAGCGGCAGATGTTGCCGAGGCACACGAAGCACAGCTTGACCATGCGCGCCCGAGGCTACCTCAAATGCGCATCGAGCGGAGCAACCAGTAGATGGCCAGACCCATCAGCAGCACCCCCGCGATGACGGCGCTCAGAAAAATTCCCGGCGCAACGCTCACGCGGTGCGAGCGGCTCGCGACCGGAGGCGGAGCTTTCAGTAGCGGCTCGAGCGCCGCCCACGCCTCCGCGGCGTCCACGAAGCGCCGCGTGACGTCGCGGCTGACCGCACGCTCGAACCAGGCGTCGAAGCCGCGCGGCAGCTCGCGCGGCAAGCCGAGCTCGGCCGCGCGCTGGGAAGCGGGAGCGATCTCTCCACGGAGCAGCTCCAGCGCGAGGTCCGCGAGCGAGGCAGTCGGCGCGGTATGCCGCCAATAGAGCCCGCCGGTGAGGCCAAAGAAGGCGAGCAGCCCGAGCGCCCAGACGTCCGCGCTCGGCACCGGCTGGTAGCCCTCCCGGGTCTGCTCCGGCGCGGTCCACAGCGGCGTACCGAGCCCCGGCGTCGTACCCGAGAGCGTGCTGACCGCGAAGTCCTTGGCGATGCCGAAATCCAGCACCTTGACGTGCAGAGTGCCCTCTTGCTCGGAGACCCGCACGTTGTCCGGCTTGAGGTCGCGGTGCACGATGCCTACCGCGTGCGCTGCGGCCACGGCGGCAAAGAGCTGAGACAGCACGAGCCGCGCCTCCGCGAGCTCGAGCCCTCGGCGCGTCCGCACGAGCTCCTCGAAGCTTGGGCCCGGGGCGTACTCCATTGCGAGCCAGCCCAGACCGTCCCCCAGTTTGCCCGCGTCGAGGGCGCGCGCCACATGCGGGCTCTGGATACGCTGCCCGCTCTCCGCCTCGCGCTCGAAGCGGCGAGCCGCGCGCCCATCCGCGCTGTCCAGCTTGACGAGCTTGAGCGCGACGAGCGCGCCGCCCTCCACCGCCTCGGCGCTGTACACGCTGCCCATGCTCCCCTGCCCCACGTAGGCGAGGACGCGATAGCGCCCAGCGAAGATGCTACCCGGCGCGAGACGCGGAACCAGCGAGGCCACGAGGGCTCGTAGCTAGCACGGTTCAGGCGAAGCCGGAGAGGCCGCCGCTACCCTGGTCCGTTCCGCCGAACCGAGTGAGCTCCGGCAGGCCCATGAGCTGGGCGAGGCTGACGAGCAGGCGATTGTGAGGAACCTGGTCGTACTGCAGGTACCGGCCCGTCTGGAGCTTACCGGCGGCGCCTCCGGCGACCACGAACGGCATCTTCTCGAAAGAATGTGAGTTGCCTTTGGCAAGCTCGCTGCCCCACACCACGAGCGAGTTGTCCAGGAGGGTGCCATTTCCCTCGGGAACGCTGTCCAGGTGGGCAAGGAACTTGGCGAACATCTGCGCGTACCAGGTATAGATCTTCGTCAGCTCTCCCTGCGCGGCCGCGTTCGTATCCGGCTCGTGGGTCATCAGGTGGTGCTCGAGGTCGGAGATCCCGAGCCAGTCGTACAGGTAGCCGCCGTCGTTCTCGCCCACCCGGTATTGCATGCTCGCGAAGCGCGTGAGCCCGCACGAGAGCGACGAGGCCATGAGCGCGCTCATGGCCTCCATCACGAGCGGCGTGCTACTCGCCTTGTTGGCGTCCACCTCGTCTCCCAGCACGGGGCCTTGGCAGGAGACGCTGGAGCCTTGGAGGCGCTGCTCGATGTCTCGCACGGCCGTGAGGTGGGCGTCGATCTTGTGCCGGTCCGCGCTGCTGACCTTGGTCCGAAGAGCGCCCAGCTCGCCATCCAGCACGTCCAGCACCGAGCGGCGCTCGCTGCGGATACGCTCCAGCTCGTCGGCGGTCTTGCCGATGTCCCCAATGAGCCGCTTGAAGGCAGCCCACGGGTTCGTTTCGGGCGCGAGCGGCGTCTCCGCGGCGGTGTAGATCATGCGCGAGCCGGGGTGGCTCCCTCCCGAGCGCACGCCGAACTCGAGCGAGCGATAGGGGGTGGTGGGCCGCAGCTGCTCTGCGATGACCTGGTCGATGCTCGGGCCGCTGTTCCAGCCGTAGTACATCCCGCCCGACCCGTCCGCCCGGGTGAAGGTCATGTCCTCCTTCAGCGACGACGCAGTCCACAGCAAGGGGGGGCCCTTGGTGTGGGGCGCGCCCACGCCGTCGGCTTGGATCTTCAAGCCGTCTAGGACGGTTATCTTGGAGCGATACGGCTCCAGAGGCTGCAAGATCGGGCTCAGCGTGAAGTCGCGCTCACCGCCGCTCGGCTTCCAGTTGTCGTAGACGGTGCCATGCGGCGTGAACCACAAGATCAAACGCAGCGGCTGGGCCTCTTCGCCGTGTGCCTCCAGCAGCGGTAAGAAGGGCGCGAGCGCTGCGGAGCCGCCGAGGCCGCCGAGCAGCGCGCGGCGCGTCACCCCGCGCTTCATGGCTGCACCTTGCGGTAGCGAAAAGAATCGGAGGTAACGAGGGCGAGGAGCAGCGCGCGCACGTCATGACCGGAAGTCTCGAAGGCGCTGGCGAGCTGCTGCAAACTGCAGGCGTCCGCCGCAGCCTCGAACCGACCGAGCGAGAACCGAAACCACTGCTTCTGCAGGCAAGCGCGCACGTCCGCGCTGGTGGACAGCCGCTGAGCGAGCTCCACCGCGCTCGAAAAGTCCCCGCTGGCGTCGCCGGCGCCCACCAGCTGCCCCGAAGCGTCGATGGGCAATCCATTCTCGCTCGACCGGTAGCGCCCGATCGCATCGTAGCTCTCGAACCCGACCCCAATCGGATCGAGTAGCTGGTGGCACCCGACGCAGCTCGGGTCCGCCCGATGCTGCTCGAAGCGCTGCCGCGTGGTCGCCTTGGGATCAGGAGCGGGAGGGGTAGCGTTCACGTTCATGGGCGGATCCGGTAGCTCCGTGCACAGCAGGTTCTTGCGCACCGCCAGCCCGCGCTGCACGGGCGATGTTTGACCGGCGTGCGAGTGGCCGGCGAGGAAGCTGGCTTGAGTGAGCAGCCCCGCTCGCTGGAGCGGGTCCAGGAGCACCGTGCCGTCCGCTCGCGGCGCGCCCGCCGCACCGTAGAGGGTCAGGAGCGCCCCCCCCGCGACCGTGAACGGAGCGCTGAGCAGCGTCTCCAGCTTGCCGTCCCCTCGGCGAAGCACGAAGTCGGCGAAGCCGACGGTCTCGTCGCGCATGGCGGTCGCGAGCGCCGCATCGTACTCGGGGAAGAGCGAGGCGTCTTTCTCGAGATCGAGCAAGTTATCCAGCCCCAGCCACTGCAGGTGAAAGCTCGCGATGGCGCCCCGGGCGCGATCGCTGAGGAGCAGGCGTTCGGCTTGCTTTCGAATCCCCTCCGCGCCCGCGAGCTCACCGGCGGCAGCCGCGCTGAGCAGGTCCTCGTCCGGCGCGCTGCTCCACAGCGTGAACGCCAGGCGCGACGCGAGCTCGTAGCCGTCCAGCGCCGTCACGTCCGTGCCCGCGGGCGCCGGCGCGACCTCCAGGTGATAGAGGAAGCTCGGCGACTGCAGCACCGCCGTCACCACGAGCCGTATGCCGTCCCCGAAGCCGCGGGCTGCTCCGAGCGAGAACAGACCGCGATAGCGCTCTTGCTCCGCGACCTCGAGCGGCCGGCGAAGCGCGCGGCGCCCGAAGCTCGCGATGAAGCGATCGGCGCAAGCCGCATCCTGCATCGCCTCCTCGCAGCCGGTGAGGCGCGAAGCTCCGTCGCGGGTCGCGCGCGCCGCCAGATCCTCGGCCACGTCTCGGTATTGCTCGACGGTCAGGCGCGATACGGGGGACACGGCGTTGCTGGCGAACGCGGCCAGCTTCTCGTCGGCAGAGAGCGCCAGTGAAGGCAGGCCGTCGATACCCAGCAGATCGCGAATCGAATTATCGTATTGTCCGCGCGTCAGTCGCCGCAGCGGGGCGGCGCCGACTCCCGGCTTACTGCAGTCCAGCGGAATCTCACCCTCAGGAGTGGAGTTAGAGTCACCGCGGGGGGGGCCCTGCGTCAGACCACCGGTGCCACCTACGTCAGCGGCCGCGCCGGAATCGATGCGCGCCGTGCAGCCGGCCAGAACCGACATGGCCAACATCAGCAGACGAGCCCGCAGCGAATTCACAATCAGAGTGAGTGCGCCATCCGCGCTCTCCCGTTGCCGCTAGCGTCATATTTGCGCCGAATGGGCCTGACACACGCATGTGTTGGACAACATGGTCATTTCCTTCAGCCGGCAACGCAGGATTCCGTCCGCGCTGCGTCATTTGGTTTCATCACCGTGGTGAAAAGGGACGAAAAATGGGGCGACCCCACCTGTGGTTGTTGACCCCAGAATCTGACAGTCGCAGAGTCACCTACATCATGGGGCAAGCGACGCAAGCAGTCAGCGAAGCGCAGCTAGTGTGCCTTCGCGGTTTCGATTCGGCCGAGCTCAACGAGCTTGGTACCACCCTCGCTGACGGTCAAATCGCCGTCAGCGACGACATCTCGCTTTCATCGGTGTGCGTCGCCAAGTCGGACGTCACCATGCCGAGTGAGATACCCATCAATCAGGCTGTGTTGTGGATTGTCCCGGGAGCGGGGCAACCATCACCCAGTTTGTTCGAGCGGGAAGCACCGACGGATTTCCTCCGTTCACCCGTGGATGGTCTCGAGCTTCGCCTGCGCATCTTGGCGCTCGTGGCGCGCACGCGTCGCACTTCGGAAGTCTTCCGCAGTGTGCTGCGCGCGGGTCCCTTGTGTCTGGACCGCTTGGCGCGCTCGCTCACCGTCAACGAACAAGAAGTGCCGCTTCGGCGCGCGGAGTGCGCGGTGCTCGAGTTCCTGCTCGACCACTCCGAGCGCTTCGTGCCGTCCAAGGAGCTGAACCGCGTCGTGCTCAACGGCTCGGTCGGCGGCAACGCGGCGCGCAACCAAGTGTACGAGCTTCGGCAAAGGCTGGGCGCGGCTGGCGCGGCTGATGCGATTCAGTACCTACGAGGGCGGGGCTATCGGGTTCGTTGGCCCGTGGCCAGATAAACCGGCTACTCCTACGAGCTGGGGGGCGATTCGCTGCGGTCACTCGTAGCGAATCGCTTTGATCTCGATCTCTATCTCTCCGGCGGGGCGCAGGACGCTCACGACGTCCCCCACTTTGCGCTTCATGAGCGCTCGACCCAATGGGGATTGGAAGCTGATACGCCCGTCGGCAGGCGAAGCTTCGTCCGGGCCGACGATGAAGTAGCTGCTTTTTTTGCCGTTTTCGTCCTCGACGTCCACGAACGCGCCGAAGCGCACCTCCGCGTGTGAATCGGCTTCCTGCTTGACGATCACGGCGGAATCCAGCCGCTTGGTGATGAAGCGAATGCGCCGGTCAATCTCTCGCAGCCGCTTCTTTCCGTAAATGTACTCCGCGTTCTCCGAGCGATCGCCCTGCGCGGCGGCCTCGGCCACCTCTTGCACGACCTTGGCGCGGTCCACGTTCAGCAGCTGGTTCAGCTCTACCTGCAGCTTCTTGGCGCCTTCGGGGGTCAGGTAGTTGGGCATGTTAGGCTCGCTCCGTGAAGCGAAGCAGTGGCCTGGTGATTGCCCTTGGCATCTTGGTGTCGGGAGTCATCGGTATCTTGGTCGGACTGAAAGTGTACTTGCCGCGCTACATCCAGAAGCGGGTCGTAGCAGAAGCGGCGGCGCGCGGCATCGAGCTCACGCCGGGTGAGGTTGGCTTCGGCTGGCAGTGGGTGCAACTGACCGGCGCGACGGCCAAGCTCGCCGGAGCGCCGGGGTTCGAAGCGAAGCTTGGGCTGGTAGACGTGCAGCTGAAGAGCTTCGAGCCGAGCACGGTGCAGTTGTCGGACGTGCGAGTCGGCGTCAGCGGCAGCCTCCCGCGCGTCTTGCTCGAGCTGGGCGAGTGGGCCAAAAACCATCCTGAGGCGTTCGAAGCGCCTGTCGTGGCTAGTCGTGTGCACGTGCAAGTTGCAGAGCAGGCCGCCAGCGCACCCTGGCTGGAGCTGAGCGGCGGCTTCTTGACCCGCACCGTCGTCGGCGCCGCGTTCTCGGCGGAGAGCTGCAAGCTCTCTGGATTCGAGCTCGGCAAAGTCGGCGCCGGCTTCACGATGACGGGCGGAGACGTATCGATCGGCTTCGGCGATCAGGCCACGCAAGCGGCACCCCTACGTTTGGATGCGAGCGTGGACGTGAAGGGCGCGGGCAAGCTGCGGATCGTGCTCACCCCGACGAAGCTCGGCTTGCTCGGCAAGGGCCTCGGCATCCCGCTGCCCTTGCCGGAGGTCATCGTCTCGAGCGAAGTGGACCTGGTCCTACCTGCCAATGTCTTGGACGGCGGCGAGGTGACGGGCACCCTCAAGAGCGCGCTCAAGGGCTTCGTGCCGCCGCATCCGCCCGAGCTGGACGGCTTCGTGTTCGGCGACCTCACCACGTTCGACACCAAGCTCCACGTGGACGGCAAGCGTGAGCGGGTGACGCTCACCGACTCCAAGGTCCGCGCCGCGCGCTTCGAGCTGAACGGGGACGGCAGCGTGCTGCGTCGGGGGACGGATGCGGAGCTGAGCATGCTTTTGAAGGGAACCCTGCCGTGTGACGCGCTGGCAGGCGCAGCCGTGGAGTCGCGCCTCGGCCAGCTGCTCGGCAGGGCGTCCGGAAAGCAAGGCAAGCGCACGGCCCTCGCGGTCGTGCGGGGCGAAGTGAGCGTGGACGTGGGTATCCAAGCCAGCGCTCAAGATCTGGCGAACGCCAAGCTCACGCAAAAAATCGGGGTTGGCTGCGGCTTGCGCCCCCTCTCGCTGAACGAGCTCATCGCGCTCACGCCGAACGAAAAAGAGCTACGAGCCATCGGCGACGAAGTCGGAAAGAAGGTGGAGGCGATCGGGAAAGACCTTGGGCTGCCCCCGGTGCCGACGAGCCTCACCATCCCTATCCCGCCGTTGCCCCAGCTCACCTTGCCCCCGCCGCCGAAGCAGAAGGATCTGGCGGCTCCGGCGTCGTCCCGCTAAGAGCTTGAGGCATGGCCATCATCGCCATCGTGGGAGCCGGAATGATGGGCAGCGCGCTGTCGCCGCCCCTGGTAGACAACGGCCACGAGGTGCGGCTCGTCGGCTCGCCCTTGGATGACGACATCATTACCGCGCTCAAGGCCGGTCACGATCACCCCCGGCTCCGGGCGCCGCTGCCCGCCGTGAAGCCGTACTTCGCGCACGAGCTCGGCGCCGCGCTCGCGGACGTGGATGCGGTCGCGCTGGGCGTGAGCTCGGCGGGCGTGCGCTGGGCCGCGGAAGCGCTTGGGCCCGAGCTGAGCCGTGCCCCCCGGCCGGTGCTGATGATCTCCAAGGGCCTGGTTTGGGAGAACCAGCGCCTGAATGTCCTGCCGGACGTGTTTCAGGCCGCACTCCCGGCCCAAGCGGCCGAGCGCGTGCAGCCGGTCGGAGTAGCCGGCCCCTGCATCGCGGGTGAGCTGCTGCGCCGGGTACCCACCAGCGTCGTCTTCACCGGGCGATCGCAGGCAGCGTGCGAAACCTGGCGAGCGCTGGCGCGCGGCTCCTACTATTTCGTGCACCTCGAGCCGGATTTGGTGGGCGCGGAGACCTGCGCCGCGCTCAAGAACGCGTTCGCGATGGGCGTCGGCTTTGGCGCCGGCGTGCACGAGGCGCGCGGCGGGCAGAACGGCAGCGTCGCGTACCACAATTACGAGAGCGGCGTGTTCGCTCAAGCCATCTTGGAGATGCAGCGCGTGGTGGAGCTGTGCGGAGGCTCTCCCCGAGCTGCCGTCGGCCTGCCTGGCACGGGCGACCTCATGGTGACGTGCAACGGCGGCCGCACGGGGCGGTTCGGCAAATGGCTGGGGCTCGGCCTTTCGCTCGAGCAAGCGATCGCCAAGATGGAGGGCGCAACGCTCGAGTGCCTGGAGATCTTGCGCGAGCTGGATCTCGCGCTCCAGAGCTGGGATGCGAGCGGAGCCACGCGCCCGGAAGAGCTCCCCCTGCTCCGGCACTTGGCGGACGTGGCGCTGCGAGGCGCGGCGGTGGCGATGCCATTCGAGCGGTTCGGCGGCTAAGGCTCGTCGCGGCGCCGCAAGCAGAAGCGAGCGGCGCCGCGACCGAGCACCCTCAGGGGAAGCCGCCAGCGGTCCCCGGCACCGGCGGCGAGCCGGCGGCGAAGCCGCCCCCGCCCGCGACACCGCTGAAGCCCGCGACGCCGCCGAAGCCTGCGCCGCCGCCGAAACCGACCTCGCTCGGATGCTCGTAAACGACGACTCCGATGTTCAGCTCACCGTTGAGCCAAATCTCGCGCTCCCCGAGCCCGAACTGATACTCGGCAAACGAGGTGGATTGACGCGAGACGTACACGAACTGCAGCTCACCCGAGAGCAGAGTCGCCTCCACCGTCTCGTAGCCGCTCGGCGTTTGCTTCTCGAAGTGCCAGCCGGGAAGCAGCTGAACGTAGTACGAGCCCTCCTCCAAGCTCACGCTGATGGTGGCCGCGTCGGGGTCCGTTTCGCTGCTCACCGTCACCACCTCGGTAGGACCACCACCGCCCGCACCGCCGCTACTCAGATAGCCGTAGCGCGAGATGCTGAAGGTCGCGTCGCGCAAGCGGTACACGACCCCCGATGCGCCTTGCGTGACGAGCGGCAGCCCAAGGTGCCCCATCTTCTCTTCTTGCGTCTCGCTACTCGGTTGCCCCGAGCTCGAGCAACCGAGCAGCGAGATGCTAGCCGCCAGCAACATCCTCGTCCCCAACCGTCGCGTCATTGTCTTCATTGTTGACTCCCGTGGACGCGGCTCTCCTCCGAGCCGCGCTCCTTGCCTACGCAAAAGACGCGCCAGCGAGATGCTAGGGATTCGCCGACGATCGCAGCAACCCGCGGTGGCGCCGCTGGCCCACAGTGGCGCAAGACGAGAGCTTTGATCCCAAAGCTACTCGTGTGACGTACCGTCAGCGCTTGGCTTTACCGAGCGTGAACGCGACGGAGTAGCTGAGTACCGTCGGGCCGGCCTTCGGCTTTTCGAACTGCACTCGTGAGAGCGCGAGCAGCATGCAGTCGCGGAAGGCGACGCCGCGGATCTTCGTGCGCGGTTGCTCGAGGGTCGGCGCACCCCCGGCGCGGGGGACCTTGATGTCCACCCCGAAGCTGCCGCCGGCCCACGGATCTTCTGCGCCGCGGTAGCATTCCAAAAAAGCGGGAAAGCTTCGCTCCAGCGCGCGATGAAACGGCGCCTTTTCTGCGGGCGTATTCGAGCCGCCGCCGATGTGCATACCAAGCGCTTCCACGCGCAGCTCCGGTAAAGCCTTATCGGGCGTCGGCTCTTCACCGCCAGGCAGCGGCGCCGGTGGAGCGCTGGCGTTCGGCGCACGAGCGGCGCTCGGTGCGCCGCTCGGTTCCTCGCCCTGCGCGGGAGCCGCGCCCGGCCCCGCCTCGGCGCTCCCCACGAGCGGAGCCGCCGGTGCCCCCGCGCGCGCGGCGCAGCCGACGAGTAGAGACCCGAGGAGGAGCGAAACCGAGCGAGCGCTCATGGCCCGCTCTTCTCCCGCGATTTGCGCGAGCACGCAACCGTCCTGCCGTGCTCGCGATATTTCCTGGACAGCGCCGGCCGGACAAAGGTAACCATTTAGTTACCCATCAGGAGGACGCCATGAAAAACGAAACGCAACGTCAGGTTCACGAGCTCTTCATCCAAGCCAGCGCGGAGAGGCTGTGGGACTCGCTCACCAACGGCGAGCTCACGCCCGCCTATTTCTTCGGCACGGTGGTCAAGTCGTCTTTCGAGCGCGGCGCGCCGATCCGGTTCGACCTGCCGGACGGCACGCCCACGGTGGACGGCGTCGTGCTCGAGTGCGAGCCGCAGAAGCGCCTCGTTCATACCTGGAAAATTCGCTACGACCCCGCGCTGGCGGACGAGACGTCCACGGTGGAGTGGAAGCTCGAGCCACGTGGCAAGGCCTGCCGCGTGATCGCGATCCATGACTTCGCGCAGGCACCAAAAACTGCATCTCACCTGGGAGAGGGGCAAGACGGCTGGAGCGTCGTGCTCTCCGGCCTGAAGACGTTCCTGGAGACGGGCAAGCCGCTCGAGCTTCCGATCGCGGGTTGAAGGTAGCGAGCGGCGCGAGCAGGGTGTAACCTAGGGGTTACGTAATGTCTCGCGCCGCTGCCAGCTCGGACGCCTTTCACGCCGTGGCCGATCCCACGCGCCGGGCGATTTTGGACCAGCTGCGCGCCGGGTCCGCACCGGTGACCGAAATCGCCGCCAACTTCAAGATGAGCCGGCCCGCGGTCTCCAAGCACCTGCGGGTGCTGCGTGAGGCCCGGCTCGTGACGGAAAAGCGCGATGGTCGGTTGCGCGTCTACGAGCTCACCCCGGGTCCGCTCCTCGAGTGCGCGCATTGGCTCGAGCAGTACCGTCACTTCTGGCAGGTCAACCTGCTGAATCTCAAACGCCACGTGGAGTCCAAGAAGTGAGCGCCCTCTCCGATTTCCAAGCTGGCACCATCCACGCATCCATCGACATCGACGCCGCTCCCGAGGTGGTGTGGGACGCGCTCACGGATCCCGCCCAGCTCGCGAGCTGGTGGGGCTCTCCAGATGCTTACCGCACCTTCGACTGGGAGGTGGATCTGCGTCCCGGCGGCAAGTGGTCGAGCAAGTCCGAGCGCACGGACGGTACGGAGCGCGGCCTCGTGCACGGGGAGTACCTGCGCGTGGAGCGCCCTCATCTGCTCGAGCTGACCTGGCTCGCGAGTTGGGACGGCTTTGCGGAAACGGTGATCCGCATGGAGCTCACGGCGACCCCGACGGGGACCCGCGTCAAAGTGCGTCACACTGGGTTTGCGGAGCGGCTCGCTTCCGGGGCAGGCCACTCGGAAGGGTGGAAACTCGTCCTCGGTTGGCTCGGTGGTCACGCGGCGCTACGCTCCCCCGCGTGAGCGTTCGTCGTCTCCTGGTTCCCGCATTGCTGAGCGCGCCGCTGTGCTGGGGCTGCTCGTCCAAATCCGTGGAGGACGAAGGCGGGGGGCCGAGCGAAGGGACGGAGCCGCTCGCCCCGCAAAGCGTGCGACTGACCGAGGTGTACAGAGCGAACGCTCGCGTGGAGCTGAGCGCGACCGCGCTGGCATTCAGCGCCGCCGCGGAAGACGAGCTGTGGGTGGCCTTGCGCCAGTTTCCTAGCGGCCTGCCCTGCACCATGAACGTCATGACCGGCTGCAGCGCGCTGCCGGGCGTGATGGCGGTCATTTCGGGCGCCACCGGCGACGCGCCGGAAGCGGTCATCAAGGAGGACGGCAATGCCTGGCACTTCATGCGCCGGCCCACCGCCATGGCTTGGGGCGACGGCCAGCTCTTCGCTGCCTGCGGCGAAGCGCGCACGGACAACTACGAGGACGTCTCCATCCCATACGCGGGCCCCGCGCTGTGGTCTTCGGACCCGGCCATCTTCGGGGTGGAGCCGAAGCCGACCCAAAACGGCACCCACCTAGACATGCTGCACGAGACCCCGTACTGCATGGGCATCGCTCATGAGGCCGGCAATGCGTACTGGCTGTTCAACGGCGAGGCGGGGTCGCTGGATCGCGTCGATTTCCACGCGCCCCATCAGATCGGCGGAGAGGACCACGACGACGGCGAGGTGCATCGCTACGTCGCAGGGGAGCTAGCGCGCGTGCCGGAGGTTCCGAGCCACCTCGCCTACGATTCGGAGCGCGGCGTCGTGTACGTGGCGGACACCGGCAATCACCGGGTCCTGAGCGTGGATCCGAGCACGGCCACGGCCGGTGACGACATCGACGTGTGGGAGGTCTTGCAGTCGAGCGGTATGATGGACGGCGCCACTCTCCGCGAGCTCACGGCACCGGGGACGCTCGAGCTTCCGAGCGGGCTCACCTTCGCGGACGGCAAGCTTTACGTCACCGACAACGCGACGAGCTTGGTCCACGTGCTGGATGCGGACGGTAAAGGGCTCGCGGTCTACGACACGCAGCTGCCTGCCGGTTCGCTATCCGGCATCGCCGTCGGTCCAGACGGCAAGCTTTACATCACCGACATGCAGGCGGGCGCCGTGCAGCGCATCGAAGGCCCGACGCCTTGAAGCTAGGTGGCATCTTGCTGCTCGCCTTTGGCCTGTCGATGGACGCCATGGCGGTCGCGGCGGCGCGCGGCTTGAGCGTGAAGCGCATCGGGATGCGTCACGTCGCGCTCGTGGCCGGCTTGTTCGGCGGCTTTCAGGCTCTGATGCCGCTCATTGGCTACCTGCTCGGGAGCCAAGTCGGCAAGGCCATTCGCGCTTGGGACCACTGGCTCATCTTCGCCGTGCTCGGCGCGATCGGCGCCAAGATGCTGTGGGAAGCCTTCCATCAAGACGCCGCTGAGGCGTCTCTCCCGGAAGCCGAGGCATTCGGTCTGAAGGTGATGGTCATGCTCGCCGTCGCCACGAGCATCGACGCACTGGCAGCAGGCTTCACGCTACCGCTGATGGGAGCTCCGCTCGGCGTGTCGCTCGTCTCGATTGGCGTGACGACCGCGCTGCTGAGCGTCGCGGGGCTATTCGCCGGGCAGCGCTTCGGCGCGGCGCTCGGGAGCCGGCTGGACGCGGTGGGAGGTTTGGTCCTGATTGGGATCGGGCTCAAAACGCTCTACGAGCACCTCGCCGGCTTCGCTTAACCCAGCAGCGGCAGCGCTTCTCCCGGCAGCGGGAACGCGGTTTCGTCCACCCCCGCGAGCTGGCGCAAGGCGCGGTGCACGTGCTCGGGGCGAATCTTGACGCCGTCCGTGCCGTCCACGCCGTCCACCACCGCGAGCGAGCCGGGGTCCACCAGGCGCGCGCGCTGATCCGCGGTGGTGCCGCCCACCACGCGTCCGCCGGCGATGCCGGGGCCCATCGCGAAGAGGCTCGTCACGGGCCAATGATCCTTGCCCGCGCCGTCGCCGTCACCGTTGTAGAAGGGACCGCGGCCGAAATCCGACGTGGCAACCATGATCAGGTTTCCGCCGAGCTCCGTTTGCGCGAGCGTCATGAGGTAGTCGATGCCGAACAGCAGCTTCGCGAGCTGCAGCGGCTGGTTGCGGTCGTGGTTGCTGTGGGTGTCGAAACCGCCGAGGTTCAAGTTGGCAGACACCGCGATGCCGGCCTTGAACGCCGCCACCGCCATTTGCGCCTGCTGCATCATGCGCTGCAAGTCGCCCAGACCCGGCACCTCCACGAGCTTGTCCGGAATTTGCAAGGCTTGCAGCTCCCCGTCCCGAAGCCGAGCCGCCGCGAGATCCGCCATCGACCCGCGCAGGCGCGGCAAGTGCTGAGCTTCTTGCAGCGCCTGCAGGCGCGCGGCCTGCGTTGCCCGGATGCGATCGGCGGTCGAAGCTGAGTGGTACTGGTCCATCGACATCGCGTTGTTCGGATCTACCTTGAACACGCGAGCCAAGCGCTTCATGGCGTCCGCACCCGTAACGCGCGTGAGCGGGACGAGACCAGCGGTCGCGTCATAGCCGCCGGCCGAAAGGTAAGCCATCGGCGAACCGTTGCCCTTGGTCGCGGCGACCAGCGCCGCCACCGAGGGGTAGCCCTCCGCCAAGCGCCCGCTCCACATCGTGCGGCTGCCCGCGTCGTGGTTGTTGGTGGACGTATCGATGCCGTTGATCACCAGCAGCTGCTGGGCGTACTTGGTGACGAACGCAGCGTTCGACATCAGGTTCACTTCGTAGCCCTTGAGCGGGTCCAGCCCGAGCGCCATCGGGTCGATCGGCACGTCCGCATAGGAGATGGCGCCGACGCTGCCTATCTCCTGGTATTTACGGCTCTGTAGGGGGTCCGCGACCGGGTTGAAGAGGAGGGTGGGATCCCAGGCGCCGCCGGCGTTGACCTGCACCCAAAACGGGCCCGCAAAGGCTTGAGCTTGCGCCTGCACCGCGCGCTTGGAGAAGCCGAGCGTGACGCCCGTCGCCGCCGCCACTTGCAAAAATGTACGTCTTTTCATGGTCGGCTCCCGCTCACTCGTACAAGAACTGGTAGTCGCTCAAGAGGTAGGTGATGACCGCGCTCCAGGCGCGGATAGCGTAGTTTTCGTCCTTCTCCAGCTTCTCTCCCTCGCCCAAGTCCACTCCCGTGTAGGGGTTCACCCGCGCCCGGCAGGCGTAGGTCAGGCCGTCGCCCTCGGTCTTTGCCTTCACGGCCGCGCGCCCCTCGGTCCAAGTTTGGAGGAAGAGCTGGTAGGTGCGCTCGAGCTCGGGCGAGTCAGTAGCCAGCGATTCGCCGAGGATGCGCTGATGCAAGTACTGCAGGTTCTGACGAATCAGCGGCTCCGCGGCCGCGTTGGGCGCGCCCATGTCGTCCTCGGGCACGTCTGCCGCGCCCACGAAGGGAAACAGATTGCGCTCGTTCGTGGGACGCGAAAAGTCCCACGCCGTGGAGGCACAGGCCACCTCGTTGGCCATTCGCCATTGCACGCTCGCCATGACTCCGTTCGGAGTGCGCAAGCGATCCACGACCGTATCCGAGTCGATTCCGCCGTACAGCACCTCGTAGTCGGACAGCAGCCACTCGTTCTTGTCGTAGCCGCGTGACCACGGGATACCCACCACTGCGCTGATCTTGCGAGACAAGACCTCCGGCGACTCCAAGAGGCCGGTGCCGACGGTGGAGAGCTCGCGCGCGCGGTCTGCGGAGAGGGGGCCGACCGCGTTGGAGGCCCGGAAATACGGGCTCAAAATGACGGCCTTGAACACGCGCTTTACGTTGTAGCTCGCGTCCGCCCCCACGAAGGCCTCACCGGCGCTGCGGAAGAACTGATCCTGCGCTTCCCACGCCTTGAGCAGGGCCGCAAAGCCTTCCGCCTCCGGGTCCGCGGGGTACGCGAGCGGCTTCTGACCGGTGAGCGCGGTGAAGACTTGCTGCACCACGGCGCGCACGAAGCGCGGGTCCTTCGCGATGCGCTCGCCGAGCCAGCTGAGCGCGAACGGGTACTCGTCCAGGGTCATCTCGTCCGAGCCGTAGCCGGGCGGGAACATCTCCGCGTGCCACTCGCGGTCCGGCCGGTAGCGCTCCTGGTCGTAGTCATCGAACTTTTGAAACGCCCCCGCGACCGGGTCGATGATTTTGTGGCAGGCGTTGCAGCTCGGATCTTCGCGCGTCGGGTTGGCGAAGCGAGCCGAAGCGACCGGGTCGAGAGGGCGGTCCCCGATGGCGAGGATGTCGGTGGCCAGGAACAGATCGAACACGACGCGGGCGCGGTGGCGGTTGCGGTTGGTCGGCGTGGTCTCGAAGCGGTTCAAGAACATCGGCGAGGTGAGCACGCCCGCGGTGGGGTAGTCGTAGAGGCCGCCGTCTTGATCGAAGTAGCGAATCTTGGCCTCGCGCCACTCGCTTTCGTTCGCCGGGTCGGTGAAGGCGGCTGCGTCCGCGTTGTACATCTTGGCCGAGAACGGGTTCATCACCGTGTAGGGAGCCGTCAAAATCTCGGTAAATGGCCGATCATTTCGCACGATGTAGGAGATGAGCTCGAGCGGCTCACGCGCCACCGCCCGGTTGATCTTCGCGCGGTCTTCCTCCGTGATGAGGTCGTAGGTGTCGTCGACCGCGTTCGGGAAGCTCGTCTCGTTGAGCAGGTTGATCGCGTAGCCGTTGTAACCGGTGTAGCGGTCCGTCAGGAGCTTGTCGTTGTAGATCTCCTTCAAGCGAACGTAAAACGCGTCCTGAGCGAACAGCTCGTCGAGCGCGGTGGAGAGCGCTCCGTCACCGCCGGTCTGCAAGCTCTGTAGCTGCTCCGCCGGCGGCAAGCGACCGAGCAGGCTCAGGCTCGCTTTGCGCAGGGTCGCGGCGGCGTCCAGCAGCACGACGTCCTCGAAGGTGTGAGCGGTCGGCGCGACTTGGCAGGTGTCCCCCTCCTTCACGCGGCGCACGAACTCTTGGAGGGCGGCGTACTCTGCGCTGTCCGCCTTCAACACCGCCGCGCCGCCGTGGTTCATCTCCCCGATGGGCTTGCGCAGCAGCACGGAACGGTCGTCGAACTCGGTGCGGGCGAGCGAGGACATCATCGCCAGGTTGTTGTCCATGAAGCCGGGATAGCCGGTGGGCAGCAGGATGAGGTCCGCGTTCTTCTGCGCGGCCAAGCCGTCCGGCGAATGGCACTTCATGCAGCTCTTGCTGAGCACCGGGACCCAGAGCTTTTCGGCAAAGAATTGCTGGCTGGACAAACATTCGCCGGTTTGGCCCAAATCCACCGGGTCTCCGGCGGAAGTTTTGTCGCCGCCCGAGCAGGCGGCAAGCTGGACGGCCACTGTGAGCACGGCGGCCCGGAAGGCCAGGGAGGGTCCTCGACGCATGCTTTTTCTCCGAGTGCCGAGCCGACGAGCGGCGGAGGGCGATGGGGCCCCACACCAATTCGCGTCTGGCAACAGTCAGAGTACCGAACCGCACGCGACGGGGTCAAAGGCCAAAGCCTGCACACACGCAGTCTGGTGAGAGGCGTTCCTACACGAGGCGCCGAAACTGTTGCTAACATGAGCGCCGTCCATGCGGAATCACTCGAGCAAACAGCGGCTGTGTGGAGTCGTGGTGCTCACCCTGTGGGCGTGCGACCCGAGCGGCACCCGTAGTGCGCCACCAGCCCCCATGAGCGCCAGGGCCAAGCCCAAGGCCTCGACGAGCGCGCCGACGAGCGCGGCGCCGCCACCGACCGAGCTCACCGACCGCCCCGAGCGCGCCTCGAAACCTCGGCCGCCCAAGCCGCTGGCTCGGAGCGAGAAAGACGACGCACCCGTCGAGAGCAGCCGCTACGTGCTGGACGAGCTGAACGACATCGGCCCGGCGGGGCCCGCGGCCGCGTTCGCTCGGGGCGTCGTGATGGTCACGCGCGACAACGAGCTTTTGATCTCGCGGTTGCTGCAGCCTCCGAGCAAATCCAAAAAGCCGACCGCCGGCGAGTTCGCGGAGATCGGCCGCAGCTCGCAGGCTTTTTTCTCGGTCGCTCGTGGCCCCGCGGTGAGCCCGACCCACGTGTACTGGATCACCAAGGGCCGACTCGTGAGGCGGGCGCTCTCGGGCGGCGAGCTCGAGGTTTTGAGCACGGACGCCCGCGAGGGTACGCGCGTGGCCGTCGTGGGGCCGCCGGACGTGGTGGCATACATCACGGAGCCCGTGGGCAAGCAGGACTCGCTCGCTCGGCTGCGCTTGTCCGACGGTCGCAAGCTCGACCTGACTCCGGAAGGCGCCGCCGCCAGCAGCGTGTCTCTTGCTCGAGTCGGTGAGGACGTGATCGCGAGCTACATCGACGGGCGGAGCGGCATGACCCCCGTGCATGCGCGCAAGCTGCGCAGCCGGAGCGGCACCCTGGACCCGGACGTAGTGGTCTGGGTCTCGGGGGCCACCCAGGGCATGACCGAGATCACGAGCGTGGGCACTCCCGACGTCAACTGGTTGATGCTGCCGGTCGAACGCGACGCCAGTCACTTCGGTCTGGCCACGTTGGCGGTCGACAAGGATCCGAAGATGGATCCGCCGCTGCGCTGGCGAACTTACGAAAACGGTCTGGATCGCTCACCGGTCGCGAGCGGCCTGCTCTGCGGGGAGCCGACCGCGCTGTACGTGCGGCCCCAGACCGCGAACCCGGAGGCGAATCAAGAGCTCGTCATTTCCTCGCTCTCCCTGGACGAAACCGCCAGCTCGGAGCCGCTCGCCACCGCGCGCGGTTTTGCGGACGTCTCCATCTACCCGGTGCCCGAGGGCGGCATCGTGGCGTACGTGGCGGACCGTCGCACGTGGGCGCGGCTGATTCGCTGTAAATAGCAACTTCACGTCCGGCGCCGGTGCGAGTAAACGCTTTCGCCCGATGCCGAAAGCCAAACGCAAGCGCGCGATCAAAAAGAAGTCGCGCTACACCGCCAAGACCGCCGACAAGCACGTCCTCTACCAGCTCTCGGTGCAAGCGCCGGACACCGAGGTGGACTTTCTGAACTCCTGGTTTACGAAGATCCGCGGCAAGAAGCCGCTCACCTTGCGTGAAGACTTTTGCGGCACGGCCATCTTGTGCGCGGCCTGGGTGAAGAGCCACGCGGAGCGGACCGCGACCGGGCTCGACATCCACCGGCCCACGCTGGCGTGGGGAACCAAGAACAACCTGGGGCCGCTGAGCGACGAGCAGCGCTCGCGGGTGACACTGCTGGAGCAGGACGTGCGCGCCAAGGTGAAGGAGAAGCACGACATCATCTGCGCCTTCAACTTCAGCTACTGGCTCTTCAAGACGCGGCAGGAGATGGTCGCGTACTTCGCTCACGTGCGAAGCGGGCTCGCCAAAGGCGGCTTGTTCTTCTTGGACGCGTACGGCGGCTGGGAGTCCCACGAGCCCATGAAAGAGCACCGGCGCATCAAGGCCGGCTTCACCTACGTGTGGGACCAGAATTCGTTCGACGCCATCACCCACGACGTCACCAACTACATTCATTTCGAGTTCGACGACGGCACCAAGCTCGAGAAGGCGTTCCGCTACGACTGGCGCTTCTGGATGCTGCCCGAGCTGCAAGAGATGTTGAAAGAAGCCGGGTTCGGGCCGCTTCACGTGTACTGGGATACCAGCAACGACCCGAGTCGGGACGCCTACCGGGAGCGCACTCGCGCGCCGAACCAGCCGGGTTGGCTGGCCTACATCGTGGCCGAGCCTGCCTGAGGCTCGCGCCGGTTGACCCGTTTCGGGAGCTGGCGCGTCTAACCGTGGACGCCATGACGTCTATCGCGCGCTGGATCGGTTGGGCCCCGCTGGGCGCTTGTACCTTGCTGGCTTGCGCCGCCGCCCCGAAGACGGAGCTACAGCCCAGCTTTCCGGGCGGTTCTGTACCGGGCGCCCCCGCCGCCGCGCTCGCCGCGGAACCCGAGCCGCAAGACCTGGCGGAGGCGGAGGCGATGCTGGAGAAGGCACGGGCGGAGCTCGATCTGCTCACCGGCAGCGCGGCGCCCCCCTCCGTAGCCGGCGCCGCCGCGCCCGCTCCTGCCCCCGCCCCGGGCGGTGCCGCGGAGTCGCGGGCGGAAGCCGCGGACGCGGGGTCAGCGGCCAAGGCCGAAGACCCGTGCCAGCGCGCTTGCCGCGCCTTCTCCTCCCTCGCGCGAGCCAGCGACGCGGTGTGCCGCTTGGACGCTCGCGGCGGAGAGCGCTGCGAGCGCGCCCGCCAAATGCGGAGCGACGCCTCCCAGCGAGTCGCCGCGTGCGGCTGCGTGCAGTAACGTTCCAGCGTGTACACGGGCCGACTCGCGCCAAGTCCTACCGGCCTCTTGCACCTCGGCCACGCGCGCACGTTCCTCGTCGCGTGGTGGCGAGCGCGCTCGATGGGCGGCCGGTTGCTGATGCGGCTCGAGGATCTGGACGGGCCGCGCATCAAGCCGGAGATGGCGGAGGCCGCGCTCACGGATCTGCGCTGGCTGGGCCTGGATTGGGACGGGCCGGACTACGTGCAGTCGACGGGCCTGGCCGCGATCAACGAGGCAGCCGAGCGCCTGGAAAAGTCTGGTCAGGCTTACGCGTGCGTCTGCTCGCGGGGGGATGTGCGCTCGGCGCAGAGCGCGCCGCAGCTCGGCGAAGCAGAGCCACGCTACGTGGGGACATGCCGCGGCAAGTACCCGTCGCTGGCGGCCGCTCGCGCGGAGACGGGCAAGGCTGCAGGCCTGCGCCTGCGGGTGGCGGAAGGCAGGGTCGTGATTCACGACGAGCTCTCCGGCGAGCACGGCTTCGACGTGCAGGCGGACGTGGGGGACTTCTTGATCTCCAAGCGCGACGGCGCTCCCGCCTACCAGCTGGCGGTGGTCGTCGACGACGCACGCCAGGGGGTGACGGAGGTGGTGCGCGGAGAGGACTTACTTCCCAGCAGCGCTCGGCAGGTTTTGCTGCAACGAGCGCTGGGTCTGCCCTCGGTGCGCTACCTGCACGTGCCGCTCGTGCTGGACGAAGAGGGGCGGCGGCTCGCGAAGCGCTACGATGATCTGAGCCTCCAGGAGCTGCGCGAAGGCGGCACGGATCCGCGCGCTATCGTCGCCTGGGCCGCCCGCTCCTGCGGCATGCCGTGCGGGCCGCGCGTCACCGCGAGGGTGGCGCTGATAGGCTTTTCCGTCTCCAAGTTGCCGCGCGCGCCTCTCACCCTCGACGCGGCGACGGTGGACGAGCTCCGCCACGCGCGTTGACGCGCGCTCAGGCCAATAGGTTCTTGTTCGGGTCGAGCGAGACGAGCACCCCCTCGGTCGCATGGGGCGGCGCGGTCTCGCCTTCCAACAGCACGCGCAAGGTGAGCTGACGAGTCGCCGGGTCTCGCCCGGTGACGATGACGCGTAGCGTCTGCAGTTGGGCCACCGGCGGCAACGGCTGCACCAGCGGCGCCGGCGCGACGACGACCGACGACTTCGTGGGCGGCTCGGAGGCAGCCTCCGCGATCTGCACGCCGCTCTGCAACGACACGCGCGAAAGCGACGACACCGGCGAGTCTACAATCGTCTTCTCCGTGAAGTCGTCGTAGTGGGTGAGCGCGGCGGCTTCGTTCTTTCCCGGCGGCTCGGAGGCGACGTTCACCTCCGCGCGCAGGTCCGCGGCCGCGCGCGCGAGCGCCACCGCCCGCAAGTCGTCACCGGAGGACTCGGCGTTCTCCGCGGCGCGCTGGATCCAGCGCACCGACTCCAAGCTTTGGCCTTTCGACCACAGAGCTCGCGCTGTCTCGAGCGCCATCGCGACTTCCGCCGGGTCGTTGGCCTCGGCGCGGGGCAGGTTCGTAGATAGGTCCGCCATCGGGGGGCCGGATTGTGAACGTCCCCCGCCCCGCTTCCAAGCGGCTTTTTAGCGAACGTCCGCCATACGGCGGGCCAAGAACGGCGCCGCCAGACACATGAGCCCACCAATGACGAGCGCAATGAGCGCGATGCCTCCGAACACCGAGCCGTAGACCATGACGGTGCTGGTCGGCGATACAGCGCCGGCGGCATCTTCCGCGCCCTGGACGCCGGTCAGGCGGGCGATGACGGAAGCCATGTACTGAGCCTCCGCGCTCGCCAAGAACCACGCCCCCATCATGAGGCCGACGATGCGCGGCGGGGCCAGCTTGGTGACCATCGATAACCCCACGGGTGAGAGACAAAGCTCACCCGTCGTATGCAGCGCAATGCCGAGTAGCAGCCAGAACAGCGGCACCATACCCGTGGCCTGCGAGCTGGTGGCCCCGAGCCACAGCGCCCCAAAGCCGAGGCCGAGCTGCAAGACGCCGAGTCCGAACTTGAGCGGGGTGCTCGGCTCGAAACGGCCGAGCCTGCGCCATAGCCAGATGAAGAACGGCGAGAACAAGAGCACGTACGCCGGGTTCGCGGACGGAAACACCGAGGCCTCCACGGTGGTTCCGAGCACGTTGCGATCCACGTTGCGCTCCGTGAAGAGCGCCATGGAGCTGCCGGCTTGTTCGAAGAACGCCCAAAAGACGGTGGAGAAGACGATGAGAACGAGCGCCACGAACATCGGCCCACGTTCCTGGGGCTGGGCGTGAAACATCAAGTAGTAGAGGAGCCCGGCCAACGCCAGCAGACCCACGACGAGCAGGAGGTAGCCCAGGGCCGCCCCCTGCTGCACCAAGAACCACGCCGCTCCCACCGCGAGCGCGGTTCCTAAGTAGGTGAGCCATTCACGGCTGATTCCGAGCACGAAAGGGGCCTTCAACTTGGCAGGGTCCGGCGGCTCTGCCGCGTGCCCCAAGAAGCGCTGGCCCCACCAGAACACGCTGAGACCGAGCAGCATGCCGACGCCCGCGAGCCCGAAGCCGAGGTGCCAGCTGTAGGCCTGCCCGAGGTGGCCGCAGATGCCGGCCGTCATGCCACCCAGGTTGATGCCCATGTAGAAGATCGCGAAGGCGCGGTCTCGCTTGCGATCGTCGTCCGAGTAAACGCGCCCGACGATCGCAGAGATGTTCGGCTTGAAGAAGCCGTTGCCGCAGATGAGCAGCGCCAGCGCTAGGTAGAACAGCTGGTCGAAGGCCATCGCGAAGTGGCCGAGCGCCATCAGCAGGCCGCCGAAGATCACCGCCTTGCGCCCACCGAGCAGGCGGTCCGCCAGCATGCCGCCGATGAGCGGGGTGGTGTACACGAGCGACGTGTAAGCACCGTAGACGACGTACGCCGCGTCATCCGAGAACTTGAAGTGCCGCGTCATGTAAAACATGAGCAGCGCACGCATCCCGTAGTAGCTGAAGCGCTCCCACGTCTCGGCGAAGAACAGTACGCGGAGCGCCTTGGGCTGGTTCGTCGAATCCACGGCAGAGGAGTCCAGCATGGAGCGCTTACCCAAGGAAGCGGAAGCTGAGCCGACTCAAACGGAGGTTTCGGGGCTCGGCTCGACCTGCCGGCGCACACCACCCCGCGCCAGGTGGTCCGTGAGCGAAGCGATGCGCGAAATGTCCTCGAGGCCCAGCACGCCTAGCACCGCGTCCTCGCCGCGCACGATCACGGGAGCCCCTCCCTTTTCCTGGAGCAGACGTCGAACCTCGGAGAGCGCCAGGTCCGGTGGCACGCTGAGCGCACCGCGCCGGGTGATGCCGCTGACAGGCGCTTGCAGGCCGATTCGCCCCGCGAAGGCGAGCAGATCGTCCCGGGAGAGCGTCCCAATCGCGGCGGCGCCGTGGGTCACCAGAAAATGAGCTTGAGCGGAGCGCAGCGTTTGGTCGATGGCGAGGCCAACGCTGTCCCCCGGCGCGAAGGTGACGGCATGCGGGTCGCACACCTCCCCGGCGCGCAGCTCCGCGAGGAGCACGTTCGTCCGAGTCGTCGAGCGCTCCTGCCCCGCCCCCATGAACACCAAAAGCGCGAGGAAGATGAGCAGCGGGTTGTATTGAAAACCGTAGATGGCGAGACCGATCGCGAGTAGCTGCGCGAGCCCAGCAGCGATGTTCGTCGCGCGCACTTGGCCGATTGCGATCGCGAGCGAGGCGCGCAGCACCCGTCCGCCGTCCATGGGCAACGCGGGCAGCATGTTGAATGCAGCGAGCGTCACGTTGCCGTAAAGGAGGAGCACCAAGACGCTCTCCACGCTGGGCGCCGCCATGGCGCGCGTCTGCAGCGCGGCCCAATCCAGCTCCGGCACGCGCCCGCCCAGCGCGACGAAGGCGGCGAGGGCGAGGGCCACGTTGACGAGCGGTCCGGACAGAGCGATGCAAAGCTCGTGCAGCGGCTTCTTCGGTTCCGAGAGCAACCGAGCCACGCCGCCAATCGGGAGCAGCACGATCTCGCGCACCAGGACGCCGAACCGCTGAGCCACGAGCGCGTGCCCCAGCTCGTGGAGCACGACGCAGGCGAACAAGCTCAGCACGAGCAGGATGCCGAAGACGGCCCCGCGCGCTCCCGCCTTTTCCCCTAGATGACTGGCGAACGCTGCCACCAGCAGCGCAAACGTGAAGTGTACTCGAATGGCGATGCCCGAGACGCTGCCGAGCCTGAGAGACCAACTCACCGGCTAAGCATAGGCCCGCCTCCGCCCCCTTGCCCGGTTGGTGTGACTTTGTGACGAGACGTCAGACTCCCGGTGACGACAACGTTTCGACGCCGCAGCATATATTTCAGATTTGAAACGTGGCCAACCCTGGCCGGAGCCTAACGCTTCAATTTATGGTCACCGCCCCTATGGCATACTCCGTGCAATGTCTGTTCATCGCAGACGGCGCCCTTGGTGCCCCCCCCTCCGCCTCGGTCGCCGTCTCCCTAATCTATTCAACGGCTCGGAGCGCTCCCCTCGCTCTGAGCCGTTGCCCTTTTGTGCGCTCGGTAACGGCGCCGTCAGAAGGAAGTTAGCGGTTAGCCTGGGGCCGTGACGTACCGCTTCCTCCTCGCCCACGGCGCTGGCGCCTCCTCGGCCTCCCCGTGGATGCAGCGCTACGCGGACTTACTGCGGCGACTGGGCCCTGTGCGAGCGTTCGACTACCCCTACATGAAAGGGCCCGGTCGCAAGGCGCCGGACAAGTTGGAAGCACTCGTGGCGGCCCATCGCGCGGAGCTTGCGGAGCTGCGGAGCGAGAGCCTCGCCGGGGACCGATTGCTGCTTGCGGGCAAGAGCATGGGCGGCCGAATCGGCTGCCACGTAGCGCTCGAAAGCGCCGCCCATGGCTGCATTTGCTTTGGGTACCCGCTCCGAGGCCAAAACGGCAAGCTGCGCGACCAAGTGCTGCTGGAGCTGCGGGTGCCGGTGCTGTTCGTGCAGGGAACCCGCGACGAGCTGTGCGATCTCGGTGAGCTCGAGGCGGTGCGGGCTCGTATGAGCGCACGCTCCGAGCTGCACGTCGTCGACACCGGCAATCATTCGCTGGAGGCGACGAAGACGAGCCTCAAGGCACGCGGCGCGACGCAGGCGCAGGTGGAGGACGACGTGCTGAGCGCCGTCCGAGCATTCTGCGAGTCGCTTTAGCCGGGGCTGCCGCCCGCGCCGCCGATGGGTGCACCGGGTTCGCCGCCCGCGCCCGCCTCGCCGCTGGCTCCCCCCGCGCCTCCTTCGCCC
>SECP01000071.1 GCA_004193285.1 Myxococcales bacterium | reverse complement strand
CATCTGCCCCCATCGGGCCTTCTCCGCTCCGCCCGCCTTCTCCGCTCCGCCCGCCTTCTCCGCTCCGCCCGCCTTCTCCGCACCGCCCGCCTTCTCCGCACTGTCTGTCCTCACGCTCCCGTGCCGCCCATTCATAATTCGGATCCGCGGCTACGAAGTACGATGCCGCGCGCGAACCACGGACCCGGAAGACAAGCCGATGGCGGCACAGGAAGACGACGCTCTATCTGACGCCCGGAGAAGACGGTTCTGCGCCGCGATCCGTCCTTCGGATCCGAAGTACGATCGCGCCCGCGAAGTAGCTGTCCCAGGAAGAACACGCAGGCCACGGTGCAACGCGACGTTGCAATGTCGCTCACCGAAACCAGATGCTCTCCACGCCAAAGAGAGGGGTCATGCGTCGCGCGCGCGAAACCGCGAGGCGGCACAGGAAGACGACGCTCTATCTGACGCCCGGAGAAGACGGTTCTGCGCCGCGATCCGTCCTTCGGATCCGAAGTACGATCGCGCCCGCGAAGGGGCTGTCCCGGGAGGAACACGCCTGGGTCGCGGTGCAACGAGACGTTGCAGTCGACGCTCACGAAACCAGACGCTGTCCGCGCCAAAGAGGCGGGGTCATGCGTCGCACGCGAAACCGCGAGGCGGCACAGGAAGACGACGCTCTATCTGACGCCCGGAGAAGACGGTTCTGCGCCGCGATCCGTCCTTCGGATCCGAAGTACGATCGCGCCCGCGAAGTAGCTGTCCCGGGAAGAACACGCTGGGTCACGGTGCAACGAGACGTTGCAATCGACGCTCACCGAAACCAGACGCTCTCCACGCCAACAGGAGGAGGTCATGCGCCACCATCCGTCCTTCGGATCCGAAGTACGATCGCGCCCGCGAAGTAGCTGTCCCGGGAAGAACACGCTGGGTCACGGTGCAACGCGACGTTGCACTCGACGCTCACGAAACCAGACGCTGTCCGCGCCAAAGAGGAGGGGTCATGCGCCGCCATTCATTCTTCGGATCCGCGGATGCGAAGAATGATCGCGCGCGCGAGATCGGCGCCCGGAGGCGCGGTCGCGAGAGCTGGCGCCTGAAGACGCGGGCCTCGAGTGGGTGAGGCAGGCGGTGGCGATGGCTGGTGAACGGCGGAGCTGGCGAGGGCGGCTTGAGAGGGCCGCGCGGGGAGCGGCGCCGTCGAACTGGGGACGGTCGTCAGGAGCTGAGCAGAGTCTCGACCGATTCTTTGACGGGGGCGCGGCCTTCGATGAAGTCCGAGATGCGAGGGTCGGTGGAGGCGCGAAATTCCTCTACCGTGCCGCACGCGATGATGCGCGCGCTGTTGACCATGGCGATGCGGTCGCTGATGGTGAAGGCGCTCTTCATGTCGTGGGTGACCACGATGCTGGTGATGTTGAGCCGTTCTTGCAGGCCCGTGATGAGGTGGTTGACGCGCGCGGTGTTGATGGGATCCAGGCCGGTCGTGGGCTCGTCGTAGAGCAACACCTCCGGCTGCACGGCGATGGCTCTGGCCAAGCCGACGCGCTTGCGCATGCCGCCCGAGAGATCCGCGGGCGCCATCTCCTCGATGCCGGGGAGGCCCACGAGGCCGAGGGCCCAGGCGACGCGCTCGTTCCGCTCTTCCACCGACATGGTGTAACGGAAGTGTTCGTCCAATCCGTAGCCGACGTTGTCGCCCACGCTGAGCGAGTCGAAGAGCGCGCCGCTCTGAAAGAGCATGGCGATGCGCCGGCGCACACTCGCCAGCTCATGCTCTTTCATCTGGGTCACCTCTTGGCCGTCGAAGCGGATGCTGCCGCGGTCTGCCCGGAGCAGGCCAATGAGCATCTTGAGCATCACGCTCTTGCCAACACCGGAGCCGCCGCAGATGGTGAGCACCTCGCCTTTTTGAATGGTGAGGTCCAGCCCCGCGTAGATGACCTTGGGGCCGAACGCCTTGCGGACGCCCTTGAACTCGATCAGCGGCGCTTCGTTGGGGGCGGCGGGCATCGCCGCGAGCTTACCAAATCTTGTCGAGCTTCAGCTCGATCGCGTTACCGCCGCGGTAGCGGTCCGGCCGGAGCTTGCCGGAGACGGCCACCTCGCCGACCATGCCCTCCGCGCGCGCGCCCATGTTGATGCCGAAAGCGCTGAGGCGCTCGCCGTTGTCCAGCGCGAGCTCGAGCTTCAGGTGACCGCCGGTGACCTCGCGTGCCGAAACGACCCGCCCCACCAGGGCTAGGGCGGGCGCGGGGTTGCTCTCGCCGCAGGGCTCCAGGTCGGAAAGGTCCGCGAGCACCTTGGCCAGGGAGTCCTGCGGGGCGAAGCGGATGCGGGGCGTCTCGTCCGCTACCTCCAGCGGAGGCTGCGCGGCGCACGCTTCCTCGAAGGCGGCGCGCAAGGCGGGGAGCTGATCGAGCTCAACCTCGAGCCCGGCCGCGGCTTGATGACCGCCGAAGCGGCGTAGGAGCGGCGCGCAGGCGGTGAGCGCGTCGTGGAGGCGAGCGCCGCGTGGGCCACGCACCGACCCGCGGCCCACGCCGTGCTCGAAGCCGATGACGGCCACCGGCTTGCCGAGGTCACTCGCCAGGCGGCCCGCGACGATGCCGACGATGCCATGGTTCCAGCCTTCACGGCCGATGACCAGGGCGGGGCGCTCGCGATAACGCTCAAGCTCGACCTCAGCCATCGCTTCCTGAATCATCTGGTCTTGCACCGCTCGGCGCTCGAGCTGGCGCTGCTCCAGCTCCGAGGCGAGAGCGTGCGCGGTGTCCAGATTCGGCGCGAGCAAGAGCTGCACCGCGAGGTCCGGCGCGCCGAGCCGGCCCGGCGCGTTGAGGCGCGGGGCAATGCGAAACGCGACGTCCTCCGCTGAGAGCGCGCTGCCGGGTTCGATCTTGGCGAGCTCCAAGAGGGCCCGAACCCCGGGACGACGTGCCTCGCCGAGCACCTTGAGGCCCGCGCGAACCAGGGCGCGATTGTCGCCATGGAGCGGCGCGACGTCCGCGATGGTCCCGATCGCGACCAAGTCCAAGAGCGGCCGCAAATCCAGCGCGCGGCCCAGCTCCGCCCGAACGGCCGCGAGCACCGACAGCGCGAGCCCGCACGACGCGAGGCCTTTGAAAGGGAACCCGCACGTGGGGCGATGCGGATTCAGGAAGGCCATCACCGGGAGCGGCTGTTCCGGCACGAGGTGATGGTCGACGACGACCGCGTCCACTCCCAGCGGCGCCAGCCTCTCCAAGGACGCGTGGTCGGAGGATCCGCAGTCGCAGGTGACGAGCAGGTGGGGGCGATGCGAGAGCACGCGCTCCAGCGCGGGGAGCGAGAGCCCGTAGCCGCCGTCGAAGCGGCTGGCGAGCACCGGCGTGACGTTCGCCCCGAGCGCTCGCAGCGCCTCCGTGAAAATGGCGGCGCTGGTCATGCCGTCGCAGTCGTAGTCGCCGAAGACGACGATGCGCTCGCCATCCCGCACGGCCCGCGCGATGCGCTGCGCGGCTGCCTTGCGGTCAAGCATCGCGTCCGGCGATGTGAGCTCGGCGAGGCGCGGGGAGAGAAACCGGCGCGTCGCCTCCGGGTCCAGGTGACCGAGCTGGTCCAGCCAGCTCGCCACCGTAACGCTCACGCCCAGGGCTCGGGAGAGCGCCTGGGCGCGCAGCGTAGGAGGAGCAGGAAAATCAGACGGAGCTTCTTCGACCTCGCTCGACCGCGCGCTTTCCAAGTCACGCGCTACACCACGCCGAAACCACCGCGTCCACCACAATAACCTCATGTGTTACGTGAGGTTCTGTTCGGTCAACCGATGCGCCAGTTGCGCAAACCCGCGATCAATTGAGCGTTGAGGGGTCGACCTCGCGCGGCTCCACGGGGCGCGCGATGAACACCCAGCGAGGCTTGTTGTCCGGCCCGGTGATGCGGACGTGCTCTTCGGGCGTGGCGCGGAGCGAGAAGAGGGGGCCCTCCTCCGTGGGCTCGACATTGACGAGGGCCATGGTGTCCAGCAAGCGGAGCGCGGACAGCACGTCGTCCGCGTCGTCCCCACTCTTCTCCACCAAGTCGTCCAGGCTTTGGGTGGAAGCGGGGTCGAACGTGAAGGCGTCCAGCAAGTGATCGGCGCGCTGAAACAGCTCCCGCTGCGTGGGGCTCAGCGCTTCCCACAGCTCTTGACTCAGAGCTAGCGGCAGCTTCTCGGTCGCGGAGACAGGGAGATTCATAGCGGACATGCTCGAGAAGGTAAGCATGTGCCGTGCCATGTCAACGGCAGGTCCGCGCTGCGCTGCGCTCGCTAACCTACCGATAACGTTGGCTCGCCAGGTCGGCCGGGGCCGACCTGGTCTCCACGCCTGCTTGAAGCGGCGCCTCAAACGGCCGGCGCTACGTTGCTGGTGGAACGGCTGCGCGGCTTCTTTTGGCTCATCTTCGAGAAGAACTTGGACTCGAACCACTCCGTGAGCGGGAGCGCCACGTAGATGGAGCTGTACATGCCGAGCACCACGCCGATGGTGAGCGCGAGCGCGAAGTCCTTCAGCTCGCCGGTGCCCCAGATGAAGAGGCCCTGCAAGCTGAACAGCACGGTGGCGGCTGTGAGGATCGTGCGCCCGAGCATCTCGGACGTGCTCACGTTGATGAGCCTCACGAAGCTCGCCCCGCGCAGCTTGCCCAAGTTCTCACGGACGCGATCGTAGACGATGACGGTGTCGTTCACCGAGTAGCCGACGATGGTGATGGCGGCCGCGATGGTGGTCAGGTTGATCTCTTTGCCGAGCAGCACGAGGATGCCGATCGTGCCCACCGCGTCGTGAATGAGGGCCACGACGCAACCTGGTGCGAACCGCAGATCGAAGCGGAAGGCGATGTACGCCATGATCAGCACGATACTGATGGCGATGCTCTTCACCGCCGCGTCGCGCAGCTGAGCGCCCGCGCGGGGGCCGATCCACTCCGTGCGCAGCGCCTGCTCCGGGACCGCGTCCGCCCCGAGTGACTTGCGCAAGCCGCCCATGAGCTGGTCGCCCTTGCTCATGAGGTAGATCTCGACCTTGTGCTCGCGCTCGTTCTGGAGCTGCGGGTTCTCACCCCCGCGAAGCGCAATCTGCTTCACCCCCGAGATGCGCTCTTTGACGAAGCCGAGGTCGGGCGCCTCGCGGTAGCGGAGGGTGATCTTGTCGCCGCCGGGGCTGAATTTGACCTCCGTCGGCTTGCGAGCCTCCGTGCACGCCGGGTCCGCGCCAGTGACGCACAGGACCTTTTCGATCTCCTGCTGCTTCTCCGGAGCGATGGTCGAGACCTCGTGAACGCGAACCATGTAGCGGTTCGGGTTCTTGGCGTCGTCCACCTTGATGACGGTCGGGGAGCCGAAGCCGGCGCCCTCGACCGCGGCGCGGATGGCGGCGGGGTCCACCGGCTTGGTGAAGGCGATCTCCACCTCCGTACCGCCCAGGAAGTCCGTGCCCAGCTTGGGCTTCCCGAACAGGATCAGGCCGAGCGAGAAGACGGTCAGGCCGAGCGAGAGGGCGATCCAGTATTTTCGGACCGCCATGAAGTCATAAACTTTGTCGCCTTTGAAGAGCCGCATCGCGTCACCCCATATCCAGCTGACCGGAACGGCCAATCCAACGGACCCACAGGTCGAACATCAAGCGCGTCACGACGACGCCCGTGAACACGTTGCAGATGACGCCGACCATCAGCGTCACCGCGAAGCCCTTGAGCGGACCAGTGCCGTACTGCATCAGCACGACGCCGGCGATCACGGTGGTGACGTGACCGTCTACGATCGCCGCGAGGGCGCGTTTGTAGCCGACGTCCACCGCCGCCCGCATGCTCTTGCCGAGGCCTATTTCCTCGCGGATTCGCTCGTTGATGAGGATGTTGTTGTCCACCGACATACCCACCGTGAGCGCCAGGCCGGCGATACCCGGCAGCGTCATCGACGCACCGAACGAGGCCAACACCGCGAGCTGCAAGAACAGGTTCAGCGCCACTGCGATGTCCGCGATGAGGCCGGCGCGGTGGTAGTAGACGAGCATGAACAGCAGCACCAAGGTGGTGCCGCCGAGCGTGCCCTGCACCGCCAGCTTGATCGAGTCGCTACCCAGCGAGGCGCCGATGCGCTGCTCGTTGGAGGGCGAGATAGGCGCCGGCAGCGCGCCGGAGCGCAGCACGAGCTCGAGCTGACGCGCGTCGCGCAGCTGCGCCTCCGGGTCCCCGGAGCCGAGCGTGATCTGGCAGTGCCCGCCGCTGATCTTGTTCTGGATGACGGGCGCGCTCGAGACGCGGCCGTCCAGAATGATGGCGAAGCGGCGCTTCACGTTTGCTTCCGTGATGCGCTCGAAGATGCGGCCGCCGTTGTCGTTGAACGTGAGGTTCACGACCCAGCCGCCGAGCCCCGCGCCGCCCTGCTGCGGTGAAGCGCCGGCGTCGCGGATTTGGTCGCCGGTCACCTCGGCGCGGCTCTTGAGGAAGAAGGTGCGAAAGCCGCGCTCCTCCTCTTTACCGGTGTTCTCGTCCACCGTGCGCTTCAAGACCTCGTAGCCAATTTCGCGGTCCGCGGGGACGGGGAGGGTCGCGACCCACTCCCGAAACCGCTGCAGCGTCTGCGTCGTGGTCTCGTTCGGGAGCTTGTTCAGGATGGCGAACGTGTTGGTGCGCGATCGCTGAGAGCCTTCTTCGTCGCGACCGATGGGCGCGTTCTCCTGCTGGAACTCCAGGCCCTCCGGGAGGCTCTCCTTCTGCAGCGTGGGCTGCAGCTTGCCGAAGAAGTCCGTGTCGTCGTCGAGCAGCTTGAACTCGAGGCGGGCGGTCTTGCTGATGATCTCGCGGATGGTGGAGAACGCCTTTTCGTCCTCGCCCGGCACCTCCACGATGATGTCCTCTTCGCGGGTGGAGACGGCCGCTTCGCGCAAGCCAAGCTCGTCCACTCGGCGTGCGATGATGTCCTTGGCCTGACCTACCGCGCGCTCGCGGATGCTCGTCTCTACCGAGCTCTTGACCTTGAATTCGAGGTTGCGCTGGTCCGCGGTGCGCGTGAACGACAGCTCGCTGCGGAACTTCTCCAGGAAGCGGTCGTCCAGCTTGCTCGGGTCCGTGCCCTCTTTCACCTTCACGCGGATGACGTTCGCGGGGGCGCGCGGCGCCTCGATCTCGACCTTCTCGCGCAGCTTGGCGTAGGCGTCGTCCGAGGGGATCTCGTCGTTCTTCCCGTCCGATTTGACGAGGCCGAGGACCCTCGCCGCTTCACGGCGCATGTCCTCGTAGTAGCTATCGCGCTTGTCCTTGATGGCCGCGTCTACGTCCACCGCGTAGACGAGCCGCAGGCCGCCTCGCAGATCCAGCCCTGCCACGAGGCGAAAGCCGACGTGATCGCGAATGTAAGCGGGGCACGGGACCTTGCCGTCAGTGAGCGCGGGCAACGTGGGCCAGAGCACCAGAAACGCGAGCCCCGCGACGGAGGCCGCGAGTGAGAAGCGCAGCCGCCACCCGAGCTCGAACAGGTCCACGGAAGCGAACGCCGCCGTGAACGCGATCAGGCCGAGCACGACCATCGCCCAGAAGGCGTCGTGATAGGCCGCGAAGGCCGCCGCGCCGGCGAACGCCGCGCCCGTCCAGCTCGACAAGCGGCGCTGGCGCCCAACCAAACCGGAGAGCAGCAGGATCAGCGCGAAGGCGCCGAGCACCGCCGTGAGCACTCGATCGACACCCACGGCTTACCTCTTCTCCGCTTGAGCCGCCGTCTCCGGCGTGTCTTTACCGAGCAAGGCGTTCTTGAGGAAGTCCACCTTCACGCCGGGCGCGATCTCCACCTTCGCGTAGCGGTCCCCCAGCTCGACGAGCTTACCCACGAGGCCGCCTTGCAGCAGCACCCGGTCGCCCTTGGCGAGGGAAGAGATCGCCGCCGCTTGCTTCTTCGACTGCGAGCGCGAAGACAGCAGCAAGAGCGGGATCATCACCACGATGAGCAGCAGCGGCAGGTAGCTCATGATCCCCGGGTCTTGGGCCGAAGGAGCTGAGTGCGGTGGTGCGGCCTGCGCGGTCTCGGATCCCTGGCGACCCGGAGCAGGAGGAATGTTCTGAAGGGAAAACATAGGTTCTACGGGCGCCTTTGGGCTCGCGCCTATACCCAACATCCCGTGGCCGCGCAAGGAACGCGGCCCGCCACGAAAGCGCCGCGGCGGCGCTGCTCGGCAGTCGCCCGCTCCCGCCGTCGGTCATGCGCGAGGTCATGCGCGAGGTCATGCGCGAGAACGTGCGCCCGGAGCTGCACGCCTGCTTGACACCCCGAACATCGGGTTGTAGAGGCAGGGCCCTGATTCTTGGACGGAAACAGTCTGCTTGCGGGCTCAAGCCCGCCACCCCACAGGCGCGTAGCTCAGTGGTAGAGCATTACCTTGACACGGTAGGGGTCGGCAGTTCAATCCTGCCCGCGCCTACAAAAGCTGCTGTTTCCGCTCCAGATCTTCCCTCCCGCGCGCTCCAATCCTGGGGCTCCGGTCTCGAGCCCGTGTCGTGACCATGTCGGTGGGGACCGAAAGCGTGACCCCCGGCCAGCTCCTCGAGAAAAACGGAGAGCGGACGCCGGATGTCGTAGCCGCACTGGTAGACGGCAAGCTGCGCGACTTGCACACGCCGGTGGACCCCGGCAGCGTGGTCAAGCCGATCAAGACGGGCGAGCCGGGCGCGCTGGAGGTGATTCGTCACTCCGCGGCCCACGTGATGGCGGACGCGGTGCAGCGCCTCTTTCCGGGCACCCAGGTCACCATTGGTCCCGCCATCGACGCGGGCTTTTATTACGACTTTTACCGTCCCGAAGGCCCCTTCACGGACAAGGACCTGGCCAGCATCGAGAAAGAGATGCGCCGGATCATCAAGGAGAAGCGCCCGTTTCTCCGTGAAGAGGTGAGCCGCGAGCAGGCCCAAGCCCTGTTCGAAAAGATGGGGGAAAAGTTCAAGCTCGAGATCATCGACGCCATTCCGCAAGGCGAGCCGATCTCGCTTTACCGGCACGGCCTCCCCGAGCGGCCGCAGGGCACCTGGTTCGACGTGTGTCGCGGGCCCCACGTGCAGCATACGGGGCAAATCGGCGCGGTGAAGCTGATGAGCGTCGCCGGCGCCTACTGGCGCGGCGACGAGCGCAACCCGATGCTGCAGCGCATCTACGGGACCGCCTTCCCGACCGACGAGCAGCTGCAAGAGCACCTCAAGCTGCTCGAGGAAGCGAAAGCGCGGGACCACCGCAAGCTGGGCAAAGAGCTCGAGCTGTTCATGTTCCACGAGTACGCGCCGGCGATGCCGTTCTTCTTGCCGCGCGGCGCCGGTATCTACAACCGGCTGGTGGACTACATCCGCGGCCTGTACGTGGACTACGGCTACGAAGAAGTCATTACCCCGCAGTTCTTCGACAAGAAGCTGTATGAAACGAGCGGGCATCTCGCAAACTACATGGAAAACATGTACTTGCCGGTGCCGTCGGAGCAGCTGAAGGCCGAGCACGACAACGAGCCGCGCAAGGACTTGGACTGGATCGCGGCCAAGCCGATGAACTGCCCTGGCCACTGCCTCGTCTTCGGGCAGCGCCGCCGCAGCTACCGGGAGCTCCCCTGGCGAGTGGCGGACTTCGGGCGGCTGCATCGCTACGAACGCGCGGGCGTGGTCCACGGTCTGGCCCGCGTGCGCAGCTTCTGCCAGGACGACGCGCACATCTTCTGCACGCCGGACCAGCTAGAGCAGGAGATCACCAGCTTCAACCGGCTGCTGTTCGAGGTTTACGCCGCCTTCCAGTTCACGAACATCAGCGTCAAGCTGGCGCTGAGGCCCGAGCAACGCCTCGGCTCGGACGAGCTCTGGGACAAAGCGGAGAGCGCCCTGGAGCGCGCGCTGCTGAGCGCCGGCGTCCCGTTCGAGAAGCTCGCGGGCGAAGGCGCCTTTTACGGGCCCAAGCTCGAGTTCCACGTGGTGGACGCGCTCAAGCGCAGCTGGCAGCTGGGCACGATTCAGCTGGATTACTCGATGCCCGAGCGTTTCGGGCTGGAATTCATCGGAAATGACGGCAGCGCTCAGCGTCCAGTCATGCTGCACCGGGCGATTTTGGGCTCCGTCGAGCGCTTCTTCGGGATTTATATCGAGCACTGCGCGGGTAAGTTCCCGGTTTGGCTGGCACCGGAGCAGATCACGCTCGTCACCGTCAGCGAGAAGCAGGCGGACTATGCCTTCCAGGTTCAGGCAGAGCTGAAGTCGCGCGGGATTCGCGCCGGGGTGGACGCGGGTCCGGACAAGCTCGGCGCCAAGATTAGAAACGCACGAAACCTGCGCACGCCTTACATTGGCGTGATTGGCGAGAGCGAGGTGACGGGCGGCACCGTCGCGCTACGCTCCCGCGAAGAGGGGGACCTTCCCCCGATGACGGTGGCGGAGCTGGTGGCAAGGCTCGTGAAAGAAGCCCTTCCCCCGCGCGTCACGCAGAAGCAAAATTAGGCTGCTCGGCAGCTCATCTAGAGGAGAGACAAACAAGTTGGCACTACCTGGCGGCGGCAGAGGCAGATTCTCGAGAGACACGCGCGGTCCTCAAATTCGAATCAATCACCGGATTCGAGTGCCCGAGGTGCGCGTCGTCGCAGAGGACGGCTCCAACCTCGGCGTCTTGCCTACCGACCAAGCGCTGAAGCGCGCTCAAGAGGTGGGGCTGGACTTGGTGGAGGTGAACCCGAAGGGCACGCCTCCCGTCTGCAAGATCCTCGACTTCGGCAAGTACAAGTACGAAGAGAAGAAGAAGGCAGCCGAGGCCAAGCGCAAGCAGACGGTCGTCGAGGTCAAAGAGGTCAAGATTCGCCCGAAGACGGACGAGCACGATCTCAACGTGAAGATCCGCGCGATTCGTCGCTTCATCGAGGCCGGCAACAAGGTCAAGGTCGTGTGCCGTTTCCGCGGTCGCGAGATGATGCACCCGCAGGTGGCCTCTGGTCAGCTGCAAGACATCATCAAAGCCGTCGAGGACCTGGTGAACATCGAGCAGCGGCCGATGATGGAGCAGCGCACGATGGCCATGCTCGTGTCTCCCAAGCCGGTCGTCTTTCAACGCCTGCAGCAGCTGCAGCGCGACCGCGAGAAGGCTCGCGAAAAGGGTCAACCGCTTCCGCCGACTCCTGAGGAGGAGGAAGAAGAGCTGCACGACGACGACGACGACGACGACGACGATGACGACGACGACGACGACGACGACGACGACGCTGAGGAAGGCGACGCTGAGCAAGGCGAGAAGGAAAAGGAGAGCTGAGCTCTCCGTAGCCTTCTGAACATGCGGCCCGACTACTGGCTAGAGCGCTGGGAGAAGGGCCGCATCGGTTTTCACCGTGCGGATCCGAATCCGCTCCTCGTCGAGCATCATGAGCGCGTGCTCGGCGGGACGATACGAGTGCTGGTGCCGCTGTGCGGCAAGTCCGCGGACCTGGAGTGGCTCGTCATTCAAGGCCACGAGGTGGTCGGCATCGAGCTGAGCGAGCTCGCCGCGCGCGCATTCTTCGACGAGCGACACCTGACCGCGGAGCGCGTGGAGCACGCCGGCTTCATCGAGTACCGGCGTGGTGCGCTATCGATCTTCGTTGGTGATTTCTTCGCCGCGACGCCGGAGCTCACCGGCTACTGCGACGGCGTCTACGATCGCGCGGCGCTCATCGCGTTGCCGGCGGAGCTGCGCGCCCGATATGCCGCGCACTTGCCGACGGTGCTTGCGCCCAAAGCGCGCGCCCTCCTGATCACTTTGCACTACGACGCGGAGGGCGGCCCTCCCTTCGATGTATCCCCTGCAGAGGTGGCTCGACTGTACGAACGCTTCACCGCCACGCCGCTCGCCAGCGCGGACGCTCGCGACGACGCGCCGGGCCCGCTGGCGCGCGGCGCAACGTTCGTCCAGGAGAACACCTACCTGCTCGAGCTCCCTTGAATTGCTCGCCCCCCTACCCGTAGGCGCATCAGCGCCGGGCGGCGGAGGCGACGCGCATCGTGCGGGGTCCGCTATGGCCGTCGTCCACGCCCAGCTCGCGCAAGCGCTTCAAGAACGTGGGGTAGGAAATGCCCAGCAGCTGCGCTGCCGCCATGCGGCGACCGCCGGTGTGCTCCAGCACCCGGTGAACGTACGCCTTCTCGATGACCTCCAGGGCGGGGGGAATGCCGTCGTCCGGAGTCTCTACCTCGAAGAAGCGCAGCGTCTGCGGTGAGGCGCGGAAGCCACTGCGCTCCAGGTCCAGGTCGCGCAAGGACAACTGCGAGTCCTCGGCGGAGACCAGCGCGCGCTCTAAAACGGCGCGCAGCTCCCGAACGTTGCCGGGAAATGGGTAGCGGCTCAAGGCGGTGGCGGCCGGCTCGGAGAGCCCGGTCACGCGCTTGCCGGAGCGCGCCGCGAGCTCCGCGATGAAGCGCTCGGCGAGCGGCAGGATCTCCTCCTTGCGCGCGGCGAGCGGCGGTAGCTCGAGCCGAAACACCGCGAGGCGCCGGTACAGGCTCTCGTGAAACTGCTCGGTCTTGATGAGCTCGAGCGGCTCCCGGCTGGAGGTGGCCACCACGCGCAGCGACAGCTCTACCTCGCGACCGGAGCCGATGCGGCGGAGCCTCATGCCGTCCAAGAACTTCAGCAGCAGAGCCTGAGCGCCCAGGGGCAGCGCCGTGATCTCACGGAGCAACAAGGTTCCGCCGTTCGCCGCCTCCACCCAGCCGCGCCGCCCGCCCTCTTCACCGAGCAGCTCGCGGTCGAAATCGCGAGTGAGCGCGGAGCAGTCCACGCACACGAGCGGCGCTTCGGGACTCTGCGGGTGAGTTTGACGGTGAAGGAGCTCCGCGCTGTGCTGCTTGCCGGACCCGGGTGGGCCGACGAGCAAGACCGGCGTGCCGGGGCTCTGAGCCAGGCGCGAGAGCTGCTCTCGCAGGCGATCCATCGCTGTTTTTGCCATGTTAGATGAGTTGAGCGAGCTCATGAGCCTCCTTGGCGCCTAGCCGAGCTAGGCCGCGACCGGTTGTGTGCGTGATGCTCGGAAGCGCGCCAGTGCCTCACGCGCTCGGCAAGCCAGATAGAAAGTGACGGGCAGTACGACCAAGGTCAGCAGCGCCGCGGAGATGGTCCCACCGACGACCACGACCGCGATGGGTCGCTGCGTTTCGCTGCCGATGGCGTGAGAGAGCGCCGCCGGCAAGAGGCCGAGTGAAGCCAGCAAAGCGGTAACGAGCACCGCGCGCAGGCGTTCGCGGGTGCCGTTCACGACCGCGCCGTACAGCGCTTCGCCCGCGTTCATGCGCGCTCGAATCGCCGCCAAGACCAGCACGCCGTTGAGCACCGCTTGACCGAGCAAAGCGATGAAGCCGACCGCGGCGGAGACGGAGAGTGGCATCCCCGCCAGCGCGAGGCCCACCACGCCGCCGATGAGCGCGAACGGCACGTTGAGCAGGATGACGGTCGCGTCGAACAGAGAGCCGAAGGCCGAGAACAGCAGGAGGAGCGTGATCAGCAGCGCCAGCGGGATGACCAGCGAGAGGCGCTTCATGGCTCGCTCCTGGTTCTCGAACTCGCCTCCCCACGCCATCTGGTAGCCGGGCGGCATCTGCACCCCGGCCGAGACCTTCTGCTGCGCCTCCGCCACGAAGGAGCCCAAATCACGGGCCCGAACGTTCATGCGCACGCCGACGTAGCGCTGGCCGTTCTCACGAGTGATCGCGGCTCGCCCGGTGCCCATGCTCACGTCCGCCACCGCGGAGAGCGGGATGAGCGAGCCGTTCTTCAGTGGCAGCATCGTGCGCGATATGGACCTCAGATCGTCGCGCGTGGACGGGGGGAGACGCACCGTCACGTCGAAGCGCTTCTCGCCGTCCCAGATCTCGCTCGCGACATGCCCCCCCATCGCGGTCTCGATGTAGTTCTGTACGTCGCCCAGATCCAGATCGAAGCGCGAGAGGGAGCGGCGATCGATGCGCACCGCGAGCTGCGGGGTCTCCCCGGATTTGACGACGCCCACGTCCGCGGCGCCAGGGATCTTGGAGATGATGTCGTCCGCCTTTTGCGCCGCCTGCTGCAGCTGCTCGAGATCGTCACCGTAGATCTTGAGCGCGATTTGACCGAACTGGCCGGAGATGTTCTCGGCGACGTTGTCGCGGATCGGCTGCGAGAAGTTGTAGTCGATGCCAGGCACCTCCTGCAGGTTCCGGGTCATCTCCGCCACCAGCTCGTCGAGGTCGTGGACGCTCTTTCGCCAGTCCGCGAGCGGCTTGAGCTTGACGAAGATCTCGAGGTTGCTGGGCAGCGTCGCGTCCGTACCGTCCTCGGGGCGACCGAGCTGTGACAGCACCTCCGTGACCTCCGGCGTGCGCTCGAGCAGCTGCTTCAACCGCGGGGTGAGCTTTCGCCCCTCCGTGAGCGACATGTTGCCCGGCAGGGTGACCGTCACGTAGAGGGCGCCCTCGTTCAACGCCGGCAGAAACTCGGAGCCGAGCCGCGGGATGAGGAGCCACGCGGAGCCCAAGGCGCCCATCGCGAGCACGAGCACCACCGCGACGTTGTTCATGGCAAAGCGCAGAGTCGGGTCGAACGCCCGCTGCGCCCACGTCAAGAGCGGCGACTCGCGCATCTTCTTCGGCTTGCGCAGGGCGAGCAGGCACAGCACCGGCACCAGCGTGAACGTCATGACCAGCGCGCCGATCAGGGCGCTGACGACGGTGTTGGCGAGCGGTGAGAAGATGCGCCCCTCCACCCGCTGCAGCGAGAAAATCGGCAAATACGCGGCGATGATGATCAACAGCGAGAACAGAGTCGGACGCGCTACCTCCTTGGCGGCTTCGAAGATGTTCTCCGCCAGGGGTTTGCCGCCCAAGTCCGGGGTGTGGCCTTCCGTGGGCGACAGCTTGTGGAAGAGGTGCTCCACCAAGATCACCGCGCCGTCCACGATGATGCCAAAGTCCACCGCGCCCATCGACAGCAAGTTCGCGGACATGCCGCGCACGTACAGGTACGCGAAAGACGAGGCCAAAGAGAGCGGGATGACGATGGCCACGATCAGCGACGCGCGCAGCGAGAGCATGAACGCGAGCAGCACCAGGATGACCAGCACCGCGCCCTCGGCGAGGTTGTGGAAGACGGTCTTGAGGGTGGTGTTGACCAGCTCGGTGCGGTCGTAGAATGCGACCAGCTTCACGCCGTCGGGGAGCACGCGCGAGTTCAGCTCTTCTACCTTCGTGCGGAGCGCGGCCAGCACATTGGAGGGGTTGCCGCCGCGGCGCATCAGCACGATGCCCTCCACCGCGTCTTCGTCGATGCCGCGCGTCACCACGCCCTGGCGCGGCGCGTAGCCGTCGCTCACCTGCGCCACGTCTTGCACCGTGACCGGCACGCCATCGTGGAAGCCGACGCGCACCTTCTTGACGTCGTCCAGGCCGTTGAAAATGCCCAGGCTGCGGATCACGAACATCTCCGAGCCGCGCTCGACGTAGCCGCCGGTCGCGTTCGTGCTCGCCTTTTGGAGGGCGCCCGAAATGTCCGCCAGCCCGACCCCCAGCGAGGCCATGCGCGTGGGGTCCGGCTGCACGTGCAGCTCGCGCACCAAGCCGCCATACGAGACGACGTCGGCCACGCCCTGCGCCTGCAACAAGCGCGGCCGGACGACCCACTCTTGCAGCGTGCGCAGGGTCATCGGATCCGCTTTGGGGCTCTTCAGCGTGTAGCGGTAGATTTCGCCGATCGGCGTGGCCATCGGACCGAGGCCGGGCCGCACTCCCTCCGGGAGCTCCGCGTCCGCCATGCGCTCGGTCACGGTGTGGCGGGCCGCGATCGGATCCACGCCTTCGTCGAACGTGAGCGTCACGAAGGACAAGCCGAACAGCGAGATGCTGCGGAGGCGGACCAGCCCGGGAGTTCCGTTCAGCGCGCGCTCGAGCGGCAACGACACGCGTCGCTCCACCTCTTCCGTAGGCTGCCCCGGAAAGAGGCTGATGACCTGGACTTGGGTGTCGGTCGGATCGGGGAACGCCTCGATCGTGAGGCTACTGAACGCGTAGTACCCGAAGCCGGCGAGCAGCACGGCCATCAAGAACGCGGCCAGACGATTCGCGAGCGAAAATTGCAGCAGCTTCTCGAGCATGGAGTTCCCCGCTTACATCGACAGATCGATTTGATTGTCGAGCAGCACCGCGCCCTGCTCGACCACGCTCTCGCCGGCCTTGAGCCCGCTCACGATCGAGATGCGGCCGTCGCGAACGGAGCCGGCGAGGACGTCGCGGCGCTGGAAGTGACCGGGCGAGTCCTGCACGTACACGTATTGCTTCGGCCCGTCCGACACCAGCGCGGACGCGGCGATCTCGGTCGAGCCGGCCGCGGCCGCGGACAAGAACCGCACCTCCGCGAAGGTATTGGGCCGAATCCGGCCGTCCGCGTTGGCGAGCTTCACGCGGACGCCCACCGTGTGGCGCTCCGGGTCGACCACCGACGAGACTCGCTCCACGCCCGCCTCCGCGGAAAAGCCAGGTAGGGACGGGCTGGTGACGCGCGCCTTCATGCCCGCGCTCAAGCCGACTGCGTCTGCCTCGAACAAGTCCGCGACGACCCAGACCGCGTCCAGATCCGCGATGCTGACGAGAGTGTCGTCCATGTTCACGTGTTGCGAGGGCAACACCGATTTTTCGATGATCGCGCCGTCGCGCGGGGCCAGCACCTTGAACTCGTTGTCGCCCGAGGCAGAGACCTTCAGCGAGCGCAGCTTCGTCTGCGCCAGTTGCAGCGAGAGCTCCGCTTGCCGTAGCTGCTGGTTGCTCTCGATCTCGTCTTTGGCGGGCAGCGCGCGCGCTTCCACCATCGCCTTGACGCGGTCGTAGCCGGCCCGCGCTACGTCCAGGTCAACCGCCGCCTTCTGCTGGCTGGCCCGCAGCTCGGCCACGTCCGGGCTGGCCACGGCGAACAGCGGCTGCCCGGACTTCACGTGCTCTCCGAGCTCGATGTACACATTGGTGATGCGCCCCGAGAGCGGCGAGCCCACCTTGGCCGCGAAGGCCTCGTCCACCTTGAAGCGCGCGGGGAACGGATCGCTCCATCGTTCCGCCGCGGCCGCGGCCGTGCCGAGCTTGAGCACCTTCCACTGCGGGGCGCCGTTCTCGATGCTGATGCCCGTCTCGTGCACCTTGATCCCAGCCGCCTCACTGGTTTCGGGGGGCGCCTTGCGATGGAAGGAGACTGCGGCCAGCACCGAAAGGGCGCTCACCCCGATCGCGATTCCCAGCGCGGTCAGCCTTTTGGGAGCCTGAGGGGCGGGCGCGCCGAGGCCCGGGGTCGCAGTCAAATCCTGAGTTTCTACGGTGGTCATGGTTGGTCGTCTCCGCGAGCTCCCCAGGCGAGCACGCGCACTAGCTCGTTCCGAATCGCGAACAGCTCGAAGCGGTCGTCCAGCAGCGTGAGCTGCAGGGCGATGTGGTTACGCCGCGCGAGCAACAAATCGGTCAGGCTCACGCCGCCGTGATCGAAGGCGATCTGCGTCGAAGCCAGCACGCTCGAAGAGCGCGGCAGGGACTCGCTCTCGAGCGCGGTCGTCACCTTCTCGAGGGTGCCCTTGCGGGTCAGCAGCCCCGAAAGGTCGGCGCGGGCGTCGCGCAAGAGCGCGGCGCGCGTTTCTCGCAGCTCCTGAGCGCGGCTCTCCGCCCTCGCCGCGTCGTGCTGGCCGCGGTCGAAGATTGGCAGCGGCAGCGCGACCCCGAGGCTCAGGGTGTTGCGGTTGTCGCCGGAGAGAACGAAGCGGTCGTGGGTGTACCCGAGCCGCACCGTCACGTCCGGGATCGCGCGGGCCCGCGCCAGCTGCGCGTCTTGCAGTGCGGCGCGACTCTCGGCCTCGAAAGCGCGCACATCGGCCCGATTTTCCAGGCGCGCGCCGGCCGCGCGGCTCACGTCCAGGCTTGCGGCGGCAGCGAGGTCGTCTTCCCGCGCTGCCTCCAGGTCGCACTCTGCTCCCAGGAGCGCTGCGCAGTCGGCCAGCGCCGCGGAGTAGGTCGCGCGCTCGCGCTCGAAATCCGACTTTAGATTGCCGAGCTCGAGCAGGAGCCGGTCGTACTCGGTGCCGCTCAGCGCTTTCTGCTCGTAGCGGGTCTTTTCCAGCTCCGCCGCGCGCTCCGCGTCGGTCAGTGACTCTTGGAGGGTGGCGACCCGTAGCGCGCGGTACAGCGCGTGGGCGAGCGCGTAGCGAGCGGCGCTGAGCTGGTCACGCTGCGCGCCGTCTACCTGCAGGGCGGCGCTGCGCTGCCGCAAGTCCGCGCCCGCGCCGCGAGGTCCGCGCTTGCCGAGCTCGACGGTTTGGCTGAGCCCCACTGCGTAGATGGCGACTTCGTTGAAGCCGAGGCCGGGCGGGTTCGTCTCGCCCAGCGGCACGTTGGCGAGCGACGCGTCCAGGACGGGGTTTTGCAGCTGCCGGCTGCTCTTCACGTCTGCGCTGGTCTGCGCCAGCCGCGCGCGCGCCGCGCGGATCTCGAGGCTGTGCGCGTCGACCCAGCTGGCGAGCTTCTTGGAGTCGCGCAGCAGCGCAGCGGCGGAGACGCGCGGCGGCGCGCCTTCAGCGGCGCGAGCGGCGGCGGGAGACCCCAGTAGCAGAGCACCGCTGACGAGCAGGGAGCGGCACCAGGGCGAGCGAGACCAAAACGCGGTGGCAATCACGACGCGCCGGCTATTGCACGCCCGGTGCCACGCTCGCGCTCGCGCGAATGTCCTTTGATCTTAGCTACTTAGCAAATCAGGCACTTCGCCGGCGGGGGCTCGCCGAAAGAAAGCTGCACTAGCTAGTGAAGACTTTTATCAGTCGCTTCAGTGCGGGATGAGGCCGCCGAAGTAGGCGCCGGCTCCGGCCGCGAGCAGCACGAAGACCACCACTGCGGCGACCACGCCGCTCTTGCCCGAGCCGTGCGGGCTGGGGAACGGCTCCGGGGGAGCGACGGATGTCGGCGGCCGAGCTGGCGACGGCATGACTGGCGGCGGCGGGTCCGAGTCACCTTCGAGGCTCGCGAGGCGCGGCGGAGCCGACGAGCTCTGTCGGACCCGGCCCGAGAGCGGATCGTCTTCGAGCGCCGCGAGGTTGCCGATCTCGAAGGCGTCGCCCGCGTGCTCGCGCGAGCGCGGCGTGGAGAGCCCGAGGTTGCCGAGGTCCTCACCCCAATCGTTCGGCTTGAACCCGCCGATCTCGAGGGGCAGCGAGCCCACCACCGAGCCGCCTCCGCCGGTCGACTTGCGGTCGCCGCCGGTGTCGATGGACGTGAACTCCAGCATCGCCTCGTCGATCAGCGTGCCGATGATCGACTGACGTTTCTGCGCGCGGCGCTTCTGCTCCCGCTCTTTGCGGATGGGCTCGACCAGCTCCGCGATCTCGAAGGACGACACGCTGCGCCCCATCGTGAACAGCAGCTGGTTCAGCGCCCGACCGAAATCCCGCGCGCGCTGGTAGCGGTCCTTGGGGTCTTCCGTGAGTGACTTGAGCAGAACGCGCTCGAGCTCCGCGGAGACGTCGCGATTGATTTCGCGGATGGAAGGCACGCGCGCGGCCTGCACCATGCGCACCGTCTCCAGGTCGCTCTCGCCCATGAAGAGGCGACGCCCGGCGAGCAGCTCCCAGAGGATGATGCCAACCGCGAAGATGTCCGTGCGCGCGTCCACGACGCCGCCCTTGGCCGCTTCCGGCGACAGGTAGCTGAACTTGCCCTTGATGATGCCCGGCTCGCTACGCTCCAGCTGGCTGTTGGCTTTGGCCAGGCCGAAGTCCACGATCTTGACCTCGCCGTGCCGGGTGATGAGCACGTTGGGCGGCGACATGTCGCGGTGCACGATGTGCAGGTTGTCGCCCTTGCTGTCGACGAGCTCGTGCGCGTAGGCGAGGCCCTCGCAGATCTTCACGCAGATGAGGCAAGCCTCTTCCACCGGAAACGGCAGGTTGTGCTTGCGGCGGTACTCGATGACGCCCTTCAGATCGGCGCCATCCACGTACTCCATGACGATGAAGTAGGTGTTGTCGCCGACGCCGATGTCGAAGACCTGCACGCAGTTCGAGTGGGAGAGGTGCGCGCTGACACGCGCCTCGTCCAGGAACATGCCGATGAACTGCTTCTTCTCCGAGAGGTGCGGGAGAACGCGCTTGATGGCGACGATCTTCTTGAAGCCCTCGAGCCCGGCGCTCTCGGCTCGATAGACCTCCGCCATTCCTCCAGCAGCGACCTTCTCGAGAACCTTGTAACGCTGTTGGGGGGTAGCCATCGGCTGGCACGGGCTACCTAGGACTAGGCGGCGCCGAACGCCTACCCTAAAACCCCGCCCCGAGAAGGGTCAAGCCGGCCGGCACGCGTCCCGCAGCGAGATCGCTTGACCTCCGCCGGAAAACCGAAAATAAGCGGCCCCATGAGTGGCCACGGCGACCCGCACGAAGAAGCGCACGAAGGCGACGCGCACGAGCACGACGACGACCATCACGCGCCCCCGCCCCTACCCGAGCCGGCGACGCCGCTTTGGCTCACCTTGCTGGGAATCGGCCTGTTTTTGGTGGCTGGGATCTTCTACATCGCCACTCGCGAAGCCGGCAAGACGACCGCGGAGCTCGCGGCGGCCCCCGGCGGCGCCGGCAGCGCGGCTGCGCCCGCCGCGAATCCGGGCGGCGCCGAGCGCCCGAATCAGCCTGGCTCCCCGCAGCCAGCCGTTCGGCCGTGACCCAATCGTAAGATTGTGGGTCGCTTGGTTTGAAATCCCTAGCGGGGCTAATTTTTTCATGTTAGCTCCGCCGTCCTTTCCCGGGGCCATAGCTCAGCTGGGAGAGCGCCTGACTGGCAGTCAGGAGGTCAGCGGTTCGATCCCGCTTGGCTCCACCTCCGAGGGGCGGCATGCAAGTGCCGCCCCTCGGTCGTTTTGTGGGTCCGCGCCGCAAGCCCTGGCGCCTCCCCTCCCGTGGCGCGCGCAGGCCCCACGGGCCGAGCACGACGCCGGGGAGGGGCAGCGAGCGCAGGCCCCGCGGGCCGAGCACGCTGGGGGTGGGCATCCCCCGCTTTTCCGCGCGCGTGGTGTGAGCAGCGGGTGCCTTGACCGCGGGCGGCTGGTGGCACCGTAATTGCTCTCGAGAGGCGGCGATGAGCGGTTTGAAGATTCTGTTGGTGGACGACCAGCCGGCGGTGCTGGCCGCGCTGGAGGTCTTGTTCGATGTGCACGGTATCCAAACCGTGGCCGCCCAGACCCCGGAGCAAGCGCTCGCGCTCGTGCGCTCGGAGGAGCTCGGCGTCGTGCTCCAGGACATGAACTTTCACCGCGACGCGACGAGCGGCGAAGAGGGAGAAGCGCTTCTCCATGCCATCCGCAAGCTAGACCCGGACTTGCCGGTGGTGCTCATGACCGCCTTCCAGTCACTGGAGGCGGCGGTGCGGCTCGTGCGCGCCGGGGCCAGCGACTACATTGCCAAGCCGTGGAACGACGACAAGCTCGTCGCCACCGTCAAAAACCTGATTCGCCTCCGCGAGCTGTCGCAAGAGAACCTACGGCTGCGCGCCAGCTCGAACCGCATGCGCGCGGGGCTGGCCAGCGAGCACGACCTCTGCGGGCTGATTTACGCGAGCGCGGCGATGCACGAGGTCGTTCGCTTGGCGGCCAAAGTGGCGCCTTCGGAGGCCGCGGTGCTGGTGACGGGGCCGAACGGCTCCGGCAAGGAGCGCGTCGCTCAGATCGTGCAAGCCAACTCCCGGCGCAAGGACAAGCCGTTCGTGAAGGTCAACGCCGGGGGCCTGCCCGACGAGCTCCTGGAAGCAGAGCTGTTCGGAGCGGAGGCGGGCGCGTACACCGGCGCCAAGAAGCTTCGCATCGGCCGCTTCGAAGAGGCCGACGGGGGTACGCTCTTCTTGGACGAGATCGGTAACCTCTCCACGATGGGGCAGATGAAGCTGCTGCGCGTGCTGCAGACGGGCGAGTTTCAGCGGTTGGGCAGCAACGCGACCCGCAAGGTCGACGTGCGCCTCATCAGCGCGACCAACGCGGACCTACCCAAGGCCATCGCGCAGGGCTCTTTCCGGGAGGATTTGTACTTTCGGCTCAACGTGATCGAGCTTTCGATTCCTCCCCTCTGCGACCGGCCGGACGACATTCTGCCGCTAGCCGAGCACCTGCTTCAGTCCCACCAGACTCAAAGCGGCCAAGCTTACGAGATGACGGCGGCCGCGCGGCAAGCGCTGGTGGATTACGAATGGCCGGGCAACGTGCGCGAGCTGGAAAATCGGATCCAGCGCGCGACGCTGGTTTGCCAGGCGCCGCGCATCACCGAGAGTGACTTGGGGCTCGGCGAGGGCGCCAAGGCCAGTAGCAGCGCTTCCCTGCCTGCTCAGACCGTCGTGAAGGCGAGCGCCACTGACCCCGAGCGCGCCGAGCTGGAGCGGGTGCTGGTGCAGAGCGGCGGCGTCGTGGCGACCGCCGCGGCGATGCTGGGCGTGAGCCGCCAGGCGCTGTACCGGCGCATGGATCGGTTGGGGGTCGAGCTGGAGCGGCGGCCCAAGGTCTGAGGGCGATGACGGCCGGTACCCTCCCCTGGGTCTCGTTGGTGGCCCTGCTCGGCGCCGTGCTGCTCTGGTTGCAGCGCCGCTCCTTCGTGAAAGAGCGCTCCAACGTCGCGGCCAACGGTGACCAGCGCGGCAGCCTCCTCAAGGCGGTGGGCGACAGCGCGCCGATGGCGATCGTCGTCTACAACGACACCGGCCGCATTACCTACGCGAACGGGGCCGCGCTCACGCTGTTCGCCGAGGACCAGCCGCTCGAAGATCAGAATTTTTTGCGCCTGGTGCAGGGCGCGCCCGAGAGCCTGCAGCAGGCGCTGGTGCGGGACGGTGACGCGCTGTTCACGGTCGAGCAAGCCGGCGAGTCCGCGACGTATAGCTTGAGCCGGCGCCTGTTCGACCTCTCCGGCGAGCGGCACACGCTCTTGATCGTGAAGGAGCTCACTCCGGAGCTCGGTCGACAGGAGATCGACGTCTGGAAGAACGTGATTCGTATCATCAATCACGAGCTGAACAACTCGCTCGCGCCCATTTCCTCGATGGTGCACTCGGCGCGGCTCATCGCGCAGAACCCGGAGCACTTGCCGAAGCTCGGCCGCGTCTTCGATACGATCGAGGAGCGCACCCAGCACTTGGCCGCATTTCTGGAAGGCTACGCGCGGTTCGCGCGCCTCCCCAAGCCGCGCCCAGATCGCGTGGCGTGGCAGCCGTTCCTGGACAACCTGCAGGCGCTCTTTCCGCAAGCGCGCTTCGGGCCCGCACCCGCTCAAGACGGCTGGTTCGACTCCGGGCAGATGCAGCAAACGCTCATCAACCTCCTGAAGAACGCGCACGAGGCGAGCGGCGAGTCGCCGGACGTCTTCGTGGCCGTGGAAATGGCCGCGGACGGTGCGGCGAGCATCACCGTGACGGACCGCGGAGTCGGCATGAGCGACGACGTGCTGCGCCACGCGCTGGTGCCGTTCTTTTCCACCAAGGCCAAGGGCACCGGGCTGGGCTTGGCCCTGTGCCGCGAGATCGTGGAGGCCCACCGCGGCAAGCTGCGGCTCCTGCGCCGAACCGGCGGGGGCATGGAAATCACCTGCTGGCTGCCGGGCAAATCCACGGTGATCGCGCCGCGGACGGGGCGGCTCACGCTCACCCGCGCGTGACAGGTGTCCGGACGGGTGTCCGCTACTCGAACGCGTAACCTGCAGACAGGCTGATCACGAGACCGCCCTTGAAGATCACGTCGACGGCGCGCCGCTCGTCGCGGGTGAGCTTGCCCTCCAAGAGCTCGATGTTGTTGTCGTTGAGCAGGTGCGCGTACCCGAGCGCACCCACCATGTTGAAGCCGCGTTTGTGCAGAAAATCGAAGCCCACGGTGTACTGCACGAGGTACGAAGCTTTCACGTTCAACGTGAAGGGAACCGCGTCCGCATCGGCGTGAGGGTCGTCTTTGGGGTCGGAGGTGAACTCACCCAAGCCGCTGGTGGCGTTGAAGCCGACGCCCACGAAGGGCGTCATGCTGCCGGTCAGGATGTTGTAGCGGGCCCGCACGCCCGTCTTCCAACCCAAGAGCGAGAAGCCGCCGGCGAGGTCGAACGCGACGTGGGGGTGCGCGTTGTAGGTCAAGACCGCGCCAAAGCCGGCCAGACCGTTCCAGCCGAGCTCTCCGGTGATGGCCAAGCGCCGCTGCGCCCGGATGGGGCCGAGCGGACGTGTGTCCACGGGGGCGGCCGGGCGCGGCGCGCGACCGCCCCGCGCGACCGGCGCGGTAGGGCGCTTGGGAGGCGAATTCCCCTCCAGATCCGGCACCTCGAGCGACTCGGACGGAGCTTGTGCGGGGCTGGAAGGGGCCGGCTCGGGCTCGGCAACCGCGGGAAGGGGCGCTGGAGGAGGCAGCGCCTCCGGCGGAGCAAGGACCGGCGGTGCAGGAGCAGGAGCAGGAGCCGGGAGAGGCTGGGGCTGCGCGTGGGCCCGCGACGCGGCGAGGCAGACCAGGGCCGAGCAAAGGCTCGTCGCGAGTCGCCGTTCGAGATGCATGTTTCCGTTGCAAAGCATGAGTCGGGCCAATCTAGAAATGCAGCGAGAACGAGGCGCCGGGCTCCCCGCTCGGCGCGACCGGGACGAGCCCCCAGCGAGGCTCCAAACGCGCGCTGTCCCGGTCCGAGCCGCCCCCGCCGGCGGGAGCCCCCGGAGTGATGGGCCGATCCAGCTCGCGCAGAAATAGCCCGGTGACGAACGCCGAAGCCGCACCCACGAAGTGGATGGCGGCGGCGGTTCGGAAGCGGTTCCGCTCCGTGATCGAGGCGTTGTACGAGACCAGGTCCCCGGGGCGGTAGGCCTGGTGCCGTTCCCGCAAGAACTCTTCGGCCTTGTTCTCGCTGCGGATCGCGAACGCGCTGAGGACGATGCCGACTCCGAGGGCCGTGCCACTGCCGATGAACAAGCCTTGTGACAACTTGCGCTGCGTCGTCGTTTCCAGCGTCACGTATTCGGTCTTGGTCTGCCCCCGGCGCAGGCGCACGTCGCGACGCACCAGCTGCTTGCCGGCTTTGCCCACCGAGAGCTGGTGCCGGCCGCTCGAGAGCGGGATGGTGGCGACCGGGCCGCCCTTCGCGATGTACACCCCGTCTACGTAAATCTCCGCGCCCTCCGGCGCGTAGACGAACAACGAGGTGGGGCTCTCCACGAGCCGCACCTCGCTCAGGATGAGCTCGCCCGCGACGGCGGTGACCTCGCGCTCGATCTCGCGGTAGCCAGGAGCGCGAACCCGCGCCAGGTGCCGGCCGGGCGCGACCTCACGGATGAGCGGTGAGGCGCCGGGAGCGCCGCCGTCGAGCGAGATGCTCGCGCCGGTAGTATCGCTCACGATCATCAAACGCGTCGGACGAGCTTGCGGCTTGGGCGCGCTCTCCGTCGGTGAGGTCACGAGCTGGGGCCGGAGCTCGGACAGGGCGAGGCGGGCGTCGTTGCGCCGGGCGCCGTTCGGCTCTCGGTCCAGGTACGCCTGAAAGAGCTCGACCGCGCGCTGCAAGTGCTCGCGCTCACGGTGAGCCGCGTACTGCTTGCGCTCGGCTTGAGCGAGGCTGAAGGCGATCGCGGGCAGCGGCGTGAGCGCGTACGCAGCCTCGAGCGCCTGGATCGCGGCCAGGTAGTCACCGGCCGCGTAGGCGTTGGCTCCGGCCTTGAACGAAGCCTTGGCGCGCTCCAGGTCCGCCGGCTCGGCCGCCGCCACGCGCGAAGCCGGAGCGAGCAGGACCGCGCCGAGCAGCAAGCCGAGCCAGGCGCGACTCGCCTTCATTCCGCTTTCAGCCCCGCCGCGAGCAACCAGAGACCGCGTGCATCTGCCACGACCGCCTCCAAGAAGCCGTCGCCGTTCGTGTCCGCCACGACGACGCTGCGCGCGTCACGGTACTTGCCAGGGCCGGCGCGGACGACCCACTCGCGCACGTCCTTGCGGGGAGCCGCCGTGAATAGCCCGCTGCTCGTCACGAACGCGAGCTGGATTCCGTAGTCGGGCGCGACCTTGGGGTCCGGAAACAACGAGAAGCTACGGATGTCTTGCTGCTCCGGCGCCGCGATGAAGGTGCGCTCTTCGAGTGAGAAGCGGCCCTCCCCGTCGTTCCACAAGAGCTGAAGCTGCCGTGAGCCGCTCTCCGGGTCCCCGATGAGGAGCAGGACCTCGGGATGCAAGTCGTTGTTCAGATCCGCGGTGCGGATCGCCGGGTCGGGGCACGAGTCCGGGAATGAAAGCCGCTGGAGCGGGAGCAGCGCGGGCTTCTCCTCCGGATCCGGCTTTCCGTCGGCCGACTTCCCATCGAGCGACTCGACGTCCACGTCCGAGATGATGAGGGTGCAGGTGCCGCGGCCGTCGCGTCTGCCTTCCGCCATGACCCAAATCGATTCGTCTCGCCCGTCGCCGTTCAGGTCGCTGGCCGCGCCCGCGGCGCTCAGGCGGATGTTCGTGGCGGCGGTGGAAGTGAACACGAAAGCGTCCGTCGCGGGTGTCGGTTCCGCGAGCGGCAGCGGTCGCTCGCTGCCGCTCGAAATGTCCGGCAGGAGCCACTGCGACCACTCCGCAGAGTCCGGCCGCTTCATTCCGAGCGAGATCACGTCGCCTTGCCCCGGTCGGACGAAGTTGCCGGCGATGAGCGCGGGCGACAAGTTGTCCTCCAATGGGTCCCCGGCGTTGGCGAACGTGACGAGGAAGTACGGCGCGACCGGTAACCGACTGGCGTCCCCGGCGAAGAGCGTGAACTTGCCCCGCCGCTGCCCATCTCGCACGTCCGTAGAGTTCGTGTAGATCGAGTCCAAGCCGCCGTCGCGCTCCCGGCCGAGCTGCTGCACCCGCTCCACGTCCGCCACGTGCACGCCCGTCAGCGGCGCGCTGTCCTGCGTGCCGTAGGCGACCGTGAGAGCGTCCGCGGCGCTGCCAGCGGCGCTCTCGATGTACGCGACGTCCCCCGCTCGATCTCCGTCGAAATCACCGGTAGTGAGCAAGCGGATGGCGCCGCGGGTGGGGAGGCGCTGACCGACGGGATACGGTCCGCCGTTGCCGCTCAGGAACGAAAGCCCGGATTCCCCTTCCGTCGCCGCGATCACGTCCGGCAGTTGATTGCCGTTCAGATCTCCAACGAACGCCGTCGTCCAGGGGAGCGACCGGTTGAGGAAGGCTTGAAAGTAGACGGTGCTGCCGTCGATGCGCGACGTCCTCGAGCCGAAAATCGCGCTCGGCAGCACGAAGTCCGCCACGCCGTCCCCGGTGAGGTCACCGGCGGCGAGCGGCGTTTCGAGCGTGTAGACGCCGCCCTCCGCGCCCTGAAGCGCCAGCTCCAATCGGGACGCGCGAGCCTCTAGCTGCTCGCCGTCACCGTAGGCGACGAAGGTCTCACCGGCAGAGCCGAGCAGAAGGTCCAGGTGACCGTCTCCGTTCACGTCTGCCGCGATCGGACGGCTATCGATGCCTCGGCCAGCGGGGAGCGACACCGTTTGCTCGCGAAAATCCCGACGCCACGTGACGTCGCCCGCGAGCGGGTCCAGACCGAGGTCGCACACGTCCAGGATGTGCGCTTCACGCGCGTCGCGAAAGGCGAGCACCACCTCCGTGCATGGCGAGTCCGGCGTCGTCACCAGGTCCGCCGTGAGCGGCTCGGATACCAGGTCCGAGATGGGCCGGGGGAGGGCTCGGTTGAAGGTGAGCCTGCCGTCCGCGGAGGGCACGTAAACACCCGTCTTTCCTGCGACGGTCGTGATCGCGATCAGCCCGAGCCAGCTATCCACCTGGTCTTCGCTCACCGAGACGGTGCGAAGGTCTCCGTCGACGATGTACGAGCTGAACGTAGCCGGGACGAACGCGCGGTCCTCGCGTCCCCGCACCATACCGATCTGAAAGTTCGTGAACACCAGGTCCTCGGCCCCACCATCCTCCAGCTTGCGTACGACGGGGCGGCTCGCCGGACGCGGGAAGACGCGCGTCTCGTCCAGACGGCCATTGCGACCGAAGTAGTGGAGCCGGAAGCGCGCCTGCTGGAGCTGATCGCTCGGCTCTGCGCTGAGGATTTCTTGTCTACCGTCACCGTCGAAGTCGAGCGTAGAGACCCAAGACGAGAGCTCCGAGGACAGCGCCTCCGGCTCCTCGAAGTCGTAAGTGGCGCGGCGGCAGACGCCGTCCAGCGAGCAACCGAAGTGCGGGGGACACGCGGGGCGCTTGCCGTCCAACCCCTCCGTGCAATCGAAGTGGCAGGCGTTGAGCGAGCCCGGTGCGCGGCACACCGCACCGGGGTTGCCGTCCGCGAAGGTGTCGCAGTCTTCCTTTTCCTCGAGCACGGCGTTGCCGCAAGCGCCTTCTTGGACGGTGGGAAAGTTGGTGCAGCCGGTCAGAACGCCGAGCAGCGCGGCCACGAGGGTGACGCGCCTCAAAACGGATTCTCCAAGTCCGTCGGGATCCGAGCGGGGGCGCTCGGCGGCGAGGCCGGCTTGGGCCGCTTGAGCTCGGACCGCGCGGGGGCGGAGGCGCTCGGCAACGCCGAAGGCTCGGGCGCCGCGGTCAACGCGGAGGGCGCCATGCTCGGCTCCGGACTGACGATGGGGGGGGCCGTGTCTACTACCGCAGGCGGCGATACGGCCGCTGGCGCTACCGCGGGCGCAGCCGGCGAGCGAAGCACCACGACGCCCAGCAAGATGCCGAGCAGGATGAGCCCGAGCGCGAACGGCCACAGCGGCCGACCGCTGCTGGTTGCAGACACCGCTTGGGGGCCCCGGTCCGACTCGGTCGGGGCGCCGTCGTCCAGCAGCGTGTCGGGCTCTCCGCGCAGCTGCTCGCCGGGTGCGCTGGGCTCGGGGCGGGGCAAGTGGAGCGGGGACTCCGACAGCGCTAGCCCGGCTTGCAGCGCGGCGCTCCGGAGGGCGGCAATGGCTTCGCCGGCGCCGCCTGGGCGCTGCTGGGGGTCCTTCTCCAGCATGCGCAGGAGCGGCGCGTCCAGCAGCGGAGAGAGCTCCGGGCACACTTCGGAGGGGCGAGGCGGCGACTGAATGATGTGAGCCATCAGCACCGCTACCGTGGTGTCGCCCGTGAACGGCAGCTGCCCGGTGAGCAGCTCGAAGCACAGCACTCCGAGCGCGTAGACGTCCGACCGTTGGTCCACGCGCTCACCGCGAGCCTGCTCCGGCGACATGTACAGCGGCGTACCGATGGGGGTCCCGCTGACCGTATGCACGGTGGACTCCCCCAGCAGCTTCGCCATCCCGAAGTCCAGCAGCTTGGGGACGGTGTCGCCTCCGAAGTCCCAAGCCAAGAAGATGTTCTGCGGTTTGAGGTCGCGGTGGACGATGCCCGCGCCGTGGGCGAGGTCCAGCGCGTCCGCGATGGGCGACAGCAGCTGAAGCGCGGTCGAGACCTCCATGCGGCCGTGGTGCTTGAGCCAGCGATCCAGCGGCTCTCCGTCCAGCAAGTCCATCACGTAGAAGTGCCGGCCGTCACTCAGCTTGCCGAACGAGAAGACGTCGACGATGTGCCGGTTGCGGATTTGATTGACGGCTTGCGCTTCCGAGATGAAGCGCTGCACCGCGTCCGAATCTCGGTCCGCCACGCGGTGAAGCACCTTCACCGCCGCGCGGCGCTTGAGCAAAGGATGCTCTGCCTCGTAGACCGCCCCGAAGCCGCCCTCCCCCAGCTTGCGCAAAAGCCGGTACTCACCAGCCATGCGACCGCTGCTCTCGCTCGAGCCTCGAGGCGGTGTAGAGGGGGAACCGGTCATCGTCAGCGCGCGCGACGATACCACGCCACTTCGCGACCACGACAAGCCGCCCGTAGGCCCGGAAACCGGAAGCGTCCGGGCTAACCCCAGGGCCTTGCCGCAATCAGCGAGTGAATCGAATATTGACGCGAATCGCCGTTGCGGTTGGTTGGCCATCTCGGTCGAGCCCAGGACTGAAACGCTTTCCGGCCATGCAGTTGCGGGCGGCGGCGCCAAAACCCTGCCGGGGAGGAGACTCGGAGAGGATCTGCACGCTGCCCACCGCCCCCGATCGGCGGATGGTCACCATGACCGCGGCCGTCGCGACGTCGTCCTCCGCTCCGCTCGGGAAGAAGCCGCGGCAGGGGTCGGTCTCGCCCAACCCCGGCTTCTTGCTGAGGTCCGAGGCCGGAGTGAGGGACTCCCCACCGGCCTGCGCAACGCCTCGGGTACCGGTGGACGCCGGCGCGGGGGAGAGCGCCGCGTTCTTCGCCCCGACCTGCGCCTTGCCGCCGATGGCCACCACGCCCGAGCCGAAGCCGACCAGGCTCGGATCGTTCGTGAAGTCCACGGGCTCGTCGGCCGCCTTGTCCGGCAACGGGTCTGCCTTGGCGGTGAGCAGCGCACCCACGCGCGCGGGCGCGGGCGGAGCCGCGGCCGCCTTCGCCACCGGCGTGGGGGCGAGGAGAGGCTCCGGCGCGGGCGGAGGGGTGACGACCGGCTCGGGTAGCGGCGGAGGTGGAGGCTCGGGCTGCGCTAGCTCCACCTCGAGCGGAGGAGGCGCGGGCGGAGGGCGACGCTCTTCCGAGAGCGCGAGGCCTGCGGCCAGGAGGTGCGCGCCGATCGCGACTCCCCAGCCCAAGGCTCCCAAAGCGCGGCGCGGCGCGGCGGTATCGAAAATTTCGGCGACGAGGGGGGTGACCTGCGCGGGAGCGAAGGAAGGCGACATGTGAGACCTCAAGGAGACGCCGCGACCTTGTCCGCGGCAAAGGCGACCTTCGTGATGCCCGCGTCTCGAACCGTATCCAGCACGTGCATGACCTTGCCGTGAGTGGCCGCGGCGGAGGCGGAGATGACCGTGCGCAGCTCCGGGTTGTCTTTTAGCGCGCTTGCGGCCCGGAGCTTCAGCTCCGCGTCGCTACCGACTTTGCTGCCGTTGGCGAGGACCGAGCCCTGGGCGTCGATCGCGACGTTGAGCACGGTCTGAGTTGCGCCCGCGGTCTTGGCTTTGGGTAGATCCAACGGGATACCCTGGCCGGCGATCAGCTTGGCGGTGACCATGAAGATGATGAGCAAGACGAGCGTGACGTCCACCAGCGGCGTGACGTTGATGCCCGTGATTTCGTCGTCGGTATTTTGGACGCTGGCCATGGCTGACTCCTCTCAGTGCGCGCTGGCGCGCAGCTGCTCGAAGGGCACGACGTTCTCCGCTTCCCCGGATTTTTCGGGCGCAGAGGCCCGATCCGAGCTTCGGGGCACGGCTTTGACGTAGGAAAGCACGATGTGACGCAGCGCCTCCGCGTTGCCGAGGGTGCCCTTGATGCGCCGCTGAAAGGCGTTGAACGCGGCCACCGCCGGGATCGCGACGACGAGACCGATGGCGGTGGCGACCAGCGCCTCCGCGATGGCGCCCATCACGTCGTTCATGGCGCCGCCGCTCCCGTTTGCGGCGCCCGCCACCTGCAGATGATCGAAAGCTTGGACGATACCGATGACGGTGCCGAGCAAGCCGACGAACGGCGCATTGTTGCCCAGTGTACCGAGGAAACCGAGCCGCCGCTCGAGGCGCATGCGCTGCACCGCGCTGGCGCCGGACATGGCCTCTTCCACCGCGGCCGCGCCATGCTCGATCCGCGACAAGCCCGCGGCGACGATCGCCGACTCGGCCGAGCGCGACGTCTCTACCAGCTGCCGCGCCGAGCTCACGTCGCCGCGGTCCAGCGCCAGCGCCAGGTCACGGGCGAGCCGCTGCAAGTTCTCACGTACCCGAAAGAAGAACAGTGAGCGCTCGACCATGATGGCGACGCTCACGACGCTGAGCGCGAGCATCAGGTACATGATGGGCGAGGCGCCGATCTCGAGCAGGACGATCTTGGAACGTTCGACGATGTTCATGAGGGCTGAAGGTCTCCTTGGAGGCGACGCATCAGCACGCCCCGTGCCAGCGTTGTCATGGTGGTTTTCCTGCACAAAAGCTGCACTGTCCGGCTTCGTGGGCCCTGCGAGAGGACACGTGTCCGGCCCCGCCCAGGGCAAGCGTCCGCCCCACGCGGTCACGTTTCGCGACCGCTCTCTAAGTGTTCGGACGGACCGTTTCCGAGAAAAGTCATTGGCGCGGCCCTTGCTCTTGGCCGTGCGCCATGCATCGACTCCGCTTCATCGCCGCCGCCGCGCTGGCGCTCTGCGCGACGCGCGCCGCTCACGCTCAAGACGCGCCTCCAACCGCCAACGAGCACACGCTCACTCCACCCAAGCTCACCACCGCCAGCCAGCCCGAATATCCAGCCAGCAAGCTCGAGAGCGGTGAGAGCGCAGAGGTCGGGCTCGTGCTCACGCTCGACGCGGCTGGAGTCGTGACGGACGTCGCGGTCGCGAGCTCCGGCGGCTCCGACTTCGATCAATCGGCGATCGCGGCTGCGCAGCAGCTACGCTTCCAACCGGCGACGCGCGACGGCGAAGCAGTGCCGGCCAAGATTCCGTTTCGGATCCGCTTCGAGGCGCCGCCGGCGCTGCCGGTGCTGCGGGCGGAGGCGGTGCGGCGGGCGGAGCCGGAAGACAGCCTGGACATCGACGTCGAGGGCGA